>NZ_JAPEOB010000001.1:0-1200000 GCF_026341775.1 Streptomyces sp. NBC_00654 | reverse complement strand
AGCGAGGACAATCCCGCGAACGTACGGGACTAGGCAAGCACGGGCGAAGGGATTTCAGGGGTGTCCCTGTCCGGGCAGTCGAGCGGCCGGGCACGGCCGTTGGCCATGCGGTCGGGGTCGCGGGACGCCGGACGGACGCAGTTCCTCCAGCCCTCGATGACGGTGGGCAGCCAACGCGGGGCGAAGTGACGTACGTTCCGGGCCCAGGTCCTGTCGTAGCGGGTGGTGACACCGTACCGAAGGGCGCAGGCCGGGGCTCGGGCCTGCCCGTACAGCCGTTGGGCGAGCATGGAACACTCACCCCGATCACCGCAGGAGGAACGCATGTCCCGTCCGTACCCTGAGTTCATCCCGGGCGCTGGAGCGAGCCTGGTAACGCGGAGCGTTCTCGCGGGCGAGAGCCGGATTCGCTGGGTGCATCGCAAACCGTCCCGGCAGTCGGCCGACAACGGCTGGCGCGTCCTGGGCGACACCGACACGGGTGACTACCTGTCGAACGCGAAGAACTGGGTGCCCGTCGACTTCAACGAGCTCTGCGCCATCGAACCGGCGCTCATCGGCATCTACGACTTTCCGGTCGGGGCGGACCTCCAGATCGTGCGTGAGGGCCGGGGGGTGTTGATCATCGACGCCACGTCGGGCCGCGAGGTCCCCCGGAGCGCGCTCTACGTACCACCGCAGCACCGGGCGGACCACGAGGGGTGATCGGACGCCGGACACGTTCCGGACGGGCCGCCGGTGCGCCCGAACGCCCTGCTGAAGGTGACGGTACGGCCCGCCCGTCTGTGTTCGGGCGGGCCGCACCGATGTCCCGGAGGGCGGGGTCAGTTGACGGGGTGGAGGGGGACGTCGAGGTAGGACTCGGTGCCCTCCGGGGAGGTGATGTCGAGGGTGTACACCGCGGTGGTGGTGTTGGGTGCGGTGAAGAGGGGGTCGTGGGTGTCGATGACCAGCTGGAGCTGGTGGCCCTTGGCCAGGACGTAGTCGGCGGGCTGGAGGGGGAACGTCGCGGTGGTGGCCTGGCCCGCCTGCTCAGCGGTGAAGGTGTAGGGGGCGTGGGTGACGATGTACGCCCTGCCGGTGACCGGGTTGTGGTCGAGCAGGTAGGCGACGATCGTGGCATCCGCCTGCTGCGGGTTCACCGTCACCCGCAGTTCCAGGTCGCCCCGCACGCGCATGGCCTTTTCCAGCGGCGTGGTTGAGAAGACCGCCGCGAGGCCGCGGTCGATGTCGGCCGTCTTGTAGACGTGGGGCAGGCCCAGGCGTTCGGCCAGGCCGGTCTGGATGAGCTGGGGGGCCACGACGATGTCGGTGCCCGCGCCGGTGGCCTTCACCGAACGGGTCCAGCCCGCCGCCGCGGTGCCCTCGACCAGCTGTCCGTCGCTCTTCCCGGAGGCCGCGTCGGCGAGGTGCAACCGCTTCTTCGGCAGGGCGTAGTCGGCCCAGGAGGGGTGGCGGACGTCGGAGAGGGGGTTGAACATGTACTCCGAGCGGACGTCGAACCGCGGAGCCGCCCCGTCGCCGGCGCTGCCGCCGAGGTGGTGGTCCATCCACCGGTAGGCCATGTCCGTGGGCTTGGCGGAAAGGCCGAACAGGCCCGGAAGCTCGGCGTTGCCGTGGTCGCCGACCTGGACGAGGAGGGCCTTGGGTCCGGTCAGACGGCTATGGAAGTCGATGACGGCGGGCACCGAGAAGATGGTCTCGTGCCAGGTGGTGGTCATGAGGATGGGCGTCACGGCGTCGTTGTACGCGTTCAGGTAGTTCTTGGGCGACCGTGCCTCGGCGAACTTCCTGACCTCGTCGTCGATGGTGTTGGCGCGGATCTTCTGGATGATCCCGCGGAACTCCTCCGAGCACCGGTCCTCGCCGAAGAGCGCCACGAGTGCCTCGAACGCCTTGAGGTGACGGGTGCCGTTCTCGTACAGGGAGGCGAACAGGTCGGTCCAGGCGCTGGCGCCCGCAACGGCCTTGATCCGCGGATCCTGCGCGGCCGCGAGCAGGCTCGTGCCGGCTCCGTAGGAGGCGCCGAAGAATCCGATCCGGTCGGCGTCGACCCCATCCTGCTGGATCAACCAGTTGATCACCTCGGTGGCGTCGGCGACATCCTGCGGACCGGCAACGTGGATCTCACCCGTGGACTTGGCCAGACCTCGCTGGCTGTAGGCCAGGACGACGTAGCCGCCCCGGGCCCAGCGGGAGATCATGCCGAGGTAGGCACGATGCCCGACGCTGATCAGCGGAGCGGGCAGGACGACCGTGGGGCAGACCTGCCCGGGGGCGAGGTTCTTCGGGACGCTCAGCGACGCGTCCAGGACCGTCCCGTCCTCCATGGCGAGGGAGACCTCCGAGTACCGGGCGATCTCCGCGTACACCTCGTACTCGTCTGCCAGGCCCCACTGGTCCAGACGGCCGATCCGACGCGGCGAGGGGTCCAGCAGCGCCTCACGGACTGCGTCCAGCTTTGCGTGGTCGTCGGCGCCGAGCTCGAACGGCGTCTGGGGGGTTCCGTCAGCAGACATGGCTGTAACCACCTTTGGTAAAAGGGATGATGACGAGGTGTCGGACACATGCTCACCCCGCTGAAATCACCCCGGGGAAGCGTTCGACGTCGGCCACCCGAACGGATGAATGGCGCCGTGCAAACCTCCAGGCGGGCAACAGGCCAGACCTTGACCGAGAACAGCCGGGCGCAACCGAAGGCACCCGCCAGGAGCCCACGCGCGCAAGGGCGGCGGTCAGTCTCCGGTGCACCGCCGATAGCGGAGGGTCCGGCCGTCCGCGTCGGCAGTGACATGGCGACACCCCATGCGCGCGATTCGCCTTTACGGAAAAGCCTTGAGGTGACGACGGCTGGACGGACTCGGTGCGTACGACATGAGCCGGCCGCCGGAACAGCGCGAAGCCCCACCCTGCGCACGCACGATGGGGCTGCCCGGCTCGACGAAGAACCGGGGGGTCAGGCAGTGCCGAACTCTCCGGCCTTCACACCCGCCGCGAACGACGCGAACGCGCCGGCGGGGACGCCCAGGACGGGTCCGCTCGGGCGCTTGGAGTCACGGACCGGGACCACACCCAGCGGAGCGAGGTTGGCGGCGACCTCGACGCAGTAGCCGCCGCTGCTGCTGTACGAGGACTTGAACCAACGGGGGGATTCGGTCGTCACGGAGTGCCCTCCGTGCGCTCGTCCCGCGAGCCGCCTTCCGATCACGGTGAACCATCCCGGTCACAGCATAGGGCTTGGTCATGTTGGTGCGGGGGCTGGCATGTCGCGGTGACAGGTGGGGCAGGCGCCGCACCACACCGGTCACCACCACCGGCCCGGTCGGCGGCGACATCCACCAACCTCCCTGCTCCTCCAGCTCCTGGTCCGCCACAGCATCGGCATCGGACCACCGGGCACGCTCCTTCCGGCTGCGGCGCATCATGACGCCGCCTGCTGCCGCAGGCGCAACGCCGCTGCTGCTCGGCCTGATCCAGCTGCGCCCAGCGCTCGAACGCCTCCCGCACCAGATCCGTCAGCTCGGCCGGCACCGGGGATGTCCAGAGAAAGGCCCCCCTTCCCTGCTGCCTGCCTCACCAGGTATCTTGCATCACATGGAACCAGGTTATTCAGCTAAGCAGGCTCGGGCAACCGCCCAGCTGCGCAAGGGCGTCCTGGAGTACTGCGTCCTCGCTCTCATGCGGGACCGCCCTCGCTACGGCGTGGAACTGCTGGCCGCCCTGGAGGACTCCGGCGCCCTGGCCACCAGCCAGGGCACCGTCTATCCGCTGCTCTCCCGGCTCCGCCGCGACGACCTGGTCACCACCACCTGGCAGGAGTCCGCCGTCGGGCCGCCGCGCCGCTACTACGCGCTCACCGGCAGTGGCCGGGCCGCGCTTGAGGAGTTCACTCTCCTGTGGCCCGGCTTCCGTAACGCCGTCGACGCTTTCCTGAACGTCCCCCGCCCCTCCCCTGGAGACCCCGCATGAAGACCGCCGACCTTGTCCAGGACTACCTCCGCGCCGTCGAGCGCGAGGCATCCGCACTGCCCGCAGAGCGCCGCCAGGAACTCCTCGCCGACCTCGCCGAACACATCGAGGTCACCCGTGCCGAACGCCCCGGCACCGCAGTCGTCGTCGTTCTGGCCGAGCTGGGCGACCCTCGGACGATCGCGGCGACGGCACTGGCCGAGGCCGCCCACGGGAACGCCTGGGTCCCGGCACGCAGCCACGGCGACGACGCCCCGTCCGCCCGGCCCGGCAGAGTCCACCCCCTGGTCCCGCTCCTGATGCTCACCCTCGCCGCCCCTTTCGGGATGGTCTTCCCCGACCAGCCGGGGCCTGTGTTCAGCGTCCTGTTCCGCGTCATCGGCGCCGTCCTGCTCTGCACCTCGGTGCACTGGCGGGCCGTCCAGAAAACCACTGGCGTCCTGCTGACCGCCGTCCTGCCCACGGTCCTCATCGTCACCTGGAACCTCTCCTCCGGCATCCTGCAGGAGGACAGCGCTCCCGCTCTCCTGCCCAACCTGGTAATCACCGCCCTGATTGCCGCCGCGTGCACCTGGCTCTGGCGGATCCGCCGCGCCTGAGAGGCAGACGCGGCGCCCACCGCTACTAGCTAGTAGAGCTGGGTCATGTTGGTGCGGGGTCTGGCATGTCGCGGTGACAGGTGGGGCAGGCGCCGGTCCAGATCACGATGAGTATCTGCAGTTCGTGGACGACTCGGTAGAAGCTCAGGCCGCCGACGCGTCCCCGTCCTTGAGGAATCCTGTGTCATCGATGACCGGCGCGGTGGGCTTGATGACCGGCTGCAGGCGCCAGGCCAACCGGGCCCGCACATGCGCCGCATCCCACGGGCTGAAGGTGACGAAGTGGGCCAGGGCCTGCCGGTTCCCGTAGTCGCCCAGGCGGGCGGCCATCGGCTCCACCGACTTGCGCGCGCCGTCCAGCAGCAGGCCCCGCAGATAGACCCCGCCCACCGACGCTGATCCGCCCGCGCGAACGGCTCGAACATCTCCGCCGCGAAGTTCTCCAGATCACACCGGACCGCAGCCAACTCCCCACCCAGCAAACCCGATCAACGACACTACCGATCAAGAGGACACGCCACCACAGACCGCACATGACCACGCCCTACTAGGTGACGACGACTGGACGGACTCGGCGTACGACATGAGCTAACCGCCGTATCAGCGCGAAGCCCCACCATGCGCACGCACGATGGGGCTGCCCGGCTCGGCGAAGAACCGGGGGGTCAGGCAGTGCCGAACTCTCCGGCCTTGACGCCCGCCACGAAGGAGGCGAACGCATCGGCACGAAGGTCCAGGGTGGGGCCGTTCAGATCCTTGGAGTCACGCACGGGGACCATGCCGCGCGAGGCGGCGAGGTTGGCAGCGACCTCGACACAGGCGCCGCCGTTGTTGCTGTACGAGGACTTGAACCAACGGGGGGATTCGGTCGTCACGGAGTGCCCTTTCGTAACTGCTCGATCATGGCCACGGATGCCGCTTGTGAGAGCGCTTCGGCCTGCAACTGATGGTAGGCGGTCAACAGGGGGACTACGGAAGTGCTTTCCCGTTCGAGATGGCCCCGCTGGGTGGACTCCGCGTACGACATGAGCTGGCGGTCCGCGAGCGTCAGTATGTACAGCGGCAGGTCGAACGGGCGACGTTCCCCCATGCCGAACGGGGCAACCTGCAGCACAGTGTTCGGCAGCTCGGCGAACTCCACCAGTCGCGCCAACTGCGCGTCCATCACGGCTGATCCGCCTACGGGCCGTTGGATGCAGCTCTCATCCAGCACCACCAGGACGAGGGGCGCGGTGGACTTCCGGACGAGCGCGGCCTGCCGCTCCGCGACGAGACAGACCCGCTCACGCGCCTGCTCGGGGGTGATCGCCCCCCGCTTGACGGCGCTCTCCGCGAGGACTGTTGCATATTCCGGGGTCTGGAGAAGACCAGGTAGGACGCCTACTTCGTACAGCCGGATCTCCGCTGCCCGGCCTTCGTACCCCACGTACTCCGGGAAGCCTTCCAGCAGGCTGCCGTGCCGGATTTCACGCCACTGACGTTCGAAGGTGTCGGCGGTGTCCCCGGTCCCGAAGACACGGTCCGCACTGCGCGAGAAGCGAAGAGTCGGAAGCTTGCGACCAGTTTCGACGGCAGAGATGTGCGTACCGGAGTACCCCATCTGTCCGCCCAGCTCTTCCTGCTTCCATCCGTGAGCCTCGCGCAGCCTGCGGATTCGCGCACCGAAGGCGGCCTCCGGACTGCTCTCAGGGGCTAACTCCTTGCGGTTCAAGGGCCCTTCACCAGCTTTCCGTTCGTGCCCAACAAGTTGAAGCGCCACAGACTCTAGGCCACGCTGGCCGCCTTGGTAGTGGAACAGCTACGGAGAGGCACGATCGTGTGTGCAGTAGACGGTCTCCCGAACGGACACACCCCCCACACTCCCGCCCCCGGCACCCTCGTGGTCGACACCAGCCGCGCCGACCGCGTGGGCGAGTTCCGTGGGATTGCCGGCCCGTACTGGTCGCTGCGGCCGGTCTGCGGCGGACAGGAGTGGGAAGCCGTGCCCGAGGATGTCCGTCCCGTGGACCGCATAGAGCGTCTTCGGGCCGAGAACGCGCGGCGCAACGCCCGGAGCGAGGGCCGGCTGCTGTGACCAGGCCCTTCGCGCACTTACCCGTCCGGCTCGCCCTCACCGCAGGAGCCGCCGCACTCCTCATCCGCCAGTACGCCCGCCGGATCACGCGGGCCCTCACCCCACAACCACCCCGGCCCCAGCCGCTGTTCACCGAGCTGCGACGCATCGAGACCGACCCCGCCTACCGGGCCCTGTTCCTCGCCGGACTGGACGCCGCGATCCACCGGCGCGACGCGGAACGCACCGCCGAACTCCACGCCGTCGAAGCAGCGGGCGACCTGCTCCGGCACCTCACCCACCCCGACCCCAGCCCCAGCCTTGCCGAACGCAACACCGCCGCCGCCGCCGCCGCGACAGGCACCACCTACATCGCCGAGATCGCCATGACCACCGGAGCCACACCACACCCCGTCCCCCTCGGCCGGACCACCGCACCCAACCGCCGCCTCGCCCTGCGCTGGCTCCGCACACAAGCACTCCGCCTCGCCGACGCACACGGACAGCCCATACCCCCAGGCACCACCCCCTGGACCCACACGAGCAACGACGTACGGCCGGTCACCTTCCACAGCACCCACGCCCCCACAGCACTCCGCACCTGGGCCACCACCGACCAGCACCAGGCCCACGCACTCCACCACCTCGAAACCCGCCCCCACACCCCCCTCCTCACCGTGACCGACCCCGCCACCGGCCTCCACCTCCACCTCACCGGCCGCCCCGCCCGGCCACCCCGGGCCGCCAGACAACTCAAGGAGGAACCATGCCTCTCCTGACCCCGTACGTCGCCTCACGGAGCACCGACAGGGGCACCCTGCAATCCGCGTTGGACATCGGGTTCACCGCGAAAGGGCCCCACCTCGTCTACCGGGACGAACGGCCCCAGGACCGGGACAAGCACGGCAACCTCTGGGTCCGCGTCGAGGAATCCGACGACCCCGGACACATCCAGTACGACTCCCTCCACCCCACCCGCCAGCGCACCTGCATGGAACAGCTCCTCTGCCAGATCTGCGCCCGGCCCGCCGACCGCAACAAGGACGGCTGGCTCTTCATCGACTGGCGACGCCAGGACTCACCCCCCACCTGGCCCGAGAAATCCCTCACCACCATGCCCCCGCTCTGCACCGAACACGCCCACATCTCCGCCCGCCAATGCCCCTTCCTCCGCCACGGCGAACACACCCTCCTCCGCGTACGCAAACCCCACCCCCACGGCGTAGCCGGAACCCTCTACACCCTCACCACCACCGGCTGGACCACCACCGACAACGGCCAACTCTCCCCCTACAACCAACCCCGCCACCCCGGCATGCTCGCCTCCCTCCTCATCCGCCAACTACGCGGCGTGAAAGTCGTGGAACACCCGTAACCCCACAGCCCAACAGCCCAGCAACCCCACAACCCCAGAGGAGAAGGACCGTTGCCCCGCCGCACCAGAGCCCAAGTCAAAGCCGCACGAGTAGAGTTACTCCTCCACCGCGACGACGTACTCCACGCCTACCGCAACGGCGCATCCCTGCTGAACCTCTGCCGCACCTGGCAGGTCGACCCCCGGTGGCTCACCGCACAGTTCGACAGCTGGGACGAGCCCCGCCGCGACCGCTCAGCCGCCGCCATCGCACGAGGACCCGGCGTTCCACCCGGGTCGGCCCGCTCCTAGTGCCGCATCAGACAACGTTCGCCCTCTTGACCGAGCCTGAGGGCTCGTCCACGCGCGCTCCTCGGCAGGAGTTGTCGGTGGCCAATGTGATGCTGACGCCGACAACTCCGCTCCCAATGATCATTCAGGGGTTCCGATGAGTGAACAATCAGGGTCTGCCCTGTCTTCGGTCGACTTCGACGCCGCTTGGTGCGCCACCGACCTCGGCAAGTACCGTGCCTGCCAATACACCTATGAGCACTACTCCCTTGAGAGTCTGCCGCCGCTGGACTCCAGCCAGTTCACGGGTGCCTTCCGATGGCTCGGGGACGCTGGCGACCTCATCCCGCGGCAGGTCATGAAGCTCAATGGGCTGGCAAGGGATCTGGCCGCCAGGGGCCTCACCTTGCCGCAGGATTTCGTGACGTTCCAGACCACCGAGAATCTGTACGGCTCGCTGGACGATGTTTCGGTAACTGGGTGCTGGACAAATCTTTCAGACCCGCTGCCCAGTCCGGTCGAGCCCGATGCCTTCCTGGTGCGGTTCTTCCGGGACCAGCAGGACTGCGTCATCTGGTACCTCTACCTCCGCCCGATGAGCGAGGCATTCGTGGTGTACTCCGACCTCGACTACGAGTTCGAGTACGAGGCGCGGCGCGATGGGGAGGAGACGCAGGCCGATCTTGAGGATGCGGAGGAGCAGAGGGCCGCGATCCTTTGGTGTGCGCCGTCATTCGAGGAGTTTGCCCATCGGTTCTGGATCGAGAACCGCCTCTGGCATGCGGTCAACGACCGTGAACCGCCACTGCTCGAGCTGCGGCTGCAGGATTACTTGAATCACTACGCGCCGCCTGGAGCTCCCATGTGACCGCGCATTGAGCGAGATCCTATGCGGATGCCAGAGCGTGTACGGGTTCGTGAGATCGATGACGACGAGGGCCGACGGCTGCTGCGGATCATCCGCAGGGGCACCGGGTCGGTGGTGACCTGGCGGCGGGCTCAGATGGTGCTGCTGTCCGCTCAGGGCATGCCGGTGGCGAGAATCGCCGAGGTGTCGTTCACCAGTGACGATCGTGTCAGAGACGTGATCCACAACTTCAACACGGACGGCTTCGGCTCGCTGTATCCGAAGTATTCCGGCGGCCGGCCGAAGACATTCACGTTGCCGGAACGACGCGAGATCAAGAAGATCGCCAAGTCCAAGCCGACCGAGCACGACCTGCCGTTCTCGACCTGGAGTCTGACCAAGTTGGCGGACTTCCTGGTCGCCGAGGGGGTGGTCGACGACATCAGCTACGAGGGCCTGCGCATCCTGCTCCGCGAGGAAGGCGTCTCCTTTCAACGCCTGAAGACCTGGAAGACCTCCCGCGATCCGGACTACGCGGCCAAGAAGGCCCGCGTCGAGCACCTCTATGCGATCGCAGACGGCGAGGTCATACCCGAGGACGGTGAACCCGAGGTCATTTTCTGCATGGACGAGTTCGGGCCCCTCAACCTGATGCCGCACCCGGGCCGGCAGTGGGCCGAACGGGGAGGTAAGCACAAGGACCCCGACCGCGAGCCCCGGCGACGGCGCCGGGCGACCTACAACCGCTACGGCGGGGTCCGGCACCTGTTCGCTGCCCTGGACCTGACCAAGGACAAGCTCTACGGCCACATCAAGCCGGTCAAGAAGAGGACCCAGTTCCTGGAGTTTTGCCGCTACCTCCGCACGCTTCACCCACCAACGGTGCGGATCGCGATCGTCAGCGACAACTTCTCCCCGCACCTGACCACGAAAAAGTGCCAGCGCGTCGGCACCTGGGCAGCGGCGAACAACGTGGAGATGGCCTACACCCCGACCAACAGCTCCTGGCTCAACCGCATCGAGGCCCAGTTCACAGCCCTGCGCTACTTCACCCTCGACGGCACCGACCACGCCGACCATAAAGAGCAGGGCAGCATGATCCGCCGCTACATCATCTGGCGAAACCGCCACGCCGACGACCGGCGCCTACGCGCCGTCGTCCACAGGGCGAACGTTGCCTGATGCGGCACTAGTAGTGGAAGGCCGTGGTCGACTCGACTGGAGCCCGCTCGGTTCTCACCCGATTCACCGGTGCGGCCTCGTCGGCATAGCCGAAAGAGATGCCGACGAGCAGCTTTCCCCCATTGACGCCGAGTTCGGTGCGGACGGTGTCGGAGTAGAAGCTCAACAGCCCCTGCGGGCAGCTGTCCACGCCGTACGTGGTCATCGCCAGGAGCAGTGTCTGCATGTAGGCGCCGACATCTGCGGCCAGCCGCACCTCTCCGTCACCGTGGACGAAGAGGAACGCCGCGTGTGGCGCGCCGTAGAAGCGTAGGCTCTCCAAGTCGTAGGCCGCACGTGCCGCGTGATCGTCGGGGCCGATGCCCAGCGCCCCGTACAGCTCGGCGCCGAACGCCGCCCGACGCGCCTGGTGCACCTGCGCGTACATCCCCTCGGAATACGGGAAGTCCACCGAGGTGCGCCTTCCGGCGTGGGCCGTCTGCAAGGCATCGGTCAGGCGCTGACGTGTCGCCCCGCTCACCACCTGCACCTGCCACGGCTGGGCGTTGGAGTTGGACGGCGCGGCGCCGGCCAGGGAGAAGATCCTGTGCATCGTGTCCTCGGGTACGGCTTCCGGACGGAAGGCGCGGGTCGCGTGGCGACCGCGTATCAGCTTCTCCGCGCAGCCGCTCATCTCAGTGGGAACGAACTTGCTCATGTGACTCCTTGGCGACGGAGACCCATGTAAACGGAATCGTTTACATCCAAACGTCACCTTAGCGCGGCCTCCCGGATGAAGTAAACGAATGCGTACACTTAATTCATGGATACGACTGTGCGCACGACGGCCACGACATCCCAGCGGCGGGGGCGTGGAGGGCGGGAGCGCATTCTGGCTGCCGCCGCCCTGCTGTTCGCGAACCAGGGCATCAACGCGACCGGCATGGAACAGATCGCGAAGGAGGCGCCGGTGTCCAAGCGGACGCTCTACGCGCACTTTCGCACCAAAGACGATCTTGTCATCGCCCACTTGCAGGACCTCGTGCTGTCGGGGGCCACGCTGGAAGGCGTGCTGACCCGCGAGGACATCCCGCCGCGTGACCGGATCCGCAAGCTGTTCGACCAATCGGTGCCGGACGCGGTTCCGGTGCGCGGGTGTCCGTTCATCGATGCCGCGGCGGAGTTCCCCGACCCGGAGAGCACGGTGCACTCCTACGCCCGGGAGCAGAAGCTGCGCATGGTGGAACTGATCGTCGCCTTGGTGACGGAGCTGGGCTGCCGCGACCCCCTCTCACTGGCCCACCAGTTGGCCACCCTCGCGGACGGGGCGGCCAGCCGTGCCATGGTGCTGGACGAAGCGGACTACGGCCGGCACGCGTGGGCGGCGGCGGAAGTCCTCCTCGATCAAGCTCTACCGCGAACGGTCGGCTGACCGCCCCCCGGACCGCTCGCCCGCGACCACTCACCCGGAACCGCTCACCGGGCTCGTCCGCGAGGGCCAAGACTTCCCGCCGCCGATGTCGAGAACCCGTGTCCGGCTCCGTCCCCGTAGTGAACGCGGCCAGAATGGGCCGCACCACAGCGAGGAGAGACACCATGGCCAAGTACCTGCTGCTGAAGCACTACCGCGGCGCTCCGGCTTCGGTAAACGACGTTCCGATGGACCAGTGGACGCCCGAGGAGGTCTCGGCCCACGTGCAGTACATGAACGACTTCGCGGCCCGGCTGGAGGGAACCGGCGAGTACGTCGACAGCCAGGCGCTCGCCCCCGGGGGAACGTTCGTCCGGTACGACGGTGAGGGCCGTCCCCCGGTCACCGACGGTCCCTTCGCCGAGACCAAGGACCTCATCGCCGGCTGGATGGTGATCGACGTCGACAGCTACGAACGCGCCGTCGAACTGGCCGGGGAGCTGTCGGCCGCGCCCGGGGCGGGCGGGAAGCCCATCCACGAGTGGCTCGAACTTCGCCCGTTCCTGACCGCGCAGCCCACCGTCACGGAGTGACCTTCCAGGTGGACGAGGCACTGCTGCGGCGCCTGACGCCGGAGGTGCTCGGAGTCCTCGTCGGCCGCGGAGCCGATTTCGCGGCGGCCGAGGACGCCGTGCAGGACGCGCTGGTCGAGGCGGTACGCGTCTGGCCCGCCGGACAGCCGCAGGACCCCAAGGGCTGGCTGATCACCGTGGCCTGGCGCCGGTTCCTCGACGCGACCCGGGCGGACAGCGCCCGCCGCCGACGTGAGGACCGCGTCGACGAGGAGCCGGCGCCAGGCCCCTCGCCCGCGGTGGACGACACGCTCCAGCTCTACTTCCTGTGCGCCCACCCGTCGCTGACACCGTCGTCCGCGGTCGCGCTCACGCTGCGCGCCGTGGGCGGGCTGACCACCCGCCAGATCGCCCGCGCCTACCTGGTGCCCGAGGCGACCATGGCGCAGCGCATCAGCCGGGCCAAGCGCACCGTCTCCGGCGTACGGTTCGACCGCCCCGGCGACGTCGCCACCGTGCTGCGCGTCCTCTATCTGGTCTTCAACGAGGGGTACTCCGGCGATGTCGACCTCGCCGCCGAGGCCATCCGGCTCACCCGGCAGCTCGCCGCCGTGGTCGACCACCCCGAGGTGGCGGGACTGCTCGCCCTCATGCTGCTCCACCATGCCCGGCGCGCCGCCCGGACCGCGCCGGACGGCAGCCTGGTGCCGCTCGCCGAGCAGGACCGCGGCCGGTGGGACACCGCGTCGATCGCTGAGGGAGTCGGGATCCTTCAGGCGGCCCTGGCCCGCGACCGGCTGGGCGAGTTCCAGGCCCAGGCCGCCATCGCGGCACTGCACGCAGACGCGCCCACCGCCGAGGAGACCGACTGGGTGCAGATCGTGGAGTGGTACGACGAACTCGTACGCCTGACCGACAACCCGGTCGTCCGGCTCAACCGCGCGGTGGCCGTCGGCGAGGCCGATGGACCGCGCGCCGGTCTGTCGGCGCTCGCGTCACTGGACGGCTCGCTGCCCCGCCACAGCGCGGTGGCGGCGTACCTCCACGAGCGCGACGGCGACCCGGCGACGGCGGCGCGGCTGTACGCCGAAGCGGCCCTGAAGGCGCCCAACCTCGCCGAGCGCGACCACCTGACCCGCCAGGCGGCCCGGCTCAACACGCGGCGGCGCGGCTGACGGCTCGCGCGTGCGCTCGCGCTCGGGTTCTGCCGGCCACCAAGGGGGCGTCGCCGGGGGGTCGGTGGGCCACTGGCCTCCCTAAAGAACCGGGGGAAAGAACTACCTCCCTCCCTCCCCTCCCAACTGGTCACCCACAAGGGTGACTTGTTTGCATGCCCGGGGCGGGGCCGGTTACGTTCGGCGAAACAACCTCACACGCAGACGGCCCCCGGCCGGGACGGCAATCCCGATCGAGGGCCTGACCAATCAGGAAGTAGCGCTTCCCCATGGCTGATTCGCAGTCTAATACCCCCCTGCGCGCCGAACCCGGAGCTCCGACCTCCGGCGTGATCCACGTCCGTACGCGCCTCACGGCCCACTTCACCGTGATCTCCAACTCCCTTGCACAGCGCCCCGGTAGCGCCGTCACGGTCGGCGTCGCCGCGTACATCCTCTCGTTGCCGGACGGTGCCCGGGTGAGCGTCCCCGCGCTGTGTGCGCACTTCACCGAGGGCGAGATCCTGATCTCCCGCGCGCTGCGGGAGCTGGAGGACGCCGGGTACCTGGAACGGCGCCGGGTTCGCGGGTCCGGCGGGCTGATCGGCACGCGGACGTACTTCCACGACGTGCCCGGCCGCACTGACAGCCGGACCGCTGCCCGGACCGCTGCCCGGACCGCCCCGCCGCCTGTGCCACCTGCGCCACCTGCGCCACCTGCGCCGCCGGAGTCAGAGGGGTGGCCCTCCGGGGAGGCGGACGACGCGTCCGTAACCGCCCCCGAAGTCGATGCGGGCGTGGACGCAACCCCCGCCCCGTACACCCCCGATGCCCCGCCCCCGCTCGCGCTCACCGGTGCCGACCCGCAGGCCGTCGCCATCCTGGCCTCGCTGCGTATCGTCGATGCCCGGCTCATCCTGTCCCGGCGTGAAGTGGCCGCGCTCGCCCCAGCCGTCACCGCCTGGCTCGCGCAGGGAATCGGCGCCGAGCAGATCACCGATTCGCTCACCCTTGATCTGCCCACCCCGCTCCGCGCCCGACCGGCCCGCATCCTGGCCTATCGGCTCGGCGAAGCCCCCGTTGCCGTGCCTGCCGCACCGGCGGTTTCCCCTGCCGGGGCCGCGCCGGACCTACTGCCCTGGCAGACCTGCGACGGTGGCTGTGAGCGCGCCTTCCGCGCCGCCCGCCCCGGCAACTGTCTCGACTGCGACGCCCCGCCCGAGAGCGCAGGCCCCGCAGACCCCACAGACCCCGACTCCATCAAGACCGTGCGCGCCGCCATGACCGACCGGGCCGACAGGGCCCACCGGGGCAGGAAGGGCCGCACCGGCAACAGGGGCACCGCCGTCGCCTGAAAGCGGCCCCGTCCCGCCGCTCTCAGTCCTCCGCCGACAGCCAGGCCCCAGAACATCCCTGTCGACAGGGACAGGAGGTCACTCGGCTACCCGTCGAGCCAACTCAAGGGGTCGCTCTCGGCCACCCCCGTCTCCGTACGACAGGTGAAGGTCAGGGGAACACCCAAGGATGCCAAC
Organism: Streptomyces sp. NBC_00654; assembly: GCF_026341775.1. Taxonomy (NCBI): domain Bacteria; kingdom Bacillati; phylum Actinomycetota; class Actinomycetes; order Kitasatosporales; family Streptomycetaceae; genus Streptomyces; species Streptomyces sp. NBC_00654. The sequence goes on along the minus strand of NZ_JAPEOB010000001.1, from coordinate 1,185,057 downwards.
TCAGAGAGCAAATCAGGTGAAACAAGCATCTCCGATCCCGTCTCCACTGTGCCTGCGATATCCACATGCACCGAGCAACCGTCCCGAATGAGACCCCGCACATTCTCAAGCCTGGGCCGGATCCGGGCGGCCAGCGAGAAGACCTGCTGCTCTAGCGTGCCGTTTACGGAATCCCCGAAGCTCCATGCCCAGGAGTCCGGACTTGAGTCGATTCGCGAGGTTTCCGCAAGCGGCTTCACATTCGCCCCGAGGGTCGACGCCACGAAATCCACATCAATATCACTCCTGGCAACCACCAGGGTGACACTCACACCCCGCCAGCTATCGACCAAGCCCATGACAACTCCACTCTTTCATTGGATCATCGCGCATTCAGGTTCGGCTTAAGGAGCAGGGGGAAACCCAGAGAGGCGATCCTCGATATGGCGGGAGAGGAAAAGAGGGCACGGGAATCATTGTCCGCAAATCCATGGACAGCCAGGCAGACTTCAAATCCCTCCGCCATCATTTCTCGCAACTGGGGCGCACACCGCTCCGCCAAAAGCAAAATCTCATCCAATTGCTCGGAGAGCTTCCTGGCCGTGTGCTCGTCGCATTGGAGCCGCCACTGACCGTCGATCTCGCCCGGCGGGCCCCAGCGGTCCTCCCCTGGCGCGCGGACCGCAGTCGGCTGCAGCCCAAGACGGGCCGTCACCGCGTCAGGGTCGAGATCACTCTTCTTCACCACCAGGGACACATCCGTAAGAACCCACGCCCTACCCGTCTGCCCCACACCGAAATCCACCGTTCCACCCCATCCCTGCTCGCGAAGGGATCCGCGGAACAGAAGGCGTAGACGCCCCTTCATCTCCATGCCCTCCATGCCCTCCATGCCCATCGCCCCGGCGAACGCGTCGCCCGCACGGGCAGCGATGTTCATCCAGAACGATTGTGAGACAGGTAGCGGAATCGGGCGATCGGAATGCCGAGCGCAAAATGAGTTTCAGGGAACTCGCCCCTCGGGGAGAGGTGGCACCCGACCGTCGATAGATGGTCAAGCAAGTACCCGTAGGACAGGGCTAGTTGGATACATCGAGGCGCTTTCCTAGGCGCGCACGGCAGCCCTGCCTGCAGACCGGACCACATGGGCCCATACCTTATGCGATATTTGCCCCGTTATGCTCTCCTGGCTTCCGCGTGATGCCGTCTATTAGGTCGACAGCTTTCCGGACTTGACGATTGGGCAGAGCATCGCGAGTCGCGATAGGCATAGGACTCCACTTTCGCACCAAGCCGCCTCAACGTGGCGATTGCGTAAGTCTTTGCCTGCCCTGCAATATTGATGCGCCCATCTCCTGGAGACACCTGATGCGAGCCCGTACCCCCCGCGATCTCAATGAGCTCCCGTACCTGCATCGCCTTACACCATTCACCGGAGAGATGGAAAGGGAGGGCTCCTACGAATGGATTCACTTCGAGGGTTGCGATTTCGAGGAAGTAGATGGCGGCGGCTCTGGATTCACTGAATCCGCATTCTCTGCGGTTACCTTCACTCGGGGCCGTTACCGGCGCTCTCAGTTCGACGACGTCTGGCTGCACACCGTGCGCATGGTGGGGACCGACCTCTCAGAGACCACCTGGATGGACAGCGAGTGTGACCAGATGGTCCTCGCCGGCACAGAACTTTCCGGCTCCCACATGAACCGCGTCACTTTCTCCAACTGCAAGTTCGACTCGGTCAATGCCCGCCTGACCAAGCTGAAGAATGTTTCGTTCGTGGACTGTCTCCTGCGCGACGTCGACTTCGGCGGAGCCGTGCTCACCAATGTCTCCTTCCCCGGATCCACCCTGGACCGAGCACACTTCGACAACTCCAAGATGACGAAGGTCGACCTGCGAGGGGCAGACGGGCTGAACATCGCTTCCGGACTCGAAGCCTTGAAGGGTGCAATGATCAACACCTACCAACTCCTATTGATCAGAAACTCATGGGGTTCTCGTCCAGGACGTAGCGGACGTGCGGGCCGCCGAAGTAGCCGCGGACGATGTGCGGCTGACACTGGCGTCTGCGGAAGAAGCGGCGGGTCTCGGCGGCGAGTTCGGCCTGATCGCGAGCCCGGTGCTGTTTGGGCAGGCTGTGCTTGAGGTCCGCGTTGACCAGCTCGTCGGGGTTCAGCTCGGGCGAGTACGGGGGCAGGAAGTGCAGCTCGATGTCGTTGGGGTGGGCGGCGAGCCAGTCGCGGACCTTCTTGGAGCGGTGGGCGGAGTGCCCGTCGACCACGAGGTGGACCTTGTGGTCGAAGTGGCCGGCGAGCCGGTCCAGGAAGCGGCACATCACCTCGGCGGTGAAGCTCTCGGCGAAGACCATGAAGTGCATCCGGCCCTTGGTGCTGATCGCCGACATCGCGTTCACCGAGAACCGGTTCCCGCTCCGCCGCACCACAGGTGTCTTACCCTTCTCACCCCAGGTACGGCCGGTGACCTGGTCCGAGCGGATGCCGACCTGATCGGCGAAGAGGATCTCCCCACCGTCGGCCTTCGCCTTCGCGCGGATCTCCGGCCAGGTCTCCTGATGCCAGCGCCGGACAGCATCCGGGTCCTGCTCGACGGCCCGCTTGTCCGGACGCTGGAAGGACAGCCCCCAACGCTTCAGGTACTTGCCCACCCCCACCTCGGTCAGCCGCACCCGGTACAGCCTCGCGATCAGCTCGCCCACCAACCGCCGCGTCCACAGCTGACCGGAAGCCCCACGTCACAGGGCCGGTGATCGAGTACCGCCTGCCGCACCGCGGCCTGCTCAGCCTCCCCGAGCACCTGGTGCACCCCGACCGGCTTGCCACGCGGACGCATGACCAGCGCCTCCCGCCCGCCGGCCTGCCACTTCGCCCACCACGTGTCGACCGCCTTCAGCGACACCCCGAACACCGCCGCCACGTTCTCGCGGTCCCGTCCCGCCACCAGCGCGGCCACCGCCCGCAGCCGCGGGGCTTCCTGCGCCGACGGCGACAGATGCCGCGCGTCCCCCACCAGATCGCTCACACCCGTCCAACGACCCAGAACCCAAACCGTTTCTGATCAAATCCGGGGCCGACGAAGGGAAGGGCTGCACTGCCTACGCAGCCGAGGCGGCGAACCAGTTCTGAACTATTCCGGCTTTCAACTCCGCGTGCGCCTGCGGGGATACCCATGCGCTGAGCATCCTGCTCGCTGAGATGCGCCCTGCCTCGGTCGGACGCATGCTGAGGTATAGCCGGTTATAACCGCGCTCTCTAGTCGTCCATCCCTCGCTCCAGCGGTTGACCGCGCTGTTCATTTGTCCCGCCACTCGTGCGGGCCGCGCACATACCACGAGGAAGGTGAGCGAATCATGACCAGGCCACTGATCCGAGAAGCAGGCAACGCGACCCCGGAAGACACGAAAGCGCAAGTCCGTGAAAGCCTCGCGCAATCCGGACTCGACTCCTTCGACGCGATTGTCGAGCGGTTGGCAGAATCCGTTCCCCGCACCCTGAACGAAGTTCCCGCGACGCTCGTCGGAAATCTGCACGGCGGCGTCGTCGCGACGCCGCCCAACCACCAGACCCCCGAAATGATGGTGGTGATCGACGGCGAGACCCACGAGCCAGAAGTGATCAAGCAATTCGATGGCCAGGCCCTGTATTCCACACCTGGTCTTGACTCCAAGCGAAACGAGGTCCTTTACTGCTTCACTTCGCTGGAAGGTCTCAACGACCATGCGCTCCAGGAGACTTCGGTTCGTCACGACATCGGAACGACGAATCCCGACTCACTCCCAGAGTACTCGTCCTACTTCGAGCACGATGACGCAGGCGGAGACCGGCTGGACAACAGGCCCGGGTATGGCTGGAGGAACCTGAGGCGTGTTCCACGCGGGATCCTGGGCCTGGGCGACTGGAACGACATCATGTCGTCGGTCAACTGGTGCCGCTGGCACATAACGCTTTGGGATCTCCCCGACTTTGGGGGAAATCGGCTCGAACTCTACGCGGGGCAGACGTACTACCACCTCAGCCAGTATGGATGGGGGGACTGCGTTTCCGCGACAATGAACTGGGGGAGACGCTTCTGACAGCCAGACGCCGCCACTGCGGAGTCCCGGCGCGGCGGTTGGCCGGTTTCCAGCAGGTTGCCACATACCGGCCCTCCGCCCCGGGACACCGTGGCCGTGTAGGCAGATCCCGGTGAGCCACCTGGTGGTGGAGATGCCTGCATCGCTGCTGCCCTTTGCGGTCCGATGGAGGAGCACTGATGGATCCGTATCTGCTTCCCATAGTGTTCCTGGCTGTGGCCGCCGCATTCACACTCTCCGCTTCGGCGGGATTCGGCGGCAGCCTGATTCTTGTTCCCACGCTGGCGCTCGTACTCGGCACCAAGTCCGGGGTGGCGCTGGCAGCTCTCCTTCTTGCCGGGAACAACCTGGTCAAAGTCTTCGCCTACCGAAAGACGCTCCCGTATCGGAAGGCAGCCATTGTTATCGCGCTGGTCGCCGTGGGAGCGTTCCTGGGTGCGAAGTTGCTGGTTTCCGCGCCCGATCGGGCTGTGGCCATCGCGGTCATCGTCAGTTTCGCTGCCGCGTTTCTGATCGAGTCGCTCGATCTCACCCGCTGGCGGCGGGCGAGTTCCCCGGTGATGGCGTTCGCTGCCGGAGCGACGTCCGGATTCAGTGGCACGTCCGGACCGCTGAAAGGGCTTGCCGTCCGTGGACTTTCCTTGGACCGTCTCCACCTCGTTGGCGCGCTTTCCATGGCCTCACTCGTCGGAGATGCCACGAAAACCGCTGTCTGGACGGATGCCGCGCTGCTTGGGGGTGGGGACTATCTCGTCGCCCTGGCGTGTCTGCCGCTGATGTTCTTCGCAACGTTTCTCGGCAGGCGCTTTAACACCAAAATTGGCGAGCGCGGATACACCGGCCTCTTCTGGACCGTGATGGTGGGCTACACCGGACGCCTACTTGCCGGCCTGTGAGGTCGAGTTGAACCGATCCGATACGCCCTTCAATTGTTCACTCCATAATTGAAAATTGATGAAACGCCAGCAATCGCGAATCCGGCAGACTCTGCGCATTTGACAGGATGTGATGTGAGATGCCTAATGAATATGACGCCGGAATGCGGGTATCACCCTGCCGAGAATGCCAGTGGGTAACTCGAGATTGAGGTGGATGACACATGTCGAACGAGATCCGCAGCGATGGCCCCGAGTACACGGCGGAGGACGCTGCCCTTGCACATGCCGGAGAGGCCCAGTCGCTGCCCGGCCCGGGAGAACCGCAGGCGATGGACGAGTCCGCCGACCAGCCCAAGACGCCGACGACCAAGCAGCTTGACGCGCGCGAGAGGAAGTTCACCGGACCCCGCAAGCCGATGGGTCCCACTCAGGGCCAGGTGCCTGAAACCGTCCCCGAAGAGCGGTGACCGATGGCCCCGCCTGAACGCGGGGCCATCCCCGCAGCTCGCTAAGGAGCGCAACTGCCATGGCGAACGTCCAACTCATCAAGAACATCGGCCTCGACGACACTGCCACCGGCACCCAGACGAGCACCGTCAACGAGCCCACCGTCGCAGCGTCCAACAGCAACATCTTCTACACCTGCAACTGGTCCGCCACCAGCAGCACCACCGGCGGCAAGGAATGGAATCACGTCGACCCGTTCACAGCTCTGCCGTCGGCCGCCGACGGCTTCTGCTGCGACCAGATCGTCGTCTACGAGCCCAGCCGGGACATCTGGATCTGGATCCTCCAGTACATCGCGGTCCCAGGCGGCAACAACGTCTTCCGGATCGCCGTCGCTCCAGGAGCGAACCCGGGCGCCTGGCACTGGTGGGACTTCAGTCCCAGTGACCTCAACTCCTCCTGGACGGACCTGTGGTTCGACTATCCGGACGCGGCGTTCAGCAGCAACCACCTGTACGTCACCTTCAACGTGTTCAACTCGGCCGACCGGTGGCAGCGCGCGGTAGCCTTCAAGCTGCCTCTCGACACGCTGCGCGCGGGATCCGGCCTGACGTACCAGTGGTGGTCGACGACCAACAACGGTTCCCTGCGGCTCACCCAAGGGGCTGCGGGCAGCATGTTCTTCGCCAGCCACAACGCGGGGACGACGCTGCGGGTCCACGGCTGGCCGGACAGCTCCAACACGGTGGGTTCGTTCGACGTCCAGGTGAGCCCGTGGAACTCCGGTCCGTACAGCGCCCCGGGACCTGACGGCTCGGAGTGGCTCGACCGGGTCGACTCGCGGATCACGGGCGCCTGGGTGAGCGGTACCCGCGCGGGCTTCCTGTGGACCGCGGCGCCCAGGTCCGGCCGGCCGAAGCCCTATGTCAAGGGCGCGGTCGTCGACATCACCACTCACCGGCTGGTGGAGGAACCTGACATCTGGAACGCGAACTCGGCCTTCGCCTATCCCGCGGCCTGTCCGAACGCCCAAGGAGTCGTCGGCGTATCACTGGCCTTTGGCGGAGGGACCCGGCATCCCTCGCATGTCGTGGGCTTCCGCGACGGCGGGGACTGGCGACTGGCCATCACCCGCACCGGCACCAACGGACCGAACGGCGGAGCGTGGGGAGACTATGCCTCCTGTCGTCGGCACAACCCGAACTCCTCGGAGTGGGTGGCCTCGGGCGTCACCCTGCAAGGCGGCACCGACCGGCGCCACGTCGAGCCCCAGTACGTGCACTTCGGCATCGGCTGACCGCATCCGGCCTGACCGCCGAGCCTCGAGAAGATTCCGCCAAGCTTCCGGACCGAGCGTTTGGAGGCTTCGGCGTTCGTACGGCACTCAGCGCTGAAGCAGGCGGGAGCTGACCATCAGCCCGACCAGCGCGAGGAGCATCCAGGCTGTCAGATAAGCGAAGGCGGCGGCGGGTGAGAGAACGGTCCAGAGAATGCCGGCGAGAGTGGAGGCGGCGAGGTTTCCGAAGGACTGGACGGCGGCGAGCATGCCGAAGGCGGAGCCGCGCAGGTCCTCGGGGGCGAGGGCCGCAACCGCCGCGTGCTGGGCGGTCTCGACGGCGCCGATGCCGATGCCGGCCAGAATGAACGGGACGGCGAGGAACGCGACGGCGGCTGCGTCGACAACGAACAGGCTGTAGGAGACGGCGAAGCTTGCGACGCCGCCGGCGAGTACGATGACTGGCCCGCGTCGGCCGAGCCTGTCGGGGAGCCGGCCTGCGGGGATGGCGACGAGCGACGCGGCGATGTTGTACGCGGTGTAGAGGCCGGGCGCGATCATGGTCGCGGTTTTCGTGCCGTGCTCCGGTTCGAACAGGTCGGATACCCGCAGGATCAGCAGCGTGACGGCGACGTTGCCGACTTCGAAGGCCGCCACCGCGGCCATCAGTCTGCCCAGGTCACCCCGCAGGACCGGCTTGATCCGGATCTTGAGGGGCACCTTGACCCCTCCAACGACCCAGAACCCGAATCGTTTCGGATCAATAGAGCTGGCACCGGCACTCGCTCAGGTCCTCGGCCTCACAGTGAAGGACGAATAGGGGTGGACACCCACAAACGCGCATGAGTCCTTGAATTCATGAGAACGCATATGGTCAGCGTGCCTGGCACGCTCGGGTACCTGTAATGCAAGCACGAGATCAGGCTACTTACCTCATTCCGCTTCCGCCGCAAGCATGTCACCCTTCCCCTGCTTCGTCGGCCGCGAAATCTCAGACATCATCACTGCTTTCCGGCAGGCTCGCCGACTCCACTAAGGGCTGTCCCGTAATCGATCTTCGATTCGATGCAGACGTGGGTCGGTCGCGATAGTGATTGCTCGCCTATCCGGCGAGAGTGAGGTTGTGGAGGCGGGCGATGCCGAGCATGGCGTGATGGACACCGTCGCCTTTGAGGCGACAGTCGCGGAGGATCTTCCAGGTCTTCATGCGGGCAAAGACGTGCTCCACGCGGGCGCGGACCTGTTTGTGAGACTTGTTGTGTGCTTCTCTCCAGCCAGGCAGTTCCTCGCCTGCGCGGCGGCGGTGGGGCATGACGAGCCCGGTGCCTGGGTATCCGCCGTCAGCGATCGTTCATAGTGGCGCCGACGGCCCTTTCGGCTCCGGACTCTTCCCATGCCTTGCAGTCATTGCGGTTGCCGGGAAGCGGCCGACCGACCACGACGACGAGGCGACTGTCGGCGTCGATGACAACTTGGCGGTTGGTGGAGTATCGGTAGTTCTTCGACTGCTCGGCAATCTCATGGTCACGGGTCGGGACAAGGGTGCCGTCGACGATGAGCACGGTGTCTTTCGCGAAGCGTCGCCTGGGTTTCAGCGCGAGAAGCGGAACGATCTGACCGATGATGCGGTCGGCTGCCGACTTCGAGATGCCGAACAGCAGGGCAAGTTGGCGCAGTGCCTAGTTCGTGCGCCAGTAGGCCGCAATGAGCAGGAGACGGTCCTCCAAGGGGAGTCTCCACGGCCGGCCCCGTCGCACCACTGCAGCGTCCTGGCATCGGAGCACGGTCAGCAGCTTCCCAAACTGGCGCTGGCTCAACCCGGTGAATGGGTATATCCAGGATGGTTCGGACGCCGTGATCACACCAGTCATAGCCAGACCTTCTCACCCACGATCAGCAGTCACAGGGCAGCCCTTAGGGTGAGCGGATGGCCGGACGGGATGTGGGGAAGATTTGGGCGGCGCTGCCTGCTCACGTGATCGAGGTCGGGTCCGATCCGCTGGATCGACCGACGCGGAACTCCGTTGGCGGCTGGCCCTTCCTCGACAACACACAGGAGTGGCCCTCGTGTTTCTGCGGGGAGCAGATGGCCCTGTTCTTCCAGCTCGACGTGCCCCTGGACCTGGGGCCTTTCGGTGGAGACCATCTACTGGTCTTCCACTGCCGTGCGCACAACGACGCGTCCGAACCCGAGTTTGCTGACGGCCGGCTCGTGACCGAGTATTGGGACGCTCCGCAACTGCCCTACCCGCGTCCGTTCTGGCGTGTCCTGCTCCAGCAAGACGCGGTGCTTCCAACTGCGGAGCCCGAACCGTCCGTACGCGCACTGCCGCTGACGCTTCAGCCCTTCGTGGACGCCCCCAACCCACGCGGGCTCGGAGCCCAGACGTTCAAGGTGGGCGGCACACCCTCCTGGGCGCAGGATCCCGAGTACTACAAGTGCGTGTGCGGCGCCGATCTGGAGTACCTCTGCCAGGTTCCGGAAGGCATGGAATTCGCCGTCCATCCTGGCCAACCAGAGCAGCCCTACAGCATTGGGGCCGACACCTACGGGCTGTTTCTTGGCAACGAGGTCTACCTGCTGGCGTGCCCGGCCCACTGCCATCCGGCGGCGGTCTGGCCAGTGAACCAGAACTGAGTCCTCGGCATCACCGGCCTGCACAATCCCGTCCGCGCCCTCACGACGAACACGTCAGCGCACGTTCCGTAGATCGATTACGGGACAGCCCTTAGGGGCACAACGTGGGGTGAATTGAAACCGGAGGCGCTTTATAGGTCCTCCAGAGGAAACACGCCCAATCTGCCGAGCCGAGGCTGCGACGGGCCTCGGCCCGGTTCGTTTTTCCAGCCTTCCGTCCGTCCACGTTCTTCGGAAGTCGTCATCCTCGCTCTCCACCGTGCGCCGCTGGCTTTCCCGGGACGCGCTCAAACCCTGTCAGCACCGCTCCTGGATCTTTCCCACAGACCCCGCCTTCGGCACCAAAGCCGCCCGCGTCCTGGACCTGTACCACCGCACCTTCAACAACGTTCCGCTGGGCGATGGCGAGTACGTGATCAGCGCCGACGAGAAGACTTCCATCCAGGCCCGCTGTCGCTGCCACCCCACCCTTGCCCCCGGCAAGGCCCGAGCGATGCGGCTCAAGAAGGACTTACGAAGCCGACCACTTAGATACCGGCGGCGGGCTCCGCCGGAGCGTGCTCCATCGCCGCGTCGAGAACACGCTGAACCGCCTCGGCGGCCTCGTCTCGCTGACTCCGTGCCTCAGCCAGTAACTCCTGCGCCTGCTTGGACAATGCCTCGTCGGAATCGGATGATCTCGGCGTAGCCGGCGGAGCGCCCGTCCTCAGCTCCCCGTCCCGCCGCTCTCAGTCCTCCGCCGCCCCGTCGTCCTCCGCCGGAGTCACGCGTCCGGTGAGCGCCGCGAGCGAGTTGCGTACGTGCTTCATGTGCGCCTGCACCTCCTCGCGGCCCTCCTCGTGCTCGCGCAGGACGCGTTCCGTCTCGCGGACCACCCGCTCCTCGCGGACCCGGGCCTCAGCGAGGAGTTCGGCGGCGCTCGCCTCCGCGTCCTCCTGGCCGTGCCGGACGGCTTCCTCGGTCTCCGCGAGGGCTCGCTTCGCCTCCGCGAGGAGTGCCTCGGCGCGCTCGGTCAGCTCGGCGTGCCGGGCGGCCGACGCGGCTTCCTCCGCCGCGAGTTCGGCCTCCGAGACCTTCCAGCGCTCGGCGTGCTCCTGCTCCTGGTGTGCCAGCACGCTCGCCGTACGGCGCTGTGTCTCCCGCATCCCCGTCGCGGCGGTCCCGGCGACCTCGGCGGCCTCCCGGCGGGCCGTGGACACCGTCTCCTCGGCCGTGTGGCGGGCGGCGTCGAGCGCCTGTTCCGCGTGCGCCTCGGCCGCCTCCCGTACCGTCGCGGAGTGCTCGCGGGCCGCGTCACCGGCGGCCCGCCCCACCGCTTCCGCCTCGTCACGCAGCTGCTGGCCGTCCGTCCGGGCGGCCTCGTGCAGGGTCTCGGCCTCGCTCTCGGCGAGCGCCAGGATCCGCTGGGCCCGCTCGCCCAGCTCCGCGTAGGTCTGCGGGGCGAGCGTGGCCACGGCCTCGCCCAGCCGGGCCGACTCGGCGGTCAGCTCCTGTGTCAGGTCCGACAGCCGGGCGATCTCGGCCAGCGCCGCGTCCCGCTCCGCCGACAGGGCTGCCACCATGCGGTCCACCTGCTCAGGGCGGTAGCCACGTCCCCGTACGCCGACGAAGCCGTACGCGGAATCCGGTGCAGCACTCATCCTGAAGCCTCTCTCCGACTCTCCGACACCCCATCAATACGTCAAGGATGCGGTAATTGGTGACGGAAGTCTGAATCGATCAGCGGGATTCCGTGCGGAAGCGACCGGCATCACAGCCCGGGAAGCCGGAAGCGCCCGGTCCCCCTGGCTCATTCCGGCGAATTCCAGGGGGACCGGGCGCTTCCCAGCCATCGGCGACATGGCTCGTACGGGTCAGATCAGCCCGTCCCACATCTGCTCCAGCAGCACCGACCACCAGCTCTCCGGCGACGCGAGAGCCGCCGGGTCCAGAGCCACCAGCTGCGCCTGGAAGTCGACGGTCCAGCGGCCCGCCTGCTCCGGGTTGAGCCCGAAGCGCAGCCGCCACATCCGGCCGAGCAGCGCCATCGAGCGCACGAACTCCGGCAGCCCGGTGTTGACGAACTGCGGCGGCACCGGCTGCCCGCCCGGTCCTGCCTCCACCGGTACGGCCACGATGTTCGCCGTGCCGTACTGGACACAGATCGCCCGGCCGAAGTCCGTCCCCATCACGAGGTACGAGCCCGCGTCGGAAGCGGGCTGCACCTGCCGCTGCGTGGCCAGCTCGGCCAGGGTGGGCACCACCGGCTGACCCGGCTGCGCCCAGAAGAACGGCCCGAAATCGGCGGGCAGCCCCGCCCACACCAGGGTCCGCCCCACGATCTCGGGCACCCCCTGCCGGGACACGGCGCGCTGGTCGAAGCGGAGCACACCCTGCGGGCCGAAGGCCTGGAGCAGCTCCTCCGCGACAGCCTCCGGCGGAATGGCCGGGGCGGGCGGCATCTGCGGCAGCGGAGCCCGTACCGGCGCGGGCCGGGCCGGGCCGTCGGCGACCTGGTGCAGCTCGCCCTGGTGCGTCAGCAGATGCTGCATGCCCTGCTGGCGGCTCGCGTGGTCGGTGCCGTACGGGGCGACGCTGGTGATCCGTACCTGCGGCCAGGTCTCCCGGATCATCCGGGCGCAGTACCCGCCAGGCAGCTCGCAGGACTCCAGCTCGGTGTGCAGCTCGATCACCTGCTGCGGCGGCACGTTCATCGCGCGCAGCTCGTGCAGCATCTGCCACTCGGGGTGCGGGGTGCCGGGCGCCGAGCGGCGGATCAGCTGCTGCTCACTGCCGTCCGGCGCCCGGAAGCGCAGCACGGCCTGGTAGCCGGGCCCGACGGTCGGCTGACCGGTGGGCTGCTGCGGATAGCCGTACGACGGAGGCGGCGGGGTGTGCGGGGCATGCGGACCGTGCGGGGCGTGCTGATTCGGCGGGCCGGGGGGCGTGGGCGCACCCGGAGAACCCGGAGCACCGGGCGGACCGGGCGGGCCGACCTGGCCGGGGCTCGCCAGCATCGTCGCGGCATGGTGCACCCCGCCACCGGGCGGCGGCGTGGAGCCGGGCGGAGGTCCGGGCGGGCCGGGCGGCTGCGGCGCACCGGGCGGGCCCGGAGGCGTGGGCGGACCGGGAGGACCGGGCGGGCCGGGCGGCTGCGGCGCACCGGCACCCGGGACGCCGGGGGCGCCGGGCGGGCCCGGAGGCTGCGGGGCCGCGAGACCGCCGGGGCCGCCGAGACTGCTCCCGTCGGCGAACATCGTCGCCGCGTGGTGCATCCCGCCGCCGGGCGGGGGCGTGGCTCCGGGAGGACCGGGCGGACCGGGAGGCGGCGTCGCTCCGGGCGGACCGGGAGGCGTGGGGAACCCCGGGGGCGGTGTCGCACCGGGCGGCCCCGGAGGACCGGGCGGGCCGGGCGGGCCGAGCTGGGAGACGAGCTGGGTCGGTACATAGCCGCCCGCCGGAGCGCCGGGCGCACCCGGGCCCGAAGGGGGCGGCGTCGCACCGGGGCGTACGCCGGGAGTCCCGGGGGCGCCGGGCGGCGGCGGAGTCGTCGAGACGCTTCCCCGCGCGCTGCGCGGGGACACGGCGGCCTTGCTGGTGGCCGCGTCCGCGATGTCACCGGCATCGGGGCCCGGCCGCGTGTTCAGCGCGTGCGCGACGCTCGTACGCGGCAACTGGCTGCCGCCGGACATCAGCGCCGTGGGGGCGTCGGCCGATACGACCGGCGGCGGCATCCCCTCGTCGTCGGCCCCGGAGAGCGGCGGCGCGAACACGGTGGCGGGCAGCGGGACGGCACCCTCGTCGGAGCCCCCGTTGGTGTCGGTGCCGGCCCACGGGGTGGCCCCGAAAGGCACGGGGGGCGGAGCGGACGCGGGCACGCCCTCGGAGGCCGTGGGCTCGTAGTCGGCTGCAGGGGCGGCCGGGACCACGGGCGGAACAGGCGCTGCGGGCGGAACAGGTGCTGCCGGGGCCACGGGCGCCACGGGCGCTGCGGGCGCTGCCGGGGCGACCGGAGCAGCCGGAATCCCCGGGGCTGGATCCGCATCCGGGGCCGTGTCTTCATCCGTGTCGGCGCCCGCGCGGCGGTCCGGGATCCCCAGTTTGTCCGCCGCCTCCTGGAGCCACTCCGGCGGCGTCAGCAGGAACGACGTCTGGTTCAGGTCGATGCGCTGGGGCGGCTCCGGCGCGACCGGTGCTCCGGCCGAGGTGCCGTACTCCTCCTCGTACCGCCGGATCACCTCGCCCACCGGCAGTCCGGGCCACAGCGTGGCCTCGCCGCTGTCGCGGGCGATCACCAGCCGCTGCCGCCCGCCGTCCGAGACCGGGCCGTCCACCCGGTCCTCGGCCCACACCACGAAGCCGAGCTCGAACTCACGGACCCGCACCTCGCGGTGCTGGTACGCGGCCACGTCGCCGTTGACCCACTCGTCCGCCCGCTCCTGCGCCTGCGCGAAGGTCACCATCGCGCTCACCCCTCCACCGGGACGGCCTGCGCGAAGCCGCCGTCCACCATCAGGTTCGCCACGGTCTCTAGCTCCGGCGGGTTGCCCGCCAGCCGCTGGAGGAACACATCGAAGTCCGTACCGCAGGGCAGCAGCAGCCGTTCGGCCCGCTCCTGCACACTCCAGCCGTCCTGGTCCCTGGCGTCGTCGTACGGGCAGAACCAGACCGAGCCGATGCTGTCGCCCCGTACCTTCACGGCGAGGATGCCGCCCTGGACGAAGCCGACGCCCAGGTAGTCCTTGGTGAAGTGGTCCCGCAGGCATTTGTTCACGTACAGCAGGTCGTTCATCGCGGCCTCCTCACGCACCGTGAAGAACGGCTGGTCCACCAGCAGTCCCAGCTCCGCGTCCAGTGCCGCGCCCACCGGGGCCGAGCCGCCCGCCGCCTTCAGGAAGGTGCGGTACGCGCCCGGCAGCCGGTAGCCGAGGTCCTCCTCCACGTTCAGGACCTGGTGCTCGCTCACCGCCACGGCGCCCTTCGGCAGCCGGAAGTGCGCGGGCCGGGTCTCCTGGAGCGGACGGGTGCCGCGCCGGTTCTGGTCGACCGGAGTCGTGGCCAGGCCGGCGTGATGGCGCAGCAGCGCCTTCACCTCGACCGGGACCAGCTCCATCCGCCGGCCGCCCGCCACGTGGTGCCAGGTCCAGCCGTGCGGTGTGGCCACCGCCGGGATCGTGTCCCACAGCTCATGGCCGCTCGTCGCCAGTGCGGCGTTCGCCGACACGTAGTCGGTGAGCCGCAGCTCGTCGATGCCGAAGCCCTGCGGGGGATCGGCGATCTCCGCGGCGGCACGCGCGTACGGCGAGAGTTCCGGATGGCCGTTCCCGTCCACGCGCACACCTCTGGGGTGGCGGGACGCCCGGACCGGGTCCGGGAAGTGCACGACCTGCCCGGCGTAGGCCGAGTTCGGTGGCGCGGCTTGCTGCCCGAGCCGACCTGTCGTCATGGCGGTTGCCCCCTGCTGCGTCTGGTGTTCCGCACAGCCTATGCGGTGGGGCAACAGGGGGTCCCGCCCCTCCGCATCGGTCACGAACCGTCACTTCGGCGTGACGGAGGAGCGACCGTTTCGCCCCCTTCGGGCGACACGAGGACACGTTTCACCGCCCCAGCTTCCCCACGACCCGGCACATTTGGCAGGCTGTCCCCGCAACTCGGGGGATTGCAGGGAGGGACGCCAGCACCATGCATACGGCACAAACAACGACATCCGGGGACCCGCGACTCAGCTGGAGGAGCACCGAGACCAGCCGCACCCCCCGCCTGCACCACCGCCGCGACGGCATCCTGCCCGCCGTGGCCGCAGCGCTGTCCGTACGCGGGGAGACGCTCACGTGCACGGCGGGCAAGGGGGACCAGCCGCCCGTGCTCCACCCACTCGTCCAGGACTTCCTCGACACCCTCACCAGCGGCCAGCGCGAACGCTTCACCGGCCGCTGCCCCGAGGCCATACTGCTGTCCCGGCAGCTCACCGCCGCGGAGGGCAACCGCTCCAAGCGGGCCCAGCGCAAGCCGCTGACCAACGGCGAGGCCCGCCGCGCGCTGAAGCACTCCCGCATCACCGCCCGCCGCATCCGCGAGGACGGCGACCCCTTGCACGGCAGCTACGCACCGCCCTGCCGCTCCTGCACGGCGATGCTCGCCCACTTCGGCGTACGCCCCGTCGACCTCACCGCCACCGGGGCGGCGACCACCGCCGAGAAGGGCTGACCGCGCGCAGATGCACGACCGACACCAGCAGCACACCTCCACCCGCTTCCCCGTCGCCGTCGACGCCGCCCTGCGCGACGCCGGCTGGCAGCCGGGGCGCTGGGACATCCGGCAGGCCGAGGAATGGGCGGACGAGCTGCGCTCCCACGCCTCGCCCGCCGGGCATCAGCACGCCGTGTTCCCGGCGGCCGTCGAGGCCTGGGCGGAGTTCGGCGGGCTGTACATCACCGCCTCGGCGCCGGGCCGGCAGATCGCCCCGGCCGCGGTGCGCATCGACCCGCTGAGCGGGCTGCATCTCGCCCGGACTCTGGGCGACCTCGGACGGGCGCTGGAGACGGAGGTCAGCCCGCTCGGCGAGGAGGGGGAGGGACAGGCCGTGCTCGCGATCGACAACGAGGGCCGGGTCTACAGCATCGACCACACGGGCGACTGGTACCTCGGCGCGGACATCGACCAGGCCCTGGCCACGCTGGTGACGGGCGCCCAGCCGTCGCGCCTGGCACCGGGCTGACGACACCCCCGGCGGGGTGCGGCGAGTCCGCACGGGCAGGCCGTGCATCCGTACAAGCCCGTGAGTCCGCGATCCGCACAAGCCGTGAGTCCGCGATCTGTACGGGCCCGTAAGTCCGCGATCCGCACGGGCCGTGGGTCCGCGCGGTCCCCCGGCTCAGCCCGCGTCCGGCAGTACCGCCGAGACCCGGAAGCCCCCCGCGTCCGTCGGGCCGGAGACGAACACGCCGCCCAGCCCCAGCACCCGCTCCCGCATCCCCACCAGGCCGTTGCCCCCGCTCGGCAGTCCCGCGTCCGCCGCCGCGCTGTCCGAGGGGCCGTTCTCCACCTGCATCGCGACCTCCTCGCCGCGGTGAGCGAGCCGTACCCAGGTCTTCGCCCCCGCCGCGTGCTTGTGCACGTTCGTCAGGGCCTCCTGCACCACCCGGTACGCGGTCTGCTCGACCTCGGGCGCGTACGGGCGCAGCTCACCGTGGACCGAGAGCTCGACCGTCATCCCGGCCTCCCGTGACTGCGCGACGAGCTTCTCCACCTCGTGCAGGCGCGGCCCGTCCTCGCTCGCGGCCGCCGCCGCGGCGGCGGCCGCCGCCCGGCCCACCTCGGCGAGCGGCGGACGGCCTCCCGCCGCGGGCGCGACCAGCGCGTCGCCGCTGCGCAGGACACCGAGCATCTCGCGGAGCTCGGTCAGCGCCTGGCGTCCCATGTCGCCGACCAGCGCGGCGTTGCGCACCGCCTTCGCGGGGTCCTTCGGGGCGACCGCCTGGAGCGCCGCCGCGTGGACGACCATCAGGCTGACCCGGTGCGCGACCACGTCGTGCATCTCGCGGGCGATGCGGGTGCGTTCCTCGGTCCGCGCCCACTCGGCGCGTTCCTCGGCCCGGTCGGCGAGCAGCGAGAGCTCCCGCTCCAGGGAGTCCGCCCGCTCCCGCAGGCTCTCCATGAGCCGGCGCCTGGCCCCTATGTAGAGGCCGAACAGCAGCGCGGGCGCCGTCAGCCCCAGCGACATGAACAGGGAGATCAGCGGTACGTACCATTCGGTGGGCCCGAAGTCGGCCTGCTCGGTGACGCTCTGGCGCATCCGTACGTAGGTGACGATGAACGTGCCGACGAGCGACATCCCGGTCAGTACGACGGTGATCCTGCGCGGCACGTCGGACGCGGCCAGTGTGTACAGGCCCACGAGGCCCATCAGGAAGCCCATCTCGGCGGGCGTCGTCGCGATCGACACGAGCACCACGGCGATCGGCCAGCGTCTGCGTACCACCAGGACCGAGCCGGCGATCAGCCCGAACAGCACCCCGATCGGCACCGGCAGTCCGGTGTCCCGGGCGAACTCAACCCCCTCCAGCGCACACTCCAGCGCCGAGAAGAGCGCCAGTCCCACGTCCAGGGCGACACTGCGCCGCCGTTCCCACCACCAGTAGCCGCGGGTGGTCGGGCCCGCCGCTTCCTGGTCTGCCCCCGTTGCGGTCATGCCTTCCAGCCTACGGGCGCACGCATCTCATTTTCGGGTGACCCGGACACCGCGCGCCGTATGCGAGCAAGAACACCACCGGCCCGCATCGCGGGCACCTTGTCGCCCTTGTCCCTCTTGTCTTTCTTGCCGCCTCCACCCGCCCCGCCGCCGCCCTCGCGCGGCCGGGAGCGGACGGGTTCGTCGTCGCGGAAAAGGCGGTCGGTACGGCATAGTGTTGGGTGCCGATCCGGCGGGCCGACGCAATGTCCGGTTCAGTCGGAATTGATCCCCCATGGTGTAATCAGGCAGCACTGCGGTTTTTGGTACCGTCTGTTCAGGTTCAAATCCTGATGGGGGAGCACACGTACGCGGGCCCCGACCTCACCGGTCGGGGCCCGCGCTCGTTTCACGCGGAAACACCCCCGGTATCCTGCGGATGTCCACCACCCGAAGCCGAAGGGCACATCCGTGAGCGCCATCAGCCCGGCCGCCGTCGTCGTCCTCGCAGCGGGTGAAGGCACCCGCATGAAGTCGAAGACTCCCAAGGTCCTGCACGAGATCTCCGGGCGCTCGCTCGTCGGACATGTCGTCGCCGCCGCCCGCGAGCTGGACCCCCAGCACCTCGTCGTGGTCGTCGGCCACGCGAGCGAGCGGGTCACCGCGCACCTCTCCGCCGGGGACACCCCCGTACGGACGGCCTACCAGTCCGAGCAGAACGGCACCGGCCACGCCGTACGCATCGGGCTCCAGGAGCTCGGCGGTGCCGTCGAGGGCACCGTGATCGTCGTCTGCGGCGACACCCCGCTGCTCTCCGGCGGGACGCTCACCGCGCTCGCCGCCACGCACGCCTCCGACGCCAACGCCGTCACCGTGCTGACCGCCGAGGTCCCCGACTCCACCGGCTACGGCCGCATCGTCCGCGACGCGGCCAGCGGCGCGGTCACCGGGATCGTCGAGCACAAGGACGCCACCGAGGAACAGCGCGCGATCCGGGAGATCAACTCCGGGGTCTTCGCCTTCGACGGCCGGCTGCTCACGGACGCGCTCGGCAAGGTCCGTACGGACAACAGCCAGGGCGAGGAGTACCTCACCGACGTCCTGTCCATCCTGCGCGAGGCCGGGCACCGCGTCGGGGCCTGCGTCACCGCCGACCACCGCGAGATCCTCGGCATCAACAACCGGCTCCAGCTCGTCCAGGCCCGCACCCTGCTCAACGAGCGGCTGCTGGAGCGGGCGATGCTGGCGGGCGTGACGGTGGTCGACCCCGCGTCGACGCTGATCGACGCCACGGTCACCTTCGGGCAGGACGTGACCGTGCACCCGGGCACGCAGCTGCTGGGGACCACGCATCTGGACGAGGACGCCGAGGTCGGCCCGAACACCCGGCTGAAGGACACGGTCGTCCACGCGGGCGCGCGCGTGGACAACACGGTCGCGGACTCGGCCGAGGTCGGCCCCGGGGCGTCGGTGGGCCCGTACGCCTATCTGCGGCCCGGAACGCGGCTCGGCCCGAAGGCCAAGGCCGGTACGTACGTGGAGCTGAAGAACGCCACGATCGGCGAGGGCACGAAGGTCCCGCATCTGAGCTACGTGGGCGACGCGACGATCGGCGACCACACCAACATCGGTGCCGCCAGCGTGTTCGTGAACTACGACGGGGTCGCGAAGCACCACACGACGATCGGCTCCCACTGCCGCACCGGCTCGGACAATATGTTTGTGGCGCCCGTCACGGTGGGGGACGGCGCCTACACCGCCGCCGGATCGGTCATCACGAAGGACGTGCCCGCGGGTTCGCTGGCCGTCGCCCGGGGCCAGCAGCGGAATATCGAGGGTTGGGTGGCCCGGAAGCGTCCGGGCAGCGCGGCCGCGCAGGCCGCCCACGCGGCGTCCGGGGAGACCAACGACGAAAGCTGACCGGAAACAGGTGCGCCCGACACGGCGTACCGTGATAGATGCTCACCCATTTCGGCTGGCTCGTTGCACATCGGGACCTATGCGTGCGGCGCCAGATACACGTCTGAGGAGACTGTGCTGTGACCGGGATCAAGACGACCGGCGAGAAGAAACTGATGCTCTTCTCCGGCCGCGCCCACCCCGAGCTGGCCGAGGAGGTCGCACACCAGCTGGGTGTCGGTCTCGTGCCGACGAAGGCCTTCGATTTCGCCAACGGTGAGATCTACGTGCGTTTCCAGGAGTCCGCACGTGGCGCCGACTGCTTCCTGATCCAGAGCCACACGGCTCCGATCAACAAGTGGATCATGGAGCAGCTGATCATGCTGGACGCGCTGAAGCGCGCGTCGGCCCGGTCCATCACGGTGATCGTGCCGTTCTACGGCTACGCCCGCCAGGACAAGAAGCACCGCGGCCGCGAGCCGATCTCGGCGCGCCTGATCGCGGACCTGATGAAGACGGCCGGTGCCGACCGCATTCTCACGGTCGACCTGCACACCGACCAGATCCAGGGCTTCTTCGACGGCCCGGTGGACCACCTGTTCGCGCTGCCGATCCTGGCCGACTACGTCGGTGCCAAGGTCGACCGCACCAAGCTCACGATCGTCTCCCCGGACGCCGGCCGCGTGCGGGTCGCCGACCGCTGGTGCGACCGTCTGGACGCCCCGCTGGCGATCGTCCACAAGCGCCGCGACAAGGACGTGCCCAACCAGGTCAGCGTCCACGAGGTCGTCGGCAACGTCGAGGGCCGGGTCTGTGTCCTGGTCGACGACATGATCGACACCGGTGGCACGATCTGCGCCGCCGCCGACGCCCTGTTCGCGCACGGCGCCGAGGACGTCATAGTGACGGCGACGCACGGTGTCCTCTCGGGCCCGGCCGCCGACCGCCTGAAGAACTCCAAGGTCAGCGAGTTCGTCTTCACCGACACGCTCCCGACGCCGGGCGAGCTGGAGCTCGACAAGATCACGGTGCTGTCGATCGCGCCGACGATCGCGCGCGCGGTGCGCGAGGTCTTCGAGGACGGTTCGGTCACGAGCCTCTTCGAGGAGCAGGAGTAATCCCTGCTCAGGCCGTGCCCGTAAGGGTGCGGTAGATCCACTTTGGGGTGCGGCCTCCCCGCCGGGTAGACTCAGCGAGTTGCTCGGCGAGGGAGGCCGTACCTGTTCGGTACGGTGGTCCGTTATCGACGCGCTCTTCGTAGCAGGCCTGTCGTGGGCCGGGTGACCATTCGACGTTCGTCACTTACGAGGAGTGCAACCATGGCCGAGATCAAGCTCGCCGCTCAGGTCCGTACCGAGTTCGGCAAGGGCGCCGCCCGCCGCACCCGCCGTGCCAACCTGGTTCCCGCGGTCGTCTACGGCCACGGCGCCGAGGCCGTCCACGTCAGCCTGCCGGCCCACGAGCTCCAGCTGGCGCTGCGTACCGCCAACGTCCTCATCGGTCTGGAGATCGACGGCAAGGACGCGCTGGTCATCCCGAAGGCCGTGCAGCGCAACCCGCTCAAGGGCAACATCGAGCACGTCGACCTGCTGACCGTCAAGCGCGGCGAGAAGGTCAACGTCGAGATCGCCGTGCACGCCGAGGGCGACCTGGCACCGGGCGGCAACCTGCTGGAGTACGTGCAGAACACCCTGCTCGTCGAGGCCGAGGCCACCCACATCCCCGAGTCCGTCACGGTCTCCGTCGCGGGCCTGGACGCCGGTGACTCGATCCTGGCCAAGGACATCCCGCTGCCCGCCGGCTCCGTGCTGGCCGGCGACGAGGACGCCGTCGTGCTCCAGGTCGTCGCCGCGCAGGTCGAGGAGCCGGCCGACGCCGACGCCGAGACCACCGAGGCCTGAGAGCCCGACAGGCTCCGAGCCTCACCGCACCTGCTTGACTGACGGGGTGGCGGTTCCCTTCCGGGGGTTCCGCCGCCCCGTTTGCCTGTACCGACAGCTCGTATCGACAGCTCGTATCGACAGCTCCGAGCAACACCTCATCCACTCGCCCGCACCCGAGGAGACCCAGCGCGATGTCCGACGCCACCGACCCCTGGCTGATCGTGGGCCTCGGCAACCCCGGCCCCGACTACGCGGCGAACCGCCACAACGTCGGCTTCATGGTCGCCGACCTGCTGGCGGAACGGATCGGCGGGAAGTTCAAGCGCGCCCAGAAGGCTCAGGCGCAGGTGCTGGAGGGCCGGATCGGTCCGCCGGGACCGGCGAGCCGCCGGGTGATCCTGGCGAAGCCGATGTCGTACATGAACCTGTCCGGCGGCCCCGTGACGGCGCTGCGCGACTTCTACAAGGTGCCCACCGACCACATCGTCGCGGTCCATGACGAGCTGGACATCGACTACGGCATGCTGCGGCTGAAGCTCGGCGGCGGCGACAACGGGCACAACGGGCTGAAGTCCATGACCAAGTCGATGGGACCGGACTACCACCGGGTGCGGTTCGGGATCGGACGGCCGCCGGGCCGGATGCAGGTCGCGGACTTCGTGCTCAAGGACTTCTCGTCCACCGAGCGCAAGGAGCTGGCGTTCCTGGTCGACCGGTCGGCGGACGCGGTGGAGTGCCTGCTCGCGGAGGGGCTGGAGCGGGCGCAGAGCGCGTACAACTCCTGACATTCCCCCGGGATACCCACGACCTGTGGGGCGATTTTCGGCCACAGGTTGACCCGGGGTGCCGGTCTGGCCAAGGATCTGCCCCCATGAAGCGGAGCTCTCCCCACCGCGCGATACTCTTCGGCCGCCTTGCCGCCATGGGTCTCGTAGCCCTGTTGTTGCTGGTCGCGGGCGCGTGGTCGTCCTGGAACACCGCGCATCACGTCGTGCTGTCCAAGGGCCGCGAACACGGCACGCTGACGGTCACCGGATGCGGTGAGGAATGGTGCACCGGCCCCTACGAGCCGGACGCGAAGTCGCCGGACCGCTCCCGGCTGACGGTGGAGAAGTCCGTCGCGGCGAAGAAGGGCGACCGTTTCCCCGTGGTCGTGAAGCCCGGCACCGATGCCGCCGTGCGCGTCGGAACGGCGGGCTTCCTGCACGCCTGGATGCCGCTGGGCGGCTCCCTGCTGCTGGCCGCCCTGGTGATCGGCGGCGGACTGCGGCTGTCCCGCACGGCGTGGGGCTTCGGGACGGCGGGTGCGGTCCTGCTGGTGGCGACGTTCGTCGCCCTGTGACAGGACCGCACCCACCGGCCGGGGGCGTACCGGCGCCCCCGGCGGCGGTCAGCCGGTGTTGCGCAGACCCGCGGCGACCCCGTTCACGGTGAGCAGCAGGGCCCTCGCGAGCAGCGGGTCGGGCTCCTCGCCGCGCTCCGCGGCCCGGCGCTGACGGGCCAGCAGCGACACCTGGAGGTAGGAGATCGGGTCCAGGTAGGCGTCGCGGATGGAGAAGGTCTGCTGGAGCACCGGGCTGGTGCCGAGCAGTTCGGTGCCCCCGGTGACCTTGAGGACCTCGCTCACGGTGAGCGCGTGCTCGGCCTCGATGTCGGCGAAGACGTGCTTCAGCTCGTCGGGGACGAGCGTGTCGACGTAGTGCCGGGCGATGCGCAGGTCGGTCTTGGCCAGGGTCATCTCGACGTTGGACAGGAAGTTCTGGAAGAAGTGCCAGTGCTCGTGCATCTCGTCCAGGACCGTGCCGAGCCCGGCCTCGCGCAGGGCCTTGAGGCCCGAGCCGACGCCGTACCAGCCGGGCACGATCTGGCGGGACTGGGTCCAGCCGAACACCCACGGGATGGCCCGCAGCCCGTCCAGCCCGGCGCCCGAGTCGGGGCGGCGGGAGGGGCGGGAGCCGAGGTGCAGTTCGGCGAGCTGGTCCACGGGGGTGGAGGCAAAGAAGTACGCGGGCAGGTCGGGGTCCTCGACCAGCTTGCGGTACGCGCCGTGCGCCGCGTCGGAGACGGTGTCCATCGCCGCGTCCCAGCGGGCGAGGGCCTCGTCGGACTGCCGGGGCGCGGTGTGCAGCGCGGAAGCCTGGAGGGTGGCCGCGACGGTCAGCTCCAGGTTCTCCCGGGCGAGCGCGGGGATGAGGTACTTGTCGGAGATGACCTCGCCCTGCTCGGTCACCTTGATCTCGCCCTCCAGCGTGCCCCACGGCTGCGCGAGGATCGCGTCGTGCGAGGGGCCGCCACCGCGGCCGACGGTGCCGCCGCGGCCGTGGAAGAGCCGCAGCCGTACGCCGTAGCGGTGGGCGACGTCGCGCAGCCGGCGCTGGGCGCGGTGAATCTCCCACTGGGAGGTGGTGATCCCGCCGAACTTGGAGGAGTCGCTGTAGCCGAGCATGACCTCCTGCACGTCGCCGCGCAGGGAGACGAGCCGGCGGTACGACGGGTCGGCGAGCATCTCGTCGAGGATGACGTCGGCGGCGCGCAGCTCGTCGGTGGTCTCCAGCAGCGGCACGATGCCGATCTTCGCCCAGCCGGCGTGCAGGTCCAGGAGGCCCGCCTCGCGGGCGAGGACGGCGGCGGCGAAGACATCGTCGGCGCCCTGGCACATCGAGATGATGTAGGACTCGATGACCTCGGGGCCGAAGCGCTCGAAGGCTTCCTTGATGGTGTGGAACACGCCGAGGGTCTTCTCGCCCGCGGCGTCCAGCGGGGCCGGGGTCGGAGCGAGCGGGCGGCGTGAGCGGAGCTCCTTGGCGAGGAGCTTGCGCCGGTAGTCGCGCGGCATGTCGGCGTAGCGCCAGGACTCCTCGCCGAGCCGGTCGAAGAGCTGGCCGAGGGCGTGGTGGTGGGCGTCGGCGTGCTCGCGTACGTCCATGGTGGCGAGCTGGAGGCCGAACGCGGACAGGGTGCGGATGGTGCGGTTCATCCGGCCGTCGGCGAAGAGGCCGCCGCGGTGCTCGCGCAGCGAGGTCTGGATGAGCGCGAGGTCGGCGATCAGCTCGGCGGTGCCGAGGTAGTCGCAGCCGGGGCGGTGCGGGGTGCCGGAGGCCAGGCGCTCGCGGGTGTTGACGAGCTTCTGCCGGATGCAGGTGGCCTTGAGGCGGTAGGGCTCCTCGGCGTTCAGCCGCTTGTAGCGGGGGCTGATCTCGGGGAGGCGTTCCAGGTCGGCCTGGAGGGAGGTCAGCAGCTCGTCGGTGGCGCCGGTGTAGCGGATGGAGTTGGAGAGCAGCCCGCGCAGGTAGTCGATGAGCTCCAGCGCGTCGGTGATGCCGTGCTCGTGCTGGAGGATCAGCACCTCCCAGGTGACGGCGGGCGTCACGTTGGGGTTGCCGTCGCGGTCGCCGCCGATCCAGGTGCCGAAGGTGAGCGGACGGGTGCCCGCGGGCAGTTCGACGCCGACGCGCTCCAGCTCGGCGGCGAGGTCCTCCAGGACGTCGCCGACGGCGTTGGCGTGCAGCTCGTCGAGGTAGTAGATGGCGTTGCGGGCCTCGTCGGCCGGCTCGGGCCGCACGACGCGCAGCTCGTCCGTCTGCCAGATGAGGTCGATGTTCTCGGCCAGCCGGAGGTCGTGGCGGCGCCGGTCGGCCTCGATGACGGGGGTTTCGAGGAGCTCCGCGATGCGGCGGAGCTTGTTGAGCACGGAGCGCCGGGCGGCCTCGGTGGGGTGCGCGGTGAAGACGGGGCGGACGTTGAGGTTCTTGACCGTCTCGCGCAGGTGCTCGGGGTCCGCGTCCTTCAGCCGGTCGGCGGTACGGGCGAGGAGCCCGCCCTCCGCGGCACGCCGGTCGCGCATCTCGTGGGCGCGGTGGACCTGCTCGGTGACGTTGGCGAGGTGGAAGTACGTGGAGAAGGCGCGCACGAGCTGCGCGGCGGTCTCCAGGTCCGTGTCGCCGAGGAGCTCGGCCGCGGCCTCGCCGTCGGTACGGGTCAGGGCGCGGACCCGCTCGACGAGGTCGAGGAGCTCCTGGCCTTCCTGACGTACGAGGGTCTCGCCCAGCAGATCGCCGAGGCGTCGGATGTCCGCCCGCAGCTCGGGGCTGGCGGCAGGGGTCTGGTCGGCACTGCTCACAGTGTGCGGCTCCTTGCAGTGGTTGAGCACGGGATCCGGGGCCCTCGGCTGCAGCGGTGCTGTCGCCACGCCCCGACGAGCGGGTGCGGACCGCGCTGTCCGACCCTCCCAAGGATAGGTGTCGTCGCGAACGGCGTCTCCGCTGCCCTGAGGGGCGGCTCGCGGATGCCGTCGGCACGGTTCCCCTACCCGGTGCGCGTACGGGGTACCGCCGGGGACGTGCTGGACCGGCCTCTCGTGTTGTGGCCCCCGTCACTGCCATACTTACCAGGCCGTAGGTTACGGAACCGTAGCCAGGGCCGTCCGTCGTATATCTCCTCACCCCACAGAGGACTCGCATGCCGACCAGCCCCGATGTGATCGACGATCCCCACCCGGCCGCGGAGACCCGCGCTCTGCCCCCCGCCACGCTCGGCGGCGACCGGAAGCGGTCGGTCGAGCAGATCGCCCTGCTGCTGTTCATCGTGGTGCCGTTCCTGGCCCTGGCCGCGGCGGTGCCGCTGGCCTGGGGGCGCGGGGTCAGCTGGCTCGATCTGGGTCTGCTGGTGGCGATGTACTACATCGGCTGCCACGGGATCACGATCGGTTTCCACCGCTACTTCACGCACGGCGCCTTCAAGGCGAAGCGTCCGCTGCGCATCGCGATCGCCATCGCCGGGTCGCTGGCCGTGGAGGGCCCGCTGGTGCGCTGGGTGGCCGACCACCGCAAGCACCACCGGTTCTCCGACGCGGAGGGCGACCCGCATTCGCCGTGGCGGTTCGGCGAGAGCCTGCCCGCCCTGATGAAGGGCCTGTGGTGGGCCCACATCGGCTGGATGTTCGACGAGGAGCGGACGTCGCAGCAGAAGTACGCCCCGGATCTGATCAGGGACCCGGCCCTGGTCGCGATCTCCCGGCACTTCCTCGGCTTCACCATCGCCTCGCTGGCGATCCCGCCGCTGGTCGGCGGTCTGGTGACGATGTCCTGGTGGGGCGCGGCGACCGCGTTCTTCTGGGGCTCGCTGGTACGGGTGGCGCTGCTGCACCACGTCACCTGGTCGATCAACTCGATCTGCCACGCGGTCGGCAAGCGCCCCTTCAAGTCCCGTGACAGGTCCGGGAATGTGTGGTGGCTGGCGGTGCTGTCCTGCGGCGAGTCCTGGCACAACCTGCACCACGCGGACCCGACGAGCGCCCGGCACGGAGTGCTGCGCGGCCAGGTCGATTCGAGCGCCCGGCTGATCCGCTGGTTCGAGAAGCTGGGCTGGGCGTACGACGTCCGCTGGCCCGACGCCGCCCGTATCGACTCCCGGCGCAAGCCCGCACAGGCAGACGCGGCATGATTGACGACGTGGCGACCGACGGAAGCACAAGCGGCGAGAAGAGCAGACCCTCCCCCACCCGCCGGACCCGACGGGTCCGGATGACCGGCAAGGAGCGGCGCGAACAGCTGCTGGACATCGGCCGCACCCTGTTCGCCGACAAGGGTTTCGAAGGCACGTCGGTGGAGGAGATCGCGGCCCGCGCCGGGGTCTCCAAGCCGGTCGTGTACGAGCACTTCGGCGGCAAGGAGGGCCTGTACGCCGTCGTGGTCGACCGCGAGATGCGTCAGCTGCTGGACATGGTGACGGGCGCCCTCACGGCGGGCCATCCCCGCGAACTGCTGGAACAGGCGGCGTTCGCGCTGCTCGACTACATCGAGACGTACACCGACGGCTTCCGGATCCTGGTCCGCGACTCCCCCGTCGCCCAGTCGACCGGCACGTTCGCGTCCCTGATCAGTGATATCGCCACACAGGTCGAGGACATCCTGGGGCTGGAGTTCAAGGCCCGCGGCTTCGAACCGAAGCTGGCCCCGCTGTACGCGCAGGCCCTGGTGGGCATGGTGGCACTGACCGGCCAGTGGTGGCTGGACGTCCGCAAGCCGAAGAAGGCGGAGGTCGCCGCCCATCTGGTGAACCTGGCCTGGCACGGCCTGGAGAACCTGGAGTCGAAGCCGCGCCTGATAGGCCACCGCAAGAACTGAGCCGACGCGTCACCCGATGCGGTGACGCTGCGGGAAACCCACCCGTACTGTGGTCAACAGGGCCAAGAATCCCGTCCATGGGAGGAACCATGACCGCCGAGTCGACCGCCGCGCACAGTTCCCGCTGGCCGGTGCCGCCCCAGGGCGGCTACACCGTGGACGATCTGTTCACGCTGCCCGATCTCCCGCCGCACACAGAGCTGATCGACGGGAGCCTCGTTTTTGTGAGTCCGCAGCGGATCTTCCACAGCCGCATGATCGACCTGCTGATGTACGGCCTGCGGGGCAGCGCCCCCCGCGAGCTGAAGGCCGTCCGGGAGATGACGGTTGTCCTCAACCGGCGCAACGGCCCCGAGCCCGATATCTCCGTCATTCGCGCCGCAGCCGAGACGGGGAGCCTGGACCAGACGTCGTACAACGCCTCCGATGTCCTCCTCGCCGTCGAAGTGGTCTCCCCCGACTCCGAGGCGCGCGACCGTGAGGCCAAGCCGCAGAAGTACGCCGCGGCCGGCATCCCGAACTTCTGGCTGGTCGAGATGGCGGGCACCGACCAGCACCCGGTCGTGCGGGTCTACGAGCTGGACCCGGTGACGAAGGCGTACGCGCTGACCGGGATCCACCACGACCGTCTCAAGACCGGCGTGCCGTTCCCCATCGACATCGACATCACGCTGGACGCCCTGAACGAGCTCTGACGTCCCCGCGACAGCCCGCAGGGCCGTCAGCCCGCAGGGCCGTCAGCCCCGCTTGCGGGCGACCGCGAAGATGCGGCGGAACGGGAAGACCGTGCCGTGCGGGCCCGGCGGGTACGCGGTGTGGAGCAGGTCGCGGTATTCGGCGAGGAAGGCGTCGCGGGCCCCGGGGTCGCCGGCGAGCGCCGTGAGGACCGGGCGGAGGGCGGTGCCCTTGACCCAGTCCAGGACGGGGTCCTCGCCGGGCAGGGTCTGGAGGTAGGTGGTCTCCCAGACGTCCGCCTCGCAGCCCAGGTCCTGGAGCCGGGTCAGGTAGTCGGCGGGGGTGAGGACGGCGGCCGTGCGGTCGCCCACGCCGTGCAGCAGGGGGCGCCAGCGGTCGGACTCACGGAGTGCGGCGAGCAGTGTGTGGCTGGGGGCCGTGAAGTTGCCGGGGACCTGGAACGCGAACGTGCCGCCGGGGGCCAGGGCGTCGAGCCAGACCGGGAAGCGGCCCCAGTGGCCGGGGAGCCACTGGAGCAGGGCGTTGGAGACGATCAGGCCGTACGTCTCCGTGGGGGTCCACGTCGCCGCGTCGGCCCGGGTGAAGTCCAGGAGGGGGCGGGTATGGGCGACGGCCTCCTCCAGCATCTGCGGGGAGTTGTCGTAGCCCGTGATCCGGGCCTCCGGCCAGCGGTCGGCCAGCAGCGCGGTGACATTGCCCGCGCCGCAGCCGAGGTCGGCGATGCGGGGCGCCGGGTGGCCGGGGAGGTCCCCGATCCGGGCCAGCAGGTCGCGGAACGGGCGGGTGCGGTGGTCCGCGTGGCGCAGGTACTGCCCCGGGTCCCAGGTGGGCGAAACGAGGGGCGCTGAAGTGGGGGGTGCGGAAGTGGGCGGGGGCGTGGGGGCGGGCGAGGAGGCGGAATCGGTCATGGAACAGCATCAGCATCCAACTATCTTGATGTCAAGACACTCGAATTCAAGAGACTTCATGTCGACAGACCCTCTACACTGATCGACATGGAGGACGAGGTCGACCGACTGGTCGCTGCATGGCGCCGCGAGCGCCCCGACCTCGACGTGGAACCGCTCGAGGTGCTCAGCCGCGTCTCCCGCCTGGCCCGCCACCTCGACCGGGCCCGCCGGATCGCCTTCTCCGAGCATCATCTGGAGCCGTGGGAGTTCGACGTGCTGACGTCGCTGCGCCGCGCGGGCGACCCGTATCAGCTCTCACCCGGCCAGTTGCTGACCCAGACCCTGGTCACCTCCGGCACGATGACCAACCGCATCGACCGGCTGACCAAGAAGAACCTCGTCGAGCGGCTGCCCGACCCGAGCGACCGCCGGGGCGTGCTCGTCCGGCTGACCGCCGAGGGCCGCGACAAGGCCGACCAGTCGCTGGCCGGTCTGCTCGCCCAGGAGCGCGCCATCCTCGGTGAGCTGTCCCGCCACCAGCGGGCCGAACTGGCCGGTCTGCTGCGCCAGTTGACCGCACCGTTCGACAACGTCCCGACCTGAGGGCCGGAACCGGGACCGTTCCCGCCCGGCCCGCGACGTGCCCGCCCGGCCCGCCACGTACCCGATCAGCCCGCCACGTGCCCGTTCAGTCCGGCGGCGTGCCCGGCCAGCTCCACCACGTCACCGTTCAGCTCGGCGGGGCCCACCCCCGCCCTCCTGGCCAGCGCCACCGCGGCCAGCGTCGAGTGCACGCCCAGCTTGCCCAGCACGTTCTGCATATGCGTACGCACCGTGTGCGGGGACAGGAAGAGCCGCTCGGCCACCGCCTTGCGGCCCAGCCCCGCCACCATGCAGCGCAGCACCTCGCGCTCGCGCGGCGTCAGCGACTCCACCAGCCGTTCGCTCTCGGTGCGGTGCTTGCGGGCCGCGGTCAACTCCCGCAGGACGCCCGTGAGCAGGGCGGGCGGCAGATGTGTCTCGTCGCGCAGCACGCCCCGTATCACCGCGAGGAGCCGCTGGAGCGAGCTGTCCTTGGCCACCCAGCCGGAGGCCCCGGCCTGGAGCGCCCGCGCGGCCCGGCGCGGGTCGTCCCGCTCGGCGAGCACCACCGTACGCACCGCGGGCCGGTCCGAACGGACCCCGGCCACCAGCGAGATGCCGTCCACCGGACGCCCGTCCCCCTGCTGCGGGACGGGGACGGCACGGGCGACGCCCGCGGCCAGGGCGCCCAGTTCGGCGTCGATCAGCATGACGTCGTAGCAGTGCCCTTCGGCCGCCGCACGCTCCAGACAGCGCAGCGCGGCGGGACCGCTGCCCGCCGCCGCCCCGTCGACGTCCGGCTCGGCCGCGAGGGCCGCGGCGAGCGACTCGGCGAAGATGCGGTGATCGTCGACCACGAGAACCCGGATTCGAGCCACAGACATCCCCTTCGGCGGGGACGGACCGGTACGGGTACGACACCCGGAGCATCGGGATGTTCCTCGGCCCCACGGCCGCCGCCGTGCGCCGACTGGAACCCTGCCCCGGGCGTCGTACCCGACTGTCTCGCCCCCTGAATCGGCACCGGCCCCCACCGGTGCTGGGATCAGCGTACGGGCGGGGGCCGACAGGGGAAGCAAATTCGCGGAACTGGTTGCCCAAGGTGTTTAGGGTGTGCTGCATGTTCCGTCTTGAGACAGAAGTGGACAGAGAACGACGCAGCCTGCTGAACGGACGGCTGCGGGACGACAACAGAGCCGCCTCACCGGAGCTGCGGGCGCTGCTCACCACCCCCGCCGAGCACGAAGTCCCGCTGGAGGTATGGGCGCTGGACGAACAGGGCGGGATCGTCGGCGGCCTGACCGGGCGGACCTGGGCGTACTGGCTCCATGTGGAACTGCTCTGGGTCGAGGCGACCCATCGCGGCCTCGGCCTCGGCTCGCTGTTGCTCACCGAGGCCGAACGGGTGGCCCGCACGGAGCGGGACTGCACCGCTTCCCGGGTGGAGACCTGGGACTTCCAGGCCCCCGGCTTCTACCGGAGCCACGGGTACGAGGAGGCCGGGCGGGTGGACAACTACCCGCCCGGAGTCACCGAGTTCGTCCTCACCAAGCGGCTGGGGCGAGACGGCGGGCACCCGCCGACGGCACGGCGGTGAACACCCCGGGCGCCGCGTAGCCGGCCGAGGCGAACGCCTCCAGAACGGATTCGGTGACCGCGGCCGCGGCCGCCACGTCCACCAGCACGATCGCCGAGCCGCCGAAACCGCCGCCGGTCATCCGGGCCCCGAGCGCCCCGGCCCCGTTCGCCGCCGAGACCGCCAGGTCCAGCTCCGGGCAGGAGACCCGCAGGTCGTCCCGGAGCGAGACATGGCCCGCGGTGAGGACCGGGCCGACGGCCGGTGCGTCCCCCGCGTCGAGCAGCGCGATGACCTGCTCGACGCGCTGGTTGTCACTGACCACATGGCGTACGAAACGCAGGACGGACTCGTCCGCCCCGGCCGCCGCCAGCTTCTCCAGTGCCGCGTCGAGACCGTCGTACGGGAGGTCCCGCAGCGCCGGTATGCCGAGGATCCGGGCGCCCTCCTCGCAGCCCGCCCGGCGCTCG
The DNA here is from genome assembly GCF_026341775.1 of Streptomyces sp. NBC_00654. Lineage (NCBI taxonomy): Bacteria > Bacillati > Actinomycetota > Actinomycetes > Kitasatosporales > Streptomycetaceae > Streptomyces > Streptomyces sp. NBC_00654. The sequence continues at coordinate 1,153,479 of NZ_JAPEOB010000001.1, read as the reverse complement.
GCGTAGGCGCCGTCGCCGAGGGCGTGCTTGACCCGGGTGTCGACGACCAGGAGCGTCAGCCCCTGGGCGGCCAGGTCGAAGGGAACCTGGCGGCTGCCGAGGTCACGGGTGTCCAGGTACAGGAGGTGCCCCTCGGTGCAGCAGGCCGAGGCCATCTGGTCCATGACGCCGCAGGGCACGCCGACGAACGCGTTCTCGGCGCGCTGGCCGAGCACCGCGAGCTCGGAGGCGGTCAGACCCAGCCCGAAGAGAGCGTTCAGGGCGAGCGCCGTGACGACTTCGAGGGCGGCGGACGAGGAGAGCCCGGCCCCGGTGGGGACCGTGGAGGTCAGCTGGATGTCCGCGCCGGTGACCCGGTGGCCCGCCTCGCGCAGCGCCCAGACGACTCCGGCCGGGTAGGCGGCCCAGCCGTGGCCCGCGTGCGGGGCCAGCTCGTCGACACGGAGCTGGACGACGCCGCCGGGCATGTCGGTGGAGTGCAGCCGGAGCACGCCGTCGGTGCGCCGGGCGACGGCCGCGCGTGCCGTGTGCGGGAGGGCGAGCGGCATCACGAAGCCGTCGTTGAAGTCGGTGTACTCACCGATCAGGTTCACCCGTCCGGGCGCGGCCCAGATCCCCTCGGGCTCGGTCCCGTACAGGGCGGTGAAGGAGGCGGCCGACTCGGCGTTCCGCGCCGCCGTGCCGGAAGCGGCACGGGTGGTGGCATCGGTCATGACATCGGTGGCATCGGTGGTGTCATCGGTCATGGGGCGGTGGGCTCCTCTCGGCGGGCGAACGCCCAGGCATCGGCGATGATTCCGGCCAGGCCGGAGCGGGACGGCTGCCAGCCGAGGCGCTTCCTGGCGGTGTCGGCGGAGGCGACCAGCACGGCCGGGTCGCCGGCCCGGCGCGGGGCGGCGGTCTCGGGGACGGGGTGGCCGGTGACCTGCCGGACGGTCTCGACGACCTCGCGTACGGAGAAGCCGTTGCCGTTGCCGAGGTTGCAGATCAGGTGCTCGCCGGAGACGGCCGCGTCGAGTGCCAGCAGATGGGCCTCGGCGAGGTCGGCGACATGGATGTAGTCGCGGACGCAGGTGCCGTCCGGGGTCGGGTAGTCCTCGCCGTAGACGGAGATCGACTCGCGCTGCCCGAGGGCGACCTGGAGGACGAGCGGGATCAGATGCGTCTCGGGCGCGTGGCGCTCCCCGTAACCGCCGTACGCTCCGGCCACGTTGAAGTAGCGCAGCGAGACGGCTGCCAGGCCGTGCGCTACCGCCTCGCCGGTGATCATGTGGTCGACGGCGAGCTTGGAGGCACCGTACGGGCTGGTCGGCGCGGTCGGGTCGGACTCCGCGATGGGGCTGGAGACCGGTTCGCCGTAGGTGGCCGCGGTCGAGGAGAAGACCAGGGTGCGCACCCCGGCGTCGCGCATCGCGGCGAGCAGGTCCATGGTGCCGCCGACGTTGTTCACCCAGTACTTCGCGGGGTCGGCGACGGACTCGCCGACCTGGGAGTACGCGGCGAAGTGCAGCACCCCGTCGTAGCCGGGGTGCAGCCAGCGGGCCGCGTCCTGGACCCGGCCCTCGATGAACTCGGCCCCGGCGGGGACGCCCTCCCGGAACCCGGTGGACAGGTCGTCGAGGACGGTCACCTCGTGCCCGGCCTCCAGCAGATGCGCGGCGACCACGCTGCCGACGTATCCCGCGCCGCCGGTCACCAGGTACTTCTTCCGGGGGTTGCTCATTCGCTCGCTACCTCTCGCAGTCGCTGGGCCGCGGCTTCCGGCGGCACATCGTTGATGAACACACTCATGCCGGACTCGGAACCCGCGAGGAACTTCAGCTTGCCGGAGGTACGTCGAATGGTGAAAAGCTCCAGATGGAGCCCGAAGTCCTCCCGGCCCGGCACCCCGAACGGTGCCTGGTGCCAGGCGGAGATGTACGGGGTCGGCGGTTCACCGGGGCCGAAGATCCGGTCGAACCGCTTCAAGAGTTCCAGATAGATCTGTGGAAACTCCGTCCGCGCGCCCTCGTCCAGTTCCCGCAGGTCGGGGACGCGGCGGCGGGGGTGGAGGTGGACCTCGTAGGGCCAGTGCGCGGCGTACGGCACGAAGGCGACCCAGTGCTCGCCGCTGAGGACGACGCGTGAGCCGTCCGCCTCCTCGCGGGACACGACGTCGTCGAAGAGGTTGCGCCCGGTCTCCTCGCGGTGCCGGCGGGCCGAGCGCATCATCAGTTCGGTGCGCGGGGTGACGAAGGGGTAGCCGTAGATCTGGCCGTGCGGGTGGCCGAGGGTCACACCGATCTCGGCCCCGCGGTTCTCGAAGCAGAAGACCTGGGTGACCTCGTCCAGTCCGGCGAGTTCGGCGGTGCGGTCGGTCCAGGCGTCGAGGACCAGGGCGGCGCGGTCCTCGGTGAGGTCGGCGAAGGACGCGTGGTGGTCGGAGGTGAAGCAGACGACCTCGCAGCGGCCGGAGTCCCCGGCGAGGGAGGGGAAACGGTTCTCGAAGACGGCGACGTCGTAGTGGTCGTCGGGGATCTCGCTGAGCCGCCCGTCCCTCGACGGGCAGAGCGGGCACTCGTCGGCCGGCGGGTGGTACGTACGCCCCTGCCGGTGCGAGGCGATGGCCACCGAGTCGCCGAGGAGCGGATCGTGGCGGATCTGCGACGAGGTCGAGACCGGGGCCAGGGGGCGTCGGTCGACAGCGTCGCGGACGGTGTCGTCCGCGGCGTCGTAATAGATCAGTTCACGGCCGTCGGCGAGGGGCGTAACCGTCTTCTTCACCAGGTTCCTCCAAACATAACCGCACATAACTAATCACGACCCAACACCTCCGTCAATGGTCCAGCCGCCCGTCCCGCATCTGCACACCCCGGGACGCGAACCGCGCCCCGGCCACGCGAAGCGCTTCGCCCGATCGGCACACACCCGTACATAGCGCCACGCTCGCTCATGACCGAACAAAGAACACCGTTCGGATGGCTCGTTCGCGGAACGCATCGGCGTAGGTCCCGTCGCGTTCACATGCGCCCAACGAAGCGAGAACCCCCGCCGCATGCCTCCCCAGCAGGCACTGGCCGAAGGGCTCCGTCTCCCCACGAACGGGCTCGACTGCACGATCCCGACGATCTGCTTCGCCGTCGTTCCCGGCATCGGCCTCGCCGCCCGTGCCAAGCGTCAACCTCTGTGCCGGCCCGGCGTCACTCGTCCCGGCCGAGGGCGTCGGGTCCCCGCACCGCCCCCGTGGACGCCCGGTCCAGCAGTCCGGTACGGGCCGCGAGGGCCGCGGCCTCCAGCCGTGAGCCCACCCCCAGCTTCATCAGCACCCGCTGCACATGCGTACGCGCGGTGCTGGGCGCGATGCCCATCCCGGCCGCGATCAGCCGGGTGTCCTCGCCCTCGGCGACCCTCACCAGCACCTCGGCCTCGCGCGGGGTGAGCATCAGGAGCAGCCGTCGGCCCTCGTCGTCGGGCTGGACCGCCGGGTTGAGCAGCTCGGCGAAGGCACCCCGGAGCAACTGCGGAGCGATCGCCGTCTCTCCGGCACGGGCCTTGATCATGGCCCGTTCCACGCCCTCGATCCGCTCGTCGTGCCGTACGTATCCGGCGGCCCCGGCCGCGAAGGCCGCCGCGATCCCGCGCGGGCTCGGCACCGGGCCGAGCACCACCACCGCCACCTGCGGGCGTTCCTGACCGATCCGTACGATCGGGTCGAAGGCCCCCGGTTCGGCGGGGGACGCCGTGCCGAAGAGGCAGACCTCCGGCGCCCTGCTGACCACCAGTTCCGCTGACCCCGACGTCGGCGCGGCCGCCGCGAGGACCCGGTGCCCGCGCAGTTTCAGCGCCGAGGCCAGTGCCTCGGCGAGCAGTCGGTGATCGTCGACCACCATGAGCCGCACGCCCATCGAAACACGCCCCCAAGTACCCCTGTGTGCACCGGATTCCGTGCCCCCGGCCGCCTGACCCGGCAAGCTACACGCTTGTTCGACGCCACGTGCGCCTTACCCGCCATAAGCCCCCCGGATTGCCGAATTCTGCTTGATTCAGGGCTACTTGGCGGGCGGAAAACGATCGGCCCTGCCGGTCGGTGATCGACCGGCAGGGCCGTGGAACAACGCTGAGGGGTCAGCTGGCGGAGAAACTGACCACCAGGTACTCCTTGTCGTCCGCCGAGCTCTCGCGGGGCTCGCTGATCATCACCTCGGAGAGGTACAGCCGCCCCTGGGAGTACAGGATCTCGGCGTAGTCGCCGGAGAAGCTGGTCTCCGCGTCGCGGACGGCCTCCTCGCTCGGGTTCTCCATCAGCAGCGTCTCCTTGAAGCTGGAGCCGTTGATGGAGACGATCTGGCCGCCCTTGTCGTACGGGGGCTCCTTGTACGCGATGATGTTGGAGCCGTCCATCCGCAGCGGGGTCAGCGTGTAGCGGTCGCCCGCGTCCGCCTTGCCGCCGACGAGCTTGCCGGTGGTCAGGTCGAAGGCGACGATCTCGTTGGTGTCGCCGTAGTCGCCGCCGCCCTCGTGCTCCTCGGTCGGCACGTAGATCCGGTTGTTGCCGACGACCACGTGCTGGCACGTCTCGACCTCGGTGGAGCCGCAGCGCGCCGCGTACTTGTCCGCGTCGGCCGAGATCCGCACGAGCAGCTTGCCGGTGGCCGCGTCGATGGAGAAGAAGTCCGAGATACCGCTGCCGTCACCGGCGGTGTCGCCGACGTCGGCCGCGACGACCAGCGGCTTGGTGGAGACGATGCTCGCGTACTCGACACCGGCCGGCATCTTGTACGAGGAGATCGGGGCACCGGTGGCCGGGTTCAGGGCCTGGATCGTGAGCTGCGGTTCGTCGTACGAGCCGCACTTGCGGACCACGGCGAGGGCGTCGCCGCCGCCGTACCCCTTGTCGTAGCAGCCGTCCGTACTGGCCTTCGGCTTCCACAGCTCGGCGCCGGTGGTGAGGTTGAACGCGGCGCCGCCGCTGGTGCCGCCCGCGGCGATCGTGGTGCCGCTGAGCGTCACCTCGTCGAACCTGATCGGCTTGTCACCGCTGGTGGCGGCGGTGACGGACTTGCTCCACAGCAGCTTGCCGGTGCTCAGGTCGAGCGCGCCGACCTGGCTGCAGTCCTGGTACTTGTCCTTAGCCGTCCGCTTGGCGGGCTCGAAGGCGATCGCCGTCCTGAAGTCCTTGCTCATGTGCCGGGAGGCGGCGCAGAGCTGGCCGGTGAGCGGAATGGCCCAGAGCTTGGTGCCCTTGGTCAGGTCGTAGGCGACGATCTCGTTCACGCCGGTCTTGACGTACGCCTTGTCGGTGAGCCAGGAGCCCGAGACCGTGGTGACGTCGGTGACCTTCGGCTGCGGAAGCTGGAAGGCGACCTTGGACTTGGTGTTCGCCGGTGCCTTCTCGGCCCCGCCGCCGAGTCCGCCGTCCGCGCCCTCGCCGCCCTTGCTCTCGCCGCCGGTGGCGCCGGCGGAGGCTGCCTCGGTGCCACCGCCCTTGTCGTCGTCACCGGTGGCGGAGTAGATGATGCCACCGCCGATGATCAGCACCACGGCGACGGCCGCGGCGACGATGATCTGCATCTGGGTGCTGAACTTCTTGCCGCCGGCGCCCTGCTGCGGGTCCGGGTACTGCGGCTGCATCGGCTGGGTCGGGTAGCCGTACCCCTGCGGCGCCCCCTGCTGCATTCCCGGCTGGCCTGCCGTCGGACCCTGCGGGTAGCCGTAGCCGCCCTGCGGTGCCTGCGGATAGCCATAGCCGTAGCCGTTGGGCTGCGGCGCGGGCGGCGGGACGTAGCCGCCCGCGGGCGGGGCGGCCGGAGCACCGTAACCCCCGGCGGGCGGGGCGGGCGGGCTGCCGTACCCGCCGGGCGGCGGCGTCTGCGGCGCGGCCGGTGCGGCCGGTGCGGGCGGCTGCTGCTTGCTGAGGGCGTCCGGCGGCGGGTCCTGCGGGGCGCCGAAACCACCGGGCGGCGGGTCCTGCGGGGCACCGAAACCACCGGGCGGCGGGTCCTGGGGAGCGCCGAATCCGCCGGGGGACGGCTCGTTGGGCGGCTGGGGCGGCTGGGTCATGGCGTGCGTACCTCGGAAGAAGGGGGTGTGTGGGGTCGGGGCCGGTGGCTGCCGGCCGGATTCCGTCGGGTGCCGTCGTGAACCGTCACTTGCCGAACACCATCATCGTCTTCTGCTCCTTCTCCTCCTCGTCGTTGGAGGCGCTGACGCGCCCGCTCATGATGAAGGAACGGCCGCCCGCGTAGGCGATCCTGGAGGTGAAGAAGCTGCTCTCGATACGGGTCGTCGAATCCGGGTGCTGGAGCACCACGGTGGGGGTCCCGCCGGTCGGCGGGAGCGTCGCGATGGCCCCGCCCTTGTCGTACTTCGCCTCCATGTAGAGGAGCACGTTGCCGCCCTCCATGCGCAGGGGCTGGAGGATCCGCTCGGCCGGGGCGTCGGCCTTCCACTTGGTCCTGCCGGTGTTCAGGTCGAAGGCGACGACCTTGTTGGTCCGGCCGGTGCCGCTGGTGTCGGCCTCGGTCGCGATGTAGAAGGTGTTGGCGTCGGCGGCGACGCCGCTGCACCCTTCGAGCTTCTCGCCGAAGATGCTGAAGTCATGGCCGCAGTTGGTGGAGAGCTTGTCGCCCTTGTCGCTGACCAGCTGGGAACGGAGCGTGCCGTTCTCCTTGAGCGCCACGATGGACCACTGCTTCTTCTTCTCGTGGATGAGCGAGACGATCAGCGGGCTCACCGAGTAGACCTTCTTGACCTCCCAGCCGCGCGGCGGCTGGTACGTCCACTTGGCCTTGCCGGTGGTGGGGTCGAGCTCCTGCACCTGGTGCTGCGGGTTCTGGATGTCGTCGGTGCGGCAGCTCGCCGCGGCGATCAGCTTGGGGCCGCCCGCGAACGCGAAGGGCTGGCAGTTGCCCGAGGGCTTGCCGAACAGTTCCTTGCCGTCGCTGACGCGGTACGCGTTGGAGTTGCTGGTCCGCCCGACGGTGACGGTGTCGCCGCTGATCGCCAGACCGATGTCGGACATCAGGTCCCAGGTGCTGTTCTTCGTGATCGACTTCTTCCAGCCGGCCTTGCCGGTGTTGAGGTCGATCATCTGGAGGTCGGAACAGTCGGCCTTGTCCGTGGTGCCGTTCTTCACGCCGATGACCATCTTGCCGTCGGCGGTCGGAGTGTTGGGCGTCGCACACACATCGGCGGGAAGCGGAAGGGTCCACTTCTGCTTGCCGTCGGCGGCCGAGTAGGCGGAGACGGAGCGGTACATGGCCTTGACCACCGTGTCGCCGACGATCCAGGGCCCGTACACATCGGCGCCGTTGCGCGGCAGGTCGACGCCGTTCTGCTGGAGCCAGAGAACCTTCGCCTCGCCCTTCTTGCGCCCGGCGTTCAGGTCGTCGTCCACCGCGCGGCCGTCGCCGTTGCCGTCGCCCTCGTCGACCGTGGGCGACCCGCTCGGCTCCTTGGGGCCGGTGCTCTTCTTGGCCACGGGCTTCTTGTCGTCGTCGCCGCTCACGGTGAACCAGACTCCGGCGCCTACGGCCAGGACGACGGCGAGCGCCGCTGCCGCGACGACCGCGGGCTTGCCCTTGAGGAAGCCGCCGCCCCCGGAACCGCCCGGTCCGCCGGGCACGGGCGCGCCGGGGTACTGCTGGGTCGGATAGCCCTGCCCGGTCTGGGCCTGCCCGCCGTACGGCCCCGGCTGCTGGGCGTAGGGGCCGGGCTGCTGACCGTACGGTCCCGGCTGCTGGGCATACGGGCCCGCGGCCTGATCGCCGTACGGGCCGGGCTGCTGGGCGTAGGGGCCGGGCTGCTGGGCGGCGTACGGACCCGGGGCCTGGCCGGGCGCCTGACCCGGGGCCTGCGGATAGCCGTAGCCGGGCTGACCCCCGGGCGGCGTCTGCGGATAGCCGTAGCCGGGCTGACCCCCGGGCGGCGTCTGCGGATAGCCGTAGCCGGGCTGACCCCCGGGCGGCGTCTGCGGGAGCCCGGCCGGAGGCTGCACGGGCGGCGGTGTCTGCGGTGCCTGGGGCGGCAGAGGCGGCTGTGCCTGGGGAGGCTGGCCCTGGGGCGGCTGAGGAGTTCCCTGCGGCGGCTCCTGCGGAGCCCCGAAGCCTCCCTGCGGCGGTTGCTGGCTGGGCGGCTGGGTCATCAGCACGTCCCCCTTCGTGCGGTCCGGTGCCCGTTTCGGTCTCCCCCGCGATTCCGTTGGGCTGAAATCCCTCCGGAAAGGAGCGAATCGGGCATGGCTTCCGCGTGTTACGACAGTCGAGCGGGGCTTCTTTGTACCACCCGCATCAGTTCGAACACGGGGTCGGCCCATCCCCTGTTCCCAAGGGAGAACCGCCTTGTGATGCCCTCGTTACGCCATGGCCGGACCTGATCGTCAGTCACCTGGGGCGACCGCCGTCAGTCGCTGAAGGCGACCATGGCCGCGCTCACATACATCAGCAGCCCTGCCGCCCTCGACCCGCAGCGGCATCAGGGTCTGTCCGGCGGGCGCGGCGGCCCTCCACTTCGACCTACCGGTGTTCAGGTCGAAGGCCACGACGGCGTTGGTCATGTCCTTGTCGACGAACTCGGGCTTCGTCGCCATGCAGAAGGTGTCCGCCTCGGCCGCGACCCCCACGCAGTTGTCGAGGTTCCTGCCCTGGGTGCGCTGTTCCTTGGTGCAGCGCGGCTCGTAGTCGTCGGTGCCGCCGACGAGTGGGGAGCGGTAGGTCCGTACGGCGAGTGCGCCGGTGGGGGCTCCGGGGCCGCGGAAGGCTGCCGCGGCGGACCGTACAGGCCGGGCGACGGATCGTACGGTGCTCCGAAGCCTCCCTGCGGCGATTGCCGGCCGGGCGGCTGAGTCATCGGCACGTCCCCCTCGTGCGGTCCCGTACCGCAGGGTTCACGTCACCCCCGGGCGGGGCTTCTTTCTACCACCCGCCCCGCCCGCACCATCCGCACCACTGGCCCCGCCTTCACCGGCCCGTCACACCCTGGCCGTCAGGCGTCCTCGGCCAGCTCCAGCCAGCGCATCTCCAGCTCATCGCGCTCCGTGACCAGTTCTCGCAGCTCGGCGTCGAGCTTGGCGACCTTCTCGAAGTCGGTGGCGTTGTCGGCGATCTGCTTGTGCAGGGCCGTCTCGCGCGTCGACATCTTGTCGAGCTGCCGCTCGACCTTCTGGAGCTCCTTCTTCGCCGCCCGCGCCTCCTGCGGCGACACGGCCGGGGCCGGGGCGGACGTCCCGCCGGACGGCGCGGGCGCGGCGGCGGACGGGGTGGCCGTCTCCTCCATCCGCTGCCTGCGCTCCAGGTACTCGTCGATCCCGCGCGGCAGCATCCGCAGCGTGCGGTCGCCGAGCAGCGCCATCACCCGGTCCGTGGTCCGCTCGATGAAGAACCGGTCGTGGGAGATCACGATCATCGACCCGGGCCAGCCGTCGAGCAGGTCCTCCAGCTGGGTCAGGGTCTCGATGTCCAGGTCGTTGGTCGGCTCGTCGAGGAACAGGACGTTGGGCTCGTCCATCAGCAGCCGCAGGATCTGGAGCCGGCGCCGCTCACCGCCGGAGAGGTCGCCGACCGGGGTCCACTGCTTCTCCTTCGAGAAACCGAACTGCTCGCAGAGCTGGCCCGCGGTCATCTCGCGGCCCTTGCCCAGGTCGACCCGGTCGCGTACCTGCTGGACGGCTTCCAGCACCCGCAGGTTCGGGGGCAGCTCGCTGACCTCCTGGGAGAGGTAGGCCAGCCGCACGGTCTTGCCGACGACGATCCTGCCGGCGGCCGGCTGCTCCTCGCCCTGCGTACGGGAGGCCTCGGCCAGCGCCCGCAGCAGCGAGGTCTTGCCGGCGCCGTTGACCCCGACCAGACCGATCCGGTCGCCCGGACCGAGCTGCCAGGTGAGGTGGGTGAGCAGCGTCTTGGGCCCGGCCTGGACAGTCACGTCCTCCAGGTCGAAGACGGTCTTGCCGAGGCGGGCGTTGGCGAACTTCATCAGCTCGCTGGTGTCGCGCGGCGGCGGCACATCGGCGATCAGCTCGTTGGCGGCCTCGATGCGGTAGCGCGGCTTCGACGTACGGGCCGGGGCGCCCCGGCGCAGCCAGGCCAGCTCCTTGCGCATCAGGTTCTGCCGCTTGGACTCCTCGGTCGCGGCGATCCGCTCCCGTTCGGCGCGGGCGAAGACGTAGTCGCTGTAGCCGCCCTCGTACTCGTGGACCGTGCCGCGCTGGACGTCCCACATACGGGTGCAGACCTGGTCGAGGAACCACCGGTCGTGCGTGACGCAGACGAGCGCGGAGCGGCGGGCCCGCAGATGTCCGGCCAGCCAGGAGATGCCCTCGACGTCGAGGTGGTTGGTGGGCTCGTCCAGGACGATCAGATCCGGTTCGCCGATGAGCAGCTTGGCGAGCGCGATGCGGCGGCGCTCACCACCGGAGAGCGGGGCGATGACGGTGTCCAGCCCGTGCTCGAAGCCGGGCAGGGCGAGCCCGCCGAACAGGCCGGTGAGCACATCACGGATCTTGGCGCTGCCCGCCCACTCGTGGTCGGCGAGATCGCCGATGACCTCGTGGCGGATCGTCGCCGACGGGTCGAGGGAGTCGTGCTGGGTGAGGACCCCGAGCCGCAGCCCGCCGTTGTGCGTGACGCGGCCGGTGTCCGCCTCCTCCAGTTTGGCGAGCATCCGGATGAGGGTCGTCTTGCCGTCGCCGTTGCGGCCGACGACACCGATCCGGTCGCCCTCGGACACCCCGAGGGATACGCCGTCGAGCAGGGCACGGGTGCCGTACACCTTGGTGACCTGCTCGACATTGACCAGATTGACGGCCATTTCACTCCTGTCCAGGGGTTCGTTCGACGTCCCCAGGGTACGGCGCGGCGGGAACCCCGACGGCCCCGTCCCGGGCGGGGCCCGCGCTCACCGGCCCGCGCGTTCCACCAGGAACCAGCCGCCGAGTGCCATCGCGACGGCGGCCGGGGCGCTGACCCGTACCGCGATGAGCAGCGCCGTGTGTCCCTCCAGGAGCCCGCCGAAGCCGACCATGGACAGGCCGAGCACACCGAGCAGGCAGAGGGTCGCGCCGAGCGCCGAGACGGCGCCGGAACCCTTGCCGGGCAGGGCGGAGACCGGTCGTTCGAAGGTACGGAAGACGGCGACGAGCCCGGCGGTGAGGGCCGCCGCCGCGGCGAGCCGGAGCGGGACCTGGGCCCACCAGGCGCCGGTGGCCGGTCCGGGCAGGGGGACGTCGAGGGCGAGCATCGCGCCGTAGACCCCGAGCATCGCGGTGAGGTGCCAGAGGAACGCGGTCATGGCCACCCCGTTGGCGGCGACGACGGTGCGCCAGACCCGGGGGCGGGCGACGAGGCGGGTGCCGGGTCCGCGCAGCAGCTCGACCGCGCCGACCAGCCAGAGGCCGTGGCAGAGCAGGGCGAGGGTGGGCGGGGCCATGTTGCTGACCTTCTCGCCGGGCATGCCGACCATCGACAGGGGGTACGGGCCCAGCGCCACCAGTGCCGCGGCCGAGGCCAGCCCGGCACCGGCGAGCAGGGCGGGGCGGCGGATCCGGCCGTCGGCACGCAGGAACCCGAGCTGGTGGACCGCGAGCCAGACGAAGGCGAAGTTCAGGAACGAGACGTACGGGACCGAGGCGGCGAACCGCAGGACGTCGACGGCGACCGCGGCACCGGCGAGCGCGGCGAAGGCGCCCCAGCCGTAGCGCTCGTGCAGCTTCAGCAGCGGCGGGGTGAACGCCACCATGGCGAGGTAGATCCCGATGAACCAGAGCGGCTGGGTCACCAGCCGCAGCGTGACCCCGGTCAGCCCGCCGCCGCCCCCGCCGAGCAGCTGGACGATCAGCGCGGCCGCGCCCCAGACCAGGATGAAGACCACGGTGGGCCGCAGCAGCCGCTGGAGCCGGGCGCGCAGGAACGCGGAGTAGACGGAGTCCGTGGAACCCCCGGGGCGCTTGCGGAGCAGCGAGCGGTAGGACAGGGCGTGCGAGAAGCCGCCGACGAAGAAGAACACCGGCATGATCTGGAGCACCCAGGTCAGCGACTGGAGGCCGGGGACGACGGCCAGCAGATTGCCGACGCCGTCGGAGGTGACGGCCGCCATCAGCCAGTGGCCGAGGACGACCGTGCCGAGCGAGGCGACGCGCAGCAGGTCGATGTAGCGGTCCCGGGTGGCGGGCGTCGCCCCGGCCAGGTCACGGACGCTTGATCCCGCACGAACACTTGATCCCATACGGGTACGGTCGCGCCGATCGCCCGGGAGCGGCAGCGCGGCCGTACTCAGTTCCCGTCTGAGTACGGCCGCACCCGGTTCCCGTCCGAGCGCGGCCGTACTCGGTTCCCGTCCGAGCGCGGGCTGTCCCGTCGTCCCTGGCGGATCAGCCCGTACCCGGTGTCAGAGGACGGTGGCACCGGGCGCGGGCGAGACCGCGATCCGCGCGTTCCGGCAGGTGCCGGAGCCGAGCAGGGCGTCGGCAACCTTGCGGGCCGACGCCTCGTCCGCCACCAGGAACGCGGTGGTCGGCCCGGAGCCGGAGACCAGCGCGGCCAGGGCGCCCGCCCCGGTGCCCGCGGCGAGGGTGTCGGCCAGCGAGGGGCGCAGGGAGAGCGCGGCGGCCTGGAGGTCGTTGCTGAGGGCCGCCGCGAGTGCGCCGGAGTCGCCGGAGCGCAGGGCGTTCAGCAGCGCCTCGGACGCGGCGGGGGCGGGGATGTCCGTACCGGCGGTGAGCCGGTCGAACTCGCCGTACACCGCCGGTGTGGAGAGCCCCCCGTCGGCGACCGCGAAGACCCAGTGGAAGGTGCCGCCGACCTCGACGGGGGTGAGCTGTTCTCCGCGCCCGACGCCGAGGGCCGCCCCGCCGACCAGGCTGAAGGGGACGTCGCTGCCGAGCTCGGCGCAGATGCCGAGCAGTTCCTCGCGGGTGGCGCGGGTGCCCCACAGGGTGTCGCAGGCCAGCAGGGCGGCGGCCCCGTCGGCACTGCCGCCCGCCATGCCGCCCGCGACGGGGATGTCCTTGTCGATGTGCAGGTGTACGCCGGGGGCGATGCCGTGCCGTTCGGCCAGCGCCAGCGCGGCGCGGGCGGCGAGGTTGGTGGTGTCCAGCGGGACCTGGGCGGCGTCCGGCCCCGAGCAGGTGACGGTCAGCTCGTCGGCGGGGGTGGCGGTGACCTCGTCGTACAGGCCCACCGCGAGGAAGACATTGGCCAGGTCGTGGAAGCCGTCGGGGCGCGCGGCACCCACGGCGAGCTGCGCGTTGACCTTGGCGGGTACGCGGACCGTGACGCTCCCGGCCGCCGTACCGGCCGCCGTACGGTCGGTGCCGCTCATGCGTCGCTCCCGGCGGTCGAGGAGGGCTTGTCCACGGAGGGCTTGTCCTCGGAGGGCTTGTCCACGGAGGGCTTGTTCTCGGCGATGGCGGCGAACTCCTCGACCGTCAGCGCCTCGCCCCGGGCCTGCGGGGAGATTCCGGCGGCGACCAGCGCGGCCTCGGCGGCGGGTGCGGAACCGGCCCACCCGGACAGAGCCGCGCGCAGCGTCTTGCGGCGCTGGGCGAAGGCCGCGTCGACGACGGCGAAGACCTCCTGCCGGCTCGCGGTGGTCCTGATCGGTTCGGTGCGCCGGACCAGCGAGACGAGCCCCGAGTCCACGTTCGGCGCGGGCCAGAACACCGTGCGGCCGATGGACCCGGCGCGCTTGACGTCCGCGTACCAGTTGGCCTTCACCGACGGCACGCCGTAGACCTTGCTGCCCGGCCGGGCGGCCAGCCGGTCGGCGACCTCGGCCTGGACCATGACGAGGGTCCGCTCGATGCTCGGGAAGCGCTCCAGCATGGTGAGCAGGACCGGCACCGCCACGTTGTACGGCAGGTTCGCGACGAGCGCGGTGGGCGCCGGGCCGGGCAGCTCGGTCACCAGCATCGCGTCGGAGTGGACCAGGGCGAACCGGTCGGCGCGCCCCGGCATCCGGGCGGCGACCGTGGCCGGGAGGGCGGCGGCGAGCGTGTCGTCGATCTCCACGGCGACGACCCGGTCGGCCGCCTCCAGCAGGGCCAGGGTCAGCGAGCCGAGCCCGGGGCCGACCTCCACGACCACGTCGTCCGGGCGGACCTCCGCGGTGCGCACGATCCTGCGGACCGTGTTGGCGTCGATGACGAAGTTCTGACCCCGCTGCTTGGTGGGGCGTACGCCCAGCTTCGCGGCCAGGTCGCGGATGTCTGCGGGGCCCAGGAGGGCGTCGGGCTCTGTGCTGCTCACCCGGTAAGCCTACGGCCGCGGCGCGGTGCCGCCGTGCCGTCGCGCCCGCGGGGCCGCCGGTGCCGCTTTCCGCGGGGCCGCCCGTGCCGTGCGCCGCGGTGCCCCCGTGCCGTGCCTCAGAAGTCGAAGGCCCGAGCGGTGTTGTCGTAGACCGCCGCCGCCAGGGTGTCCTCATCGACGCCCTTCACCTCCGCCATGGCGCGCAGGGTGACCGGGATGAGATACGGCGCGTTGGGCCGCCCCCGGTACGGGGCGGGGGTCAGGAAGGGGGCGTCCGTCTCGACCAGGACCAGCTCGGTCGGCGCGACGGCCAGCGCGTCGCGCAGCGGCTGGGCGTTCTTGAAGGTGACGTTGCCCGCGAAGGACATGAAGTACCCGGCGTCCGCGCAGATCCGGGCCATCTCGGCGTCGCCGGAGTAGCAGTGGAAGACCGTCCGCTCGGGGGCGCCCGCGTCGGCGAGGACGCGCAGCACATCCGCGTGCGCCTCGCGGTCGTGGATGACGAGCGCCTTGCCGTGGCGTTTGGCGATCTCGATGTGGGCCCGGAAGGACTCCTCCTGGGCGGCCATGCCCTCGGGACCCGTACGGAAGTGGTCGAGACCGGTCTCGCCGACACCGCGTACGTGGTCGAGGGCGGCCAGCGCGTCGATCTCGGCGAGCGCCTCGTCGAGGGCCGCCCTGCCGCCCGGCGTCCTGGCGCCCTGGCGCGAGGTGCCGTCGGGGTCGCCGTGCACGATGCGCGGCGCCTCGTTGGGGTGCAGGGCGACCGAGGCGTGCACGGCCGGGTGTGCGGCGGCGGTCTCGGCGGCCCATCGCGAGCCCGCGACGTCGCAGCCCACCTGGACGACGGTGGTGACGTTGACCGCGGCGGCCCTGGCCAGGCCCTCCTCGACCGTTCCGTCCTGCATGTCCAGGTGGGTGTGCGAATCGGCGACCGGAACCCGCAGGGGTTCGGGCAGCGGCGGGGCTTCGGTACGGCTCATGCCCACGATCGTACGAGGGCACGGGCGCACGAGGGCACGGGCCGAGGGCTCACCGGCGGTGGAACCGACGGCTCACCGGCGGTGGAAGGGGTGCAGCAGGTCGGACAGATGCCAGTGGTGCGGTGTCCGCGGCGCGCCGACGGCCACCGCGGCCACCTCGTCCTGTTCGGCGGGCTCCGGGGGCTTGGGGATCTGCTGGCGCTGGAGCAGTTGCTGCACGATGGAGACCCGGCCGGCCCGCATGATCCGGACCACGTGTCCACCGCAGTTCGTGCAGGTAGGAGTGGACAGCGGTGAAGGCACGCGCTCCCCGTCCGCCTTGTAGACCACGAAGGCATGGCCGGAACCGTCGACGTGGTGCTCTATCTCGTAGGCCTGTTCCCAGCCGTATCCACACCTCATGCAGGCGAAGGCGTACGCCTCATGCACGGTGGTTGCTGCGATCTCGCTCATACCTGCTCCTCTTGTCCGCCGGACAAGCACTCCGGGGATTGCCCGTCACCTTCCAGTGGACACCTCCGTATGGGCGGACGCACCAGCTCAGGGCCAGCATTGATGCGTTCTTGGCCTCCTTTGGCAGCCCTTTGCCCCCGCATGGCCCCGGGCAGGAACGCCCGTGACCGGCCCCGCACCGACCGCCCGTGAGCGCCCCCCGCGCAGGGGCGAATGCGCCCCGCGCACCACCCTCCGTTCGCGTGAACGGAATAGGCATTGCCCCAGGCCATCGCCTTACTGAGAGCCATGAGAATTCATCATTCAATTGAAAGAAGAAATTCCAGGGCCAATCCGCCCGAATTGCGGCTTTACATTTCGTGTATTTCACTCGGACCGTACGCAAACCCCACTTCCCACAGGACGGGGAAACACCCATGTACACCACCGAATCCACTGCCACCGACATCGAGCTCGACCTCGACGCGGCTCTCAACCCGGGCGAGGCCGAGGGCTTCTACCGGGACTCGCGCGAGTGCGCGTACCTCGCCCTTCTCGGAGGCGGCTCGCTCCTGCTGCTCGCGCCTCCGACCCCCCGCCCGAAGAAGGGCTAGTCGGTAGCACATGGACCAGTCACATGCCTCGTCCCCCCTCGCGGGTGCCGTGCATGACCTGGCAACAGAGGTGGTCCTCGCTCTTCGGAGCGGGGACCACCTCGCCACGGTATGCGGCGCCGCCGGAATCGACGAGGACAACCGGACGGGAATCGCCGCGGTACGTGTCATCGGGGCCGACCTTCTTCTGCCCAGTGTTCTGCGTGGGCGCAGTCCGCATCCCGGCGACATCGCCGTGCTGCACCGTGCCGTGCGGGAATTCCCGCCCAGGCCCGACGCCTCCGACGCGGCGGCCTGGAGCCACTGGGGCATGATGTCGGCCCTGCACCGGACGGCACCGGCCACCACCGCTCCGGGACAGCCGCCGGCCGCCGGACCCGGTGTCGACGAGCCGGATGCGGCCTGGCTCGAAGGGGCTCCCTGGCAGGCGTTCACCCATCAGCTCTCCGTACTGGCCCCGCTCGCCGTCCCGGCCGCCTCGTCGGCCGTGCACCGGGCCGCCGCACACCGGGTCGTGGACCTGTCCCGGGGATTCGTGCGCGCGGTGCGGCGGCGCAACTGGCTCCAGGCGGCGGGTGCCGGCCGCTGGCTGGCCGCGCTGGACGGCCGTCCCGAGAGCCTGGGCCTGGAGCGCGGACTCGACTTCGTCGAGCTCATGGGCGGCCCGGACCCCCGGGTCACGCTGCACGTACGGGCGGCCCGGCTCATGGCCGAGGGGCGGGCGCGGTGACGGCAGCGGCGGCCGCCGGCCCCGACGCACAGCACGGCGGCACGACGGGCGCGGCGCTGTCCGTCCTGCCCCGCGTCCTGCGGCAGGCACTCGGCTGGGCCGACGCCCACCGCTCGGGCTTCGTGCTCCCCCAGGACGTACTGGAGCCGCACACCCAGGTCAACGCCACGCTCAAGCCGCTGGGCGAGCTGGCCCAGCTGTGCACCACGATCCGCCGCAGCACCGTCCCGGGCACCCCGGAACACGGGACGGCCGGGGACCTCGTCACCTTCGCCTGGGAGCAGCTGCACACCGGCGACCTGCTGCTGGAACTGCTGCACGGCGAACCCTTCGCCGCCTACCCGTACGAGATCTACGCCGCCTTCGCCGGATACGGGCTACGCCACGAGGGCTTCGAGCGCCTGGCCGGGACCCTCTCCGCGACCAGGGGCTGGGCCCACACCGAGCAGCACGCCAACCGGGAGCTGGGGCTGATCAACTCGGAGCGGCGGGTCGGCACCGCCCCGCACACCGACCCCGGTCCGGTCCTCGCGCGCACCTGGCTGGGCGGGCTGTCCGAGCCATGGATGTTCGAGGGCCCCTCCGGCTACGCGCTGACCCACACCGTCTTCCACATCACGGACTGGTGCTGCGTCCCCGAGCGGATGCCCGCCGGCATCGACGCCTATCTGCGGGCCTGGCTGCCCCCCTGGGTCGACGGCTGTCTGGAGAGCGAGCAGTGGGACCTGACCGGCGAACTGCTCGCGGTCGCCGCCGCCCTGCCGGGCCCGCCGCCCTCGGCCCTGCTGGACGCGGCCTGGCCCGCGCTCGCGACCGCGCAGGCCGCGAGCGGCGCCGTACCGGAGACGGGCCCGTTGGCCGACTCCGGGAACGAGAACCCGGACCCGTACCCCTTTCTCGCCTGCTACCACTCCACGCTGGTGACCGCGTTCGCCGCCGCACTGTGCCTGAAGCGGCTCACCGCACACCGGCCCGACGTCACGGCAGCGGAAACCGGGGCAGCCGCATGAACCGCACCGGCCGCACCGGTCATCCGAGCCGCACCGGTCGCATGAGCCGGACCAGCCGTACGGAAGGAGCTGCCGCATGAGCGGCATCCAGCAGATCCACGACGTGGGCGCGCGGGCCCTGGGATGGCTCTACGACCACCGGACGGGCTTCCGGCTGGACGACGACCCGCCACCCGAGGCGGGTGTCCTGGACCGGTTCAAGCCGCTCGGCGAGCTGGCGATGATCAGCAAGGTCATCTTCCGGGAGGGGGTCGCCGGTTCCCGGCAGGCCGGCCTGGCGCGCAAGCTCCTCGACCACGCCTGGCACGACCTGCTCGGCTCGGGAAGCCGGCTGGTCGACGGCCAGCGGCACGAACCGCTCTGCCCCATTCCGATGGAGGTCTACGTACCGTTCCGGGAGCTGGGGTTCCGGGCGCCGGAGCTGGAGGCCGCCGTCCGGCTGAACCACCGGCTGACCAGCTGGGGCGGACTGGAGGTCCAGCCCGCGCGCCGGCTCGGACTCAGCGCCGTGGAGCGCCGCTTCGGACTGGAGCCGAGCGTGCCGGTCGACGAGGCGTACCGGAACACCTGGCTGTCCCGGCGGCCCGAGCCCTGGACCGTCGAGGGCAACATCGGCTACGACATCACCCACACCGTCTTCCATCTGACGGACTGGGGCGCGAACCCGGCCGGGCTGCCCGCCGAGGTGGCGGACTACCTCGCCCTCTGGCTGCCGGTGTGGCTGGACGACTGGCTCGACCTGGGCCGCTGGGACCTGCTGGGCGAACTGCTCGTGGTCGATGCCTGCCTGCCGGAGCCGACCCTGGACCCGGCCGCCTGGGCGGGATTCGCCGGGGCCCAGCAGCCGGACGGGGCGATGCCCGTGATGGACGCCATGCCGGTGCCGGAGGGCGACGAGGAGTCGGTCTTCGACCTCCTCTACCACCC
This sequence comes from Streptomyces sp. NBC_00654, assembly GCF_026341775.1. NCBI lineage: Bacteria > Bacillati > Actinomycetota > Actinomycetes > Kitasatosporales > Streptomycetaceae > Streptomyces > Streptomyces sp. NBC_00654. The sequence goes on along the minus strand of NZ_JAPEOB010000001.1, from coordinate 1,134,567 downwards.
CACGCTGGTGGCCGCGTTCGCCTCGGCGCTGGCCCTGTCCCGCGCCCTGTCGGACCTCGCCGCCCCGGCCCCCGCGTGACGGCCCGGCAGGACGTCCGCCGGGCCCCCGCCGGCCGTCCCTCCCCGGACCACGGCGAGAGGGCCCGGCTGCTGGACTGGGCCGCGCGGACCATCGACTCGCCCGGCCTCGTGATCGCGCTCAGCCACCGGGGCCACCGCACCCTCCGGTTCGGCGGCGCCGAGCCCGGCGAGGTGCCCCGCGACCGGCTCCACCACGAGCTCGGCTCCGCGTCGAAGCCCTTCACCGGGCTGCTGCTGGCCGCACTCGTCGCGGCGGGCCGGCTGCGGTACGAGGACTCGGCGGCCGAACTGCTGGCCCCGGGCCGGCCGGTGCATCCCGCCGTGCGCGCCATCACCCTGCGCCATCTGATCACCCACACCTCGGGGCTCCCCGCGCTGCCGGCCGACTTCTACCCGCAGGCGCTGCCCCGGTGGTCCACCGCCCCGTACAGCCGCTACCCGGCCGACCGGGTCGTACGGGCCTTCCTGCGCGCCCGCCCGCGTCACCGGCCGGGCACCCGCTGGCACTACTCGAACTTCGCGGTCTCCGTGCTCGGGCACACCCTCGCCGCCGCCACCGGCACCCCCTGGGAGGTCCTGCTCCAGCAGGAGGTGCTGGGCCCGCTCGGGCTGGACGGCACGCGGCTGCGCCCGGGTCCGCCGGGCAGCGATGCCGTGGGGCACCGACGCGACGGCAGGGCGCTGCCCGCGCTGGACACCGGTGGCTTCACCGCCGCCGGAGCGGTACGGGCGACCCCGTCGGACCTGCTCACGTTCCTGGAGGCGCATCTGCCGCCGGCCGTCGCGCCCACCCGCCCGCTGGCCGTCGCGCTCACGGACGTACGGCGTCCGCTGCTGCGGCGCGGACTGCGGCACGCCCATACGCACACGCTGACCTGGTTCCGCCATCCGTCACCGCGCGGACCGGTCTGCTTCCATGCCGGAGCCACGCTCGGGCAGCAGATGTTCCTCGGCTTCCGCCCGGACACCGGCACCGCCCTGGCGGCCATGGTCGACCGGCGGGTGAACAGGGCCGACCCGTTCATCGCGACCATCCACGAGCTGCTGACGGAAAAGCTCTGACGTAACACCTCCGACCGGCGCGCCGCACCCGGACCGCGCGGCGCCCCGGGCCCGGACCGGTCGGCGCGCCGCGCCCGGACCGGTCAGGGCTTCGGGGGGCCGGACCGGTCAGGGCTTCGGAGGCCGGGCGGCGTTCTTGGCCGCGACCACCGCGTCGAACACCTCGCGCTTGGGCAGCCCGGCAGCCGCCGCGACCGCCGCGATGGCCTCCTTGCGCCGCTCCCCCGCCTCCTCGCGGACCTGCACCCTGCGGACGAGCTCCTCGGGGTCCAGGTCCTCGTTGCCGGAGTCCGTGGCTCCCTCGACGACCACGGTGATCTCACCGCGTACGCCGTCCGCCGCCCAGACGGCGAGATCGCCCAGCGGGCCGCGCTTCACTTCCTCGTACGTCTTGGTCAGCTCCCGGCACACGGCGGCCCGGCGGTCCGCGCCGAACACCTCGGCCATCGCGGCCAGGGTGTCGTCGAGCCGGTGCGGGGCCTCGAAGAAGACCATCGTGCGGCGCTCGTCGGCGACCTCCCGGAGCTTGCCGAGACGTTCGCCCGCCTTGCGGGGCAGGAAGCCCTCGAAGCAGAACCGGTCCACCGGCAGCCCGGACAGGGCGAGCGCCGTCAGCACCGCCGACGGGCCCGGCACCGCCGTGACCCGGATGTCCTTCTCGACGGCCGCGGCGACGAGCCGGTAGCCGGGGTCGGAGACGGACGGCATCCCGGCGTCCGTGACCAGCAGCACCCGGGCGCCGCCCGTCAGCGCCTCGACGAGTTCCGGCGTGCGGGCCGACTCGTTGCCCTCGAAGTAGGAGACGACACGCCCCGTGGTGTGGATGCCGAGCGCCTGGGTGAGACGGCGCAGCCGCCGGGTGTCCTCGGCGGCGACGACGTCGGCCCGCTCCAGCTCGGCGGCGAGCCGTGGCGGGGCGTCCGCCACATCACCGATGGGGGTCCCTGCGAGTACCAGCGTTCCAGTCGTTCCAGTCACAACAACCATCCTCCCAGCCCGGGAGCGCGCCTCGCACAGATGCGTTCCCTACGATGGCGCGGTGACGAGTACTGCGCCCGAAGCCCAGCAGGGCCAAGACGCCGGGGACCAGCACGGCGAAGAGTCGCATTCCTGGCAGCGGCGGCTGCGCCGCTTCGGCCATTCGCCCCGGCCGGGAATCGGGCTGCGCGAGCGGCTGGTGCCGCCGTACACCCGCCCGGGAGCCCGGCTGTGGGCGGTGCTCGGCGTGCCTCCGACGCTCGCGGACCGTCTGGTGCGCTGGTCGGCCTGGGGCGGGCCGCTGCTGGTGGCGCTGGTCGCCGGGCTGCTGCGGTTCCACGACCTGGGCAAGCCGGACGCGGTGATATTCGATGAGACGTACTACGCCAAGGACGCCTGGGCCCTGGTCAACCAGGGGTACGAGGGGGCGTGGCCCAAGGACATCGACAAACTGATCCTGAAGAACCCCTCCGGGGTGGAGATCCCCGTCGATCCCGGCTATGTCGTGCATCCGCCGGTCGGCAAGTGGATCATCGGGCTCGGTGAGCAGATGTTCGGCTTCACGCCGTTCGGCTGGCGCTTCATGGTCGCGCTGCTCGGCACGGTGTCCGTCCTGATGCTGTGCCGGATCGGCCGGCGGCTCTTCCGGTCCACGTTCCTGGGCTGTCTGGCGGGCCTGCTCCTCGCGGTGGACGGCCTGCACTTCGTGATGAGCCGCACCGCGCTGCTCGACCTGATCCTGATGTTCTTCGTGCTGGCGGCCTTCGGGTGCCTGGTGATCGACCGCGACTGGGCCCGCCGGAAACTGGCCGCCGCGCTGCCCTACGACGAGGCGGAGGGGGTGCTGCGCCCGGACGCACACATCGCCGAGAACCTGCGCCTGGGGTGGCGGCCGTGGCGGATCGCCGCGGGCCTGATGCTGGGGCTGGCGTTCGCCACGAAGTGGAACGGCCTCTACATCCTGGCCGCGTTCGGCGTGATGGCGGTGCTGTGGGACGTGGCCGGGCGGCGCACGGCGGGCGCGGTACGGCCCTACCGGGCGGTGGTCCTGCGCGATCTGGTGCCCGCGTTCGTCTCCACGGTGCCGGTCGCGATCGGCACGTACGTGGTCTCGTGGACCGGCTGGATCGTCACGGACAAGGGCTACTACCGCAACTGGGCGGCGACCGAGGGCAAGGGCGGCAGCTGGACCTGGCTGCCCGACTGGCTGCGCAGCCTGTGGCACTACGAGAACCAGGTGTACGACTTCCACGTCGGCCTGACGTCCGGCCACACGTACGAGTCCAACCCCTGGAGCTGGATCATCCTGGGCCGCCCCGTCTCGTACTTCTACGAGGAGACGAGCGGCTGCAAGGAGTCCGCGACCGGCAAGTGCGCCAGCGAGGTGCTCGCCATCGGCACCCCGCTGCTCTGGTGGGCCGCGTGCTTCGCGCTGCTGTACGTGCTGTGGCGCTGGTTCTTCCGGCGCGACTGGCGGGCGGGCGCCATCGCCTGCGGTGTGGCGGCGGGCTGGCTGCCCTGGTTCTTCTACCAGGAGCGCACGATCTTCCTCTTCTACGCGGTCGTGTTCGTCCCGTTCCTGTGCCTGGCCGTGTCGATGATGATCGGCGCGATGCTGGGGCCCGCGGCGGGCACGGGGGCGAAAGCGGAACTCGGCCTGCCGACCGACGACCCCGGCGGTGAGAGACGCCGGACGCTGGGCGCGGTCGCGGCGGGCGTGCTGATCCTGCTGATCGTCTGGAACTTCATCTACTTCTGGCCGCTGTACACGGGGACCTCCATCCCGGAGGACTCCTGGCGCGACCGGATGTGGCTGGACACCTGGGTGTAGCACCCACCGGACAGCATTCCGGTCCGGTAACAACACACTCACCAGCCGTCACCACCCCTTATGGTTCCTGACAGCTCCCCTTGAACACGTTCAAGGGGGACTCCTGGGGAGGGGGACTGCACGGATGCGCAGTGGAGCGAAGGTCGCCGTGGTCGGCGGAGTGTTCGTACTGGCGGCCGGAGGCATCGGCTACGGGGCGTACAGCATGCTCGGGGGTGGTGACGGCGGTACGGATGCCGGGTCCGGATCGTCCAGGACCGCGTCACAGGAAGTGAAGACGGGGCCGCTCAGCGAGGCGGAGATCACCGGGACGTCGGAGGACTTCCTCACGGCGTGGGCGGCCGGGGACGCGAAGGGCGCCTCCGCCCTCACGAACAACGAGTCGGCCGCCGAGCCGCTGCTCGCCGGATTCGCCGAGGACGCCCATGTCGGCAAGGCCGTGATCACTCCCGGCCCGGCGGTCGGCACCAAGGTGCCGTACACGGTGAAGGCGACCATCTCCTACAAAGGTAAGACCAAGCCCTGGTCGTACGCCTCGGAGCTGACCGTGGTGCGCGGTGTGACCACCGGAAAGGCCCTGGTCGACTGGGAGCCCTCCGTCGTCCATCCGCAGCTGACGGAGGGCGCGACCCTGAGGACGGGCGAGTCCTCCCTCGCGCAGATCGAGGCGGTCGACCGCAACGACAAGGTGCTGACCAAGGAGAAGTACCCGTCGCTCGGGCCGGTCCTGGAGACCCTGCGCACCAAGTACGGCTCCACGGCCGGCGGCACGCCCGGCATCGAGACCTGGATCGAGAGCGCCGACGCGAACGCCCCGGACCGGACACTGCTGACCGTGACGAAGGGCAGGCCCGGCAAGCTCCGGACCACCCTGGACGCCGGGGCCCAGGCGGCGGCGGAACAGGCGGTCAAGAAGTTCGGCCAGGCGTCGGTGGTCGCGGTCAAGCCCTCCACCGGCGCGATCCGCGCGGTGGCCAACAACCCGGTGACCGAGTTCAACGTGGCGCTCCAGGGCAAGCAGGCGCCCGGCTCCACGCTGAAGATCATGACCGCCGCGCTGCTGATCGAGAAGGGCCTCGCCACCGCGAACGGCGCGGCCGAGTGTCCCAAGGACGTGATGTACCAGGGGAATTCGTTCCACAACCTGAAGTACTTCGACCTGCCGGACGGCAGCACCTTCACCCAGAGCTTCGCCCGGTCCTGCAACACGGCCTTCATCAAGCTGATCGATGACGTGAAGGACGACGCCGCCCTCGCCAAGGAGGCCCGGGACGTCTTCGGGATCGGCCTGGACTGGAAGACCGGCGTCGTCACCACGGACGGCAGCGTCCCGGAGGAGACCGGCGGCGTGGCCGCGGCCCAGTACATAGGCCAGGGCACCGTCCAGATGAACGTCCTCAACATGGCGTCCATCACGGCGACCGCCCGCACCGGCACCTTCCGCCAGCCCGTCATCGTCCCGCAGTCGCTGGACAACCGTCAGCTCGCCACGGCCTCCCGCTCCCTGCCCGCGCATGTGTCCCAGCAGCTCACCACGATGATGCGGGCCACGGCGGCCTGGGGCACGGGCCGGGACGCCATGGCTTCGGTCGGCGGCGACAAGGGCGCCAAGACGGGCTCGGCCGAGGTCGACGGACAGGGCACGTCCAACAGCTGGTTCACCGGCTTCAGCAACGACCTCGCGGCGGCGGCGGTCGTCCAGTCCGGCGGCCACGGCGGCGACGCGGCGGGCCCGGTGGTGGCCGACGTACTGCGCGCGGGCGGCTGAGCCGTCCGGCAGGCCCGCCCGGTCGGCCCCGGTCTCCTATCTCTGACCCACGGTGCAAAGTAGCGACAGGGGTCGCAGCGGTCAGGCGCTCGTCAGTGCTGCCGCCTGTTCGTCGTGTTCGCGCAGCATCCGCATGACGGTGGCGGGTGAGGGGTGCTGTCCCTTCTTCGTGCCCGTGGTGATGACGAGCCGCTTGGCGATGTCGCGCAGGCTCATCTCCTTCTCGTCGCGCAGGTGGAGAGCCATGGAGAGCATGTCGGGGTCGGTGACGCCGGCGCCGCCGATGGTCTTGCCGCGGTTGCGGGCGGACTCGTGGCCTTCGAGGGTGCGGTCGCGGATGTACTCGCGCTCCATGCCGGACATGGCAGCCAGCACGGTGAACACGATGCCGGAGGGGTCGTGCGAGCCCTCCAGCTCCCCGGCGAGGAATTCCAGGCCGACGTCGCTCGCCTTCAGTTCCTCGGCGAGCATGACGAGTTCGATGCCGCGGCCGAGCCGTTTGTGTTCGTGGACGACGAGGGTGACGTGCACGCCGGAGGAACGGATCTCCCCGGCGAGTCTGACGGCCGCCTCCAACTCGGGGCGGATGGTGGCGCGGGTGGAGGCGCAGCAGTTGGCCGCAGCCAGGAACCGAGCTGCTGCAGCGCACGTCTCCCGCACCATGATCTCAAGCGAGCGCCAAGAGCACGCGATTTCCACCAGGCTGGTCTCGCCGTCCGCGGTGAGTGTGGATCCGTCGAAGACCAACGACTACAACAGCTTCGCCGAGGCGTACACGGCCGCTAACGAAACCAACCTGGTCAATGCCTACTACGAGCGGCCCGCGATGCTGGCCCTCGCCGGCGACGTGGCGGGCCGGCGGATCCTCGACGCGGGCTGCGGCTCGGGGGCCCTGTTTGCCGCGCTGCGCGACCGTGGCGCCATGGTGAGTGGCTTCGACACGAGTGCCGGGATGCTGGAGCTGGCTCGGCAGCGGCTCGGCGACGGTACGGACCTGCAGGTGGCGGACCTGGGCAGCCCGCTTCCTTACGCTGATGACACGTTCGACGATGTAGCGGCGTCCCTGGTGCTGCACTACCTGGAGGACTGGGGGCCGGCGCTGGCCGAGCTGCGACGCATACTCAGGCCCGGCGGTCGGCTGATCGCGTCTGTCGACCATCCCTTTGCCATCAACCTCATACACCGCGAGGCCGGTCGCGAGGCCGAGTGCAACTACTTCGACACCACCAAATGGACCGTAGAGTGGACCGTGGGCGGCCAGACCGCTCTGGTGAGCAGATGGAACAGGCCGCTGCACGCGATGATCGAGGCTTTCATCGGGGCCGGTTTCCGGATAACGGGTATCAGCGAGCCGGATCCTGATCCCGCCGCCCGCGAGATGTTCCCCGAGGCCATCGCGGCCGAGCCGCGCTTCCTGTGCTTCCTGTTCTTCGTCCTGCAGGCCGAGTAGCGACCAGAACGACCTGACCGCTGGGAAGCGGTCAGCTGTTCTCGTCGTCGGCCGCTTTCTCGTCGATGCTCGGGTCACGCGCGCCCGCCACGCGGTCACCAGCTTCTCCGAGCAGTTCGCGAACACCCCGTCCGGCAGACCGAGTTGCCGTACGGTGGTCAGCTTGACGATCTCCGTCAGCAGCGAGTCCAGCCCCACCGCGCCCGGGTCCCGCTTCAGCGAGGCCAGCGCGGCGCCGTCCTCGTTGCCCTCCACGACCAGCGCCAGGAGGCGGTCGGCGCACACCTCGCCCAGACGCGCGACGGTCTGCGCGCAGAAGAGGCGGTCCGCCCGTGCCGTGGCCACGATCCGCTCGACACGGCCCGGGGGCTCGATGCGGTCACTGCGGCACTGCACGAGGAGGGCCCCGCGCAACCGGTCCTGCACCAGTTCCACCGGGCAGACGTCATCGGCGAGCCAGGCGGTCAGCCGTTCCTCGTCCGCGCGGGTCGCGGGGCGGAACCCGAGCCACCACGTCCTCGGAGGACCACTCCCGGCGCATGAACGCTCCCCCTCCGCCGACAACACGTTCGGCCCAACGAGGTGGCCGACCACGAAGCAACGGGCCCGGACAAGGGAGCGACGGCTACTTTGCACCGTGGGTCAGAGACAGGAGACCGGGGCCCGGTCAGCCGGACGGGACCGGCGAGTCCCCCACGTCCCACGAGTCCCGCGGTTCCGGCCAGTCGCCCCGTCCCGCCACATCGAGCACCAGGGCGGCGATGTTCCACGCGTCGTCGTCGCCCCGGTGGTGGCGGCCCTCCAGCGGGAGGCCGGCGGTCCGAAGCGCCTGGGCCATGCCGGGACGCTTGCGCAGCCCGTACGAAGAGGTGAAGGGGACCTTCGCGTTGGTGTGCCGGTGACCGAAGGGGTACTCGGTGCCCGTGTGGCGGCACTGGCGGGTGAACTGGTTGCGGTCGTAGTCGCCCCAGCTGGCCCACGGGAGCGCGCCGGTCCGGTGCTCGGTGGCCAGCAGCCGGCAGGCCTCTGCGAAGGACGGGCCCGCGTCCACCTCGGCCTGCGTCAGCCCGGTCAGCTCGGTGCAGAACGGACTGACCCGGGACCTGGCGGGCCGGACCAGCAGCCGGTGCTTGGCCAGGCGTTCGCCCGCGCGGAGATCGACGACGGTGAGCCCGATCTCGATGATCTCGCTCACCTGGCCGGGCGGCGGCTGCCCGTCCCAGCAGGTCGCTTCGACATCGACGACGTTCAGCAGCGTCCCACCCATGCTCATGGGGGCGAGGGTAGAAACCCCCTCGCCCCCATGTCACCCCGTTTTCACCGCCGGACGGTGAACCGGCCCGCTACGGGGCCAGCTTGATCGAGTTGATCGGGGTCAGGTCCGCGTCGATGTACTGGCCCGGAAACCCCTTGGTGCCGCAGTCGCCGCCGTCGTACTTCTTGCAGAGCTGTGCGGTCGCCCCGTCGATCTGGTTGTTGAAGACCCGGTGCATCCCGGTGTGGTTGACCAGGTTGTAGGCGCGGTAATCCCAGTACTCAAGCTCCGGATTGTCGCCGTTCCACGACGCCTTCGGGTAGACGCAGACGTACCCGGACCGGCACCCGTGCACCGTGACGGCCTGCGTGCCGGCGTCGGCGGCCTGCGCACCCGCCCCCGTCACCAGTACGGCCCCCGCCGCGAACGTGAGTGCCGCTGCTGCTCGTACGAACCTACGCATATCGATCCTTCCCTGTGCCGTGCCCGGTGGACACCGCACTCCCCTGTGGAATGGCCGTCGGCCCTCCGGACGCCCTCCCCGCAACGTTTTCCGTTGCCGTGACGCCCGGCATGGGAAGAGCTTGGCCCCGGAGCCGCCCCGGGCGCCGCACGCTTTCATCGGGGTGAAATCGTCGGGAGATCAGGGCCGGACCAGGGGCCGGATCGAGGCCGGGTCAGGGGCTGGTCGTTTCGATCAGCGCCAGGCCCAGCGGCGAGGGGATGTGCAGGACGAACCGGCCCTCCCGGCGGCTGGAGGCCAGCCCGGCCTCGCGCAGAATCGCCAGCTGCTGACTGGTGTTGGGCAGCGACGAGCCGACGGCTTCGGCCAGTTCGGACGTCGTGGCACAGCCGCGCGCCGCCACCTCGTGCAGGAGCGCGGCCCGCGTCGGCCCGAGCAGCTTGGCCAGGGAGGACACGGACCCCGCCCCCTCCGGACCGGCGGGCCTGTCGACGGGCCGCTCGACGGACTTGGCCACCGGGTAGACCAGCATCGGCATCAGCGCGTCGTCGACCAGGGTGATCGGCATGCGCCAGCAGAAGTAGGACGGCACCAGGAGCAGGCCGCGCCCGTCGAGGTACAGGTCCCTCTCGACCGGATACTCCACCTCCAGCACCGGCGGGCTCCACCGGGCCATGGGCCGGAAGGTGCCCAGCAGCGCCCTGGTCCCGCCCACCGACAACTCCCGGGACCGCCAGGCGACGTCGAGCGCCACCGCCTCGTCGATCCGGTGCTGGAACGGTGCGACGAACACCTCGTCGTAGGAGCTCAGGAGTCCGCCCAGTGCCCGTAGCGCCGTGGTGTCGCCCCGGGCCAGCTCCGCCCCGGCGAACGGCCGCACCCGCACCCCCGTGACCGCGCTCTCCCCGCCTTCCGCCAGCAGCACCAGTTCGTCGCGCAGGCGGCGTCGCGGCGTCGAGAGCACTCCCTCGATGCCCTGCCGGAGGTCGGTGGTGCCCCCGTCCACGGCGGGCGTCAGGAAGTCCGGGAAGTACGGGCCGAACGGCACCAGGCTGCGCAGGGCGAGCGCGGCACCGCGCGCGGCCGCGTCACCCTTCAGGCTCGGGGCGACCGCGCGCCGCCACGGGCCGAACACGAGCGGCCCTTCCTTGGTCTGTAATCGGCAGACGCTGCAGACGATCTCCCACAGCGGGTCAGGGCGGCGGGCGATGCGGATGTACTCCAGGTCCCGGCCGGTGAAATGGACGCGCAACAAGATTTCCCCCCTTGTCGTACTACCCATGGGCCCTTACCCCACCGACGCCGCGCCAGGGAGCCGCGGTTGGCACGGGCATCTATCCGGCCAGGTTTTGACCAGAAGTCACCGAAATCATCCGGAGTGCGATACTCCGGAATCCGTCTGGTGCCCGCCCGGCGCGGTTCAGTAGCGTGCAGCACATGAGCACTCCCGAAACCGCGCCCCAAACCGCCGCGGCGGTCCTTACCGGCGCGCTGAACGGCTGATGCCGTGACTCCCCGCACTTGTCACCACGCCAGGGCGACGATTTCGGGGGCTTTTGTCATGCGCCCGCCGCCGAGCACGGACTACCCAAGCGCAGCCAGGGCGGACGCCACGCGAGCACGCGCGACGGCCCCCCGCACCGCACCCTGCGAAAGGCGCCCGAAGGCCCGTGCGTACAGGTCCACTTGACTCGGCTGTGTGAGGGTGGACGCGGCGTCCAAACCATCCGCGTGCACCCTGGCATCGTCGAACATCGTGAACGTCGGCATGGGCCACACTGCTCGTCGGGCCGAGAACGGCAGGATTCCCAGGGCCACGTTCTGGAGATCCATGACTCCCAGGAGATGGCCCAGTTGCGCGGCCATGGTCTCGACCGTGCACAGCCGATAGTGCAGGACCGATTCCTCCAGAACGAACGAGAACCGGTGTGCACCGTTGGTCAGCACCGCGTTACGCCTCATCCGGGCCTTGACGGCATCGGTCACGTCGTCGGGTGCCCCTCGGAACTCCGCGATGGAGGACAGAAGGGCGGTGGCGTACCCGGGCGTCTGGAGGAATCCGGGGATCACGTCGGAGACGTAGACCCGGAACAGACTGGTTCGCTGGTACAGGCTCTCCGTGGACTCCTGCACCCGGCGGAGGCCGGTGCGCTGGAGTCGTCTCCACTCGACGTGGGAGTCCGCGGACTGCCTGTTCGCCGCGATCAGGTCCGGCGCCTGGCTGTCGGCGTCGCAGGCTCGGCACCATGCCCGGATGTCCGCGTCGGACGGTGGCGTTCTGGCGTTTCCGATACGCGATGCCTTCGCGTCCGACCAGCCGCACCTGACGGCCAGCTCCCGCCCGCTGATTCCGGCATCCCTACGGAGATCGCGCAGTCGGCCCGCCAGTTCTTCGCGTGCCTGCTGAACGCTCGGTGAAGGGTGCGGGGGCATGGAGCCGGCTTTCGTCAGATCGCGTACAGGTGGTGCGGAACCGCTCGCTGCCAGACGGCTTCGAAGGCCGACGAGCAGAGTTTCACGGTCTCCTCGTCCGAGGTGATCTCATCCTCGACCACCGCGCCGTCCCCTGAGAAGTGGTGCACCCGCAGGAGCTCACCGTCGAAGAGCCAGAAGTCGTTTCCCGGGAGGGCGATGTCCGTGGCCCGTCGTCGCGGTAGCCATCGGACCTCCTCCCCCGCCGTCACGTTCGCGTGGGTCACGTAATGCTCCCAGCGGATGTACTCCGTCACTGGCTCGGAGACGATGCGGGCCCGACGGATCGACACACCCCGTGCCACGGAGTCCGTGATCAATTGGTCGTACGGGTGCCACCAGGACTCCCGGTCTTCCCAGTTGATCCGCACGCCGCGCCGCCATGCGTCGAACCGGTCGGTGGGCGCGTACGAGTCACGCATCTCCAGGTGGACGGCCGACCGCTCGCACCGGCCGAGCAGCTCAGCGAAGCCGGGCGCGCTCGACGGCATCGCAGGCCTCCCTGATCACCGGAATCATGCGGGCGGGGAGCCGCACGATGGCCTCGCCCTCAGGGACCGATCCGTTCGCCGGGCTGGTCGCCTCGCACTGGGCCTGAGCCCTGGCGTCCGGCTTCCATCCTTGCAACAAGATCTCCTGAGCTTCCGTGTCCGCCCACACCGTCGGGCAGTGATCCCGGTCGGTGTTCGGATCGATACCGACGAACTCTACGGCCATGGCTGGCTCCCTGATCCAGGTGCTTGCTCGGGTTTGCTCGGGCTTGCACGAGCTTCGCCGAACAGCGGGTACAGCGTCAATACCGCTCTCGGCCAGGGGAATTGATGTGCAAACCCGTGCAAGTTCGTAGCGCCCCGGACAGGCGTCCTTCTAGCGTCGACTCGCATCGTCGGCCCCTGGTGAGGACTGTCACCAGTGGTCCCGGCCGGCCGGGGGTCGGGGGCATTCCCCGCGCGCCCCAAGACTTCCGAGACTCCGCAGATAGTCCGCAACCAACAAGAGGAGCAACGGCATGGGATGGGGAACGGGAAAGGGCGGAAGCGGTGGCAGCGGGCAGCACTCCGGGGGGAAGGACCCGGGCACGTCCAAGCCGTCGAGCGACACGGCCAAGCCGAAGGACCCGCCGAAGCACAAGAAGGACGAGTAGGTGACAACACCGAATCTCGCAGCGTCCGAGCAGATCGCCCTCCGTGATCTGCTCGGAGCAGTGAACAACGACATGGATACGCCGTTGCGCCCCGAGTGGGAGCGAGCGGCATGGTCCGTCACCCGGTCCGCGTTTGTTCCTGAACGCATCTATCTGGGTGATCAGTTGGTGCCCTGCGACCGCACCAAGGCTCCGGAGGCGTGGCTTCGGGCGGTGTACGTCGATGACTCCGTAGTGACGCAGATCAACGACGGCGAGGAGCCCGCGGACGGAGATCGGTGGGCCTCGTCATCCGCTTCGGCTCCGTCCATCGTGTTCCGGATGCTGCACATGCTCGATGTGGCGCCGGAACAACGAGTCCTGGAGATCGGCACCGGAACAGGGTGGAACGCGGGTCTCCTGGCCCACGTCGCCGGCTCGGAGAACGTGACGACCGTCGAAGTGGACCCCGTGCTGGCGTCCAGAGCCCAGGCCTGTCTGCGGAAGTCGGGGCTCGGCGTGGAAGTCATCGCCGGGGACGGCGCTATGGGACACGCGGACGGCGCGCCGTACGACCGGCTCGTGGCCACGTGTTCCGTGCGGTCCGTCCCTCGCCCGTGGCTCACGCAGGTGAAGCCCGGGGGCGTCATCCTCGCTCCGTGGGAGTCGCCGTGGATCTGTTACGGACTGCTGCGCCTGACCGTGGACGACGGTGGGACGGCTTCGGGCCGGTTCTCTCCGCACAGTGCGTTCATGCTCATGCGGCAGCAGCGGACCAACCTGCGGATTTTCCGGGACGTGGTGCGCGACGACCACCAGCCCGACGAGTCGACCACCATCCTGCCGCCGTGGCAGGTGGCCGGGGAGGAACTCGCCGCACGGTTCGCCATGGGGCTGCAGCTCCGTGACGTGTGGTGGACGTGGCACGACAACCCGGACGTGGAAGGGGTGGCATCCCGCCTGTGGCTCGCCACGACCGATGCCACGTCGTGGGCTGCCGTGGACTGGGACGGGAAGTCCGACACCCAGTGGACGGTGTGGCAGCAAGGCCGCCGTCGGCTCTGGAACGAGGTGGAAGCGGCGCACGACTGGTGGGCGCTGCATGACCGTCCCGGCCCGGAACGACTCGGTCTGACGGTCACGGCCACAGGTGAGACTCCGTGGCTGGACACCCCTGAACGGCACGTCCCCACAAGTGGCTGATCAGCGAGACCGCCCCGTCCGTGCGCTTCTGCCCGAGGCGTCGGACGGGGCTTCCACCTGAGCCCTACGGTCTTGCCGGCAGTCCTGAGTGTTCGGACACACCATCAAGGACCAGCTCGTCTCGTTTCTCCCTGAATATCGGAGAGGGCGGGCCTGCCGATCGGCGCGGTGGCCGCCCTGTGGAGCGCCCGGCCATTCCGGGTTGGCACGGGCATCTATCCGGCCAGGTTTTGACCGGAAGTCACCGAAATCGTCCGGAGTGCGATACTCCGGAATCCGTCTGGTGCCCGCCCGGCGCGGTTCAGTAGCGTGCAGCACATGAGCACTCCCGAAACCGCGCCCGCGACCGCCGCCTCCCCGTCCGCCGCCTCCTCCGATGCCCACCCCCGGTTCGCCGAAGCGCTGCGCGAGCTGGGCCTCCAGGTGGAGGTACGCCGGTTCCCGGACGCCACCCGCACCGCCGCCGAGGCGGCCGCGGCGGTCGGCTGCGAGCTCAGCGAGATCGTCAAGTCGCTGATCTTCGAGGCGGACGGCGTACCGGTCCTGGTCCTGATGGACGGGTCCTCGCGCGTCGATGTGGAGCTCGTACGGAAGGAACTGGGCGCCGGGAAGGTCAAGCGCGCCGGGGCCGACCTGGTCCGCGAGACCACGGGGTACGCGATCGGCGGCGTACCGCCCTTCGGCCATGTGCGGAAGACCCGCGTGCTGGCCGACCGCGGGCTGCTGGACCACGCGGTGGTGTGGGCGGCGGCGGGCACCCCGCACACGGTGTTCCCGCTCGACCCCACGACGCTGATCGGCCACGCGGGCGCCACGGTGGCCGATGTGCGCGAGCAGACCAAGTGACTCCTCTGGTCGCGTTCGCGGTCCTCATGGCCGCGATCACCCACGCCTCGTGGAACGCCATCGCGCACGCCATCAAGGACCAGCTCGTCTCCTTCACCCTGATATCCGGGGGCGGCCTGCTGATCGGCGCGGTGGCCGCCCTGTTCGTCCCGTTCCCTGCGGCGGAGGCCTGGCCGTACCTCTTCGTCTCGTCCGCGCTGCACGTGGCGTACATGCTGTTGCTGATGCGGTCGTTCACCCTGGGCGACTTCGGCCAGATGTACCCGATCGCCCGGGGCACGGCCCCGCTCGTGGTGACGGTCCTGGCCGCGGTCTTCGTCGGCGAACGCCCCGACGCCTGGGCCACGGCGGGCGTCGCGGTCGCCTCGGCCGGACTCGTCGGCCTCGCCCTGTGGGGCATCCGCGGTTCCGGGAAACGCCCGCACTGGCCGGCGATCCTGGCGGCCCTCGGCACGGGCCTGGCCATCGCCGGGTACACCACGGTGGACGGCGTCGGCGTACGCGCCTCGGGCACCCCGCTCGGCTACATCGCGTGGCTGATGATCCTGGAGGGCCTCGCCATCCCGGCGTACGCGCTCTGGAGCCGCCGCGCCGCTCTCCTGCCACAGCTACGCCCGTACGCGGCCCGCGGCCTCATCGGCGCGGCCCTCTCGGTCTCCGCGTACGGCCTGGTCCTGTGGGCCCAGACGAAGGCCCCGCTCGCCCCGATCGCGGCACTGCGGGAATCCTCGATCATCGTGGGCGCGGCGATAGGCACCCTGTTCTTCAAGGAGCGCTTCGGCGCCCCGCGCATCGCTGCGGCCGGGCTGATGGTGGTGGGCATCGGGCTGATGCTGCACACGAGTTGACGCTGCCCGCGAGTGGACGGAGCGGGCCGGTTCATGCCGTGCGAGCCACCACTACGGCAAAGTGTCGGGTACGGAGACGGTGATGAGGGCCGGGTGCGCCGCTCCGGAGGCCCGAAGGGCATCGACGAAGATCTCGGTCGCCCAGGCAGCCACGTCCGGGGACCATTCGCGTGCGCGGCAGCAAAAGGCCATGGTCTGCCGCATTCCACCGGTCTGGAGCTCACCTGCCAGTGGGGGAGCCAGCCCGTTCTGCCCGACCCGCCCTGCCGGTACCGCGTCGACGGTCATTCGCCCGAAGGCGCGCTCCCGGGCCAATTCGCGGATCTCGGCGACGCGCCCGCCCAGGCCCGCCGATTCCCCGGCCGAGACCGTGACCACCATGTCGGCCCGGCCGTCCCGATCAGCGAGACCGAACCAGTCGGCAGCGGCGACGAGATCGAACCGGCTGTCCGGGGCAAGGCGTACTGGCGCCAGCACATGCAGGCCGGTGAGGCGGAACACCCCCTCATCGAGGTCGTACTCGGCACTGGCCCTCTCGATCCACGGGTGCCGTTCCCTTCCAGTTGCCGCCGTCCTTCACTTGCAGCCACACGGTTACCTTGGCCTTGGTGCCGGCCCCGGATCCGTTCAACCACCAACCAGTGGAGTTCGGGCGGTTCAGGGGTTGATGGCGTGTTCGGTGAACTCGCCGCAGGAGCGGAACCCGAGGCGGCGGTAGACGGGCTCGCCGTCGGCCGACGCCTGCAGGACCGCGATGCGGTGGTCCCGGTCGCGCGCCGTGCGGAGCGCGGCGAGGGTGATGGCACCGCCGTGGCCACGTCGGCGGTGGGCGGCCAGGGTGGAGATGTTGTAGATACCGGCAACCCCCGCGTGATGGAACACTTCGGCCGAACAGACCGGCCGGCCCTCCACATAGCCGACCAGGTAGCTGGCCGGGCAGTGCGCGGACAGTGCCTGCGGGGTGGCACGGGCGAAGAAACGGCGGACGGTATCGGCGGGCGGGGACCAGTTCGCGGCGAGAACCGTGGCGTAGTCGGCGAGCTGTTCGGGCGTGGACACCGTCCGGATGTCCAGGCCTTGGGCGGCGGGCGGTGGCAGGGTGTCGTCCAGCTCGGCCCACATGGCCGTCTCGCGTTCGGACGCCGGCAGACCGGCCGCCGTCAGGCGGGCGGTGAGGTCCGGTGGCGTCGAGGCGGGCCCCACCCACCAGGAGAAACGGCGGCCGGTGCCGGCCAGGGTCCGGGCGGTCCCGGTGATGCGTGCCGGGGCGGTGGCGTCGGTGAAGCGGGCCGCGGCAACGATGTTGAAAGTGTCGTCGTCCAGGCCGCTGTCGGCGACCAGAAGGTCATCAGTCTCCGTGACGGCCGCACCGGTCATACTCCGATGCAGATGACAGGCATGCTCCGCCAGGTTCCGTTCCATCCTGTCCATCAAGTCGGCTTCATTGAGGAAATGATCGTTCATAGCGATTGATCCCAGCATGACCGGGCGAAGCCCGCACGCGATTTTGAGTCGTCCGCCGAAGGTGTCGCGCCGGCGACCAGCCCGTTCGATACACGGCCTGACGAGCTCGTGCACGGTGAGAGCCTGTCCGGCGGATCCTGTGGTTCGAGTGACCGGTTCGTCGCAGCTCACCCGTCGGCTGCGCTGTCAGCTCCGTTCGCTAAGGTCTGCGGCCATGACTGAGAGCAAAACCGAGGCATGGCCGGAACCTCCACTCGCCGGCACCGAGGCAGCAGCCGTCCTCGGCGCCCTCGAACGGCAGCGGGCCACCCTCGCTTGGAAGTGCTCCGGCCTGGACGCCTCCGGCCTTCGCGCCACACTCGGCACGTCCACCATCACTCTGGGCGGCCTCCTCAAGCACCTGGCGCACGTGGAGGACAGTCACTTCGCCCGGCTGTGGCTCGGCTCCCCCGTCGGTGCTCCCTGGGACACCGTCGACTGGGACAGCACTCCCGACTGGGACTACCGCTCCGCTGCGGAGGACACCCCCGAGCAACTCCGCACTCTCTGGCAGGAGTCAGTCGCCCGCTCCCGTGTCATCGTTGACGAGGCGCTCAGCACTTGCGGGCTGGACCAACTCGGCGCCTGCACCACCCGTAGCGGCGAACGTCCCAACCTCCGCCGTATTCTCCTTGACCTCATCGAGGAGTACGCCCGTCACGCCGGTCACGCCGACCTCATCCGTGAATCCGTCGACGGGCTCACGGGCGAGGACCCGCCGAGGTGACCAGCGGTACCTCGTGGCGGGGTGGTCAGCCTTCACCATGCTCACCCTGATCCCGTTGATCACCCTGCGACGAGCCAATGGTCCGGCAGTCACATGATCCGCCGGGCAAGCCCTACCCGCGCATCCCGAGAACGTACGCCGCGGTAAGTGCGACAGCACGGTCCTCGTCATGGGACAGATCCGCGAGGGCACGTGACGCTGTGGTCCCGGGGATATCCGCGAGCGCCTGTGCCAGCCGTAGACGTGCGGGCGATTCGGCGGTGCCGTGGGCGAGGCGATCGACGAGCCCCGTGGCGATCCGTTCCGCCAAGGCGGGACGGATCGCCAGCGCGCTCAGCGCATCGGCCGCATCGACGTCATGCGTCTCCTCGACGACCATGTCCATGAGCGTCGGGACCGCGTCGGCCACTCCCCGTGCCCCGAGCGCCAGAGCCGCGTACCTGCGGACCACGAGGTCGGGGTTGGTGAGGGCGTCCTGCAGCACTGCGGTCGCCTCACCGCTCGGAATCTCGGCGAGGGACTGGACAGCACGTTTCCGTACCTCGGCCACCGGCGAGCCGAGCCCCTCTGCCAGCAGCACGCATCCGCCACCGCCCGAGCGCGCCAAGGCCCAGCGAAGGGCCCCGGCGACGTTCGGGTCCGACTCGCTCAGCGCCGCCTCGGCCAGTGCTTCCACCGGAACCGGAACTTCCTCGATCGCGGACAGGGCCGCGCGCTGGCGCGTCCCGGCGCTCTTCGACCCCAGCGCCTGGAGGAGTGCGACGCTCTGGAGCACGTCCTCCCAGCCGGCGGGTTCCGCGGCCCCGATCCGACGGAGCCGCGTGAGCAGCTCCGTCTCCACCTCGATGCGTTCTCGCGTCCGGCGGATGAGGTCATCGACGAGCTCCGAGAGCGAGAAGCCGGGATCATCCAGCGCGCGCCCGACTTCACGCAGCGACAGCCCCAATGACCGCAGGCTCTCGATGTGGAAGATCCGCCGGATGTCCTCGCCGGAGTACTCCCGATAGCCGGCCCCGGTACGTCCCGTCGGCCGCACCAGTCCGAGTGACTCGTAATGCCTGAGCATGCGGGCGCTGACCCCGGAGCGCCGTGCCACTTCGCCGATCAACACTGCCTGTCACTCCTCCTGGCCGGTCCTGCCGAGGGCCACGATGCGCTTCGCCTCCTCGATCGCGAACTCGAATCCGGCATCCGGGTCGCGGAACAGCCGTTCCGTGGCGATCGCATGCTGCCGCACGCGAGGTTCGAGATGCGTCATCGCAGCGCGAAGAGGGGGCAGAACCACCTCACCGAGCGCGATCAACGCCCTGCTGAGACTCAGCTGCGTCTCACGTTCGCCCCGCCCGAGCTGCGTCGACAGCACCGCCGCCAACTCGGACTCCTCGCCCTCGGGCACGAGCGCGACCGCTGCTCGCCAGGCGCTTCGCGCCACCTCGTCGTCGGCGTCGGTCAGCAGCGCCCGCGTGATCGCCGGCCACGCCTGCCGATCCCCGATCTTGGACAGCGTGTGCAACGCCTGGCTTCGAGCCTGCGCATGCTCCGAGCGGACTTCACCGAGCAGCTCCGGAACCGTAAGTGACGCGGAGTGGCGGGTGAGCGCCCACGTCAGCATTTCACGAACGTAGAACTCGGGCTCGATCGCGCACCGCTCGATGAGCCTGTCGATGAACCGCGCGTCGGGGTTCGTGCCGACCGCCAGCGCTGTCTGCAGCCGCACTGACGAGCTGCCGTGCTCCAGCCCCTGGAGAGCTCGCACGGCGTCCGTTTCCTGTTTCGGCGTGATCATCGGGATCACCTCCTCGGCCACAGTGAAGGCCTTGTCACTGTGACAAGGTCAAGCGGCGTCACGCCGCGAGATCACCAGGGGCGGACGGTTCCCCTGCGCGGCGTCCCACCCGCCTGCCCCGGCCTGCCCGCCGGGAAGAGGGCGGACAGGCCGAGGCAGGATCATGGAGTACGGCTACCCCGGCGGCGGGACACGGCTACACCCCTTCATCGCACGCCACCCCCTCCCCGTGGCCGCCGGAGACTCGGACGAAGTCCGTGACGATCCGCCGGAATCCTGTGTGCCCAGTCCGCTCCGCGTGATCGACGCACCACACAGGCTGGGCGGACATCGACGGGGACGGCTCGCAGAACTCGCCGCACGAGGCGCACTCGGCCGCGACGACCGGTGAACCGGACGCGTCCGCACGTACCGCCCAATCCGCCATGCACAGCCTCGGCTTCTGCCCGGCCAACGGCCCCAGGTCCGCCGGGGCAGATAACGGTCCCGGGTCCGCCGGGGCAGCCACCAGCACCATGGACGCCGCCGGAATCCGGAGCGGGTAGGCCGTCAGGAAGTCCAGGACCACGGCCATCCCGCCGGTCGCGTAGCGTTCGAGGCGATTGCCCATCACCTCCTGCCACTCCCCCCAGACGCGCACCTGGTCGCCGCGCCGCACCCGCACTGCGGGTACCTGACGCTCACCGCGCACGGCTCGCCCCCTCGGCCACCACATGGGCCCAGACGAACTTGCCCGGCCCGTTCCGCTCCCCGATACCCCAGCTCCGCGCCAGCGCCGACACGATGAACAAGCCCCGCCCGTCCGTGGATTCCGGCGCGGCACGACGCGTGACGGGCGGCGCCTCCGATGCGTCGTGCACCTCGATACGAACCCCGCCCCCGACCGGGATGAAGCGCGTCTCGATCTCCCGCCCCGGCGACACCCGGGCATGGCGCCCGGCATTCGTCAGCAGCTCGGAGAGGACGAGTTCGGCGGAGTCCTGCACGGACGACAGCCCCCAGGCGGCCAACGCCGCACGCAGAGCCGCACGGGCGCGGCCCACCTGGCGCGGATGGCGGCTCCAGCGCAACACCACCGGCGGCTCCTTGACCTCACTCATCAGCCCACCACCACACCGTGGACGATGCGCGGCCCGGCATCGATGCCCTGGCACGCGAGCCAGAGGACCGTACGGTGCGCTCGACGGTGCCGGTTCTCGGTCCGCTCCCAACGGTTGTACGCGGCACGGGAGTACGGGCCGTCAGCCGGTCGGGGGCCTGGGGTCACCTCCACGGCGCGATGACTGATGATCAGTCGGCGCCCAGGCACAGGCGGGGGTTCAGTCCCCGGCTGTCCAGCGAGGGTTCGTTGAGAGGGCTGTTGATTTGAGGGGTGACGCCGCCCCCCGCGCAAGAGACATAAAAGCCGTCCGAACGCCCGGACGATAGGGTCCACCATGTCGGCGCTCCTTCGAAGCGTTGACCACGCCCCCGGACCACGCAGCGGTCGCGGGGGTCCTCTTTGTCCCGGCTCGCCCAAGGGCGCCGAAGATTCGGAACCCGTGCGTTCCAGCCGAAGGAACCGCACGCCGAACTTCGGCGGCGCCTGACGAGCACCATTCATCACGCAGAGCACGCGCTCATGTGCGTGACGTCACACACGTACGTTAGAGGTGGTGAGCAAACTACTGCAAGTGAAACGCTCGCAAATTTGCGATAGGGCTTGTCTGCTGAGTCGCCGGCTGGCTTCGCTCCAGCCCAACGCGGCAAGATGAGCGGCACGTTGAGAGGAGACAACATGCCCGCAGGTGGGAGGCCGACCGTCCGCAGTCGACGGCTGGGCTCGGCCCTGAAGCGCCATCGGGAGGCCGCAGGCGTGGATCAGTCAGTGGCCGCCGAAGCGATCATGAAGTCGGTCTCCAAGGTGAGCAGGCTGGAAGGCGGACAGGTTTCGGCCTCCGCTCTGGAAGTCCGGGCGTTGATGGACTGCTACGGAGTGCAGGACGGGGACGAACGCAGTCGGCTTGAGCGGCTGGCGCGTACGAGTAACCAGCGCGGCTGGTGGGTCGACCATCAGGAGGCCGTCCGGCCGGACTACGCGGATTACATCACCCTGGAAAGCGACGCCTCCTACATCCGGTCGTGGGAACCCGCGCTCATCCCCGGGTTGTTGCAGACGGCGGAGTACGCCGAATCGGTCATCACGTCGGGCCCGACCTTCATCGCCCAGGAGACCGTCGCCGCTCTGGTGAAGGTCCGCCAGGAACGGCAGAAGAGGATCGAGCAGGGCGGCGTCCACTTCACCGCGATCATCTGGGAACCCGCCATAGCCTCGTTGCCGCACGATCCGACAGTGTGCAGGGGCCAGTTGCTCCGCCTGCTGGAGGCAGGGAGCCGCCAGAACGTCACCGTGCAGATCCTGCCCCGCGCGGCCAGCAAGAGCGCGGGGATGTCCGGCGCGTTCGCCGCCTTCTCGTTCGGCGTGGAACCCATCGTGGAAGCGGTGACAGTGCAGACCGTCGCCCACACCACCGTGGTGGAGGCTCCCGAAGATCTCGCTCTCTACGTCAACGTGTTCGACCTCCTGCGCTCGGCC
The DNA here is from genome assembly GCF_026341775.1 of Streptomyces sp. NBC_00654. NCBI lineage: Bacteria > Bacillati > Actinomycetota > Actinomycetes > Kitasatosporales > Streptomycetaceae > Streptomyces > Streptomyces sp. NBC_00654. The sequence continues at coordinate 1,112,596 of NZ_JAPEOB010000001.1, read as the reverse complement.
GCACTGTCACCGCAGGAGAGCGCCGACCGCATTCGGCATATCCTCGAAGAAGCGTCCGGACATACGAAAGAGGCATCGTGACCCCCGAGATCACCAGCTCGTTCCGCAAGTCGTCCTACTCCGACCAGCAGGGCAACTGCCTCGAAGTCGCCCGCACGACCGACCAGGGGCGTGCCGTACGAGACAGCAAGTGCCGCGACGAGGGGACCCAGTTCTACGCGGCCTCGGCGTGGAGTGCCTTCATGTCGGCCCTCACGTCCGGTGCGCTCTCCTAGGCTGACGGGCAACAGCGCCTGAGCCCCCGTGCCGGAGCACCGCGCACGTCTCAGGAATCGGCCGCGGAGCCGTCGCCACGCAGTGCCTCGGTGACCCGGGTGATCGTCTCCGGGTCGTCGGTGTCGACGGTGACGGTCACGCCGTTCACCTCGATGCGTACGGCGGGGCGGCCGGGGCGGGTGGCGCGCCAGGTGGCGACTGCGGTGACGAGGCTGCCGAGGGCGATGCCGTTCGCGAGGACGACGTTGATCAGGTCCAGGCCGGCGCCCATGTCCCCGGGGGAGAGCGGCCCCTGCGGTGCGAGGCCGGCCCGCCCGCGCAGGTCGTCAGACCGGTTCAGCCAGGTGCGCAGCGCCAGCAGTTCGCGGTGGTCCCGGTCCTCTTCGATCCGCAGGGCGAGCTGCATCCGACTCCTTCGACGTGCTGGATTCCCGTGGGGAGTGTGGGCCAACTCCCCTTCCATCGTAGGCAGTCGCAAGACGGAGCGCCCGGGTGTACGGCAAGTCGGCCGTCGGCGGAAAGCGGTGGCCCGTTCCGTTCCGGGACAGCCTTTACGGGTGATAGAGCGCGCGGGCGCGGTCGGTGTCGGCCGGTCCGTCCTCCCCGACGGGGAGGTAGTGGTTCAGCTGCCAGGTCTGCGTTCTGCCCGCCTGGCGGTTCGTCGTCGTCGCCCAGGGCGGGTAGACGCGGAACCCGCGCTTTCCGCCCGTACCGTTCCTCGACATGATGTCCCGCTCGCAGAGCACCTCGCGCGGGAAGACGAACTGCCCGAAGTGCCCGCCCTCACGGGTGCTGATGACGACGAGGTCGATGCCGTCCTCGGCGTCGAAGGGCCGGATCGGGCCGTCCCCGGACCTCTGCCACAGGGTGACGAACTGGCCGGCCTTCTTCGGTGTCGTCCTGGCCGCGCGGAACCTGACGGAGCGGCCGTCCAGGGTGAATCCGTACGCCCCGTACTCGGCGCTCTCCGCCTCCGCCACCGGCCGTGAGCACACGAACCCCAACGGGTCGTACACCAGCGCCTTCGCCGCAAGGAGGTCCTCGTGGACGGGGGCCCCGGAAGGCCGGGGCGCCGGGTCCGGAGCGGGGATTTCCGGGGGTTCCTCGTGGTTCGTCGTCATTACTCCATGCTGTCATCGCCCCGGCCCTTGGCCCGGCCCCGGCCCCCGAGTCGTACGGGCGGTCAGTGCGCGATGCCGTCGATCAGCTCCCGGGCACCCTGACGCAGCAGGCTGACAGCGACGGATGTGCCGAGGGTCGCCGGGTCGAGCCGGCCGGCCCACTCATGGGCGTTGAGGACGGTCTTGCCGTCGGGCGTGAAGACCTTGGCCCGCAGCGACAGGTCACCGTTGCGCTCGACCTGGGCGTACCCCGCGATGGGACTGTTGCAATGCCCCTGCAGGACGTGGAGGAACATCCGCTCGGCCGTTGCCTCACGGTGTGCGGCGGGGTCACCGAGTGCGCTCACGGCGCCGATCAGGGCGGTGTCGTCCTCGCGGCACTGCAGGGCGAGGACTCCGGCACCGATCGGCGGGCACATCACGTCGGAGGACAGGATCTCGGTGATCACATCGGTGCGGCCGATGGCCATGGGTGAGTCGCGGGACACGATGCGGATCGAGGGGTTGACGCCCTCGGGGCCGACGGTCGGTAAGGGTGGTCCGGTGAGTGTGGTCATGCCCCGAGTAGATACCGACATGATGTCGGCAAATTAGGGCGTGCGGAGTCAGGCAGGGAGCACACGGAACACGCGGACGCCCCCGCGAACCCGCCCCCGCTCCGGGCGCACACGACGTACCGGGCGATCCGGTCCCCCGCGCCCGGCCGCCCCTACCCCTCCGCCACCGCCCTCCGGAACCCCGTGTTCACGCCCAGCAGCCCGCCGTCCACGCGCAGGGTCGTGCCCGTGATCCAGGACGCCTCGTGCGAGGCGAGGAAGGCGACGGCGGACGCGATGTCGTCGGGCTCACCGATGCGGCCCAGGGGGTAGAGGGTGGCGATCCGGTCCAGTTCCGCTTCGCGGCCCGCCCAGGCGGGGGTGCGGATCGTGCCGGGGGCCACCAGGTTGACGCGGACGCCCCGGGGGCCCGCGTGGCCCGCCAGGGTGCGGGTCAGGCTGGCCAGGCCCGCCTTGGCGGCGCTGTAGGCGTGGCCGCCGAAGTCCTGTTCGCCGTTGACCGAGCCGATGTTGACGATCGCGCCCCGGCCCGAGGCCACCAGGTGCGGCAGGGCGGCGCGCGAGCAGCGGTACGGGCCGGTCAGGGTGATGTCCAGGTCCCGCTGCCAGACCTCGTCCGTCTCGTCCTCGAAGAGCGGGGTGTCCGCACCGGCCGAGAAGGCGTTGTTGACCAGCACGTCCAGCCCGCCGAAGGCGGTGACGGCGTGGGCGACGGCCGCTTCGACGGCCCGGCGGTCGCCGACGTCGCAGGGCAGGGACTCGGCGGTGCCGCCCGCCGCGCGTATCCGCTCGGCGGTGTTCTCCGCGCGGGTGGCGTCCAGGTCGGTGACCAGTACGGCGGCGCCCTCGGCGGCCAGGCGGCGGGCGGTCGCCGCGCCGATGCCCTGGCCGGCGCCGGTGATGAGGACACGGTGACCGTCGAAGCGGGAAGGAGTCATAGGGCCGACCGTACTGCTCTGACCAGTGCCTGGGCACGGGGGTCGGCGGTAACTCCCTTCTGCAGACCGTTCGTCACATAGCCGAGGGCGATGCCGGATTCGGGGTCGGCGAACCCGAGCGAGCCGCCCCGGCCCGGGTGTCCGAAGGAGCCGGGGGCCAGCAGCGGGGCGGCCGGGCCGTGCAGCATGTAGCCGAGGCCGAAGCGGGTGCCGACGACCAGCACCCGGTCCGGGCCGGCGGATTCCTCGGTACGGGCGAGGGTGAGCGTGGCCGGGGCGAACAGCCGGTGGCCGTCGACCTCGCCGATCATCGCGGCATAGCAGCGGGCCAGGGCGCGGGCGGTGGCGATGCCGTTGGAGGCGGGGAGTTCGGCGGCCCGGTAGGCGGCGTCGTTCTCGTCGGGGAACGGATCGATCGCCCCGAAGGCCCGGCGGGTGAGGGATTCCGGGTCGCGGTAGGCCTCGGTGACGCTGCGCTTGGGGCGCACGCGCAGGATGCCGCCCCCGGCCTCGGCGGGCGGCGGTTCGACCGGGCCGATCCGGCCGACGCGGTGGGCCTCCTCGACAGGGAGCCCGAACCAGAAGTCCAGGCCGAGCGGGCGGGCGATCTCCTCGGCGATCCAGCGGCCGATGGTCCGGCCGGTGGCCCGGCGTACCAGTTCGCCGATGAGCCAGCTGTAGGTCTGGGCGTGGTAACCGTGGTCGGTGCCGGGCTCCCACTGCGGGCGCTGGGCGGCGACGGCCCGCGCCCCGGAGACCCCGTCGGCGGCCTCCGCGGGGGTCAGGACGCGGTCCAGTGCGGGCACTCCGGCCCGGTGGGCGAGGAGGTGGCGGACCAGGACGCGTTCCTTGCCGTTCGCCTTGAACTCCGGCCAGTACGTGCCGACCGGGGCGTCCAGGTCGACCTGCCCGCGCTGGTGCAGCATCAGCGGTACGGCGGCGGCGATGCCCTTTCCGGCCGAGCGGACGACCTGCACGGTGTCGACGGCCCACGGTTCGGTGCCGTCGACATCCTTCGTACCGGCCCACAGATCCACGACCTTGCGCCCGTGGCGGTAGACCGTGACGGCCGCACCGCGCTCCCCGCGCCGCTCGAAGTTACGGACGAAAGCGTCCCCAACCGGTTCGAATCCGGGTGCCACCGTGCCCCGTACGTCCACGCCTGCTCCTGCGCTCCCGCTCATACCCCCCATGGTGCATCGCGCCGCGTGCCGGACGCGTGGCGGGTCACCCCCCGTTGACGGATACGGAGCGCGGGTCGAAGCCGAAGGGCAGCTCCAGCCGGTGCGCGCGCATCAGTTCCCCGTCGCAGAGCAGATCCCGCGTGGGGTCGTCGGCGGCGATGACGCCCTCGCTGAGGATGACGGCTCGCGGGCACAGTTCCAGGGCGTACGGCAGATCGTGCGTGACCATGAGCACGGTGACGTCCAAGGAGCGCAGGATGTCGGCGAGTTCGCGGCGCGAGGCGGGGTCGAGGTTGGACGAGGGTTCGTCCAGGACGAGGATCTCCGGCCGCATGGCGAGAACGGTGGCCACGGCGACACGGCGGCGCTGCCCGAACGACAGATGGTGCGGCGGCCTGTCCGCGTACTCCTCCATGCCGACCTGCTTGAGCGCGAGGCGGACCCGCTCCTCCAGTTCGGGGCCGCGCAGTCCGGCCGCCGCGGGCCCGAAGGCGACGTCCTCCCGGACGGTCGGCATGAAGAGCTGGTCGTCGGGGTCCTGGAAGACGATGCCGACGCGGCGGCGGATCTCGGCGAGGTTCCGCTTCGCCACGGGGAGCCCGGCGACGCGCACGGTGCCCGCGCCCGCGTCGAGGATGCCGTTGAGGTGGAGTACGAGGGTGGTCTTGCCCGCCCCGTTGGGCCCGAGGAGGGCGACCCGTTCGCCGCGGGCCACGGTGAGGTCGACGCCGAACAGGGCCTGGTGGCCGTCGGGATAGGCGTACGCGAGACCGCTGACCTCCAGCGAGAGGGGCTGCGCGGGGGCCGCGGACGGGGGGCTGTTCATAGGGACCGTCCCAGCAGACAGATGACGAGGGCGAGCACGGGGAGCGCCGAGGCGTACGCCCACTGGGTCCGGGTGGCCGTCACCTCGTCGATGACCGGCATGGTGCCGGTGTAGCCGCGGCTGACCATCGCGAGGTGGACGCGTTCGCCGCGCTCGTAGGACCGGATGAACAGGGCGCCCGCCGATTTGGCGAGGACACTCCAATGGCGTACTCCGCGCGCCTCGAAGCCCCGGGAGCGCCGGGCGATCGACATCCGCCGCATCTCGCCGGTGATGACATCCCCGTACCGGATCATGAAGGACGCGATCTGGACGAGCAGGGGCGGCATTCTCAGCCGCTGGAGGCCCAGCAGCAGGGACCGCAGCTCGGTGGTGGACGCGAGGATCACGGACGCGGCGACGCCGAGGGTGCCCTTGGCGAGGACGTTCCAGGCGCCCCAGAGGCCGGGGACGCTGACGGAGAGCCCGAGGACCTCGGTCTGCTCACCGGGCACCACGAACGGCATGAGCAGCGCGAACGCGACGAACGGCACCTCGATGACCAGCCGCTTCAGCAGGAATCCGGCGGGGATACGGGCCATGGCGGCGACGGCGCCGAGCAGGGCCGCGTACAGCGCGAAGGCCCACATCGCCTCGCGCGGGGTGGTGACGACCACGATGACGAAGCAGAGGACGGCGACGAGCTTGCAGTGCGGGGGCAGGTCGTGGACGGGTGAGTGTCCGTGCCGGTAGAGCTTGTGGGCGTGACCGGCGCCCATGTCAGACGTTCTCTCCGGTGCGGTGGGCGCTGTCGTCGGCCGGGCCGGCGTTCCGGTCGGCGCGCCTCCCGCGTACGGCCCGGAAGACGCCGCTGCCGACGACGATCGTGGCGCTCACGCCGATCACTCCGGCGAGGCCCCCGGAGATCCGGGCGTCGGTGACGTTCCTGACGCCGTAGTCGGCGAGCGGGGAGTCCGCGGCGGCGTGCTCCTCGGCCTTCCTGTCGATGCCCTTGTCGGCGGCGACCTTCTCCAGGCCGTCGGGGCTGGCGGAGGCGTAGTAGGAGACGAAGCCCGCGAGGAGAAGGGCGGTGACCAGGCCGGCGGCCCGGATCCCGTGCGTGGAGCGGGTGGCCGCCGGGGCGGGTGCGGCGGAGGAGCCGGAGGTGACCGGGGCGTCGATCAGCTCGCCGTCGACGCGGAGCTTGAGCGGGGCGGCGAGTCCACGGGCGGCGTGCACGAGGTCGGGGCGGACGGCGATGACGGCGCCCACGGTCAGCGCGGTGATCACGGCCTCCCCGACACCGATCAGCACATGGACGCCGACCATCGCGGTCAGGACCTTGCCGATCGGAATGTCGGTGGTGCCGCCGATCCAGTAGATCAAGGTGAAGGCGCAGGCCGCGGCGGGTACGGAGACCAGGGCGGCGACGAACGCGGCGGCGGTGGCCGAACGGCTGGTGCGCGGCAGTATCCCGGTCAGTCCGCGGAACAGGGCGTACGCGACGACCACGGTGACCACACCCATCACGGTGATGTTGACTCCGAGCGCGGTGAGGCCGCCGTCCGCGAAGAGGATGCCCTGCATCAGCAGGACGACGGAGATACAGAGCACCCCGGTGTACGGCCCGACGAGGATCGCGGCCAGCGCCCCGCCCAGCAGGTGGCCGCTGGTACCCGCGGCGACCGGGAAGTTCAGCATCTGCACGGCGAAGATGAAGGCGGCCACCAGGCCCGCGAGGGGTGCGGTGCGCTCGTCCAGTTCACGGCGGGCCCCGCGGAGGCTGACGGCGACGGCGCCCGCGGCGACGACTCCCGCGGCCACGGAGACGGGTGCGTCGATGAATCCGTCGGGTACATGCATGAGGTGGCTCCGCTTCCTGCGGTTTCCGCGCCCCTGCGGGCAGGGTCATGAACGCGTCAATGATAGGACCCTGTTGCGAAGAGTATGCAAGAGCAAGCAGGTCACAACTGGATGCCTCACCCCTATCCACTTCTCACGCGTCCATCGCACCCTTGGTCCGAAATATGGGACATTGGAGTGCAGAGTTCTACATACAGGAGGAGCCGGCTCATGTCCCCCGTGATTGAAGAACGTGCCCGCGCCCGGCTCATCACCGACGGCCCACTCACCCGCCCCGTCCCCGTGGCCCTGCGCTACGACGCGGCCGTCGACCCCCGGACCGTCCATGTCACCCTGCCCGGCGGCAGCGACTGGGCGTTCGGCCGCGATCTGCTGGAGCGCGGCCTCCGCTTCCCCGCCGAACGCGGCGCCGTACGCGTCTGGCCGTGCGGCCGGACGCAGCTGATCGTGGAGCTGCACTCGGCGGACGGCGTCGAGGTGTTCCAGTTCGAGAACGCGACGCTGATCCGCTTCCTCGGCCGGACCCACGGCGAGACCGCGCCCCCGCAGCCGGCCACCCGCGGCACCTGACGCCCGTACGCGTGACGAAAGCCCCCGTGCCGCTCGCACGGGGGCTTTCGTCATGCGCCCGGTCCCCGTCCCCACAGGTACCGGCGCTTCCAGGGCCGCGCTCCGCTCAGACGCGGGCCCCGGGGCTCTTGGCTCTCAGCTCTTGGCTCTCAGCTCTCGGCTCTTGGCTCTCGGCTCTCAGACCCGGATCAGCTCGCGCTCACCGTCGGGCCCGGACCCGTCCTGGGCGGACCCGGACGTCTCGCCGAGCTGCTTGCGCAGCCCCTCGCCCTCCACGTCCACATTGGGCAGCACCCGGTCCAGCCAGCGCGGCAGCCACCAGGCCCGCTTGCCGAGCAGGGCGAGCACCGCGGGCACGATCGCCATCCGCACCACGAAGGCGTCGAAGAAGACGGCGATGGCGAGCGAGAAGCCGATCATCTTGATCATCTGCTCGCTGGCACCGATGAAGCCGGCGAAGACCGCCATCATGATCACGGCCGCGGCCGTGACCACTCGCGCACCGTGCCTGAAGCCGGTCACGATGGCCTGGCCGGGGCTCTCCCCGTGGACGTACGCCTCCCGCATCCGGGTGACGAGGAAGACCTCGTAGTCCATGGCCAGACCGAAGACCACACCGACCATGAAGATCGGCATCATCGACATGATCGGGCCGGTCTGCTCGACCCCGAAGAGCGAGCCGAGCCATCCCCACTGGAAGACCGCGACGACCGCGCCGAGTGCCGCGACGACCGAGAGCAGGAAGCCGAGGGCTGCCTTCAGCGGGACGAGGACCGAGCGGAACACCAGCATCAGGAGCAGGAAGGCCAGCCCCACGACGAGCGCCAGATAGGGCAGCAGCGCGTCGTTCATCTTCTGGGAGAAGTCGATGTTCATCGCGGTGGCGCCGGTGACCAGCACCTCCGCCCCGGAGTCGCTCTTGACGTCGGCGCCCGCGTCACGGATGGCGTGGACCACGCTCTCCGTCTCGACGGAGCTGGGCCGGTCCTGCGGGATGACGGTGATGGTCGCGGTGTCGCCGGCCTTGTTGAAGGCGGCCGGGGTGACGGCGACGACGTGCGGGAGGGACTCGATCTCCTGGGAGACCTGGCTGACGGCGGTCTTGCCGTCCGAGCTGTTCCTCGTGTCGACGACGACCATCAGCGGCCCGTTGAACCCGGGGCCGAAGCCGTCCGAGAGCATGTCGTACGCCTGACGCTGCGTGGTGCTCTTCGGCTGGGCTCCGTCGTCCGGCAGGCCCATCTCCAGCGAGGCGGCCGGTACGGCGACGACGCCGAGGCCGATGACACCGGCCAGCAGCACCCACACCGGCCTGCGCAGCACGAACCGCGCCCAGCGGGTGCCCATGTTCGGCTTCGCGTCGGGGCGGTTCTCCGCCTCGGCGGCCTTGCGCGCCTTGCGTCCCATGACCCGCTTGCCCGCGAAGCCCAGCATGGCCGGGACCAGGGTGAGCGCGATGAGAACGGCGATGGCGACCGTACCGGCGGCGGCGAAGCCCATCTTCGACAGCATCGGGATGTTCACGACGGCCAGGCCCACCAGGGCGATGATCACGGTCAGGCCCGCGAAGACGACCGCGGATCCGGCCGTTCCGACGGCCCGTCCGGCGGCTTCCTCGCGCTCCCGGCCGTCGGCCAGTTCGGCGCGGTAGCGGGAGACGATGAAGAGCGCGTAGTCGATGCCGACCGCGAGGCCGATCATCATCGCGAGCGTCGAGGTGGTGGAGCCCAGGTCCAGGACGTTCGCCAGCGCCGTGATCGTCGAGACACCGATACCGACGCCGATGAGCGCGGTCAGCAGCGGCAGCCCGGCGGCGATCAGCGAACCGAAGGTGATGACGAGCACCACCGCGGCGAGGGCGACCCCGATGACCTCCGTGATGCCGGTCTCCGGGATCACCATGAGCGCGTCACCGCCGATCGCCACGGTCATCCCGCTCTTCTCGGCGGAGGTCCCCGCGTCCTCCAGGGCCTCACGCGTCGGGTCGGTCAGCTCCATCGAGTTGACCTTGTACGAGACCGAGACGTACGCCGTGGAGCCGTCCTTGCTGACGGCGTTGGCCGTGTACGGGTCGGCGACCGAGGCGATCTGGTCCGAACCGGACTTCAGCTCGTCGACGATGCCCTGGACCTCGGCCTTGTTGGCGGCGTCGGTCACCTTCTGCCCGTCGGGCGCCTTGAAGACGACGCGGGCCGTGGCGCCGTCGGCGCTGCTGCCCGGGAAGCGCTGTTCCAGCAGGTCGAAGGCCTTCTGTGCCTCCGTACCCGGAATCGAGAAGGAGCTGGAGGTGGCGGTGGACGCGGAGGCGGCGCCGAATCCGGCGAGCGCCAGCAGTGCCACCCAGACAAGGGCGACAAGGCGGCGGCGCCGGAAGGTCAGCCGTCCGAGCTTGTAGAGGAATGTGGCCACGGGGGCGTACTCCCGGTCAGGTCGTGTGAGTGGAAATGGGCATGAGGAACCAGCCCGACGACGAGAGCGGCGTGTCAGGTGGAGCGTTGGGGAGAGGGCCGTGCGTGAGGTGCGGGGACGTCAGACGCCGAGGGCGGGGAGGACCACGGAGTCGACATAATCGATGAGAAACGCCTGGTCGACGGCGCGGTCCTCGACCAGCTGCCGAGCGGCGAACGCGCCGATCAGCATGTGCGGGATGTACTTCAGCGCCGGATTGTCCGGACGCAGCTCGCCCCGGTCCACGGCCCGTCGCAGCAGCAGATCGAAGCCGGTCATCTCCGGCTCGATCAGCAGTTCGCGCATGGCCTTGTGCAGATCGGGATTGTTGTGGACGGCCTGGCTCAGACCCCGCATCAGCGCGGAGTCCTTCTCCATCTGGCAGTCGTCGCTGCGGTGCAGCACGGCATGGAAGTCCCCGCGCAGCGAGCCGGTGTCGATCTCGCCGAGATCCACCGGCTTGTTGTTCCGCAGCGCCGTGACGACCAGCTCGGCCTTGCTGCCCCACTGGCGGTAGAGGGTGGCCTTGCTGGACCGGGTGCGGGCGGCGACGGCGTCCATGGTCAGGGCGTCGTAACCGACCTCACGGAGCAGGTCGAGGACGGCGGCGTACATCTCACTCTCACGCTCAGGTGTGAGCCTGGTGCGTGCCATGTGCCGGCCTCCCTCGGGGTCTCGCTGCCTCGGCCCCGCTCATCATCGAACGAAACCGTTTCGTACACCTGACCGTACTCCCCCGATCCAGCGAAACGAAATCGTTTCGCTTGTGTGCTGCACCACAAGTTGCCCCGGGCCCTTCGCGCGGAAAGCATTGGGGGGTGAGTGACGACGTCGCGTATCTCCGTTTCCCGCACCTCCACCAGGACTTGATCTGTTTCGCGGCCGAGGACGACCTCTGGGTCTCCCCCCTCGCCGCGGCAGGACACCGGCCCGACCGGGCATGGCGGGTCACCGTCGACCGGACCAGAGTCAGCCATCCACGCTTCTCGCCCGACGGAAGCCGCATCGCCTACACCACCTGGCGAACACTGGACCCCGAGATCCATCTCGCCCCGGTCGAGGGCGGCCCGGCCCGGCGGCTCACCTACTGGGGCTCGACCGACGCCCGGGTCTGCGGCTGGAGCCCCGACCCGGGCGACACGTCCCAGATCCTCGCCGTGTCCTCGCACAACCAGCCGTTCTCGTACTTCTCCTGGTCCTACAGCGTCCCCATCGACGGCAGCCCCGGCGGCCGCCTGCCCTGGGGACCGGTCTCCGACATCGCGGTCGCGGACATCGACGGCGAGCGGCGCACCCTGCTGCTCACCGGAAAGCCACCGCACGAACCGGCCGCCTGGAAACGCTACCGGGGCGGTGCGACCGGGCGGCTGTGGCTGCACGGCGAACGGCTCCTGCCGGACATCGGCGGCCATCTGGACTCGCCCATGTTCGTCGGCCGCCGGATCGCGTTCCTCTCCGACCACGAGGGCGTCGGCAATCTGTACTCCTGTCTGATGGACGGCAGCGATCTGCGGCGCCACACCGACCACGACGCGTTCTACGCCCGGCACGCCTCCAGCGACGGCCACCGGGTCGTCTACCAGTGCGCCGGTGATGTGTGGCTCGTCGAGGACCTGGAGGCGCCGGACGCCACGCCCCGGAAGCTGGAGGTACGGCTCGGAGGACCCCGGACCGGGCGGCGCACCTACCAGGTGCCCGCCGCCAGCAACGTCGACGCGCTCTCGGTCGACGAGACGGGCCGGGCGAGCGCCGTCTCGGTACGCGGCAGCCTGTACTGGCTCACCCACCGCGACGGCCCCGCCCGCACCATCACCGACACCCCGGGGGTCCGGGTCCGGCTGCCGGAGATGCTGGGCAGCGGCGGCCAGGTGGCGTACGTGACGGACGCGGACGGCGACGACGCGGTCGAGATCGCCTACCTGCCCCGGGCCAGCGGCGACCGCGAACCGCGCAGGCTCGCCTCCGGGAAGCTCGGCCGGGTGCACGAACTGATCTCCGACCCGGCGGGCGAACGGCTGGCGATCGCGTCGAACGACGGGCGGCTGCTGCTCCTGGACACAGCGGAGGAACCGGAACCCGTACCCGTACCCGCGACGGACGGGGAGACAGAGACGGACGGGGAGACGGAGACGGACGCCGAGACCGAGGACGAACCGCGCGGTGCCACGCGGGCCGATCTGTACCGCGCGACGCACGCCGAGGACGCGGCGGCGGACGCGGACGGGGTCACCGAACTCATCCGTTCCGTCAACGGACCCGTCCGCGACCTGGCCTTCTCCCCCGACGGGGCCTGGCTCACCTGGTCGCACCCCGGGGTCGGCCGCTCGCTGCGCCAGATCAAACTGGCCCGGATCTCCGGTCCGGGCGCCCCGGTCATCACCGATGTCACCAATGGCCGCTTCGAGGACGAGAACCCGGTCTTCACCGGCGACGGCCGCTATCTGGCGTTCCTGTCCTGGCGGGGGTTCGACCCCGTCTACGACGTGCACACCGGCGACCTCTCCTTCCCGCTGGGCTGCCGTCCGTATCTGGTCCCGCTCTCCTCGGCCACCCCGTCGCCCTTCGCGCTCTCCCCGGACGGCCGCCCGGCGGCGGGCGGCCTGGACCCGGTGGACATCCCCGAGGGCGGTACGGGCGAGGGGGCGACGGTCACCGTCGAGTTCGAGGGCCTGGAGAGCCGGGTCACGCCGTTCCCGGTCTCCGCCTCGAAGTACTCGGCGCTGCGCCCGGTCACCGGCGGCGGGCTCGTCTGGCTGCGCTGGCCGATCTCGGGCGCGCTGGGCGAGACGTTCGCCAACCCCTCCGACATGTCCGGCCGTCCCACCCTGGAGCACTTCAACATCGCCAAGGCCCGCAAGACCGAACTGGTCGACCACCTCGACTGGTTCGCGGTCAGCGGTGACGCGAGCCGGCTCGTCGTCATGGACGACGGCGAGCTGCGCGCCGTACCGTCCAACGAACCCGGCGACAACGACTCCACGGTCTACATCGACCTGCGCCGCATCCTGCACGACGTCGACCCGGCGGCGGAGTGGCGGCAGGCGTACGGCGAGGCGGGCCGGATCATCCGCGCGTACTTCTGGGAGCCGGACATGTGCGGCATCGACTGGGACGGGGTGCTCGGCCAGTACCGTCCGCTGGTCGAACGGGTCGCCTCCCCCGACGAGTTCGCGGATCTGCTGCGCGAGGTGGTCGGCGAGCTGGGCACCTCGCACGCGTACGTCACACCGGCACGCCGCAACGAGGGCCCGCCGCACTACCAGCGGGCGATCGGACTGCTCGGCGCGAACCTGGTCTGCCGCGACGGGGAGTGGCAGGTCCGGCGCATTCTGCCCGGCGACTCCTCGGACTCCAAGGCGCGTTCACCGCTCGCGGGTACGGGGATCAGGGAGGGCGCGGTCCTCACCCATGTCGACGGCCGCCCGGTCGACCCGGTGACCGGCCCGTACCCGCTGCTGACGGCGGCGGGCGGCACGACGGTGGAGCTGACGTTCCGCCCGGCCGGCGAGGAGGGCCGCCCCCGGCGCATCGCGGTCGTCCCGCTGGTCGACGAACGGCCGCTGCGCTACCAGGACTGGGTGGCCAAACGCCGGGAAGTCGTACGGGAGTTGAGCGGCGGCCGGTGCGGCTATCTGCACATCCCCGACATGGGCGGCTCGGGCTGGGCGCAGTTCAACCGGGACCTGCGGCTTGAGGTCTCGCGCCCGGCGCTGATCGTGGACGTCCGGGGCAACGCGGGCGGCCACATCAGCGAACTGGTCGTCGAGAAGCTGACCCGCAGGATCCTCGGCTGGGACCTGACGCGCAACGCCCAGGCGGTCAGCTACGCCTCGAACGCGCCCAGGGGGCCGGTGGTCGCGCTGGCCGACGAGGCGACGTCCTCCGACGGCGACATGATCACAGCCGCGTTCCGGCTGCTGAGGCTGGGTCCGGTGGTCGGCCAGCGCACCTGGGGCGGCGTGGTCGGCATGACCGGGCGCCACCGGCTGGGCGACGGCACGGTGATCACGGTGCCGATGAACGCCGCGTGGTTCGACACCTACGGCTGGTCCGTGGAGAACCATGGCGTCGAGCCCGATCTGGAGGCGCTGCGCACCCCCCTGGACTGGGCGGAGGGCCGGCACGCGGTACTGGACGACGCGGTGCGGGTGGCGCTGGACCTGCTGGCGAAGCATCCGGCGGCGACCCCGCCGACGTACGGCACGGTGCCGGACCTGCGGCGCCCGCCGCTGCCCCCGCGGTAGCCGCTCGCCCCGGCCGCACTGAGGCGGTCGGGGCGAGCACCTGGAACGGGGCGGCGCCCGGCGTCACCCCCCGCCGGGAGCGACAGCCGCGGCGGACCGGCTGTCGGAACCGGCCGGTTCGCGCTTCGGCAGGCCCCACCGGACGGGCGCCCCCAGTTCGCACCAGACCGTCTTCCCGTACGGCAGCCGCTCGACGCCCCAGCGCCACGCCACCGCGTCCACGAGCGTCAGCCCCCGCCCCGACTCCTCGCCGTCCGCCGCGGCTCTCAACGTCGGCCAGGCACACGGTTCGGGGTCGCTCAGCTCGACCCGCATCCCCCCGGAGCGGGTACCGAAGACCCGGAGCGTGACCGGTGTGCCCTCGCCGAGATGCACGATCACATTGGCCATCAACTCACTGACGCAGAGCAGCAGATCGGGCGAATCCTCGCCCCCGCACCACTCCCTCAGGGAGCGCCGGATCTCCGGTACGGCCTTCGGCACGGCGAACAGAGCCACCGTGTAGGGCAGCGGGGTCATCCACCGGCCGCCGACCGCAGCGCCTCGGCCATGCGGCGCGCGGTCGCCACATTGCAGTTGCCGAGCGCGACCAACGGCGGCCGGCTGCCGCGCCCGGCGAGGGTCAGCGGATCGACGCCGAGCGACGGCAGGGTGATGCCGTGGGCCGTGAGCGCGGCCCGCAGCGCGTCGATGTCCGCGCCGATGTCGCAGCCGGGGCTGTCTTGAGTGTCGTCCATGGGGGGAGCATCCACCTTCCGTTGCACACTGTGACGAACGCCTCACACGCTGCCGTACATACCTCTACCTTGAAAGGGTTTCCCGCTCCACAACGCACAGCGCGAAAGGTGGTCAACGTGGCTACGCGCAAGGACATCGACGGCTCGGCCGGGGTCCCGCAGTTCTACGGCAAGGAACTCCGCTTCAAACGGGAGGAGGCGGGCCTGACCCTGGAGAAGCTGGTGGCCGGCAGCTTCTACGGCATCACGTATCTGAGCGAGATCGAGCACGGCAACCGCCGGATGCCCGCGGACCTGGCCAAGCATGTGGACCGGGTGCTGGGGACGGACGGGTTCTTCGAGCGGCGGTGCGAGGACGTGCGGCAGGCCAAACGGGGGGCTCACGCCGCGTTCTTCGCTCCGGTCGCGGAAGCGGAGACGCGGGCACGGACCATCGACCAATGGTCAGGCACTCTGATCCCTGGCCTGCTCCAGACCCGGTCGTACGCCCATGCCGTCATCCGCTCCACCCATTCGCTGGACACACCGGAGGAGGCCAAAGCCAAGATCGACGCCAGGCTCGAACGGGCCCGGCTCTTCGACGACCCCAAGAGGCCCGAGTACTGGGTTGTTCTGCACGAGTGTCTGATCCGTCAGCCGATCATCGCGCCCATGGAGATGGCCGAGCAGTTGGACCAGATCGCCGCCCTCGTACGACGCGGTCGCATCGTTACGCAGATCCTTCCGTGGAACGGTCCGACCCGCCCCCTCACCGAACTGCCGCTCCTCCTGCTGGACTTCGACAGCGAACCACCACTGCTCTACACCGAGGGTCCGTACCACGGCCAGATCATCGATGATCCGTCCATCGTGATGCATTACCGCAAGGCATACGATCGGCTGAGGGCCGCCGCCTTGCCGCCGGAGGTGTCCCTCGCACTGATCGAGCAGGCGGCCGAGGAGTACCGGCATGGCCAGCAACCGTCCTGATCTCAGTTCAGCCACCTGGCGCAAGAGCAGCTACAGCAACGGCAGTGGCGGCGACTGCCTCGAAGTCGCCGAGGGCTTCGCCACCTGGCGCAAGAGCAGCTACAGCAACACCTCCGGCGGCGACTGCCTCGAAGTCGCGGACGGGCACCCCGGTGTTGTCCCCGTCCGCGACTCCAAGCGCCCTGAGGGGCCGGTGCTCATCGTCCACGCGTCCGCCTGGTCACCGTTCGTGGAGTCCGTCAAGGCGTCCTGACGCCGCTGCGGGCTTCCTGAAGTACCTTCCGGGCGACCGCGGTTCGCCCGCGCGCACGCCCACCGCACCCGGGGACCCGGATGCGGTGGGTGATTCACGGACGACGCGCGAGGGCGCGCAGGCGCGTCAGCGGTCGCGGCGCTCGCCGAGGGCGGTCGCGGCGTCGCGAGCCATGTCACGGTTGTGCCGCGACGTCTCCGAGGCCTGCTCGGACGCGTCCTGCGCCCGCTCTCCGCCCTCGTCGCGGCCCTGGTTCGCCTTCTTCCGGGCCTGGTCGGCAAGTTCCTGCGCCTTGACCTTGAACTGGTCTGCGATACCCATGCCGTTCACTCCTGTGGGGGGTGTGGGGGACGTGGTGGGGGGAGCCCCTGAAGGGCCTCGCCCAGCCTCGCACGGCATGACAGTCCCCGCATTTCGATCACTTACGCAGCGTGCGCGCGTCCTGGTCCGCCGCTCCTCCGGCCCCCACCAGCCCCTTGGGTACGTTCTCCAGCCGGGATCCGAACCGCTTCATCTCTCGCTGCCCGGCCACCCCTATGACCGAGGGCAGATAGCCGCGCACCGACTGCATCCCCCGCAGCCACCACTGGGCGTAGACATGCGGGGAGCGCCGCTCCACGCCGGCCACGATCCGGTCCACGGCCGGGCCGAGGGGGTAGGTGCGGTTCGACGGCCAGGGCAGCCGCTGGCGCAGCTCCCGCATCACGTCGTCCGCGTCGGCGCCCCGCACCATGTCGGTGTCCGTCCAGGACAGATAGCCGACCCCGACCCGGACACCCCGGTGGCCGACCTCGGCGCGCAGGCTGTGCGCGAACGCCTCCACGCCCGACTTGGAGGCGCAGTAGGCGGTCATCATCGGCGCCGGGGTCATCGCGGCCAGTGACGCTATCTGGAGGTAGTACCCGCGGCTCTCCATCAGCACCGGCAGGAACGCCCGCGCGGTCACCGCGCTGCCGATCAGGTTGACCTCGATGACCCGCCGCCACGCCTCCGGGTCGGAGTCGGCGAACGGCCCGCCCGAGGCGACGCCCGCGTTGGCGACGGCGACGTCGACCTTGCCGAAGCGCTCCTTGACCTCCTGGGCGACCCGGACCATCGCCGTATGGTCGGTGACGTCGGCGTACCAGTGGTCGCTCTCCCCGTGCAGCCGCTCGGAGACCTTCTTCAGCTCGTCCGGTTCCAGGCCGACCAGTGCCAGGGTCGCGCCGCGTGCCGAGAGTTTGCGGGCGAGCAGTTCGCCCACGCCTCTCGCCGCGCCCGTGACGACGACGACCTGTCCTTCGAGACTCCGCCTGCCGCTCATGCGACTTCCTCCTTGTCGGCCGTGCCGGCCCCGTCCACCTCGACGTACCGCACCACTAGTTCCCGGATCCCCGCCGTGACCGCTTCCGGCGCCTCCACCGGAGTCATGTGCCCCATGCCGGTGAGCTCGGTCAGCCCGAGGCACCGGGGCAGCGCGGCGGCGATGGCGCGCGCGTGGACCGGCGGGGTCAGCCGGTCGGCCGTGCCCGTGATGACCGCGGTCGGTACCCGCAGTCCCCGCACGCCCGCGTCCAGGTCCAGATCCGCGAGCACATGCCCCCAGGCCACCCTCGCCCGTCGCGGACAGGCGTGCACGATGCGGGAGCAGGCCTCGACCCGCTCCGGGGCCGAACCCGCCCCCATCGTGCCGTACTTGAGGATCCGCTTCGAAACGGGCGTGACCGGTCCGAGGGGTGCCCGCGCCCCGAGGACCGCCCGGGTCATCCGGGTCCGCAGCGCTCCCGCCCGGAGCGGCACGACGAGTGCCTCGTCGACCAGCCGTGAGCTGCCGGTGCTGCACAGCAGTACGGCGGCCGCGTGCTCGCGCAGTCCGGGCCGGCGGGAGGCGGCCATCAGCGTCATCCCGCCCATGGAGTGACCGGCGAGCACCGCCTTGCGCCCCGGTGCGAGGGTGGCGGCCAGCACCGCTTCGAGGTCGTCGGCCAGCGCGTGCGTGCTGTAGCCGCCGGGCCCCGCCGCGGGGGTCAGCCCATGACCGCGCTGGTCGTAGGCGATGACCCGGTGGTCGGCGGCCAGGTCCCGGATCTGGGCGGCCCAGAAGCCGGTGCTGCAGGTCCAGCCGTGTGCCAGCACCACCGCGGGGGCGTCCTCGGGGCCGTGCAGTTCGACATGGATGCGGGAGCCGTCGGCGGAGACGGCGGACAGTACGCGGTCCGGCACCGGGGCGGCGGGCGCCTGCCGGGCGGCGTCGCGGCGCAGCAGCCGGCTCATCCCGCGATCTCCTCGGCGACGGGCGCCCCGGCGCGCGCCTGGGCGGGCACGGTCCGCTTCGGGAGGCGGATGACCTCGTACTCCGCGAGGTCCATGACCCGTGTCTCCTTGCGGAATTCACCCGTCGTACCGGGCCAGACCGTGGTGTTGCGCCCCTCGGCGTCCAGGTACCAGCTGGTGCAGCCACCGGTGTTCCACACGGTCCGCTTCATCCGCTGCTGGACCCGGTGGTTCCACGCGGTGACGGCGGAGGGGCGGGCGCCGAACGCCGCCCGGCCGCCCAGGACGTTCAGCTGGCGCAGGTAGTCGGCCATGTAGTTCAGCTGGGATTCGATCATCAGAATCATGGAGGAGTTGCCGAGACCGGTGTTGGGTCCGATGATCGTCATCCAGTTGGGGAAGCCGTCCGCGGTGGCGCCGCGCAGCGATTTCATGCCCGTCTTCCAGTGCTCGGCGAGCGTGATGCCGGCCGAGCCGACGACCCGGTCGGCGATCGGCATGTCGGTCACATGGAAGCCGGTGCCGAAGATGATCGCGTCGACCTCGGTCTCCGTACCATCGGCCGCGACGACCGTGGAGCCGCGCACCTCGGCGAGCCCGGAGGCGACCACGTCCACATTGGGCCGGGCGAGCGCCGGGTAGTAGGCGCTGGAGAGCAGTATGCGCTTGCAGCCGATGCGGTACGAGGGGGTCAGCTTGGCCCGCAGCGCGGGGTCCTTGATGGACCGGGCGATGTTGGACTTGGCTATCTTCTCCACCAGGCCCAGCTGGTCCGGGTGCTTGGTGAAGGCACTGACCTGCAACTCCCTGATGCCCCACAGCAGTCCGCGGCGCGCGGTGCCGGTGAGGGGGACCGCGCGGTGCAGCCAGCGTTCGGCGCCGCTGATGGTCCGGTCCATGCGCGGCATGACCCAGGGCGGGGTGCGCTGGAAGAGGGTCACCCGGCCGGCCTTCGGCTGGATCGCCGGGACTATCTGGATGGCGGAGGCGCCGGTGCCGATCATGGCGACGCGCTTGCCGGTGAGGTCGTAGTCGTGGTCCCACCGGGCCGAGTGGAAGACCTTGCCGGGGAATTCGGCGAGCCCCGGGATGTCCGGCATCTTCGGGTCGGACAGCGGGCCGGTCGCGGAGACGACGACATCGGCGACGATCGTGGTCCCGTTCGCGGACTCGATCACCCAGTGCAGTTCGTCGTTGTCCCAACGCATCATCGTCACCTCATGGTTGAGGCGCAGATGCGGGCGCAGCCCGAAGGTGTCCGCGACATGCTCCAGATAGGCGCGGATGTGCCGCTGCCCGGAGAAGGTGCGCGGCCAGTCGGGGTTGGGCGCGAAGGAGAACGAGTAGAGGTGGGACGGTACGTCGCAGGCGCAGCCCGGGTAGCTGTTGTCGCGCCAGGTGCCGCCGACCGAGCCGGCCCGTTCCAGGACGACGAAATCGGTGATCCCTTCGCGGCGCAGCCGGACGGCGGCCCCGAGGCCCCCGAATCCGGATCCGATCACCGCCACGCGTACCTGCTCCTGCTGGGCCATGGTGCCGCCTCCCGCGATACGTCACACGACTCTGCCAGCAATCACTGGCACTGTTGGGGAGAGTAGAGCAGCCTCGTACTGATGGGTAGGGGGCGGACCGAGGAAAGTTACCGGCGGTACAACATAGGGTGCCCCTGTGGCTGAAGGACGCGAGCACCGTGAATACCGCATGGAGGAGCTGGCCGGAATGGCCGGCATCACCGTGCGGACCCTGCGCTTCTACCGGGAGCGCGGCCTGATCCCGCCGCCCCGCCGCGAAGGCCGTATCACCTGGTACGACGACCACCACCTGGCCCGTCTGCGCACCATCGCCGGTCTGCTGGAGCGCGGCCACACCCTCAACGGCATCGCGGATCTGGCCGCCACCTTCGAGAGCGGCCGCGATGTCGCCGAGGTGCTGGGTCTGGGCGAACCGACCGAGGAGACCCCGGTCCGCCTCACCCCGGAACAGCTCGCGGACTACTTCGAGGGCGAGGTCACCCCGGAGAACCTGGCCACCGCGCTCGACCTGGGCTATCTGGCCACCGACGGCGACGAGATCGTGCACATCAGCCGCCGTCTGCTGGAAGTCTCGGCGGAACTGGTACGGGAAGGGGTGCCGCTCTCCACGGTGCTCTCCTCGGGCCGCCGCGTCCGGGAACACGCGGACGCTCTCGCCGAAATCTTCGTCCGGGTACTGCATGCCCATACGGCGGAGACCGAACCGGCCCAACTCCGGCCATTGGCGCGCGCGGTGGTGGACGCGGAGCTTTCCATGGCACTGGACCGGCGGCTGCGCCGTGAGGACGGCACCCAGCCCCCGAAGGCGCCGGAGGCCGACGCACCGGCGGACCGGCGAACCGCACCCGGGGCGTAACGCACGCCCCGGGGGACAGAACGGCGCACGTCCGGGTACCGGCACACACACGCGCGCCGTCACGCACGCGCTGTCACACGCACGCGCCGTCGCGCTCTCGCCCCACACCGCCCCGTACCGCCCCGCACCGCGTCACACCGCGTCGCACCGCGTCACACCGCGTCACACCGCGTCACACCGGCTCACGCCCGCGCCGCTCCGCACCCGAGGGGCGCGCAACGGCGCGGCTGCCCGTCACTTGTCGTACACGACCGCCACCGGCGCATGGTCGCTCCACCGCTCCTCGTGCGTGGCGGCCCGCTCGACCCAGGCCTTCACCGCGCGCCCGGCCAGCCCCGGGGTGGCCATCTGGTAGTCGATGCGCCAGCCGGAGTCGTTGTCGAAGGCCCGCCCCCGGTAGGACCACCAGCTGTACGGGCCCTCCACTCCGGGGTGCAGCGCGCGCACCACGTCCACGTAGGCGGCCTCGCCCAGGACCCGGGTCAGCCACTCCCGCTCCTCGGGGAGGAAGCCGGAGTTCTTCTTGTTGGACTTCCAGTTCTTGAGGTCCGCCTCCTGGTGGGCGATGTTCCAGTCGCCGCACACCACGACCTCGCGCCCCTCCGCGGCGGCCCGTTCCCCGAGCCCCTTCAGATAGGGCAGGAAGGCCGCCATGAAGCGCTCCTTCTCCTCCTGCCGCTCGGTGCCGACCTCACCCGAGGGCAGATAGAGGCTCGCGACCGTGACGCCGGGCAGGTCGATCTCGGCGTACCGCCCGCTCGCGTCGAACTCCTCGCTCCCGGCCACCCCGAAGCCGCCGAAACCGATCTGCGTCCGCTCCGGCGCGTGCCGCGAGTAGAGCGAGACCCCGGCCCGCCCCTTGGCGGCGGCGGGGGCGTGCACGGTGTGCCAGCCCTCGGGCTCCCGCACCTCGGCGGGCAGCTGCCCCGGTTCGGCCCGGACCTCCTGGAGGCAGATCACATCGGCGTCGGTCGACGCGAGCCACTCGACGAAGCCCTTCTTCGCGGCGGCACGGAGCCCGTTGACATTCACAGAGGTCACATTGAACATTTAGGCACCATACCGACATCGCCGATCCGCATAGATGTACCATACCGCGTATGAATATCCAGACCCAGCCGTTCGATCACCCCGACGCCGTCAAACTCAACGATCAGGTGCAGCTTGAGTACGCCGAGCGCTACGGGGACGGCGAGGGCGATGCCACACCCCTCGACGCCAGGATGTTCGAACCGCCGAACGGTCTGTATCTCCTCGCCTACGACGCGTCGGGCAACCCCGTGGCCACCGGCGGCTGGCGTGCCCAGGAGCGGAACGAGGAGGGCTACTCCGACGGCGACGCCGAGCTCAAGCGCATGTACGTGGTGCTCGAAGCCCGCGGCAACGGACTGGCGCGGCGCCTTCTCGCCGCCCTGGAGGCCGACGCCCGGGCGGCGGGCCGCACCCGCATGGTGCTGGAGACCGGCGACCAGCAGCCCGAGGCGATAGCCCTGTACACCTCCAGCGGCTACGCGCCCTGCGAGAAGTTCGGCCACTACCGCACGTACGAGAGCAGCATGTGCTTCGCCAAGCCCCTCCAGCAGGCCTGAGCACCACGAACGCCGCGCCGGCCGGCCCGAACTCCGCGGTCACCGGCCCGCACTCCGCGAGCGCCGCTCACAGCCGCGCGAGGAACTCCAGCAGCGCGGCGTTGAACTCCTCGGGCCGCTCCAGGTTGGGCAGGTGGGCGGCCCGCCCGACGACCACGATCCCGGAGTCCGGGACCAGCCGGTGCATGGCCTCCGCCTCCGCGACCGGCGTATAGGTGTCGTCCTCCCCGACGACGATCAGCACGGGCACCCGGGCCCCCGCGAGCGAGTCGCGGTAGTCGGGCCGCTCGGCCCGGCCCCGCAGCGCCGCCGCGGCCCCTTCCGGGGCGGTCGTCCGCATCATGTCCAGGACCTGCGAGGCGACTTCGGGGAGCCCCGTCACGTTGTACGGGGCGACCATCCTGTCGATGACCTCGGCCGCGTAGCCGTCCAGCCCCTCGGCGAGCAGCCGGTCGGCCAGCCGGTTGCGGAAGGCCCTGCCGTCCTCGGTCTCGGCGACCGGGGAGGTGTCGGCGAGCACCAGGGCGGCCACCCGGGACCCGTACAGCCGGTGGAACTCCATGGCGATCTGGCCGCCCATGGAGAGCCCGCCGATCACCGCCCGGCCGATGCCCAGGTGGTCCAGCAGCTCGGCGGTGTCCCCGGCGAAGTCCGCGAGCAGGGTGCGGCCGGGGACGACCGCGCT
Organism: Streptomyces sp. NBC_00654; assembly: GCF_026341775.1. NCBI lineage: Bacteria > Bacillati > Actinomycetota > Actinomycetes > Kitasatosporales > Streptomycetaceae > Streptomyces > Streptomyces sp. NBC_00654. Next base: position 1,089,716 of record NZ_JAPEOB010000001.1, on the reverse strand, counting down.
GTCGCCGTACCCGCGCAGATCCGCCGCGATCACCCGGTACCCGGCCCGCACCAGCGCCTCGGCCTGCGGGTTCCACATCGTCCGGTTGAACGGGTGCCCGTGCACCAGGACGACCGGCAGGCCGTCGGACGGCCCCCGGTCGTCGTACGCGAGGGCGTTGCCGTGCCCGGTCACGAAGTCCATTCCGTCCCCATCCCCACTGTCCGGCCCGTCACTGCCGACTGTCCGGCCCACTGTCCGGCCCGTCGCGACCGACTGTCCGGCCCGTCACGACCGACTGTCCGGCCCGTCACACCCGATCATCGTGCACGCCGCTCAGCGCACCCGCGCCACACCCACGTAGAAGCCGCTGCGCTCGTTCTCCGGCGCGGGCTCCCGCTGGTACCACTCGGTCGCGGTGACCAGGCCCGGTGCGACGAGGTCCAGTCCCTCGAAGAACGGCTCGACCTCGGCGCGGGTACGCATCCGCAGGGCGATGGCGCCCTTCCGGTAGGCGCTCTCGGTCTCCTGGCGGAGCTCCGGGTGCTGGTCGGCGGTGCCGTGCGAGAGGACCAGGAAGCTGCCCCGGGGAAGGGCGTCCACGAGCGTACGGGTGATGCCGTACGGGTCCTGGTCGTCGGGCAGGAAGTGCATGAGCGCGATCAGCGACAGGGCGACGGGCCGGTCGAAGTCCAGCAGCTCACGGGCGTGTTCGAGGATCGCCTCCGGCTTCCTGACATCGGCGTGGATGTAGTCGGTGGCGCCTTCGGGGCTGCTGATGAGCAGCGCTTCGGCATGCCGCAGGACGATGGGATCGTTGTCGGCGTAGACGACCCGGGCCGAGGGCACGATGTCCTGGACCACCTGGTGCAGATTCGGCGCGGTGGGAATACCGGTGCCTATGTCGAGGAACTGGCCGATCCCCCGGTGCGCCAGCCAGGCGGAGGCCCGGTGCATGAAGGCCCGGTTCCGCGCCGCGTTGGCCCGCGCCTCGGCGGGCAGCTTCTCGCCGACCGCCTGATCCACCGGGTAGTTGTCCTTGCCGCCGAGGAGCCAGTCGTAGACGCGCGCCGGGTGCGGCTTGCCGGTGTCGATGCGGGACTGGGGCAGATCGGCAGTCACAGGACGCTCCTCCGTGCGGTGATCGCGGGCGGGACGGGCTCGCCCCGGAGCGAGGCGGCCCGCGGCCACGGGCACCGGGAAGCCGGGTGAGCGGCACCAGCGTAGGCGAGGGTGCCGGATACGGGACCTCCGGATCCCGGCTCAGCCGCCGGCCGCCCCGGCGGGGATGAGCAGCGCGGTGATGTTGTCGTGCCCCCCGGCGTCGAGGGCGTGACCGACCAACGCGCGGGCACCGCCGAGAAGTCCGCCGCCCGCCGCCGCCCCGGACCGGCCACGGGTCAGTACGGCCCGCAGCGCGTCGGGATCGGGCAGACCACGGGTGAGCCCGTCCGTGCACAGCAGCAGACAGCCCGCCCCGCCCGGCCGGTAGCTACGGATACGCGCCACCGGCGCACCGGCGTCCGCCCCCAGCCAGGCGGCGAGGGCGCCGTGCTCCCCGGTGTCGTCCTCGCTCATCCGCTTCCCGGGGCCCCGGTCCGGCAGCCAGTAGGCACGGCTGTCGCCGATCCACGCGCTCCAGATGCCCTCCGGTCCCGCGATGCCCGCGACATACGTACACGCCGGGGCGGCGTCCACCGACGCCGCGAGGGCCGCGACCGCCCGCCCGGCACGAACGGCCGCGTCGGCGAGCGCGTCCTCCGGCAGAGCACCCGCCGCCAGCCCCGCCACCACGGCGTTCGCCCCGGTCTCGGCCGCGACCCGGGCGGCCCGCTCCGACCGGGGCGACATGGACACCCCGTCACAGACGACGCCGACCGTCCAACCGCCCACTCCGGTCAGCACCATGGCGTCCGCGTTGATGTCGCGCCGTTTGCCCCGGTCGCTGACCCCCGCCGCGCCGCCTTCGGCGGTGAGCTCCACATGCGCGCGGAAGGCCGGCTGTGCCGCACCGCAGTCCCAGCAGCGGCCGTCGGGGGCCACCGTTCCACCACAGGCGACACAGCCGGGGATTGGGGTCATGGCGAGGGATCATGCCAGAACCGGCGGGACGTCCACGTGCCTACCGGCCTCGGCCGGTGCCGCAGAAGGCGGCTTCGAGGAACGCGCCGACCGCCTTGGCCTGCGCTTCCTTCTCGGCGTTGTCGCCGCGCGGAGTGTAGGACAGCGCGACCTGCCGGCCGGCCGTGCCCCAGAGGTGGGTGCTGTATCCGAGGACCGAGCCGGAGTGGCCGAGCACGGTGGTGCAGGACAGCGGGGTACGGGCCAGGCCCATCCCGTATGCGAGCTTGTCGGAGTCGGTGCCGAGCATCGTGGTCATCTCACGCTGCTGCGCGGGGGCCAGCAGCTTCCCGTGCAACAGGGCCTTGTCGAACCGGAGCAGGTCCGCGGTGGTGGAGATGATCCCGCCGCTGGAGCCCGCCCATGAGGCGTTGTGGCGGGTGACGTCGATGTCGGTCTTGACGGGGTTCGGCGTACCGGCGCCGTCGACGGTGGTCCAGTAACCGTGGGCGTGGCGGCCCGGGATGACCGCGGAGGCACCGGGCAGGCTGGTCTTCGTCATCCCGAGCGGGCGCAGGATGCGGTGGCGGATCTCGTGCGCGTAGGAGTTCCCGGTCGCCGCTTCGATGATCATGCCGAGGAGCGTGAAGTTGGTGTTGGAGTACCGGTACTTCGCGCCGGGCTCGAAGTGGGGCGGGTGGGCCATGGACTTGGACACCAGCTCACGTGCCGTGAAGGTGCGGTTCAGCCCGCCCGCCGCGATCCAGTCCCGGAAGCCCTGGGCGTCGGTGGGATGGGGAAATATCTCGGTGGTCTCGTTGATGACGTCGAACAGTCCCGAGCGCTGGTTGAGCAGTTGGCGCACGGTGATGTTCCCCCCGTTGGGCACCAGCCCCGGCAGATGACTCTCCACAGAGTCCTCCAGGCCGAGCCGTCCCTCACCGACGAGCTGCAACGTGGTGGTGGCGACGAACATCTTGGTGACACTGCCGATCCGGAACCGCCCGTCCCCCCGCACGGGCTCCCCACTCACGAGATCGGCCACCCCCGTACTCCCCCGCCAGGTCCCGCCCCCGTCGCGGACCTTGGCTATCGCGGACACCGCCCCGGCGTCGGTCAGTCCGCGCAGGGCTGCTTGCCGGTCATCCCCACCGGGCCGGGAGGACGGAGCGGCCGCCGCGGCCCCCTCCACACCGGGCTCCGCGGCGGAAGCCGTGGGCGCGGCCACCGCCAGGCAGAGTGTGGCGACGACGGCACAGGTCAAACGACGTGACACGGAAATTCCCCTCGGTCGGACGAACACGTGTTTTGCCGGTTCCACCCTTCCAACCCCTCCACCACGGGGCGTCCGCCCGGATGAGGACTTACGTGTAGGGCACCGGCAGTACCCGGGCCGAGGCGCGGGACACCTGAGAGGTATGTCGCCGTCGAACCGGACCTGCACCCCGTTGAGTCGCGCCCGCGCGAGCGGTGAAATAAAGTCGAACGCACAAGTTGCCCTGAGCGCAGGGCGTTTGACGAATCAACGAACTCTCGGGGATACGCGCTCGGAGCGGCACACCAACAGCGCCTTGCACGCCGTCGCCTGCCTCCTGCCTCCTGCCTCTTGGCTTCGGCCCGGTGCGGCACGCGTGGGGCGAACGCGAACGGCGACTGGTCAAGGACAGTTCCATGACCATGAAGACTCATTCAAGAACCGCATGGCGTGCCATGTCCTGCGCCGTGGCGCTGAGCGCCGCGTGCTGGGGCCTGGGCAGTTCAGCAGGCGCGGCACCTTCGGAGCCTGCCGGTGACGGGTACTACGAACTCCGCGTCGCGCACTCGGACATGTGCCTGGACGTCGCGGGCAAGGCCCTGCACCACGGCGCGAAGGTGGTCCAGGCCACCTGCACGCCCGGCAGCACCAACCAGGCGTGGAACATCAAGCCGCTGGGTGGGGACCGTTTCCTCATCAGGGCCATGCACTCGGGCCTGTGCCTCGATGTCGCGCATGCCAGCAGCGCTCATGCCGCACGGGTCGTCCAGGCCGACTGCCACGGCGGGGACAACCAGGCCTGGGGATTCTTCGGCGGGCCGCAGTACGAGCGCAGGGCGGACGGTCAGGAGATGCCGAGGGTCTACGCGAACTACAAGCTCGTGGCCAAGCACTCCGGGCACTGCCTCGATGTCGCGCACTACAGCGTGCGACACGGTACGGACGTCGTCCAGGCCCACTGCTCGGCCCCCGGATACAACCAGCTGTGGCGCCTGGTGCCGCGATAGATCCGGCCGACGGGCGGGCAGCCGGACGCAGTACCGCACAGCTCTGCCGGATACCTCACCCGGCGGTGCTCAGTCGACGCCGCTGAGATAGACCCGGCTGGTGCGGTCGTCGACCGGCGCCACCGCGACCTTCAGCCAGTTGAGGTTGTCCTCGCACGGCGCGCATACCTGGCCTTCGCGGACGCCGGCCAGCAGATCGGGCTCCGGCAGCCCGAGGTGCGAGAACGGCGTCGTCGAGTTCGTGTTACGGGGGAGTGGCTGTTCCCGCAGGCTGAGCGGTTGCTCCGGCTTCAGCTGCGTGAGAAAGCCGTCCACCGCGCCGGTGGGCAGAACGAAGGACAAAAGCAGGCCGTCGTCCTGGAAGCCCTTCTGGTACGCGGCTTTGGCCTCGGTCGCTGTCGAGGGCATCTGCACCTGCAAGGTCTTGGCGACCGAGTCCACGGTGACCCCGTCCATCCAGTACGGCACCTGCCGTCCCGGTGAGCGGCTCACGTTCCGACCACCCTGTTCGGCCGTCGACGCCGTGCATCCGACCAGCAGACCAGCGAGCAATCCCACGCCGGCGACAAGCAGCGGGCGCCCGGTCCGTACTCGCGTCAGGCTCACCGGGCGTCCCCGTTCCGGCCGATGTCCTTACGCGTGCCGTCCCGCCCCGGCTCCTTCGGGTCGGGCCAGGCGCCGCCGGAACTCATGTCGTGCTGCTGCACCGAACTGCTGCCCCTCATCTCGAATTCCCTGGCCTGTCCCGTCATGTGCATGCGGGCCATGTCGGCGTCGGTCACCGTGGTCGGACCGATGGGCGTGGCCTTCCCGGGGTCCCAGTTGTACCGGTCCCACACATTGACCTGATAGTCGATGCTGACCTGCGGCTTGCCATCCGGGCCGGGCACCGCCGTCACTACGCCCGTGGTGTTGGTCATGGCGCTTCCCACGGCCAGGTACCAGTTCGCTGTCCCGTCCGACCCCTTGTCGTGGGTGTAACCCTGACCCGCGGTCTCTACAGGGATCGCGATGGGTTTGCCGCCCGACTGCGCGAAGGCCTCCAGCGCCTGGCGGCGCCACGCGTCCTCCTGTTTGGCACGCGTCGCCGCCGACACGTCCTGCAGGACCGTGTCGTTCTCGTCACTCAGCATCCGGTCGACATCGAGGTCGAGCGTCCTGCCGGTCCCGTTCAGGTAGTGGTCCATATGCCGGGCCGCATCCGTCTTGCCGACGAAGTCACCGCTGTTCGAGATTCCGTTGGCCTGGAACTCCTCCCAGTAGTCCCCGAAGCCCGGTGAATCGACATCGTACGGTCCGGCCCCGTCGTCGGCGGCAACCCGCTTGACCGAAGGGGACAACAGGCCGGACGCCAACAACTCGTCCTTGTGCTGCGTCCACAGCTGCGCCCGGGACTCGGGGCTCAGAGACTGCCACAGCCGCCGCAGTTCCTTGCGCTGCTTGTCGTCGGCGCCCTCTCCCAGGCCGGCGAGTTTCATGGCGCGGGGCAGCATGTCCTGATCGAGTGACGTGTACGACGCGTGGCCGGCGTTGGTCGGATCACTGCCGTGGCTCGCGCGCAGCGCCCGTACCGCAGCTGCGTCCACCTCGGTGGCGTGGCTCACGATCCCGGTCAGTGTGTCGGCGTACCACTGCATCATGTCGCGTTTCCGCTGACCGGGCCCATCCACCTCGCAGATGACGGCGTCCGCGATCACTACGGTTCCGTCCTTGCGTCCGGTGACGCTGAAGCCCTTCTCCTCGGCCTCGGCGGTCACGCTTCTGGCCTTCTGCTGGATGCTCTTCAGCTCGCTGTGCGCATCATCGAGGACACTGAAGATGCTCTGCGCCTCCGTGTGGAGGTCCCCGAACTCCTTCACCGTCCTGTCGACGAAGGCCCGGGTCACACTCTCGTTGGCACCCGCCCAACGTGCCTTGTCAGCCTTCGCCTTCATACCGTCGCGGGCCTCACCGCCGAGCCGCCGCATCTCCCCGGCCACGCGCTTCCAGTCGGCTACCACCGTCCCCAGTTTGCCGAGGTCGACTTCCATGAGCTCTGTGTAGTTCATGACGTGCTCGTCCTCTACGTGAAGTACTCGGCGAGACGGGAAGCGGGCACGGCCGAGCCGTCCCTGTTCCGGAGGGACGCGGCGATCGCGGCGTCGTCCTCGGCGTGTGCCTTCTTCGAGTAGTCCAGGTGGTTCGAAATGTGCGCACAAGCCTGGAGAACGCTCTTGACCTGAGAGGTCCATACCGACACCGTCGTCTGCAGCTCGTCACCGAGGGCGAAGTCGCTGCCCTTCAAGGCCGCTGCTGCCTGCATCGTGGAGCCGGCCCCCTCCTTGTCGGCGCCGGCGCCGGCGATGTCGGCCTCCTTGTGCAACTGGCTGTGCAGCATGAAGGCCTCGTGGCCGACACCACCGAGGTCGTCCTGGTTCACGACGAGGTCGGCCTGTCCGCCGCCCCCTGAGCCGCCCGGCACTTGGTTGATTCGCATCGAGGCTTGCCGGCCGGCGGCCACCGCCGCCTTCGAGTTCTCCCACTCGTCCCACGCCATCACGCCAATTCCACCATGTGCCTGTGACAACTTGGTCGGCTGGCAGCGGAGTGCAGTCGGCTTCCGGCCAACGCTGCGACGTGTCGGCGTGGCGATCCCCAGATCTCCGGTGGCACCCGCGAACACGCCGCCGGCGGATGCGCCGACAGGACAGCCACTGCCTCAGCCAGTCCTGGGAGCGCGGCTACAAGCCGATCCGCTGCCTCTGATCGGTCCGCGTCACAGCCGCACATCACGATCACCGGCCCCGGGCAACCGGAGCCTGTTCTGCATGTCTCGGCGACGGATAGGCGCGTGTCCCTGACCGTCAGACCCGATACGCCGCCATCCACCACCCCTAACAGGCATCGAACGACCTCCGAAACGACGAGATGGACAAGCTCATCGAGGGCCGGTTTCGCGAGCACGAGCTCGCCGACAGGCACTGCCGGGAGCCACACCGCAGCCTCGGTGAACGCGCCACGGCCATTCTTCTTCCCCGAGTAGTACGGCCGGTCTGCGGCGATGCGGAAACCTGCTGCGAGGCGGGCGTAGGTGTCGCCGCAGCGCAGGTGGGCCAGGACGAGCATTGCCTGTCGGCCCCAGGTCAGGCGACGCCACCGGGAGCCGATCCGACGGCGGTGACCTGCGAGGAGACCGGAGAGGTGTTGCAGGGTGCGGCTGGACAGATCGATACCGGACGGGTGAACAAGCACGCGAAAGCTCCTGGTGGACTGGTGATCTTGGTTGTGAACCCGTCTACCAGGAGCTTTCTTCATGCCCGCACACCGGGGTCACCGCTCCAACCACCCGTCAGGTCGGAAACGGCTCAGTGACTACGCAGCAGTTCAGGACGATCGAGTCTGGCCTCGCAACCGACTGGCTGTCACACTACTTTTGACAGCTCTCAGAAGTCGCGGAGGTTCATGGATGGCGCGATTTGAAATCGGAATCAGTGATTCCGATAACGACACCGAGGAGTTACGCGAGCTGTACAGGCTCTTTCGTGATGACGACAGACTCTCCGCCGAGAGCATGCAACTGGAGTCACATGCCCCCGTTCCTGGGCGCCTGGGGCTTGCAGAGACAGTGATCATGTCACTCTCTGGCGCAGGTAGCGTCGCAGCTTTTAGCCGGTGCTTGTTGGCGTGGATTAACACCCGAAAGCCAGGCAGGCTGGAAATTACCCTATTCGAGGAAAAGCACACTCTTGTAACTGATGGGAAAATTTCTGAAAAAACGATGGAGAAACTTATAGAGATTATATCCAGTGGTTCACATGAGCCTTCCTGACCCGACCAGGTCGAGGGCGGTTCTGGTTGGGACCGCCAACTATATCGAGGGATCCGAGTACGCGAGCAACCCTTCGGTGAAGAGAAGCCTCGACGCTTTCGCAGAAAATCTCAGAAGCCTGACTGGACTGAGCGACGCACACATCTGCGTGGTAGATGATCCTGTTGACTCCCTGGAAGTTGGAAGAATACTCAAAACTGCGGGGAGTGAAGCCACAGGAGGCATGCTCCTATTCTATTTTGTCGGTCATGGCGTAAGCCTGAGAGACAACTCCCTAGCACTCACTGTCAAGAATTCCATCATGAGAGAGAAGGAGGCATCACCCAACATTAGGTATGATTTCATCAAAAATTTGATGATTGACTCTGCCGCCGCAAGCAAGGTTGTAATTCTCGACTGCTGCTACAGCGGAATTGCGCATGGGAGAATCACACTGGGGGAGCCTTTAGTGAACCCAGAGTCAGTAATAATTCCAGAGATAGAAGGAAGTTATGTATTAACTGCAACCGACACAAAAAGCCCGCTTGCGTTAGCGGAGGGAAGGGAGGGATACACCTCCTTCACGGGAGATCTAATTGACATTATGCGCAAGGGCTCCTCGGCTGATCACGAGTATCTCACGATGGACGTCATCTTTAATGAACTAAGAATCAGGGCGCGCAAGGAACGCTCCTTGGATGACACGTATCCCGTACCGCGGGCCAGCGGAGGCGGCCTCGGGAACCGTGTTTCTCTCGCACGCAATCCAAAGTACTCTAAATCCACAACCCTATCGTGGCCAAATGGCCTGCAGACCCGTTTCGAAAATGCAGCGAATATCATATGCGACTCGCAGAACAGCGCCCCGCGCAGGATTATTGCCGCTAAGCAAATCGTTGCAGTTGCGGACGAATGCTCAGGATTTGCCGATTTCGGCGCCAATCGTCGTGACCCTAGGGTTCAATTATGCATCGACGCCTTGGTTATATCTCTGCGTTCTCCGTATCCAGTCGACTTCGTTGCTCAGCCGTACAAATCATCGGCTGTCTACGATGTTCAGGTGATTCATCCTGAATGCTTGTACAGGCAAGAAGTCGTAAAAATTATAGCTGAGAGGCGTCTACTCCCAGAGGGCAGCGCAGGGTCTTGGAGCATATACCAACCAAGCCTGCGCAAAGCAATACTATACAACTGCGACCTTTCTGACCTTGACCTCCAACGCATCAACCTTCGCGATGCAAAACTTTTCGGAGCAGATCTCTCAGGGGCAAACCTTTCAGGCTCTGAACTGAGGGATGCGAAATTGGGATGGGCATATCTCTCTTCAGCCATTCTAATTAAAGCCAGCCTCATTGCTGCCGACTTGTCAAATTCTTGGCTAAGTGAAGCAAACTTGAGTAACGCAAATCTCGAATGTGCGAACATAACAGGAATAAAGGTTGATGGAGCTGTAAAGGCTGGCATGACATTCAAGGCATGGGGAGAAGAGGAAATTTTCGTCGGAAGCTTTGGGCCGTATATCCATGATTGGCAAGAATGAACCTTTTCCGACCTGACGGATAGCTGGGTCGACAGCCCCGCCCCGCTGGTAGGCATGATGAAAGCTCCTGGTAGACGGGTTTCGCGACGGAATTGGCCCCCGCGCGGGCCGTACGCGCCGTGGGCGCTTCTACTCGACCGCGGCCGGCCGCCGGCGAGTGTCGAGAGTCTGTGGGCGGTGGACCTTGATGATGGAACGGTGCGGTTGGACAACACTCCGTGGTTCGCACGCGGGGTTGCCAGACGACATCATCCGGGTGGAGGTCGACGATGGGGCACGGTGAGGCCAAGGGATGGTGGCACGGGGAGGAAGGGTGTGTCACTGCCGCCTGGAAGCCCATCGCCAGAGGATGAAAGCCCCGCAGCGGTTAGACGTGCCCTGATGCACCCCCGCGTTCTCACCGACGGTTGGCGTCAGCCCATTCGTCTCTGTTCCACATGACGGGCATGGCTCCGACCGGTTCGAACCGGATGTCCGGGTCGTTGCTGTGGAGCAGGCTGAAGAAGCGGCGCTGAAGTACCGCCGCGTGGCGGGCCTGGTCGGCGACGATGTCCAGAACGGTCTGGGCCGCTCGCGGGCAAGCGGCGGTGAAGCGGTCGTAAGATGGTGCGCGCATGGTCGGCGGACGCGCCCGCGCACGCTCCCCCAGGGAGCTGACCGGCGATCCGAAAGCCTGGCCCGAACAGCCGAGCGCCGACGTGGCCGCCGAAGCGGTCCGGTGCGAACGGATGTTGTCGTCTGTTGGAGGGGTGCGAGCGTAAGGCGATCGCGGGCGGTCGGTTGGGGGCATCTGCGGTCACCTTCTGCGATCTTGCTATGCCCGCCCTGTACGTTGAAGTTGATCAGCTGTGGAATGCCCGCGTGTCCAGCCGGCATGTATGGACCGTGGTTCTTGATCCCGCTACGTCCGTGAAGATCACTCGCTATCGGCCCTGGAACGCTCCCCCTGTCTGGGGCGAGGTCGGTCCGCTGGTGCGGTCGATCGTTGCCGCAGCTGTGACGGCCGCTCCCCATGACGTGGAGCGGTTGCTGCATGTGGTCGGCAGGCTGGCGTTGTGGGCCGAGGCGGCGGGGCTCGAACGGTCCGCGGACGCATGGTTGCGCAATGAGGTGATCGACGCGTTCGTGCTCTCGCGGGTGGGGGAGATCGAGGGGTCGTCGGCACGGACGTACCGGACATGGCTGCTGCGCGTACGTGACGCCCTCGCCTGGAGTGAGCGCGGGGAAGCGCCCCCGGCACGGATGCACGCGGACGCAAGCCCGCATCAGCCGTACTGCGCGGCTGAGTTGGCGGGGCTGCGGCACTGGGCCACTCATCTGCCCCGTCAGCAGCGGACCGATGCGCTCGCGTTGCTGGGGCTGGGTGCCGGTCTGGGGCTGATGCCGAAGGAGGTCGCGGCCAGCCGAGGGCTCGATCTGTGTCGTCCGAGCCGGGGCGGACCGCTGCTGCACCGGGGCGTCGAGCGGCTGATCCCGCTGGTGGCCGGGGCAGCCTGGGACACGGTTCTGGGGGGGCTGGCAGAAACGGCGGGCGGCGGCTGCCTGTTCCGGCCGAGGCGGACTGTCGAGTACGCGAAGAACCTGATCGGCTCCTGGTCCCTGATCCACCGGCCTCCGCAGGCTGCCCGGTGTCGGTCGGCCGGCTGCGGGCGACGTGGATCGTCGAGCTGATGCGCGCGCATATCGATCACCAGCTGATCGCCCAGGCGGCCGGGCTGTCTTCCGCCGCGTCTCTGGCCCGCTGGCAGCGCCTGGTCCCACCCGTGGATGAGCTGACTGCAGCCAGGCTCTTGCGAGGCCCGGAGGCGAGGTGACCAAACCCCGGGCGTGGCGAAGCCCGGAGAAGATCAAGCAGTGCCGGCCACGACCGGTCACCGACGCACCGATGGAGATCCCGGACTCCAAGGTCGGACAACTCGATGCGCTCCTGCACGAGTCCGGAGTCCTCCATCTGATCGACACCGAGCTGGGAATTCGCCCCGGCCCGAAAGGACTCCCCGTGCGGACCGTCCTGGTGGGCTTGTTGCTTGCGCTGCACTATCACCAGAGCACCGGCCTCGCGGTTGTCTCCCGGGTGCTCCTCGATGAGCTGCGGGCCCCCGCGCGCTCCTGGCTCGGTGTTCCGGAGGGCAGTCGTGTTGATGGCCACGCCAGGATCGCGTTCTCCCGTCGTATCTGCCGTTCCTGCGACCGGCGCAGCCGCCTGCCGGCCGAAGAGGCCAGAGCTGTCGCTGCCGCTTGGCGCCGACGATATCGTGCTGGTCACCCGCAGGCCGGTGAGCGCGTCAGCCGCCACCCGCAGCTGGCGCTCGGCCTTGTCCTGGACACCCCGGGCAAGCGCGTCGGCCCGACCGCGGTCCGCTCCCTGACCCAGCTTGCCCCGTTCGGCTTCCCGACCGGGCTGCTGGCCGCCGACCGCGCCTGCACCGACCAGATCACCGAGCACTTCGCCCAGCCGGTCCGCACCCTGGGCTACCAAATGGTTCTCGGCTACAAGCAGCAACACCGAGGCATCCAGGGCACCCACCAAGGCGCCCCTCTCGTCGACGGATCCCTCGCCTGCCCCGCCATGCCGCACGCACTGGCCCACGCGACCACGGGGCTCGACGACAAGGCCGTACGCGACCTCGCTGACGGCACCGAGCTCAGCGAGCGGATCGCGGGCCGGGAACCGTACTACCTCAAGCTCAAGGAGTCCGCCGACGAGCGGGGCGCGATCAGGCTCCAGTGCCCGGCCAGCGGACCCTCGCCCGCCGTGGTGCGTCCCCGCTTCAACCAGGTCCACCGCGTCCCAGCACCACGGCCGGCCGCGGTCGACCTCACGGATAAGCGGGCTACCGCCGCACACAGTGCGGCCAAGCCCACCGTCCCGATCCCTCAGGGTGAACGGTTGCGGCCCCTGCCCCAGGACGAGCTGCCGCGGATCTGCTAGAAGCCCACGATCACCGTCCGCCCCGGCGCCCTCGGCAAGCTCGACAAGTTCCGCCAGGACCGGCACTACCTCCACCCCACCTGGCAGGACGCCTACCGGCCCGAGCGAGCGGACATCGAGGGCCTCAACGGCAGGGCCAAGAGCCACGGCATCGACATCTCCGACCCCACGAAGCGACTCGCTCACGGAGGGGTCGCGCAGACCATCCTGCTCGCGCTGATGATCTGCAGCATCAACTTGCACATCCTCTTCAGCTGGGACCGGACCACCCGAACACAAACGACCGGCACCTCCCACGGAGTCACCGCGTTCGCTGGATCGGCATCCACGCCCCCCGCCGCGGCCGGGCTGCCGCCGCCCACAGGGCCGGAGATCCGCGAGACCATCCGAGATCCCAGCACCACAGTCCGGGATCACGCCCGCCCGCGTACAGCCTAAAAACGCCTCACGCACCCGAACCACCCCGAAACATCAGGCCGACGCCCGTCAGGCAACCGCCTCCGGCACCGATCGCGTTCGGATCACTCCTCGAACAACCCCCGGAAACGCCGAGATCCCGCCCAGCCTTTCGGCTGAACGGGATCTCGTGACGATTCGTGAGAGCTACTCAAGAACTGTCGGTTGTGGACCTGTGGGGATTTGAACCCCAGACCCCCTCGATGCGAACGAGGTGCGCTACCAGACTGCGCCACAGGCCCTTGCGACGAGTGAAACTTTAGCACCCCCACAGGGGTGCTTGGAAATCCGTTCCCCGCTGGTCAGCCGAGCCGGAGTCCCGAGCGCCTCATTCGTTGGCCGCTCGGGGTCGGTCCTCGTCGTCGTACTGGTCGAAGAGGGGGGTCCTGCCCCGGTCGCGGGTGCGACGGGGCTGGTTCGTGCGCTGGCGTGGCGCCGGGTCCACGGCGGGCACCGTCGGGTGCGAGGTGCCGGTCTGGGTGGGCTCGGCCGTGCTGGAACGGGCCGCGCTCCAGGTCTCCGGGTCGCCGACCTCCACCCCGCCCGTGGCGCGCGGGGCCACCGGGGCGGTGACATAGGTGGGCAGCGGGACCGGGACGGGCTCCCAGCTGTCGCCCTGGACCGGGCCGCGTTCGCGCTGCTGGTCCACCCACTCCGCGTGGTCCGTCTGCTCGACGAGGGCGCGGCGGCCGGCCTCCTGCGGGGAGACCACGGGTGCGGGTTCCGGCTGGGGGTGGTGCGCTTCGGGCTCCTCGTCGGGCTCGGCGGGAGCCGGTGCCGCGGGCTGGTGCCGGCGCGGGCGGCTCTCGCGCAGGCGCTGCGCCGCCACCTCCGCCCGGCGGCGGTCCATGGTGAAGGCGAACCGGCGTCGCTCCTGGGCGCGCAGATGCACGATGTACGTGCTGAGCAGCACGGCGGGCACGGCGGGCGCCCACAGGAAGCTGAGCCCGCCGACCGCCGCGACGACCGCGCCGAGCGTGAAGGCCAGGAACAGGACGACGGTGGTCCGTCTGCGCCGGGCCAGGACCTGCGAGCGCTGGGCCCGCCGCACCCGCTCGGCGTCCGCGCCGCTCGTGCGCGCGCGCTGCTGGGGCGGGCGCGCCGGTTCGGACCGGTCCGCCGCCTGGTGACCGGACGCCGGGCGGTCGTGCGCCTGCCGCTCGGACGCCTGGCGGTCCGCTACCGGACGGCCGGGCGAGCGGTCGGGGGCGTGCGCCGGGTCGTGCATCCGGGCTTCGGTATGCGCCGGAGGCGCGGAAAAGGCCCGGACGTCAACGGTTTCCATTCGGTCCGTTTCCGCGTCCGGGTCGACGTCGGGCCCCGCCTCCTCGGCGGTGCGGTCCCGCAGCTCCTTGGCGTACCGGCGCTCCATGGCCGCCCGTCCGGACAGCAGCCGGATGGCGGTGCTGAAGCGTTCCGTAGGACGGGCTTCATTGAGCTCGTCCTGCCTGCGGAGCCACATCGGCACCAAGTAGGCGGCCCAGGCCCCGACGATGACTGCGTAGATGAGGCCGCTGCTGCTCACGCTCACACCGTAGAGGGGTTTGCACGGAGGGATCCGCCAATTGGGCCGGTGTGTCGCACGATCAGGCTGGTATCAGGGACTTTTTTTGTGATTGTTCAGATCAACCGATGATGTTTGCGGAGACATCGACAATCACGCCTCGGTCAATTTCGAACACTTATTTCATTCCCCTGCGCTGCGCGGGGCCCGCGGCCGCGCCTGGCGCCAGCGCCGGAGCATCCCGTCAGGCACTTCCTCGGCGGTCAGCGCGAAGATCAGATGGTCCCGCCATGCCCCGTCGATGTGGAGGTAGCGCGGACGCACCCCTTCCGAACGGAAACCGAGTTTCTCCACGACCCTTCGGCTGGGCCTGTTCTCGGGGCGGATGCACACCTCGACCCGGTGCAGGCCGACCGTGCGGAAGCAGTGGTCGACGGCGAGGGCGACGGCCGTCGGCATCACACCGCGGCCCGCCACGCTCTGGTCGACCCAGTAGCCGACGTGCCCGGAGCACATCGAGCCCCAGGTGATCCCCGCCACCGTGAGCTGACCCACGAGCCGGCCCTCGTACTCGATGGCGAACGGCAGCATCCGGCCCGCGTTCGCCTCCGCGCGCAGATGCCGGACCATCTGCCGGTAGGTGGGGCGCTGTGCCACCGGGCCGCCCGGGGCGGGCGGCGGGACGGTCGCCTCCCAGGGGCGCAGCCACTCACGGTTGCGCCGGTTGACCTCGCGCCATTCGCGCTGATCGCGCAGTCTGATCGGGCGGAGGACGACCTCGCCGTCGGCCAGGACCACCGGCCAGTTCGACACGTTCAGCTCGGGCTCCCCGGTCGGGGGTGATCGCCGCCGCGCAGCTGGTCGACGGCGTGCACCAGCAGCCGGCTCAGCACCGTGAGGCCGTCGCGCACCCCGCCGGTGGAGCCCGGCAGGTTGACGATCAGGGTGCCGCCCGCGACACCCGCGAGGCCGCGGGAGAGGGCCGCGGTGGGGACCTTCTCGCGGCCCTCGGCACGGACCGCCTCGGGGATGCCGGGGATCTCGTGGTCGAGGACGCGGCGGGTGGCCTCGGGGGTCCGGTCGGTGGGCGAGATGCCCGTACCGCCGGTGGTGATGATCACGTCGTACCCGGCCGTCGCCCCGGCACGCAGGGCTTCCTCGACCGGGTCGCCGTCGGGAACCACGCGCGGCCCGTCCACGGCGAAGCCCAGGGCGGTGAGCGCCTCGGCGACGATCGGTCCGCCCCGGTCCTCGTAGACACCGGCCGCGGCCCGGTTGGACGCGGTCACGACAAGGGCGGTGTACGGGGTCGCCGGCGCGGAACCGGAGGTGTCGCCCGCCGAATGCGCTCCGGGCGCCGACGCGGCCCCGGGCGTCGGCGCGGCTTCGCGCGACGGGGTGCCGGGCGCCGTCATGCGCCCGCCTCCTCCGGCGCGGTGCGCCGGTAGTCGCCGGACTTGCCGCCCGACTTCGCCTCGACCTGTACGTCGGTGATCACCGCGCTCCTGTCCACCGCCTTGACCATGTCGATCACGGTGAGCGCGGCGACCGAGACGGCGGTCAGCGCTTCCATCTCCACACCCGTGCGGTCCGTGGTCCGCACGGTGGCCGTGATCTCCACCGCGTCATCGGCGACTCCCAGGTCGACCCGCACGCCGGAGACCGCGAGCGGATGGCAGAGCGGGATCAGGTCCGGGGTGCGCTTGGCCCCCATGATTCCGGCGATCCTGGCCGTCGCGAGGGCGTCGCCCTTGGGGACTCCCTCACCGCGGAGCAGTTCGATGACACGCGGCGAGACGAGGACCCGGCCGCTGGCGCGGGCGACGCGCGTGGTGACGTCCTTGTCCGAAACATCGACCATGCGGGCCGCGCCCGCCTCGTCGAGGTGCGTCAGCCTGTTCTGCGTACTCAACTAACTCCGCCTAGCGGTAGGGCGCCGGTTGCCCGCGCGGCCCGCACCGGGGTGCGGGCCCGGGGCCCGGGGGGTGTCCCCCGGGAAGGCACAGCGGCAGACACCGTACCGCCACCGGACCGCGGTCAGCGGAGCAGGATCACCTCGGTCTCCGTGCCGGGCTCGGCGGAGGTGACGTCCTCGGGCAGCACGATCAGCGCGTCGGCCTGGGCGAGGGCCGCGATCAGATGCGATCCGGAACCCCCGACGGGCGTGACCGTGCCCTCCTCCGCGTCGTACGTCCCACGCAGGAACTGGCGCCGGCCGGACGGCGAGGAGAGCGCCTTGTCGATCTTCAGCGTGGCCGTGGAGGTGGGCCGGTGGACATCCGTCAGGCCCATCAGCGCACGGATCGCGGGCCGTACGAACAGTTCGAAGGAGACATAGCTGGAGACCGGGTTGCCCGGCAGAGCGAGCAGCGGGGTGTGGTCCGGGCCGATGGAACCGAAGCCCTGGGGCTTGCCCGGCTGCATGGCGAGCTTCCGGAAGTCGATACCGCTGCCCGGCTCGTCCTCGTCGCCCACGGAGGACAGGGCCTCCTTGACCACGTCGTAGGCGCCGACGCTGACGCCGCCCGTGGTGACCACGATGTCGGCGCGGATCAGCTGGTCCTCGATCGTGGCCCGCAGGGTCTCCGCGTCGTCGGCCACCGCTCCGACCCGATAGGCGATGGCTCCGGCGTCCCGGGCGGCCGCGGTCAGCGCGAAACTGTTGGAGTCGTAGATCTGGCCGCCCGTCAGCGTCTCGCCCGGCTGCACCAGTTCGCTGCCGGTGGACAGGACGACGACCCGCGGGCGGGGCCGTACGACGACGGTCGAGCAGCCGATCGCGGCGAGCAGCCCGATCTGCGCCGGGCCGACGATCGCCCCGGCGCGCAGGGCCAGATCGCCCGGCCGGACGTCGCTGCCCCGGTCCCGGACATGGGCGCGGGCCTCGACCGGCCGGTACACGCGGACCTCGCCGGCCGCCCCCTCGGGAGCGTCGCTGTGCGCCCGCATGGCGGTGGCCGGGCCCTCGCCCGAGCCTCCGTCGGTCCACTCGACCGGGACGACCGCGTCGGCACCCTCGGGCAGTGGGGCACCGGTCATGATCCGGGCGGCCTCCCCCGGCCCCACGACCTGGCCGTCGGCGAGTCCGGCGCTGCCCGCCGCGACATCGCCGATGACCGTGAGAACGGCGGGGAACTCCTCGCTCGCGCCCTCGGTATCGGCCACCCGGACCGCGTAGCCGTCCATCGAGCTGTTGTCGAAGGGCGGCAGGGCGATCTCCACGACGACGTCCTTGACGAGGACGCAGCCCTGGGCGTCGGGCAGCTGCAACTCGATGGGTTCGAGGGGCCTCACTGCGCCGAGGATGTCGTCCAGGTGCTCGTCCACCGACCAGATCGTGCTGCTCAAGGTGTTACATCTCCTCGGTGACGTATCTGCGGAGCCAGGCCCGGAAGTCCGGGCCCAGATCTTCACGTTCGCACGCGAGTCTGACAATGGCACGCAGATAGTCGCCGCGGTCGCCGGTGTCATAGCGGCGGCCCTTGAAGACGACCCCGTGCACCGGGCCGCCGATCTTCTCGTCGGCGGCGAGCAGTTGGAGGGCGTCGGTGAGCTGGATCTCGCCGCCGCGGCCCGGCTGGGTGTGCCGCAGTATGTCGAAGATCGCGGGGTCCAGGACATAACGGCCGATGATCGCCAGATTGCTGGGTGCCTCGGCCGGATCCGGCTTCTCCACGAGATCGGTGATGCGGACGATGTCGCCCTCGACGGTGGCGTCCGCGGCCGCGCAGCCGTACTGGTGGATCTGCGACGGCTCGACCTCCATCAGCGCGATGACGCTGCCGCCCTCACGTTCCTGGATCTCCACCATCCGCGCCAGCAGCGGGTCGCGCGGGTCGATCAGGTCGTCACCGAGCAGCACCGCGAAGGGCTGGTCGCCGACGTGCGGCGCCGCGCACAGGACCGCGTGTCCCAGACCACGCGGGTCGCCCTGCCGCACATAGTGCATGGTGGCCAGGTCGCTGGACTCCTGGACCCTGGAGAGCCGCGCGGCGTCCCCCTTGCGGGTCAGCGCGGACTCCAGCTCGTAATTGCGGTCGAAATGGTCCTCCAGAGGGCGCTTGTTGCGGCCGGTGATCATCAGTACGTCGGACAGGCCCGCAGCCACGGCCTCCTCGACGACATACTGGATCGCGGGCTTGTCGACGACCGGCAGCATCTCCTTGGGAGTGGCCTTGGTGGCCGGCAGGAAACGCGTACCGAGACCGGCTGCCGGAATGACGGCCTTGCTGATCCTGGGGGACGGCTCATTCATGCGCAGAACCATAACGGGTGCGCATGGGCAGAAGATGATCCTCCGGTTAACTTTGGCCTTAAATAAGCCCATACGAGAACTGCGTGAGTAACCGTTGAATACCGACAAGTCAGGAAAGGCGCCCCTCCGGCGCGAACACCTCGCCGCTCGACGGCTCCTGAGCACGGAGGACGCCGGTCGCACCGCCCGGCTCCTCTCCGCCGCCGCGTTGCGCCTCCCCGAACTGGCCGAGGCCCGCACGGTCGCCGCCTATGTGTCCGTGGGGCGCGAGCCGGGAACGCGGGTGCTGCTGGACGCGCTGCGCGCGCGGGGCGTACGGGTGCTGCTGCCGGTGCTCCTGCCGGACAACGATCTGGACTGGGCGCCGTACGAGGGCGCGGACCGTCTCGCACCGGCCGGACGCGGGCTGCTGGAGCCCACCGGGATGCGCCTCGGCCCCGCCACGGTGCTCGACGCCGATACGGTCCTGCTGCCCGGCCTCGCGGTGGACGCGCGCGGCATGCGGCTGGGCCGGGGCGGCGGGAGTTACGACCGGGTGCTGGCCAGACTGTCGGCGGCCGGCGCGCATCCGGCGCTGGTCGTGCTGCTGTACGACGACGAGGTGGTCGCGCGGGTCCCTCAGGAACCGCACGACCACCCCGTGGATGCCGTGGTGACGCCGGCCGGAGTACAGCGCTTCACCCCGCCGCCGAACCGGTGAGTTCGGTGGGGCGGTGAGCCCCGTGGGACGCTGAGCCCCGTGGGACGCTGAGCCCCGTGGCCGGTCCGGCGTTCGTGCGGGCCGGTCAGCCTCTCGCTGAACCGGCCCGCACCGTCATGGCTTGAGCGTCAGCGTGTCGACCGTGGTCCGGCCGACCGCGTTCGTCCCGAAGGACCAGTCGAGCAGTTCGCCGTCGACCCACTTGTCGGTCTGGTCGGTGTAGTGCGCGCTGAACGCGTGGCCGGAGGCGCCGGTGAGGTTGATCCAGCGGGACTTGTCCCAGTCCCCCACGTTGACGACCATCCGCATCGACGGCACCCAGATGACCTCGTAGCCGCCCGCCGCGTTCCAGCCGGTGGCGTTGACCGCGGCCTCGCCGCCGCCGAGGTTCCAGGGGCCCCGGTTGAGGGCCCGCTGGAGAAGACCGGGTCCCTCGGTACCGAGGGTCTGGTTCCTCAGGGTCAGCTGGTGCAGCCGTCCCCAGCTCCAGGTGCTGATGTCCTTGCCGAGCTTGGCCGTCAGCTCCCAGCGGGCGTCCTCCATGGCCGCGGCGAACAGGTCGTCGCGGCTTTCGAGCGCCTCGTCACGGCCCCGGGCGGGCACCTTCCACCACTCGTTGTCCGGGTCGTCCACGATGTTCCGGACCACCTGGTACCAGCGGTCGCCACCGTCCGGCTGCGCCGAGTCCGGGTCGCGCTGGCCGCATTCCCGTACGAGCTTGTGCCGCTCGTCCACCGGGCCGGTGCTGTCGGCCGGACGGACGTTGAGGCAGTCGCCCTCGGCCCGCAGTTCCTTGGGCAGCTTGTTGCCGAAGGCCAGCTTGAGGATGTTGCGCCAGACCCCGTTGAAGTACGCGGCGGCGGCCGAGTCGGGCTCCTGGGTGTAGTCCCAGCCCTCCAGCAGCTTCTGTGCCTCGCGCACGCTCTTGTCGGAGATGTTGATCTTCAGCAGCTTGGGCACCAGCAGCGCGGCGATCTCGCTGTTGTTGTCCATCTGCATCTTCTGCATGTCGTCGGTCGAGATCTTCTCGCCGCCCTTGATCTTCGACGCGATGAGGTCGTTGATCCGCTGGCTGCGGGTGCCGTAGCCCCAGTCCTTGGTGAGCAGGTGGGGGTACTTCTCCTCGTCGATGACGGCCTGGTTGGCGGTGACGATGTAGCCGCGCTTCGGGTTGTACTCGTAGGGCAGCTCGGCGAACGGGATCGGATCCTTCTTCCAGCCGTACTCCGAGGTCCAGCCGGGGGTCGGCAGCGTGCCGTCGCCCTGGACACGGACCGGGATCCGGCCGGGCGCCTGGTAGCCGATGTTGCCCTTGGTGTCCGCGTAGATGAGGTTCTGCGAGGGAACCTCGAAGTGTTCGGCCGCCGCCCGGAAGGACGTGAAGTCCTTGGCGCGGTTGAGCTCGAAGACGGCGTCCATGGACTTGCCGGGCTCCAGCGCGGTCCACTTCAGCGCGACCGCGTAACCACCGGCGCGGTCGGGGGCGGCGTTGGTGACGGGGGCCTTCTGGCCCACCTTCTCCAGTTCGCCGCTGCGGTCGGAGACGAGCGGCCCGTTGTTGGTCTCCCGCACCGTGATGTGCCGGCTCTTGCCTCCCGCGACCTTGATGGTCTCCTCGCGGGTGGTGAACGGCTTCACCTTGCCGTCGTACTGGTAGCCCTCGCCGGACACCTTCTCCAGGAAGAGGTCGGTGACGTCCGCGCCGAGGTTGGTGAAGCCCCAGGCGATGTCCTGGTTGTGGCCGATGATCACACCGGGCATCCCGGAGAACGTGTAGCCCGCGGTGTCGTACTGGCAGGACTTCGAGATCTCCCGGCAGTGCAGCCCCATCTGGTACCAGAGCGAGGGCAGCATCGGCGCCAGGTGCGGGTCATTGGCCAGCAGCGGCTTGTCGGTGGTCGTGTACTTCCCGGAGACGACCCAGGAGTTCGATCCGATGCCGTTGCCGTTCGGGCCGAGCAGCGCGGGGATCTCGTCCAGGGTGTCGGAGAGCGCGGAGAGCTGGGTGTTCAGGCCCTTCGCGGCGTCCGCCGGGGTGCCCTCGCCGACGCCGTCCGAGGGCTGGGCCTCCGGGTCGAACTTGCCGGTGACCGAGGAGACCGCTCCCTCGCCGACGATCGGCTCGTGCTTCTTGTACGGGTAGGCCGGGTAGAGGTCCTTGATCTGGTCCCCGTCGAGCCTGCTGGTCAGCAGCGAACGGTCGATCTCGTCCTGCATGTTGCCGCGCAGGTCCCAGGCCATCGCCTTGAGCCAGGCCACCGAGTCGACCGGGGTCCACTCCGTGGGCTTGTAGTCGTTGGTCAGGCCCAGCGCCGCGTACTCGACGGAGATGTCCCTGCCGTCCTTGCCCTTCAGGTACGCGTTGACACCCTCCGCGTACGCCTGGAGGTTCTTCTTGGTGTCCTCGTCCAGGACGGTGTCGTACTCCTTCTGCGCGACCTGGCGCCAGCCGAGCGTGCGCAGGAAGGCATCGGTCTCCACCTGTCCCGAACCGAACATCTCGGAGAGCCGGCCGGACGTCATATGACGGCGGACGTCCATCTCCCAGAAGCGGTCCTGCGCCTGGACGAAGCCCTGGGCGCGGAACAGGTCGGCGTCGGAGTCCGCGTAGATCTGCGGGATTCCGTATTCGTCGCGTTTGACATCGACATCGGCGGCGAGGCCGTCGAGTCTGATCGATCCGGTCGTCTGCGGGTACGAGGCCCGCACGGTGGACACGGACCAGTAGGCGCCGTACCCGACACCCGCGACAAGCGCCAGCACCAGGACGATCACGAGCAGGCGGGCGCGTCGCCCCTTCTTCCTGCCGGGCTTCTTCGTGTCGGAAGAGCCGGAAGAGGCGGTTGTGTTGGCGGGCATCGCTGTCCTTCGAGGGGCAGGGTGGTCCTGGGAGTGCAGGAGCAACCATAGGCGCAGCGCCGAAGCCACTCGGACGCGGTATCGGGATGCCTCCACATGCGTTGTGTTCGTACGAACACTCGAACGCGTCAAGAAAGCGTTAAAGATTAGGTAAGGTAACGAAGTACTGGCCACCGGAGGCCGATCCGGCAGGCGTACGCAGGGAAGGAACGGACCCTGACTGTCCACGCGCTCAATGAACTCCTGCTCGTCTGCTCACTGGTCCTGCTCGTCGCCGTGGCGGCGGTACGCATCTCCTCGCGCAGCGGGCTTCCCAGCCTGCTCCTGTACCTCGGCATCGGGATCGCCATGGGGCAGGACGGCATCTTCGACGTCAAGTTCGACAACGCCGAGCTGACCCAGGTGATCGGCTATGCCGCCCTGGTCGTCATCCTGGCCGAGGGCGGACTCGGTACGAAGTGGAAGGAAGTCAAACCCGCGCTGCCGGCTGCCGCGATGCTGTCGACCGTCGGCGTGGGCATCAGCGTGGGCGTCACCGCGAGCGCGGCGCACTATCTCGTCGGGCTGGACTGGCGCCAGGCGCTCATCATCGGAGCGGTCGTCTCGTCCACCGACGCCGCGGCCGTCTTCTCCGTCCTGCGCAAGGTGCCGCTGCCCTCCCGGATCACGGGCGTGCTGGAGGCCGAGTCCGGCTTCAACGACGCCCCTGTGGTCATCCTGGTGGTGGCGTTCTCCGCGGTCGGCCCCGTGGAGCACTGGTACATCCTGGTCGGCGAGATAGCGCTGGAGCTGGCGATCGGCGCGGCCATCGGCCTCGCCGTGGGCTGGCTCGGCTCCTTCGGCCTGCGGCACGTGGCCCTGCCCGCGTCCGGTCTCTACCCGATCGCCGTGATGGCCATCGCGGTGTCGGCGTACGCGGCCGGCGCCATGGCGCACGGCAGCGGATTCCTGGCCGTCTACCTGGCCGCGATGGTGCTCGGCAACTCCAAGCTGCCGCACTGGCCGGCCACCCGCGGCTTCGCCGACGGGCTCGGCTGGCTGGCCCAGATCGGCATGTTCGTGCTGCTCGGGCTGCTGGTCACGCCGCACGACCTGGTCGACGACTTCTGGCCCGCGGTGGTGGTGGGGCTGGTGCTGACCGTGGTGGCCCGCCCGCTGTCGGTCTTCCTGAGCCTCGCGCCGTTCCGGCTGCCGCACCGCGAGAAGGCCCTGATGTCCTGGGCGGGCCTGCGCGGAGCCGTGCCCATCATCCTGGCGACCATTCCGATGGTGTCCGGGATCGAGGGCAGCACCAGGGTCTTCAACATCGTCTTCGTCCTCGTCATCGTCTACACACTGATCCAGGGGCCGACCCTGCCCTGGCTCGCGAAGGCCCTGAAGATCGCCGACGATCCGTCGGAGGCCGCCGACCTGGGCATCGAGTCGGCGCCGCTGGAGCGGCTGCGCGGGCATCTGCTGTCGGTCGCGATCCCGGCCAGGTCGAAGATGCACGGCGTGGAGGTCGGCGAGCTCCGGCTGCCCGCCGGCGCCGCCGTCACGCTGGTCGTACGGGACGGGAAGAGCTTCGTCCCGGCACCGGCCACGGTGCTGCGGCGCGGCGACGAACTGCTGGTCGTGGCGACCGATCCGGTGCGCGACGCGACGGAGGCCCGGCTGCGGGCGGTCGGCGAGGGCGGCAAGCTGGCCGGATGGCTGGGGACGGGCCGCGGGCCCGCCACGAAAGCGCGCCACTGATCACGGGTGACCACCGATCACGGGTGACCGCTGATCACCAGCGGTCATCTGTCACCGGCGGTCAGCGGTCATCGGCGGCCATCCGTCACCGGTGGTCATGGTGACCCTGCGCGCAATCGCAGGGGAGCGGGGACTCCTGCCTGTAGCATGAAGGCAATCTGATCGACCAACTCTGCCTGATGCAGAGCTGGCGCGACCCGTATGGCGGTCGTGGCGCCCTCGCCCCTCGCAGTGAGCGCCCGGCATCTACCGCAGTTCCGCGCGAATGAGGACAGCTCTCGGCGCAGCCTCCGCACGGGCCCCACAAGGGCTCCGAGGTGGCGCGGCCACCAGGCGGCAGAAAGGCAAGGACCGTGGCGTCCACGGTCTCCGACCGCCCCGGATACGGGCAACTGCTGCGCACCCCCGGTGCGTGGACCTTCCTCCTCCCGGGCTTCGCCGCACGGCAGCCCTTCGCGATGCTGACCATCGGCATCGTGCTCCTCGTCCAGCACACCACCGGCTCGTACGGCAGCGCGGGCGCCGTCGCCGCCGTCTCCGGCGTGTCCATGGCGCTGTTCGCCCCGCAGAGCGGCAAGCTCGCCGACCGTTTCGGGCAGCGCGCGGTGCTGCTGCCCGGCGTTCTGGTGCACGCCGTCTCCGTGGGCGCGCTCACGGCGCTCGCGCTGGCGGATGCGCCCCTGTGGGCGCTGTTCCTGGCCGCTGTGCCCACCGGTGCCTCGATCCCGCAGATCGGGCCGATGGTGCGGGCCCGCTGGGCGGCCAAGCTGGGGGCCGCCCCCGGCCGGCCGGCCTCGCCGCTGATGGCCACCGCCGCCGCCTTCGAGTCCGTCACGGACGAGTTCACCTTCGTCCTCGGACCGGTCCTCGCCACCGCGCTGTGCACCGGCGTGCATCCGGCGGCCGGGCTGATCACGGAGGCCGCTCTGACCCTCGTCGGCGGACTGTTCTTCGCCGCCCAGCGCTCCACGCAGCCCGCGCCCCGGAGCGCCGCCACCGCCGCCGAACCGCACGCCTCGGCGCTCTCCGTGCCGGGCGTCCGGGTGCTCGCGATCACCTTCCTGGGCATCGGCGCCGTATTCGGCGGCATGCAGGTCTCCCTGACCGCGTTCGCCGAGGAGATCGGCCGCCCCGGAGTGAACGGCATGCTGTACGGGATCTTCGCGGCCGGCAACATGCTGGCCGGCATCGCCTGCGGCGCCATCGTCTGGAAGATCAGCCCGCGCCGCCGGCTGATCATCGGCTATCTGGCACTGACCCTGACCGCGTCCGGACTGTGGGCCGTGCACTCGGTGCCGCTGCTGGCCGGACTCGGACTGCTGGTCGGCCTCTCCATCGCTCCCGCGCTGATCAGCGGCTACACCCTGGTCGACGCCCTGGTCCCGGCGTCCGCCCGGACGGAGGCGTTCACCTGGCTGACGGGCGCGGTGGCGCTCGGTCAGGCGGCAGCGGTGACCGTGGCCGGACAGCTCGCGGACGCCCGCGGGGCGAGCACCGGTTTCCTGGTGCCGCTCGTGGGGACCGTACTGGCGCTGGTGACGCTGCTGGCCCTGCGTTCACGGCTGACTCCGAAGGCCGCGGGACGCACTGTGGCACGTGGGATCGGTCACCGCGAGCCGGTCACGGTGGACTGATCGAGCGGAATACGTCAGTATGGAGCGTCGTTAGCACTCATTGAGTGAGAGTGCCAGGAGGAGCAAGTGCCGACCTATCAGTACCAGTGCACCGCGTGCGGCGAGGGCCTCGAGGCGGTGCAGAAGTTCACCGATGATGCCCTGACCGTGTGCCCGAGCTGCGACGGACGCCTCAAGAAGGTGTTCTCTGCGGTCGGCATCGTCTTCAAGGGTTCCGGTTTCTATCGGAACGACAGCCGTGGCTCCTCGTCGAGCAGCACACCGGCGTCGTCGGGCTCGAAGTCGTCCGATTCCGCATCCACCTCGTCGTCGACGGGTTCGGACGCGAAGTCGACCGCTTCGTCTTCTTCGTCGTCCTCTTCTTCCTCCTCGTCGTCGTCCTCATCCGCGTCGACTTCGTCGAGTGGTACGTCGGCCGCCTGAGCCCTCGTACAACCGCACGCCTCACCGGGACCCCGCCGATCGACTCGGCGGGGTCCCGGCGTTTTCCCCCCGATACTGTGGCCGCATGGCGAACGAAGAGGCGCATTCGGGAACGGGTACGGGAACGGGTGGTACGGGCGTGGGTACCGGCACGGGTACGGGCGTGGGTACGGGTTCATCGACGGCTTCGGGCACGTCAGCCGCGGGCGCGGAGATCGGTGTCATCGGTGGCTCGGGCTTCTACTCCTTCCTGGAGGACGTCACCGAGGTTCGCGTGGACACCCCGTACGGGCAGCCCAGCGACTCGGTCTTCCTCGGTGAGATCGGTGGCCGCCGGGTGGCCTTCCTGCCCCGTCACGGACGCGGCCACCACCTGCCGCCGCACCGCATCAACTACCGCGCGAACCTCTGGGCACTGCGCTCCGTGGGAGTGCGTCAGGTGCTCGGACCGTGCGCGGTCGGCGGACTGCGGCCGGAGTTCGGCCCCGGGACCCTGCTGATCCCGGACCAGTTGGTCGAGCGCACCAAGGCCCGTCCCCAGACGTATTACGACGGTGAGACCCGCGCCGACGGGGCCGTGCCGAACGTCGTGCATCTGGGGTTCGCGGACCCCTACTGCGCCGAGGGCCGCAAGGCCGCGCTGGCGGCGGCGCGCGGGCGCGACTGGGAGCCGGTGGACGGCGGGACGCTGGTCGTCGTCGAGGGCCCGCGCTTCTCCACCCGGGCGGAATCGCGCTGGCACGCGTCGATGGGCTGGTCCGTGGTCGGGATGACCGGGCACCCCGAGGCCGTGCTCGCCCGCGAACTGGGGCTCTGCTACACCACGCTGACCCTCGTGACGGACCTGGACGCGGGTGCCGAGGCGGGCGAGGGCGTCTCCCACGAAGAGGTGCTGAAGGTGTTCGCGGCCAACGTGGACCGGCTGCGCTCGGTGCTGTTCGACGCCGTGACCGCGCTGCCGGCCACCGAGCACCGCAACTGCGCGTGCGTCCACGCCCTGGATGGGATCGACACGGGCATCGAGCTGCCGTAGGGCGGGTGCGCGGCAGGCGGTGCGCGGCCTGCGGTGCGCGGCCTGCGGTGCGCGGCCTGCGGTGCGCTGATCCGCGCGCATGGGTGTTGTGGTGGATGTGGGTGTTGTGGTGGATGTGGGTGTTGTGGTGGATGTGGGTGACGGAGTTTTCCACAACGCCGGGGTTGTCCACAGGGCTCAGCGGCATTCCGGCTGACGGTGGATCGTGAGGGGAGTTCGGCCGGGACGTCCGGCCGGGCTCCCCTCACTCGATTCCAGGTGGCGCCCATGTTTCCGACCGCTCCTTCCACGTCTCCCGTCCCTTCTGCCGCTTCTCACGTTCCGCCCGCTTCTCCCTCCGCTTCTTCCTCCGCCTCTCTCTCCGTTTCTCCCTTTGGCTCTCCCTCCGCTTCTCCCCCCGGTCCGCCCTCCCGCTTCCGCTCGGACACCGGTGTCGGGCCGTCCTGGCCGCCGGTGTCGGCGCCCGCGCCGGTCGGGGTGCCCCCGTTCGCACCGCTGCGGGTGCGTGGCGGCGGGGGCCACCGGCTGCGGCGGATGGTGCGCAGGCAGCGGCGGGCGATGGCTGCGGGGCTCGCGCTGACGGCGGCCGCGCTCGCGGCCTCCGGTCTGGGCGGCGAGGAGGGGAGGGCCGCTTCCCCGGGTGCGGCTCCGGAGGCCGGACGGCTGTCGGTACGGCTGGTGTCGGCGCCGGTCCGGATCGCGGATGCGGCGACGGTCCGTCTGCTGCGGCCTGGCGACAGGGTCGATGTGATCGCGTCCGACGACGCGCGGGGGGAGGCACGGGTGGTGGCGAGAGACGTACGGGTGGCGGAGGTGCCACGGACCTCCGTGGAGGGAGCGGATCTCATGGGCTCGGGCGGCGGGGCCGGTTCGGGCGAAGGCGGCGGGGCGCTGGTGATGCTCTCCGTGAAGCGGGAGACGGCGGTGGCGCTGGCCGGGGCGGGCGTGACGGGCCGACTGGCCGTGGCGGTGTCACATGCGTACTGACATGCTGCCAAGTCACCCTGGGGAAGTACCGAATTGGACAGTTTCGCCTTCGCCCGCCTTAGGTTGCGGAGCAGTTCGCTCCCCCTACGGCACATGCGAAAGAAGGCTCACCTGTGAGCGAGAAAAAGGTCAGTCTGCTCGAAGGCTTCAAGGCCTTCCTGATGCGCGGCAATGTGATCGACCTCGCGGTCGCCGTCGTCATCGGTGCCGCCTTCACCAACATCGTGAACGCGATCGTCAAGGGCGTCATCAGCCCCTTGGTCGGTGCGTTCGGCACCCAGGACCTGGAGAAGTACCGCTACTGCCTGAAGGCCCCCTGCGTCACCGACCCGAAGACGGGCACGACGGAGGGCATCGAGATCCTGTGGGGTTCGGTGCTCAGCGCGGCGCTCAGCTTCCTGATCACCGCCGCGGTCGTCTACTTC
The DNA here is from genome assembly GCF_026341775.1 of Streptomyces sp. NBC_00654. Classification (NCBI taxonomy): domain Bacteria; kingdom Bacillati; phylum Actinomycetota; class Actinomycetes; order Kitasatosporales; family Streptomycetaceae; genus Streptomyces; species Streptomyces sp. NBC_00654. Next base: position 1,061,145 of record NZ_JAPEOB010000001.1, on the reverse strand, counting down.
CTGATGGTGCTGCCGATGGCCAAGTACCTCGCCAGGCGGGCAGCGATGCAGGCTGCCAAGGAAGGCGTGCAGGAGACGCTGGAGGTGAGCGAGCTGGAGGTCCTCAAGGAGATCCGCGACGCCCTTGTCGCCCAGCGTGGCAGCGGGTCGGGCGACGGCGGTGGCACGGCCCTCGGACAGGAGCGCGGCCAGTAGCGGCTCAGATGTGGTGGGGCGGCTTCTCGTCGAGGAAGCGCGCCAGATCGGCGGCGCTGCCGCCGGCCGGAGGCCGCTCACCCCACCCCCGGTCCGTATCGTCCGCGGACTGCTGGTCCAGTGGATCGTCGAAGATCAGAACCGGCTTGGGCTTCGGTTCCCGCGGCGGCTGCTCCTGGTGCTGCTGCTGCGGCTTCGAATCTCGCGGTCCGGGGGCGGGGGCGGTGCTCATGTTTCCAGGGTACGGCGGCTCCCCGCGGGGTGACGGCCGTCAGCGGTCCTTCGGGTCGATCAGCCAGAGTCCCAGTACGACGAGGAACGACAGGCAGAGGAAACCGGCCCCCCACCAGGCTGTTCCGGTGTTGCCCTCCATCCATTCGTCGATGATCACCGTCAGACCCCAGAGCTGCCCGATGACCACGGTCATGGCGAGGGTGAGGCGGGCCGTCAGTTTCGAGGAGCGCTCGGGTTCCTGGTCGGTTCCCGCGCCGGGACCGGGGCCGGTGTGCCGGACCCGTGGGTCTCCGTAGCCGCTGGTGGCGCGGATCTGCGGATAGCGCTCATGGACGGGACGGTTCAGTTCGGGGCGGGCGCTGCCCGGGTGGTACTCCGGGTACCGCGGGTCCGAAGGCTGCCGGTGTTCGCTCATGTCCGCCTGCCGGGGGTCTCGGCTCGGGCCGCGCCGTCGGCGGTGCCGGCTGCCGTTGCCGCTCCGGCGGCTGCGGCGGCACGGGGTGGTGCCTCCGGGCCGCCCCCGGTGCCGGGGCATCCGATGCGGGAGGCAAGGTCCGGGCGGTCATCACCGAGCTGGCGGCAGAGCCCTTGCTCGATGCTCTCGCCGGAGCGTGTGGTGCCGATCGCCCAGACACTGCCGTCGGTCTGTTCGGTGAGGACCACCTTGGGCAGTCCGCGGGGCGGCGGTCCGGCGGTGACCTCTCCGGACCGGGCGTCGAAGACGCCCTCGTGGCAGGGGCAGTACAGCTCGCCCTCCGTTCCCCGGTCCTTGCGCCAGAGCACGGCACAGGCGAGATGGGTGCAGACCGCGGAGTAGCCGACGAGGGTGCCGTCGTTGAGCCGGACGGCGACGGCCCTGTCCTCCTCGCCCGGGTAGCGGAAGGCGATGGATTCGCCGGGCAGGAGCTGGGGGGTGATCCGCTTGGGCTCGGGGGCCTTGCCGTCCTCCCCGTCGCCGTGGCGGTGCAGGATGCCGCTCGCCACACCGAGGCCGCCGACGGCGAGCCCGCCGGAGACCGTGGCGACGATCCGGAGATAGTCGCGCCGGGTGGTCAGGGAGTCGGCGGCGATCCGGTCGTGGAGCGCCTCGCGCGGGTCTCCGCCGTTGCCCCGGTCGCTGCCCGGCTGCTGTTCGGTGACGCTCATCGGCGGACGTCCTTCCCGTTGATCTCGACGACGGGAAGACCGCCGGGTACCGGCCACTGGACCTTGTCGGCGGGGACGACCATGGCCACGCCGGTGCGGACCTCGGTCTCGCCGAACACGAAGGTGTCTGCCACCTGGACGCCGGGGCGTTCGGCCTGGAGCTCCTCGACCGTCCCGTAGAAGAGCGCTCCGGTGGGGCAGACGGTGGCGCACATGGGGGCGAGACCGTAGGCGGTCCGGTCGTAGCAGAGGTTGCACTTCATCTGCAGCTTCGCCTGGAGGTCGATCTTCGGGACACCGAAGGGGCAGGCGTTGACGCAGTTGGCGCAGCCGATGCACCGGGTGGTGTCGGCCTGCTGCACCACACCGTCCGCGGTGACCAGGATCGCGTCGGCGGGACAGACCTCGGCGCACGGGGCGACCGGGTCCTCGCAGTGCATACAGACCGTGGGAAGGGAGGCGACGGACCGGCCCTCGTCGGTGTAGTCGAGGTGGATCATCGATTTGCCGCGGTGCGAGTCGCATTCGCGGCAGGCGGAGACACAGGCCTGGCAGCCGATGCAGCGCCCCGGGTCGATGAAGATCGTTCTGCCCATCATGCGGGGCTCAGCTCCTCTCCGAGGTGCCACGGCCCTGCGGGGCGGTGGGAGGCAGCGGGTCGGTACGGGACACCTGGGTCTCCGGATAGGCGACATGGCCGGGGGCGACCGGAGGCGCGGGGACCTCGTCGATCTTCTCCGCGTGCTCGATGCGGCACGCGCACACCTTGTATTCGGGGATCTTGGAACGGGGGTCGAGGGCGTCGATGGTGAGGGCGTTGGCCGAGGTGGGGACCGGCCAGTGGTACGGGATGAAGACGGTGTCGGGGCGGATCGCCTCGGTGACCAGGGCGGGGAAGACCTCGCTGCCGCGCCGGGTGACGACGCGGACGGGTTCGCCGTTGCGGAAGCCGTGGGAGGGATGGAGCTCGGCCCAGGGGCGCGGGGTCTGTTCGACGAGGGCGCCCAGGCGGCGGGTCTGGTTGCCGGAGAGGAAGTGCGCGACGGTGCGTCCGGTGGTGAGCGACATGGGGTGCTCGTCGTCGTACGGGTCCATCGGCGGGTGCCACTCGACGACCTGCATATGGATCTTGCCGTCGGGGTGGTAGGTCTTCCCGTCCTCGAAGAGCCGGGGGGTGCCGGGGTGGTCGGTGGAGGGGCAGGGCCAGGCGATACCGCCGGTCTCCTCCAACCGTTCGTAGGTGATGCCGTAGTAGTCGTTGACCGTGCCGGCGGAGGCGACGCGCAGTTCGTCGAAGACCGCCCGGGAGTCGGCGAAGGCGAACTTGTCCCCCGCGCCGAGGCGCCGGGCGAGCTCGCACATCACCCAGGTGTCGGTGCGTACGCCGGGGGGCGGGTCCTGGGCCTTGTTGTGCTTGACCACCCGGGCCTCGGCGTTGGCCATCACCCCGTCGTCCTCGGCCCAGGTGGTGACGGGGAAGACGACATGCGCGTTGGCAGCGGTCTCGGAAAGGAAGAAGTCGAATTGGGCATGGAATTCAGTGGCGTCGTACCCCTCCTTGACGACCTTGTAGTTGGGGAGGGAGACGAAGGGGTTGTTGCAGATGCCGATCAGGCCCCGGATCTCGCGGCGCTGCATCTGCCAGACCATTTCCATCATCGAGGTACCGGCGGGCGGGAGTTCGGACTCCTCGATGCCCCAGATCTCGCAGATCTGCCGTCGGTGCTCCTCGTTCATGATCGAGCGTCCGCCGGGAAGGAGGTCGGACTTCTGGCCGTGTTCGCGGCCGCCCTGCCCGTTGCCCTGGCCGGTGATGGTGCCGTAGCCGGCTCCGGGCCTGCCGATGTGGCCGGTGGCGGTGCAGAGGTTGATCACGGAGAGACAGTTCTCGACGCCCTGCGAGTGGTGCTCGATCCCCCGGGCGTGCCAGGCCATGGCCCTGGGCGCGCGGGCGAAGGCGCGGGCGACCTGGACGATCTGTTCGGCGGGGACCCCGCAGATCCCGGCGGCGCGGGACGGTGGGTATTCGGCGGCCTTGGCCCTGACCTCCGCCCAGCCGGTGGCGTGGGCGGCGAGATAGCTCTCGTCGGTGAGGCCCTCCTCGATGACCACGTGGAGCACGGAGTTGAAGAAGGCCGAGTCGGTGCCGGGCTTGAGCGCGACATGGATGTCGGCGGTGCGGGCGATGGCGGTCTCGCGGGGGTCGATGACGATGAGGCTGGCTCCGCGGTCCCGGGCCCCCCACACGTACTGGGTCATCACGGGGAAGCACTCGCCGACGTTGGAGCCCGCGATGAGCAGGCAGTCGGTGAGCAGGATGTCGGAGAAGGGGTTGCCGGCCCGGTCGATGCCGAAGGCGAGCTTGTTGGCGCCCGCCGCGCTGACCATGCAGAGTCTGCCGTTGTAGTCGACGTGGCGGGACTTGAGGGCGACCCGGGCGAACTTGCCGACCAGATACGTCTTCTCGGAGAAGAGGCTGGCGCCGCCGAGAAGCCCGAACGCATCGTTCCCGTGCGCCTGCTGGATGCGCTTGATCTCGGAGACGGTGAAGTCGAGCGCCTCGTCCCAGGAGACCTCGCGGAACTCCTCGTCGCGGGAGCGGCGCATGAGCGGGGCGGTGAGCCGGTCGGGGTGGTTGACCTGCTGGTAGGCGTTGATGCCCTTGGGGCACAGCCGCATCCGGTTGATGTCGTGGTTGCGGGGTTCGACGCCGAAGACCTTGCCTCCACGGTCGACCCGCAGATACATCCCGCACTGGACTCCGCAGAAGCAGCAGTGGGTCGGAACGAGCGTCTCGCCGTTCTGGTCGGCGTGCCACTGGTCGGCCGGGATCCCCCCGGCGTCCCGGAAGCCGCGGGTGCCGGGCGGTGCGAGGGAGGGGTCGAGGGAGAGATGCGTACGGCGGTCGGCAGCTCGCGGATCCGCGGTCACTGGAAGCCCTTCTTCACATGGGAGAGGTAGGCGCTGCCGCGCAGCACCCGCTTGCATCGCGGGCAGTACTCGGCCCATTCGTCGAAGTCGAGCCGGAGGTCGCGCATGGTGCCGCGCAGGTTCTCGACGTACGGCCCCGTGTCGATGGGTTCCTCGCAGCGGCGGCAGGCGAAGACCTGGTCGTCCTTGCGGCCGGTGTACTTGAACAGCTGCATGCCGACCGCGGCCGGGCGCTGGACGATGTGGAAGAACTTCCCGAAGGGGATGTAGATGAGGGTGAAGACCACCGAGACCATGTGGAGGATCGCCAGGAACTCGTAGCCGCCGCCGTGCAGGAAGATCGAGGAGAAGGTGAGCAGCAGGCCCGTCACGGAGATGACGATCAGGGCGATCAGCGGCACCAGGTCGTAGGCGAAGCGCTGGCCGGTGATGGCACCGCGGTCCTTCATCCGGCGCCAGAGGAAGTACGAGGCGCCGGGGATGACGAGCACGGCGGCGATGTCCAGGCCGTGGAACATCAGCCAGCCGAGAATGTTCAGCGAGTCGAAGCCGAGGATCTTGAAGCCCCAGATCCGCATCTCGTAGCCGGGGCCGGAGCCGCTGCCCGAGGTGAAGGTGAACCAGCCCCAGGTCAGCGGGAAGGTGATCAGGGAGGCGAGGATGCAGCCCCAGAAGATCAGCTGGTGGGCGGCCCAGCGGGCGTGCGACCTGGCGCCGAGGAACTTCTGGAAGCCCAGATAGGTGGCGATCATCTTCGGCAGGGCGGTGGGGGCCTTGCGGAAGTTGGCGGCCGAGAAGAGGCTGCGCCAGCCCTGCGTGAACAGGCGGCGGGCGCCGGGCGCGGAGATCCAGACCGTGTAGCGGTAGGCGACACCGAAGGCGAGGAAGACGGTGGCGACGGCGTACGGAAGGAGCGCCGAGTCGAAGTTGTGGAGCATCCGGCTGCCGAACACGATCGCGAGGATCAGCAGGACGGAGACGGCCACCCCGGCCAGCCTCGCGCGGTTGCCGACGGACCGGGCGTCCGGCGCGGCAGGGGCGCCCGGAGCGGATCCGGCGGCCCCCCGGCCCTCGTCGGGATCGGAAGCGGTGCCCGGTCCGGTGGGACCGCCGGGGGTGGGCCGCTCGGCTGAGGCGGAGGCTTCTGGTGGCTCGGTCACTCCGCCACCGTAGGGACGTATGAGGCGTTTGGTCCCGTTTTAGTCGACCAGGGGGTGAACGAGTCGCCCGGACAGTCGTAGAACGGTCACGGAACGGCGAGGGAGGCAGCGGAGCGGCGGACGGGTGGAAGGGCGCTGTCAGACGGCCCGCAGTCCATGGGCCTCGAAGAGCGACCGGGCGGCCGCGACCTGCTCGGGCGTGGGAGAGGGGGTCCCGTGCAGCGTGAAGGGCTTGCCCAGCGCCTGCCACTTGGCCTCGCCCAGCTTGTGGAAGGGCAGGACGTCGACGCGGGACACATTGCCGAGGGAGGCGGCGAACGAGGCGACGCCCTCGATGTTGCCGGGGTCGTCCGTCAGTCCGGGCACCAGCACGAACCGGACGTGCACCTCCTTGCCCAGGCCGGCGAGGCGGCGGGCGAAGTCCAGGGTCGGCTCCAGCTGCCGGCCGGTCACCTTCCGGTAGGTCTCGCGGTCCCAGGACTTGATGTCGAGGAGGACCAGGTCGACATCGCGCAGCATCGCGTCGGTGGCACGCGCGCCGAGGAAGCCGGAGGTGTCCAGGGCCGTGTGCAGGCCGAGCTCGTGCTTGAAGCGGTGGAAGAGCTCACCGGCGAAGACCGGCTGGAGCAGCGGCTCACCCCCGCTGATGGTGGCCCCGCCGCCGGCGGCCCGGATGAACGTCGTGTACTTGGCCGCCTCCGCGACCAGGTCGCCGGCCGCCATGCGCGTACCGCTGCGCATCCGCATGGTGTCGGGGTTGTGGCAGTACAGGCAGGCCAGCGGGCAGCCGGCCAGGAAGGTGACGAAACGCGTGCCGGGCCCGTCGACACCCGTCGACAGGTCCCAGGAATGGACCGAACCGGAGATCGGACGGTGGGTGGCCGCACCCGCCGGAGTGACGGGGGTGAGGGAGTTGTCGAGGATCAGGGCCATGGCAGGGGCCTCCTGTGCGGACGGCTGGCAGTGGGCTGCGGAGCGGGGTGGCGGCGCGCGACGCCGGGGCCCTACGGGGGAAGGGCACCCGACGCCGCGCGGTTCTGGGGGCTCGGCCGGAGCCGGTGGACCGGGGCGGGGGCCCCGGGGCCGGTCAGAGCGAGCCGTGGAAGGTGCGGTTGATGACGTCGAGCTGCTGCTCGCGGGTCAGCCGCACGAAGTTGACCGCGTATCCGGAGACCCTGATGGTCAGCTGGGGATAGTTCTCCGGGTGCTCCATGGCGTCCTCCAGGGTCGCCTTGTTGAGCACATTGACGTTCATGTGGAAGCCGTCGCTGGCCATGAAGCCGTCCAGCACACCGGAGAGGTTCGCGATCCGCTCCTCGGGGGTCCGGCCGAGCGCGTCCGGCGTGATGGTGTTGGTCAGCGAGATGCCGTCCTCGGCGTCGTCGTACGGCAGCTTGGCCACCGACAGCGCGGAGGCGATGTAGCCGTGCTCGTCGCGTCCGTTCATCGGGTTGGCGCCGGGGGCGAACGGTTCGCCGGTGCGGCGGCCGTCCGGGGTGTTGCCGGTCTTCTTGCCGTAGACGACGTTGGAGGTGATCGTCAGCACCGACTGGGTGTGCACCGCGTCCCGGTAGGCGGGGTGCTTGCGGACCTTCTCCATGAAGTCGTGGACGATCCCGCGGGCGAGGGAGTCGGCGCGGTCGTCGTTGTTGCCGTACGCCGGGTAGGTGCCCTCGATCTCGTAGTCGGTCGCGAGCCCCGTCCCGTCCCGGATCACCCTCACCCGGGCGTACTTGACGGCGGAGAGGGAGTCGGCGGCGACCGAGAGGCCGGCGATGCCGCAGGCCATGGTGCGCAGGATCTCCCGGTCGTGGAGGGCCATCTCCAGCCGCTCGTAGGCGTACTTGTCGTGCATGAAGTGGATGACGTTCAGCGCGTGCACATACGTCCTGGCCAGCCAGTCCAGCATCGCGTCGTACCGCTCGGCGAGGGTCTCGTAGTCGAGGTACTCATCGGTGATCGGCTCGAAGCCTTCCACCACGAGCTTGCCGGAGCGTTCGTCGCGGCCCCCGTTGATCGCGTACAGCAGCGCCTTGGCGACATTGACCCGGGCACCGAAGAACTGCATCTGCTTGCCGACCGCCATGGCGGAGACGCAGCAGGCGATCGCCGTGTCGTCGCCGTACTTCGGACGCATCAGCTCGTCCGACTCGAACTGGATCGCCGAGGTGTCGATGGCGACCCGCGAGGCGAACTCCTTGAATCCGGCGGGCAGCCGCCGCGACCAGAAGACCGTGAGGTTCGGCTCGGGGGCCGGGCCCAGGTTGTAGAGGGTCTGCAGGGCCCGGAAGGTGGTACGGGACACCAGCGGGCGGCCGTCCTCACCGATCCCGGCCATCGACCAGGTGACCCAGGTCGGGTCGCCGGAGTACAGGTCGTTGTACTCCGGGGTGCGCAGGAAGCGGACAATGCGGAGCTTGATGACGAAGTCGTCGATGAACTCCTGCGCCTGCTCCTCGGTCAGCAGCTCGCGCCCGATGTCGCGCTGGAGGTAGATGTCGAGGAAGTTGTCGATGCGGCCGATCGACATGGCCGCCCCGTTCTGCTCCTTCACCGCGCCGAGATAGCCGAAGTACAGCCACTGCACGGCCTCGCGGCCGGTGCGGGCGGGGCCGGAGATGTCATGGCCGTACGACATCGCCATGGCCTTCAGCTCGTTCAGCGCCTTGATCTGCTCGGAGATCTCCTCGCGGTCCCGGATGACGTGCTCGGTCGCCCACTCCTCGCCGAGCGCGGCCTTGTCGGCCTCCTTGGCGGCGATCAGGCGGTCGACACCGTAGAGGGCGACGCGGCGGTAGTCGCCGATGATGCGGCCGCGGCCGTAGGCGTCGGGCAGCCCGGTGATGATGCCGGAGGAGCGGCAGGCGCGGATCTCGGGGGTGTAGGCGTCGAACACGCCCTCGTTGTGGGTCTTGCGGAGATGGGTGTAGATCTCCCTGACCTCGGGGTCGGCCTTGTAGCCGTACGCGTCGAGGGCGCCCTCGACCATCCGCCAGCCGCCGTTGGGCATGATGGCGCGCTTGAGCGGGGCATCGGTCTGGAGGCCGACGATCAGGTCACGGTCGGCGTCGATGTAGCCGGGCTTGAAGGCGTCGATCCGGGACGGGGTCTTCACGTCCACGTCGAGGACGCCCTTGGCGATCTCCTCCGGGAACAGCGCGAGGAGCTTCTCCCAGACCGCCGTGGTCCTGGCGGTGGGGCCGGCGAGGAAGGAACCGTCACCCTCGTACGGGGTGTAGTTCTGCTGGACGAAGTCGCGGACGTCGATCGCGTCCCGCCACAGCCCGCCCTTGAAGCCGTCCCAGGCTCCGCTGTCCGTCGTCGTCTCCGCAGCAGCTGCCGTCATGGCCCGTACCTTCCGATTCCGTCCGTGCGCCTCTTTTTCTCTGCCTCCATTCCACGCCCGATTTCCGCTTCCGGATGGCCGCATTGGTCCCCGGCGAAAGGCCAAAGGTCCCCACCGTTTCCGCACGTGCGCGGGCACACCCCTTCTGAACTGCGGGTTTCTCCGGGACTTTGGACCTTAGTTCGCTTGTGAATTCTTTCACAAGAAATTTCCCGGCTCTTGCCGCTCACCCCGCCTGTACGTTCGTCCGCATAGCCCGCAGCATCACCGCCGAGCCGTCCGAGGCCCGAGCAGCCCAGTACCGAGGAGCATGTGATGACCCGTGAAGACCCCCGCCGCCGCCCGGAGCCGCCGAGGAGGGACGCGCTGACCGATGTGGCCGGTATCCGCGTCGGCCATGCCCGGGTGGCCGGAGAGGGCGCCCTGAGCGGAACCACCGTCGTACTGGCGCCCGAGGGCGGCGCCGTGGCCGCCGTGGATGTGCGCGGCGGCGGACCGGGGACCCGGGAGACGGACGCGCTGGACCCGCGCAATCTGGTGCAGCGGGTCGACGCGGTGGTCCTCACGGGCGGCAGCGCGTACGGCCTGGACGCCGCGTCCGGCGTGATGGCCTGGCTGGAGGAGCAGGGCCGGGGCGTCAGGGTCGGCCCCCGCCCGGATCAGGTGGTACCGGTCGTTCCGGCCGCCTGCCTCTTCGACCTGGGGCGCGGCGGTGACTGGCGGGCCCGCCCCGACGCCTCGACCGGCCGCGCCGCGGTGATGGCCGCCGCCGCCTCGGAATCGGGGGCGCCGGTGGCCGAGGGAGCGGTCGGCGCGGGAACCGGGGCGGTGGCCGGGCGGCTCAAGGGCGGCATCGGCACGGCGAGCGTGCGGCTCGCCTCCGGGGTGACCGTCGCCGCGCTCGCCGCGGTCAACGCGGCGGGGTCGGTCCTGGATCCGAGGACCGGGGTGCTCTACGGGGAGTACGGCGCGGGGGAGCCGCCCGCGCATCCGTCACCCGAGGCGCACCGTGAGGCGCTGCGGCGGCTCACACGGGCGCAGGAGGCGCATGAGGCGGCCGGGGGCGGCGCCCCGCCCTTCAACACCACCATCGCCGTCGTCGCCACCGACGCCGCCCTCGTACGGGCCCAGGCCCAGAAGCTGGCGGGCACCGCGCACGACGGACTGGCGCGCGCCGTGCGTCCCGTCCATCTGCTGACCGACGGAGATACGGTCTTCGCCCTGGCCACGGGGCAGCTGCCGCTCACGCCGGGAAATCCGGTCGCGCTGAACGAGATCCTCGCCGCGGGCGCCGACACCCTCGCCCGCGCCATCGTGAAGGCGGTACGCGCGGCCGAGGGGACCGAGGGCCCGGGGGGCGCGTTCCCCTCGTACACGGACCTCTACGGCGGCTGACATGAGCGGCGCCCCTGGGCGGCGGCACGCACCAACGGCAGCCGCCGGGGCATCGTCACCGAGGGGGCGCACAGCGGCCCGACTGACCGCCCCGGCAAGGAAGTTCACCCGAACCTCCCGAAATCGTCCGGGAACTTTCTGCGTGTGCCCTACGTTTTTACGAACCCCGGTCACGATGTCAGACCCAGGGACTACGTTATGCACGCATCAAGTAACACGCGGCGACGGCCTGGAGACAGCACCTTGAGCGATCCGTACGAGACAACCGAGCAGCACCTCGACCGACTCCTGCGACGCGCCCTCAACTCGTTCGACCTGCCCGACATCACGGTCGACCGACTCGGTACGGCTCTGGCGCACAGCAGTGCCCTGCATTCCTCGCACCACAGCTCCGTCCTGCACCGTGAGACCTACCGGCACACCTATCTCCTCTCCGACGGCTCCGCCCTGACCCTGTGGGAGCTGGTCCACAGCGGCGGCCGGGACATCACGGTCCCCCGCCGCCACGAGCTGTACGACGACGAGGCCGACGCCCATGTCGCCGCCACCAGGCTGGCCGGGAGCTTCTCGGACGCCCCGGTCTTCGGCGACGACGGCCCGCAGCCGGACCTGGAGGTCCTCACCCTCCTGATGTCCGCTCCCCCGGCCCCGCTGCCCCGGATGTACGCACCGGACAACTCGGCGGACCACGCCCGCCGCGTCCTGCGCCGCGCGGAGAACGGCGACCGGCCGGGCGAGGAGACCGCCCGGATGCTGCGGGCCGCCTTCGCCCACCACATCACCCAGATCTTCGGGCGCCAGTGCCGTGTCGACGGGCAGGACGCGGGCTTCACGCTCTACGAGCACGCCTTCCTGCTGCTGGACGGCAGCGAGACGAGCCTGTGGGAGGTCGAGCACACGGCTACCCCGGACGGCCGCCACATGTGCGAGGTGTACGGGGCCGAGCGCGACGCCCGCGCGGCCATGGAGAACCGCACCCGGATCTGCTGACCCACGCACGGCTGCCCGCGCCCCCTGTTCGTACAGGGCGCGCGGGCAGCCGTCGGCCGGGACGCCGGTGAGGGCGTCGGCGGGACACCGGCGGAGGCATCGGCCGGGCTCAGCCCCCGGCCACCTCACCGCGAGCCGGCACGTCAGTGCGCCGGCCACCTCACCGTGCCGGCACGTCAGTGCGCCGGTACGTCAGTGCGTCAGCGCCGGCTCCTTGGTGGCCCCGGTGTCACCGGTCCCGGCTGCGGAACCAGCACGACCCGTGCCGTCCGCACCCCTCGTGCCGTCCGCCTCCGTACCGTCGTCCCCCGCGCCCTCCACATGGGCCCGCGGCCTGGCGGGCAGCGCGAACATCACCAGGAAGATCACCGCGAGCACTCCGGCCACCCACCACAGCGACTGCTGGAACGCGTTCACGAACGCCGGGCCCACCGCCTCCGGGCCGAGCCGGTCACCGATCGCCCCGAAGAAGACGACCGACACCAGCCCCAGCCCCAGCGCCGTACCCATCTGCTGGACCGTGTTGATCAGCCCGGACGCCGATCCCGCGTGCTCCTTGGGCACTTCGGAGAGCACCGCGTCCGTCAGCGGGGCCACGATCAGCCCCATCCCCACGCCCATGACCACCAGCGGCAGGGCCATCTGCCATGCCTCGATGCCCATGCCGTACCGCTCCGCCTCCCAGATGTAGAGCAGCAGCCCAGTGATCATCAGCAGCGCGCCCGCCTGGAGGACCTTGCGGCCGAAGCGGGGTACGAGCTTCTGCACCGAGACCCCGGCGGCGACCGAGACGGCAATCGAGAACGGAATGCCCGTCGTACCCGCCCGCAGCTCGCTCCAGCCCAGGCCCATCTGCATGTAGAGCGTCCAGACGAGGAAGAAGATGCCGAGGCCGATGCCGAAGGTCAGCTGTACGGCGATGCCCGCGGCGAAGCTCTTGACGCGGAACAGCGACAGCTCGATGAGCGGCGAGGCGTCCGAACGGGCCTTGTGCCGTTCGTACGCGATCAGCGCCAGGAACACGAGCAGACTGCCCACCATCGATACGTGGCCCCAGAGCGGCCAGCCCAGCTCGCGGCCGCGCGTGAGCGGGTACAGCAGCATCAGCAGGCCCAGCGTGACCAGGAGGACGCCCACCAGGTCGAGGCGGAGCGCCTTCGGCGCCTTCGACTCGCTGATGAACCTCCGCCCCAGGATCAGTCCCGCGATGCCGACCGGCAGGTTGATCAGGAAGATCGGGCGCCATTCGAGCCCGAAGAGGTTCCACTCGGTGAGCAGCGCGCCCAGCAGCGGTCCGGAGACGGCGCCGAGTCCGACGATCGCCCCGAACAGGCCGAAGACCTTGCCGCGCTCGTGCGCCGGGAAGGTGGCATGGACGATCGACAGCACCTGCGGCACCATCAGCGACGCCATGCCGCCCTGGAGGATGCGGGAGGCGACCAGCATCTCCGGGTTCGCGGCGAAGCCGCAGAGGGCCGAGGCGAGGGTGAAGCCGCCGATGCCGATGAGGAAGAGCCGCTTGCGGCCGTAGATGTCGCCGAGCCGGCCGCCGGTGATCAGCCCGGCGGCGAACGCGAGGGCGTATCCGGCGGTGATCCACTGGATCGAGGTGAAGGAGGCGCCGGTGTCCCGCTTGATGCTCGGGATGGCGATGTTGACGATCGTGACGTCGACCAGGTCCATGAAGGCAGCGGTCATCACGATGGCGAGCGCGAACCAGCGGCGCCTGTCGGCGGGGGCCACCGGGGCTGTCGGCCCCTTCGGCTCCATGGGTGCGGCCGCCGTGGACGGCAGTGATTCGGAAGAAGGCATGCGGAGAAGCTAGAGACCCATTAGGTCAGTTCATGACCTGTTGGACCGGCATCCTGAACCCATGACCGATACCTCGGCACGACTGCTGAATCTGCTGTCGCTCCTCCAGACGCCCCGCGAGTGGCCGGGCAGCGAGCTTGCCGAGCGGCTCGACGTCAGCGCGCGGACGATCCGCCGCGACATCGACCGGCTGCGCGAGCTGGGCTATCCGGTCGAGGCCTCGCGCGGTTCGGTCGGCGGCTACCGCCTCGTCGCGGGCACCGCCATGCCGCCGCTGCTGCTGGACGACGAGGAGGCGGTGGCCATCGCGGTGGGGCTGCGGGCAGGCGCCGGGCATGCCATCGAGGGCGTCGACGAGGCCTCCGTACGCGCCCTGGCGAAGCTGGAACAGGTGCTGCCCTCACGGCTGCGGCACCGAGTCTCGGCGCTTCAGCACGCCACGGTCCCGCTGACCCGGGGCGACGGTTCCCTCATCGATCCACAGACCCTGACGACGCTCGCCTCGGCGGCCACCGGGCAGGAGCGGCTGCGGTTCACCTACCGTAAGGGGGACGGCACCGAGACGAAGCGGCAGGTCGAGCCGTACCGGCTGGTGAGCACCGGGCGGCGCTGGTATCTGGTCGCGTACGACCTCCAGCGCGAGGACTGGCGTACGTTCCGGGTGGACCGGGTCAGTGAGCCGTTCGCGACAGGTGCCCGGTTCGTTCCCCGGCCGCTGCCCGGTGAGGACGAGGAGGCCGGCGATGGCGGTGGGAACGGCGGGGACGGCGGGACGGGCAGGACCGGCGGGAACAACGGGACGGGCAGGAGCGGCAAGGGAGGCAGGAGCGGCCGGGGCGGCGAGCGCGGGGGAGGCACGAGGGGCGACGGGAGCGGGGACGCCGCGAAGTTCCTGGCCCGTTCGATGGCCCGGATGAAGCCGGAGCTGCGCTTCGACGTGAGTTTCGGGGCGCCCGCGGAGTTCGTGGCGGCGCGGCTGCCCGCGGCCTTCGGTGCGCCGGAGGTGACCGGGGAGCAGAGCTGCCGGCTGCGCGCCGTCTCCTCCGACTCGCTGGAGTGGCTGGCCCTGCGGCTGGCCCTGGTGGACTGCGAGTTCTCGGTGCACGGTCCGCCGCAGCTGGTGGAGTACGTCGCCGGCCTGGGCGCCCGCCTGGCACGTGCCACGCGGCCCGGCCCGGCCCCCGCATCCCCCGCGGAGGCACCGGCGGAGGCACCGGCGGCACCGCCTGCCGCATCCTGAGCGGGGCGCCCGCGCACAGGGCGTCGCGCCCCGCACACATGAATGAGCCCCGGCGCCGGGGGGGGTGGGCGCCGGGACTCAGCTCAGGGGACCGGCATGAACCGGTCGGGTGGGCCGGTGCGAACCGGCTTGATTGGGAGGTTACGGGTTATTGGCTCACGCCGCAGCGTCAAAGCCCGTGTCGTGAGCCATTCGCTTCAATTCGAGCAACGCGTGCTTCTCGATCTGGCGGATCCGCTCCCGGGTGAGGCCGTGTTCCTTGCCCACCTCGGTGAGGGTCCGCTCGCGGCCGTCCTCTATGCCGTAGCGCATCTTGATGATCGAAGCCGTCCGGTTGTCCAGCTTGCCGATCAGGTCCTCCAGCTCCTCGCTGCGCAGCAAGGTCATCACGGACTGCTCGGGCGAGACGGCGGAGGTGTCCTCCAGCAGATCACCGAACTGCGTGTCGCCGTCGTCGTCCACGGACATGTTCAGGCTGACCGGGTCACGGGCCCAGTCCAGGACATTGCCGACCCGCTCAGCGTTGGAGTCGAGCTCGGCGGCGATCTCCGCGTGCTCCGGGTCGCGTCCGTGCTCGCGGTTGAACTCGCGCTGTACCCGGCGTATCCGGCCGAGCTCCTCCACCAGGTGGACGGGAAGCCGGATGGTGCGGGACTGGTCGGCTATGGAACGCGTGATGGCCTGACGGATCCACCACGTCGCGTACGTGGAGAACTTGAAGCCCTTGGCGTAGTCGAACTTCTCGACCGCGCGCACCAGGCCCGCGTTGCCCTCCTGGATCAGGTCGAGCAGGGGCAGCCCCGCCCGCGGATAGCGTCGGGCCACGGCAACGACGAGCCGGAGGTTGGAACGGATGAATATGTCCTTGGCGCGCTCGCCCTCGGCGACCAGCGCCTCCAGCTCCTCACGCTTCGCCCCACCGGCTTCGCTCTCCACTTCGCCGTCGAGGATCTGCTGGGCGTAGACGCCCGCCTCGATGGTCTGCGAGAGGTCGACTTCCTTCGCGGCGTCGAGCAGTGGTGTGCGTGCGATCTCGTCCAGGTACATGCCGACCAGGTCGCGATCGGCGATCTCGCCTGTGGCGCGAACACTGCTTGCCCGGTCGGTCCCACCGGTGGTGGACGAACGACGGGCGACGGCACGGGTTGCCATGCGTGCTCCCTTGCTATGTAGGTCGCGACACCTTTCGGGTGCCCTGCATCCGATGGAAACAACGACTGGAATCCGGACAGAATTCCCATGCCACTCATTCATTTTCGCGATCATGCAGTACCCTGTCCGCCGCCGGTCGCCGGAGGCATGCCGTCCTTACCCGCGGAAGCGCAGGTCAGGACCGGTACGGAAGCCGATCCGGGGGCACTCACGGACATCTGCCACCATGTCGCCCGTGAGACCGCGCTCACACGCGAACGGCCTCTTTCACCCGACGCCCCCGACTGCGCCCCCCACCCCTGAAGACGACCCGTAACGTCCACCGGTTGCTCAGGATGTCCGCATTGTCGGCAGCCGGAAGCCGGGCGGCCTCCGGAACCAGGACCCCGGACCGATACGACCGGGACCGCGGCCCGATCCCGGCCGGGACCTCGGACCGATACCGACCGGGACCGCGGCCCGATACGCGCCGCCCCGCGGGTCTCTAGCGTGAAGTGGCATGGACGACACCACAGGAACCCTCGACGAAGCCCTGGAGCGCCTCCATCTCTCGGGTCCCGAGCGCGACGGCTGGCTCAGCAATCACGGGCCGATGGCCGTGGAGGCACTGGTACGGCACGGCCAGGCCCCGGCCGTGCACCGCTGGCTCGACCACTACAAGGCGAAGCTGGAGGACATGCCGGACACCGATGCGCCGGTGACCGCACGGAACTGGCGGGAGGCGCTCGGCGATCCGCGCCGCATCGCCGACTGGACGGCGTACTTCGAGCGGGAGACGGCCGAGCGTCCCTGGCGCGACGTACTCGCCGAGTGGTGGCCGACCCTGCTGCCCGGCATCGCGGCGGGCGCCACCCACCCGGTGATCCGGGTGGGCCACTCCGTACGCACCCTGCTGGCCGGGGAGCCGACCGCGCCCCGCGTCCAGGAGCTGGCCCACGCTCTCGGCTACTGGGCCGCCCGGCACCAGCCGCTGCCGGACCTCCCCACGCTCACCCCCGCGCCGAGCGCCGCCGCCGCGCTGGACGCGGTGCCCGCGGTGGCCGTGCAGAGCGGCGGCGTACTGGACCGGCTGGCGCAGCTCACCGGATTCCCGGGCTGGCCCGAGCGGACTCCCGCCGGCCCGGACGCCGCCCGCACCGCACTCGAGGAGCTGGTCCGGGCCTCGACCCACCGTTACGCCACTCACGGGTACGGCGAGCCGATCATGCTGGTACACGCGGCGACCGCGCCCAACGCGGTGCTGCGCACCCTGCCCGCGCTCCCCCGCGAGCTGTGGGCCCCGAGCCTGGCGGCGGCCTGGGCCGCGAGCGCCGCGGTCACCGCCGCCTACACACCCGCCGCACCTGCCCCGTACGCACCGGCGGCCACCACGGCCGAGGAACTGTTCGAGCGGGCGGCCGCGCACGGCGACGACCACACCATCAAGTTCACCGACACCGCGCTGGACGTCGGCGACGCGACCGCCCTCGCGGCGGCCCGGCGCGCGATCGAACTGAACCCGCCGGCCCTGTAGAGAGAACTCAGCCGAACTGCACCGAGCGCTTCGCCAGCCCCATCCAGAATCCGTCGATGACGCTGCGCCCGCGGTCGAGTTCGTCCTCGGAGGCGCCCAGCGTCACGAACAGGGGCGCGAAGTGCTCGGTGCGCGGGTGCGCCAGCCGGCCCGCCGGAGACTTGTGCTCGAAGTCCAGCAGGGCATCGATGTCCTGCTCCTGGAGCGCCCGGTCGCCCCAGTCGTCGAACTCGGCCGACCAGCCGGGGATGCCGCCGCCCGGGTGCCGCAGGGCCGCCAGGTTGTGTGTGAAGAAGCCGCTGCCGACGATCAGTACGCCCTCGTCGCGCAGAGGGGCGAGTTTGCGCCCGATGTCCATCAGCTTCCGCGGGTCCAGCGTGGGCATGGAGATCTGGAGTACGGGGATGTCGGCACCCGGGAACATCTCCACCAGCGGCACATACGCACCGTGATCGAGCCCGCGGTCCGGGATGTCCTGCACCGGCGTACCGGCGCCGCGCAGCAGTTTGCGCACGCTCTCGGCCAGCCGCGGGGCGCCCGGGGCGTCGTACCGCACGGCGTAGTAGTGCTCGGGGAAGCCCCAGAAGTCGTAGACCAGCGGCACGGGCTCGGTGGCGCCCAGCGCGAGCGGGGCCTCCTCCCAGTGCGCGGACACCATCAGGATCGCGCGGGGGCGGGGCAGCCCCGCGGACCAGGCGGCCAGCTGGCCGGGCCAGACCGGGTCGTCGGCGAGCGGCGGTGCGCCGTGCGAGAGGTAGAGGGCGGGCATCCGCTCCGCGGTGACAGTCATGGCACTTCCCCAATCCACGGTGGCTCAAGGCAGGCGCTCCACAGGTCACACAAGGCCATACTCAGGGGTTCCTTCTTCAGGTTTCCTGCGTAACCTTCCGGCGATGCTTCTTGAATCTTCAAGTTCCTATCTCTGGAGACCTTAGCTTCATCTAGTTAAACTTTCAAGAAAAGGTCGTACAGTGGAGTACATGACCACGGCATCCACCAGCGCGCCGCGCTGGCTCACCGACGACGAACAGAGCGTCTGGCGTGCCTATCTGCATGCCACCACGCTCCTGGAGGATCACCTCGACCGCCAGTTGCAGCGCGACGCCGGCATGCCGCACATCTATTACGGACTGCTCGTCCAGCTCGCCCAGGCGCCCCGGCGCCAGATGCGGATGACCGAGCTGGCCAGGAACGCGAAGATCACCCGTTCCCGGCTCTCGCACGCCGTCGCGCGGCTGGAGAAGAGCGGCTGGGTGCGGCGCGAGGACTGCCCGTCCGACAAACGCGGCCAGAACGCGGTGCTCACGGACGAGGGCCACGAGATGCTCCGCCGCTCGGCACCGGGGCACGTCACCGCCGTACGGCAGGCGATGTTCGAACGGCTCACGCCCGAGCAGGTGCGCAGCCTCGGCGAGATCATGCGGGTACTCGCCACCGGTCTGGAGCCGGAGGGTACGGACGCGGATCTGCCCTGGCTCCGCTGAGCGGGGCCAGGGCAGATCACATCCGGCTGCCGGTACGGGTACCGGCGGGTGTCAGTGCGCGATGACGGGGATCTTGAACTCGTCCTCGGCACCGGCGCCCCGGCCCGAACCGGCAGACCCGGCAGAACCGGCCGAACCCGGACCCACGCCCGGCCCCGCGCCCGGACGCCCGGTGTTGATCATCGTCACCGCGATGGCGGAAGCCGCCACGAGGATGCCGACCGCCCACCAGATGGCGCTGGCGAAACCGCTGACCATCGCCTGGAGCTCCAGAAGCTTCGGGTCCGTGGCGCGGGCGGCGTGCTCGGCGACGTACGCCGTGGTGGCGCCGGCCGCGATGGTGTTCAGCAGCGCCGTGCCGATGGCGCCGCCGACCTGCTGCGAGGTGTTGACCATCGCGGAGGCGACACCCGCGTCGCGCGGCTCGATACCGTGCGTGGCCAGGGACATGGCGGGCATGAAGGCCGTGCCCATGCCGAGGCCGAGCAGCAGCTGACCGGGCAGGATGACGCTCGCGTAGCTGGTGTCGATGTCCAGCTGGGTGAGGAACAGCATGCCGAGGGCGGCGACCAGGAAGCCGGGGCCCATCAGCAGGCGCGGGGGCACACGGGTCATCAGCCGGGTGCCGATCTGGGTCGAGCCGGTGATCATGCCCGCGATCATCGGGAGGAACGCGAAGCCGGTCTTGACCGGCGAGTACCCCTTCACGACCTGGAGGTAGTAGGTCAGGAACAGGAACAGGCCGAACATCGCGATGACGGCGAGACCCAGCGAGAGGTAGACCCCGCCGCGGTTGCGCTCGGTCAGGACGCGCAGCGGCAGCAGCGGCGACTTCACCCGCGACTCGGTCACGACGAAGGCCAGCAGCAGCGCTCCGGCCGCGACGAACATGGAGACGGTCAGCGCGTCGGACCAGCCGGCCGACTCGGCACGGGTGAACCCGTACACCAGGGCGACGAGGCCGAGCGTGGACAGGATCACACCGGGGATGTCGAGCGGCGAGCGGTTGCGGCCGCCGGCCGGCTCACGGATGACGAAGTACGCGCCCGCCGCGGCGATCACCGCGAACGGGATGTTGACGAAGAACGTCCAGCGCCAGTTCAGGTACTCGGTGAGGAAGCCGCCCAGGATCAGGCCGACCGCGCCACCGCCACCGGCGATGGCCCCGTAGATGCCGAACGCCTTGGCGCGCTCCCTGGCATCGGTGAACATCACGGCGAGCAGCGAGAGGGCGGCCGGTGCGAGCAGCGCGCCGAAGGCACCCTGAAGCGCGCGGGAGCCGAACATCATCGCCTCGCCCGTGGCCGCTCCGCCGAGGGCGGAGGCCAGCGCGAAGCCGATCAGGCCGACGACGAACGTGCGCTTACGGCCCCAGAGGTCGGCGATGCGTCCGCCGAACAGCAGGAGTCCGCCGAAGGCGAGCGCGTAGGCGGTGATGACCCACTGCTTGTTGCCTTCGGAGATCCCGAGGTCCGTCTGGGCGGACGGCAGCGCGATGTTCACGATGGTCGCGTCGAGGACGACCATCAGCTGGGCGAGCGCGATGAAGGCCAGGGCTTTCCAGCGACTTGGGTCGGGAAGCAGGGTGTCGGCCGTTTTTGACATGGGAGTAGCCACCTAGGGACGTGCGAGGACGCGCAAGGACGTCGTGAAGGTCGTGGGTGCCGTGAGGGTCGTGGGAATCGTCGAGAAGGTCGTGGGAGTCGTCGAGGCCGCGGAGGCCTTGAAAGTCGTGGAGGCCGTGGAGGCCGTGCAGGGTCGTGGAGGCCGTGCAGGGTCGTGCAGGTCGTGCAGGTCGTCAGCGGGCGGAAATGAGCGCACGCCGGAGCCCGCGCGTCGCACCCGTGCGCACACGAAGGCGAACGGAGGCGTGGGTGAAGTCGTCGGCCGGGCGGGGCCCTCGGGCCGGAGAGGTCAGATGGGCGCGGGCGTCAGGAGCGACGCCGCATGTCCTCCAAGGTCGCCGCCGATCCGGGCAGTACGGAGCGGGCCGGGGTTTCCAGGCCGTCCAGGAACAGCTGCAGATGGCGGTGGGCGAACCGGTCGATGTCCAGGCAGGCGGTGCCGGGCAGTGGCCGGGTGAGCTGGGAGAGGGCGACGAGTACGTCACCGACGGCGATGTCGGTGCGCAGCCGCCCCGCGGTCATGGCCCGCCGCACAAGCCCTTCGACGGCCTCTTCGAGGCGCCGGCGCTCGGCGAGCAGGTCGGGGTGGTCCTTGTCGAAGACGCCGGAGAGCATCGGACACAGGGCGCCGATCCGTTCGTCGGCGGCCGCGTGCACGAAGCGGCTGAGCGCGGCGAACGGATCGGACTCCGCCGCGACGGCCTCTTCGGCCCGGTCGGTGGTGCGGGAGGTGACCGCGAGGACGACCTCGTGGGTCAGCGCCGCCCGGTCGGGGAAGTTCCGGTAGAGCGTGGCATTGCCGACTCCGGCCCGGCGCGCGACATCGTCGAGCGGGACCTCGGGTCCGAACTCGACGAACATCTCGCGGGCGGCCGCCACGATCCGCTCCCGGTTGCGCAGCGCGTCGGCCCGCGGACGGGGCGTACGGCGCCGGGCTGCCGGTGCTGCGGTTTCGTCGACGGTCTGCACGACTGCGGCCTTCCCTCCGAGTGTCCGGTCGATCCCTCCGGGTAACCGGGGATCGTTTCCCCGTTTCGCGGGGACACAGGTGTAAACGGGGAGAGGTTCCCCGGTTATTTCCCCCTTGAGGGTGACCTGGGTCACACCACTTGAGGGGAAAACCCTCCGATCGGCGCACCCAGCGAGCGGCCCCGCACCGCCCGGCACAGGCTGATCGCCAGAGCGCAGTCAGGGGTCGGCCGGCTGCCGCGGACCCGAAGGCGCCTGAAATGCAGCAGCCCCGCCACCGGATACGCAGATACCGCCGCCCGGCCGCTCTCGCCGGAGCCACCGCCCTGGTCATCGCGGCCATGGCATCGGCCAGCTCCACCCTCCCCGTATCCGGGCCCGCCGCCGCGGGCCCGGTGGCCGCCGTGCCGGAGTCCGGGGACGGCCCCTGCCGGATCCCGGCCACCATGGGCGTACAGATGTCGGAGGGCATGCCGACCCCGCCCGGCTACTCCCGTTCCACCGGTCAGGTCCGAGCGCTCAATCTGATGATCGACTTCCCGGACGCACCGGGTTCCGGGACGGCCGAGGACCGGTTCGCGGAGTTCTTCCCGCAGACCTCGGACTGGTTCCGGACCAGCTCCTACGGCCGACTCGACTACCGGCCCGAGGCCCCGGTGAAGACCTGGCTGCGGATGCCGCTGCCGTTCGCGGAGTACGGGATAGAGCGCGGCTCACCCTACGAACCGGGCTACCGCAAGCTCGTCAAGGACCTCGTCGAGGTCGCCGACCCGAGGGTGGACTTCTCCGCGTACGACCTGGTCAATGTGCTGGTCACCCCGAACGCCGGGCCCTCGGCGCTGGACACCGTCCTGTCGGTGACCTTCTCCGGCAACGACGACGCCCCGTACGCGGACGGTGTCCCGCTCGCCAACACCTCGTTCGTCTACAGCCGCCAGGACGACGGCTCCGGCTCGTACGCCGAGACGGGCTACCGCGTCCTGCCGCACGAGAACGGCCATGTCTTCGGGCTGCCCGACCTCTACACCATGGAGGGCGGCGGCTCCGTCGGGCACTGGGACATCATGTCCGAGGACTGGGGGGCCAACAACGACTTCCTCGGCTGGCACAAGTGGAAGCTCGGCTGGCTCGACAACAGCCAGATCAGCTGCGCCTCCCGGCCCGGCACCAGTGACCACGTCCTCGGCCCGCTGGCCACCACCGGCGGGACCAAGCTCGCCTTCGTGCCACTGGGCGCCCAGTCCGGCTACGCGGTGGAGGTACGGACGGCCGCGGGCAACGACGAGGCGGTCTGCCGGCCCGGCGTACTGGTCTACAAGGTCAGCTCCGACGTGGACACCGGCCAGGGCCCGGTCTCCGTCGCGGACAGCACCGAGGACAGCGGCGGCTGCACCCGGCGGCCCAATGTGCACGCCGAGCTGTCCGACGCGCCGTTCCGGCCCGGCGAGACGTTCACCGACCGGGCCAACGGCATACGGATATCCGTGCTCGGCAAGGACTCGGCGGGCGACTACCGGATACGGATCACCCGCCCCTGACCCCTGACTTCTGGCTCTTGGCCCTTGGCCCTTACGCCTGCTCCTGCTCCTGCTCCTGCTCCTGCACCCGGTCGCGGACCGGGCCGCGCAGTTCCCGCTTGAGGATCTTCCCGGTCGCGTTGCGGGGCAGCGGCTCATCGGTGAACAGGACATGGGCCGGCACCTTGAACGCGGCCAGATGCCGCCCGACGTGCTCCCGCAGCCCGTCCGCCGTGACCGCCGCACCGGTACGCAGCCGGACGACGGCCGCGACCTCCTCCCCCAGCACGGGGTGCTCCACCCCGAGCACGGCCGCGTCCTCGACATCGGGGTGGTCGTGCAGAGTGGCCTCGACCTCGATGCAGTACACGTTCTCGCCGCCCCGGATCACCATGTCCTTGATCCGGTCGACGATGCTGATCCGGCCCTCCCGCAGCACGGCGAGGTCGCCCGTACGGAACCAGCCGTCGGTGAACGCCGCGGCGGTCGCCTCCTCGTCGCGCCAGTAGCCCCGGACCAGCGCCTGGCCGCGCAGCCACAGCTCTCCGGCCTCGCCGTCCGGCAGCGCCTCGCCCCGCGGCCCGGCGATCCGTACCTCGGTGGTCGGGGTCGGGCGGCCGACGCTGTCCGGGTGGGCCCGGTACTCGGCGCCGAAGTTCGCCAGGACGCCGCCGCTCGTCTCGGTGAGGCCGTAGCCGTTGCGGGGCTCGATCCGCTCGCCGTACCGGGCGGTGAGCCGGGCCACCAGGTCCGGCGGAGCGGCGGCGCCGCCCGTGTTGAGCATCGCCAGGCTCTCCAGCCCCTCGTCCGCCCCCTCGGAGGCGGCGGCGAGCAGCTGGAGCGCGGTGGCCGGGACTCCGGCGTAGTGCGTGACGCCGTGCTCGCGGATCAGCCGGAGCGCCTCGGGCACGTCCCACTTGCGCATCAGGACGAGCGAGCCTCCCGCCGCCATCGCCGCGTAGAAAGCGGTGAACGCGGCGACGTGGAAGAACGGGAACGTCATCAGCGAGACCGGCGCGGGCCCCTGCCCCGGGAGGACCCCGCGCCCCAGCGCGGAGGCCGCGGCGTGATAGCGCGGGTTCAGGGCGGCTCCGGCCTGGGCGAGATGGGTGGCGACGGCTCCCTTGGGACGCCCGGTGGTGCCGGAGGTGTAGATGATCGTGGCGTCGTCCTCGGGCCGGACCTCCACGTCGGGCGGCGCGGCCATCGGGTCGGGGGCGGGAAGGTCCTCGTACCGCTCCACACGCGCCGCATCGGCGCCCCCGGCGGGCGGCCCGCCATGGAACAGCACCACGCGCGCCCCGGCCCTCCCCGCCCAGCCCGCCACCCTGGGCAACCGCTCCCCGTCGACCAGGAGCACACGCGGTTCGCAGTCGTCGAGGGCGTACGCGAACTCCTCCTCGGTCCACCAGGCGTTGAGCGGTACGGCGACCAGTCCGGCCAGCTGCACGGCCCAGAACGCGATCTGCCACTCGGGGTGGTTGCGCATCGCGACGACGGCCCGGTCGCCGGGGCGCAGCCCGTACGTCCCGCTGAGCCTGCACGCGAGGGCGGAGGCCGCGGCGAAGAACTCGCCGTAGGAGTACCGGCGTTCGTCGGCGATCAGGAACGGCCGGTCGCCGTACGCCCAGGTGGTCTCCACGAACTCGCGGAGCGTGCGCGGCCCGTCCACGTAGACCAGCGGCCCGTGTTCGGCACGCGTCACCGCGAAGGGAGCGCCGGGCGCGGTGAGGGAGGCCTCGATTCGAGCGGTGGCTCCGGGGTCCGCGGGGGCGGGCCCGACCGGGTCCGGGGCAGGCATCGGGTCGGTGTGCGGCACGGGCTGCCTCTCCAAGCGCTTGCTCAGTATCCGGGCGACGCTATGCCCGAGCCCCGGTGCCGTCAAGGGAGCCCCGGCCGGGCTGAGGGACGTCGCACGGGACGCCCCTCTTGTCCTCGCACCTGGCGTCCGTCCTCGCACCTGGTGTGTCCTCACACCCGGTGTGTCCTCACACCCGGTCCGTCCTCACACCCGGTCCGTCCTCACACCCGGTCCGTCCTCACACCCGGTCCGTCCTCACACCCGGTCCGTCCTCACACCCGGTCCGTCCTCACACCCGGTGTGCCCTCACACCCGGTGTGCCCTCACACCCGGTGTGCCCTCACACCCGGTGTGCCCTCACACCCGGTGTGCCCTCACACCCGGTGTGCCCTCACACCCGGTGTGTCCTCACACCCGGTCCAGGCAGGCGCGGTCCAGGCCCGCGCGGTCCAGGCAGGCGGCGATCGTCGCCGTCTCCTCGGTGTCCAGGGGGCGCATCGGCGGGCTCATCACGTTCGTCGCGATGATGCCGCGCAGCATCAGGGCCGTCTTGAACGCGCCGAGGCCGGCGGCCGTGGCCGACGCGGTGCCGGGGCGGGCCGCGCGGATGATGTCGAACAGCGCGACGAGCCGGTCCTGTTCGGCCCTCGCCGTCACCCAGTCGCCCCGTACCGCCGCCTCGTGCAGCCGCACATAGCCGTGCGGGTCCACATTGCCCAGGCCCGGGACCGAGCCGTCGGCGCCGCTGAGCATCATCGCGTCGACCACCAGATCATGGCCGGTGAGCAGGGAGAAGCCCGGCAGCTCGCGGGCTCCGAGGGCCAGTCGGCGGAACGAGCCGTCGTCGCCGCTGGAGTCCTTCACCCCGGCGATCACGCGATCGGCGGCGAGCGGCAGCAGCAGTTCCGGGTCGAGCTTGCTGTGGACGCAGACCGGTACGTCGTACGCGAGCAGCGGCAGATCGACCGCGGCCGCGATGTCCCGGAAGTGACGGTCGATCTCGTCGGCGTGGGTCCGGGTGTAGAAGGGTGCGGTGGCGACCACCGCGTCGGCTCCGAGTCCGGCCGCGGCGCGGGCCCGCTCGATGGCGGTTGGTGGTCGTCTCGATGGCCCCGACGATGACGGGGACCTGGCCCGCCGCCGCACCGGTGATCACCGTGATGACCTCGTCCTGCCGCGACGGCGTCAGGTACGCGGTCTCGCCGGAGCTGCCCAGGGCGAAGAGGCCGCTGACACCTCCGTCGAGGAGATGGCCGACCACCCGCTCCAGGGAGGCCCGGTCGATGTCCCCGTCCGCCGTGAGCGGGGTGACGACGGGCGGGATCACGCCGGAGTACTGGGAAGTTCGGGCGGTCATGCGGTGCTCCTTGCGGACGGTACGGGGGTCGGGTCCCCGGTGAGGGACGCGGGGTTCTGGGGGTGGACGCAGTGCCAGCGGTGTTCGTCAGGCCCGGAGGTGACGGCCGGGAAGACCGTGGCGCACTCGTCGTCCGCCTTCCAGCAGCGGGTGCGGAACGGGCAGCCGGACGGCGGGTTGGTGGCCGACGGCACGGGGCCGGTCAGCACGATCCGCTCGGTGGTCTCCAGCAGGCTGGGCGTCGCCGAGAGCAGGGCCTCGGTGTACGGGTGCGCCGGGGCGCCCGCGACATCGGCGGCCCGGCCCTCCTCGACGATGCGGCCGAGGTAGAGGACGGCGATGCGGTCGGCGAGGTACCGCACGGTCTGGATGTCGTGCGAGATGAACACCATGCCGAGGCCGAGGCGTTCGCGCAGGTCGACGAGGAGGTTGAGGACCTGGGCGCGTAAGGAGACGTCGAGCGCGGAGGTCGGCTCGTCGGCGACGATCAGTTCCGGTTCGAGGGCCAGCGCGCGGGCGATGGCCACCCGCTGGCGCTGGCCGCCGGAGAGCCGGCCGGGCAGCGCGGCGAGGGTGTGGCCGGGCAGGCCGACCAGGTCGAGGAGTTCCTCGACCCGGGCCTCGCGGGAGGTGCGGGTGCCGCGTCCGTGCACATCCAGCGGGTCACGCAGGATCCGGCGGACCGTGAGCCGTGGGTTGAGGGCGGTGGAGGGGTCCTGGAAGACGACGCCGACCGCGGACCCGAAGTCGTCGCGGCGCTCGGCCGCCGACATCTCCCACAGATCGCGGCCGCGGAAGCCGACCCGGCCCTCGGTGGGCTTCTGCAGCCCGGTCAGGACCCTGGCGAGGGTGGACTTGCCGCAGCCGGACTCACCGACCAGGCCGACGATCTCGCCGCGCTCGATCTCCAGGGTGGCGTCGGTGAGGGCGTGCACGGCGTCCCGGCGGAAGACGCCTCCGCTGCGTGCCTTGTGGCGTACGTGAACGCCGTCGAGCCTGATCACAGGGCGCTCCCTTCCAGCTGTGCGGCGGACGTCGCCGGGTGGTGGCAGGCGAAGCCGTGGTCGTCCGCACTGCCGCGTGCGGTGAGTTCCGGGGTGGCGGTGCGGCACAGTTCGGTGGCCTCGCCGCAGCGCGAGGCGAACCGGCAGCCCTCGCCGAAGCCCTGGGGCGCCGGGACGACCCCGCGGATCTGGTGCAGCCGTTCGGCGCCCGCCTCCAGGGAGACGACCGAGCCGAGGAGGCCGCGGCTGTAGTGGTGGGTGGGGTCGGTGAGTACGGAGCGGGTGGCGCCGATCTCGGCGAGGCGGCCCGCGTACATCACCGCGACCCGGTGCGAGAGATCACCGACCAGGGCCAGGTCGTGGGAGACCAGGACCATGGCGAAGCCGAGTTCCTCGCGCAGCCGGACGAGGAGTTCCACGACCTGGGCCTGGACGGTGACGTCGAGGGCGGTGGTCGGCTCGTCCGCGATCAGCAGACGCGGGCTGCGGGACAGCGCCATGGCGATCAGCACGAGGTGCGGCGCTCCACACCGGCTGATCTCAGCTCGGGCACGGGTCCTCCAGGAAGGTGAAGGTGGGACGGAGGGCGGAACACGGAGCCGAGACACGATCGCGGGGATCATTTCCAGCTGAAGAAGCATGAGACGTCAGATGTCTGATGCCTTGATAGCGTTGGAACGTAGCTTGACAATCGAGAGGGGTCAAGAGGTGGGGAGTTCACATATGTCCGGTACGAGGCCCGGCAGACAGCTGCTCCGGCAGGAAGTCGTCGACGGCATCAAGCGCTACATCCTTGAGGAGAAGCTGCGCCCCGGAGACTCGCTGCCCACCGAGCCCGCCCTGTGCGAGGCGCTCGGCGCCAGCCGCTCCAGCGTCCGCGAGGCGGTCAAGATCCTCAACGCCCTGGACATCGTCGAGGTGCGCCACGGACACGGCACCTACGTCGGCAGGCTGAGCCTGTCCGCGCTGGTGGAGAGCCTGACCTTTCGCGGGCTGCTCTCCCCGGACGACGATGTCCAGGTCCTGGCCGACCTCGTCGACGTACGCGAACTCTTCGAGCGCGGGATGGCCGACCGGATCGTGTCCCTGCTCGCCCCGGAGCAGCTCGACGCGCTGGACGGCCTGGTCGCCACCATGCGTGAGACCGACGCCCGGGACGGGACCGGCTTCGTGGAGGCCGACCGGGCCTTCCACGCGCTGCTCGTCGCGCCGCTCGGCAACAATCTGATCGGCCAGCTCTCGATGGCCTTCTGGGACGTGTACGCGATCGTCGCGCCGCACCTGAACGGATTCACGCACGCCGACGAGACGGCGACGGTCGCCGCCCATCAGAACATCGTGGACGCGGCACGGGCCGGGGACATTCCCGCGTTCATCACCTCGCTGAGCGAGCACTACGCCCCGGTCAGGTGCCGGATCTCCGAGGCCCGCGCCCGCGAGGACCACCAGAGCTGACCCGCTGCCGGCCCGGCAGTCACTCCACAGCCGGCCCGGCAGCCTCTGCCGGAACCCTTGACGGATACAGCTACTCGGACGACGACGGTGTGACGTGGACCCACCGCCGTATCACCCAGCAGAACAAGTACCCTGCCTGGGCAGGCATGTTCGCGTCCGTCGGCGAGCGCATCCAGCTCCGCGCGGGCGCGTACGAGGGCCGGCTGCTCCAGCAGTACGCCATCCGGAACAACGGTGCCAACTACGCGGTCAGCGCCTACAGCGACGACCACGGCGAGACTTGGAGAATGGGCAACCTGGTCGGGCCCGGCGGCGACGAGAACAAGACCGTCGAGCTCTCCGACGGCAGGATCAGCTGCCCGGCGGACGCGTCGGACTGCTCTACGAGCGCGCCGACTACCAGCACATCACCTACTCGTCGTTCGACCTGAAGTGGCTCGGCGGCACCTGTGCCGACATCACCATCACCCCGCCCGCCACCCTGAAGGCGGGCAGCGGCGCGGAAGTGGTCGTCCGGGTGGTCAACCGGATGGACGTACGCCGCGACGCGGGCACCATCGATCTCACGGTGCCCGGCGGCTGGACGACGAGCCGGGCCGCCATCCCGGCGCTCAACCCGGGCCAGGGCGCCAACATCAAGGTTCCCGTCACCGTCGCGGCGGGCGCGTCGGGCGGCGTCAAGCTCACCGCGACGTACCGGGCGAACGGCAAGCAGGCCTCGGGCAGCGCGACAGTGACCGTCACCCCGTAGGGCGCCGCGCCCCGGGAGGGCGGTCACCTTCACCCCGGGGCGGCAGGGGCGGGCCGGGCAGCCGGACTCGACGGGTTCGAGTCCGGCTGCCCGCGGGCTCTGACCGGTCGGACTCCGGCGGCTCGCGCAACGCCCGGTCAGCGTCCGGCGGCTCGCGCAACGCCCGGTCAGCGTCCGGCGGCTCGCGCAACGCCCGGTCAGCGTCCGGCGGCTCACGGAACGCCCGTCGGATTCCGGCGGCTCACGGAACGCCCGGTCAGCGTCCGGCAGTCTGCGGACCGGCCGGTTCCAGGCGGGTGCGGATGCCGTCGAAGTGGGTGCGCATGGC
Source organism: Streptomyces sp. NBC_00654 (assembly GCF_026341775.1). Classification (NCBI taxonomy): domain Bacteria; kingdom Bacillati; phylum Actinomycetota; class Actinomycetes; order Kitasatosporales; family Streptomycetaceae; genus Streptomyces; species Streptomyces sp. NBC_00654. The sequence continues at coordinate 1,031,740 of NZ_JAPEOB010000001.1, read as the reverse complement.
CCGTACGGCGCGTTCACCGTCTGCCGCCGCGACCGCCTCGACGATCTCCCGGTGCTGGGCACAGGTGACGGCGGGGTCCTGGTGGCTGTCGTCGAGGTCTTCGCGCACCCGGTCCATGGCCGCCCAGAACGCGTCGAGCACCTCGCTGAGCAGGTGGTTGTCCAGCGACGCGTAGAGCGCGAGGTGGAAGGCGCGGTCGGTGGAACGCGCCACCCGGCCGCTGAGGGCCTCGGTCTCCATCTCGGCGACCAGGCCGCGCAGCACGTCGAGGTCCTCATCGGGGATACCTGCGGTGACCGCACCGACCAGCCCCGCCTCAAGTGCCTCCCGCACCTTCATCAGTTCCAGCAGACCGGGCTGCCCCTGCCGGTACCGGACGGCGGCGCGGAAGGCGAGCCCCTCGACGAACGGCTCCAGGGAGAGCGAGCCGACGAAGGTGCCGAAGCCGCGCCGGATCTCGACCACATTCATGGCCTGGAGCGACTTGAGAGCCTCGCGCACCGAGACCCGGCCGACCTCGAAGAGGTCCATCAACTCGCTCTCGGTGGGCAGCGCGTCGCCGGGGGCGAGCCTGCGCTCCAGGATCAGCTCCTTGATCCGACGCTCGATGTGCTTGGCCGTGGTGGGGCGGGCCACAACGTACTCCTGAGGTGCGATTGCCCCTTGACCGGTCGCAGGAGCATCTGTTTAAGGTAAGCCGGACATAGGACATCTTACGTCTTGTGTCTCGGTCCGACGGCCGCCCCGGCGCCACGGACCGGTGCATCGACCAAGCTGGAGTCCCTCACCATGTCTCTGACCGCACCGTTGCGCGGCATCGTCCCGCCGGTCTGCACTCCGCTCGACTCCCGCGGGGAAATCGACACCGCGTCCCTCGGACGGCTCGTGGAGCACCTGATCGACGGGGGCGTGCACGGACTGTTCGCCCTCGGTTCGACGAGCGAGGTCGCCTACCTCACCGACGAGCAGCGCGCCACGGTGCTGGAGACCGTGGTCAATGTGGCCGACGGCCGGGTTCCGGTGCTGGCGGGGGTCATCGACACCACGACCGCACGGGTCACCGCACACGCGAAGTCCGCCGAGAGCCTGGGCGCGGACGCGCTCGTGGCGACCGCGCCGTTCTACACCCGCACCCACGGCAAGGAGATCGCCGGGCACTTCCGGCGGCTGCGCGCCACGGTCGACCTGCCGCTGTTCGCGTACGACATCCCGGTCGCCGTGCACTCCAAGCTCTCCGGCGCGCTCGTGCGCGAACTGGCCGAGGACGGCACGCTCGCGGGGCTGAAGGACAGCAGCGGGGACGAGGGCGGGCTGCGCCGGCTGATCGTCGAACTGGGCGGGCGGGGCGGCCGCGAGGAGGGCCCGGCACCCCGGTTCAGCGTGCTGACCGGGTCCGAACTCACCGTGGACGCGGCCCTGCTGGCCGGGGCCGACGGAGTCGTACCGGGAATCGGCAATGTGGACCCGGCCGGCTATGTACGGCTGTACGAGGCGGCGCGGGCCGGCGACTGGGCGCTGGCCGCGAAGGAACAGGAGCGGCTCGTCGAGCTGTTCGCCATGGTCGATGTGGGCCCGGAGGCCGACATGGGCCGCAGCTCCTCCGCGCTCGGTTCGTTCAAGGCCGCGCTGCGGCTGCTCGGCGTCATCGAGTGCGGCGACACCGCGTTCCCGCAGATCCAGCTGTCCGCCGAGTCGGTCGTCCTGGTCGCGCGCCGGCTGCGCGCCGCAGGCCTGCCGCAGGTCCGATGAGCACCGGAACCCTGCCCGCCTCCGCCTCCGCCCGCGTCGGCACGGCACCGGCACCGCCGTGATCGGCCTCGATCTCGGCGGTACGAAGATCGCCGCCGCGCTCCTCGGACGCGACGGCACCGTACTGGCCCGGCACACCCGCCCCACCCCGGCCCGGGACGGTTCCGCCGCCGTGCTCGACGCGCTGGCGGCGGCCGTCGCGAGCGTGGACCCGGACGGGTCGGCCACGGCGCTCGGAATCGCCGCGGCCGGGGTCGTCGACCCCCGTACCGGCATGGTCACCAGCGCCACCGACTCCATCCGCGGCTGGGCGGGCACCGCGCTGGGGGCCGGGCTCGCCGACCGTACGGGGCTGCCGGTGGCCTGCGACAACGACGTACGCGCCACGGCCGGACCCGAACTCGCCGCGCTGGACGGGGAGCACTGATCGCTGCTGTTCGCGGCCGTCGGTACGGGAGTGGGCGGCGCCGTCGCCGTCGACGGGCGGATGCTCCACGGCGCCTCCGGGATGGCCGGGCACCTCGGCCACCTGCCGAGTCCGGAGGCGGCCGGACTGCCCTGCACCTGCGGTTCCACCGGGCATCTGGAGGTCATCGCCTCGGGACCCGGCATCACCGCCCGCTACGAGCGGCTCGCCGGTACGTCCGTGGACCGGCTGGAGACCGTCGCCGCCAGGGCCGCGCGGGGTGACGCCGACGCCGTACGCGCGATCACCACCGGCGCCGCCGCTGTCGGCCAGGTGCTCGGCGGGCTCGCCAACGCGCTCGGCCCGGACCGGGTCGTCGTCGGCGGCGGCGTCCCCCGGATCGGCCCGCTGTACGGCGACGCCCTGGCCGCCGCCTTCACCGCCGAACTGATGCCCCCGCTGCGCGGGCTGACCCCGGCGGCCCCGCTGTTCGGCCACGACGCGGCTGTGCTCGGCGCCGCCGCTCTCACCACCACACTTCCCCTCCACCCCCCGGGAGCCCTCCGATGAGCACGCCGCACGAACGACCGGCAGCCGGCGGGTAGGCCGCCTACGCCTCCGCGGCCGACGACACCTCCTCCGCCTCCGCCTCCGCCACGGTCTCCGCCCCCGCCTCCGCCACGGTCTCGCCCGCCGCCCCTTCCCCTGCCCCTTCCTCCGCCGCTTCTCCCGCCGCCCGGCTGGCCGACGCGCTCCGGGGCAGGCTGATCGTGTCCTGCCAGGCACCGCCCGGCGATCCGATGCGGGAGACCGCCACGCTGGTGCGGCTGGCACGGGCGACCGTCGCCGGTGGGGGATCGGCGATCCGTGCCAATGAGCCGGAGGTCGTCGCCGCGATCGTGGCGGCCGTCGGCCTCCCGGTCATCGGTCTGTGGAAGGACGGCGACACCGGCGTCTACATCACGCCGACCGTCCGCCACGCGCTCGCGATGGTGGAGGCCGGTGCCGCGGTGGTCGCCGCCGACGCCACCGACCGGCCGCGCCCCGACGGATCGGCCTTCGCCGAACTGGTCGCGGCCGTCCACGCTGCCGGGGCCCTGGTCATGGCCGATGTCTCCACCCTGGCCGAGGGCATCACCGCGGCCGCCCAGGGGGCGGACTTCGTCTCCACGACGCTCTCGGGCTACGTTCCCGGCCCCCCGAGGCAGACCGGCCCCGACCTGGACCTGGTGGCCGCGCTCGCCGCCGCGATCGAGGTGCCCGTCGTCGCCGAAGGCCGTATCAGCACCCCGGAGGAAGCCGCCGAGGCCCTGACCCGCGGCGCCCACAGTGTCGTCGTGGGCACCGCCATCACCGCGCCGACCGCGCTGACCGCCCGCTTCGTGGCGGGCCTCCGCCCCTGACCCACCCCCGGCCCGGCCCCGGCCCGGCCCCGGCCCGCCCCACACGTGGGACGGCCGTTCACAGGCGAACGGCCCTCCCGCATCCTGGAGTCATCGTGCAGACCCCGACACCGCCGACTTCCCCGGCGCTCCCCACGCTCCCCTGGTACCGCGAGGTGAGCCGCACCCAGTGGAAGTCCTTCTTCGCCGCCTGGATCGGCTACGTCCTCGACGGTTTCGACTTCGTGCTGATCACCCTCGTACTGACCGAGATCAGCGACGAGTTCGGGCTGAGTACGGTGCAGGCGGCCGGCCTGGTCTCCGGCGCGTTCATCACCCGCTGGCTGGGCGGCGCGGTGCTCGGCGCCCTCGGCGACCGGTACGGCCGCAAGCTCTCCATGGTGCTGAGCATCCTGCTCTACTCGCTCGGCACCTTCGCCTGCGGGTTCGCCTGGAACTACCACAGCCTCTTCGCCGCCCGGCTCGCCATCGGCATGGGGATGGCCGGGGAGTACAGCGCCAGCGCCACGTACGTCATGGAAAGCTGGCCCGCCAGGGTTCGCAGCCGGGCCAGCGGCTTCCTGATCTCGGGCTTCTCCGTGGGGTCGGTGCTCGCGGCGCAGGTCTACGAGTGGGTGGTGCCCTCGCTCGGCTGGCGCTGGATGTTCTATCTGGGCCTGCTGCCCATCGCCGTCGCGCTGTGGATGCGGCGGGCACTGCCGGAGGCGGCGGAGTGGGCGGAGTCGGTCGGGGCGAAGGGTGCCAGGCCCAACCCGTTCCGGCCGCTCTTCGCGACACGCGGCCGGGCCACGCTCAACACGGTCCTCGGTGTCGCCGCGAGCGCCTCACTCTTCCTGATCTTCACCCCGGGCGGCACGGGGCTGGTGCCCGTGCTCTCCGTGACCGCCGGGCTCGCGCTCGCCGCCTTCGCGGTCCAGCTGGGCGGCAGACGCGGGTGGCTGCTGTACGTGTCGATGATCACGACGCTGTTCTTCGCGTTCCTGTACTCCTGGCCGATCCAGGCGCTGCTGCCCACGTACCTCAAGGACGACCTGGGCTACACCACCGACCAGGTCACCGATGTCCTCTACTTCGCGGGATTCGGCACCATGGCCGGCTGCTGGGCGGCGGGATTCCTCGGTGACCGGATCGGCGCAGGGAAGGCGTACGCGCTGACGCTCGTGGCCTCCCTCGCCTTCGTGTTCCCGGTCTTCGCCGTACGGGACAACCTGCTGCTGCTCGGCATCCTGCTCTTCGTGCTCCAGGCCACCGGCTTCGGCATCTCCGGTCTGCTGCCGCGCTACATCGGCGGCCACTTCCCGCCGGAGAGCAGGGGCGCGGCACTCGGCTTCACGTACAACGTGGGGGCACTGGGCGGAGCCGTCGCCCCGGTCCTCGGCGCGCATCTGGCCTCGGGGATGGACCTGGGGCAGGCGCTGGCGGTACTGACGTTCGCGGGCACGGTGATCGTGGCGCTCCTGGTCGGCTTCGACGTACCGGCCCGGCTGAACCGGCTGACGGACCCCGACGCCACGGAGGACCACCTCGCGGCGGACCACCCTTCGGCGGACCACCCTTCGGCGGACCACCCTTCGGCGGACCACCCTTCGGCGGAAGCGGCGCCGCGAACGGTCTGACGGACGAGGACCACGCATCCGACGGGGCCCTGACCGGGAACCGGCCCACTGACTGTTCGTCACCGGCCGGTTTCTGATAGTTGTTTCCGCGGGGACGGGCGCAGTCCCGCAGCGGCGCCTCGCGGGCGCCGCAGGGGAGGATGTACATGAGCACCACCACACGCGACGAGGTCATCGCCGTCGAGCAGAAGGCGGTGGACCACGCGTACGACTGCTACGCCACGCGGCTGTCCGAGATGACGGGGGCATCGGCCGCCACGGCGTCGGCGAGCGGCAAGGACAGCGTGGCCATCCGGCAGGACGCGGAGGCGCGCGCCGAGGCGTACGGCGGACTGGGCGACGAGGCGCTGGTCTTCTCCCGTGTCGACGCCCCGGAGGAGCCCGGCGGCGAACCGCGCCCCTGGTACATCGGGCGGCGGGGCGTGCGCGACGCCGCGAACGACCCGGTGGTCCTGCTGTGGACCAGCCCGTTGGCGAAGAAGTGGTCCGAGGCGAGGCCCAAGGCGCCCGGGGAGGTGGTCCTGCGGCGGCAGTTGCGGTGCGTGCGGCGCATCGTGGAGGACTACTTCGACGACATCGCACCGGCGGCTCCCGCGCCCACCACTCCTCGTACGGCCCCTCGCCCCACGACCGTCCCGGAGCCGAGGCGGGCGGCGGAGGACACGCCCCCGGACGGCTCCCCGCTCGCGGACGACTCGCCTGCGGACGACTCCCCTGCGGACGGCGACGGCGCGGCAGACGGGACCGCGCTCCCCCGGGCCGCCGTCGCCGCCCCCGGGTCCGCCGCCCCGCCGTCCCCCAGCACGCCCGGGGATGTCGCCCGCGTCCAGCGCCGTAAGCCGCTCCAGCCGGACGACTTCCTGCTGCGGGAGCTCCAGCGCTCGCGCGGCGGCCGTATGCGGGACATCGTCGAGACCATCCGCCGTGACCAGATGGACCTGGTCACGGGCTCGCCCGCCGACATCCTGGTCGTGCAGGGCGGGCCGGGCACCGGCAAGTCCGCGGTCGGTCTGCACCGGGTCACCTGGCTCGTCAACAACGAGCACTTCAAGGCCCAGGACATCCTGGTCATCGGACCGCACCAGCGGTTCCTGGACTATGTCGGCCAGGTTCTGCCCACGCTCGGCACGCGCGACGTCAACGCCGTCCAGCTGGACCGGCTCTGGGTGGGCGAGATCCTCGGCACCGACACCCCACGGGCCCGTGAGGTGAAGTCCGACGAGCGGATGGCGGCCGTCCTGCGGCGCCGGGTCGAGGGCGACTGCCGCCCCGAGGTCCTCGACGACCTCACCACCGCCCCCTCCTTCGAAGGCGACGAACCCGCGATCGTCGTCAACGCCGGAAGTACGACACTGCGCGTACCGCGGTCCGAGGTGATCGGGCTCCTCGACGACGCCCGCGGCGGCGACGGCGCCTACCGGGAGCGCCGCGAACGCTTCCGGAGCCTGTTCGTCGACCGCCTCCTCCAGGAACTCGCCGCCATCGCCCCCCGGCGCGGACAGGGCGGCACGATCCGCCGCGACCTGGAACGCAATCGACGGGTCGAACGGCTCGTCGACCGCATCTGGCCGTCGCCGGGCGCCCGGGAGGCGTTGCGCGGCCTCTACGACTCGCCCGGACTTCTCCGTACCTGCGCCGAAGGCATCCTCGACGACGAGGAACAGGCCGCCCTGCACCGCCCCCGGGCCGCCTCCGCCGACGCCGATCCCTGGACCGTGGACGACCATGTCTGCCTGGAGGAGCTCCGCCATCTCATCGCCGGTGAGACACCGCTGCGCTACGGGCACATCGTCGTGGACGAGGCCCAGGACCTCACGCCCATGCAGGCCCGCGCGCTGCGCCGCCGCTGTGCGGTCAACGGCTCCATGACGGTCCTCGGCGACCTCGCCCAGGCCACCGGCCCCCACACCCACACCAGTTGGGACGGCCTGGGCACCGTCCTGTCCGACCACGGGGACTGGCGCGTCGCCGAGCTGAACACCAGCTACCGGGTGCCCGCGGAGATCATGGAGTTCGTCGCGCCGCTCGCCCGTGCGGTCGCGCCGGGGCTGCCGTATCCGAGGGCTGTACGGGAGGCCGGCGAGGACGCCGTACGTACCCTGGCGACCGAACCGGAACAGCTCCTCGACGACACCGTCGCCCGGGTGATCCACCTGGTGGGCACCAGCGACGGGCAGAACCCGCGGTCCGTGGCCGTCATCGTCCCCGACGGCTCGCCGTGGCTCGACGCGATCAGCGGCCGGCTCGACGAGCACCCCGGCCTCACGGACCGGAGCCGCAACGCGGTGTCCGTCCTGGCCGCCGCCCAGGCCAAGGGCATGGAGTACGACCATGTCCTGGTCGTCGAGCCCGCCGACATCGCCGATACCGGCCCGGCGGGACCGCGCCGGCTCTACATCGCCCTCACGCGCAGCACGCAGAGCCTGACCGTGCTGCACACCTCACCGCTCCCGGAGATCCTCACGAACACCGACGGCACCGGGGAACCGTCCTCGGCGGAACCGGAGTCCGGTACGGCACCGGGCGACGTCCCCGAGATCGGAACCGACATCCGGGTGCGGGTCCTGGGCCCCGGGCCGGGCGGCCGCTACAAGGTCAAGGCACTGTCCACCGCCGCCACCCGCCCCCTGTTCCTCACCGTCCGGCACGGCTCGGCTCCCCCGCGTCCGGGCGATGAACTGGACTGCTGGGTCTTCGCCAACGAGACCAACCAGAGCGTGCTCACCGCCGACCAGCGCGGCCGCCTGCCCATCTCGCCCAGGATGGCGGAACGGTACGTGGCGGCGCTCACCGTCCTCGACGAACTGCTCACCCCTGACGCGGACATCCCCCCGGACGCCCGCGGCCGTCTGTCCGAGCTCCAGGGCATGGCCAACCGCGTCCTGCGCCGGGACCAGGCGGACTGGGTGGACGTACGACGCGTACTCGGCTCCCCCGACCGGCACCGGCTGGGCGTGCTCCGCGACCTCGCGGCAGGCGCCAACCGCGCGCTCAAGGACGGCACACCGGACATCGGCCGGCTCCGTCACGAGCTGGCCGACTCCGGCTGGGCCCAGGCCCTGCACGCGGCACAGCAGACGCTCCGGACGAGGCTCACCACCCCACCACCGCCCCCCGAGTCCACCCCCGCCACCGCCCCGGCCCCCGCCACCCCGACGCAGCAGCCCGAGCCGAAGGAAACCACCCCCGTGACCACCGCCGCAGAAGCCCCCACCTCACCGCCCACCGCCACAAGGGCGGGCTTCCTGCGCGCACTGGAGACCGCGGCGGCCACCGACCGCACGTGCAGGAAGCACGAAGCGGTGCGCCACGCCCTGAAGTCGGCCCTGCTCTGGTCCGACATCCAGCCCTCCGACTCCGAGATCGTCGACGTCAGCTGCGTCACTGACCAGGGCCTGTCCGTCTACGAGGTCCTGGGCGCCGGCCGCTCCACCTACCAGGACCTCCGCTCCGGAGCGACCCGCCTCCTGGAGATCAACCACACCCTCCCCACCCCGGCCACCACCCTCTACCTGGTCCTCTGCGAACAGCCCGCCGAGGACTGGTCGGCCGACACGGTCCGCGACATCTTCAACGTCCGGGTCCTGTGGCGAACCCCCGACGGCTGGGGCGGCCAGGACGCAGAAGCGGCCTGGGACCCATCGGGGGCGTGAACACCCCCGCAGTACCCGACAGCACCCCCGCACCCCGCCCCCCAAACCCCAACACCGCCCCGCCCTCTCATCCGCTAAGCTGGCCAGGGCCGCTGTCAAAGGTGGCCCAGGACCTTGCCGGAACCAGGCAGACTCGCACCGAGGCCTTCCACCACGTTCCACGCACGGCTCCGCCCCGCCTTCGTAGCTCAGGGGATAGAGCACCGCTCTCCTAAAGCGGGTGTCGCAGGTTCGAATCCTGCCGGGGGCACAACGCGTTACCTCTCCGACCTGGGGTTTCTCCCCCAGGGAGGGGTTCTATTCGGCCTCGGACTCGTCGTCCGGGGCCGTTTGCGTGAGCGGGCGGGGAGTTGATCTCCCAAATCTCGCCCACCGGATCAGCATCCTCCGGCATCGAGGAATGGCCGAGCATCTCCTGAGCATCCTTCAGGCCGACCTCGACCGCGCGATCTGGATCGCGGCACCGTGACGAGGGTCGTGGAGGCGAATCAGCGGGAGGCCGGCTTCCTCTCACAGCCCGATGAACCGCCGTATGGGCGTTGGCGGGGGGTGTCTCTATGTCGTTCGTCAAGGATGTGGCGCCGGGTATGAGGCTGTTTGGGATGGTTATGCGGCGAGGGTGACGGTGGGGGTTCGAGACTCGTAGAAGGTGCCGTCCCGGAGCATGGCGAAGAGGACACTGATGCGTTGACGGGCGAGGCGGAGGAGGGCTTGGGTGTGGGTTTTGCCGCGGGCGCGTTGCCGGTCGTAGTAGGTGCGCGAGGCCGGGTCGGCGTTCATGCAGGCGAATGCGGAGAGGAACATGGCGCGTTTGAGCTGCCGGTTTCCGCCTCTGGGTGCGTGTTCGCCGTGGATCGAGGTCCCCGACGATTTTGTCGTCGGGGCGAGGCCGGCGTAAGAGGCGAGGTGGGCGGCGCTGGGGAAGCCGGTGCCGTCGCCGACGGTGACCAGAAGGACGGCGGCGGTCCTGACTCCGACTCCGGGCATCGAGGTCAGGACCGGATGAAGAGGGTGGGCCTCCAGCAGGGTGCTGATCTGGGCTTCCAGTGCCCGGCGCTGGTCATGGACCGCGGCGAGCGAGGCGGCCAGCGACGGGATCACGATGTCGAGGGTGCCCGTGCCGGGAACAACGACGGTCTGCTCGTCGAGAGCGTCGAAGACCTCGTCGATCAGCCTCTGCGCCATCCGCGGGGCCTTGGGCCGGATCAGCTCGACGAGTCTGCGGCGGCCTGCTTTCCGCAGGGCGGCCGGAGATCCGTGGCGTTCCAGCAGCCAGGTGACGGCCCGGTGGTCCAACCGGGGCCCCAGCACGCGCTCGAGGCTGGGGTGGAACTGGGTGAGCAGGCCGCGTATCCGGTTGGAGGTCCGGGTGGCCTCGGCTGCGAGGTCCTGGTCGAAACCGGTCAGGACCGTGAGCTCGGCGGTGATCTCGTCGGTCAGCTCAAGCGAACGCAGGGTGTGAGGCATCGTCCGGGCCGCGTCCGCGATCACCGCCGCGTCCTTCGCGTCCGTTTTCGCCTCGCCCGGATACAGATCAGCGATTCGGCGCATCGCGAGTCCGGGCAGGTAAGCGACCTCGCAGCCCGCGTCGCGGGCGACGGTCAGCGGCAGGGCACCGATGGACGCGGGCTGGTCCACGATCACCAGCACAGTGCCGAACTTGGCTTTGAGCTTGTCGAAGACGGCCCGCAGCTTGGGTTCGCTGTTGGGCATCGGCTTGTCGAAGACCTTCTTCCCGGCTGGGGTGAGCCCGTGACCGTGATGGGCGGTCTTGCCGACGTCCATCCCGAGGAAGACGCCCACGCCTTCGGTGTCGAACATCGCACCCTCTCCAGGTCGTTGACCGTGCCGGCCTCGGCAGTGGCACCGTGCTCGCGCATCCACGTTATGCAGACCTGCCGCCCACGTCTCTGCCCGGCATTGCGCCGGACCGGGCGGTGGCCGGGTCTCTCATCAGCGTCTCCGACGGCACCCCCAGGCCCGGCGACACCACCCCCCAGGTCATCCGTTCGACAGAGGGGACACAGTCATACCGGGCCCGGAGGCCAGCGGCCCCATTGCAGGACCGCGAAAAACATAACGGGGGAGCAGTTATCCGTTCTCGCGGGTGAAGACACGTCCTGTGTCGCCCCAGGCGCTGCCGCCACCTACATGTGCTGCTCCCACGGGTTGACCACCAGAGCCCCGGTTCGGGCCATGTGCTTGATGTTGCGGGTGGCTACCGTCCAGCCGTTGGCCAGGGCCGTAGCAGCGATCAGCGCGTCCGGCGGATCAATGCTGGTACCGGCGGCCTTGAGCGTCTTGTGAATGCCGAGATAGGCGGCCGCTTCCGGTTCGCCGATCGGCGCGATGCGCTCATGGAATTCGTGCCGTACCGCAGCTAGGGCTTGGGCGTAACGGGCCTGTCGTACGAGATCCGGGGCGGCGGCCACCCCCGCCTCGATCTCGGCCACAGTGATCACGCTCAGGAAACGGTTGGGCCTGGCCGTGGACCGAAACCAGGCCATCGCGCGCGGGTCGGGCTTCGCCCGGGTCGTGAGCTCGGCAACGACATTGGTGTCGAACAGGTAGATCATTCGGCGCCCGTCGGATCATCATAGGAGCGGGCACCGAACTCCAGCCCCTCGAAGGGCCGGGAAAGCAGGAATTCCTCAAAACCATCGTTGCTCAGCGTCACCCAGCGCAACAGCATCTCGGGCAGCGCCTCGATCTCCGTGTCGGCGAGTTCGGCGTCGAAGTGCCGTCGTTGATCCTCCGGCAGGGACTCCCGGATGTCACGGATGGTCCGCAGCGGGTGCGACGACGGGGGCGGTGGCGAGTGAGGTGCACCGTTGGGGGCTGTGGTCATCGGCATCGCCTCCGCTTGATCAGGCCGTCGTCTGACTGCTGGTATCAGGCTACGGGTTCCCACCTGCACGCTCACAGCTTTGCGACGAGAGCAGGGCGCGTCCGTCCGCCTGCCCCGCCCAACGGCATCGGCATCGGCATCGGCATCGGCATCGGCATCGGCATCGGCAATTGTTGTGGAGTGCGCCCGACGTCCGTCCTGACACTCGAATCGCGCCACAATTAGTAACCGATCAGTCGCCGAAAGTAGCAGTCGGGCGGTGTGGCCGATGCGGTGCACTCGAGATCTCCCGGCCCACGGATACCAGCGATCGGGGTTCTCCCGGCACCCTCTCCCACCTGCGCAAGAGCGCCCTCAGAGAGTCCCTTCACGCGAGATTCGCCGGGCCAATCGACACCGGCGCGACCAACCTCTCAGGCGCCGTTGACGGTAGCACCGGGGCCACGGCGCGGATCCGGCCATCATGCCCAGAGTCCGTTGCTCCGACCTCAAGGGACCCTCATTCTGGAGCGTTCGTCAGCGGCCAAGAAGGAGAACGGTGAACGTTCCGCGACGTCACGCACACGATCCTGATGCCATCGGGCAGACAGCAGGATTGATCAACTTTCTGCGAGACATGGTCCACAGCAGTCACCGGCGGCAGCGCGACGACCGCAGCCGTGAGCGCATGTGGCTGGCCACGTTGCCGGAGAGCATCCGTAAGCCCACGCAACGCCCTGACGGAGTTCTGCTGTCACTCGACCACGTACCCCAAAGTGCACCGCCGGAACTTCCAGACTCGCTCGACGGCTGGGTCGAGCCAACGTTCTGCCTGGACCCCGACGAGGGTGATCCGCCTCTTGCAGAAGAGGGGCCGACAGTCGGGCTGGTGCCCGTCGCAGACGAGTGGGGGCCACCGCCGGAGGAAACCCGGCGCCGCGAAGAGGCCGGTGACGTGCTACGGGCCTACGGGACATGGCTGGATCGCTGGCGTCGGTGGGCTGCGAGAGAGCGCGAGGAACGCCCACTCCGCGAGCTGTACGACCGGATGTACGCGTGGCACCAGAGGCTGGCCCGGGAGGACGACCAGACGGAGCTTGTCCTGGGAGTGGGCCTTTTGACCTGGGAGGACTCAGATGGTGCTGCAGTACACCGCCATCTTTTCACCCATCGTGTGGAGACATCAGTTGATCGCCGCACGGCGAGGCTGACGGTACGCCTCTCGTCGGAGAGCGCCCTGCGCCTTGAAGACCAGGACTTCCTGGACAGTGAAGACGGGTGGGTGCGCGAGCGGGGGGGGCCGCTCTCTCGGAGGAAATCACAGCCCGCGGAATGAATCCGCTCGGCCCGGAGGCGCTTGAGCAACTCGCACAGTGGCAGGAGCGGGCCACCACGCGTCCCATGGGCTTCAGCGCAGCGTGGGAACCACCCCGCGCGCCTGAACAGGGGGCACGTCTCACCTACGCGCCCGCCCTGGTCATGCGCCCACGCAACCTCAACTCCCTTCTGCGGTTCTACGACCAGATCTCAGAAGCGGTGGCCTCGGAGGGCCGGGCGCCGCTCGGCCTGGCCCAGATGGCGATGACGATCGAGACCGCCGACCGCGCCAACTGGGATGGCGCCCAGAGGGGGCCCCTCTTCGGTGACGACCCTCTCTTCCCGGGCAAGACGAACGCTCAGCAGCGCAGTGTGCTGGGGCGCCTGGAGCACGACACGGGCGTGGTGGTCCAGGGACCGCCTGGGACGGGCAAGACTCACACGATCGCCAACCTGGTCTCCGCGTTACTCGCGCAGGGCCAGCGCGTACTCGTCACCAGCGCTCGTGATCAGCCGCTCACCGTACTGCGGGACAAACTGCCGTCATCTGTAAGGGACCTGTGCGTACTGCTACTCAGCTCCACTCGCTACGAGGGCGAGGACGAGTTGGAGCGCACCATCAACGCGCTCACCGACCAGGTCGCCACCAGCAGTCCCGACGAACTACACGCCGAGATCCGCCGCCTTACTGGTGAACGGGACGAGGTACGAGGGCGGATCGGTGTACTCACAGAACAAGTGATCTCGCTTCGGGAGACGGAGTACCGGCATCGGAGTGTGGCACCGGGATACGCAGGAACGCTCGCGGAGATCGTGGAGCGAATCAACTCCGGAACCGACAAGTTCGGATGGATCGGACGTCTTCCCGAGACCTCAGAGGGTGCTCCTCCGCTAACCTCCGAGCAGGCTCATGAGCTGCTCGTCCTGCTGCGCGACGGCGTGGGTATGCCCCGTCCGGGAGGTGCGCTCCCCGCCCCTGACAAGCTCCCCTCGCCCCGGCAGATCGCGGACGTCTTCAGCGCCAGCCGCCTGAGCGATGACGGGCTCTCCGTAGAGGCCGTCAGGATCCGGAACGCGGTCGCCCAGCTCAACGCATCCGTAACCTCCGAGCTGTCCGCGCTGCTCGATGCTGGCGAGACCGCGCTGCATCACCTCGGGATGCCCGCCGACGCCACACTCTGGGATTCCGGCGCCTGGGTCACCCGGGCACTGACAGACCGGCTCTCCCGATCCGGTCTCGGGTTGTGGCAGCGGGTGGTAGCCGTCACGGACGACATCAGCAAGGTCTCGCGGGACGTGAATGCGCTGGGCCTGCGCTTGGTACACGTGCCCCAAGACCTGACTGCCGAAGAAGCCGGCCAACTGACTGCCACTGGCATCGCGCTCCGGGAGTACCTGTCCTCGGGCAAGACTCTGCGGTCCCGGTTCCCGGTCAAAGCCCAGAGGAACGCCAGTGAATTGCTGGAGTCCTGCACCGTCGACGGCCGTTCGCCGCAGACGACCGAGGACTTGGACGCCGTGCTGGCTCACCTACGGGCGCACTCCACGCTTGTCGGCGCGGCCACTCGGTGGCAGCAGGTGAATGCTGAGGTCCCACAGGGAGACGTGGAGGTGCGGTTGGCTGAACTGACGGCACGCGCCGAGCGCCTTGAGCACGTACAGGCGTTTGGCTCAGCCCGAGACCGCGTCGACGCACTGCTCGTACACCACGGTGTACGGCTGACGCTCGCTTCCTGCCAAGCGTGGCAGGACTTCAACGCCGGTGTCGCCGCGCTGCATGGTCGACAGGCCGCCGACGACGCGGTAGCGCAGTTGACCACGTGGGATGAACTCCTTCGTACCCCTGTTGACGGTAAGCAGCCGGCCACGGAGTCCATGGCTCTGGTGCAGGCTCTCCGTGACCAGGACGTGGAGGCTTATACCGAGGCACTGGAAGCACTGGCCGCCGCGCACGGGCGGGAGCATCGCACACGTCGGTGCGCCGAGCTGCTGGTCAGCCTGCGCGCCAGCCACTCTCGGCTCGCAAGCCAACTCATGGACAACGCCGACGATCCCGACTGGGAGAGTCGGCTGGGCTCCCTGGAACGGGCATGGGCGTGGGCGAAGGCTTCTCAGTTCTTGGAGAAACAGCGGACACCCGGCCTGGAGCGCAAGCTCGAAGGCGAACTGGGGGAGCACGAAGACCGTCTCGAGCAACTGACTGGTGAACTCGCAGCTACTTGGGGCCGGTTGCACTGCTTGGAGCGGATGACCCAGGAACAGCGCTCTGCGCTCCAAGCCTACCGGACGCACATGGCGTCTGTCGGAAAGGGCAAGGGGAAGAACACGGGCCTTTTCAGAGCCGCAGCACGCGATGCGATGTCGGTGGCCCAGGATGCCGTACCAGCGTGGGTAATGCCCATCCCTCAGGTCGCTGAGATGGTGCAAGTCAGGCGGGACGCCTTCGACGTCGTCATTGTGGACGAGGCCAGTCAAGCGGGAATGGACGCTCTGTTCCTCCTGTGGTTGGCCCCCCGCGTGATCGTCGTCGGTGACGACAAGCAGTGCGCGCCCTCCCTCACTAGCAAAGGCCGTCACCAGGCTATCCAGGACAAGCTGGCCGCTCACCTGCCCGACATGCCCAGTCGGCTGCGCCAGCTCTACATGCCGCACACCAACCTGTACCAGTTGCTGTCCACCTTCTTCCCGCAGGTAATTCGCCTCGAAGAGCACTTCCGTTGTGTGCCGGAGATCATCAACTGGTCGTCCAGCACGTTCTACAACAACAAGCTCCTGCCCTTGCGGCAATACGGCGCCGAACGGCTGGACCCGCTGCGCACCCACTTCGTCGAGGGCGCCGCAGTCACGGGCCGCGAGAGCCGTATCCACAACCCCAAGGAAGCCGAGGCGATCGTCGACTGCCTCGCCCGCCTGGCCGAGGACCCCGCCTACCAGGACAAGACCATGGGCGTGATCGTGCTCCAGGGCTTCGGCCAGATCAAGCTCCTGGAAGCCCTCATCGAGCAGCGGCTTCCGGCCACCGTTCGCGAGCGACACCGGATTCGCGTCGGCAACGCGGCGTCGTTCCAGGGCGACGAGCGCCACGTCATCCTGCTGTCCATGGTGGTGACGAACCCATCGCGCTCAGTCGGCGGGCACAAGAGCGAACAGCAGGCCTACAACGTCGCCGCCAGTAGAGCCCAGGATCAAATGTGGCTCTTCTACTCGGTTCCGCCGGACCGTCTCAAGCCTCACGACCTGCGGCTGAACCTCCTGTCGTACATGGAGAACCCTCCCGCGGCGTTGGATGCCGCCGACGACATCGGACCAGTGCTGCCGGATGTCCGCCGGGCCCCCTTCGACTCCCTCTTCGAGCAGCAGGTGTATCTGAAGATCAAAGAGCGGGGCTACCACGCGATCCCACAGTTCCCGGCCGGCAGCAAGCGCATCGACCTGGTGATCGTCGGGGCCCGTGGCCGCATCGCGGTCGAGTGCGACGGCGATGCCTTCCACTACGCAACGCGGGACCAGATCGAGAACGACCAGCGGCGGGACCGCGAGCTGAAGCGTGTGGGCTGGGAATTCTGGCGCGTACGAGAGAGCGAGTTCCGCTTCGACCCCGATGCCGCGCTCGACGACCTGTGGGAGGAACTCGACCGGCAGGGTATCCGGCCCGCCAATTACACGCCCTCCACTACAGCCGGCCCCCGAACCGAGTGGAAGCCACTCGACCTGGCCTCGGATGACAGCACCGGGGACAACCAGACCGACGGCCACATCGACGACGACACCGCAGAGGACGAAGCCGCATGACACAGGAAACCATGTTGGGCCCACTCGATGGCAACACACTGAAAGAGTTGGCCCGCGTCATCTGCGGCGACGATCAGCTCTACTACCGCAGAGGCTTCGAGATCGCTCACTTCCTGGAGAACGCCGGCTGGCTCAACGTGCCCGAGTACGACGGCGAATACCGGGGCGAGTGGACGCTCCAGCTCCTCACAGGTCGCCGTGACAACCCCACTGAACTGGAGAAGGTGCTGGTCAGGCTCGCAGACGCGCGGGAGTACCTCGGCGAGCCCGAGGTACTCCCGGCGGTCGTCGACGCGGTCAACGCCTTCCTCGTACACGAGGGCTTTCGCTTGGAAAATCCAGGTGGTCGCCCCAGGATCGTCGTCTGTGACCCAGCCATGACGCATCCGGGTCAGCGGGCGTCGGTCGAGCTCAAGGCCACGATGGCCGAGATCATCCGTGAACCACGTATGGCTGCGCTGCTCCAACGCCGGCTGGACGAAGCCCGCACCTGTTACGCCAACGGCGCCCACGTCGCGGCAATCATCATGCTGGGCAGCCTCCTCGAAGGTGTCCTGCTCACGGTGATTCATGAGCGCGACGCTTCCTTGCTCGGCAAAAAGGACGCCAATTTCATTGGCCTAAAAGACCTCATTGATATCTGCCGCAGGGCGGGCTGGATCGACATCGACATGGAGCGCTTCAGTCAGGCACTTCGTGAGTACCGCAATTTCGTCCACCCACGACGTGAATTCCGCGAGGAACATACTCCCGACCGCGACACGCTCACCGTTTCCTGGTACGTCGTGAACGGCTCTCTCAATGACCTCGCGGCCAGCCTGCCCAAAGTCGGCGCACAGAGCCGAAGCGTGGGACCGCAGCGCAGTGGCCGGGCCGCAGCGCCCAGCACAAGCACTTCCTAATTACTAGGGGGAACAGGATGAAAAACACTGCAGAGGTGTTGAGGGACCTTGTGGAGCCGTCGAACATCGCAGTTCACTCGACCCTGCAGCTCGCCGGGGACGTGAGCGTTGCGGCAGCGGAGGACGACAAGCAGAGAAAGGCGAAAGATCTTGATCGGCTTCGTCGGAAGCCTGGGCTGTGCCCGGTACCGGCAAAAGATCTCTGCCGACTTGCGCAACTCACAACCTGGGATGTGCTGCACTCATTTGGACGAGCAATCACCTTGGCTCGGCGCGGAGCGGGACGCGGTCTCGCCGAGCATTGGAGTTGCCTGAAGTACAACCAGGCTCTGACCGGGAACTCAGATTCTTTCATCGGTCTCTCCGCCGAGGGCCGAGAGACCGCGGACTACTACAAGGCACTTCAGTCGGGGGAACTCGGTACCGGTTTCGCGCTGGCGCTCGCTAAACGGCTCCTGAGCAGGCGCTACCCGAACCACTTCGTCTCGATCGTGCCGGCTGACACTGCTCTGCGCGCGGGGTGGGCCCTAACCAGCAGAGACTCCGGCCCAAAATCGGGCTACCGATACCGACCACAGTTCTTCGCCGAGGTATGGAGGCCCGGCGAGCCATCTCGCGTCTTCCCCATCGCGTGCAAAGGCAACCACAGCGGGCTTTCCGCTTCTCATACTCAGCTCGCCTCGGCTTCCACCCACGCCGAGGCAGTCCACATCGGAGCTTGGGACGAGACACCGTGCTTGGTTTTCAGCACGGAGCTCCCACTCGACGGCCCGCTGACGGTCCACGCCCTGGAGGCGGGCGGAAGCGGCGGTTGGCTGGATGCTCCGGAACGCGTTCTTGATCACGAGTTGGAGGACGTGAATGTATATCCCGGCATCCGGCCAATCGCACAAAGCGACAACACCGCAGAGCCCGAACCCGGCTATCACGTGAGCCCCGACCTCTATGGTTGGTTTCAGCACACGCTTGCCCGCACTGCCGCAGCCGGGCTTACGGCGTTCGCCGGTGACACAAGGGCAACCGCCCCTTACTTGACGAAACGACAGGGGCAACGGCACTTCACGGGCTTCACACACGCGGCCACAGGCAGCGTCCAGGATGCACGGCACCGCTTCTTCGGCGTCGAGTTCGTCGGCACCGATCACGTCTTCCGGCTCAATCGGAAGCGAGTCGAAGCGTTCTCCGGAGTCGCGGAAGATCTCTTCCGTCACCTTGAGGAAGGACGGGTGGAGAAGTACCGGCGAGAAGTCTACGCACGCCGCTCCACTTGGCCTCGCGACGTCTGGGCCTCACGTTGGGACGGCCCCGTCTCCATACATCCTGACGGCTCTGTACTGGCCATGCGCCTATTCCACGATTAATCCGCACCGCACGGGCTCCACCATCTCGCCCTCGTACCCGCCAGCACGATGATCTGCGCCATTCTGCTCATGGGCGCATGTCATCGCGCCCCGCCCCCGCAGGCATGTCGTTCGGGGAGCCCGGTCTCCCTCCTCGCCTCTGGCCCACCGCTGAGTACGGAAGGTCCGTGCAGGTGGATGGGCGGCCCGGCGGTTGCCGACTAAAGTCGTTTCATCACTGATGGTTATGGGGCCAGGACTGGGCGTGTGCACGCCAAGTCGCTGGTGGGGAGGGCCTGTAGAGCATGAGTCGTCGCTCGAATGGGTTGGCCGGCATCTGGGCTGAGGCGCAACGCCAGCAACAACGACAACTGGAGGCGCAAGCCAGGTACCAACGGGATCAGGAACGTCAGCAGCGGGCCCACCAGCGAGATCTGGCGCGCAGCTATCGTGAGCAGCGGGCGGCGTACCGACAGCAACGCGAAGCGGATGCCCGGACACGGACGGAGGAACTCGACGCACGGGTCGAGTCACTGCAGGGGTTACTGGCGGCAGGGTGCCGGGCTCCGGCCTTCAGGGCGGGCGCGCTGAGCCGCCCCGAGCGGATCGAGGCCTTCTCTCCAGGACAGCTCGCCTGTCCGGTTCCCATGCCGCATCCGAGTCAGTACCAGCCGCAGGGCGGTTGGACGGCGGGCCGGCGAGCCCAGGCGCAGGCCGAAGCGCGGTCCCGGTTCGAGCACGCCTGGCAGGCCGCTCAGGCTGCGGAAACACAGCGGCAGCAACAGCTGGCCGCCTACCGACTCCAATACCAGCAGTGGGCCGATGCCCAGTTGGAGGAGATCCGTCGGCACAACGCCGGAATCGCCGCAATGAAGGCGGGACTTCGAGGCGGTGATGCCGAAGCCGCAGTGGACTACTTCTGCGCCGCTCTCTACGCCTCGGGCTCATGGCCGGAGAATCTCCCGCGTCAGGTGTCCGCCGCCTACGACCCGCACGCCCGCCAGTTGGTGCTGAACTGGGAGCTGCCCAGGTACGACGTCGTACCGGAGATAAAGTCGGTGCGCTACATGCCTTCCGCCGATCAGGAGAAGGAGGCCGCCCGGCCTGTGACACAGCGCCGCGCGCTGTACCGGGATGTGCTCGCGCAGTGTCTGCTGCTGGTTCTGCACGACCTGTTCGCCGCCGATGAGTTCGGCGCACTGGAATCGGTCGCGTTGAACGGTTTCGTGGATGATCACGACCCGGCCACCGGCAGGCGGGCGCAGATGTTCCTGGCCACGGTCATGGCGTCGCGTTCGGTCTTCTCCGAGCTGCGCCTGGAGCAGGTGAACGCCGTCGATTGCCTGGTGGGCGCGCTCCGGGGCCAGTTGTCGTCGCGCCCCGACCAGCTAGGGACGGTGCGTCCCGGCCGGGTTCCCGAGGACATCGGCAACGGCGTCGTCACGCATGGAGGGGGCGAGGAACCGGATCTGTACGCAATGGACCCCATCGACTTCGAGTCCTTGATCGCGGAGCTGTTCCGAGCCATGGGCATGCAGGCCGTGACAACCCAGCGCTCCAACGACGGCGGGGTGGACGTCGACGCACTGGACCCGGCCCCGATCCGTGGCGGCAAGATCGTCGTCCAGGTCAAGCGGTACCGCAATACGGTGCCTCCGACGGCCGTACGCGACTTGTACGGCACGGTCCAGGACGCCGGAGCCAATAAGGGCGTGCTGGTCACGACATCCGGTTTCGGCCCCGGTTCGCACACCTTCGCCAACGGCAAGCCCCTGGAGCTGGTCTCGGGCTCCGAACTGGTCGACCTGCTGCATCGTCACGGGCTGAGCGGCAGGCTGGGCACTGGCGACCGCACGGTACCGGCACCACGCTCGGCACCGGACGACCGACCTTCAACGCCGGACAACGGGCTCCCGACCCCAGGCGGCGAAGGCTCGGCAACGGGCAGCGGACCATCCGATGGACCGGGCACGGATGACCACAACGTCTTGGGCATGTACTGGTCGGGCGGAGTCGCCCTGGACGTCTGCGCACTCGTCTGCCAGGGCAACAGGGTCCTGGACGACAGCCACTTCGTCTTCTTCAACAACCCCGCGACGCCCGACGGCACGGTCCGCGCGCTCACGCCTGCCGTGCCGGACAAGGCGGCCATCCGCGTGTCCTTCGACAGCCTGCCCGCACGTGCCGACCGGCTCGTCGTGATCGCTGCGGTCGATCCTGTCGTCAACCCCGCGGCCGACCTGTCCGGGTTCGTCGACGCCGGTATCCGGCTGCTGGACGCCGAGGGCGCCCAACTCGACCGGCTGGTAGTCTCCGACGGCCGCGCGGGCGAGACCGCCCTCGTCCTGGGATCCTTCCGCCGTCGCACGAACGGCGACTGGGAGTTCGTGACCGGGGGCAGGGGATACCGGAACGGCCTGGAGGAACTCGTCCAGGAATACGGAATCGACGTGGCCTAGCCTCCCGGCCCGTACGGCGGCGGGCCGGTCGCTATCGGGAGTCGAGCAGCTCGCCGATCACATGGCGTGCCGTCGTCGCCATGAACGGGTTCGTCTCGCGGTAGTACGAGAGTTCCATGAGCGCGATGGACAGCGCCCAGCCGCGGCCCCGGGCCCAGGTCGCGTCGTCGGCCGCCAGTGCCGTACGGAATTCCTCCCGTGCTCCGGCGGGCAGCAGGTACCAGGCCGCGATCAGGTCCACGGCGGGGTCGGCGAGGCCCATGCAGCCGAAGTCGATGACCGCGGCGAGGCGGCCGTCCGCGACCAGGACGTTGCCGGGCTGGAGGTCTCCGTGGGCCCAGACGGGCGGGCCGGACAGGGCGGGCGCACGCAGGGCGTCGTCCCAGGCGCCGGTCGTGGCGGTGGTGTCGAGGTGTCCGCGCAGGGACGCGATCGCGTCCCGGGTCGCGGCGTCCCGGGATGCCAGGGGTTCGCTGCGGTACGCGGGCGGGCCGTCCGTGGGGTCGGTCCGGCGGAGCGCGCCGACGAACTCCGCCAGGTCCGCGGCGAAGACGCCGGGGTCGACCGGGTTGTCACGGCCCGGGTTCTCGCCGTCCAGCCAGCCGCACACGGACCAGGGCCACGGGTAGCCCTCGCCCGGTTGGCCCTTGGCGAGCGGGGCGGGGACCGCGAAGGGGAGCCGCGGGGCGAGGTACGGCAGCCAGCGGTACTCGGTCTCCACGTCCTGCGCGCCGCCCTGCGCGCACGGCAGCCGTACGGCCTTGTCCGCGCCGAGGCGGAAGATCGCGTTGACCGTGCCGTGGGAGTCGACCGGCTCCACCGGAAGGTCCGCCCACTGCGGAAACTGCGCGGCGATCAGACGGCGTACGAGCGGGACATCAGGCACCATGCCGCGATCGAAGCCGGTTCCGCGCCCGGCCGCAACAGCATTCCTCCGCGTCCGAGCCGTACGTCCACGTGTACGCGTACTCCGCCGTATGGACAGCCAGTTGGCGGAAGGCCGGCCGCCCCTCGGAACGCGCCCGGCTCCCCAACGGGGCGGAGCCCCCGACGCAACACCGGGTACCGGACATTCACGGGCACTTCACTCGGGAGTCAGCCGCACACCCACCAGGGCTGGTGCGCGATGCCTAGCGTCCTCGGGTACAGACCGGTTACCAGGTCGTTATCCCCGCCCAGTGAGCAGGGAACACCGGACCGGACCCCCAGGGGCGCCCGACGGACCCGATAGGCCCCGATCGCCCCGATCGCCCCGATCGCCCCGATCGCCCCGAGAACCAGAAGCCCCAGAGAGCAGGCAGGCACCCCCGTGAGATTCGCTCCCCTCGTGATCGCCGCGACCTCCGTCGCACTCGTCTCCCCCGTCGTCGCCCAGGCCACCCCGGCCCGGACGCCCGCACAGGCCCAGGCCCCGGTCCAGGCCCACTCCCACAAGCCCGGCCACGGCACCCCCGCCGCTCCGGGCGTCAGCGTGCCCGGCGGGCGCTACGAGCACGCGGTCTCGCTGAAGTTCAAGGCCGAGCGCGGAGTCACCGTCCGCTACACGCTCGACGGGACGACGCCGACCCGCGACAGCCGCGCCTTCCATTCCGGCCGGCCGCTGCGGATCACGAAGGACACCAACGTCACCGCGGTCGCGTTCCGCGGCAACAAGGCCAGCGTCCCGGTGTCGTACGGATACCTGATCAAGACCCGCGAGAAGCCGATCGCCAAGTTCGTCGTCATGTCCGACGTGCACATCGGCAGCCACGCGACGGCGGACAAGAAGTACGAGAGCTTCTTCGACACCATCGGATCGATCTTCCCGAAGCCCGACGCGATCCTGTCCAACGGCGACATGATCAACGACAACGGCGACGGCAAGGGCCCCGACCACAAGATCGTCTCCGAGGTCTTCCAGTCCAACCTCGCCCGCAAGGGCATGACCGACACCCAGGTGCTGATCTCCAACGGCAACCATGACGCGAGCCTCGCCGCGATCCGGGCCGGTTACCCCAAGGCATGGTTCCCCGACTCGGGCGGCGGCTACTACGAGTCCACGGTCAAGGGCCTGCCCGTCCTCACCGTCAACACGGAGACGTACGACTCCAGCGCCGCCCAGCGCACCTGGCTCAAGGCACGGCTCGCCGCGATCACCGCCGACCCCGCCCACGCGGGCAAGCCCGTCTTCATCCAGGGCCACCGGCCCACCACCGGCACGACGATGGACGGCCAGCAGGCCTCCAACCCGCGGCTCGCCGAGGACCTGAGCGCGTTCCCGCAGGCCGTCCTCTTCTCCGGCCACTCGCACCTCAACATCAACGACGACCGCTCCATCCACCAGCGCGACTTCACCTCCGTCAACGACGGCTCGATGAGCTACATCGAGATCGACCACGGCTACCAGATGGTGACGGACGAGGGTCTCGCCAACCGTTTCGAGTCGCCGACCGCACAGGCGCTCTTCGTCGAGGTCTACAAGAACCGCACCGAGATAGCCCGGGTCAACATGGCCGCGGACAAGCACGACATCTACACCGGCGGCCAGTGGTCGGCGAACTGGCAGCCGCCGTACGCGAGCGCGGGCACCCTCAGCGGTGACACCTGGACGGTGCGCCTGAAGGGCTCGACGAACCAGGAGATCAAGGACAACTTCCGGTACACGGCCGCCGCGCGCAACACCGTGGCGCCGAAGTTCACCACCCGTAAGCCCCTCCAGGAGGTGCACACCCCCAAGGGCGGCACGGCGGTGCGGATCGCGCAGGCCAAGGACGACCAGATGGTGCACCACTACAACGTCGACATCACCGACGCGTCCACCGGCGCCTCGGTCGTGTCCTCCAAGGTGCTGTCCGACTTCTACTTCACGCCCCGCCCGAACACGCTCGACATCCCGGTCCCGGGTGCGGTGAAGGGCGGCCGGTACGTGGCCAGGGTCGTCGCCGTGGACGCGTACGGGAACGCCTCCCCGGCCGCCTCGCTGACCTTCCGCCGGTAGTCGCAGGGGAGGGCCTGTTCCCCGATTCTCTGTGCCCCTGTTCCCCTGTCCCCTGTTCCCTGTTCCCCTGACGCCCGTTTCCTGTTCCCTTCCCGGCCGTGGACGCCGGGGAGGGGGCGGGGAGGGGGGCGGGGCGGGGCGGGGCGGGGCGGTGCGGGGAACCCCGGCTTCAGCGGCTCAGCGCAACTCCTCCGGGCACGGGGTGCCGGGCTGCAACTGGTACGGCGCCGCCAGCCGGTACACACCCGGCCGCGGGGCGAGCAGCTCGGTCCACTCGTCGCCCTGCGAGTCCTCCTCCACCTGGATCAGGCAGCCGTTCGCGTTGTCGAAGGTCTTCGGGACGTCGTCACCCTGCTCCGACCGCCGCTTCGACTCCTCGGTCTCCTGGGGCCGCTCCAGACCCTTGCCCTCCTCGTCGACCACGGCGAGCCAGCGCGAGTACGGGATCCGGATCAGTACCCGGCCCGCCGAGCGCACCCGGATGGTCAGCTCGTCCGCGCCCGCCCGCTCCACCGTCGCGGGCGGGTCGGCCATCGGCACCGGTTCCAGGACCTGGAACAGCTTCCAGTTCGCGTCGCCCCAGATCTCCTTGAGGTACGGCTGGCCCTTCTCGACGAGCGCCGCCTCCTGCACCGCACCGCTGGAGTCCGGCTTGCCCGTGGGCAGCACCACGTAGTGCACCGCCCAGCGGTCCAGCCACTCGCGGTAGTTCATGGCGTTCAGGGTGTCGTCGTAGAAGAGCGGGTTGCGCTTCATGTCGGCCTGGCGGTTCCAGCCACGGGCCAGGTTCACGTAGGGCGCGAGCGCGGACGCCTCCCGGTGGCTGCTCGCGGGCACCACTTCGACCCGGCCCCGCTCGGCCCCCGCCTCCTGGAGCTGGTTGACGAGCGGAGCCAGCTCACGGGCCCAGGACGCGGTCGGGGCCGTACGCACGATGTCGTCGACGCCCTTGAAGCCGATCCAGAAGTTCAGCCCGGCGAAGGCGATGACCAGCGCGTACCAGCGGCGGGTGCGGGGAGCCGTGTACGGCAGGGCGGCGAGCAGCGTCACCCCGGCGAACAGCATCGCCATGCGCGTGACGTTCGACCCGATCTGCGAGTCGACGAAGTAGGTCAGCAGCGTCCCGACGCCGTACACGGCCGCCGCCGTACGGACCGTCTTCCATTCACGCGGCACGAGGAAGAAGACGATCACCGCGAACAGGAACGGCAGCGACAGCGTCCCGACCGACATCGGCTGCGTACCGGAGAACGGGAACAGCCACGAGGACAGCGCCACCACAGCGACCGGGGCGAGGCCCAGGGCGTACGCGCCGGGGCGCCTCTTGTTGAGGAAGAGCGCGGCGGCGACCACCCCGAGGAAGAGCCCGGCGACCGGGCTGGCGGCGGTCGCGAGTGCGGCCAGGGGCGCGGCGACGGCCGCCTTGGCCCACCGCTTGTAGCGCCACTTGTACGGCCAGCAGAACACGGCGGCGGCGGCACCGACCGCGAACATCATGCCGAGCCCGAACGTCACGCGCCCGGACAGCGCGTTGCACAGATAGGCGAAGACCCCCGCGAGCGAGCAGGCCAGCGGGTTGCGGACGGCTCGGACCCGGACCAGGATCATCGCGGTCAGCGCCGCCGACACCGTACCGACGACCATCATCGTCGTACGGACGCCGAGCACCGACATCAGATAGGGCGAGACCACGCTGTACGAGACGGGGTGCATGCCCCCGTACCAGGCGAGGTTGTACGCGGTGCCGGGGTGCCTGCCGACGAACTCGGCCCAGGCGTCCTGCGCCGCGATATCGCCGCCGCTGTTCGCGAAGAAGAAGAACCACAGCACGTGGGTGACGGCCGCGGCCGCCGTCGCGATGGTGACGGGATGCCGCAGCGTCCGCCGGAAGCGGCTACGGCTCGGCGCGGCGCCCGACGCGCCACCGTCGCCGTCACCGGACGGGGATTCGCCGTCGCGGTCGTCGGGGGCGGATTCGCCGCCGTCGTCGTCGGGAACGGTCTCGGTGGTGGTCACGGACTCGATGGCGCTCACGGACTCGTCGCCGGTCACGGGCTCGGTGGCGCCCTCGGCCGCGCCCCTTGAGGCACGGGGAGCGGGCAGCCGGACGCGGGCGGATGCGCTCTCGCCGCTCCCGCCGTCCCCGCTGCTCCCCGCGTCGTTGTCAGTGATGCTGTCCGCCTCGCGGCCGGGTTTCGGCTCCGCGGTGGTCACTACGGCTCTCCCCGTCGTCCGCCGGCCCCGTACCTTTCATGGACGCTGTCCCGGCGTCCCAAGTTGCCCGGGGACGCTAACACGTGCGCGGCCGGGCGGGGGGGGTGCCGGTATCGGCCCCCCTCCGCCGCGACCCGCGCGGCTTCGCCGGATCAGCCGATCCGGCTCAGCTTCTTCCCGAAGGCCGGCTCGGTCAGCTCGCTCTGGAGCGCGACCGGCACCTTCACCTGGCTGGCGCCCTCGCCCACGGTCAGCGTGCCGACCTCGGTTCCGGCCGCCGCGGAGTGCGGCACTGCCTTCCCGCCGTCGGTGAGTTCCAGCTTCACCGTGAGACCGGCCCAGCCGACCGCCTGTACGTCCTTGGTCGCGACGACCGGCGTCGTGCCGCCGAGGCCGTCGTCGACGGTGCCGACGACC
The DNA here is from genome assembly GCF_026341775.1 of Streptomyces sp. NBC_00654. NCBI lineage: Bacteria > Bacillati > Actinomycetota > Actinomycetes > Kitasatosporales > Streptomycetaceae > Streptomyces > Streptomyces sp. NBC_00654. The sequence continues at coordinate 1,004,668 of NZ_JAPEOB010000001.1, read as the reverse complement.
TGCCCCTTCTTCACGATCTTCGCGCCCTTCAACTCGTCCTGCGTGGCGATCATGACCTTCTTGCTCGCCGCGTTGACCGCGTCGATGATCGAGGTGTCGCTGTACTGGCCGAGCACCGCGCCGACGATCAGCTGGTCGGTACCGTCGACCATCTTGTGCGCCGCGAAGAGCAGGTTGCCGCCCGCCTTGCTGGTCGAACCGGTCTTGATCCCCAGCGCTCCGTCGAAGGGCACGAGGGTGTTGTAGTTCCGCCAGACCTTGCCCGACGGGTCCTTCCACTCCGGCAGCTTGGTGATGTCCATCAGCGCCGGGATCTCGACCAGCTTCTCGCCCAGCTTCACCAGGTCCTCGGCCGTGCTCACCGTCGTGGCGGTGAGCCCGGAGGGGTCGGTGTAGGTGGTGTTCTTCATGCCGAGCTGCTTCGCGGTGTCGTTCATCTTCTCGACGAACGCCTTCTCCGAACCCGCGTCCCAGCGTGCCAGCAGCCGCGCGATGTTGTTCGCCGAGGGGATCATGAGGGCGGACAGCGCGTCCTTCTCGCTGATCTTGTCGCCCTTCTTCACCGTGTTCAGGGTGGACTCACCCTCGGTGAAGAGCTGACCGTCGGACTCGCCCTTGGCGTCGACCTCGATCATCGGGCCGTCCTCGCCCCGCTTCAGCGGGTGCTCCCTGAGCACGATGTACGCCGTCATCGCCTTGGCCACACTCGCGATCGGCACCGGCTTCTGCTCACCGAACGAGTCGACCTTGCCCAGCCCGGTCGCCGCCATGTAGCCCTGACCCTGGTCCGGCCACGGCAGCTCGGGCTTGCTGCCCTCGAAGGTGTACGTCGGCTGCGCCGTCAGCTGGAGCGTGGGCGTCGGCAGCGGGCGAACCATCTGCACGATCGCAAAGACGATCAACAGGAGCACGACCAGCGGGGTCCAGATCTTGACCCGGCGGACGGCCGTGCGGACAGGGGTCTCCTGGGGCGGAGGCGTGTTCGTCAGCTCGGCGAGCAGGTCGAGCGGCGGCTTGGGCGGCAACGGCTGCTGCCGGGTCCGCTCGGGCTCGGCCCAGGCAGGGGCGGGGGTGGGAGTGGGCTTCGCCCCGGAGGCGGCACCTGCACCTGTCCCGGACCCTGCACCAGCACCGGCACCTGCACCCGTCCCGGACGCTGCCGCTGCCCCGGACGCCGGTGCGGCGGGCTCGGGCTTGCGGGGCGCGGGCCGCACGTCGTCCGAGCGGAGCGGCACGAACTTGCTGGTCCGCTCGGCGGGGGTCTCCGAGGTCTCGCGGCTCTTCGAGCCCTCGCCGCTCTTCGGGGCGGCCTGGCGCGGCGGAATCTTCAGCGCGGTCGTCGGGTGGTCGACCTGCGCCTGCTTGGGCGCCTTGAAGACAGCGGTGGGCTGATCGATTCCTCGCTGGTCGGACGCCGTTTCGGCAGACGTGGTTTCAGCAGACACGGATTCGGCGGACACGGAATCGCCGTCGGCGTCGGCGTCCTCACCGGCTTCGGATTCCGCCGCCGCGTCGGACTTCGAGGCCGGGACGGCCGCTTCCTCGCGGGTCTTCGGCACCCGGACCTCGCCGGCCGTCCCGCCGGACGCCTCGGCCTCGGGCGCGGTCCCGCTCTCGGCTGCGGGTTCGTCGTCGGAAGCGGTCGCATCCGAGGTGTCGCCCGCGTCGTCCACATCGTCCGCATCGCCGTCGCCGTCGCCGTCGCCGACCCAGGCGGCGACTGCGGCCCGCAGCCGCGCGTCACCCGGCTCGGGCTCAGCATCGGACTCGCCGGCCCCGGGCTCACCGGACTCGGTGACCTCACCCGGCTCGCCCGCCACGGCAGCCTTGTCCGCCTCGTTCGCCTCGTCCGCCCCAGAGGCCTCGCCGTCCGAGTCGGACGCCACAGCGCCCTTGGCGTCCTCCGGAGGCGTGGAGCCCCCTTCAGAGGCCGCGGAGGCCGCATCGGGCGTCACGTCGCCATCACCATCGCCGTCGCCCGCCGCAGCGGGCCGGGTACGGAAGACCGCGGTCGCCTTGTCCGTGTCCGTCGCCTTGTCCGTCGCGCGGTCCGTCGCACTCCCGGCATCCGCGTCCGTGTCCACGTCCGCATCCGTACCCGCGGCCGCCTCCGCGGCCACCTCCGCATCCGGGCTCACGACCGCCTTCGCGGCCGGTTCACGGAACACAGCGAGACGGGGGTCACGTTCCTCCGGAGCCGTCCCCGACGACTTCTGCTGCTCCGACTTGTCGGGGGACTCGCCCGCCACCGATGCCTCCTCATGCGCTGCGGGGGGCAACCCCGCGCTGTCCGAACCATCTACCAGTGTCCTGTGTGAACCCCTGGCCGGGCTGCTAGACGAGAACGACATACCTACTGGTTCCCATATATAGCGGTCAGGCGCTCTCGACAGACCAATGTGAGAGGGGTCACCCTGTCATTCATCCACGCGGGGAGGCATGGATGGGCAGGAGCCGCAGAACAATTCCGGAGGAGCTTCTGCTGCTCGCTCTGGACCCGACCACGGGTACCACAGCGCAGCCGCAGTCGCTCGACCTCGGCCTGGCCGGGGCACAGCTAGTAGAGCTGGCTCTGGCAGGACGGATAGCCCCTGACGGGGATCGTATCGCCGTGGTGATGCCACGGCCGACAGGAGATCCGACTCTGGACTCCGCACTGGAACTGCTGCGCCGTCGCGGCAGCCCGGTCCGGGCCGTCCACTGGATCGGCGGACCCCGGCTGGGGCTGCGCCAGATCTATCTCGCCCATCTGGAGCGGTGCGGCATGGTGCATGCCGTGGCGGGCCAGATGTGCGGAGTACTGCCGACGACTCGCTACCAGGCGACGGACACGGCAATCAGCCGGGACATCAGAGCCCGGCTGGACAGCGCGATCCGCACCGGTGTACCGCCGGACCCGCGGACCGCGGCGCTCGCCGCACTGGCCCACGCGGTCGGACTCGGCAAGCACCTGTACCCCGGGAACGAGGGGCGTTCATCGCGCTCCCGGCTCCGGGACCTGATCAGACACGACCCGATGGGCGGACTCGTGGCGCATGCCGTGATGGACGTCCAGAACGGTGTGGCCGTACAGCCACGCCGCAATCAGCAAGCAGCGGGCGTGCCGTTGCAACCGCAAGCGCAGTCGCGCCGCGGCAGCATGGCGCAGACCGCCGCGCACTGAACCGTACGGCGCGCTGTACGGGACACCGCACAGCGCGCCGTACGGAACGAGCACGGACAGCGGAACGAGCACGGACATACGCATACCGCCGCACCGACGTCCCCAAAGACCCGGTTCGGGAGCCGCACCACGCGCGGGGCAGCCGGATCCACCGGCTGCCCCGCGCGCTTGCGTGTTGCCGTTTCCCAGCGCGGCCGGTGCCGGGGGTGGCAATCTGCTGAGCAGTAGATACGCACAGCTACATAGCCGGAGGTGCCGTTTCCGTGCCGTCCCATGTCAATCCCACTGTCAGGCGACGCCGATTGGGCCAGGAGTTGCGCCGCCTTCGCGAGATCAAGGGTATGACCGCCGAGGAAGTGGCGGAGCGCCTGCTGGTCTCGCAGTCGAAGATCAGCCGGCTGGAGAACGGCCGCCGTTCCATCAGCCAGCGTGACGTCCGCGATCTGTGCGGGGTGTACGAGGTCGAGGACGTCCGGGTCGTCGACTCGCTGATGCAGATGGCCAAGGACTCCCGCCAGCAGGGCTGGTGGCATGCCTTCGGCGACATCCCGTACAGCGTCTACATCGGACTGGAGACCGACGCGGAGTCGCTGCGGGTGTACGAACCCCAGGTCGTTCCCGGACTCCTGCAGACCCGGGCCTACGCCGAGGCGCTGATCAACGGCGCGCTGCCGGAGACCTCGCCGTCCGACATCGAGAAGCGCGTCAATGTGCGCGCCCGGCGCCAGGACCGGGTCAACGCGCCCGAGCATCCGCTGCGGCTGTGGGCGGTGATCGACGAGTCGGCGCTGCGCCGGATGGTCGGCGGCAAGCAGGTGATGCGCGAGCAGCTGGAACACCTCGTCGAGCAGTCCCTCCTTCCACATGTGACAGTGCAGGTGCTGCCGTTCGACATGGGCGCGCACCCGGGCATCAACGGGCAGTACGCGATTCTGGAGTTCCCGGACGCCGCGGACTCCAGCGTCGTCTACATCGAGGGCGTCACCAGCGATCTCTATCTGGAGAAGGCGAACGACGTACAGCGCTACAGCGTCATGTACGAACATCTGCGGGCGCAGTCACTGAATGTGGAGCAGACCCGGCAGTTCATCAGCGAGATGGCCAAGCGGTACACCAGCTGAAACAGGACAGCCGCAAGGTCTGTTTTGCGAGAAATGGAATGATGCCGATGGAGAGGCGACGGCAGAGTACACCGTCGCCACCTCACGACGGAAGACCCGCATGGAATATGCCATCCGGTCGAGTGAACGGCCCCTTCACGCAACAGAGTTGGCGAGTAGCGTCGATCACGCCAATCGGAATCCGGTTGGCGCGACTCCCCCCATCTCTCTGAACCGGAGTGAACATGGCTATTCTTCAGGGTGCTACGGAAATGTGGACGAAGTCTTCGTACTCCGGGGGCAACGGCGCGTGCGTCGAGGTCAAGTCCCCGGTCGCTCTGTCCATCGCCGTGCGTGACTCGAAGGCTCCCGAGGGCCCCTCGATCACCTTCGTCCCCGGTGCGTGGAACGCGTTCGTGCGCGATGTCGCCGCAGGCTCCATCAACGCCTGACGACCTGCGCCGCCGGTCACGACGCACCATCTGACTGGAGCCCTCTCGACTGGTTCGCCGTCCTGGCCGAGGGGGCTCGGCCCATTTCCCGGCACATTTCCCGGCACCCGCCGCGGTCACCTCAGCTGATCGACGTACCGATCCGTCCCCGGCACCGTGGGAATGAACGGAGCGGCCAACTCGACCCGCCCCAGGCCCGATTCCGCGACGGCCTCCCCGCGTCCGGCGAAGTGTTCCGCCCAGCAGGCACGCGGGTCCTCCTGGAGGAACCACAGCAGCGTCAGACGGGTCCCGACGCCCTCGACCTGCTTCACATACGTCATCCGGTCACCGGGCAGCGGCGTGGGCCGGAAGACCGTGACCATCGCGGCGGGCGACCCGTGGAGCCGCTTCGGCAGATACCGGGAGCGCAGCCACTCCAGCAACTCCGCGCAACGCTCCGGGTCTTCGGCGTCGATGACCTCAAGGACCAGACCCCGGTACGGATGGTCCAGGGCGTGGAAGTCCCGGGGGCCGGCGGCCCCGTCGCGGTAGACGGTCGCCGCGTGGTCCTGGAAGGCCGTGAAGACGTGGGTGCGGTCCTGGTAGACCCTGCCGTCCCGGTTGAGCCGCTTGTTGATCCCGACGGTCCACTTCATGTGGTCGTCGTAGCGCCCGTCCGTCACCCAGTACGTCGACAGGTAGCAGCCGGCCCCGACGGGCCGGGCGACCGCGGACTTCTCCGGGTAGCGCAGCTCCTGGAGCTCCTTGGTGGCCACCCAGCGGCGCCCGGCGGCCATCCAGGGCATGGCCATCGCGCCCGCGTAGTAGTGGTCGTCCTCGTACCAGCGGTTGTACGCGTGCTCATGGCCGGGATGCGGTTCGACCATGGTGATCAGCGCGTGCCCCGGGTGGACCCCGTACGGCCCCACCGCCGCCAGTTCCGCGTACTGATCGCTGCGTGTCTCGTCGCTCATACCGTTCCCTTCCCCTTCCGTCCTGGGTCGCGGGCACCTACTCTGACGCTCCGTCAGACGAACTGCCAGAGCCGGGAGGCGCCGATGTTGCTCGCGGGGAAGACCGTCATCGTGTCGGGCGTCGGGGCCGGGCTGGGGCACCGGATCGCGGAGGCCGTCGTCCGGGACGGGGGCAACGCGGTGCTCGGGGCGCGTACCGCGGCGAATCTCGCCAAGTCGGCCGCCGAGATCGACCCGGAGGGCCGGCACACCGCCCGTCTGGCGACCGACATCACGGATGAGGGGCAGTGCTTGGCGCTGGCCGCACTGGCGTCGGAGCGGTTCGGCGGGATCGACGCGGTGGTCCATGTCGCCGCCTGGGACAGCTACTTCGGCGGCCTGGAGGATGCCGACTTCGCCACCTGGCAGGCGGTCATCGATGTCAACCTGCTCGGTACGCTGCGGATGACGCGGGCCTGCCTGCCCGCGCTCAAGGAGCGGGGCGGCTCGGTGGTCGTCATCGGTACGCAGTCCTCGGTGGCCGCCCCGTCGCAGGTGAGGCAGGCGGCGTACGCGGCGTCCAAGGGGGCGCTGACCTCGGCGATGTATTCACTGGCGCGGGAACTGGGGCCGCACCGGATCCGGGTGAACACCGTGGTGCCGGGCTGGATGTGGGGACCGCCGGTGCAGGCGTTCGTCCGGTTCACCGCCGACACCGAGGGCGTACCGGAGGCCGAGGTGCTGGCCCGGCTCACCGATCGGATGGCGCTGCCCGAACTGGCCACGGACGAGGATGTGGCGCAGGCCGCCACATTCCTGGCCTCGGACCGGGCGCGGTCCATCACCGGCCAGTCGCTGCTGGTCAACGCCGGGGAACTGATGCGCTGACGTTTTGGCGCACCGACGTACTCACGTACCGGCGCATGGGCGCACCAACTCAACGACGTACCGGCGCACTGACATGCCGGCACCCCTACGCACTCCCCCTCCCCGACCGCACGGGACCCGCATCCCGTGCGGTCGCTCCGCTCTCTCCTGGCGTACGTCCCTTTCTCTGCGCAGCCTGACGAAGTGCCCGCCCATCGTGTGGGTTTGGTCGCGTTCACGACAACTCCCCACCGGGTCAAGAACAATCAAAATCGTTCGACTTACTGATCGATGTTCATATCTCTGATCGCGCAAAACCTTGACCGGGAGACCGGACGGGCGGTTCAATCCCCCAAGTCCCCACTCCCGCGCGGGGCCCCGCTGAACGGCCGTACTGACGAAGTGCGTGACCTGTTCACAAGGCGGACCCCTGGAGGGGCACATGAACAGTCTCGACTGGGCCGTGCTCATCGGATACTTCGGTGTGATGGTCGCGATCGGACTCTGGTCGCACAAGCGCGTGGACAACGTCAGCGACTTCTTCACGGCCGGCGGCAGGATGCCGTGGTGGCTGTCGGGCATCTCGCACCACATGTCCGGCTACAGCGCGGTGATGTTCACCGGCTACGCCGGAATCGCGTACCAGTACGGCGTCACGTCCTTCGTCACCTGGTCGCTGCCGATCGCCATCGGCATCGGGATCGGCGCCAAGCTCTTCGCGCCCCGGCTCAACCGGCTGCGCTCGCGTCTGCGTGTCGCGTCCCCGCTCGAATATCTGAAGGACCGCTACAACATCCCGACCCAGCAGGCCCTGGCCTGGTCCGGTCTGCTGCTGAAGATCGTGGACGTCGGCGCCAAGTGGGCGGCCATCGCCACCCTGCTCTCCGTCTTCACCGGGATCTCGCTCACCCAGGGCATCTTCATCACCGGTGCCATCACCGCCGTCTACTGCACGGTCGGCGGGCTGTGGGCCGACGCGCTCACCGAACTGGGGCAGTTCATCATCCAGTTGTTCGCGGGGCTGGCCATGATGGTCATCGCCATGAGCAAGCTGGGTGGCTTCAGTTCGCTGTGGACCGTCTGGGACAGGCTGCCCGAGGGACACACCGACCCGACGGCCGGACCGTACACCGTGACGTTCCTGCTGGCGTACCTGTTCATCAAGACCTTCGAGTACAACGGCGGCATGTGGAACCAGGCCCAGCGCTACATGGCCACGGACTCCGCGCGCTCCGCGACCCGTTCGGCCCGGCTCTCCGCGGTCCTGTGGCTGGTCTGGCCGGTCGTCCTGTTCTTCCCCATGTGGGTGGCCCCGCTGCTCGTCGAGGCGAGGAAGCCGGACGCCTCGGACAGCTACGCGCTGATGACCGAACAACTGCTGCCGCACGGTCTGCTGGGCCTGGTCGTCGTCGGCTTCTTCTCGCACACGATGGCCATGTGCTCCTCGGACGCCAACGCCATCTCCGCCGTCTTCACCCGCGACATCGCCCCCGTCTTCTCGAAGGCGGCCCGCACCTGGAGCAACCGCAGCGGTCTGCTGGCGGCCCGGCTGTCCACACTGGCCTTCCTCGGCCTGTCGATGGCACTGGCGACACAGATCAACTCACCGACGTTCAAGGACATCATCTCGGTCGTCATCAAGTGGGTGGCCGGCCTGATGGGCCCGATCGCGATCCCGTTCATGCTGGGGCTCCTGCGTACGTTCCGCAGGTCCGGACCGACGGCGGCGCTCACCAGCTGGGCCGCGGGTCTGCTCGCGTTCTACTTCACCAACTACAACGTCGACGGCTCGGTGAAGACGGATGTCGCGCTGCAGTACCAGGTGGCACTGCCGCTCGCGATCTCGCTGGTGCTCTACATCGTGATCGGCTTCGCCAGACCCGAGGACACCCCGGAGCGCGACGCGATCATCGACAAGGTCAACTGGGGCGACGGAGATCCGGACGACGACGGTCCGGCCCCGGCGTCTGATGCGGCGATTCCGGCCCAGGGCGGTCCTCCCGGCTCACCGGTGCCGGGCGGGCCGAGGAAGGGCTAGGGATTACGGGCCAGAGAGGGCACGGAGGTACGGGTATGGGGGTGGGAGTACAGAGGTACGGGGCGGGCGCGGGCGGCGTCCGCCCCGTACCCCGTAGCCCGTGCTCATACCCGTACCCCTGCCCTACCGCTGTATCGGCGACTTCGGCCACTTCGGCCGCTTCGGCCGCTTCAGCCGCGTGGGTAGCGGACCAGCCAGCCGGGGGCGGCCGCGGTCGGGCTGTGGAGGGCCGGGCCCTGGGTCATCTCCATCGCGAAGTCGTCGGCGATTTCGAGGAGGGTGGCGCGCCCCTCCAGTTCGGACAGCCAGGCCGGCGGCAGTGCCGTCTCGCCGTGCAGCGCGCCGAGCAGGGCCCCGCAGACCGCCCCGGTGGCCCGGGAGGGCCCACCGTGGTTCACCGCGAGCTTCAGGCCGTGCCGGATGTCCTCGCCGACCAGCGCGCAGTACACGGCCACGGCCAGGACGTCCTCCGCGGTGTCCGTGTCTCCCAGCGCCTCGATCAGCGCCGGGCCCGGGATTCCCTGGCGTACGGAGCCGAGTGCCTGCTGCAGTGCCTCGGTGACCGGTTCATGACCGGGGCGTTCCGCGAGCAGGTCCAGGGCGTGCTGGACGGAGCCGTCCAGGGTCTCGCCGCGGGCCAGCCCGTGCACCAGGAGGCCGAAGGCCCCGGCGGCGAGCTGGGCCGCCGGGTGGCCGTGGGTCTGGGCGGCGCACTCGACGGCCAGTTGGAGGACGAGCTGCGGCTCCCAGCCCACCAGCAGCCCGAACGGCGCGGACCGGGTGAGCGCGGCCGCGTCCCGGGCGGTGGGGTTCTTGGGCCGGTCGAGGGTGCCCATGATGGTGTCGCCGAAGCCGGTGAGGCATTCCCGGGTGGGGTCGCGGCGGGCGTACAGCCACTCCTGCGCGGCCAGCCAGCCGTTGTCCTTGCGGCGTTCGTCGGGCCCCCAGTCGCGCTGGGTCGCGGCCCAGCGCAGATGCGCCTGATGCACATCGGTGGGCGGGTGCCAGGCGCCGGTGTCACGGCGGACCTGGGCACGGATCAGCCCGTCGACGGTGAACAGGGTGAGCTGGGTGACCGCGGTGACGGCTCCGCGGCTGCCGGGCGGGGAGCCGGCGGGCACGGGGTTACCGGGCACGGGGCTTCCGGGGGCAAGGCTTCCCGGCGCGGGGCTTCCCGGCGCCGGGACGAAATCGGTGATCCCTTCGGCGCCGTGGGCCTCGCGGATCTCCTCCAGGGTGAGCCCCGTGACCGCGGCCCCGAGCGCGTCACCGATGGCCCCGCCGAGCAGCGCGCCGCGTACCCGGCTGCGGAAGTCCTGCTGCTCGGCCCGGCCCCAGACAGCCGTGGTCCCTGTGCTCACCTCGCCCCTCCCCGTACGTCAGTCACGCAGGCCGATCCGTGTCCCCAACGCTGTGCTGCTCCGTGCGACTGCGCAGCACTGTAATCGAACGGGAACGGTCGGTTGAGGGACGGATCCGAGTACGCGTGGGTATGTGAACGGACGTCCCGCAGGTCGTTTTTGATCTGTGGGGAAGCGGTGTGGACCCGGTGAGAAGCCGCCCGGGGCACCACGTCCGAGGCACCGTCTCGGGTACCCGTTTCCGGCAGCGCCCAGCTCCCCGGAGGCTCAGCTTCCCGGTTCCTCCCCGCTCCCCCGGACCGTCGCCTCCAGCCTTTCGCGCTGGGTGCGTGCCCAGGTGTAGTCCGGGTCGATCTCCAGCGCCCGGTCCAGGTCGGCGAGGGCTTCCGCGGGCCTGCCCAGGGCCTCGTGGGCGAGGGCTCTGCTGCCGTGTGCCCAGGCGTAGTCGGGGTTCAGCTCCAGCGCACGCCCGTAGCTCGCCACGGCCTCCTCGTAGCGCCCGAGCGCCCGGTAGACCTCGCCCCGCTCCCCCTCGGTCCCGGCCAGCCCCGGGGTCAGCTCCTCGGCCCGGTCCAGGTCCGTGAGGGCGCCGACCGGGTCGCCCAGGATGGTACGGACACCGGCCCGCCGCACCAGCGCCCAGCCGTACTCCGGCCACCGGGCGATCGCCCGGTCGAAGTCCTCCAGCGCCTCCTCGTGCCGGCCCAGGCGGTGGCGGACCAGGCCGCGGCTGCCGAGCGGCACGGCGTCGGTCGGGTCCATGGCGTGGGCCCGGTCCAGGACGGTCAGGGCCTCCTCCAGCCGCCCCATCCGCCGGTACGTCTCACCGCGCTCGCGCACCACCCACGCCCAGGTGGGGGCGATCTCCTCGGCCCGGTCCAGATCCGCGAGGGCGTCCTCGTACCGGCCGAGCGCCCGCAGCACCACCGCCCGTCCCTGATAGGCCTGTTCACTGCGCGGGTTCACGGCGATGGCCCGCCCGTGGTCGGACAGGGCGGCGTCGAACTCCCGGGCCCGGAAGCGGCTCCAGGCCCGTGCCACGAGGGCGGCCGCCCTGGCCCGGTCGTCCAGCTCGGCGCGGGTCAGCAGGAGCCCGAGGGCGGCGGTGGGGCGGGGGCCGTGGTCGGTCAGGGCGGTCAGCAGGTCCCGGCCCCAGTCGCGCAGTACGGCGCTGTCGGCGTCCTCGCCCGCCTCCGCGAGGGTCCGGGCCCAGTGGCGGGCGGCGCCCGAGTGCTGACCGCAGACCTCGATCCCGGCGCGCAGGGCATCGGGCAGCGCGGTACGGGGGCGGGCGCAGAGCCGGTGGTACAGCGCGTCGAGTGCCGCGTCGCGCCAGGGCTCCTCGGCCCAGAGCCTGCGCGGGTCGATCCCCTCCGCCGCCGCGTCCCGGCGGGCGGCGAAGGCCCCGGCGAGGCGGTCGTGGGCCTCGGTCCATCTCTGCGGCGACGCGGTGCGCTGGAGGCGGAGCATCGGGGCACGGACGACATCGTGGTACCGGGCCCGCCCGGAGTGCCGTTCGGCGACGAACGGCAGCTCGTGCAGCCACGCGTACACTCCGGGCGCCCCCTGGGGCACCACGACCGCCACCAGGTCCTCGTCGAAGCGCCGGGGCAGCGCGCAGGCGAGCGCGGCGGCGCGGCGGTCCGGGTCGCTCTCCCCGGCCAGGAAGCGCTCGACCGCGCTCGCGCTCGCGTCGCCCACCGCCCCCGGGTTCGCGGCGAGCGTGGAGACGAGGACCGGCAGCCCGCCGGAGAGCCGGAGCACTTCCCGTACGACGCTCTCCTCCACCACCCCCCGTCCGGTGAGGAGTTGGCGCGACTCCCGCTCGGTGAACGGCTCCAGCGGCACATCCGCGACCAGACGGGTGTGGTCGGCCCAGCGGGCGGGGTCGAGGCGGCGCTGCCCGGCGAGGGTGAGGACGAGGTTCGCCGGGAGGGCCCCGTACCGGCCGGGGGTGAGCAGGTCGGTCAGCCAGCCGTCGAGGAGCGGGGCGGTGCGCTCGTACGTGTCGAGGAAGAGCACGATCCACGGCACGGCGTCCGCGACCCGTTCCAGTTCGGCGACGAACACGGGCGTCAGGACACGTACCGGCTCCGCCAGCAGCCGGACGTCGTCCTGCTGCCGCGACCGGCCGCCGAACACGGCCCGCAGCCCGCCCGCGCCGCGCGCCACCACCGCCGGGTCGATGCCCCCGACGAACGCCCCCACGACCGGCAGCGCCCCGGCGGCGATCAGCCCGGCCTGCGCCGCGACCACGGCCCCGGTGGACGGCTCGCCCGCCGCCGGTTCGCCCTCCGCCCCGGCCTCGGCGACGGCGTCGTGCAGCCGGCGCCGGTACGTGGCCAGCAGCCGGTCCAGCGCCTTCATCGGGTGCCCCTGCGCGGCGAACTGCGCGGCGATCAGGGCCAGTACCTCCGGTACGGACTCGGCGCTCTCGTCGACCGACGCGGTGAGCGCCCCGCACCCCCTGGCCGTCTGCCGCCACTCCCGTACGAGGGACGTCTTGCCGACCCCCGCGTTGCCGCGCACATGGAACACGAAACGGTGCCTCGGATCCTCCGGCGGCACGTCGAAGTTCCCGCGGAACAGGCCGAGTTCGCCGTCCCGCCCGACGAAGGCGGCACGGCGTTGCTCCTCGACGATCTGCTGGAGGGAAAGGCGGCGCGGGGTGGCTGCGGACATGCGCCCCAGTCTGTCAGCGGCGAGGTTCCGCCGGGGAGCGGTTCCACCGGGAGCGGCCCCGCCGGGGCGGTTCGGCCGGGGCGGTTCGGCCGGGGCGGTTCGGCCGGGGCGGTTCGGCCGGGGCGGTTCGGCCGGGGCGGTTCGGCCGGGGCGGTTCGGCCGGGAGCGTGAGCGGTGGCCGTCATGGGCGGTCGTGCCCGGCGCGCAAGCTCGCCACGGCGCTGAGCAGCAGCACGCCCACGAAGACGACGAGGGGCACCGTCCATGCCCCCGTCACGGTGTGCAGCACGGACGCGGTGACCGGTCCGACCGCGGCGAGGAGGTATCCGCCGGTCTGCGCCACCGTGGAGAGCGCCGCCACGTGCTCGTGGTCCTTGCCCCGCTTGACGTAGAGCACTCCGGCCACGGCCTGCCCGCCGCCGAGACCGATACCGAGGACGACCGCCCAGAGCGCGGGGGCGGCGGCCGGGGCCGTGAGCAGGCCCGCGTAACCGCCCGCGCAGACAAGGACGATGCCGAGCAGGTGGGGGCGCTGGTCGGTTCGCGCGGCGGCCAGGACCGGGGTGAGGAAGCCGCCCACGGCGACGCCGACGATGAACACCGACTGCATGTTCCCGGCCGTCGCCCCGGTGACCCCGGCGTCCACGAGGATCGCGGGCAGCCAGGCGAGCGTGGTGTAGAAGAGCAGCGTCTGGAGGCCGAAGAATGCCGTCAGGCTCCACACGAGCCCGCGCCCCGGCCGCTCCTGCCGCTCCTGCTGCCCCTGCTGCCCCGCCGAGCCCCTTCGTCCCCGAGCCGGGAGCTGCGGGGGCCGGGGGGAGTCCGGGGACTGCGGGACTCCGCCCGCCGCTCCGTGACCGCGTACCTGCGGGGCGGTCGATCCGGAGCCGCGCACCTGCGGGGCGATGCCGATGGCCGCGAGGGCCGCCGGGACGACGGCAACGCCGATCGCGGTCTGCCAGGAGTGTCCGGACGCCTGCCAGACCGGGACCATCAGGGCCGCGACGAGGGCTGAACCGGCGCCCATGGACAGGGCGTAGACGCCCATCATCACGCCGACCCGGCGCGGGGCGAACCGGCTGCGTACGAACACGGGGATCAGCACGTTCACGACGGCCGTGGCGACGCTGACGAGCACGGTGCCGACGAACAGACCAGGCAGGCCGGCCATCCGGACGATCGTCCCGGCGAGCAGGAGAACGCTCGCCCCGAACAGGCCGCGCTCCTCGCCGAACCGACGCCGTACCCACGGCGCGAGCGGCGCGAACAGCCCCATGCACAGCGGGGGAAGCAGCCCGAGCACGGTGAGCGCCCCGGTACCGAATCCGGCGACCGGCGCCAGCGGACCCAACTGGCCGAACGCGACCCGTGTGTTGAGGCTGAGGAGGACGAAGCCGAGGACCAGTGCCACGGCTGCGGCCTTCGTGTGCGAAGAGGAGGAAGAGGACGGAGACGGAGATGGAGATGGAGATGGGGAAGGGGACGAAGACGGGGGCAGGGAAGAGGGCGACGGCGACGGGTCGAGCCAGCCCGCCGGCCCGGCGGAAGAGGGTACGGACACAGGAACCTTCCGGAGGTGGACGACCCCTCCAGCGTTCACGCTCAAGTAAACTTGAGCACAACCCCGGGCGGAGGTGCCCCGTGAAGGACCTGTACTCGATCAGCGAGGTCGCGGAGGCGTTCGGGCTGACCGTCGCGACCCTCCGCTTCTACGAGGAGCGCGGGCTCGTCCAGCACAGCGAGCGCCGGGGGCGCGTCCGCCACTACCGGCGCGAGGACCTCGCCCGGCTCGCGTACGCCCAGCTCTGGCACGACGACGGCATGCTCACGCTCACGGAGACGAGCGCCATCGTGGACAGCGAGCAGCTCGACGACCGGCTCTCGCTCATCGTCGCCCAGCGGGACGCGATGCGTGAACGGATCGAGAAGCTCGACCGCGCTGTGACGGTCCTCACCCATATGCTCGGCTGCCGCACCGACAAGGCCCTGGACTGCCCGATGACCGGCGGCTACATCCGGGGCCGGGTCGACGCGGCCCTCGACGGCACCCCGCACACCACCGACTTCTGGCCGGAGGGCGGAGGCGGCACCCAGGACGGGGACGACACCCGGAGCGGGCGCCGCGCCACGGGCGACGGGAGCGACGCGCACACCAGGAGCGGCACCCAGGACGGAGGCGGCGCCCACTGACGCCGACGCCACCGGACCCCTTCCTCAGGCCGGCCCCGCAGAACCCGCCGGACCCGCCGTCCCCGCCTCGTCCACGTCCACGGCGCGCTCGGTGCTCTTCCGGTAGGTGAGCCAGGGCAGGAAGAACTGAGTGACCGGGCCGACCAGTACGGCGTACAGCACCGTGCCGACGCCCGCTCTCCCGCCGAGCAGCCAGCCCACGCCGAGCACGGTCAGCTCGATCATGGTGCGGACGAGCCGGAGAGAGAGCCCGGTCGCGGCGGACACACCCGTCATCAGCCCGTCCCGGGGGCCGGGGCCGAAGCGCGCGCCGACGTAGACGGCGACGGACAGGCCGTTGAGCACCACACACCCGATGAGCAGGCCGATCCGGGTCATCAGTCCGAGGTTCTCGGGGATGAGCAGAAGGCCGAGGTCGGACGATGCCCCCACGACGGCGATGTTGGCGAAGGTGCCCAACGTCGGCTTCTGCTTGAGGGGAATCCACAGCAGGAGCACGAAGACGCCGAGGAGGGCGCTGATCATGCCGAAGCTCAGGGGCGTGTGGTGCTCGACCCCTTCGTACAGCACGCTCCAGGGATTGACGCCCAGGGACGTGCGGACCATGGCCGAGAGGCTGAACCCGTACAGGGCGAGGCCGAGGAGCAGTTGGGGAAACCGTCTCAGCGGGTGCTCACCCAGGGGTACGTAGGTGAGGGGTGGCAGGGACGGGCGGGGCGGGGACGCCGGCGGCCCCTCGGCGCGTTGCTCCTGGCGGCGCCGGAGTCTGTGCTTGTAACGGTCCGTGATCTCCTGCTCCACTCCGGTCGCCTACCGTGTGATCTCGTCCTGCCCGCATCGGCGCACGTCAGGGCTTCAGCCGACCCAGGGCATGCTTGATCCGTCCGCCGACTTCGCTCGGGAGCGTACCCGTCCTGCCGCAGTTGATCCGGACGAAATGGTCCAGTGGCTCGCCCTCCGCGAAATGGTTGCCGCTGATCGTGGCGACCTTCGCCTCGGCCAGCAGGAACTGTTCCGCCGTGCTGTGGCCCAGCCCCCGGTAGGCGTCGGCGAAGGCCGAGAGGTCGGCGAAGAGGAAGTAACCCCCCTGCGGCTCGTTGATCCGTAACGAGGGGATCGCGCCGAGCTCCGCCAGCATCGCTTCGAGGTTGGCGCGCGCGGCCTTCGCCCTGGCGGTCGCCACCTCGTCCATCTCCGGCCGCAGCGCGATGTGCGTGGCGACCTGACCGTAGGAGGACGCGAACGAGGTGAGGTTGACCTGTGCGCGTGCGGCGGCGTCCACGATGTCCGCCGGACCGCAGAGATAGCCGATCCGGTCGCCGTGCATGCCGTACGTCTTCCCGGGACCGGTCACCGAGACCGTCCACGGCCGCATGGAACAGGTCGTGCCGTCGGGCATCCGGACGTCGAGGGCGGCGAACGTCCTGGCCCGGGGCCCCAGGACATGGGCCTCGTAGGGGGTGTCGAACAGGACGTGGACCGGGCTCTCCCCCTCGGCCTCGCGCCGCAGGTTGTGCCGCGCGACGGTCCGGGCCAGCGCGTCCAGTTCCCCGGTCGAGTAGACCTTGCCCGTCGGGTTGATGCAGTCGCCGAGGACGACGATCTTGGTCCGCCCGGAGATCGCCCCCTCCAGGGCGGACGGGGTCAGCCCGTCCTCCGCCGTGGCCAGGACGGTTTTCGGAATGGCCTCGTGCAGCCGCACCATATCCGCGTAGTGCGGCCAGTTGGGTACGGGAATGACGACCTCGTCGCCCGGGTTGAGCAGCGCGTGGAAGGTCACCGAGATCGAGCCCTTCACACCGCCCGGGGTGACCATGATTTCGCTCTCCGGGTCGTACGTTATTCCGTGGAGGCGGTCCACCCGTGCGGCTATGGACTCCAGCAGGAACGGGAATCCCTTGATCGGCGCGAACGCGTGAATCGTGGCGGAGTCCGCCTGGATGAAATCGATCACTCCACGGTCGATCCGGGGATCGGTCGGCGTGTCCAGCGCACCGATGCTGAGATCGATGAACTGTTCATCGGCCGCGAGCCCACGATTGAGCGCGGCGAGCTTCGCCGCGGCCCCGTGGGTCGCCGATTCCGGAATACGCAGGATGGCATCGGAAATGCCGCGATTCTTCTGCACGACGACAGGGGCCGCCTTTCCCTCGGTGGAATTCAATTCGTGGCCACGGCCTTGTACATCGCGTTCCACATGTCCAGCTGGACGTTCAGGGTCTCCATCGCCCCGTAGGTGATCTCGGCGACGTCCGCATCGGTGCGGCAGTTGTTCAGGACGCACTGCTTCGCGTCGGCGGCGTGCCGTTCCTCAACGCCCTCGTCCCCGACGTGGACGTCGAAGTAGACCTCGACCCTGTTCACGAACTCGTCGGCGGGCAGTTCCTTCCGGCTGTTGCGGAACGCCGTACGGCAGACCTGCAGCATCTTGTCCGCGTGCGACTCCAGGGCCATCGCCACACCCAGCATGCGGTGATAGTTGCTGGTCAGCAGCTCCAGGGTGCGCTCGCGGTAGGCCACCGTCCCGGGGATGACCAGGTCACTGTCGCGCGCCTCCCGCACGAGCAGCGGCGGCAGGCCGAACTCGCGCCGGCCGTACAGGTTGTGGGAGTTCTCCATCAGCAGCTCGTGGCAGTGCGCGGCATCGCCGTTCCCGGTCTCCTCGTTGAGGATGTGGGAGAACAGGACGAGCGTGTCGCGGTCGTCATGGGCCGCCGCCTGCGCGCACACATGGGCGATGCCCTTGACCGTGCCCTCGGTCCGGTGGAAGAAGTTGGCGCGGTGGAAGTCGTAGTCCCGGGCGGTCCACGGCGCTTTCTCCAGGAACGCGAAGTAGTCGTTCCCGTAGACGTCGTGATTGTCCAGGTCATCGATGAGTGCGGTGACCTGGTCGTGAATTACCACTTCGGCGGAGTTCTTCATGGCGCGGCTACCTCCTGTGCACACAGGTTCTGAATCGCAGCCCACGAGATTCCCGGACGGACCCGCGATCCAATGGATGAATGCCTTACCGGAACCATCGTTCGGATGAGCACAATGCCCATCGTCGAAGGCCGTCGTGGTGGCAGCCTTGGCCGCTCGCCTGTGAAGGCAGCCAGGATCGATCGCTGCCGGAACTTCCCCTCGGTAATCACCGAGGACCGCTTCGGCCCGACGGCGACCACTGTGGCGCAGCGACCGTTACCGGGAACAGGTCACAACCGGCCAGATGCGAAGTCGCGCCTGCACGGGAAATCGTCCGCACAATCGCATCGATGCATCGAACCACGCGGAGGCGGACCGAAACGTCGCGGAGAAACGCCCGGTGGTGGCAAGCGGCCACACGGTCGCGGCCACCACCGGGAAGGGGCACCACCGGCCGAGGCACCACCGGGAAGGGCCACCACCAGGCCGGGGCATCACCGGGCCCGGGGCATCACGTCAACAGCAGGGTCCTCAGCTGGGCAGCACCGGCAGCAGCTCCGGCAGGTGGCCGTCCGACGCGGCGGCGGCGGTGACGCGCTCGGCCGGGACCTCGCCGTACAGCGTCGTGCGCGGGCGGGCCGGGCGGCCGGCCAGTTCGGCGATCGCGATCAGGTCCTGGACGGAGCGGTACGAGCCGTAACCCGACCCGGCCATACGGGAGATGGTCTCCTCCATCAGCGTGCCGCCCAGGTCGTTCGCGCCCGAGCGGAGCATCTCCGCCGCCCCCTCCGCGCCCAGCTTCACCCAGCTGGTCTGGATGTTGGTGATGTGCGGGTGGAGCAGCAGGCGGGCCATCGCGGTGACCGCCCGGTTGTCACGGTCGGTCGGGCCGGGGCGGGCGATGCCCGCCAGGTAGACCGGGGCGTTGGTGTGGATGAAGGGCAGGGTCACGAACTCCGTGAAACCGCCCGTCTCCTGCTGGAGGCCGGCCAGCGTCCTGAGGTGCCCGAGCCAGTGCCGGGGCTGGTCGACATGGCCGTACATCATCGTGGAGGACGACCGCAGACCCACCTCGTGGGCGGTCCTGATGACCTCCAGCCAGGTGGAGGTGGGCAGCTTGCCCTTGGTGAGGATCCAGCGGACCTCGTCGTCCAGGATCTCCGCCGCCGTGCCGGGGATCGAGCCGAGCCCGGCCTCCTTCGCGGCGATCAGCCAGTCGCGGATGGACATGCCGGTGCGGGTCGCCCCGTTGACGACCTCCATGGGTGAGAAGGCGTGCACATGGATGCCGGGGACGCGTTCGCGTACCGCGCGCGCGATGTCGAAGTACGCCGTGCCGGGCAGGTCCGGGTGGATACCGCCCTGCATGCAGACCTCGACCGCGCCGACGTCCCACGCCTGGGCCGCCCGGTCGGCGACCTGGTCCAGGGAGAGCGTGTACGCGTCGGCGTCGGTGCGCCGCTGGGCGAAGGCGCAGAAGCGGCAGCCGGTGTAGCAGACGTTGGTGAAGTTGATGTTCCGCGTGACGATGTACGTGACGTCGTCGCCGACCACGTCCCGGCGCAGTGCGTCCGCGATCCGGCACAGTTCGTCGAGCGCCGGGCCGTCCGCGTGGAGCAGGGCGAGGGCCTGGTCGTCGGTGAGCTTCGTCGGGTCGTCGGCGGCCTGGCCGAGCGCCTGCCGTACGTCGGCGTCGATACGGGACGGCACCATCCCGGGGGCGGCGGCCTCGCGGAGCGCCTCCCAGTCCCCGTACACCTCGTCGAAGTCGTCGCGGCGGTCGCCGGTGCGGCCCTCGGTGTCGATGGTGCGGTGCAGGTCGGTACGGCCGGAGGCGTTGAAGCCCTCGTCCGGTTCCTGCCAGGGCAGACCGGTGGGGATCGCGCCCTCGCGGGCCAGGCCCGTCTCCGGGTCGGCCAGGGCTCGCACGTGCGGGACGAGGCGGGGGTCCAGCCACGGTTCGCCGCGCTGGATGAACTCCGGGTAGATGGTGAGGCGTTCACGGAGAGTGAAGCCCGACTCGGCCGTCCTCGCGGTGAGTTCGTCGATGTGCGGCCAGGGGCGTTCGGGGTTCACATGGTCGGGCGTGAGCGGTGAGACGCCGCCCCAGTCGTCGATCCCCGCGCCGATGAGCAGCGCGTACTCGGCGTCCACCAGATTCGGCGGGGCCTGGATACGGGCCGAGGGGCCGAGGATGTGACGGGCCACGGCGATGGCGGCGGCCAGCTCCTCCAGCTCGGCGTCAGGCATCCCGCGCATCGCCGTGTCCGGCTTGGCGCGGAAGTTCTGGACGATGATCTCCTGGAGTCCGTGGTAGGCGCGGGCGGTCCTGCGCAGCTCGAAGAGGGAGTCCGCGCGCTCCTCGTACGACTCGCCGATCCCGATGAGGATGCCGGTGGTGAAGGGCACGTTGGAGCGGCCCGCGTCTTCGAGGACGCGCAGCCGTACGGCCGGTTCCTTGTCCGGGGAACCGTGGTGCGGGCCGCCCGGCTCCGACCACAGACGGGTCGCCGTCGTCTCCAGCATCATGCCCATGGACGGGGCGACGGGCTTGAGCCGCTGGAGGTCGGTCCAGGTCATGACGCCCGGGTTGAGGTGGGGCAGCAGGCCCGTCTCCTCCAGGACCCGGATCGCCATGGCCCGTACGTACGCGAGGGTGTCGTCGTACCCCTCGGCCTCCAGCCACTCGCGCGCCTCGGGCCAGCGGTCCTCGGGCCGGTCGCCGAGCGTGAACAGTGCTTCCTTGCAGCCCATGGCCGCCCCTCGGCGGGCGATGTCCAGGACCTCGTCGGGCGAGAGGAACATCCCGTGGCCCTCGCGGCGGAGCTTGCCCGGCACGGTGACGAAGGTGCAGTAGTGGCACTTGTCACGGCAGAGCCGGGTCAGCGGAATGAAGACCTTGCGCGAGTACGTGATGACGCCCGGCCGGCCCGCGGCCAGGAGGCCGGCGTCCCGCACCCGGGCGGCGGACGCGGTCAGGTCCGTCAGATCGTCGCCGCGCGCCTGGAGCAGTACGGCGGCCTCGGTCACATCGAGGGCGACACCGTCACGGGCCCGTCTGAGCGCGCGCCGCATGGCGTTGGTGGTGGGGCGTCCGCTCTGAGGATCGGTCATGAACCGAGCATACGAGCGAGGCGCGCGTACCGGACCAGGGCCTCCTACGGGCAGCCCGGCGGGCGGCGGGGCGGGCGAGCGGCGGGACGGGCGGGCGGCCCTTCACTCGTCCGGGCCGACTCACCGAATGAGACCCGTCACGCGGCGGACGCGCCCGTAGGGTCGGGACGGTGATGGAAACGATCGTGTTCGACATCGGCGAAACCCTCGTACGCGACGACCGCTACTGGGCGTCCTGGGCCAACTGGCTCGGCGTCCCGCCGCACACGCTCAGTGCGCTGGTGGGCGCCGCCGTGATGCAGGGCCGGGACGGTGCCGACGCGCTGCGCATCCTGCGCCCCGACATGGACGTCACCGAGGCCTACCTCGCGCGGGTGGCGGCGGGGCGCGGCGAGCACCTCGACGAGTCGGACCTCTACCCGGACGTACGGCCCGCCCTGGCCGAGCTCCGCGCGCTCGGCGTCCGTGTGGTGGTCGCGGGCAACCGGACGGTGCGGGCCGGGGAGTTGCTACGAGCGCTGGACCTGCCCGCGGATCTGGTCGTCACCTCGGACGAATGGGCGGTGTCGAAGCCCGACCCGGAGTTCTTCGCCCGGGTGCTGGAGGTGTCGGAGGCCGAGCCTCGGTCGACGCTGTACGTCGGTGATCATCCGGCGAACGACCTGTTCCCCGCCAAGTCTTCGGGCCTGCGGGCCGCACATCTGCGGCGCGGGCCGTACGGGCACTGGTGGGCGGACCACCCCGACGTCGTGGAGACGGCGGACTTCCGGATCAACGCGCTGACGGAGCTGCCGGGGCTGCTGAGCGGCAGGAAGTCGGGACCGGGCACGGAAACGGGAGCGGGCGCGGGAGCAGGAGCGGGAAGGGCGGCGGAGGCCGGGACCGACACCGGGGCGGGAACGGGGGCGGGGACTGCGGACAAGACGGCGGGCGTGCCCGCACGCCGTCGCACGCTCCGGTCCGTCCGCTAGCGCCCCCGGCCCGCACCGGCCCCGCCTCGCACAGCCCCGCACCCCGCCTCGCACAGCCCCGCACCCCGCACCCCGCATCCCGCATCCCGCATCAGCACCGTCCGGCCGACAGGGCCGGAACTCACGGGGACGGAGACGAGGACAGAGACAGAGGCAGGGACTGGGGCAGGGACTGGGGCAGGGACGGTGACGAGGACGGAGAGGCGAGCCGGCGCAGGGCCAGCCCGGCGAGCAGGGTGGCGGCGTAGGGCAGCGCGCCGTCGTCGTACACCGCCTGCGCGGAGTGGTTCATCGGGGCGGTGGCCGGGTCGGTGCCGGGCGGGCAGGCCCCGAGGCCGACGAAGGCTCCGGGCACCTCGCGCAGGACGAAGGAGAAGTCCTCGGACCCGGCCATGGGCTGGGGGGCCTCCAGCACGCGGTCGGCGCCGAGGAGTTCGCGGGCGGTCTCCAGGGCGAAGGCGGCCTCGTCCGCGTGGTTGAGGGTGGGCGGGTACTGCTCGGTGTAGTCGATCTCGGCGGTCACCCCGTGGGCGGCCGCGACCCCGTGCACGGTCCGCTCGAACGCGGTACGGACGGTGGCGTGGGCGGCGTCGGAGAAGGTACGTACGGTGGCGGCGAACTCCGCCGTCTCCGGGATCACGTTGGGCGCGGTGCCTGCGTGGAGCTGCCCGACGGTGACGACGGCCGGGTCGAAGATGTCGATCTCGCGCGTGACGAGGGTCTGGAGCGCCGTGACCATGGCGCACATCGCGGGTACCGGGTCGGCGGCGGAGTGCGGCGAGGAGCCGTGGCCGCCCCTGCCGCGCACGGTGACACGGGCCGAAGCGGAGGCGGCGAGCATGGGGCCCGGCCGGGTGGCGGCGTGGCCGGTGGGGGCTCCGGCGGACACGACGTGCAGGGCGTACGCGGCGACGACCCGCTCCCCGGCGGCGTCGAGCACTCCCTCCTCGATCATGATCCTGGCGCCGCCCTGACCTTCCTCGCCCGGCTGGAACATGAACACGATGTCCCCGGCCAGTTCCGCGCGGCGAGCAGCCGGGCGGCGCCGACGAGCCCGGCGATGTGGAGGTCGTGCCCGCAGGCGTGCATGCGGCCGTCGACGACGGAGGCGTACGGAAGGCCGCTGTCCTCCTGGACGGGCAGCCCGTCCATGTCGCCGCGCAGCAGGACGGCGGGGCCGGGCCGGCCTCCGCGCAGGACGGCGGTGACGGAGCTGAGCCCCGTACCGAGGCCGATCTCCAGACCGAGCCCTTCCAGCGCGGCCAGGACCTTCGCCTGGGTGAGCGGCAGGTCGAGCCCGAGTTCGGGTTCGCGGTGCAGGGCGTGGCGCAGCGCGGTGAGTTCGGGTGCGAGGGCGTGGGCCTCGTGCAGCAGGGACATGGCCGTATGGTGCCGAGTGACCCACTTCAACCATGATCGTCCGCAGGAAAGCACCGCACATGACCTCGCCGCCGCCCGAATCCGCCGCCGCAGGTACCGCCGGAGCGGCCGGGACCCCCACGCTCGACGAGCTGGACCATCTCCTGATCACCGCGCTCCAGACCTCCCCGAGGGCCGAGTGGGCGCAGATCGGCAAGGCGCTCGGGGTGGACGCCTCGACGGCGGCCCGCCGCTGGCACCGCCTCACCGAGGCCGGTCACGCCTGGCTGAGCTGCTACACGGTGGCGGCGGGCCCGACGGAGCCGATCATCGCGTTCATCGAGGTGGACTGTGCGACGGGCGGGCTGCACGACGTGGCGGTGGAGATCGCGGACGACCCGCACCTGATCACCGTCGAGCATGTCACCGGCTCCCGCGACCTGGTCCTGACGGCCGTCTTCCCCGACCAGTCCGCCCTCGCCCGGTACGTCGGCTTCCGCCTCGACACCCTGCCCGGTGTCGCCGCCACCCGTTCACAGATCGCCACGGCCGTCCACGCGGAGGGCAGCCGCTGGCGGCTGGACCGGCTGGACCCGGACGGCCGCGACACGCTCACGAGGGACCGGCCGCACTCCGCGCCCCGGATCGGCCTGCGGTCCCCGGACGAGCTGGACAGCCGGCTCTGCCTGCTCCTGAGCGAGGACTGCCGGCAGTCGGCCGCCCGCCTCGCGGAACGTACGGGGGTCAGCGCCACCACGGTCCGGCGCCGCCTGGACCGTATGCACCGGACGGACGCCCTGGTCTACCGCTGCGAGGTGGCCCGCTACCTCTCCGGCTGGCCGGTCTCCGTGACGATGTGGGGCATCGCACCGCCCGGCGAGGCGTCCCGGATCGCCTCGCAGCTGATCGGCATGCGCGAGACCCGCCTGTGCGCGTCGCTCTCCGGCCCGTACAACCTGCTGCTCACGGTCTGGCTGCGCTCGGCACACGACATCGCCGCCTTCGAGACCCGCCTCGGCACCCGATTCCCCGAACTCACGTTCGCGGACCGGGCGGTGACCCTCTGGCCGCTGAAACTGGCGGGCCGGATCCTGGACCCGCAGGGCCGCCACATCAGGGGCGTACCGGTGAGGTTCTGGGAGGACCCGGTGGCGGACCGGGCGGAGGACGACCTGCTGGAACGGCTGCGGGGCGGCCGGGGGTGACAGCAGGTCCCGGCGGTACGCGGTCGGGTTCGGCAGGTCCCGGGGCGGTACGCGGTCGGGTTCGGCGCGTGTCCGCCCGGTCAGGGTGCGGCGGTGAAGGCCAGTGAGACGTTGTGGCCGCCGAAGCCGAAGGAGTTGGCGAGCCCGGCGGTCCAGGTACCCCGGCGGGGCGGACCCGTGACGAGGTCGAGGCCCGTACCGATCGCCGGGTCGGGCGTGTCGAGGTTCCGGACGGCGGGCACGATCCCGTCGCGCAGTGCGAGTACGGTGACGATGGCACCCAACGCGCCCGAGGCGCCGAGGAGATGGCCGGTCATCGACTTGGTGGCGGTGACCGCCGGGGCACGTACCCCCAGGGCCTCGGTCAGAGCGTCCGCCTCCGCGAGGTCGCCCTGTGGAGTGGAGGTGGCATGCGCGTGGACGAGACCGATGTCCGTGGGTCGCAGGCCCGCCGATTCCCAGGCCCCTCGCATGGCCCGTACCTGCCCGGCCGGGTCGGAGGCGGTGATGTGCCCGGCGCTGGAGGTGACGGCCGCCCCGGCGAGGACACCGTGGGGCCGTGCGCCACGGGCACGGGCGAACTCCGCGCGCTCCAGGACCAGTACGGCGGCGCCCTCCCCGAGGACGAAGCCGTCGCGGTCCGCGTCGAAGGGGCGGGAGGCGCGGTCCGGGTCGCCGTTCACCGTCGACAGCGCCCGCATCTGTGCGAACCCCGCCAGCGGAAGCGCGTGCAGACACGCCTCGGCCCCTCCGGCCACGACCACGTCGGCCCGGCCGAGCCGGATGAGGTCGAGCCCGTACGCGAGGGCTTCCGCCCCCGAGGCGCAGGCGCTCACCGGGGTGTGGGCGCCGCCCCGGGCGCCCAGGTCGATGCTCACCCAGGCGGCCGGGCCGTTGGCCATCAGCATCGGCACGGTGTGCGGGGACACCTTGCGCGGCCCGGACGCCTCCAGGATGTCGTCCTGCCCGAGCAGGGAGAGCACGCCGCCCACCCCCGTACCGATGACGACGGCCACCCGTTCCGGGTCGACACCGGTCGGCGCCGCGTCCGCCCAGGCCTCGCGGGCGCTCACCAGGGCCGCCTGTTCGCACCGGTCCAGCCGCCGGGCCTCGGTCCGCCTCATGGCGCCGGCCGGGTCCACCCGCATCGGTGCCGCCAGCCGGACGGGCAGCCCGGCGGCCCACTCCTCGTCCAGGACCGCTGCCCCGCTCTTCCCGGCCAGCATCGCCGCCCACGTCGTGGCGAGGTCCCCGCCCAGCGGCGTGGTCGCCCCGAGTCCGGTCACCCATGCCCCCGCGTCGCCTCTCGGCACAGCGCACCTCCACCTTGTTCGACGGCCCGATCCTTGACCGGCACGCTAGCCAACCAACCGGATGGTTGGCTATGTAGAGTTGTGCCATGTCGCAGCACGCCGAATCAGTAGGAACCCGCGCCCGCCTTTTGGCCGCGGCCAGGAAAGAATTCGCCGCCCACGGGATGGGCGGCGCGCGCGTCGACCGGATCGCCGAACAGGCGGGCGCCAACAAGGAACGCATCTACGGTTACTTCGGCAGCAAGGAGAAGCTCTTCGCGGCGGTCGTCGCCGAGGCCCTCGCCGAACACGCCGCACTCCTGGGCCCGCCCACCGGCGACCCCGCCGAGTACGCGGGCCGGATCTACGACCTCCACCAGCAGCACCCGCACATGCTCCGCCTGATGATGTGGGAGGCCCTGCACTACGGCACGGGCGCCCTCCCCGCCGAGGAGCAACGCGGCGCCCGCTACGGGGACATGATCACCACGCTCGCCACCACCCTGAACGCCCCCGCCGACCCGCGGACCGCACACACCTTCCTGGCCCTCCTGGGCATCGCGGTGCTCCCCTCCGCCTTCCCCCAGCTCACCCGCCTGATCCTGGGCCCGGAAGCGGATGCCCCGACGACCCGCGCCCATGTGGTGGAACTGGCGCGCCGGATGACGAGCGGCGCGCCGGAGCCTCGGTGACGCGCCCCGGACGTCCGGTCCAGCGCCCCGGCGGGCGACGGAGCGCCCGGCCGGGGTCGACGGTTCGTCCGATCGGGCGCCTCCCCTCAGGCGGTACCGTCTGAAGTGTTGCCGCAGAACGGAGTTCATCGTGCCGCAGAGCACCGAGGAGCACACCGGCGCCCGGATCGCCCGCATCCGCAAGCAGCGCGGCCTGACACAGCAGGGCCTGGCCATGCGCGCCAGTATCTCCAAGTCGCTGTTGTCGAAGGCCGAGTGCGGACAGAAGCCCGCTTCCCCGGCGCTCGTCGCCGCCTGCGCCCGCGCGCTGGGGGTCTCCGCCTCCGATCTGCTGGGGCAGCCGTACGCGGAGGAGCTGCGCCGTGACCGGATGGACGCGTTGATACAGCCGATCCGTGAGGGGTTGGAGAACTGGGATGTCGCCCTGGACTGGGAGGCGCCGCCGCGTCCGGCCGCTCTCATCCGCGCCGATGTCCAGCAGGCCCTCACGCAGCGGCGCCAGGCCCAGTACACCGACATGGTGCGCGGCCTTCCCGCCTTGATCGACGAGTCGGTACAGGCCGCTCACGCAACCACTGGGGAAGAACAACGGCAGGCGTACGAGTGTCTGGCCGGCGCCTTCCGCTGTGTGTTCACCGTGGCGTGGAACTTCGGCTACATCGACCTCGCCACGGTGGCACTGGACCGGTTGGCCTGGGCGGCACCGCGTGCTGATGAGCCGGGCCTGGCGGCCATGCACGCCTACCTGCGCGCACAGACAACCATGTCGTCCGGCCGGTACGACATCGGTGTACGAGTGATCGACCGGGCGCTACGGGATCTCGACGGCCAGGACGTACGCCGCCCGGCGGGGATCGAGGCCATGCGCGGTGTGATGCATCTGCGGGTCGCGGTGATCGCGGGGCGGATGAAGGACCGCGAGCACGCGGACACCCGGCTGGCCGAGGCCCGCGTCATCGCCCGCAGGACCGGTGAGCTGCCCGACTTCGGCGTGACCTGGGGGCCGGTGAACGTCGGGGTCCACGCCGTGGCCATCGCCTCGGAGATGGACGAGTTCGGCCTTGCCGTCGAACTCGCCGAGAAGGTAAGGATTCCGCGCGGCTGGACCCGTTCGCGGGCCGGACACCACTGGATGGATCTCGGCCGGGCCCACGCCTGGACGGGGCACTCGGAACAGGCTCTGGACTGCCTGCAACGGGCCCGGCGAACCGCCCCGCAGCAGACGCGCTACCACCCGACCGTCCGGGAGACCGTGCTGGCACTCAAGCGACGCGAACGGACACGGAACGGTTCACTGGCGCAGTACGCGGAGTGGGTCGGGATATAGCGCGTCGCGAGACCGCGAAGTTGCACTGTCCGGTGCAACTGCCCTGCGTTGCCGGTCGGCAGGCTGGCCTTCCGTCAGTACCCCCGCGACCGGGCGAACGGTCCGGGGGCGTGGCCAACGCCGATTGGAGCGTCAACATGCCGCACCGTATCGCCCACCCCTTCGAGTCGTTGCTACGGATTCACAGGCCTGTTCCAGGCAGCCTCCGGAGCGCCGACCACTCGCCCCTCTCCACAGACAGGGCGGGAGTGACGGCGTGAACCTGACGGATACGGTGCGCCTGCTGCCGTGGGTGGGACCGGGGGAAAGCCCTGCTACCTCGCGGGAGACGGTGCCGGACCTGTGTCACGCCTTGCCGACACCGTGGAGGCGGCTCAGCTCGGCCTGGCCGACGAACTCGCCGGGGAAGCGCATCAGATCCTCGCGGGACGGTCCTGGACACCGGGCGAACTTCACCTGCTGGTCGCCCAGTTGACCGAGGCTCTCGGCAACGTGCACCGGATC
Source organism: Streptomyces sp. NBC_00654 (assembly GCF_026341775.1). Lineage (NCBI taxonomy): Bacteria > Bacillati > Actinomycetota > Actinomycetes > Kitasatosporales > Streptomycetaceae > Streptomyces > Streptomyces sp. NBC_00654. The sequence continues at coordinate 976,512 of NZ_JAPEOB010000001.1, read as the reverse complement.
GCGGTGAGCCGGGGCGCCCGGCTGCCCACACCGGTCTACGACGACCCCGACGGCATCGACGACTGTGACGACTGTGACGACATGGTCGACCAGATGCCGTAGGAGAGGCGGTACTACACCACTGGAGTTCCGTCCCCTTCAGTAAAATCGGGAGCCGATCACGGTGTCGCGCAGTCCGTCACCATTGAAGTCCGACTCCGCAGACGTGCACGCCGCAGCCTCGGGCGCTGCCCCGAAGCCGGTTACGGCGAGCGAGGCGATCCATTCCCCACCCCGGAACTCCTTGCCCCACACCACCATGGACGGCCCCCTCGCACCTAGAGATACGCCGCGTACGCGTCCAGCACCCGCAGCACCTCCGGCTCGCCCGCCGGGGGGAGTTGGAGGACGACCTCCTCGATGCCCAGCTCCGCGTAGTGGGCCAGCTTGCCCGGGCTCGGCAGGACCGCGTACGGGACCACCTGGAGGTGCTTCGGGTCGCGGCCCGCGGCGTCCCAGGCCTCCCGGAGCTTCGGTACGGACTCCGTCAGGCCGCGCCCGCCGATCGGGAGCCAGCCGTCCGCGTACTCCGCGATCTGGGCGAACAGCTTCGGGCCCGCCGCGCCGCCGATCAGGGTGCGGGGGCCGTTGACCGGGCCGCGCGGGTCCTGGGCCGGCTTCGGGTACGCCCAGCTCGCCCGGACCGAGCCGAACTCGCCCTCGTACGCCGTCGGCTCGTCCGCCCACAGGGCCCGCATCAGCGCCATCCGGTCGCGCCCCAGCGCCCGCCGCGTCGACCAGTCGACCCCGTGGTCCGCGGCTTCCTCCACGTTCCAGCCGAAGCCGACGCCGAGCGTGAACCGGCCGCCGGAGAGGTGGTCGAGCGTGGCGATCTGCTTCGCCAGGCCGATCGGGTCGTGCTGGGCGACCAGGGTGATGCCCGTGCCGAGCGTCAGGCGTTCGGTCACGGCGGCGGCCTGGCCGAGGGCGACGAAGGGATCCAGGGTGCGGCCGTACTCCGGGGGCAGCTCCCCGCCCGCCGGGTACGGGGTCTCCCGGCTCACCGGGATATGGGTGTGCTCGGGCAGATACAGCCCGGCGAATCCCCGCTGCTCCAGCTCGCGTGCGAGCCTGACCGGCGTGACCGTCTCATCGGTGAGGAAGATCGTTGTGGCGATCCGCATCGAGAACACCTCCGTCGTCGTCCGCTGACGGCCCCAACGTATGCGGTACGACGTCGAAAGCCGAGTATCGCGCGGGATGCCGCGCCCCCGCGCCCTCCTCAGCACCTTGGCCGCAACTCCCCTTCCGTTCGTGTGGAGTTCACGGCCCAATACGAGAGTCCGAGTACGTCGCCCGTGTCCCGCCCGACCCAGGGGAGCCCTCGTATGACCGGATCGCAGACCCCGAATGCCCCGATCGCCAGGCGCGGCCTCCTGCTCGGGACGGCCGCCTCCGCCCTAACGTGGGGACCTGTGAGCTTCGCCCAGGCATCCGACAGCGGCAGGGACGGCACCGCGGACGGTGAACGGACCAGAACCGTGCGCGGCACCCTGCCCACCGGGTCGCCCGACTTCGTTTATCTGCCCGTCGAAGTCCCCCGGGGCGTACGCGAGATCGCCGTCTCGTACACGTACACGAGGACACCCGTCCCGGCCGGCACCCAGGGCAACGCCCTCGACATCGGCATCTTCGACGAACGCGGTACGGAGCTGGGAGGGCACGGGTTCCGCGGCTGGTCCGGCGGTGCGCGCACCTCCTTCTTCATCCGGGCGGACGAGGCGACCCCCGGCTATCTCGCGGGTCCGGTAGGGGCCGGGACCTGGCACATCGCGCTGGGGCCGTACACCGTGGCCCCCGAGGGACTCCCGTACGAGGTCACGGTCACGCTGCGCTTCGGCCCCTCCGGGAGCACCCCGAAGCCGGTGTACCCGCCCGAGCGGGCCAGGGGCCGGGGCAGGGCCTGGTACCGGGGCGACTGCCATCTGCACTCCGTGCACTCGGACGGCAGGCGCACCCCGGCCCAGATCGCCGCCGCCGCGCGGGCCGCCGGGCTCGACTTCATCAACAGCAGCGAGCACAACACCACATCCGCGCACGGCGCCTGGGACGGCCTGTGGGGCGACGACCTGCTGATCCTCACCGGCGAGGAGATCACCACCCGCAACGGTCACGTCCTCGCGCTCGGCACCGATCCGGGGACCTTCGTCGACTGGCGCTACCGCGCGCGCGACAACCGCTTCGGCCACTACGCGAAGGCGGTCCGCCGGGCCGGCGGCCTGGTCGTGCCCGCGCATCCGCACGCCACCTGCATCGGCTGCCACTGGAAGTTCGGCTTCGGTGAGGCGGACGCGGTCGAGGTGTGGAACGGGCCCTACACCCCGGAGGACGAGATCTCCCTCGCCGAGTGGGACAACGCCCTCGTCGCGTCGGTACGGTCCTCGAAGCCCTGGATCCCCGCCATGGGCAACAGTGACGCCCACCGCGAGCCCGACACCGTGGGGCTGCCGCAGACGGTCGTCCTGGCCGAGGAGCTGTCCCGGGACGCGATCACCGCGGGCATCCGGGCCGGCCGCTCCTACGTCGCCGAATCGTCCGCCGTCTCCCTCTCCTTCGGCGCCTCGGGAGGGCGCGGTCGGCACGCGGGCATCGGCGAGCGGCTGCCGGTCGACGCGGACACCCCCGTCACCGTGCGGCTGGAGGTCGCCGGGACGCCCGGCTGCACCGCGCACTTCGTCACCGACCAGGGCACGCTGTTCACGGCCGCGCTCCCCGCGTCGGGAGCGGGCGCCGTGGAGTGGCGCACCACTCCCGCGTACGCGGCGTACGTCCGCGCGGAGGTCCGGCACCCGGTCGCCGTGCCGGGGCTGCCCGGTCCGCTCGCCGCCCTCACCAACCCGGTGTTCCTGGGCGATGAGGACTGAGCGGCGCGCGGAGCTGCGGGAGCGACCGGAGCCGAGGAGCAACCAGGGCTGAGGGGCGGCTGCCCGGAGCCCGGGAGCGATCGGGAACGAGGGCCGCCCGGGGCCCCGCGTCCGATGCTTCCCAGCCACTCCCCTCCGCGGTCAGTCCGCCACGATCAGGGCCGGCGTCTCCTTCGTCAGCACCTCGCCGCGGAAGAACGCCGGGCTGCGGCGGCCCATCACGGTCATCAGCACCACGCCGAGCAGCAGCAGCCCCACCCCGATGACGAACACCGAGCCGACGCCGAACACCGAGGAGCCCGAGCCGTAGGCCGGGTCCCACATGTCATAGAGGGTCTTGCAGAAGACGGCGCTGAGCAGGATGCCGCCGGCGACCGGGAAGAGGCCCTTGAAGACCAGGTCGCGGGCGGATCGCGTCAGTTCGGCCCGGAAGTACCAGGCGCAGGCGAAGGCCGTCAGCGCGTAGTAGAAGCAGATCATGAGGCCGAGCGCGTAGATGGTGTCGACCAGGACGTGCTCGCTGACCAGGGTCATCACCGTGTAGAAGGCGCCGGTCGCGATGCCCGCCGTCACGGTCGCCCGGCCCGGGGTCCTGAAGCGCGGGTGGACCCGGGCGTACGAGGCGGGCAGTGCCTCGTACGAGGACATCGCGAGGACCGTACGGGCCACCGGGATGAACGTGGTCTGGAGGCTGGCGGCGGCCGAGGCGAGCACCGCGACGAAGAGCAGGACGCCGAGGCCGGGGCCCATGACCGGACCGGCGAGCGCGGCGAAGACGTTGTCGGAGGTGTCCGGGTTGGCGAGGCCGAGACCGGAGCCGCCGGAGCCGACGGCCATCTGGGCGGCGATGCCGGTGGCCAGGTAGGAGCCGACCAGGACGACCATCGCGATGAGCGCGGCCCGCCCGGGGGTCTTCTCGCTGCCGGTCGTCTCCTCATTGGCGGTCAGGCACGCGTCCCAGCCCCAGAACATGAAGATGGACAGGGAGAGTCCGGCGGTGAAGGCCGCGAAGGACTGGACGGCGAAGGGGTTCAGCCAGGACCACGAGAAGTCGACGGACGAGGCGAAGTCTCCGCTGTCCGCCTTCTGCAGGGCCATCACCACGAACAGGGCGAGGACGACGAGCTGGAGTCCGACCAGGGCGTACTGCACCCCCTTGGTGGCGGTCATACCCCGGTAGCTGATGGCGGTGGCGGCGGCGATGAGGACCAGACAGGTGAGGATGTGGACGGCCTTGTTGTCGTCCAGGGCGGCGACCTGCCCGCTGCCGGTGATCTCGCCCGCGAGCAGCCAGAAGTACGAGGTGGCGACGCCCGCCAGGTTCGACAGGACGATGATCGTCGCGATGACCAGACCCCAGCCGCACATCCAGCCGACGCGCGGGCCGAAGGCCTTCACCGTCCAGGTGAAGGAGGTGCCGCAGTCCGGCATGACCCTGCGGCGTTTCGCCGGCGCCTCTCCGTCCCTTCTCCGGCCGTTCTGTCGAACACCTCATCCCGGCCAGACGATCGCCTGCGTCTCGCTGTAGGCGTGCAGGGCGTACGAACCGACATCGCGTCCCACCCCGCTCTTCTTGAACCCGCCGAACGGCGCCTCCATGTTCCGGCCGATCGTGTTCACGCCCACCCCGCCCGCACGCAGCCGGCGGGCCACCCGGAAGGCCCGCGCCACGTCCCCGGACCAGACGTAGTCGAGGAGCCCGTAGTCGCTGTCGTTGGCCAGCGCGATGCCCTCCTCCTCGTCGTCGAAGGGGACGACCACGACGACCGGTCCGAAGATCTCCTCGCGGACGACCCGCATGTCGTTGGTGCAGCCGGCCAGGAGCGTGGGGGCGACGTAGAAGCCGTGCCCGGTGCGGTCGGGCCGTTCGCCGCCCGTGACCACCCGCGCCCCCTCCTTGCGGCCCAGCTCCACATACGCCTCGATGCGGTCCCGGTGGGCGGCGGAGATGACCGGGCCGACCACCGTGCCCCTGTCGGCCGGGTCGCCGACCGGCAGCCGCGCCGCGTACCCGGCGAGTTTCTCGATCAGCCGGTCGTGGAGGCCCCGTTGGACCAGGACGCGGGTCGGAGCCGTACAGATCTGTCCGCTGTAGAACGAGAACGTCGTCCCGATGCCCGCGACCGCCGAGTCCAGATCGGCGTCGTCGAGGACGAGCGCGGCGCCCTTGCCGCCCAGCTCCATCAGCTGCCGCTTCATGCCGCGCCCGCACACTTCGGCGATGCGCTGCCCGACGGCCGTGGAGCCGGTGAAGCTGACCATGTCCACGTCCGGCGAGTCCACGGCCGCCTCGCCCGCCTCCGGGCCGGAACCGGTGACGACATTGACGACCCCCGGCGGAATCCCGGCCTCCGCGAGGGCCTCGGCCATCCGGTAGACGGAGAGCGGGTCCTGCGGGGCGGGCTTGACGACCACCGTGTTGCCCATGGCGAGCGCGGGGGCGACCTTGCCCGCCGGGTTGGCCCAGGGATTGTTGTACGAGGTGATGCAGGTGACGACGCCGACCGGCTGGCGCACGGCGAGCGCGCCGAAGACCCCGGCCCGCCCCATCGGCCCGGCCTCGTTGATCTGCGGGGCGACCGCCTCCTCCACCGGTTCCAGGGCACCCCGGGCGTACCGGCGGAAGCGCGCGGCCCCCACGGCGACCTGCATGCCCCGGGCCGTACCCGTGGTGGCGCCGCTCTCCTCCCGGGCCAGAGCCGCGTGGGCGGCGAAGTCGCGCTGGATGAGGTCGGCGGCGCGGTCGAGGATCGCGGCGCGCTCCTCGGGGCGGGTGCGCGACCAGGTGGCGAACGCCTCGCGGGCCGCCCCGGCCGCCTCGTACACCTGCGCGCGGCTCGCCTCGGGGGCGAGGCCGACGACCTCCTCGGTGGCGGGGTTGATCACCTCGTAGTACCCGTCCGCGGGCTCGGCCCACTCCCCGCCGATGAACAGCCGCTGCCCGGTGCGGCCCGTGCCCTTCTTCTCCGTACCGCTCTCCGTACCGCTGCTCATGCGGTGCTCACCGTCCGGGTGTCGCGGCCGGAGCGGAGCACCGTACCGGGCACCGCCCCCGTCACCTTGTCCTCGCGCAGCGTCTCCACCCCGTTGACGCGTACGGACACGATGCCGATCGCCTTGGAGTCGAGGCGGGGGCTGTCGCCCGGCAGATCGTGTACGAGGGTGGCGGGTCCGGCGTCGATGCGCTCGGGGTCGAACAGCACGAGGTCGGCGTGGAAGCCCTCCTCGATACGGCCCCGCTCCCGCAGCCCGAAGAGCCGGGCGGGGTCGTCGGTGAGCATCCTGACGGCGGTGGTGAGAGGCACGAGCTTGCGGCCGCGCAGACAGTCGCCGAGGAAGCGGGTGGTGTACGGAGCTCCGCACATCCGGTCCAGGTGGGCCCCCGCGTCGGAGCCGCCGAGCATCACGTCCTCGTGCTCCCAGGTCTGCTGCCGCAGCGCCCAGGAGGCCGGGTCGTTGTCGGTGGGCATGGGCCACAGCACCGTACGGAGGTCGTCGTTGGCGCAGATCTCGACCAGGCAGTGGAAGGGGTCCAGGCCGCGTTCGGCGGCGATGTCGTTCACCACCCGGCCGCTGAGGCCTTCGTTGGCGGCGCTGTAGGTGTCCCCGATGACGTACCGGCCGAAGTTCGCGAGCCGGCGGAAGACCCCGGCCTCCTTGCTGTCGGCGCGGCGCAGCATCTCGGCCCTGGTGTCCGCGTCACGGAGCCGCTCGATGCGTTCGGGGACGGGGAGGGCGAGGATGTCGCCCCAGCCGGGGATGAGGTTGAGGGCGCAGAAGGTGCCGAGCGACATGTTCATCGGGGTGAGGATCGGCATGGTGAGCGCGACGATCCGGCCGCCCGCGCGGCGGGCGCGTTCGCTGGGGATCAGCTGACGCGGTACGCGTTCGGGCACGGCGGCGTCGATGGTGAGCACGTTCCAGTTGAGGGGCCGTCCGGCGGCGGCACTCATGTCCACGAAGAGGTCGATCTCCTCGTCGGAGAACTGGTCGAGGCAGCCCGCGACGATCGCTTCGAGCTGCGTGCCCTCGTGTTCGCCGACCGCACGGGAGAGCGCGAGCAGCTCCTCGGGCAGCGCGTGCCGCGAGGCGACCGGCTGACCGTCCCCGTCGGCGTGGGTGGAGGACTGTGTGGTGGACAGCCCCCAGGCCCCGGCGTCCATGGCGTCGTGGAAGAGCGCGAGCATGGCGGTCATCTGCTCGCCGGTGGGCTGTCCGCCGACGGCGTCGGGACCCATGACATGGCGGCGCAGGGCGCAGTGCCCGACCATGAACCCGGCGTTGACCGCGATGCGTCCTTCGAGCGCGTCCAGGTACTCGCGGAAGCTGGACCAGGACCAGTCGACACCTTCCTCCAGCGCCTTGAGGGCCATGCCCTCCACCCGCGACATCATCCGGCGCGTGTAGTCGGCGTCCTCGGGGCGCTCGGGGTGCAGCGGCGCGAGGGTGAAGCCGCAGTTGCCCCCGGCGACGGTGGTGACGCCGTGGTTCATGGAGGGCGTGGCGTAGGGGTCCCAGAAGAGCTGGGCGTCGTAGTGGGTGTGCGGGTCGACGAAGCCGGGTGCCAGGACGAGGCCGGTGGCGTCCTCGCTGGTCACGGCCTCCTCGGTGAGGGTGCCGGGTTCGGCGATGACGGCGATGCGGCCGTCGCGGATGCCGAGGTCGGCGCGGTAGGCGGGTCCGCCGGTGCCGTCCACGACGGTCGCTCCGCGGATGAGGTGGTCGAGCATGACGGGGTCCCTTCTGGGTGCGGCTCTCGCTGGTGGTGGTGGTGGTCGGTCGGTGGTGATGGTGCCGGTGGCTGCGGTGGTGCCGGTCGGTGGCGCGGTGGCCGGTGGGTGGCAGGTGCCGGTCGGGCCGGGGCGCGGCCCGGGTGCGGCCCGGGGACGACGGAGGTACATCGTCGGGGTGCGGCCGGGGACGACGGAGGTACGTCGTCGGGGTGCGGCGGGAATGCGGCCGTACTGCGGCCGGGGTGCGTACGCTTTCGGCCGCGGTACGCACCCCGGCCCACGGGCGACGGTCCGGGAAGACGCCGCCCGGTCCTGGCCGGGGCGGAGCCCCCGGGGTCAGGCCGCCGCGTTCCGGAACCGCGTGGTCCGGTGCACCGGGTCCGTGTCGATCTTCGGGATCACGTGCTCACCGATGAGCTTGATCGAGTTCTTCGTGTCCTCGGGACTGATCCCGATCGGCATCCCGAAGCTCAGCTGGTCCGCACCCGCCTGCTCCCACCGCTTGCACTGCCGCAGCACCTCGTCCGGGTCGCCGCAGATCATCAGCTCCTCCGCGATCAGCAGCTCGATGATCTCCTCGCTGTACTCGGGAAGCAGCTCGGGCCACTCGGGAATCCCCTCGGGCCGCGGGAACGTGTCGTGGTAGCGGAACAGCAGCGACTGGAGGTAGTTCAGCCCGCCGCCCACCGCGATCTCGACCGCCTTGGCGTGCGTCTCGGCACAGATCGCGGTCGAGGTGACCATCACGTTGTCGTTGACGAAGCCGCCGATCGGCTCGGCGTCCTTGACCGCGTTCTTGTAGGACTCGACGACCCATTCCATGTCGGAGACCTTCTGCACGCTGAAGCCCAGCACGCCGAGCCCCTTCTTGCCCGCCATCGCGTACGAGGACGGCGACCCGGCCGCGTACCACATGGCCGGGTGCGACTTCCCGTACGGCTTGGGCAGGATCTTGCGGGGCGGCAGCGACCAGTGCTTGCCCTGGAAGCCGGCGTACTCGTCCTGGAGCCACATCTTGGGGAACTCGGCGATGGTCTCTTCCCAGAGTTCCTTGGTGTGGTTCATGTCGGTGATGCCCGGCATGAACCCGAGGATCTCGTGGCTCCCGGCCCCGCGCCCGGACCCGAACTCGAAGCGGCCCTCGGAGAGGTGGTCGAGCATGGCGACCTTCTCGGCCACCTTCACCGGGTGGTTGACCGGCGCGAGCGGGTTGAAGATGCCGGACCCCAGGTGGATCCGGTCGGTGGCGTGCGCGAGGTAGCCGAGGTAGACGTCGTTGGCGGAGAGGTGCGAGTACTCCTCCAGGAAGTGGTGCTCGGAGGCCCAGGCGTACTTGAAGCCGGACTTGTCCGCCTGGATGACGTACTCGGTCTCCTCGATCAGTGCCTTGTGCTCTGCCTCGGGGTCGACCTTGGCACGCGCGGCGGGCACGTACCCCTGAACAAAGAGCCCGAATTCCACGGAGGTTCACCGTCCTCAAGTATTTCTGACGCACCGTCAGATTGTGATGCGACCGACTGTTCCACCGACGCTCCGACCCGTCAATACCTGACGCTTCGTCAGAATCTTTGCCGGAAGTCTTGCCGGAAGCCTTGCCAGGAGCCTTATCGGGAGCCCTGTCAGGAGCCCTGTCAGAAGAGGCTGACGCCGGCCAGCCAGCCGCCGTCGATGACGAACGGCTGACCGGTGATGTACGAGGAGTCGTCCGAGGTCAGGAACAGGGCGAGCGCCGCCACCTCCTCCGGCCGCCCGATCCGCCCGAGCGGCACGAGCTTCTTGTACAGCTCGGCGACGGCCGCCTTCGACTCCTCCGGGTCGGCGGACGGGTCCAGCGCCGCCGGATTGGTCATCGGGGTGTCCACGGCCCCCGGGCAGACGGCGTTGACCCGTATCCCCTTCGACGCCAGTTCCAGTGCCGCCACCTTCGTCAGCCCCAGCACCGCGTGCTTGGTGGCCGCGTAGGCGCCCACGAACGCCATGCCGGTGAGCCCGGTGTACGAGGCGGTGTTGACGATGGTGCCGCCGCCCGCCGCCCCGATCTCCGGCGCGACGGTCCTGATCCCCAGGAAGGCGCCGACCTGATTGACCTGGACCACCTGCTGGAACTCCTCCAGCGGCGTGGACACCAGTTCGTTGAAGCGCAGGATGCCCGCGTTGTTGACCAGCCCGTCGATCTTCCCGAAGGCCTCCTTCGCCGCGGTGACGGCGGCCTGCCAGTCCTCCTCGCGGCTCACGTCCACATGCACGAACCGGGCCGCGCCCTCGCCCAGCTCCTTCGCCAGCGCCTCGCCCTGCTCGTCCAGCACATCGGCGATCACCACCCGCGCGCCCTCGGCCGCGAAGAGCCGCGCCTCCTGCTCACCCTGCCCACGCGCCGCACCCGTGACGATGACGACGCGCCCGTCCAGCTTGCCCATGACCGGTCTCCCTAGGTGTCGAGTAGCGGTGCGACATCGGCGCCGAACGCCGCCATCTGGTCGAGGAGTTCACTTGCCGAGCGGCTCCGGAACCGCACCTGGATCTGGTGCACGCCCATGTCCGCGTACACCCGGAGCGACTCGGCGAGGGCCTCCGGCTTCCCGCTCAGGGTCCGCCGCCCCACGGACCACCCGGGCTCACCGACGTACAGCGGCTCGGTGATCGCCCCGACGACGAGCGGCTCCGCGACCCCGGCCTCGGCCCGCAGGGCGTGGACCCGGGCGATCTGCGTGGGCAGCACCTCCCGCGAGCCTCCCTGCGGCAGCCACCCGTCACCCCGCACGGCGGCCCGGCGCATCGCGGCGGGCGAGGATCCGCCCACCCAGACGGGCACGCGCTCCTGGGCCGGACGCGGCAGCTGCCCCAGCCCGGCGAAGGAGAACCGCTCCCCCGCGAACTCCGGGTACTCCTCCGGCCCGAGCGCCGCCCGCAGCGCGTCGATGGTCTCGTCGAGCACGCCCCCGCGCCCGGTGAAGTCCGCGCCGAGGACGTCGAACTCCTCCTGCACATGGCCGGCGCCGACCCCGAGGATCAGCCGGCCGCCACTGAGGTGGTCGAGCGTGGCGTACTGCTTGGCGGTGACGAGCGGATGGCGCAGCCCGACGACGGCGACATGGCTCATCAGCAGCACACGTTCGGTGACCCCGGCGAGGAAGGAAAGGGTGGCGACGGGGTCGTACCAGACGGTGCTCATGGCCTCGGCGAGCCGTCGCGGGATGGCGACGTGGTCACAGCTCGCGAGGTAGGCGAAACCGCTGCGGTCGGCGGTGCGGGCGATCCGGGCGAGATCGGCGGGGGTCGCCGAGGCCTCCCAGGACTCCGCGTAGATGGTGCTCTGCGACTGGATCGGGAGCTGCATCCCGTACGACAGCGGCCCGGTGGGCTGTATCGGCACCGAACGGCCTCCTTTCCTTGAGGTCCGCCGGGTTCGCACCGCCTCTCCACCGGGGTCCACGGCGCCCCGCCGAAGTCCATCTGACGTAGCGTCACATACGAACCGGCGGGGCCATCGTCGTACCTGACGGTTCATCAGACAAGGGTCGTGCCGACGGGGATCGCGCCGCCGGGCGCCGCACCGGCCGGGCGGCGGACGCGGGCCCCACGCTCTGGAGCGGGCCGGGCGGTCAGCCCAGCGGGGAGCGTGCGCGGCGCCCGGCGCGCCCCTGCCCCTGTCCCTGTCCCTGCCCCTGCCCCTGCCCCTGCCCCTGCTTCACGGTGAACCAGAACAGGACCGCGCACAGGAAGGCCGCCGCCGCGAAGACCAGCGATTGCGTGACGGAGTCGTCCCGCGCGCCGGCGACGAGCGCACCGGCCGCCGACAGCGCCAGGGCGAACGCCGGCAGCGCACGGGGGTGCCGCGTGCCGGGTGCGGCGGCGGGCGGCAGGAACCTGGCCGCGAGGCCGTAGCAGGCGCAGGCCAGCAGCGTGGAGCCCAGTACGTCGCTGGGCCGGTGGTGGTAGGTGGCCTGGACGGCGCCTGCGGTGACGGCGAGCCACAGCATGCCGGCCGCCGTGACGTAGGGGCGGGTGCGGGGGGACGCGATGGCGACGGCGCCGAGAACCAGCCCTGCGGGGACGGCCACGTGCCCGCTGGGGAAGCTCGCCTCGATGAGCGAGACGTGCGCGTCCACGAGATCGGGGCGGGGCAGGATCGTCCTGGTGAGTTCCTTCCCGCCGATCGTGGCCACGACGATCCCGATCGCCACGCAGCCCTGCCACCAGCGCCTCCGTACCAGCGCGATGGCCGCGATGACCGCCAGGCCCACGAGCAGGGTGGGCATCGCGGTGTGCTCCAGGGGCGGCAGGGCCGACGACCCGTAGGCCGCCCCCGACCAGTCGTAGATCCACGCCGGGTTGGCACCGTTCTCGCCGAACAGGGCGTTCTCCGCCCGTTGCCCGAACGGGGTGCGGACAGCGATCAGATAGACCGCCAGGAACCCCACGAGGCACAGCGGAGCCGCGAGCCGCAGCCGTGGCCGAAGCCGTACCGTCCGCGCGGGGCCGGGTCCGGTCGTGGTGCCAGGGAGCCGGTCGGGGTCCTGGTGCGTGAGCAGGGTCGGGGGATCGTGCTGAGTCATTGTTTTCTCTGTCGTGGGAGGCGGTTGCGGTCACGCGCCGCTTCGGGCGCGGGGTGGGCGGGCGGTCCGCTCGGCGGCCCACCGGGAATCCGGGCCCTCAGCCGAGGAGCGCCCGGCTCTGCCGGCGCTGGGCTGCGATGGCCAGGGCCGGGAGGGGTGCGATGAGGAGAAGGAGCACGACCAGGTCCGGCAGGGACCGCATGAACCCGTTCGGCTGGACGACGATCGTCTGTGTGCGGATGAACGCGAACGCCGCGACGGGGATCAGCCACCGGTAATCACCGGTGGCGGCCGTCGCCACCCACGCGGCGATCAGCGCGGCGACTTCGAGGGCGAACAGGCCGCGCTGGAAGGCCGGACTGATCGAGATGATGTGCAGGGACCCGGCCACGACCATGGCGAGCACGACAGGAACCAGCCAGCGGTACGAGTGACGCCGCAGCGGGCCGGGACGGCAAGCCGCCAAGACGGCGCACGCGGCGCACAGTGTCCCGGACAGCACCAGGTCGCGGGCCGTTATCGGGGCGCCCAGCCCGTAGTAGCCCAGGCCCGCCTTGCCCTCGTCGCCGAAGAACGTACCGCTGTCGAACGTGGCACCGGCGTAGATCATCGCCGCTGCGGCCGGCAGGGCGATCCACGGCCGGCCCCGCAGCAGGGCGATCAGACAGACCAGCGGAAGCAGCCCGTAGGGCAGGAGCCGTGTCCGCGTACCGGGACCTTCTGCCCACGGGTACCAGCCGGAGAAGTCGAAGGCGATGGCATGACGGCCGGGATCGGTGTGCAGCGCCCAGTGCCACACGTCCTGCAGATACGGCACCAGCGCCAGCGCGGCGAGGACGAGAGCGGCCAGGTGGATGCCGTCCAGCCACCACGGCCGGCCCGTGTCGTCGACGACGGCACGGGCGCGGGCCCGCACCCCGGCCCGCACCACGGCGACGACCTCGCGCGGCGGGGGCCAGGAACGGCCGGGGTACGCCTCGGACAGGCAGGCCAGCAACTCCTTTCCCTGCCGGGAGCGGTAGGGCTCGGGGTAGGCCGCGAGCAACAGACGGTTCACGCCGGGGCCGCCCCGGCATCCCGCGCGCGCCCGAGGACGACAGCCGCCGCCGACCGCATCCGCAGCGCCTCCCGGTCGAGCGCCTCGGTACCGCCCTCCGTGAGCCGGTAGTAGCGCCGCGCCCGCCCGTCCACGATCTCCTCGTCACCGGCCGCCACCAGCCCGGCCCGCTCCAACCGCTCCAGCGCGCCGTAGAGGGTGCCGACAGCGATGCGGAGCCGCCCATCGGTGGCCCGCTCGGCGGCCTTGATGATGCCGTAGCCGTGCAGCGGGCCGTCCATGAGCGCGGCAAGGATGAAGTACTGCGGTTCCGTCAAGGACGGGCTCTGTCGCGTCATACGTCGAGCATATATCGAGCTACGAAGTATATCGGCAGCCAGGGTTACTGCCTCTCGCGCGCTTCCCCATGAGGCTGCCGCGCGCTTCCGCGGGAGACGGCCGAACGCTTCCCCATGAGCCTGCCGCGCGCCATCGCAGGAACTGCCGAGCGGCCATCGCGGCAAACCCGCTCGACCCGGTCACCCGCTGAGAGATGCTTTGGGCATGGAGTTCCTCTGCTACCACCGCGACCGGCCCGGATCCCTCCCCCTGCGGGAAGAGCTGCTGGAAGAGCACTGGTCCTATATGGACGGGTACGCGAAGGAGATGATCGCCCGGGGGCCGACCCTCGCCGACGACGGCGACACGCCCACCGGAAGCGTGCACATCGTCGACCTGCCCGATGCCGCCGCCGCCCGCGCGTTCGCCTTCGACGAGCCCAACTACCAGGCCGGCGCCTACCGGGACGTACTGCTGCGGCGGTGGCGCAACACCCTGGGGCGCACCATGTGGGACTTCCCCGGCGGCCCGGACGACGGCAACCGGTACCTGGTGCTCGGCCTCGGTACGGGAGAGGCCGCCGACCTCGCGGTGCCGCTCGACCGGGAGGGGCTGATCGCCTACGGGCCGCTGCTGTCGGACGACGGCGCCACCTGGCTGGGCACGGCGGTGCTGGTCCGGGCGCCGGACCCGGAAACGGCACGCGCCGTCCTGACCCCGGACCGGTACGCCGACATCGAGGTGCACAACTGGCAGTTCGGCGGACGGTCGTCCTGACCGGAAGACATCGGACCGCCGCCACCGCCACCGTGGCCCCGTCGTCAGTGGCTGACCGTGATCACGGTCAGCCCTGTCCGCCATTCCAGCGGGCGCAGGGCATGACCTCAAATCCCCGGCTGGGGAAGACGGTGTCCATGAAGAAATCGTGCATGGCGGCGTCACCGTCGGCACAACCGTCCCGCAGTACGGTCACCCGGTAGTCGCGGTCCGCCGCGTCGTAGCACGTCGCGGCCACCATCGCGCTGGTCGCGACTCCGGCGATCACGAGACCGGTGACGCCGCTCGCGCGGAGGACGAGGTCGAGATCCGTGCCGGCGAACGCGCTGGCACGGCGCTTCAGCACGACGACGTCCTCGTCGGCGACCGGCAGAGCGATCCCGGTTCCGGTCGCCCCCTCGTGGAAGGCGTCCCCGGCTTCATGGAACGACCGGAGCTGGGCGTTGCCCGGGGGCAGGTCGGCCCCGTTGGGCCGAAGGGCGAAGCGCACGAACACCACGAGGGCGCCGGCCGCGCGGGCACGCGGCAGCAGTTCGGTGAGCGGCGGCACGACACTCCTGGTGAACGGGTAGCCACTCGTGATGCCCTGCTGGATGTCGCCAATGATCAGTGCGGTGGTCACGACAGACTCCCGTTCCGTCCTTCGGTCCAGCGCCCGGTGGACCGGCAAGGGCGGCCGGCCGTTCCGGCGGGCCTGGTACCGGCGATGGCCGACCGTGCGTGGGTGAAGCTACCAGTCGCGGCCGGGAGGCCGGAGTGTCACTCCCCGGGGAGCGGAGGCGCGGGCCATCGCTCAGTCGATGTACGTGAACGGGGTGTCGGCCGTGTTGTTGGCGTCCACGTCATCCACGCTCCAGGCACGGAACTTGGACTCCTCGAAACCGTCGCCCCTGTCCCTGGGAACCTTCACCTCCGCGACGAAGCCCCCGTCGGGCCCGGCGGTCACATTGCGCAGGTCCACCTCCATCTGCGGGCTGGTGTCCCGGAAGCTGATACGGACCTGCTCGCCCGGGGCGAAGCCACTGACCTTGATCGTCACGACGGCCCCTTCGGCGGCCATGTCGGGAGAGGCGATCACGCGCGGAGGGGCGTCCTGCGTGGGCGTGTTCGCCGCCCCGCTCGGCAGTTTGGCGACCGGCGGGTCCGACGCGGTCGCGGGCGCCTTCGACCCATCGGGCGTGACCGAGGCCGTCGTGGACGTCTCCGGCGATACGGCCGACGACGGCACTTCCGGGCCGGAATCCCCACCGGATACCGCGACAGCGGCGATCACTGCGGCGGCGATCGTCGCCACCGCAGTGATCACGGCGGCGATGATCGGCACTCGGTGACCCCCACCCTGCGGGGTCGGCGGGTCGGGAGGCAGCGGTGGGGGCGGCGGGTCAGAAGGCGGGGTGGGGGTCGGGGACGGAGTCGACGACGGGGGCGGAGTCGGCGAATGAGGCGGCCGCGGCGGCGTCACGGTCGACGGATCAGAAGACGGCGGGTCAGAGGGCGGCGGGTCAGAGGGCGGCAGGTCAGAGGGCCTGGGCGGGGTCGGGCGGTGCTGACCGCCGGGGTCGGACACGCTGGGTCCTCCTGCTGGCTCGCAAAGATCGTGGAGCCGCTCAGACTACAGACCGAGTCGGTGTCATGTCTTGGCCAATTCCGCTCGCCGGAACCGGCGTTGATCCCGACCGGGCGGCCGGATCACCGGGCCGTGATCGCCACGGAACAGCGACCCCGTACACGCGGGCCGAGCGGAGTCGCCGGCCAGGCGGCCTGGGCACCGGAAGAGGCCCGGGTGGTGCCCACCGAGCGAGCCCAGGAGACCACCGGGTCAGCCCGGCCCACCCACCGGGCCGGCCCAGGAGTCCACCGGATCGGCCCAGGAGTCCAACGGGCGGCCGGCCCAGGAATCCACCGAGTCGGCCAGTGGCCCCGGGTCAGTCCGGCTTCTTCCATCTCGCCCGGTCCACCGGGTCCGAGCAGCGCGAGCACCAGTGCCCGATCCCCTCGTGATACGTCCAGCCCAACTCCCTCACCCGCCCCACGGACGCCTGAGCCGTATGCATGAGGTGGCCCAGGAAGTCCTCCTCGATGGGCGGAGCCGGCTCGGCCACCACCAGGTCGAACATGGTGTGGGTGTCACAGTGCGGCCAGTCGCAGGCCAGATAGAAACGGACCGGCCCCGGCGCCTCGCCCTCGCTCGCCAGCGTCATGGGTGAACCCCTCCCTCCCGAGAGCGATGACGGCGGGGCAGGCTCACGGACCGAAGGCGTGGACCGACCCGGAGACCGCCGTACCTCGCTGTGTTGGCAGACATTCGGACGGTATCCGACATACGGCCCTACGGGAGGGCGCTTGCGCCCGCTTTCGGGCGCGCGGGATCAGAACCGGAGCGCGCCCCTCAGCCGACGCGCCGTACCCGCACCAAAGGCGCCCAACTCCACTCGTTCCGGCGCGCTTTCCGGTACGGATATCGACGGTATCGACGGTGCCACCACCGGTGGCCAGGGCGAACGTGCTCCCCAGCGGTTCCGCCACCTCACCGTCGTGGCCACTTCGCGCCCAGCGGATCACCAGGTGTCAGAGGCACCTCCTAACCTTGAGGTGGCACTGGGCAGCGAGAGGATTCATCTGTGCATGACGAGCGGTTGAAGGAGTTCTCGCAGGAGCGGCTGGGCGGACGTCCCGTGCCGGAGGACGTACGGCTCCTGGCGACAGCGCAGTGGGAGGGACGCGGGCACCCTTTCGAGCGGTTCGGCATCACGATCTTGGAGCCCAGCGCCCAGCACCCGCTGACCGACACCAGCTATCTCAGCGAGAAGGAGCGCGCCGATCCGGACATCATGGCCAACTGCGCGGCATCCGAGCAGATGGCCATGTATCTGAAGGCCGTGGCCCAGGACGAGGACGGCAACTTCTACGGGTACTGGCTGCACCCGCGGCAGCGGGAGGACCAGCAGCCGCCTCCGGTCATCAAGGTCGACACGGAGTTGACGTACTGGGAACTGGGCGGGCGCACCTTCTCCGAAGCATGCTTGTACGACATCGCCTTCGACGATGACGAACTGTTCGTGGAGGTGGCCGCGGGGCTCGCACCCCTGCACATATCCATTGCCGCCGGTTCCGGTGAGGAGCTCGCCGAACTGTCCGCCGACCCTGCCCCGGAAGACATGCACAGGCGGCTCTACTACGCCGAGCGGGAGAGGCTCGGGCTGCCGTCACAGGGGTAGGCGCGGATCACCGGGTTCTCCCCGGTTCCCACAGGCCTCAGTCGTCTTCGAGCAGCTCGCCGGCCGCCTCGGCGTACACATCGAGAGCCCGGAGCACCGAGGGCACGTCCTGGAAGCCCGTGCGGGCCTCGCTCAGGTACTCCCGCATCTCGGGTGCGTAGTGCTGACCGCCGATCTCGTCCTCATCGGGGAGCGACCAGCCCGTTCCCCGGGCGCCGAGGAAGCCGTTCACCGCCGCCAGGGCACGGATGTCGCGGGCCACCTCCGCGAGGCAGCCCCGGTACAGCTCCCCGGGCTCCCGCGCGTCGCCGAAGACCTCCGTGAACCAGACCTCGGGCGCATCCCCGCCCGGCGCGAACTCACCTGCGGCCAGCGCGTTCCACACCGGCCGTGCGATGAGCACGGAGAAGACACGGCGGCCGTACAGGGTCGCCGCCGGCCGCTCCTCGGACGAGTCGCTGACGTTCCGCTCGAAATAGCTCAGCAGGGAGTCGATGTCGTGCGGCGGATCGCCGTACGCGTCCGCGTACTGCTTGGCCATCACGAAGTCACCGCTCCAGGCACGACGGCAGAAGTACTCGAACACCGAGTCGCTGTTGCGGTCCCGCTCGATGCCGTCGATGGAGCCGAGCCGGTTGTAGTTGCCGGTGATGCCGAGAGTGACCGGCCGGTACCCGCCCTCGTTCGCCATCAGCCCGACGGCCACGGCATCCGTCCCGCGCAGGCTGATACCGGTGACGGCGCAGCGAGAATCGTAGAAGCCCATGAGCTGGATCCTATGCAGCCTCCGGCTTCACGTGGCGCGGCGCACGAATCCGCGCCACGGCAGCCCGCGCCCGATGGTTGATGCACGGCGACAGCCCTGCGCTCGGCTCCGGACGCGGAACACAGAGCCCGGACACCGAGAAGGAGAGACAAGGATGCCGACCATCGAGTACGAAGCGAAGGCTCTGGAGATCGATCCAGTCGCCATGGCCGAACGAATCGTGGAGGCCGGTGGCAAGCACATGGGTGAACGGCTCATGCGCCGTTACGTCTACGACACGGTGCCGGTGCGGGCGGGCCGGTGGGTGCGGCTTCGGGACTCGGGCCGCGACGTCACGTTGTGCGTCAAGGAGATCGTTTCCCAGGTGACAAACAGATCGAGCAGATGCGGGAGGACGCCGCGCGGGTCAACGAGGTGAGCATGGGGACCTTCGACCAGATGGGGCCTGCCTGTGAGGACCTCCTGAAGCATCTGCCCGCCGCCGAGGATCTGGACGCGATACCGGACAGGACCGCCCAGGTCCCCTGGGAAGCCGCCCTGAAGGCGCTTCGCAAGGGCGCGACCGAGTGCAAGGCCGGGTGAAGACGAAGGACGGCACGAAGACGTCCAGCGGCATCATGGCCGTCCAGATGGACGGGATTCCCCATCTGCGCGACACCGTCACCAGGATCAAGGCGGTGCTGGACTCGGAGTAGGGAGCAGGCCGCGCTGCGAGCGGGCGGCGCTTCGAGCGGGCGGCGCTTCGAGCGGGGCCGCCCGCGAACGAGGTCGCCCTCGACCGGGGCCGCCCCGCTCGTACGGAGCTACGCGGACCGTGCCGCCTTCGTGGCGGAGAGCCCCGCGGCCGACTCCCACTCCTCGCGCTCCGGTCCGTCGAAGCCGGGTACGAAGTCCGGGTGCCGCTCCAGCCAGCGGGCCACGTGCGCCCGTACCTCCTCGGTCCCGTAGGCCTGCTCCTCCGTCAGCACGAGATGGCGGACCTGGGCCCGCGCCCGCATGACCACGGGGTCCTCCAGCGCGCAGGCGGCGCGGGCGGCCCGCTCGCGGGCGGCGCCGGTGGGGGGCTCCGGGTCGCGGGATGCGGGGCTGCCGAGCTGGGCCTCACTGGCCAGGTCGGACGCGGCCTGGGTATCGAACCACGGGCGCAACTCCCGTACGGTCCACCGGTGATACTCCTCGGTGAACGACACCGGGTCCCGCGCCGCGTCATCGGCGTGGCGGGCGATCCACTGTCCTGCCCGCAGGCCCAGCGCCACCCCCTGGCCGAACGTGGGGTTGGTGTGCATGACCGAGTCCCCGACGCCGACGAGCCCGGCGACCACCGGCCCCGTCCCGTCCACGAGCGATGTCCAGCGGTTGTCGAGGCCGCCCATCGCGAGGACGTCCGACAGCGCCTCGTGCTCCAGTGCCAGCCACGCGGCGACGGCGGGAAACGTCCTCGCGACCCTTTCGAACGCGTCCGGGTCCTTCAGGACCGCCCGCGTCGGATCCGCCGTGGACACCGTCAGTGACACCGCGAAGGTGCCGTTGTCCGAGGGGAAGACCCCGCCGACGGCGAAGGACGAGGCCGAACCGTTCATGATCCGCCCGGGATTCCTCGGCGCGTCGGCGCGCAGCCGGTACCAGCGGCAGAAGTACGCGATGCCGATCCGCTGGTTCTCCACCACGGCGTCCCGGCAACCGCCCTCGGCGAGCCACCCGTTCACCTTCGAGCGCCGGCCGCTCGCGTCGAGCACGAGATCGGCGTCGTACGCACCGGAGGCCGACCGCACTCCCGTCACCCTCGGGATGTCACCCGGCCGCTCGACGACCAGTCCGGCCACGGGGTCCCCGCGCCGCAGCTCGATGCCCGGTTCGCGCTCCACCGCCTCGTGCAGCGCCGCTTCCAGCACGATGCGCCGGGCCAGGACCGTCACGAGGTCCCCGTCACCGGGGCGTACGGGGGGTCTCTCGGGGAACCACGCCAACTCGTCCCGCTCACCGGCTCCCCTGCGCAGCATGGCCTCGTACACATCCGGCGTCTCGGAGCGGAGCACATCGCGCACGGGGGCGAGGAGGCCGTGCGGCTGGACCGCCTGGGGAACGCCGGGACGGTGCCAGGCGAAGAAGTCCCGGTCGAGGTCGTCACCCGGCCGGTGGCCGTCCCGCTCGAACACGGTCACCGCGTGACCTCTGCGTCCCAGGAACAGTGCCGAAGCCAGGCCGCTGATGCCGCCACCGGCGATTGCAACGCGCGTCAATGGGGTCCCTTCCACGCTGTGTTGCGAAGCAACCGTATCCCACCGCCCGTCCGGCGCCCCACGGAGGCACAGGGGCGTACACACCGGTACAGGGGTGTACTTCGAAAGGATGGATATGGGGAAAGCGTCGAAAATCATGCGGTACGGTAACGGCGTCATCACGCTCCGTGCGCTCTTAGCATGGGGCGGCCCCCGGCGGTGCGACAACACCACGCGAGGGCCTACACCACCAGTGCCACTGCGAGGCAACCGGAAATGCTGCGTCATGTTATCGCGCCCTCTTCGGGCTATACGAAGGCATCGAACAACGTCGTGCGTACGCGGCGGATGAGCAGCGATGCGAAGATCCTTCTCCTGTACGTCCAGGGCCTGCCCGAGTCCGCCAGGAACCGCCCTTTGAGCGAGCTGGCCAACCGGCTGGACATGACGGGCCGTTCGTACCAGCGGGCGAAGAGGCAGCTGATCGAGAACGGCTTCGTGCACGAGTGGAGGAGCCAGGTCGAGGGCGGCCGCTGGACCACCGAGCAGCTGTTCACGAACATCCCCCTGACGAGCGCCGAGGCAGCCGCCCTGAGAGAGGGGCCCTCCACGTCCTCGCCACCGAGTGAGCAGTCTCCGACGGTCGGTCGGCCGACCCCTCGGCAGGCTGGTGGCTATCAACCGGTAGAAGACGACAGAGATATGACCACTCCCCACCCACCCTCCGAAGCGCCCGCCGCGGAACCCCCCGCCGCCCCCGGCGGGACCGGTGACATGTTCCGCGCCCACCAACTCCAGCGCGCCGAAGGGGTCCTGCTGTCCCTGCGCCACTCCCGCCGCGAGCTGCACCTCGGCGTGCGCGAGGCCCGGTCGCTGGCCGTGGAGGCCGTCAAGTGGCTGGAGCGCGGGCTGAGCACGGGCGACCTGCGGCACGCGATGCTGGCCGAGCGGCCGGAGGGCGGGGTGCGTTCGGCCGTGGGGTTCCTGCGGTACCGCCTGGCCCAGAAACTCCCCGAGGCCCCGGGCGGCCGGGAGACCGCGGGAAGTGGTGGTGCCGCCGGGTGGGGGTCCGGCCCGGCGGTCACACCCCGGCACCCCGCGGCCCCGCCCGTACGGGAGTTGATGACGTGCGCGGGGCCGGGCGAGGAGCACGTGTTCCGGCCTGCGGGCGACGAGACCGAGTGCGCGGACTGCCGACAGGCGGCGGCCTGGGAGGCCTGGCAGGCGAGCGCCTCGGCATATCCGGAGCACCCCGATACCCCGGAGTATCCGGAAGACGCCACCTGGCGGGAGCGCTTCGCCATCGCCCGCGGCCACAAGGTCAAGCGCCAGTAGGCCCGGCCCTCAGCTTCCGGCGGGCACCTCGTACGCCGGGCAGTGCCGCCGCCTCGGCGCGGTACCCGTCGTACTCGGCGGTCGTCCCCCGTGCCCGCGAGCACCTGGACCGCCCGGTCCCGACCACGAGCCCGGCGGGCACCTCCTCACCCTCGTAGCCCGTCACAGCCCTGAGCCTGCGCCTGATCAATCACCGGTCCTCGCCCATGCGCTCATGCCGACCGTGGGCAGGTCGAGCAGGGCCGAGGCGCGGAGCACGTGCCCGACGTTCTTCTCCGGGTTCCCCAGCGCGACCAGACCCGCCAGTCCGCCCGTGCTGGAGAACGCGGGGGCACCGGCAAGACCCTTCACGATCTCCCCGGACACCCGCAGCGACTCCCCCGTGCGGCCCTTGACGTCCAGGAGGCACGAGTAGCGGTCGTCCCTCAGGTAGCCGCTCACGAGGAGTTGGCTGCCGGGCGCGGGGCGCAGGTCGGCGAACAGCGGCCGCTCGGGAAAGGGAAGGGAATCGGACAGACGCAGCGCCACGACACGCATCGGGTACCTCTGAAGGGCGACCACATGCACCTCGGTCGGAACGGCCCGGACGTCCCGCTCACCGCTCCGCACGGTCAGCACGGTCCCCGGAACCGGCTGCTGCTCGGAGGGCAGCCCGAAGCCGAACGTGACCACCGTCCTGGCGTCGACGAGCAAGCCGTGCCCCAGAAGTCCGTTCCCCTCGTTCATCACCCGGACGGTCAGGGAGTCGACGTATTCCTCGTCCACCATCCAGCCGCTGGTGACCACGTTGACGTCACCGTGCACGGCCTCGAAGTAGTTGTTGCTCCGCGAGGTCTCCGACGTGACGTTGCCCGTCGTGTGCCCGCTCCAGACACTCGGGCCCAGCGCTTCCGACACGAGCGCAGGCCCCCCGGTGCGCCCCGCCGCCGTCGTCTGCGCCGCCGCCGTCTGTGCCGCCGCCGTCTGTGCCGCCGCCGTCTGTGCCGCCGTCGTCTGTGCCTCCGCTTCCGCCTCCGTGAGCTGGCGCTCCAGTTGTTCGCAGCGCTCCTCCGCCTGACGGTGCAGGGCCCGTACGCGACCCAGTTCGGCCTGCAGGCCGTGGATCTCGGCCCGGAGCCGGTCGCGCTCCTCGGACGTCTCCCCCGACGAGCCGCCGTCTCCCGGTTCCCGCGCCGACGGCGCCGGGGCCGCCTGGAGTTCGCGGTAGCGCATCTGGAGGTCGCGGATGCGGTGCTCGCGGTCCTGGAGGGTGTCTTCCAGCAGGCGCTCGCGCATGGCGGCCCGCCGGGCCTCCTGGTCGGCCTCGGCCAGTTGCCGTTGCAGCAACTGCATCTTGTGGACCGGGCTGTTCCCCGCTCTCAGCGCGGTGGTGTGCAGCTCGCGGAGCATGCCGATCGTCTGCTCGGTCGGTACGGTGCCACGCTCCTCGGCCACGTCGTTCAGGAGGTTCAGCACGAACTCCCAGGGGGGCAGCCGACGCCCGCCGAGATAGCGGGAGACGGTGGAGGAGTCGTACGCGCGCCGCGCGGCGTACCGGCGCGTCGAGATACCGATGCCGAGGAACAGGTCGCGCAACGCCTGTGCCAGGGCGGCCACTTCGGGCTCCAGACCCTCATCGACCCGCTTCAGCTCACTCATCGCGTTCCGCCCCCGTCTCTCCGCGCCTGCTGCCGGTCACTTGGCAGCACTGCTGCACCTCCCGCAGCACCCCGCGCCCAGCGGAGAGTGAACGTACGCCATGTCAGGCACCGGCATCCGCCGTCACGCACCAGGAACGGGGACTTCACCATGCCTCACCGCACCAAGGGTTTTCAGGATCTCGTCGTATTCCTCGCCGTACTCGGCACCGGCACGGCCCTCGTCCTGCGCGGCGTCGCACCGGAGTCGCTGGCGACGATCGCGGTCGCCGTCTCCGGCCTGTACGCCGCCTGGCGCGGCACCAGCGGCACCAGCGGCACACACCAACCGCCTCCGACGCCGCCCGCCCCCTCACAGCCCGTTTCGTCGCCGCCCGCCTCCTCGCACCCCGCCCCGGGGCAGAAGGACGGGCGCGAGGCCGGAGGTGAGGCCGGAGGTGGGGCAGGAGGCGGGGCCGGCTGAGAGCCGGTGTGCCGTCGGTCGCGGTCAAGGTGCGCCGGGTCACGGGTCTGTCCCAGCGGGCGGTGGTCACGGGGGAACGGGGGAGGGGTGGGGGGAACCGTTGTCCTGGCGGGCCCGGGGCGGGCTTCGGGCGGGGTGTGCCGGGTGCTGGTGTGTGCTGTGCCGGGCTGTGCGTGTAACAGCCGTGTCTTAGGGGGTGGTTGGGCGGAACGGCGGGCCGGTCCCGGTGGGTCTTGGTGATCAGAAATGCCCGCTCGTACCGGCCCGTACCGGCCTGAACGAGCGGGCGGCTGTCCAGCACCGCCGACCGATACTGGGGAAGAAACGATGCGCGTTCACAAGCTCACCTTCGCGGCCCTCGCCGTTGCCGCGAGCCTCTCGCTGACCGCCTGCCAGGGCGACGAGGACGGCACGGGACAGAGCGCCCCGTCGTCCGCTTCCAACGCGGCGTCGGCGGGCGGCGGTTCGGGCTCGGGCGGTGCGGATCAGGGCGGCGCGGCGGACTCCGCCGGGAAGAGCTCCGGCGGGAAGGATACGGCCGGGGGCGATGCCAAGACGGCCAACGGGACCGGGAAGTGCCGTACCGACGAGCTGGAGATCACGGCGTCGGACCAGAGCATCAGTGACGAGTCCGAGGGCACCGTCGTGGTGGAGTTCAAGAACAGCGGTGGCGGGGACTGCTCGATCTCCGGGTACGCGGGTGTCGACCTGAAGACCAGCGAGGGGCCGCTGTCGGCGGAGCGCGCCGGTCAGCAGACCGGCCCGGGCACCCTCAAGGACGGGGAGTCCACGTTCTTCGGCATCACCTACCCCCTCAACGACACGGGCGGCTCCGGCGTCCGCATCACGGGCCTGGTCGTGACCCCGCCGGACGAGACGAAGTCCGTCACCATCGACTGGCCCGGCGCCGCCACGCTCCCCGTCACCGACGGCTCCGGCTCCCCGGTGACGGTCGGCCCCATCGGCAGCGCCGGCCAGGGCGGCTGACCAGGACAGGGCAGGGCGGCCGACCGGTGTACAGGCCCTCGGCCACGGCGTTGTCCGGGTCGTACGACAGGCGGATTTCCTCGCAGCCGTCACCGTACGCGCCACGATGAGCGACCTTCTTCTGCTCCTGTACCGACGGCGCACGCCCACCGACACGGGCATCGAGGTCGACGGTGACGCGGGGTTGCTGGACCTGTGGGTGGAGCGGTCGGGCTTCTGGCTACGGGAGTGAGCCTCCCTCGCACACGGCAAAAATGTCAGGCAATGCCCTGTGTGCACCATCAGAATGGCGATCATGAAGAAGACGTACAGCGAAGGTCCCGCCAGGCTCGGTGAAGTGAGGCTGCCCGACGGGCGGTCGCTCGGGTGGTCCGAGTGGGGGCCACCGGACGGCACGCCCGTACTGCTGTGCCCCGGGGCGGCCACCAGCAGATGGCTCGGCATCGGCCCGGACGTCGCCGAGGCACTCGGGGTGCGCCTCGTCTCCGTGGACCGTCCGGGGCTCGGCGCCTCCACCCCCGTACCCGGCCGCACTTTCTCCGACTTCGCCGACGACCTCGGCCGGTTCGCCGAGCTGCGCGGGCTGGGGCGCCCGCCCGTGATCGGGAACTCGCAGGGCGCGCCCTTCGCCATCGCCTGCGCCGAGGCCGGTGCCGTCTCCGCGCTGGCCGTCGTGTCCGGCGCCGATGAGGTCGCGGCCCCGGAGTTCGCGAGCGTCCTGCCCCCGGATCTGCTCGGACTCGTCGAGCGGGCCGCGTCCGATCCGGCCGGTGCCGAGGAGTTCTTCTCCGGGTTCGGCGCCGACGCGATGTGGGGCATGGTGATGGGCGGGAGTCCGGAGTGCGACCTCGCCGTGTTCCGGGAGCCCGACTTCGCGGCCGCGTACCGCCGGGCCCTGGAAGAGGGCTTCGCCCGGGGTTCGGCCGGCTACGCCCGCGATACGGTCCTGGCCATGGGGCGCTGGCCGTTCGCCCTCGCGGAGATCGGTGTCCCGGTCGACATCTGGTACGGCGAGCTGGACACCAGCCACTCCCCCGACAACGGGGAGTTCCTCGCCGGCCGGATCCCCGGCGCCCATCGCCATGTCGTACCGGGGATCGGCGGCGCCCTGCTGTGGACGCACTCCGAGGAGATCCTGACCTCGCTCCTCGGCAGGGCTGCCGCCGGCCGTTAGCCACGGCGCACCCTGCGCCGCTCTGCCCTGCCTGCCGTACCTGCCCTGCCGTACCTGCCCTGCCGTACCTGCCCTGCCTGCCGCGCCATGCCCGCCGTGCCGTGCCGTGCCGTGCCGTACCCTGCTCCGGACCCAGTTGCCTATAAGCATTAGGTGGATGCATGATCGCTTAAGGCAGAGATGAAGGAGCAGGCATGTCACCACGCGCGGGGCTGACCACGGAACGTCTCGTCCTGGCGGGGGCGGAGCTGGCCGACGAGGCCGGATTCGACCAGGTGACCCTCTCGGCACTGGCCAGACAGTTCGACGTCAAGGTCGCGAGTCTCTACTCGCACCTGAAGAACTCCCAGGACCTCAGGACCAGGATCGCGCTGCTCGCGCTGGCGGAGCTTGCCGACCGGGGCGCGACCGCCCTGGCCGGGCGAGCGGGCAAGGACGCCCTGGCAGCCTTCGCGAACGTCTACCGCGACTACGCCCGGGAGTACCCGGGGCGATACGCCGCAGCACAGTTCCGGCTCGATCCGGAGACGGCGGCGGCGAGCGCCGGGGTCAGGCACTCCGAGATGATGCGGGCGATCCTGCGCGGCTACGACCTGACGGAGGCGGACCGGACGCACGCCGTGCGGCTGCTGGGCAGCGTCTTCCACGGTTACGTCAGCCTGGAGCTGGCCGGGGGCTTCAGCCACAGCGCTCCCGACTCCCAGGAGTCCTGGGAGTGGATCGTGGACCGCCTCGACGCGCTGCTGCGGAACCGGCCCGCGACGTGATCACCGCCGCCGCGCGACCGCGAGATGAGTGCGCTCCGCGACCGCACGCCACGCACACGAACGATTCGGACACCTTGATCAAGGCTGAGATATGAGCACCGGGCACAACTGGACCACCACTCCCCTCACCGCTGACCTCGTGCGCGGCGCTCTCGACCTGGAGCGCACCGCGCACGGTCTGCTGCCGCACCGGCTGCCCGCCCGCGCCCGTGCGCAGTACGCCGATGGGCAGCTCGCCATGGTCGAGTCCCAGCCCTCCGGCGTACGCCTGGTCTTCCGTACCCGGGCCACCGTCGTCGAGCTGGACGCACTGCCCACCAAGCGGGTCTACGTGGGGGCGCCGCCCCGTCCGGACGGTGTGTACGACCTGCTCATCGACGGCCGCCTCACCGACCGGGCCAGTGTGACCGGCGGCAACACCCTCACCATCGACATGATGGCCAGGACCGCCGAGCGGCAGCCCGGTCCGGTCGGCACGCTCCGCTTCGACGGGCTGCCGGCCGTGGACAAAGACGTCGAGATCTGGCTGCCCCACAACGAGACCACCGAACTCGTCGCCCTGCGCACCGACTCCCCCGTCGAGCCCGCGCCCCCATCGGACCGCAGGGTGTGGCTGCACCACGGCAGTTCTATCAGCCATGGTTCCGACGCCGCCGGCCCCACCACCACATGGCCTGCGCTCGGCGCCTCGCTCGGCGGTGTGGATCTGATCAACCTGGGGCTGGGCGGCAGCGCCCTGCTCGACCCGTTCACCGCCCGCGCGATGCGCGACACCCCTGCCGACCTGATCAGCGTCAAGCTCGGGATCAACCTGGTGAACACCGACGTGATGCGCCTGCGCGCGTTCGTCCCCGCCGTGCACGGGTTCCTCGACACGATCCGCGACGGCCACCCGACCGCACCGCTGCTCGTCGTCTCGCCCGTCCTGTGCCCGATCCACGAGGACACCCCGGGCCCCAGCATGCCGGACCTCTCCGCCCTGAGCACCGGGAGGATGAGTTTCCGCGCCACGGGCGACCCCGCGGAGACGGCCACCGGGAAGCTCACCCTGAACGTCATCAGGGACGAGCTGGCCAGGATCGTGGAGCAGCGGGCGGCGGAGGACCCGAACCTGTACTACCTCGACGGCCGCGAGCTCTACGGTGCCGCCGACTACGCCGAACTGCCCCTGCCCGACGAACTCCACCCGGACGCCACCGCCCACCGCCGTATCGGCGAGCGCTTCGCCCGGCTGGCCTTCGGCACCGAGGGCCCTTTCGCCGGCGGAGGCGCGGAGCCGCAGGGCCGCCGGGAAGGGCACTGAAGGCAGGCCCGCAGTCCCTGGTGGACCAGCCTTTTCAGTACGGCAGGTAGTAGGTGAGCATGTCGGCGGTGAGCGGCGGGAAGAGCGTCCGGAACAGCTCCTCGTCACTCGCGTAGACGTCGGGCCGGAGCCGGGTCAGCCCTTCCATTCCGTGCGGACCGAACAGCAGCGCGGGCAGTTGGTCGGGGGCCACTCCGGCGCCTCCCACCGATCCGGGACCCTGCAGGGCGCCGCCGCTCACCACCTCGCCGAGGCCGTCCGCGCGGACCGGGATGCGGTAGTGGGCGCCGAAGGTGGAGATGACGATGTCGCGGCCGGTGAGGTCCGTCCCGGCCGCGGCGAGGCGTTGCCGGAACAGCGGCCGCAGCCGGTCGAGCAGCACCGCGGTGTCCGGGATGCGCACGTAGTACTGCTCCGCCCGATCGCGCGGTCCGTGGTCGAGGAAGTCCCGCCAGGCGGCGGCGGTCACGGTGCCGGCCCGGTCGACGACGCGCAGCGGGCTGTCCGGCACCAGAGCCGCGACCCCGCGCAGCAGGTCCCGTGCGGCGGCGTCGTCGAGGGCCGCCGCCTCGGCGAGGAGTACCTGTTCGCCGGGGGGTGTGGTGCGTCCGGTGGCGACGACCTCGCCGGAGCGCTCCAGGACCCGCACGTCGCTCGCCTCGTGGTCCAGCAGCCACCGCCAGCGGGCGGCCGGGTGCGGCATGGTCACGTCGAAGCTGTTCTGGGCCATGTCCTGGAGAGCGGCCATGGCAGGGATGTCGGAGGGCCGGGCGACGCGGAGTACGGGGGTTCCGTCGCCTGGCGGCGGGGTGCGCACGCTCAGCGCCCGGGGGATGTCGACGGCGTACTCGTAGCCGAACCGCCGGTAGAAATACGGGATCCCGATCATCGCCTGGACGACATGGCCCCGGGCGGCGGAACGGGCGTGGGCCCACCGCATCAGCGCCCGTACGAGGCCTCGTCCCTCGTACGCGGAGTCGGTGGCGACCAGTTCGACCTGCCCGGCGGGCAGCCGGACACCGCCGATACGTACCTCCTCGTCGAGGAGCGTCGCCGTGGAGACGACCCGGTCACCATCGACGACGACGGCGCAGGCGGACCAGCCGGCGTCGGGGTCCATGACGACCAGCCGGTGATCGAGGGCGTCCTCCGGGTCGCCACGCCGGGCGAGGAGCGCGCCGATCTGCTCCAGGTCCGCGGGCCGCGCCTGACGCAGGACGAGGCCGTCGGCGAGGGACACGGGCGCGGGCTCGGGCGCGGGTGAGGCTGTGGTCGCGGTCACGGCCGGAACATCGCACGGTTCGGGCCGTCCCGTCCACCGGGTTTCGCCGGGCTCGCACGGCGCCGCCGCCGCTGCCGCCGCCGCCGCTGCCGCCGCCGCTGCCGAGTGCGGGCCGAACACCCGGCACGGTCTGCCCCCCCCTTCCCGGCAGAGGGGGGCAGACCGGCAGGCAGCCCGTGAAGTCAGCAGTCCGGGATCACGGCGCCATTGTTGTCACGGGCCTCGTCGTTGCCCCAGCGGGAGAGGTAGTAGGCGGACACGTACGCGTTGCGGCCGCTCTTCCCCGCGTACACCGTGTCCAGGTCCGTCCGCAGCCACCAGTGGTTGAAGCTGCTGCCCGAACCGACCTGGGCGCCCCAGACCTTGCAGTAGACGTAGTTCGTACCCGCGTTCAGCACGCCCTGCGCGTCGCCCGTGTCGGCGGCGGCGTACCCCGTGGCGTTGGCGAAGGTGTCGACCCAGTACTTCCCATCACCGCTGCCACCACAACCGTTGTCGCTGATCAGGTACTTGCTGTAGTACGAGCCGGGGTACGGGGCGAGCGACTGGCCGTTGATGGCGATGTTCTGGCCGACGCCGTTGTAGAGCTGCTCGTAGTGGATGTGGGCACCCGAGCTGTTGCCCGTGGAGCCGGTCACCCCGATCTGCTGCCCCTGG
Source organism: Streptomyces sp. NBC_00654 (assembly GCF_026341775.1). Lineage (NCBI taxonomy): Bacteria > Bacillati > Actinomycetota > Actinomycetes > Kitasatosporales > Streptomycetaceae > Streptomyces > Streptomyces sp. NBC_00654. Next base: position 946,360 of record NZ_JAPEOB010000001.1, on the reverse strand, counting down.
GCGACCTGGGCACCATTGGCCACGGAGTACGAGGCGAGGTGGAAGTAGTACGTCTGCCAGCCGCCCCCGTGATCGATGGCGATGTAGTTGCCCGCGCCGCTCGGCTGGGAGTAGCGGTACGCCGTACCGCCCGAGGAGGCCAGAACGGGCGACCCGGCCGTGGAGCCGCCATCCGTACGCACGAAGTCGAGGGCCTGTCTGACCTCGGCGGAGTGGTGGCTGTAGGTCCATTGCTGGCCGCAGGGGTACGGGGCCTTGAAGTTGGGCGCGGCGGCTGCGGGGGTGGCGGTGGCCGTGACGGCGAGCAGGCCCGCGAGGAGCGACAGCAGGCCGAGCAGGCTGATGCGGATCGAGCGCATGGGTGAGGAATCCTCCGGTCGACAACCGAGCAGTGGGGTGCGTCGTGCGAAGTGCCGTGGAATCTACGCGAGTTGAACGCCACCAGAGTGCCGCAACTCCCACGCTTCCAACAGCCCCGGCAGCGGGCCGGCCATCCGTCCGATCTCCACCCGCGCCCTGCGGTACCACTGCGCGTGGGAGGCAGGACCGGCAGCCCGGCCGAGCCGCTCCGCCCCGGGGCCACCCGCACGCACGCGAGTGTCCTCCAAGCGTTGTTCCCCCAAGCATCTGCCGGTACGCCGGACCGTCGGTCAGTACGCCCCCCGCGCTCCCGGTTCTGCCACAACTGCACCCCCTCCGACGGCATTTCGAATATCACGCTCCACCTAGGCTTGGGTCCGCTCGGCAATCAAATGGGGATACTCGCGCACGCCGCGCACTCCTCCCATGCGCCGAAAGCGAACTCCACGGGGATACGTGATCATCAAGACGCAGTACCCGGAGAGCACGGAAAGCGACCCGGTCGAGGGCTATGTCGGAATGGTGACCGTCGGCCTCAACTCGATCGCCTCCGTGAACTACCTGGACAAATTCAGGAATGTCAACGGTCCGGTCCCGGTGACGAAGGGCGAGAAAATCGGGAACTTCAAGTACGGCGGGTCGCTGAACATCCTGCTGTTCGAGAAGAACCGGTTCCCCGCGTTGCAGATGCTCCAGGGGCAGCGCATCGGAGTCCTGGAACAAGTGGAGCGTACGAACGGGCTGTTCACCGGCTCCTACCACACACAGTCCGGCCGGCGCCGTCCGCTGAACGCCTGATCCCGCTGCTGCTCATGAACGGATACTGAAGATGTCTCCAGACCTCGTCGATTCGATTCCGTCGAACATCCTCAACACCCAGCGCATCGATCTCTTCACCGGCGGCACCAAGAAGGTCCGCTCCTACGCCGGGCACGTTCACGTCGATGGCATGAAGCAGGAGAAGCAGAAGAACCACCTCTTCTACTGGTTCTTCGAGAGCCAGTCCTGCAACCCCCATATCCCGGTCGAGGAGCAGCAGGACCTGATCGCACGGACGCCCCTGGTGATCTGGCTCAACGGCGGTCCCGGCGCCTCCTCGTTGCTGGGGCTGTTCCTGGAGAACGGGCCGCTGTCCATCGGTGACGACGCCGCCGGGACGGTGTCGGTAACCTCCACCGCCTGGAACCAGGAGGCGCACGTCGTCTACTGGGACCAGCCCATCGGCACCGGATACAGCTACTCCGACGAGCCGGAGGAGTACGTCCCGGACGAAGGCACCCTCAGCCACATGTTCTGGCAGGGACTGCAGGAGTTCTTCCGCTTGCACCCGGAGTACGCGAAGTGCCCGCTGTACGTCTGCGGTGAGAGCTACGCCGGCAAGTACGTCCCGGCGATCGCCCTGGAGATCGACAAGCAGAACGCCGTCGAACCCGGGGGGCTGAATCTCAACCTCATGGGAATCTCCGTGGGCAACGGCTGGATCAAGCCCGAACTGTCCCTCCGGGTCCTGATCGACTATGCCTACACCACCGGGTTCCTCGGTATGGACCAGAAGGAATCGCTGGAGAACTCCTACGCAGAGTTCCAGAAGGTCCTCCACGAGGGAAAGGACATGAAGGAGGCCAACCGGCTCGGCAACGCCTTGGTGGACAGGACCGTGGCGTACGGAGGGAACTTCGACGTCTACGACGTGCGGCGCTGGGACGATCTGCCCATGGGGGCGCTGAGCACCTACCTCAACAGCGCGGAGATGAAGGCGTCCCTGAACGTACCCGCCCACGTCACCTGGGAGAACGCGGATGACAAGGGGCCGGTGACCGAGGCGCTCGTGGACGACAACATGGCGGACGCCTCGGGGCTGTACGCCCAGCTTGTCGAGAAGAACTACAAGACCCTGCTCTACACCGGGAACTTCGACACCGCCTGTGGGTACCGCAGCACCGAGGAGATCCTGGACGACCTGATGAAACAGCGCGGCGAGCAGGCGGAGTGGCGCGGCGCCCCTCGGCTGATCTGGACCCAGGCGCAGGGGGACCCCAAGGGATTCGTCCGCAGGGTCGGAAACCTGACGCAGGTCGCCGTACCCGACTCCGGGCATCAGGTGCCTGCCTTCCAGCCGGAGATCTGCCGGGAGATGCTCTACAACTGGCTCTTCGACCGCCCCTTCCGCGGTTACGACCCGGAGCAGACGGCCAAGTAGCCCTCTCCATGGACAGGTTCTCGGCAGGCGTGACCGCGGCTGCCGAGAGTGCCGGCCCCGCACGCGCGGCGAACCGCTATTTCCGGTACAGCTCCTCGATCTCTGCCGCGAAGTCCCGTGCGACCGCGTCCCGTTTCAGCTTCAGGGACGGGGTCAGATGGCCGCCGGCCTCCGTGAAGTCGCCGGGCAGGACCGTGAACTTACGGATCGACTCGGCGCGCGAGACCAGGCGGTTGGCTTCGTCGACCGCGCGTTGCAGGGTGGCCCGAAGCTCCTCGTCGTTCACCAGGTCCCGCATCGGCATGTCCTGCTTCTTGCGCATCTGGCGCCAGTGCTGGAGGCCGTCCGGCTCCAGGGTGATCAGGGCCGTGATGAAGGAGCGGTTGTCGCCGACCACCATGCACTGGCTGACCAGTGGATGGGCGCGCAGCCAGTCCTCCAGGGGGGCCGGGGTGACGTTCTTGCCGCCGGACGTGATGATGATGTCCTTCTTGCGGCCGGTGATCGTCAGGTAGCCGTCCTCGTCGAGCGCGCCCAGGTCGCCCGTGGCGAACCAGTCGTCGTCGAGCACGGGGACCGGCCCGCCGCGCTCGGCGTTCCAGTAGCCCTGGAACACCTGGCCGCCGCGCAGCAGGATCTCGCCGTCGTCCGCGATCCGTACCGAGGTCCCCGGAAGCGGCCAGCCGACCGTGCCGAGGCGGGGTTTGAGGGGCGGGGTCACCGTGTGGGCGGCGGTGGTCTCGGTGAGACCGTAGCCCTCGAAGATCTCGATGCCCGCGCCCGCGTAGAACGCCGCGAGCCGGTGCCCCAGCGGGGAGCCGCCGCAGATCACGTACCGGACATGGCCGCCGAGCGCCGCGCGGATACGGCGGTAGACCAGCGGGTCGTAGAGCCCTCGGGCCGCCCGCAGGCCGAGGCCGGGCCCCGGGCCCCCGCCGTGTTGGGCGGCCTCGACCGCCTCCCCGTAACGCCGGGCGATCCGGGCCGCCCGGTCGAAGGACGAGGCCCGGCCCATCTTCTCGGCGGTGGCCCGGCCCGTGTTGTAGACCTTCTCCAGGACGTACGGGATGGCCAGCAGGAACGACGGCTTGAAGCCCGCGAGGTCGGCGAGCAGGTCCTCCGTCCCGATGGACGGGGCATGCCCGAGCCGGACCCGGGCGCGCATGCAGCCGATCGCCACCATCCGGCCGAAGACATGGGAGAGCGGGAGGAACAGCAGGGTGGACGCCGGGTATGTGGACACCGAGGTGAACACCGGGTGCAGCAGCGCGATCGCGTTGTCGACCTCGGCGAAGAAGTTGCCGTGGGTCAGGACACAGCCCTTCGGGCGGCCCGTGGTGCCCGAGGTGTAGATGAGGGTGGCGGGGCTGTCCGGTTCCCGCGTGGCCCGGCGCGCGGCGACCGCCTCGTCGGGGATGTCCCTGCCGAGCGTCCTGAGCCGGCCGACCACCCCGGTGTCGAGCTGCCACAGATGGGCCAGACCGCCCAGCTGCTTGCGCTCCTGGCTGATCAGCCGGGCCTGCTCCTTCGACTCCACGGCGCACGCGACCGCGCCCGAGTCCTGGAGGATCCAGCGGGCCTGGAAGGCCGACGAGGTCGGGTAGATGGGTACGGTGACCAGCCCGGCGGCCCAGGACGCGAAGTCGAGCAGCGTCCATTCGTAGGTCGTACGGGCCATGATCGCGATCCGGTCCCCGGCCCGGAGCCCCTCCGCCATCAGGCCCTTGGCGACCGCCCGCACCTCTTCGGCGAACTCGGCGGCCGTCACGTCCTGCCAGCTTCCGTCCGTCCGCTTCCGGCTGAGAACGGCGTCGGCGGGTGCCTCGCGGGCGTTGTCGAAGGGGATCTCGGCGAGCGAACCGCGCAGCACGCGCGGCGCGAAGGCCGGTACCGAGACCTCTCGTACCGTCCCGTCGGCCGCCCTGGTCTTCGTGGGCTCGACCAGGACCGGGGCAGTGGGTGTGGCGGGTGGCGTGGACACGTGCGGCTCCTCAACTGGGGTCGGGCGGGTCGGTCGCCGGGTCGTCCGTCCGGCATCTTCAGGAAGGGAAGCGGAGGGGAGGGGGAAGGCGGAAGGGGGAAGGGGCCGGTGACCGAAGGCAGGGAGTGTGGCGCCGGACGAGGTGCCGGGGGCGTACGCCGGCGAGTGCCTTGATCCGTCCTCCCGTACTCCTGGCGCGGCGGGCCGCGAGCAGGAGCCGGCGCAGCTGGTCGTTGACCCCGAGGGGCGTCGCTGGTGGTGTCCGCGCCGCCCGCGATCGCGGAGTCGACGGCGCCGAGCGCGATCTTGTTGGCGGCGGAGATCACTGCCTGGAGCCCGGTTCCGCAGGCCTGTTGGATGTCGTACGCGGGCGTGCGCGGGTCCAGGGCCGAGCCGAGTACGGTCTCGCGGGCCAGGTTGAAGTCCCGGCTGTGCTTGAGGACGGCGCCCGCGACGAACTCGCCGGCCCGCTGCCGAGAGCGAGAGGGATACGTGCGGTCATCGCGACCGCCTCGTGCCGGTCGATCCCGGACGGTTCATCTCGACCTACTCCTGACTCTTGAGTAACCTTACTCAAGAGTAAATCTACGACCGAGCAGGGAGTCCGGACAATGGCCGACCGCTATCTGCACTTCACCGGCACAGCACCCGGCCGTTTCCTGACCCGCGGGCTCGGCCTGCCGCAGCCCGCCCCACTGCGCCGCTGGACCCTGGAGACACCGGACCTCGACGGCCCTCTCCTGCACCTCACGGCCGGAGAGTCCACGATCACGGACGAGCTCCGGGCGCTGCTCGGCGCCACCGGGCCGAAGACCGTCGACCGCGCCGAACGGCCCGCCGCCATCGTCCTGGACGCGACGGGTGTGGCCTCCGCCGCCGGGCTCAGCGATGTCCACGCCGCCCTGCACCCCGTCGTACGCTCCCTCGCACCCTGCGGCCGCATCGTCCTTCTCGGTACGGCTCCGTCCCCCGACGACCACCACCGGGCGGCTGCCCAGCAGGCGCTGGAGGGATTCGTACGCTCCCTGGGCAAGGAGATCGGCCGGGGCTCCACCGTTCAGCTCGTGCGCATCGCCCCGCAGGCGGTGGCCTCCGCCGAGTCCACGCTCCGCTTCCTGCTCTCCCCCAAGTCGGCGTACATCAGCGGCCAGGTCATCGAGCTGACCGCGGCCGCCCCCGATCCGGTGGCCGACTGGGCCGCGCCGCTGTCCGGCCGCACCGCCCTGGTCACCGGCGCCGCCCGGGGCATCGGCGCCTCGGTCGCGTCCGTACTGGCCCGCGACGGCGCCCGGGTCGTCTGCCTGGACGTCCCCCGGGCCCATGACGAACTGGTCCGCACCTCCGACCGGCTCGGTGCCACCGCCCTCCCGCTGGACATCACCGCGCCCGACGCCGCCGAACGCATCGCCGCCGCGGCCCCCGGCGGGCTCGACATCCTCGTCCACAACGCGGGCATCACCCGCGACCGCCGCCTCGCCAACATGCCGGCCGACCGCTGGGCATCGGTCATCGAGGTCAACCTGGACAGCGTGCTGCGCACGACGGACGCGCTCCTGGAGGCGGGCACGGTCAACCGCGGCGGCCGGATCGTCGCCACCGCCTCGATCGCGGGCATCGCGGGCAACAACGGCCAGACCAACTACGCGGCCGCCAAGGCGGGCATCATCGGCCTGGTCCGCTCGATGGCGCCGCGCGCCGCCGCCGAGCACGGCATCACGGTCAACGCCGTCGCTCCCGGGTTCATCGAGACGAAGATGACCGCCGCCGTGCCGCTCCTCATCCGCGAGGCGGGCCGCCGGATGAACTCCCTCGCGCAGGGCGGCCTTCCGGCCGACGTCGCCGAAGCGACGGCCTGGTACGCCCAGCCCGCGTCCAGCGCCGTCAACGGCCAGATCCTGCGCGTCTGCGGCCAGAGCCTGCTGGGGGCGTGACACCGATGCCGAGCCTGAGCGCCTCCCTGGTACGCGGGGCCGTCACCTCCCCGTTCAAGCGGGCCGGGCGGAACGGCGCCACGCTGCCCGCCGCCCGGCTCACCCTCCCGGCCGCCCCCGTCGCGCCCGGCCCCCTCGCCACGTACCTCGGGATCTGCGGCTTCACCGAGCCCGGCAGCACCGCCGGGAGCGGCCGGGCAGCCACCGGCCACCCGCTGCCGCTCACGTACCCGCATGTCCTGGCCTTTCCGCTCGCCATGCGGCTGATGACCGGCCGGGCGTTCCCGCTGCCCGTCGTCGGGCTCGTCCACACCTGGATCGAGATCACCCGCCACCGGACGGCACGCGCCGACGAACCACTTGAACTCACGGCGTACGCCGCGGAGTTGACGCCGCACCGCAGGGGCACCGAGGTCACGATGGTGACGGAGGCGCGGGTCGCCGGTGCGCTGGTGTGGGAGTCGCGCAGCGGCTATCTGTCACGGCACGCGACTCCGCCCGGAGCGGGGAGGGATGCGGATACGGGGACGGGTGCGGAAGCCGGCGCCAGGGCCGGAGCCGAAGCCGAAGCCGATGCCGGCGGCCGGAGTCCAGCCGTCCGTCCCTCTCCACCGGCCACCGGCAGCCTGCCCCCGGTCGCCGAGTGGCGGCTGCCCGGGGATCTCGGACGCCGGTACGGCGCCGCCTCCGGCGACCGCAACCCGATCCATCTGTACCCGCTCACGGCCCGGCTGTTCGGCTTCCCCCGGGCCATCGCGCACGGCATGTGGACGGTGGCCCGGTGTCTCGCCGAGGCCGGCGAGCCGGAGCTGATCCGGCACGTACGGGCCGACTTCAGGGCCCCCGTCCTGCTGCCCGCCACCGTGACGTACGCCGCCGACGCGTCGGGCGGCGCCTTCGAGCTGCGGGGCGGCAGCGGCGGACGCCTCCACCTCACGGGGACGCTCACCAGGGATACGTAGCCGAAGGACCGCCGAGGGGCCGCCGAAGGACCGCCGAGGGATCGCCGAACGAGTTCTACGAGCGCGTCTCCTCGTACTCGGGCTGTACGGCCTGGGCGGGCCGTGCGGCCGGGCGCATGGTCAGGACCAGCACGGCGAGCCCGGCGAAGACGGCCGCGGAGACGACGCCGGTGACGTGCAGCGAGGCGGTGAACGCCTCCCGTGCGTCGTGCAGCAGTTCCGCGCCCCGGTCCGCGGGGAGGTCCCGGCCCGCGGCGACCGCGTCGGCCAGTGAGTCGGACGTGCCGTCCATCCGGCCGCGGTAGACCACCGCGGCCACCACACCGAGCAGCCCGAGCCCCAGTGAGCCACCGAGGTAGTTGCTGGTCTCCGACATCGACGCCGCCGAACCCGCGCGCTCCGGCGGTACGGACCCGACGACCAGCCCGGTGCCCAGCGCGAACAGCGGGCCGGTGCCCAGTGCCAGTACGGCGATACCGGTCATCACCAGCGGCAGGGAGTGCGGCCCTCCGACGCCGGCCAGCAGCAGACTGCCCAGCGCCGACCCCGCCAGCCCGCCGGCGATCGCGGTCGTCGTCCTCATCCACCGGCCCAGCAGCGGAGCGGCCATGGTGCCGGCCGCCACACCCAGGCCCATCGGTGCGAACAGCAGCGCCGACTCGACCGGCGAGAAGCCCAGCACGCTCTGGAGGTACTGGGTCACCACGAGACCCGTACCGGCCATGGCCATACCGGCGAAGGCCAGCGCCACGAGTACGGCCGTGAACGGGCGGTTACGAAGGAGTCGCAGGTCCAACAATGGTGTATCCAGCCGCAGTTGCCTGCGCACGAACAGGAATCCGACGGCCGCACCGGTCACGAGGGCCACGGCGGGCACAGCGGTCACGCCCTCCACGGCCAGTTGCTTGACGCCGTGGACCATCAGCAGCACCGCCACGAGCGACAGCCCCACGCTCGCCAGGTCCACGCGGCCGGCCTTGTCGCTGCGGAACTCCGGCAGCAGGACCGGGCCGGCGAGCAGCAGCAGCGCCATCGCCGGAACGGCGACCAGGAACACCGACCCCCACCAGAAGTACTGGAGCAGGAATCCGGCGAGTACGGGCCCGAGCGCGCCCCCGGTGAACTGGCAGGTCGCCCAGATCGCGATGGCCCGCCCGCGCTCCCGCTCGTCGCGGAACATATTGGTGATCAGGGCGAGGGTGGACGGCACCAGGGTCGCCCCGGCGACGCCCAGCAGCGCACGCGCGATGATCAGCGTCAGGGGGTCGGTCGCGAGGGCGGCCACGACCGACAGCACCCCGAACGCCGCACCGCCGATCATCAGCAGGCGCCGGCGGCCGATCCGGTCGCCGAGCGTGCCCATCGTGATGACCAGACCGGCCACCATGAGGCCGTAGCTGTCGCTGATCCACAGCTGCTGGACGCTGTCGGCCCCCAGGTCGGCGCTCAGCCGCGGCAGCGCGAGAAGCAACGCCGTCACGTCCATCGCGACAAGAAAATTCGGCAGCATGAGGACCATCAGCCCCAGCCACGCCCGGTTGACCCGCATCTTCGAAACTCCCTGTTCTGTCGGCTCGCTCGACATGTCACCGGTTGGTCGGAGCGGCGCGACGCTTCTTGACATCGCCGGGATCGCCGGGATCGCCGGGATCGCCGAGTCGCCGAGTCGCAGCGGAAGAAGAAACCCGTGCGAATCTCGGCGGGGGATGTCAAGACGACGGCAGCGGCTCCGACCAACGGTCGAAGGGCCCCCACAAGTACGAGGAGTACGCGATGAAGTTCCTGCTCAGCATGCACATCAATCCGGCCGTGCTGGACGCGCTGACCGACGAGGAGAAGGCGGCGATCGGCGAAGGCCACGGCACGTTCATCGAGGCGCTGAAGAGGTCCGGCGAGCTGATCACCACACAGGCGCTGGTCGACCCGTCGCAGGCCGCCGTGGTGTCCGTGCGCAACGGCCAGCCGGTGGTGACCGACGGGCCGTTCCTGGAGTCCAAGGAGTACCTCGGCGGCTTCTACCTGATCGACTGCGAGAACAAGGAGCGGGCGATCGAGCTGGCGGCGCAGATCCCGGACGCCGCGATCGAGGGGCTCGGTATCGAGGTGCGCCAGGTGATGTTCGCCGACGGACAATTGGAGGCATGAGAGCACCCGTCATCGAGGACCTGCTGCGTGAACTCACGCCGCAGGTCCTCGGCACGTTGGTACGCCGGCACGGCCAGTTCGAGGGATGCGAGGACGCCGTGCAGGAGGCCGTCCTCGCCGCCACGGTGCAGTGGCCGGCCGAGGGGGTGCCGGACAACCCGCGCGGCTGGCTGGTGACGGTCGCGTCCCGGCGGCTCATCGACCAGATGCGCAGCGACCACGCGCGCCGCGAACGGGAGACGGCGACGGCCGCCGAGGTGGTGCCCGAGGAGGTGCCGGACACCGACGACACACTCGTCCTGCTGTTCCTGTGCTGCCATCCGACGCTGACCCCGGCCTCCCAGACCGCCCTGACGCTGCGGGCGGTCGGCGGCCTGACCACCGCCGAGATCGCCCATGCGTTCCTGGTGCCGGAGGCCACGATGGCGGCCAGGATCAGCCGGGCCAAGCAGCGTGTCAAGGCCGCCGGAAGTTCCTTCCGCCTGCCGGACGGCGAGGAGCGCGAGGAGCGGCTGCGGGTCGTCCTGCATGTGCTCTACCTGATCTTCAACGAGGGCTACACCGCCTCCTCCGGCAGTGAGCTGCACCGCGCCGACCTCGCACGCGAGGCGATCCGGCTGACCCGGACGGTGCGGGCACAGCTGCCCGAGGACGGTGAGGTGACCGGACTGCTCGCGCTGATGCTGCTGACGCACGCCCGCCGCGAGGCCCGTACGACGGAGGCCGGCGACCTGGTGCCGCTGGACGAACAGGACCGTACGCGGTGGGACCGCGCGCTGATCGACGAGGGCACAGCGCTGGTCAAGGCGTCGCTGGCCGTCCCGGCGCTGGGGCCCTACCAGTTGCAGGCCGCCATCGCCGCCACGCACGCCGACGCGGCCACGGCGAAGGAGACCGACTGGCCGCAGGTGCACGCCCTCTATCTGATCCTGGAACGGATCGCGCCCAATCCGGTGGTCACCCTCAACCGGGCCATCGCGCTCGCCGAGACCGAGGGCCCGGCGGCCGGGCTGGCCCTGCTGTCCACGCTGGACGGCGACACGCGGCTGGCCGGGCATCACCGGCTGCTGTCCGTACGGGCGCACCTGCTGGAGAAGACCGGCGACACGGCCGGGGCGTACGAGCACTACCGGCGTGCCGCGAAGGCCACCGCCAGCCTCGCCGAGCGGCGCTACCTGGAGTCCCGGGCCGGCCGGGTGAGGACCCGTGTTCCGCCCCGGAGGCCGAAGGCGTAGGACGCCACCAGCGGCCGACGGGCTGCGAACGGCGCACGGCGCCGCGACCGCCGACCGCCGACCGCCGACAGGCCACGGGCCACGGGCCACGGGCCACGGGCTACGAAGGCGGCTGCCAGGGGCTGCCGTTCATCAGGTTCTCCAGGCCCGCCCAGGAGAAGTTCATCAGGGTGGCCGCGGCCTCCTTCGCCGAGACTCCCGGGGTGTCGTTCGCCCAGCCGGCGAGCGCCTCCGCGGCACCCACCAGAGCCTGCGCGAGCCCCGCCACATCCCGGTCGGGGAGCGCCGGGTCGTGGTGCGCCTCGCGGGCCGCCGCCCCGATCAGACCCGTCACGAACGCAACGATCTCGCCGCGCATCACGGCGACCTCGGTGGCGAACGGCTCCCCGTGCGTACGCGCCTGACGGTTCAGCACCGACCAGCCGTCCGGGTTCTCCGCGGTGTGGGTGAAGAACGCCCGCAGGCCCGACCACAGTTGACGGTCGGCCGCCAGCCCCGGCTCCGTACCCGCCCGCACCGCGTCGACCAGCGCCTTCGCCTCGCGCCTGATGCACGCGGTGAAGAGGTCCTCCTTGGAATTCAGGTACAGGTAGACCAACGGCTTGGACACCCCGGCCAGCTCCGCGATCTCGTCCATCGAGGCGGCCCGGTATCCGCGCTGCCCGAAGATCCGCACCGCGGCGTCCATCATCTGCTGCTCACGCACGGCGCGTGGCATCCGTTTGCTCTTCACAGCACCCACGTCCGACTTCCTCCCGCCCCGCTGCCCTACTCCTCGGTAAGAGTACGGCGCGGCCCCGCCCCCGTCGTACGGAACGGAGTCCGCCCCCCGTGCGTACGGAACGGGGTCCGCCGACCGGGCGTCCGGGTCCCGGGAGGCCGGTTCTCGACTCCTCCCTCCGCAGCAGCGACCAGGGACATCCCAGGGAACCCGTACACCCAAGGTCTGACACCGGGTCCCACCGTCGCATGATGTGGGGGCCGCCCCCTCCCGCCTACCGTTCACGGCATGAAGACCAGCCTTCGCAGCCGTACGGCAGTCATGGTCATGGCCTTAGCGACCGCCGCGGCCCTCGCCGCACCCGCCACCGCGGCGGCGGCGAGACCAGCATCGACAACCGCCACGAGCGACACGAGTGCCCTCACCAACACCGGCACCGGCACCGGCGTCACGCCGCCGACGCTCCCCCGTCCGACCGGCACGTACTCCGTCGGCCGTGACACGTTCCTCCTGACCGATCACTCCCGCCAGGATCCCTGGGTGCCCGAAGCGGGTGCCCGCGAGCTGATGGTGTCGGTGGACTACCCCGCCCGCAGGCACGGCGGCGGCACCCCGGCCCCGTACATGACGACGGAGGAGGCCAGGCTCTTCCTGGCCCAGCGCGATCTGGACAAGATCATCCCGCCCGCCGTGGTGGCCGCCACCCGCACCCACGCCCGTGAGGACGCCCGCCCGGCAGGCGGCAGGTTCCCGCTGGTGCTGCTCTCCCCCGGCTTCGGCACGCCTCGCGCGACGCTGACCGGCCTGGCCGAGGAACTGGCGAGCCGCGGCTATGTCGTGGCGACCGTCGACCACGCCTACGAGTCGACCGGGACGTCCCTGCCCGACGGCCGGGTGCTCACCTGCGCCGCGTGCGACACCCTGGAGAAGGCACCGGACACGGAGGCCAAGAAGAAACTCCTCGCCACCGTCTCCGCCGGACGGGGCACCGATCTCTCCTTCGTACTGGACCGGATGACCGGGGAGCGGCGGAACGGTTCGCACCCGCGGGCCTGGCGGCACGCGGACATGATCGACCCGCACCGGGTCGGCACGGCGGGGCACTCCATCGGCGGCAGCGCGGCGGTCTCCACGATGGCCACCGACCTCCGGGTGGACGCCGGGATCAACATGGACGGGACGTTCTTCGGGCGCGTTCCCGAATCCGGTCTCGGTGGCCGTCCCTTCATGCTGCTCGGCAACGCCGCCGATCACTCCCCGGGCAGCGCCGACACGAGCTGGAAGGAGGACTTCGCGCGGCTGGACGGCTGGAAGCGCTGGCTGACCGTCACGGGCTCCGGCCACTTCACGTTCACCGACACCCCCGAACTCTCCGAACAGCTCGGGCTGGAGGACCCCGCGGTACCGATCTCCGCGACCCGTTCGACGGAGATCACCCGGGGCTATGTGACCGCCTTCTTCGACCGGAACCTGCGCGACCGGAACCGCCCCCTGCTGAACGGCCCCACCCCGGCCAACCCCGAGGTGGTCTTCCACGCCCCCTGACGACAGCGGAGCGCCCCCGGACCGTCGGGTCCGGGGGCGCTCCGTCGTACGGGCGTCGGCGTCACGCGGTGACCGGGAGGCTCACCTTCTGCTCCGCGTCACGGACGTCGGCCGTGCCGAGCTCGTCGACCGGGGACGAGGAGGCCGAGTTGTACGCCTCGTGGTCGAGGATCTTCTCGCGGGCCGAGACGATCACCGGGACCAGCGCCTGGCCGGCCACGTTGGTAGCGGTGCGCATCATGTCCAGGATCGGGTCGATGGCCATCAGCAGGCCGACACCCTCCAGCGGGAGGCCGAGCGTCGAGAGGGTGAGGGTCAGCATGACCGTCGCACCGGTGAGGCCGGCGGTGGCCGCCGATCCGATGACCGAGACGAAGGCGATCAGCAGGTAGTCACCGATGCCCAGCTGCACGTCGAAGATCTGCGCGATGAAGATCGCCGCCAGCGCCGGGTAGATCGCGGCGCAGCCGTCCATCTTCGTGGTCGCGCCGAACGGGACGGCGAAGGACGCGTACTCCTTCGGCACGCCGAGGCGCTCGGTGACCTTCTGGGTGACCGGCATGGTGCCGACCGAGGAGCGGGAGACGAACGCGAGCTGGATCGCGGGCCAGGCGCCCTTGAAGAACTGGAGCGGGCTGACCTTGGCGACGGTGGCGAGCAGCAGCGGGTAGACGCCGAACATCACCAGGGCGCAGCCGATGTAGACATCGGCGGTGAACGTCGCGTACTTGCCGATGAGGTCCCAGCCGTAGTCCGCTATCGCGTAGCCGATGAGGCCGATGGTGCCGATCGGGGCGAGGCGGATGACCCACCACAGGGCCTTCTGGAGCAGCTCCAGAACCGCCTCGCTGAGGGTGAGGATCGGCTTGGCCTTGTCGCCGAGCTGGAGGGCGGCGATACCGGCGACGGCTGCCATGAACACGATCTGGAGGACGTTCAGCTCGGTGAACGGCGTGATCACGTTGTCCGGGATGATGCCGGTCAGGAAGTCGAGCCAGGAGCCCTTGCCCTCGGGGAGCTTGCCGTCCTTCGGCGTGAGGCCGGTGCCGGAGCCCGGGTTGGTGATCAGGCCGATCGCGAGACCGATGGCGACGGCGATCAGCGAGGTGATCATGAACCAGAGCAGGGTGCGGGTGGCCAGCCTGGCGGCGTTGTTGACCTTGCGCAGGTTGGTGATCGACACCAGGATCGCGAAGAAGACGAGGGGCGCGACGGCCAGCTTCAGCAGCTGGACGAAGATGTGGCCGACCTTGTCGAGGGTGGTGTAGAGCCAGCTGATGTCCTGGCTGCGGGCGAGCCAGCCGAGCAGGACACCCAGCACCAGACCGGCGACGATCTGGGCCCAGAACGGGACCTTCGGTATGCGGGACCCGGAACCGGCGGGCTTACCGGTCTCGGGGGCGGCGGACGCGGAATTCGCGGACACGGACACACTCCTGATGGACGCAGCGGGGACGTACGAGGACAGACGTACGGTCGTGCGGTCGAACGGGGACGGGGTGCGGCGCCCGCGCCGGGGGCGGCGCCGCTGCATGATGCCGGTTTCAGACGTTGCGGCAACAGACCGCGGACATACAGCGGCAGAGGTCGACATGCAGGCGCGCCACGAGCGGGATGCTCGCGGCGTGGCAGGGGCGCGCTGCTGTCTTCATGTCGAACACGTTAACACTTGAACTTTGAGAACCTCAAAGGCCTTCTTTGATCCGAGAATGCGGCACGGCCCCTGCCCGCACGCCCGGAGAAAGCGGAAAACCCCAGCACTGGAGCGGTCTGCTCCGGCTGGGGTTTCCTACGCGGTGCGCACGTGGGAGGCGTGCGGGGCGCGAGTGTGAGGAAGCTTACGCGGCGCTTATACGGCACCGGGCGCGCTCATGGGGCACCGGGGGCACCGGGGGCACTCGCACGGCTCGCGCCGGGGCGCCTGCCGGGGGCGACTGCCCGGCCGCGCCTACTGAACGGCGTCCTCGCGGGTCCGGTTGGCCTCAAGGCGGGCCTTGGTCCGGTCGACCGTGGTGATCAGCTGCTCGGACATCTCGTCGCGCTGCTTGCGCAGCAGCACAAAGCTGAGCGGGGCGGAGAGGACCAGGCCCAGCAGGATGACCCACACGAAGTTGGACCCTTCGAGCCCGGCCGGCAGCACACCGAAGTGGACGGCCACACCGGCGACGAAGAAGCAGCCGACGAAGATCAACAGGCGCAACGCCGTGTACCGGATCGTTGCGCTCGGCTTGGCAGCGGACACGGCTGACCCTCTCTCTGCATACGTTGTGCGTGCCTCACGGCACATTCCTGCCCGTCCAGTGAAGCATGCCCCGAATTCACTGGGTTCACAGGGTTACCGGGTAGCCGCGCGGCCGGGTCCGCCGGGGCCGGGCGGCCGGGCGCACGGCGGTTCAGCCGTGGAGCGGGAGCAGCATGATGATGTCGTCGCGGTCGTCCCCGTCGGCGACCCGGATCGCGCCCGGCACCCGGCCCACCTCCTTGTATCCGCAGGAGGCGTAGAAGCGGTCGGCCCCGGTGCCGCCCCGGCAGGTGAGGCGGATGGCCTCGATGCCGTCGATCCCGCGGGCCGCGTCGGCCGCCGCGGCCATCAGCTCCCGGCCGAAGCCCCGCCCCTGGTGACGGGGGTGGACCATGACCGTGTAGAGCCACATCCAGTGGTTCATCAGCCGGTGCGCGTTGTGGGCGAGGAAGGCCGTGGCGGCGACGGCGCCGTTCCCGTCGTAGCCGACGAGCAGCCGGGTGCGGCCCTCGACGATCGAGACGAGGTGCTTGAGCAGCTCCGGCCGGATCTCCTCGGCACTGGCGGGCGGTACGAAGCCGACAGCGCCGCCCGCGTCGGTGACATCGGCCCACAGCTCGGTGATGCCGTCGCGCAGGGACCGGTCGAACGCGGGGTCAAGCTCAAACGTAAGTGCCATTCGGCGAGAGTAACCATTACCAGGGTCGACACTCAACCCCGTCCGAAACGCGAGAAAGCCCCGGCCGGGACGGCGGCCGGGGCTTTCGTGCCGGTGATCCCGTACGGCGGAATCACCTCACGCGGACATGGTTCAGACCCGCATCGGCTGCGGCTCCTCGCGCCGGCCGGCGTCCGGACCCGGGTACTCGCGCAGGATCTCGTAGCGGGTGTTCCGCTCGACGGGCCGGAAGCCCGCGTCGCGGATCAGGTCCAGCAGGTCGTCACGGCCGAGCTTGTTCGGCGTGCCGTAGTTGTCCGCGTCGTGCGTGATCTTGTACTCGACGACGGAGCCGTCCATGTCGTCCGCGCCGTGCTGGAGCGCGAGCTGGGCGGTCTGCACACCGTGCATCACCCAGAACACCTTGACGTGCGGGACGTTGTCGAACAGCAGCCGGGAGACCGCGAAGGTCTTCAGCGCCTCGGCGCCGGTCGCCATCGTCGTACGCGCCTGGAGCTTGTTGCGGACCTTGCCGTCCTTCATGTCCACGAAGTCGTGCTGGTAGCGCAGCGGGATGAAGACCTGGAACCCGCCGGTCTCGTCCTGCATCTCCCGCAGCCGCAGCACGTGGTCGACGCGGTGACGGGGCTCCTCGATGTGCCCGTACAGCATCGTCGCCGGGGTCTTGAGCCCCTTCTCGTGCGCGAGACGGTGGATGCGCGACCAGTCCTCCCAGTGGGTGTCGTGGTCGACGATGTGCTGGCGGACCTCCCAGTCGAAGATCTCCGCGCCGCCGCCGGTCAGCGACTCCAGACCGGCCTCGATCAGCTCGTCGAGGATCTCGGATGCCGAGAGCCCGGAGATCGTCTCGAAGTGGTGGATCTCCGTCGCCGTGAACGCCTTGAGCCCTACGTTCGGCAGGGCCTCCTTCAGCGCGCTGAGCGAGCGCGGGTAGTAGCGCCACGGAAGGGTGGGGTGGAGCCCGTTGACGATGTGCAGCTCGGTGAGGTTCTCGTTCTCCATCGCCTTGGCGAGGCGGACGGCCTCCTCGATGCGCATCGTGTACGCGTCCTTCTCCCCCGGCTTGCGCTGGAAGGAGCAGTACGCGCACGACGCGGTGCACACGTTCGTCATGTTGAGGTGACGGTTGACGTTGAAGTGCACGACGTCGCCGTTCTTGCGCGTGCGCACCTCATGGGCCAGCCCGCCGAGCCACGCCAGATCGTCGGACTCGTAGAGGGCGATCCCGTCCTCGCGGGTCAGCCGCTCGCCGGCCCGGACCTTCTCCTCCAGCTCGCGCTTGAGTCCCGCGTCCACTAGGGCGCCTCCCATATCTCCGTGTAACAGACTCCGCCCACCGTACGCCTACGGCTCTTCCGGAAGTTCTCCGACCCGGTTCTCCCACTTGGTGGACAGCACGATGGTGGTACGGGTCCGGGAGACGCCCTTCGTGCCGCTGAGCCTGCGGATCGTCTTCTCCAGGCCGTCCACGTCACCGACCCGCACCTTGAGCATGTACGAGTCGTCGCCCGCGATGAACCAGCAGTCCTCGATCTCCGCGAGGTCCTTCAGCCGGCGCGCGACGTCCTCGTGGTCGGCGGCGTCCGACAGCGAGATGCCGATCAGCGCGGTGACCCCGAGACCCAGCGAGGCGGAGTCGACGGTGGCGCGATATCCGGTGATGACCCCGGCGGTCTCCAGCCGGTTGATGCGGTCGGTGACGCTGGGCCCGGAGAGCCCGACGAGCCGCCCGAGCTCGGCGTACGAGGCCCTGCCGTTCTCCCTGAGGGCCTGGATGAGCTGCCTGTCCACCGCGTCCATATGACTGGAACCTTCCATTGTTCAGCAGTACCGCGAGTTTACGTGTAGAATCTAAGGCATGCAGGGTCGACGCCCTGCAAATCTTTCAGAACATCCAAGAAACGCTTTCGAATCTTCAGGAGTGAAGTCACCGTGTACACGATCGAGATGGCCTACGCCCGGATGCGCGAGCTGCAGGACCTGGCCAACCGCTCGCGTGCCCACCAGCCCACCGCCGCGCACCGCGTCGACAAGACGCGCAACCCGCGCGCCGCCAAGAAGCGCTGACCCCACCGGATCAGCCCCGGGCGCGACCGCCCGGCCGGTTCCCCGGCCGGCCGCGCGCTCAGTCCTCCGAGCCGCGAGAGCCGCCACCGAGCTCTCCCTCCCAGCGGCGGTACAGCTGATGCGGCACCCCTGCCGCGTCCAGCACCCGCCCGGCGACGAAGTCCACCAGATCCTGGATGTGCGTCGCCCCCGCGTAGAACGCCGGAGAGGCGGGCAGCACCACGGCGCCCGCCTCGTCCAGGGCCACCATCTGCTTCAGCGTCCGACCGCTCAGCGGCGTCTCGCGCACCGCGACGACGAGCGTGCGCCGCTCCTTGAGCGTCACGCTCGCGGCCCGCTGGAGCAGATCCTTCGACAGACCGAGCGCCACTCCGGCCACACAGGCCGTCGACGCCGGAACGATCAGCATCCCCTTCGCCGGGTACGAGCCCGAGGACGGCCCGGCCGCCAGGTCACCGGCCGCCCAGTACCGCACCCGGTCCAGCTCCGCCGCGCCCACCTCGAAGGTGTCCGGCTTCCCGTCCGCCCCCCGCGCCAGCCAGCCACGCAGGTCCTGCCGCCAGTGCGCGTCGCGGAAGGCGATGCCTGTCTCGTCCAGCAGGGTCAGCCGCGAGGCACGGCTCACCACCAGGTCCACACTCTCGCCGCCCGCCAGCAGGCCACGCAGGACCGCGGCCGCGAACGGGGTCCCCGACGCGCCGGACACCCCGACAATCCAAGGCCGTCGCTGCCGCTGAGTCACTGAAGTCCCGGATTTCACACCCGCGAGCCTATCCGGCGCCTCTGCGTACACCGCACCCGGAACACGTCCGCGTACCCCGCCCGGAACCGCGCGGGGGCGAGGGACGTTCCCAGGGTGACGGGCGAGCCGGGGGCAGGGACCAGCCATGAGAGACATCCGTACGAACGCCACCACGACGACCACCGGCGCACGGGCGCGGACGGCCGGCGCGCTCATGGCGGGCTGGGTCGCCCTGCTGTGGGTCCTCGAAGGCATCGACACGGCGACCGGACACGCCCTGGACACCTACGGCGTCACCCCGCGCGAACCGGCCGAGCTGCGCGACATCGTGCCGTCCGCGTTCCTGCACGGCGGCTGGGACCATGTCGCCTCCAACAGCGTTCCGCTGCTGGTCCTCGGCTTCATCGCGGCTCTCGCCGGGATACGCAGATTCGCCGCCGTGGTCCTCACGGTCATCCTGGTCAGCGGCCTCGGCGTCTGGCTGACCGCACCGCCGGACACCGTGACGCTCGGCGCGTCCGGGGTCGTCTTCGGCCTCTTCGGCTATCTGCTGGTCCGCGGCTTCGTGGACCGCCGGCCGCTCGACATCGTGGTCGGCCTCGTCGTCGCCGCGGTCTACGGCTCACTGCTCTGGGGCGTCCTGCCCACCGACTCCGGCATCAGCTGGCAGGGGCACCTCTTCGGGCTGATCGGCGGGGTCGGCGCGGCCTTCGCCTTCCGCCGCACCCGCCGCACACCCCGGGCCGTCACGGTGTGAGGCCGCGCACCACCAGATCCAGCAGCGCGCACGCGAAGAGGGCGATGCCGATGAAGCCGTTGACGGAGAAGAAGGCCCGGTTCAGCCGGGACAGATCGTGCGGCCGCACCACGCGGTGCTCGTAGACGAAGGCCACGGCGACGATCGCCATGCCGATCCAGTAGAAGTACTCCGCGTCCGTGGCCAGCCCGAACCAGACCAGCATCCCGGTCGTGATCACATGGCAGACCCGTGCGCCCCACAGCGCGGCCGGGATCCCGAAGCGGGCCGGGACCGACAGCACCCCGTGGGCCCGGTCCGCCTGCACGTCCTGACAGGCGAAGATCAGGTCGAAGCCGCCGATCCAGATACCGACGGCGAGCCCCAGGATCACCGCGTCCCACGACCAGCTGCCGGTCACCGCGAGCCAGGCACCGACCGGCCCTATGGCCTGGGCGAGGCCCAGGATCGCGTGCGGGTAGTTCGTGAACCGCTTGCCGTACGGGTAGACGACCATCGGCACGACCGCGAGCGGCGCGAGCGCCAGGCACAGCGGGTTCAGCAGCGCGGCGGCGCCGAGGAAGACCGCGAGGGCGACCAGCGCCCCCGTCCACGCCGACTTCACCGACACCGCACCGGTGACCAGTTCCCGGTTGGCCGTACGCGGATTACGGGCGTCGATCTCCCGGTCGATGATCCGGTTGGCGGCCATCGCGAACGTACGCAGCCCGACCATCGCCAGGGTGACGAGCAGCAGCGTGCCCCAGTGGATGTTCCCGTCCAGCCGGAACATCGCGGTCAGCGCGGCGATGTACGCGAAGGGCAGCGCGAAGACCGAGTGCTCGATCATCACGAGCCGCAGAAACGCCTTGATCCTGCTGCTCGGCTCTGCGGAGCCGGAGCCGGAGCCCAGCGCTGCGTCGGCGGCACTCACAGTCCGTATTCCTTCCAGCGGCGGTCGACCTTCGCCGCCGTCTCCGGGTCGGACTCGACCATCTCGGGCCAGCCCCCGTCCCGGGTGTAACCCTCCTCGGGCCACTTCCTCGTCGCGTCGATGCCCGCCTTGCCGCCCCAGAACTGCTGGTACGAGGCGTGGTCGAGGTGGTCGACCGGCCCCTCGACGATGGTCAGGTCACGGGCGTAGTCGGTGTTGCCCAGCGCCCGCCAGGCGACCTCGTGCAGATCGTGGACATCGCAGTCGGCGTCCACGACCACGATCAGCTTGGTCAGCGACATCATGTGCGCGCCCCAGACGGCACTCATCACCTTCTGGGCGTGCTTGGGGTACTTCTTGTCGATCGAGACGATCGCACAGTTGTGGAAGCCGCCCGACTCCGGCAGGTGGTAGTCCACGATGTCCGGCACGATGATCTTGAGCAGCGGCAGGAAGAACCGCTCGGTGGCCCGCCCCAGCGGCCCGTCCTCGGTCGGCGGCCTGCCCACCACGATGGACTGGAGCAGCGGCCGCCTGCGCATGGTGACGCAGTCGATGGTCAGCGCGGGGAACGGTTCCTGCGGGGTGTAGAAGCCGGTGTGGTCGCCGAAGGGCCCCTCCGGCAGCATCTCGCCCGGCTCCAGCCACCCCTCGATGACGACCTCGGCCTGTGCGGGGACCTGGAGCGGCACGGTCTTGCAGTCGACCATCTCGATCCGCTTGCCCTGGATGAACCCGGCGAAGAGGTACTCGTCGATGTCCCCGGGCAGCGGCGCGGTCGAGGCGTACGTCACCGCGGGCGGGGCGCCGAAGGCGATGGCGACCGGCAGCCGCTCCCCGCGCTTCGCGGCGACCTGGTAGTGGTTGCGGCTGTCCTTGTGGATCTGCCAGTGCATCCCGATGGTGCGCTTGTCGTGGCGCTGGAGCCGGTACAGCCCCAGGTTCCGTACGCCGGTCTCGGGGTGCTTGGTGTGCGTGAGCCCCAGGTTGAAGAAGGAGCCGCCGTCCTCGGGCCAGGTGAAGAGCGCGGGCAGCCGGTCGAGGTCCACGTCGTCCCCGGTGAGGACGACCTCCTGGACCGGAGCGCTGTCGCCCTTCACCTTCTTCGGCGGCACGTGCACCATCGAGCCGAGCTTCCCGAAGGCCTCCCGCACGCCGATGAAGCCCTGGGGCAGCTCCGGCTTGAGCAGCCCGCCGATCTTGTCGCTGATGTCGGCGTACGACTTCAGCCCGAGCGCCTTGAGCAGCCGCCGGTCGGTGCCGAAGACGTTCATGGCCAGGGGCATCGAGGCGCCCTTGACGTTCTCGAAGAGCAGCGCGGGACCGCCCGCCTTGTTCACCCGGTCGACGATCTCACCGACCTCCAGGTGCGGGTCGACCTCGGCCTTGATGCGCTTGAGATCGCCCTCACGCTCAAGAGCCCGGAGCAGGGAGCGAAGATCGTCGTAAGCCATGCCGTCCAGTTTGTCATCCCCGCCCCGGCCGTCCGCCGGGGCTCCCCCGACTCCGGGCCCGGCAAGTCCACCCGCAGCCGGTAGCCTGGCCGCGTCACCGGGGCCCGCCGGCCCCGCCGCCGCTCCCAGGGGGACGTCCCACCATGCTCAGGGCCTTGATCTATCTCCTGCCGCTGGCGCTGACGATCTACGCGTTCATCGACTGCCTGAACACTCCGGAGGACGAGGCCAAGCATCTGCCCAAGGTGGCCTGGGTCTTCATCATCCTGTTGTTCTGGATCGTCGGTCCGATCGTGTGGCTCGCCGCCGGCAAGATGCGCCAGGCGCCGACCGGGGGCCGTACGCCCTCCGAGTGGCACCGCAGCCACCGCACCCAGTGGGTGGCACCGGACGACAATCCGGAGTTCCTGAAGGCGCTGAAGGACGAGAACAAGAAGGACGAGTCGCTCCTCAAGGACTGGGAGGCGGACCTGCGCCGCCGCGAGGAGGAGATCAAGCGCCGCGAGGGCAGCGCCGGCCCGGAGGACCCCGCCCCGCCGGCTTCCTCCTGACCTCCCGGGTCCTCCACAGGCCCACGGGCCCACGGCCCCGCACGGGAACGGCTGCCCTCCCCCTTCGCACGGGGGCGGGCAGCCGTTTCGCGTAGCGAGGTCTCAGATCCCGGCGTAGGAGTGCTTGCCGGTGACGAAGATGTTCACGCCGTAGTAGTTGAACAGCCAGCAGCCGAAGGCGATGAGCGCCAGGTAGGCGGCCTTGCGGCCCTTCCACCCGGCGGTGGCGCGGGCGTGCAGGTACGTGGCGTACGCGACCCAGGTGATGAAGGACCAGACCTCCTTGGGGTCCCAGCCCCAGTAGCGGCCCCAGGCGTCGCCCGCCCAGATCGCGCCCGCGATGATCGTGAACGTCCACAGCGGGAAGACGGCGGCGTTGATCCGGTACGAGAACTTGTCCAGGGTCGACGCGGCGGGCAGCCGCTCCATCACGGAGGTGGCGAACTTCCCCGGCGTACCACCGCTGGCGATCCGGTTCTCGTAGCTGTCCCGGAACAGGTAGAGCACCGTGCCGACCGCGCCCAGGTAGAAGACGGCGCCGCAGAGGATGGCGGTGGAGACGTGGATCCACAGCCAGTACGAGTGCAGTGCGGGCACCAGCTGGTCGCTGTTGGTGTAGAGCGTGGTGGTGGCGATGCCGAGGTCCAGCAGGACCGTGGTGACCAGCGGCAGACCGATCCAGCGGACGTTCTTCTTCAGCAGGAGCAGCACCAGGTACGCGCCGACCGCCACCGTGGAGAAGGTGATGGAGAACTCGTACATGTTGGCCCAGGGGGCCCGCTCCACCGACAGCGCGCGGGCGACGACGCCGCCCGCCTCGACGAGGAAGCCGACGACGGTCAGCGAGACCGCGATCCGCCCCCACATGTCGCCCTTGAACGTGCCGCCGGCCGCGCCGGGGCCGTCGGGGACGTCCCGGGTGCCGGCGGCCGCGCGGGTGACGATCGCGGGGCGCTCCAGGACGGCGGTGGCGCCGTTCTTCCCGGCGACCCGCACCTTCACCGTGGAGTCCGCGGCCGTGGCGCCGGTCCCGGCCAGCGCCGCGGCGGTACGGCCGACCTTGCTGCGGCTGCCGAAGACCCACTCCGCGATGTGCGCGAAGAAGGCCAGGGTGTAGACGGCCATCGACGAATAGATCAGCACATTGCTGGTGTGCGCCAGGTTCTCGTTGGTTGCGGCGGCGAGATTCACTTCTCAGCCCCTTCGGCAGGTTCTTCGGCAGGTGATACGGAATCGGACCCGGAGTCGTCTGCGACGGCGGGGCCGTTGGTGACGGCGGCCGCGATGGGCGCCGTGCGGTTGAGCTCGACCGCGAGATCGGCCAGCTCCTCGGGAAGCTTCGCGGACTCGCTGCGGCCCAGTCCCGCCATCTCGACGACGGTGACACCGTCCGCCCCGCGGACCGCCCGCACCCACACCCGGCGGCGCTGGATGAACAGCGACCCGGCGAGTCCGGCGATGGCGGCGATGGCTCCGGTGAGCGCCCAGCCGGTGCCCGGCTGCTGCGAGATCTGGAAGCTGGCCCACTCCTGGACGCTCTCGAAGGTGATCGAGCCGGCGCCGTCGGGCAGCTTCATCGTCTCGCCGGGGCGCAGCCGCTCCTTGAGCTGCTCGCCGTCGGCGTTCTTGAACTCCTTCATGTCGGACTTGTCCAGCTGGTACACGTTCTGCGGCAGCCCGGAGTCGACGCCGAGGGACCCGTGGTAGCCGTTCAGGGCCAGGACCGGGTAGTCGGCGGCGGGGAACTGGGAGAACATCGTGCCCATGCCGTCGCCCGCGAAGGTCGGGACGAAGAAGGCCTGGAAGCCCAGCTGGGTCTTCTTGCCGTTCTTGTCCCGGTAGCCGTCCATCACCTTGATCGCACCGGTCGAGGTGACGTTGTTGTCGATCGGCAGCAGCGGCACGGCGCCCCGCGAGACGACCTTGCCCCTGCCGTCCCTGACGGTGATGACGGGGGCGTAGCCGTGCGCGTTGAGATAGACCTTGGTGTGGTCGACGACCAGCGGTTCGTTGACCCTGATGACGGACTTCTTCGGCTTGCCGTACGCACCTTCGGAGTACGTCACACGGGCCTCGTACGTCCGGGGCGTACCGCGCTGCGGGCCGCTCTTGGCGTACGTGCCGACGAAGTTGTCGAGGGTGAAGCTGAACGGGATGAGCGAGTCGGTGTCGTACAGCGAGCCCGACTTGAAGTCGTCGTACTGGGTGAGCGTGTTGGAGAAACCGTCACCCTCGACGATCAGCTTGCCGCCCTCGGACTTGAACAGCTGCCCGGCGCCGAAGGCCACCAGCATCACGATGAGCGAGACATGGAACATCAGGTTCCCCGCCTCGCGCAGGTACCCCTTCTCGGCGGCGACCGCGTCGCCCACCGCGTGCGCGCGGAAACGCCGCTTGCGCAGGGTGGCCAGGGCCGCCTCGCGGACCTGCTCGGGGTCGGTCGCGGTGCGCCATGTCGTGTACGCGGGCAGCCGGGTCAGGCGCTTCGGCGCGCCCGGCGGGCGGCTGCGCAGCTGGCCGATGAACTGGCCGGTGCGCGGGACGATGCAGCCGATCAGCGAGATGAACAGCAGGATGTAGATCGCGGAGAACCACACCGAGCTGTAGACGTCGAAGAACTGGAGCTTCTCGTAGATCGGCGTGACCGTGGTGTGGGCTTCCTTGAAGGTCTGCACCTTCAGTTCGTCCACGCTGTTCTGCGGGATCAGCGAGCCGGGGATGGCGCCCAGCGACAGCAGGAACAGCAGGATCAGCGCGACCCGCATCGAGGTGAGCTGGCGCCAGAACCAGCGGGCCCAGCCGATGACGCCCATCGCGGGCACGGTGCTGCCGGACTCGCGCTCGGGGCGCTCCTCGCGCGGGGCGGTGGAGAGCTGTTCCCCGGCGGCGCCGAGTTCACGCTCCTGCTCGCGCTCGTCCGTGGTGTTCGTCTTGCTCATGAACTCAGATCCCCACAGTGAAGCCGTTGGACCAGACCTGCATCTCCTGCATGAGCGTCGCCCAGAGGCCCGTCAGCAGAAGGATTCCGGTCACGATCATCATGACGCCGCCGATCCGCATGACCCATGCGTAGTGGCGCTTGACCCAGCCGAAGGCACCGAGCGCCTTGCGGAAGGCGACGGCCGCCAGGACGAAGGGGACGCCGAGTCCGAGACAGTACGCGACGGTCAGTATCGCCCCGCGTCCGGCGGTGCCCTGGTCGAACGAGAGGGTCAGTACGGAGGCGAGCGTCGGGCCGATGCAGGGCGTCCAGCCGATCCCGAACAGGGCGCCCAGCAGCGGTGCTCCGGCCAGTCCGGCCACCGGCCGCTTGTGGAAGCGGAACTCGCGCTGCGTCACCCCGGGCAGCAGCCCCATGAAGAAGATCCCCATGAGGATCATCAGCACACCGAGGATCTTGTTGAACAGGCCGGAGTGTTCCTGGAGCTCCTGGCCGAAGTAGCCGAAGAGCGCTCCGCTGGAGGCGAAGACGGCGGTGAAGCCGAGTACGAAGAGCGAGGCGCCCGCGACGACCCGGCCGCGCCGGGCCTCGGCCAGGTCGGTGCCGCTGACCCCGGTGACATAGCTGAGATAGCCGGGGACCAGGGGCAGGACACAGGGCGAGAAGAACGAGACCAGCCCGGCCAGGAGGGCGAGCGGCAGTGCCACCAGCAGGGCCCCGCCCTCGACGGTCCCGCTGGATGCGGCGAGCGTGATCACCGGATCACTTCTCCGCGATCAGCGGGTCGATCATCGTGTGCAGCTTCTCCGCGTTCAGGGCCTGGAGCGTGCGGGCGGCGATCTTCCCGTCCCGGTCGATGACGACCGTCGAGGGGATGGCCTGGAGGTTCAGGGTGCCCTTGGGGAAGCGGAGAATGAGCTTTCCGGTCGGGTCGTGGAAGCTCGGATACGTGACGCCGTAGTCCTTCTCGAAGTTCACCGCCAGGTCCTTCTGCGGGTCCCGGACGTTGATCCCGATGAACTGGACACCCTGGTCCGCGGTCTCCTCCGCCACCTTCACGAAGTGCTTGGCCTCAACGCGGCAGGGTCCGCACCAGGAGCCCCAGGCGTTCAGGACAATGACCTTGCCCTTGTAGTCGGCCAGGTCGAGGGGCTTGCCGTCCAGACTCGTTCCGTCCAGCTTCGGTGCGGCGGTCCGCTCGCCCTTGGGAACGGTGGAGATCCCACTGCTGCCGGTGACGAAGTTGGTGCTTCCGCCACCGCCGACCTTGTTGCCGTCCCCGCACGCGGAGAGGGTCAGGGCACCGGCCACAGCAGTGGCGGCGAGCAGGGTGAAGCGGCGTCGGGATGCGCGGCCAGAGCTCATGTGAAAAGTTTCGCATGGCAGTTTCCACGATCTCCCGCACCCCCCTCACTGCCCGTAAAGCCCCTTGTCAAGCCTGTTTAAAGAAGTTGTTCCAGCCACCCGCGGGCGACTGGCCGACCTCCAGCGAACGGAGCTTGGCGAGCACTGCGGGATCCTGCGCGTCGAGCCAGTCGACGAACTGCCGGAAGGACACGAGGCGCACATCCGGCTTACCGGCGACCTTCTTGATCACTTCTTCGACGGCGTCCATATAGATACCGCCGTTCCACTCCTCGAAGTGGTTGCCGATGTAGAAGGGCGCGCGATTGGTCTCGTACGCACGCTGGAATCCGGCGAGATACGCGCCGGTGGCCTGGGTGCGCCAGCCCGGATAACGCGAGGTCATTCCCTTGGTCGAATTCTTCGACTGATTGGCGAGGATGTTGTAGTCCATCGAGAGGACCTCGAAGGAGTGCCCGGGGAACGGCATCCCCTGGAGCGGGAGGTCCCAGACGCCCTGGCGCTTCTCGGGCCACATCTGACGGCCGCCGGGAGAACTCGCGTCGTAGCGCCAGCCCAGCTTCTTCGCCGTGGGCAGCAGATTGTCCTGGCCGAGCAGACAGGGAGTGCGTCCGCCGACGAGTTCCTTGCGGTAGTCGAAGGGCAGCGGGTCGAGGTCGCTCCAGCCGGTATTGGTGCGCCATTCGGTGACGAAGGACACCGCCTGATTGATCTCGCTGTGCCACTGCGCGGGGGTCCAGTTGCCGACGGAGCCGGAGCCGCCGCAGAAATGCCCGTTGAAGTGGGTGCCGATCTCATGGCCGTCGGTCCACGCCTGACGGACGTACTTCAGCGTCTCCTTGACGTGACCGTCGGTGAGATATCCGATGTCGGAAGCGCCCCGGGGGTTGTTCGGCGGGCGGTAGAGGGACTTCTTCGACTCGGGCAGGAGGTACAGCCCGGAGAGGAAGAAGGTCATCGCCGCGTCGTGTTCCTTGGCCAGTTCGAGAAAGCGGGGGAAGAGCCCGTTGCCGACCTCGCCCGCGCCGTCCCAGGAAAAGATCACGAACTGCGGCGGCTTCTGGCCGGGTTCGAGCCGGACGGGGGCGGCGGGCTGATTCGGCTGCTTTCCGGTATCGGCGGTGGAACCGTCACCGATCAGCCGGACGTCCTTCTTCGCGGTGCCGCTGCCGCGGCCGTTCCCATCGGTGCCCTGGTCGCCCTTGCCGTGGCCCGACCGGCTGTCGCTCCCGGAGCCGAAGGAACCACAGCCCGCGACTCCGATCGCCGCCGCGGCCCCGAGTCCGGCTCCGAGCAGTCCCCTTCGGTTGATCTCGCGCATGCGGTCCCCATCTGCGGTCGTTTTACCTCAAGTCCATACAAACTGGCGAAGGCTTAGATGGGTGAAGCAACACGAGGGTTCCCCCGATTAACACAATTTTCCTGACGGAACCAGACCCTTACCGAATCTGCACACCGAGCAGACCCGCCGGGCAGATCCGCCGGGCAGATCCGCCGGGCAGTTCCGGCCCGTACGGCGATCGAGAACGGCCCGGCCCCGGGGCAACAGGGGCACAGGCGGCACAGGGGCACGCGTACGCGCCCGGACATGCCGAAGGCCCGTCCGGCGGCTGAGGACAGCGCGCCACCGGACGGGCCCGGACGGAGAACGCCTCCTACGCCCCGAACGGGCGGAGGCCCGCCCCTACGCCCCGAAGGCCTTCGACTTCCCCTTCACCGGCTTCGCGCCCGCGAGGAGATGCGCCGGGACCAGGTCCCGCGCCGGCTCGGAGTACCCGACCGACACGATCTTGTCGCCCCGGTAGGTGAAGCTGGTCAGTGAGGCCAGCGTGCACTGGCGCTTGCGCGGGTCGTGCCACAGCCGCCGCCGCTCCACGAAGGACCGCACGATCCAGATGGGCAGCTGGTGGCTGACGCAGACCGCCTCGTGCCCCCGGGCCGCGTCGCGCGCCGCGTCGAGCGCGCCCATCATCCGTACGACCTGCTCGATGTACGGCTCGCCCCAGGACGGCCGGAACGGGTTGGTCAGGTGCTTCCAGTTGTCCGGCTTGCGCAGCGCCCCGTCCCCGACTCCGAAGGTCTTGCCCTCGAAGACATTGGCGGCCTCGATGAGACGTTCGTCCGTCGCCAGGTCCAGGCCGTGCGCCTTGGCGACCGGGGCCGCCGTCTCCTGGGCCCGCTCCAGCGGGGAGGCGACGACATGGGTGATGTCGCGCTTCTCCAGGTGCTCGGCGACCCGGTCGGCCATCTGGCGGCCGAGCTCGGAGAGGTGGTAGCCGGGGCGCCGCCCGTACAGGACGCCCTCCGGGTTGTGCACCTCTCCGTGGCGCATGAGGTGCACGACGGTGATGTCGCCCGCGCGCCCGGCGTTCGCGCGCCCGGTGTTCGCGCTGCCCGCGCTCCCGCTGCTTCCGTTCTCGCTGCTTCCGTTCTCGCTGCTTCCGTTCTCGCTCATGCGGTGGCCTCCGATGCGGCACGGGCCGCTGCGGGCAGGGCGGCGGCGATCCGCTCGACGGCCTGCGTGTCGTGGGCGGTGGAGACGAACCAGGACTCGAAGGCGGACGGTGGCAGATAGACACCCTGGGCCAGCATCGAGTGGAAGAAGGCGGTGAAGCGGAACGCTTCCTGCTTCTTCGCGTCCTCGTAGTCGCGGACGGGCTCGTCGGTGAAGAACACGGAGAACATGTTGCTCGCCGCGGACACCGTGTGGGCGACGCCCTCCTTGGTGAACGCCTCGCTCACCAGCCCCCGCAGCTCGGCGGAGACCGCGTCGACCTTCGCGTACGCCGCGTCGTCGAGCAGGCGCAGCTGGGCGAGACCGGCGGCGGTGGCGATCGGGTTCCCCGACAGGGTGCCCGCCTGGTAGACGGGACCGGCCGGAGCGAGGTGCGCCATCACGTCGGCGCGCCCGCCGAAGGCCGCGGCGGGGAAGCCGCCGCCCATGACCTTGCCGAACGTCATCAGGTCGGGCCGGACGCCGTCGATGCCGTACCAGCCCGCCCTGGAGGTGCGGAATCCGGTCATGACCTCGTCGGAGATGTAGAGGGCACCGTTGGCGGCGCAGATCTCCTTGAGCCCGGCGTTGAAACCGTCCAGCGGCGGGACGACGCCCATGTTGCCGGGCGACGCCTCGGTGATCACACAGGCGATCTCGCCGGGCTGCGCGGCGAACGCGGCCCGCACGGCGTCCAGGTCGTTGTACGGGAGCACGATCGTGTCGCCGGCCTGGGCACCCGTGACACCGGGGGTGTCGGGCAGCCCGAAGGTCGCGACCCCGGACCCGGCGGCGGCGAGCAGCGCGTCGACATGTCCGTGGTAGCACCCGGCGAACTTCACGACCTTGGCCCGGCCGGTGAAACCGCGGGCCAGCCGGATCGCCGACATGGTCGCCTCGGTGCCGGACGAGACGAGACGCACCTGCTCGACGGGCTCGATACGGGAGACGATCTCCTCGGCCAGCGCGACCTCGCCCTCACCGGGCGTACCGAACGAGGTTCCCCGGCCGACCGCGTCCTGGACCGCGGCGATGACCTCGGGGTGCGAGTGGCCGAGGATCATCGGCCCCCACGAGCACACGAGGTCGACATACTCGCGGCCGTCCGCGTCGGTGAGATACGGACCGCTGCCGGACACCATGAACCGGGGCGTACCGCCCACGGCCCGGAAGGCACGTACGGGAGAGTTCACGCCGCCGGGCGTCACGACGGACGCACGGTCGAACAGCGACTGCGAAACTGGGGCTTCGTATGAATACGCCACTTTGGTCCTGATCTGCGATTCGGGTGTCGGAGGGCCGGGCCGGAAATCTCGGCCACCGGTGAGCAGGGAGCGCGCTCTCCTCGTATCACGAAAGGGCGTCGGCCCTCTCACGTCTGCGAAACTGGGGCGTCATGGGGAAAGCTCACACATGCCATGGTGTCAGAGGCACGGACGGTCTTGCGGACAGGTGTTTCACCGCACGCGCGCGGGGGAGGTCACTGACACGATGATCGGGTTGCGCGGCGGGGCTGTGTCTCCTAAGAAGTAGTCGGGTGGATGAGATATGCATCGCGGTGGCGGAGTGGGCGAAGGGACCGACGACCTGGGGCCCGAGCCTGCCCGACGAGGGCGGCACCGGCGTGAGGCTGAGCGCGTACAGGGCAGGCAGGCGGGGAACGTCTCGGGACCCGGGAGCAGGAGCAGTGGCCGGGTGGGGGTGACCTACAAGTATTTCGGTGCCCCCGACGGGGCCACCGCCGCACGCGTGCCCATTTCGATGCGCCCGGAGGAGCTGGGCGGCGACGAACTGGGCATGGGCGGCATGTTCACCAAGATCAAGCCGGAGACGGTGGCGGCCATGGTCCTCACCGGCATCCAGGGCATACCCCTGTACAAGGTCCCCCCGCTCGAACTGGTCGTCCTGCACCCCGACTACGCGGTGGTCAAGCTCCCCATGACGGTCGTCGACCCGCTGCGCGGCGTCGGTGAGGAGTCGGTCGGCGCGGCGGCCT
The DNA here is from genome assembly GCF_026341775.1 of Streptomyces sp. NBC_00654. NCBI lineage: Bacteria > Bacillati > Actinomycetota > Actinomycetes > Kitasatosporales > Streptomycetaceae > Streptomyces > Streptomyces sp. NBC_00654. Next base: position 915,079 of record NZ_JAPEOB010000001.1, on the reverse strand, counting down.
TCATCTGGTCCACGGTCCCCGACCGCGGCGGCCCGCGCGACGCGTTCAACGTCTACCAGCTGCTCCACGAGTGGCAGGACTTCTCCCACCGGCTGCACGACGCGGGACACCAGCCGTACTGCCTGGTGTGGCCCTGAGCCGCGGTTCCACAGGTTCCCGTGCGGGCCGTCGGGCAGCCGGAGACGGCCGGAGCGGCGGTCAGAGGCTCTTGAGCGTGCGCCGGGCCACGGCCTCCCGCAGCTGCGACGTCTGCGCCTGGATCAGATGGAACTGGGCCTCCCGGGCGAGCCGGCCCGCCGTGTCGCCGAACTGGACGGCCCGGCCCCCCGTCGCCGCCACACAGGCCGTCGCCGCCCGCACCCCCAGGTCCAGGACGGCCGCGCGGTTCTCGATCCGGGCCTCCACCTCCTCCTCGGGGGCGTGCTCGTCGCGCAGGGCGTACGACTCGGCGCGCAGCCGGGCGGCCTCCTCGGCCAGGCGGTGGGCCAGCGTCCCGTACGCCGCGCCCGCGCGGGGCGCGGCTCCCAGGAGCAGGTCGACGGCCGCACGGATGTGGCCGAGGACGGCGGGGTGGCAGTTCGCGTTCTCCAGGTCGTAGTCCCGGGACCAGTCGGCCCTGGGTCCGATGGAGATGACGTCCTCCGGCGGTACGAGGAGATCCCGTAGCTCCACCGCCGCCGTATGTGTGCCCCGCATCGCCCAGAGCTCCCGCGACGGAACCCGGACGAGTCCGCTGCCGGGCGCGCAGTCGGCCCGTACGAACAGGGCCCGGTCGTCCGGGGTGACGGCCCCGATGATCGCCATGTCCGCCAGGCCCCAGCCGGTCATCCACGGCACGCGTCCCCGCAGCCGCCACCCGCCGTCGACCTGTTCGGCGGTCACCGGCGGGCGTGGATGCCGCAGATAGGCGAAGCCCGCGGTGGCCAGCTTCCCGCCCGTGAGGAGCGCGGGGAGCCACCGGGCCGCCGGCGCCGTATCGCCGCTCCTGACCAGGGCTTTCACCAGGGCGTAGTGCTGGACGAACACGAACCAGGTGGAAGGGTCGACGGCGGACAGGATCTCGTGGACCTCACGGGTCACCCGGCCCCTGGACACACCGCTGCCGGGTGCGGGTTCGTAGCTGACGAGACCGTGGGCACCGCATCGGGCCAGGGCGTCCAGGTGCGAGCGGGGAACCCCCTCCTCGGCGGTCCGCTCCGCGACGGGCCGGAGCACGTCGACCGCCACCCGGGTGACCGCCAGGACCAGTGGTTCGGCCGCCAGATCCGGCGGGGTGGCCAATACGGTTCCTTCGCCCGGCGCCCCACGCATGCGGCAATCCCCTCGTTCCGGTCCGGTCGCTGGTTGTGCGGTGGATCCACTCTCCTCTGGTCCATGCACCCGCATTCGGCCAAAATCAGCCATTCATTGGCCGAAGAAAACTCTCCAGCCCGGCCCCGGAGGTACGGCGGCCGCCCCGGAGCGCACACAACCGTCCGCCTCCCCCGACCGTCCACGCGCCCCACCGTCCCGCGGCAAACCCCTGGATGCCCGCGTCCTCCAGTGGCATCCTGGCGACGTGAACGGACCCGAGATCACCCTCGAAGTAGCCCCTGAGCTACGGCTCTTCGTCGCACACGAGCGCCGTGGGGGGCGCACCGCCGTCACCACGGACGGCGTCTCGACGCTCGGCCATGTCGTCGAGTCCCTCGGCGTCCCGCTCACCGAGGCCGGACAACTGCTCGTCGGCGGAAGCCCCGTGGACCCTTCGCACATCCCGGGGGCGGGCGAACACGTGGAGGTGCGCGCCGTGCAGCGCCCCCAGCAGATCCCGGGCGCCCCCCTCCGCTTCCTGCTCGATGTCCATCTGGGCACGCTCGCACGGCGGTTGCGGCTCCTGGGCGTCGACACGGCGTACGAGAGCGAGGACATCGGCGACCCGGCGCTGGCCACCCTGTCCGCGCGGGAGCGGCGGGTCCTCCTCTCCCGGGACCGCGGACTGCTGCGGCGGCGGGAGATCTGGGCCGGGGCCTACATCTACAGCGACCGGCCCCAGGACCAGCTCCGCGACGTGCTCGGCCGGTTCGCCCCGGTCCTCGCGCCGTGGACCCGGTGCACCGCGTGCAACGGGATGCTGACCGAGGCCGACAAGGAGTCCGTCAGCGCGCGGCTGGAGCACGGCACCCAGCAGGCGTACGACGTGTTCGCCCAGTGCACGGAGTGCGCACGCGTCTACTGGCGGGGCGCCCACCACGGGCACCTGGAGACGATCGTCGCGGACGCGGTGCGCGAATTCGGCGACGCGGCGGCGTAACGGCTGCGGGACGGCGGCGTAACGGCTGCGGGACGGCGGCGTAACGGCGGCGGGACGGCCTTGAAGAGCGCCGCGTCCGGCACCCCGGGGCACGCGCCCCCGGCAAGGCTTCTCAGAAGACGTACGCGTCCCCGGTGGACGGGGCCAGCACCTCGTGCACGTTGTTCCGCGGATTCCCGTCCCCCGCGCCCGCGCCCGCGCCCGTACCCGGGGCCGGGGCCTGGGCTTGGGCTTGGGCCTGGGCAGCCGGTGCGGCGGCGGCCGTGCCGCCCGTCCCCGCCCCCGGCATCACGGTGTTCGCCACCGGCGCCGCGACCGCGGCGGACAGCATCAGCAGAGCTCTACGCGTCACTACCATGCCCGGAACATACCGATAGCACCGAACTACCCCTATTTAATGACCGGCACGACGCGCCCTCACCAACCCGCACAGCGCAGCTCATGAAACGCTGCCCGCATGCTCGTCGCCCGCTCGGTCGCCCTCTTCGCCGTCGCCGCCCTCTTCGAGATCGGCGGCGCCTGGCTCGTCTGGCAGGGAGTGCGGGAGCACCGGGGATGGATCTGGATCGGCGCCGGCGTCATCGCGCTGGGCGCGTACGGATTCGTCGCCACCCTCCAGCCGGACGGCGAGTTCGGCCGCATCCTCGCCGCGTACGGCGGGGTCTTCGTCGCGGGTTCGATCGCCTGGGGCATGGTCGCCGACGGCTACCGCCCCGACCGCTGGGACGTCATCGGCGCACTGGTCTGCCTGGCGGGCACGGCGCTGATCATGTACGCCCCGCGCGCCCGCTGAACCCACCGCCACCGAGCCCCCGAGGCTGCCGCTCGGCCGCCGGAACCCCGCGCGGGCGGCCTGCCTATCCTTGGCCCGTACCGATCAGCTGTCCGAGGAGATCGCCATGGCCGCCACCCCCATCGCCGTCATCACCGGCGCGAGCAGCGGCATCGGCGCCGCGACCGCCCGGCAGCTGGCCGCCGCCGGCTACCGCGTCGTGCTGACCGCCCGCCGCCAGGGCCGCATCGAAGCGCTCGCCGCCGAGATCACCGAGGCCGGGCACCAGGCGACCGCCTACGCGCTGGACGTCACCGACCGCGCGGCCGTGGACGAGTTCGCCACGGCGTTCCGCGGTCTGGCCGTCCTCGTCAACAACGCGGGCGGAGCGCTCGGCGCCGACCCCGTCGCGTCCGGCGACCCGGCGGACTGGCGCCAGATGTACGAGACGAACGTCATCGGCACCCTCAATGTCACCCAGGCCCTGCTGCCCGCCCTCACCGCGAGCGGCGACGGCACGATCGTGATCCTCTCCTCGACCGCGGGCCTGTCCACGTACGAGGGGGGCGGCGGCTACGTGGCGGCCAAGCACGGCGAGCACGTCCTCGCCGAGACCCTCCGCCTGGAGATCGTCGGCACCCCGGTCCGGGTCATCGAGGTCGCCCCCGGCATGGTCAGGACCGAGGAGTTCGCCACCACCCGCTTCCGCGGCGACACCGAGAAGGCGGCCAAGGTGTACGCGGGTGTCGACGCCCCGCTCACCGCCGACGACGTGGCCGACACGATCACCTGGGCGGTCACCCGCCCCAGCCACGTCAACATCGACCTCCTGGTGGTCCGCCCCCGCGCCCAGGCCTCCAACTCCAAGGTCCACCGGACACCCTGAGTGCCGGACCCCGTCCGGGTGAACGCCTCGCACCGCCACGCCCCCGGACGGGGCAGCGGCGGGCGGAGCGCGCTCACCCCTTGACGCAGACGACCTGCTTCAGCTTCGCGACGACCGCGACGAGGTCGCGCTGCTGATCGATGACCTGCTCGATCGGCTTGTACGCGGCCGGGATCTCGTCCACGACGCCGGAGTCCTTCCGGCACTCCACACCCCGCGTCTGCTCCTCCAGGTCCTGCGTGGAGAAGCGCCGCTTCGCCGCGTTGCGGCTCATCCGCCGACCCGCGCCGTGCGAGGCCGAGTTGAACGACCGCTCGTTCCCCAGGCCCTTCACGATGTACGAACCGGTGCCCATCGAACCGGGGATGATCCCGTACTCGCCCGAGCCCGCGCGGATCGCTCCCTTGCGGGTGACGAGCAGGTCCATTCCGTCGTACCGCTCCTCGGCGACGTAGTTGTGGTGGCAGCTGATCTCCGGCTCGAAGGTGACCTTCGCCTTCTTGAACTCCCTGCGCACGACGTCCTGGAAGAGCTTCATCATGATCGCGCGGTTGTACTTCGCGTACTCCTGCGCCCAGAAGAGATCGTTGCGGTACGCCGCCATCTGCGGGGTGTCCGCGATGAAGACGGCCAGGTCACGGTCGACGAGATCCTGATTGTGCGGAAGCCGCTGCGCCTGGCCGACGTGGAAGTCGGCCAGCTCCTTGCCGATGTTCCGGGACCCGGAGTGCAGCATCAGCCAGACCGAACCCGACTCGTCGAGGCAGAATTCAATGAAGTGGTTGCCCGATCCGAGCGTCCCCATCTGCTTCGTGGCGCGTTCCTGACGGAATTTGACCGCATCGGCGACCCCGTTGAACCGCCCCCAGAAGTCGTCCCACCCCGACGTCGCGAACCCGTGCAGCTTCCCCGGGTCCACGATGTCGTCGTGCATCCCCCGGCCCACCGGAATGGCCTGCTCGATCTTCGAGCGCAGCCGGGACAGATCGCCCGGCAGGTCGTTGGCGGTCAGGGACGTCTTCACCGCGGACATGCCGCAGCCGATGTCCACGCCCACCGCGGCGGGGCAGACCGCGCCGTGCATCGCGATGACCGAACCGACGGTCGCGCCCTTGCCGAAGTGGACGTCCGGCATGACGGCGAGGCCCTTGATCCAGGGCAGCGTGGCCACGTTCTGCAGCTGCCGCATCGCGACGTCCTCGACCGACGCCGGGTCGGCCCACATGCGGATGGGAACCTTCGCTCCCGGTACCTCTACGTACGACATAACTCCTCGATTCCCCCGAAAAGACTGAAAGCGCAAAACCGGTGCCAAGATCGGCAAATGAGTCGGCCGACCGGCATTCACAGCGGCGCGTGCGATACACATTGTGTCCATCGGCCGCCTTCGCGCGGCAACCCGTTTTCCGTACCGAAGGGAGCCTGGGACCGTGCGACACATGGCGTACGTACCCGGCGTCGCGCTCCTCGCAGCGCTCGCCGTCGGCTGCAGCGCCGATGCGGGCGCCGACGCCTCCGATGCCGACAGCAAGCCCGGCAGCCCGACGGTCACGGCCGCGCCACCCGGCAAGCACCGGACGCTGCCCGCGCCTTGCCGTGCCGTGCCGGTCAACACGCTCAAGGACCTGCTGCCCGGCACCGCCGAACTCTCCGCGGACCAGCAGGAGAAGGTCTTCGAGGGCACGGCGTCCGTGACGTACGACACCGATCGCAAGGTCGGCTGCACCTGGAAGTCCGAGACGCCGGACGCGTCCCGGAACCTGGCCATCGACTTCGAGCGCGTGGTGTCGTACGACCCCGCGGTGAGCGACGACGACCGGGCCCGCGACGTGTACGCGAGGAAGGAGACCGCGGCCGGCCTGTCGCCCTCCGCCACCCCCCGCGAGGATGGCGGGAAGACCGCGGGAACGCCCACGAAAGCGGCCTCCCCCACCGGCGCGACCGCCACCGCGCCCCCCACCGGTCCCACCGGTCCCGGCGCCACCCCGGAGACCGGCAGCGGCGGCGACGACCTCCGGCCACGTGTCCTCGACGGCCTCGGGGACGCCGCATTTCTGGACGATCGCCCCACCCGGGAAGGTACTACCGCACACTCCCGCACCGTCAGCGTGGTATTCCGCACATCGAATGTCATCGTGACCGTCGAGTACAGCGAACAGCCGGCCCTCGTCACCGAGGCGCCCGACAGCGGGGAACTCCAGGAGAAGGCCCAGGCACTGGCCCGGAAGCTGGCCGAGAGGCTCAGCGAATAGCCCCCGGCACGACCGCCGCCGGAAGGGCGGATTCCGGTCCGGCGGAGTCCATGACCGAGGCGGCACCGGAGCGCCGTCCGTCGTACCGTGGCTCTCCGGCACCACCCCGGCCGGCCCCGCCCGCCGGTCCGACCGTCCGACCGCCCGGGCCCGCGCCCGTCCCCGATCCGTCCGTCTCCGTCCGACCCTCCGAACCGCCCGACCGGCCCGACCGGCCCGCTCCGCCCGACCGCACACCGCACGACCGAGACCTTCGTGCCATCCGAGTGAAGGAACCATGCACCGATCAGCCCCGCGACTGTCCCGCATACTCGCCTGCGCCGCCGTTCCGGTGATGCTCGTCGCCGCAGGCTGCTCGTCGGACTCCGACGACAAGAAGGGCTCGGGTTCCTCCTCGTCCGCCTCCCCGAGCACGAAGAAGACGGAGGCGGCCGTCGAACCGGCGAAGTTCGACCAGCTGCCCGACCCGTGCACCTCAATCGCCAAGAAGACGATCCGCGACCTGGTGCCCTCGGCCAAGAAGAAGGGCGGCACGGCGGGCGGGTCCAACGACCTCACGGCCCGCGGCAGCTGCTCCTGGAACGGCCTGGACGACAAGGGCGTCAAGGGCTCGCAGTACCGCTGGCTCGACGTCGCCTTCATCCGCTTCGACTCGGACCAGTCCCTGGGCAGCGGCGCGAAGCGCGCCGGGGACGAGTACACCAAGCAGATCACCAAGGCCAAGGCGACCGAGGGTGCCGAGAAGGTCGTGGCAGCCCCCGTCACCGGCATCGGCGAGCTGGCCACGGCGGTCACGTACGACCTGACCAAGACGAAGGAAGACTTCGAGTACGCGACGGTCGTGGCGCGTTCGGGCAATGTCGTCGTCACCCTCACCTACAACGGTGCGGGCTACGCGGGCGCCAAGACCCCCTCCGCCTCGGACATCCGGAAGGGTGCCGAGAAGGCGGCGAAGGAGGCCGTCGCCGCCATCGCCAAGGCCAACGGCATCGGCGTGCCCCCCGCCACCGGCACGTCCTCGGCGAAGCCCACCGAGGACACGTCCGACGACAAGCCCGACAGCCCCAAGTCGGGCGGCAAGACCAGTGACACGTCCAACCCCAAGACGAGCGCCAAGCCTGCCGCGAAGACCACCCGCAAGTCCTGAACCGGGCCCGGTCCGGCCTGACGTGAGCTGATCCGACGGCCCGGCAGGCAGCACGCCGGAAGCCCGAACCGCCCTGCCCAGAGGCGGTTTTCCGAAGTCCGGCCCGAAGCCCGGCCCCCCGTCGGGGACCGGGCTTCGCCCCTCCCCGCGCAACGCGACCCGCACACATGTGCCAGGCTGTGCCCGCGCCGGACGTCGAAATGCCGGCGCGGGCACGACGCAGGGACAGGTAACGGGGAGGGGATCGCGGGTGGCCGCGATGCAGCTGACACGCACGCACCGGATACTCATCGGGGTCGTCGTCGCCGGCGCGGTGCTCATTGCCGCGATCGGATTCGCGGGCTCCTACGCCGCCGTGCGTGAACTCGCGGAACAGAAGGGCTTCGGAGACTTCTCCCTGGTCTTCCCCATCGGCATCGACGCGGGCATCTGTGTCCTGCTCGCGCTGGACCTGCTGCTGACGTGGATGCGCATCCCGTTCCCGCTGCTGCGCCAGACGGCCTGGCTGCTGACGGCCGCGACGATCGCGTTCAACGGCGCGGCCGCCTGGCCCGACCCGCTCGGCACCGGGATGCACGCCGTCATCCCGGTCCTGTTCGTCGTCTCCGTCGAGGCCGCCCGTCACGCGGTGGGCCGGATCGCGGACATCACGGCCGACAAGCACATGGAGGGCGTGCGCCTCACCCGCTGGCTGCTCTCCCCCGTACCCACGTTCAAGCTGTGGCGCCGGATGAAACTGTGGGAGCTGCGCAGCTACGAGCAGGTCATCAAGCTGGAACAGGACCGGCTGATCTACCAGGCCCGGCTCCAGGCCCGCTTCGGCCGCAACTGGCGCCGCAAGGCCCCCATCGAATCCATGATGCCGCTGCGCCTGGCCAAGTACGGCGTCCCGCTCGCCGAGACCGCCCCCGCCGGGCTCGCCGCCGCGGGCATCGAACCCGCCCTGCTGCCGCCGGTCGGAGCCTCGCAGCCGAAGGCCGAGCTGCCCTACGCACCGCAGCAGGAGCACGAACAGGGCTACGACCAGGGGTACGACGAGGAGTACGACAAGGGCCCGGAACAGCAGGGCTACGGGCAGGAGCCGTACGGCGTCCAGCACCCGCAACAGCAGCAGCACCCCCAGCAACACCCGCAGCACCAGCAGCAGCCGCAACAACAACACCTCCCGCAGCAGGGTCCCGGCTCCCACGACAGCCCCTGGTTCGCCGCCCCGCAGGTCCCGGACAACGCGCACGAGAGCGCGTACAACCCGACGTACGTCGAGGGCCTGGAGCCCACGCCGGTCAAGATCCCGTCGGGCCCCGGCCGGACCCGGCCGCTCGGCAACGTGGGCACGATCGGCGCGGTCCCCCACCCCCGCGGCACGGAAGCGCAGCAGCACCAGCCGCACCCCCCGTACCAGCAGCCCGGACTTCCGGCGCTGCGGGAGCGGGAGCAGGAGCGGCAGCCGGAGCAGGAGCGGCCGGAGGAAGGGCCGCAGGAGCCCGACGCGGACCGGACCGGCACGGCCGAGCCCGCGATTCCGCCGTCCGCCGAGCTGGCCGCGGCCGAGGCCGAGTTCACCGGCATCGCGTACGAGGTCTACGCCGCGTACACCCACCAGAACCAGAACTACCCGAGCCTGGAGATTCTGGACATCCACCTCAGTGACGGGCACAACGTGCGCCATCCGGACAGCGCGGCGCTGCTCCGCCGTCTGATGCCGGAGTTCAAGAAGCGGTTCGACAGCGAGATGGAAGCGGACCACATCGCGTAGCGGGACCCCGGCGCACAGTCGGACCGCACGCACGCACGGACCGACCGCACGGACCGCACTCGCGCACGGACACGACGAAGGGCCGTCACCCCGGAGGAATCCCGGAGTGACGGCCCTTCGTCGTCCTACGACCGTCCTCGGCGCGGAAGGACGCGAACGCCCACGCGCGCCCGGCGGCCTACGCGCCCAGCAGCCTGCGCACCCGGTCCGCTCCGACGGCCAGGAGCAGCGTGGGCAGCCGCGGCCCGGTGTCCCGGCTGACCAGCAGCTGGTACAGCAGGGCGAAGAACGACCGCTGGGCCACCTTCAGCTCGGGCGTCGGCTTGGCGTCCGGCTCCAGCCCGGCCATCATCTTCGGCACCCCGTAGACGAGCGTCGTCAGCCCGTCCAGCGACCAGTGCGAGTCCAGGCCCTCCAGGAGCAGCCGCAGCGACTCGCGCCCCTGCTCGTCCAGCGAGCCGAGCAGCTCCTTGTCCGGCTCGTCGCGCACGATCGTGCGGGCCTCGGCCGGGACCTGGGTGGTGATCCAGTTCTCGGCGCGGTCCAGGCGCGGGCGGGCCTCGTCCAGGGAGGTCAGCGGGTTCTCCGGGTCCAGCTCGCTGAGGATGCGCAGCGTCTGGTCCTCGGCACCGGCGGTGATGTCGGCGACCGAGGCGAGGGTCCGGTACGGCAGGGGGCGCGGGGTGCTCGGCAGCTCACCGGCGGCTGTGCCGATCGCGCGGGCGTACGCGGCGGCGTCGGCGGGCAGCACCGAGCCGTCGGCCACCTTGCGGCCCAGCGAGTCCCACTCGTCGTAGAGCCGCTGGATCTCCTGGTCGAAGGCGATCTTGAAGGACTGGTTGGGCCTGCGGCGGGCGTACAGCCAGCGCAGCAGCGGCGCCTCCATGATCTTCAGGGCGTCGGCCGGGGTCGGCACACCGCCCTTGCTGGAGGACATCTTCGCCATGCCGGAGATGCCGACGAAGGCGTACATCGGCCCGATCGGCTGGACACCGTCGAAGACCTCGCGCACGATCTGGCCGCCGACGACGAACGACGAGCCGGGCGAGGAGTGGTCCACACCACTGGGCTCGAAGATCACGCCCTCGTACGCCCAGCGCATCGGCCAGTCGACCTTCCAGACCAGCTTGCCGCGGTTGAACTCGTTGAGGCGGACCGTCTCGGCGAAGCCGCACGCCGAGCAGGTGTAGTTCAGCTCGGTGCTGTCGTCGTCGTACGAGGTGACGACGGTGAGGTCCTTCTCGCAGTTGCCGCAGTAGGGCTTGTACGGGAAGTAGCCGGCCGTGTTGCCGCTGCCGTCGTCCTCGTCGGCGGCGCCGGAGCCCTCGGCGGCCTCCAGCTCGGCCTCGTCGACCTTCTTCTGCTGCTGGGGCTTCTTGCCGCCCTTGCCGGTCGGACCGGCGGCGGGGTCCTTCTTCGTCCGGTAGCGGTCCAGGACGGCGTCGATGTCGGCACGGTGCTTCATCGCGTGCAGGATCTGCTCGCGGTACGTACCGGCGGTGTACTGCTCCGTCTGGCTGATTCCGTCGTACTCGACGCCCAGCTCGTCCAGCGCGTCCGTCATCGCGGCCTTGAAGTGCTCGGCCCAGTTGGCGTACGCCGATCCGGCCGGGGCGGGCACCGAGGTCAGCGGCTTGCCGATGTGCTCGGCCCAGGACTCGTCGACGCCGGGGACCCCGCCCGGAACCTTGCGGTAGCGGTCGTAGTCGTCCCAGGAGATCAGGTGCCGGACGGTGTACCCGCGGCGGCGGATCTCGTCCGCGACCAGGTGCGGGGTCATGACCTCGCGGAGGTTGCCGAGGTGGATCGGGCCGGACGGGGAGAGGCCGGAGGCGACGACGACCGGTTTGCCAGGCGCACGACGCTCCGATTCGGCGATGACATCGTCCGCGAAGCGGGAGACCCAGTCGGTCTCGGTGCTGCTCTGACTCTCGGCCACGGTCTGCACGTCCTTCTCTCGGATAGGTCCCATCGGGGGGCACCGCCCATTCTCCCAGGTACCACCCACAGCGCGAAAACGGCTTTGCGCCGCGTGGGATACTTGAGCGATCCCCTGTACCCCTACGGAAACGGCAGCCAGCTCATGGCCTCGGTCACTTCCCTCGCTTCCACGCTCCAGCAGCAGCTGGCGGACGCCCTGACGGCAGCTCTGCCGGAGGCCGGCACCGCGGACCCGCTGCTGCGCCGAAGCGACCGGGCCGACTTCCAGGCCAACGGCATCCTCGCCCTCGCCAAGAAGCTCAAGGGCAACCCGCGCGAGCTGGCGTCCCAGGTCACCGCCGCCCTCCCGGAGAGCGGTCTGATCAAGGACATCGAGGTCTCCGGCCCCGGCTTCCTGAACGTGACGCTCACCGACCGGGCGATCGTCGAGACGCTCGCCGCGCGGGCCGCGGACGCCGAGGGCCGCCTCGGGGTGCCGTTCAGCCCGACGGCCGGTACGACCGTCATCGACTATGCCCAGCCGAACGTGGCCAAGGAGATGCACGTCGGTCACCTGCGGTCGGCGGTCATCGGCGACGCGATGGTCCAGATCCTGGAGTTCACCGGCGAGAGCGTGGTCCGGCGCCACCACATCGGCGACTGGGGCACCCAGTTCGGCATGCTCATCCAGTATCTGATCGAGCACCCGGACGAGCTGAGCCACGAGGCGGGCGAAGGCCACGAGGGCGGCACCGGTACCGACGGCAGTGCGGGCGAAGCCGCGATGTCCTCCCTCAACCGGCTCTACAAGGCCTCGCGGGCGCTCTTCGACTCCGACGAGGAGTTCAAGGCACGCTCCCGGGACCGGGTCGTCGCGCTCCAGGCGGGCGAGCCGGAGACACTGGCGATGTGGCAGCGGTTCGTCGACGAGTCGAAGATCTACTTCTACTCCGTCTTCAACAAGCTGGACATGGAGATCCGCGACCCCGACATCGTCGGTGAGTCCGGCTACAACGACATGCTGGAGGAGACCTGCCGGATCCTGGAGGAGACGGGCGTCGCCGTCCGCTCCGAGGGTGCCCTGTGCGTGTTCTTCGACGATGTGAAGGGCCCGGACGGCAACAAGGTCCCGCTCATCGTCAAGAAGACGAACGGCGGCTACGGCTACGCGGCCACCGACCTCTCCGCGATCCGCGACCGGGTGCGGAACCTCAAGGCGAGCACCCTGCTGTACGTCGTGGACGCCCGGCAGTCCCTGCACTTCAAGATGGTCTTCGAGACGGCCCGCCGGGCAGGCTGGCTGAACGAGGACGTCACGGCGCACCAGCTGGCGTTCGGCACGGTGCTCGGCAAGGACGGCAAGCCGTTCAAGACCCGTGAGGGCGTCACGGTCCGGCTGGAGGACCTGCTCGACGAGGCCGTCGCGCGGGCGACCTCGGTGGTCCGGGAGAAGGCCGGGAAGGTGGGCCTCTCCGAGGAGGAGATCGTCGAGAACGGCCGGTACGTCGGTGTCGGCGCCGTGAAGTACGCGGACCTGTCCACGTCCGCCGTGCGGGACTACAAGTTCGACCTGGACCAGATGGTGTCGCTGCACGGCGACACGTCGGTGTACCTCCAGTACGCGTACGCGCGTATCCGGTCGATCCTGCGCAAGGCCGGGGACGCGAAGCCGGCCGCGCACCCGGAGCTGGAGCTGGCCCCGGCCGAGCGTGCGCTGGGCCTGCATCTGGACCAGTTCGGCGAGGTGCTGGCCGAGGTCGCCGCCGGGTACGAGCCGCACAAGCTGGCCGCGTATCTGTACCAGCTGGCGTCGCACCTCACGACGTTCTACGACCAGTGCCAGGTGCTCAGCGAGGACAACGCGCCGGAGGTCGTCGAGAACCGGCTCTTCCTCGTCGAGCTGACCGCCCGCACCCTGCACCAGGGCATGAAGCTCCTCGGCATCCGGACGCCCGAGCGCCTCTGAGCACCGGCGGATCCGTTACGCGGGTGGCGCGGCACGCGGGACGTGCCGCGCCACTCGCGTTCCGGCGTCAGTACTCGTGCTTCACCCACTGGGCCTTGTCGTGCCAGTAGCGGTACTCGGGCCGGGTCCTGATGCCGCTCGTACGGAACGGCTTGCCCCGGTCGTCGATGCGCAGCGTCCCGCTCCGGCCCCCACTGCTCCACTCCAGTTCCAGGTACCAGGTCACGTCGTGCCCCTCCACGTGCGCGTCGATGTTGAACACCTCCACGTCGGTGGAGCTGACCCGGTACGGGAAGTCCGTCGCGGGCACGACGGTGTCACCCTGCTGCCCGGCGACCGGCTTGGAGCGGGGCCGGCCGTCGTCGAGGTCGACGTCGAAGCTCTGCGGTGTGATGCCGCTCCCGCAGCCCTCACCCATCGAGTACGCGGACCAGGGCAGCGGTGCGTCGCGCGCCAGCACCCGTACGTGCAGCCCCTGGAGGACGACCGCTTCCTTCGAGGTTCCCTGAAGGGTGAGTTCGAGCCTCATGCCGCCGCCGTCGACCCCGCCGAGCGCCTTCGCCCAGCTCCGGGTGTCCTGTGGTGGGGGCGGCGGCGGTACGTCGTCGGGCTGCTGGTCGAGGAGGTAGTACTGCCCGCAGGGCGCGTCGTAGTTGTACGAACTGATGGTGGCGGTCACGGGTACGCCGCTGCCCACCGGCGCGCCGGGCCGGGCGGAACGGCGCACCGTAGCCGACGGTGTGGCCGACGGGCTGCCCTGGTCCGCTGTGCCCGAGGGCTTCGGTGTACCGGTCTTCGCGGACGCGCTCGTATCGGGTCGGGGTGTCGGGGTGACGGCGTCGGCGGAGGAGCGGACCTTGTCGGCGGCGTCGGTACGGCCGTCGTCGGACGGCTTGCCCGAGAGGGCGCTCGCCACCAGCGCACCGGAGACGGCGAGCGCGACGACGGCGGTCGCGGCGAGCAGGACGCGCAGCCGCCGCGAGGCGAACCGCCCGGCGCGGCGCGGTGCGGCCGGGTCCGCGGGTCCACCGGCGAGCAGGTCGACGGGTACGGCGGCGGTGTGCCCGGCGGCGGATACGGCGGCCGGTACGCCGACGGGTTCATCGGCGGGTGCGTCGGTCGGTACGTCGGCGGGTACGTCGGACTGCGCCACGGAGTCCGACAGTAACGGCGGCTCCGGCACGGCCACCGGCTCGACCGCGCGCGCCGGCCGTTCCCTCTCCACCGCACGCGCCGGAGGCTCCGGCGCGGACTTCGCCCCGGCCTCCGGCTTCGCCGCGCCCCGCCGCCGCGCCGCCTCGGCCACGATCCAGCGCCGGTGCAGCTCCACCAGTTCGTCGCCCGTGGCCCCGCAGAGCCGTGCGAGCCGCTCCACCGGGGCGTACTCGTTCGGCACGGCGTCCCCGTTGCAGTACCGGTGGAGCGTGGACGTACTGACATGAAGTCTTCCGGCGAGAACCCCGTAGCTGCGCCCCGAACGGTCCTTCAGTTCCTTCAGCAGAGCCGCGAACTCCACAGCCTCCGGCGTCGCCATTTCGGCGTTCCCCCTCCTGGTCCGTCCCGGAACACCGTTCCAGGGACGTGGAATCTGCCCAGGTCACCGTACGCGCAGGCGTTCCAGCATTCCCAATGGGCTGAGCGGCGTTGCGGCCGGAATGCTTCGCCCCGCAATCTGTGGACACACCGCAGAGCAGCCCAGCACTCACCGGGAAGCAGCCGTGTCCTTCCGTTCCCGCATCGAGCCCATCGATGTCCTGGCGATCTGTGTGGTGATCGCGGCCACGACGGTCGTGACCCTCCTGATCCGCCATCACTGACCCGCCGGGTCAGCCTGCACGTCACTTCGCACCGCACTACTCCACGGGGAGAAACACCATGCGCAGCAACCGCATCCGCACCACCGCCCTCGCCGCGACCGCCCTCCTGGCGGCCCTCTCGCTCACCGCCTGCAACGGCGAGGACAGCGCGGCCGGGTCCACCGCCTCCACGCCTTCCGCGGCCTCCGCCGGTGCCGGCGCCGACCAGCAGGCCCCCGCGAAGGACGACAGCAAGGACGGTGGCGAAGAGACCGGCACGGGGACCAGCACCAACTCCGGCTCCGGCTCCGGCTCCGGCAACAGCGCTCCCGACGCCGGGGCCCCGGACACCAAGACCCCGACCAGCAACTCCCGGTCGACCGACACCTCCTGCAACGCCTCGAACACCAAGCTCACGCTCACCCCGGTGAGCCGCCCCGTCAACCACATGCTGCTCACGGTCACCAACACCGGCAGCAAGAACTGCGACGCGTACTACTACCCGGCCCTCCGCTTCGGCGAGGCCCAGTCCGTCCCGCCGGCCTTCGAGGACAGCAAGCCGCAGGCCGTGGTCACCATCGCCCCGGGCGAGTCCGCGTACGCCGGCGTCCTGACGTCCTCCGCCGACGGCAGCGGCACCGGCGGCTACTCCACCAAGGACCTGTCCGTCAGCTTCGCGGGGAAGGGCGGCATCTCCGACGGCACCGGCGCCCCGGCGGTCGTCCCGCTGAGCAAGAGCGTGTACGTGGACAGCACCCTGCAGGTCACCTACTGGCAGCGCGAGATGGCCGACGCCCTCGACTGGTAACCCCCGACCGCCGGAACACCGACTCGCCCTCCCCGAAGAGCAACGGCTCGTACCATCGGGGAGGGGCCGAGGACCGGAACCGGGACCGGCACAGGGGAAAGGGCGCGGTGGGTCATGCGCAGGACGGCCGAAAAACACACCCGGCTCCCCTGGCCGTCCCGTGCGAGGACGCTGGGCGCGCTCATCGGCCCGCTCCTCCTGGCCGCCTTCCTGCCGCTCCTCATGGTTCTGTGGGCCGGTGACGGCGCCCGGAAGCTGGTGACCGGCGAGTCCGCCACCGTCCGGAGCGTCACGCGGTGCGTGGAGGGCGGCGGACAACTGCCCGCCCCCCACTGCTACGGGAGGTGGGCGTTCGCGGACGGCCGCACGGAGTCCGGGAGGATCACCGGCGGAAGAGTGGCCGAGGGCGACACGATCTTCGCGGGCGACGGCTGGGCGTACGAGTCCACCTCATCGCTCCACACGAAGGTCTGGCTCACGGTCGCCCTCTTCTGCGCCGGATCCGCTGCCCTGGGCGCCAGTTGGGTGAGCTACCGCAGGACCCGGGACGAGGGAGCCCCAGTCGGGGCGGTCGCGGACAGGGCTTGAGGGCGCTCGCGTAGCATCGGCCGCATGGCGATGTTCGTGCACCTGACACCTGCGGCGAACGCGGCTCGCATCCGCCGCTCCGGGATACGGGCCATCAGCCACGGCCGCGCCGGATCACGGGGCCTCTACTGCTTCCCGGTCCTCCCCTCGTACACCCTCACCCACCAGTGGCTGCGCGAACTGTCGCGGCGCAGCGGGCCCGGCGGTCTCGTCGCCGTCCACATCCGCCTGCCGGACGACGAACCCGTCACCCTGGGCCACTACGGCCGCGCCCCCGCGACCACCACCGCCGTCGAGGCGGTCCGCCGCACGGCCGCCCTGGAGGACCCGCGCGGCTGGGAGGTCTTCGTCCCCCGTACGGTCACCAAACGCGAGGTGCACCGGCTGCGTCCGGTCAAGCAGGTCACCGGCTGGCGCTACTTCCCCGGCTCGAACGGCAAGGCCCCCTGCACCTGCTTCGGCTGCCGGGTGCGCGGCGAGTACGGCTCCCAACGCCTGCGACAGCGCCGCCCGCACCCCCTGGACGGCCCGGCCCCCGCCCCCGCGGTGCTCCTCCGCCGGATCGCCGCGGCGGGCGACCCCGGCGATCCGGCGCAACTCGTGCCGACGCTCTACTGGTTCCACATGCGCCGGCGCGGCCCGCTGGACCAACTGGCCCACCTGGCCGACCACCCGCACCCCGATGTCCGGGTGGCCCTGGTCGACGCGGTCGCCGGCTGGTCGACCCCGGGCGTCGCGGACCTTCTCCACCGCCTGTCGGACGACCCGCACGCGAACGTCCGCGAGGCCGTCGCGTTCGCCGCGCGCGCCGAGAAGGCCTGAACAGGCCCCGGACTCCCGCCGGCTGCGGGTCTTCCCGCGTGCCCGGGGCCCGCGCGGAAGGCCCCCCGGTCGCTGTCAGTGGTGCCGCTTAGAGTCACGTTCATGGCATCGCTTCCGAACCCCCTGCCGTCCCTGGCGTCCTCCGGCCTGGACCTCCCGCCCGGCTCCCTGGTGGACGACACCATGGACGGCACCTGGCACGAACCGCTCCTCTGGTACGCGAACGGCCCGGCTGCCCACGGCACATGGGCCGCGATGCGGGCCGCCGGGAAGCCGCTGGGGCTGCTCCCGGTGCTGATCGACGGCGGGCGGCGGGAGCAGTGGCCCGAGGAGTGGGACCTCGACCCGGACGGGACGTCGTACCCCGGTGACCACGACGCCGAGGAGGTCCTCAACGACTACCGGTCGTACAACGCCGAAGACACCGAGGACACCGAAGACGCAGAGAACACCGAGGACAGCGAGGACAGCCCCGAGCACCTGGACCTGGTTCCCCGGCCGGAGGTCGCCGGGCCGGACGAACCGGACGCGCTGGCCAAGGAGATCGCGGCCCAGATCATCGACGCGGGCGACGACGGGCCGTCCGGGCCGCGCATCGCCCTGGTCCCCGCCCGCCGCAGCGCCGACATACCGGCGGCCATCGGCTGGACCGGTCCGATGAACCACGAGAACGACGTGGCCAGGCTCTGCGCGGTGCTCCGCTCCTGGGAGGACCGGTTCGACATCCGGGTCGTGGAGCTGGGGTTCGACACCCTGGTCGTCTCCGTCGCACGGCCGCCCACGACCCCGGCGGAGGCACGGGCACTGGCCGAGGAGCACTACGCGTTCTGCCCGGACAATCTCGACCAGGGCCAGTCGAACGACCTGGACGTCTACGCGGAGAAGGCGCTGCTCAACAAGGAGGCGTGGTCCTTCTGGTGGGACTGACCCGTCGGCGCCCGGGGGTGGTGCCGGTACCACCCCCGGCTCCCCCTCACCGCCGGCACCGCCTCCGCCGCGGTGCCCGGCGGCCCGTCGCACCCCCACCCGACGTCGTACGCACCGGAAGGCGCCCCGTGCCATGACCCGACCGGACACCACTGACCCGGCCCGGCGCCTCATCGCCGAGTACCGCGCCCTGCCGGCCGACAGCGACAGGAAGCGCGAGATCATCGCCGCGCTGGACGGCGACGCGTCCGCGCAGCCCTTCCTCGTCTCGGTGGTCGCCGACGCGGGCGAGTACGACCTCGCCCGCATCGAGTGCGCCACGGTCCTGCGCCTGTGGCCCCCGGCCGATCCCGGGCTGCGGCACCGTGCGGGCAGGGCCCTGCTGGCGGCGCTGCTCGACCCCGAGGAGGACCTGGTGCGCCAGTACGCGGCCATGGCACTGGGCCCCTACGCCGCCCACGACCCCGGGATCACCGAGGCGCTGGCCGCCGCCGCGCGGTCGGACGAGGACCCCCTCGTACAGGCCTGCGCGAGGTCCGCCCTGAAGGAGGCGGGCAGCGCCTGAGCCGAGGGGCCTTCCCGTGCGCGTTCACGACTTGTGCAGGAAATCGCGCCGAGACAACCTGATCGCTATCCGGAACATCTCCTCCCACAAGCCCGCGCCACCGGTGCGGGACAGTGAACGAGGAGCTGGAGCATGGCCCGACGCCGCATCCGCCCGAACCGCCTTCACAGGCTCCGTGTCGACTACCCCCGTCGAGGGAGAACCAACTGGCGCCGCTGGGTTCCTTCGTGGCGGCAGGTGGTGGGCGGGTTCCTGCTCGGAGTCGGCGCGCTGGCCGGGCTGTTCATCGGCGTGTACGCGTCCGTCGACATCCCGGACGAGAACGCCGAGGCGAACAGACAGGGCTCCGTCTACTACTGGGCGGACGGCAGCCAGTTGGTGAGCGTGGGCGAGGTCAACCGGCAGAACGTCACGCTCTCCGACATACCCGACTCGGTGGAGCGGGCGGTCATCGCCGCCGAGAACGAGACCTTCTACGACGACCCGGGGGTATCGGCGACGGGGATCGCCCGCGCGGTCGTCAGCATGGTCAAGGGCGGTGAGACCCAGGGTGGTTCCACCATCACCCAGCAGTACGTGAAGAACACCTACCTCAGCCAGGAGCAGTCGGCCTCCCGGAAGTTCCAGGAGTTCTTCATCTCGCTGAAGCTGAACAACAAGAAGAGCAAGGAGGAGATCCTCCAGGGGTATCTGAACACCTCCTGGTTCGGCCGCGGCGCCAACGGCATCCAGGCGGCGGCGCAGGCGTACTACGGGATCCCCGCGAAGGACCTCAACCCCAGCCAGGCGGCGCTGCTCGCCGCTCTGCTCAAGGGGGCGGAGGAGTACGACCCCGCCGGCGGCAAGGGCAACCACGAACGCGCCGTGGACCGCTGGGAGTGGATCCTCGACCGCCAGGTGGAGGTCGGCATGATGACGAAGGCCGAGCGCGTGCACTACCGGACGTTCCCCGAACCGCGGACGGCCGCCAAGCCGACCAGCCTCGGCGGCCAGACCGGCTACCTCGTCGACATCGCCAACAAGCACATCAAGCAGCGCTCCGGCCTCACCGACAAGGACCTCGCCCGCGGCGGCTACAAGGTGCACACCACCTTCGAGAAGGACAGGGTGCAGCAACTGGAGCGCGCCGTGCGGAGCGTACGCGAGCGCGACCTCGACCCCCAGAAACGCCCCGAGGACAAGTACGTCGAGGTCGGCGCGGCATCCGTGCGGCCCGACGGGGCCGTGGCAGCGGTGTACGGCGGAGCCGACGCGGTCACCCGCTTCGCCAACAACGCCGACACCGCGGGCGTCCCCGTCGGCTCGGCCTTCAAGCCCTTCGTGCTGGCCGCGGCCCTTCAGCACGGCGACGGCATCACCCTGGAGAGCGGCTACGACAGTCACGGCCGGCTGATCAAGGGCAGCACGGGCGTGATACCCCTCACCCCGCCGGGTGCCGTTCCCCTCCCGGTGAGCGTCGCGGCGCCGACGACCCTGAGCCAGGCGCTGGTCATGTCGGCCAACGCCACCTTCGTCCAGCTCGGCAAGCACATCGGGCTCAAGAAGGTGAAAAAGCTGGCGATCGCCGCCGGGCTGCGCGAACAGAGCCTGGCGCGCCTGGACAGATCCTTCCCCCTCGGCACGTCCACCCCGAGCGCGGTCAGGATGGCGGGCGCGTACACCGCCTTCAGCAATGAGGGCATGCGGGCCGATCCCTACTCGGTGACCAGGATGACCCGGGACGGCGAGACGATCGAGGGCTTCGAGAAGCCCAGGCCGACGCGCGCGATGGACGCCTCGGTGGCGAACAATGTGAACAATGTCCTGGGTACGGTGGCCTGGGCGAAGCTGGCGCGCGACAAACGGCTCGACCCGTTCACGAGTTCCAAGACTCTCGACAGCCTCTCGGCGGGCGCGACCAGCGAGGACGACCGGATGAGGTCGGCCTGGTTCATCGGCCACACGGAGGAGCTGACCACGGCCGTCACGGCGTTCCGCAACAAGCCCGGAACCCCTCAACTGCTGGGAATGCAGGGCATGGGCGGAGACGAGACGGATCGCGGCAACACCTTCCCGCTCCGGATCTGGACCTCCTACGTCACCGGAAAGTAGGCCTCACCGGCCGGCCCCGGCCGCTCCCCGTACGCCTCGTACGACGCGTACGCCAAAAGTCCCGCCCCGCTCCCGGAGTACGTCACGGGAGCGGGGCGGGACTTTCGCGTACACGCCTCAGGAGCCGCCGCGCCCCAGACGCTGCGCGACCTCGGTCGCCCAGTACGTCAGGATCATCCGCGCCCCGGCCCGCCGGATGCCCGTCAGGCTCTCCAGGATGGCCGCGTCCCGGTCGATCCAGCCCTTCTCCGCCGCCGCCTCGATCATCGCGTACTCACCGCTGATCTGGTACGCGGCGACCGGCACGTCCACCGAGTCGGCGACCTTGGCGAGGATGTCCAGGTACGGTCCGGCCGGCTTGACCATGACCATGTCGGCGCCCTCTTCGAGGTCGAGCGCCAGCTCGCGCAGCGACTCGCGGGCGTTCGCCGGGTCCTGCTGGTACGTCTTGCGGTCGCCCTTGAGCGAGGAGCCGACGGCCTCGCGGAAGGGGCCGTAGAAGGCGGAGGAGTACTTCGCGGTGTACGCGAGGATCGAGACGTCCTCGTGGCCCGTCTGGTCCAGCGCGTCCCGGATGACACCGACCTGGCCGTCCATCATGCCGCTGGGGCCCACCACATGGGCGCCCGCGTCGGCCTGGACCTGGGCCATCTCGGCGTACCGCTCCAGGGTGGCGTCGTTGTCGACGCGGCCGTCGGCGGTCAGGACACCGCAGTGGCCGTGGTCGGTGTACTCGTCCAGGCAGAGGTCGGACATGACGACGAGATCGTCACCGACCTCCTCCCGTACGGCGCGCAGACCGAGCTGGAGGATGCCCTCCGGGTCCGTGCCCGCCGTGCCCCGGGCGTCCTTCCGGCTGTCCTCAGGGACACCGAAGAGCATGATCCCCGAGACCCCGGCCGACACCGCCTCGACGGCGGCCTTCCGCAGGGTGTCCAGGGTGTGCTGGTACACACCGGGCATGGCCGAGATGGCGACCGGGGCGTCGATGCCCTCGCGGACGAACGCGGGGAGGATCAGGTTCGCCGGGTCGAGCCGTGTCTCGGCGACCATCCGCCGCATCGCCGGGGTCGTCCGCAGCCGCCGGGGGCGGGAGCCGGGGAAGTTTCCGTACACAGTCATCCTTCGACGATAGACCCGTACACATCAGTGTCTTACCGACACCCGGGCCGGAAAAAACCCGCGCCGGGGAACGACGGACGGGCCCGGCCGCCGAAGCGGCAGGGCCCGTCGTCCGTGTCCGGACCGGTCAGGTCGTCGAGCGACGGCGGCGCGCACCCGGGCGCCGCTCGCTCGGCCGGGTCACCGGGTCGCCGGCCTCCTTCGCCGCGTCCCGGCGCTGCGCGCCGAAGGCGGCCAGTGCCTCGGCGAGCTTGTGCACCGACGGCTCCGGCGACAGGACGTCGACCCGCAGGCCGTGCTCCTCGGCGGTCTTGGCCGTGGCCGGGCCGATGCACGCGATGACGGTCAGGTTGTGCGGCTTGCCCGCGATGCCGACCAGGTTGCGCAGCGTCGAGGACGAGGTGAAGAGCACCGCGTCGAAGCCGCCGCCCTTGATGGCCTCCCGCGTGTCGGCGGGCGGCGGCGAGGCGCGGACCGTGCGGTACGCGGTGACGTCGTCGACCTCCCAGCCCAGCTCGATGAGACCGGCCACCAGCGTCTCGGTGGCGATGTCGGCGCGCGGCAGGAAGACACGGTCGATCGGGTCGAAGACCGGGTCGTAGGGCGGCCAGTCCTCCAGCAGACCGGCGGCGGACTGCTCGCCGGACGGCACCAGGTCGGGCTTCACACCGAAGTCGATCAGCGCGGCGGCGGTCTGCTCGCCGACTGCCGCGACCTTGATCCCGGCGAAGGCACGGGCATCGAGCCCGTACTCCTCGAACTTCTCCCGGACGGCCTTCACGGCGTTCACGCTGGTGAAGGCGATCCACTCGTAGCGGCCCGTGACCAGGCCCTTGACCGCACGCTCCATCTGCTGGGGCGTACGCGGCGGCTCGACGGCGATCGTCGGAACCTCGTGCGGCACGGCGCCGTACGAACGCAGCTGGTCGGAGAGCGATGCCGCCTGCTCCTTCGTACGCGGCACGAGCACCTTCCAGCCGAACAGCGGCTTGGACTCGAACCACGCGAGCTGGTCGCGCTGGGCGGCGGAGCTCCGCTCCCCGACCACGGCTATGACGGGCTGGTGCCCGTCCGGCGACGGGAGGACCTTGGCCTGCTTCAGGACCTGGGCGATCGTCCCGAGGGTCGCCGTCCAGGTGCGCTGGCGGGTGGTCGTGCCCGCGACCGTGACGGTCAGCGGGGTGTCGGGCTTGCGGCCCGCGGACACCAGCTCACCGGCCGCGGCCGCGACCGAGTCCAGCGTGGTCGCCACGACGGCCGTCGCATCGCTCGCGCCGACCTCGCTCCAGCAGCGGTCCGAGGCGGTACGGGCGTCCACGAAGCGCACGTCGGCGCCCTGCGCGTCACGCAGCGGCACCCCGGCGTACGCGGGCACGCCCACGACGTTCGCGACACCCGGGACGACCTCGAAAGGCACCCCCGCGGCGGCGCACGCGAGCATCTCCGCGCCCGCGTTGCCGTCGAGGCCGGGGTCGCCGGTGACAGCACGGACGACCCGCCTGCCACCCTTCGCGGCCTCCATGACAAGATTGGCCGCATCCCTGAGAACGGGTACTCCGGCGACTGTTGACGCCACGTCAACAACCGTCAGCTCAGGGGTGCTTACGCCTGCCCGCGCATGGCAGCGAACAACGTCGAGAACCTCCGGTTCTGCGACAAGGACGTCCGCGCTCGCAAGCGCCTCGACGGCGCGGAGCGTCAGCAGACCCGGGTCGCCGGGACCGGCGCCGAGGAAGGTGACGTGCCCTTGTGCGGACAGGACCGGAAAGTCGGATGCGGCGGGGCCGGTGGGGCTCAAAGTGCTCGCTCCCCCATAAGACCGGCCGCACCCTTGGCAAGCATCTCGGCCGCGAGCTCGCGACCGAGGGCCGCCGCGTCGTCGTGCGACGTGGGGACGGGACCGGTGGTGGACAGCTGCACCATCGAGGAGCCGTCGGTGGTACCGACGACACCGCGCAGGCGCAGTTCGTTGACAGTCTGCCCGTCGACCTGGAGGTCGGCCAGCGCACCCACGGGTGCGGAACAGCCGGCCTCCAGGGCGGCGAGCAGGGCACGCTCGGCGGTCACGGCGGCCCGGGTGTACGGGTCGTCGAGCTCGGCGAGCGCGGCGGCGAGGTCCGCGCTGGTCTCAGCGCATTCGATCGCCAGTGCTCCCTGGCCGGGAGCGGGCAGAACGGTGTCGACCGAAAGGAATTCGGTCACCTCACCGGTCCGGCCGAGGCGGCTGAGCCCGGCGGCGGCGAGAACCACCGCGTCCAGCTCTCCGCTCCGGACGAATCCGATCCGCGTATCGACGTTGCCCCGGATCGGCACGGTCTCGATGTCGAGGCCGTGGGACCGGGCGTACGCGTTGAGCTGCGCCATGCGGCGCGGCGAACCGGTGCCGATGCGGGCACCGGACGGCAGTTGCGCGAGGGTCAGTCCGTCGCGCGCCACCAGTACGTCGCGCGGGTCCTCGCGCTGCGGTACGGCGGCCAGCACGAGGCCCTCGGGCTGCGCGGTCGGCAGGTCCTTGAGCGAGTGGACCGCGAAGTCCACCTCGCCGCGCAGCAGTGCGTCGCGCAGCGCGGCGACGAACACACCGGTCCCGCCGATCTGCGCGAGGTGCTCGCGGGAGGTGTCCCCGTACGTGGTGATCTCGACGAGCTCGACGGCGCGCCCGGTCACCTCGCTGACCGCGTCGGCCACCAGGCCTGACTGCGCCATGGCGAGCTTGCTGCGCCGGGTGCCCAGCCGCAGGGGCGCGGGCTTCCGCGCGGCCGGGGATGAGTTGTCGGTCATGACCGCCCTCTATTCGGGTCGTTCAGGTCTGCCCGGGAGACGGCGGCCACCGTCTGCGGGTCGAGGTCGAAGAGTTCCCGCAGCGCGTCGGCGTACCCGGCGCCGCCGGGCTCACTGGCGAGCTGCTTGACCCGCACGGTGGGCGCGTGCAGGAGTTTGTCGACGACGCGCCGCACGGTCTGCGTGATCTCGGCGCGCTGCTTCTCGTTCAGGTCGGGGAGACGTCCGTCGAGGCGGGCGATCTCACCGGCGACCACATCGGCGGCCATGGTGCGCAGGGCGACCACGGTCGGGGCGACATGGGCGGCGCGCTGGGCGGCGCCGAACGCGGCGACCTCGTCGGCGACGATGGTGCGCACCTGGTCCACATCCGCGGCCATCGGGGCGTCCGCGGACGCCTCGGCGAGCGACTCGATGTCGACGAGGCGCACACCGTCGATGCGGTGGGCCGCTCCGTCGATGTCGCGCGGCATGGCGAGGTCGAGCAGGGCCAGCCGCACGGGGCCGGCGGACCGGGCGGGCACGGTGGCCCGCGCGGTCGTCACGGCGGCGGAGGCCGCCGATGCGGCGGAACCGTTCTCCACCCACGCGGCGTGCTGGTCGAGGTCGGCCGGGGCGGCGGTGGCGGTGACCGCGGGCGCCTCGACGGCCGCGTCGAAGGTGATGCCGAGCGCTCCGGCGACGGCCTCGGCGGTCAGGACGAGCCCGGTGGCCCCGGTGCAGGACACCACGACGTCTGCACGTGTCAGTTCGTCCGCGACCGCGGTCATCTCGACGGCCCGGGCGCGCACTCCGGTGCCCTCCGCCTGGTGCAGGATCTCGACGAGGCGGTCGGCGCGGGCCCGGGTCCGGTTGGCGACGACGATCTCGGAGACGCCGGTGCGGGCGAGGGTGGCGGCGGCCAGCGAGGACATCGAGCCCGCGCCGATGACCAGGGCGCGCTTGCCCCCGGCCCAGACGGCGGTGTCGGCGCCGCCCGCGAGCTGCTGGAGCCCGAAGGTGACGAGCGACTGCCCGGCCCGGTCGATCCCGGTCTCGCTGTGGGCCCGCTTCCCGACCCGCAGGGCCTGCTGGAACAGGTCGTTCAGCAGCCGGCCGGCGGTGTGGGTCTCCTGGCCGAGCGCGAGCGCGTCCTTGATCTGTCCGAGGATCTGGCCCTCGCCGACGACCATCGAGTCCAGCCCGCAGGCCACCGAGAAGAGGTGGTGGACGGCCCGGTCCTCGTAGTGCACATAGAGATACGGAGTGAGCTCGTCGAGCCCGACCCCGCTGTGCTGGGCGAGCAGGGTGGACAGCTCGGCGACGCCCGCGTGGAACTTGTCCACGTCGGCGTACAGCTCGATGCGGTTGCAGGTGGCCAGCACGGCGGCCTCGGTCGCGGGCTCCGCGGCGAGGGTGTCCTGCAGCAGCTTGGCCTGGGTCCCGGCAGCGAGCGAGGCCCGCTCCAGTACGGAGACGGGGGCGCTGCGGTGGCTCAGACCGACGACGAGAAGGCTCATGCCGGCATCACGGCGGGCATGTCCCCGTCGGGTCCCTTCCGGCTCACAGGGGTGGCGCGCATCGGCGGCGCGGACTCGTCGTCGCCCTCGGCGGCGACGGTGTCCTCACCGGCCTTGCGCTGCTCGTGGAAGGCGAGGATCTGGAGCTCGATGGACAGGTCCACCTTGCGCACGTCGACACCCTCGGGAACCGAGAGCACGGTCGGCGCGAAGTTCAGGATGGAGGTCACACCCGCGGCCACGAGCCGGTCGCAGACCTGCTGCGCGGCGCCCGGCGGGGTGGTGATCACGCCGATGGACACACCGTTGTCGCTGATGATCCGGTCCAGGTCGTCGGTGTGCTGGACGGCGATGCCCGCGACAGGCGTTCCGGCCATGGTGGGGTCGGCGTCGATCAGGGCCGCGACCCGGAAACCGCGGGAGGCGAAGCCGCCGTAGTTGGCGAGCGCCGCGCCGAGGTTACCGATGCCGACGATGGCTACGGGCCAGTCCTGGGTGAGCCCGAGTTCACGGGAGATCTGGTAGACGAGATACTCGACGTCGTACCCGACACCGCGGGTGCCGTAGGACCCCAGGTAGCTGAAGTCCTTGCGGAGCTTCGCGGAGTTGACCCCCGCCGCCGTGGCGAGTTCCTCGGAGGAGACCGTGGGAACCGATCGTTCGGACAGCGCGGTCAGTGCGCGCAGATACAGCGGAAGTCGGGCGACGGTGGCCTCGGGAATTCCTCGGCTACGGGTCGCCGGTCGGTGAGTTCGGCCAGTTGCCACGGTGCTCCTGCGGGATGAGCGGGGCTGCAGGCGGCCGTATGTCCCAGGACCGCCCCGTCGAATGCAGGCTATGTCTTTGTGAACGCGTGCACAAAGATGGTGTCCGTTTTGTCCGGTCAAAGTGACCGGGGTCACGCACATTGCCTGCGCGTTCCCGGAACCATGGACCGCATCAACCCGTTGCGGGCTCGAAGGGGGCAAAGCGGTACACACTCCTCACGTCTACGCCCCCGAGACCACTCAAAACGCCCATGATGTTAACCGGGTTTCACCACGCCCGACAGACGCTCAGGCACCCAGTGCGCTGCGCAGCCGTTCCGGATCCACCCGCCAGAACGTGTGCTGCTCGCCGTCGATCAGCACGACCGGAATCTGCTCCCAGTACTCCTTGTACAGCGCTTCGTCCTGAGTGATGTCCTTCTCCACCCACGACGCGCCGGTCTCCCCGCAGACCGCGTCCACCACCGCCCGCGCGTCCTCGCAGAGGTGACAGCCGGGCTTCCCCACCAGGGTGACCACCCGGTCGGCGGGCTTCTTCTTCGTACGACGCAGCAAGGCACTCATACACACATTCTGCGCCTGCGGCGGACCGCCCCCCGCCCCATGGCGGCGCCTTCCCGTACGCCCGGAATCTCCCGTTCGGCAATTCGGCCCCGAAGAGTTCACGCGTCCGCATCCCGGCAGGTCGGGCAGGTACGGGCGGACTGGTTATGCTCACGGCATGGCCGCTCTTGGATGGCTCACACCCCGTAGGCGTTCCGCGACTGCACGGAGCGTGCTGGCAGGCGAAGCAGCAGCCGAAGCCGCACGCAGGGCCTCGCTCGCGCCCGACGACTCCCCTCTTCTCGCGGAAGCGCCCGGAACCGGGGTTCCCGAAGCCGAGGAACCCGCCTTCCCGGTGGCCGGGGACGACCGCGCCGCCGCCTTCTTCGACCTCGACAACACCGTGATGCAGGGCGCCGCGATCTTCCACTTCGGCCGCGGCCTGTACAAGCGGAAGTTCTTCCAGCGCCGCGAGCTCACCCGGTTCGCCTGGCAGCAGGCGTGGTTCCGGCTGGCCGGCGTCGAGGACCCGGAACACATGCAGGACGCCCGTGACAGCGCCCTGTCCATCGTCAAGGGTCACCGCGTCTCCGAGCTGATGTCCATCGGCGAGGAGATCTACGACGAGTACATGGCCGACCGCATCTGGCCCGGCACCCGCGCGCTCGCCCAGGCCCACCTCGACGCCGGACAGAAGGTCTGGCTCGTCACGGCCGCCCCGGTGGAGACCGCCACGATCATCGCCCGCCGCCTCGGCCTGACCGGCGCGCTCGGCACCGTCGCCGAGTCCGTCGACGGCGTCTACACCGGCCGCCTGGTCGGCGAACCGCTGCACGGCCCCGCCAAGGCCGAAGCCGTACGCGCGCTGGCCGTGGCCGAGGGCCTCGACCTGGAGCGCTGCGCGGCCTACAGCGACTCCCACAACGACATCCCGATGCTCTCCCTGGTCGGCCACCCCTACGCGATCAACCCGGACACCAAGCTCCGCAAGCACGCCCGCGCCCTGGACTGGCGGCTGCGCGACTACCGCACGGGCCGCAAGGCCGCCAAGGTCGGCATCCCGGCCGCGGCCGGTGTCGGCGCCCTGGCCGGCGGCACCGCCGCCGCGGTCGCGCTGCACCGCCGCCGCCGCTGACCCGCCGCCGCCCCGGCCGGGGCCACGCCCGGGTCGGTGCGTCCGATCGGGAGCCCGTCGGCCACGCACCGCAACCACCCCTCCGGCCAGTCGGATTACCGGCGACCGACCACAACCCGTCGCGCCCATAGGCAGATCACGAAGTAATCCGATCAATAAACGGTCACGATGTGCTACTTGATACGTCACTTAGCGGTAAGAGAAACGACGTAATCGATGATTTGAGCAACTCGGTGTAGCGCCGCCTGTACGAAGCGTTATTCTCCTCAGACGCATACCGGAGCTGTCACCCGCTACGACGGGTGACGGTATTCGAACTGCTCGTGATGGAAGCTCTGCCTCTGGGAGTCCCGTGTACCCACACGTCGGGGTTGACGCCTCGGGCCTGGCTACGCTGCGTGCAACGGTCATTGACCGCTTGCGCGGCTTCGTCCCCACCGCGTACGCCGTCCCCGCCTTTGCCACCCCTGCACCTGCCGGCCCTTGCTACGCCCTGGCCGAACGCAGTGCGGCGGTCGGAAGACGCAGCAACCGCGGCGCTACGACCACGTCAGCCGTTCGTCGGCCGACCGCCGACAGCGACAGCGCGCGCATGATGGATCTCGTCGAGCGCGCACAGGCCGGTGAGGCGGATGCCTTCGGCCGCCTATACGACCAGTACAGCGACACCGTGTACCGGTACATCTACTACCGCGTGGGCGGCAAGGCGACGGCGGAGGACCTCACCAGTGAGACCTTCCTCCGCGCACTGCGCCGTATCTCCACGTTCACCTGGCAGGGGCGAGATTTCGGCGCCTGGCTGGTCACCATCGCTCGAAACCTGGTCGCCGACCACTTCAAATCCAGTCGTTTCCGACTGGAAGTGACCACCGGCGAAATGCTCGACGCCAACGAGGTCGAGCGCAGCCCCGAGGACTCCGTCCTGGAGTCCCTCTCCAACGCCGCACTGCTGCAGGCCGTGCGCCGACTCAACCCACAACAGCAGGAGTGCGTCACCCTGCGGTTCCTGCAGGGCCTCTCGGTCGCCGAGACCGCCCGGGTGATGGGCAAGAACGAGGGCGCGATCAAGACCCTTCAGTACCGCGCCGTCCGCACGCTCGCCAGGCTCCTGCCGGACGACGCCCGCTGACCCCGCCGCCGGGGCTCCGGCTCCGGCGGCCCCCGCCGACGAACACCCGCCGACGGACACCTGCCGACGAGCAGCCGCCGATGGACACCGGCCGACGAACCCACCGTCGGCCGGAGAGAAACGGTCGCGGAAAACGCCTTCGGTGACCAATCCGTCACACACTGGTCCGATCATCCTTCGTGCGTAACCCAAGTGCCGCGCAGCTCGTTGTGCCGGTTGCAGGCCCCCTGTCGTCACCCCATGTCCGTTCCCACTCACTCCATCGTGTGGAAACGTTCAAGGTGTGCAACCTTCCGGACCCTCAGGGGAGTCGACCGTGCATGACGAGAGGAGGTGCCGCCAGTGATCGCAAACGTTTCGGCACACCGGCGGGCGAACGCCTTCGCCCAGGCCCTGGAGGAGCAGACCCCCCAGGGTGCGGCGGCCGTACAGCCCGAGGAACCGGCCGAACAGGCCGACCACGGAAAGCTGTTGGCCCTGGCGAACGGCCTCGGTGAACTACCGAAGCCGCAGTTGGATCCCGAGGTCAAAGAGGTGCAGCGAGCCCAGCTCGTCGCCGCCATGGAGACCATGTTCGCCGAGGGGGGCGCGTCCACGGGCCCTCCGGTACCCGAACAACGGAGCAAGGGGGCCCACCGGGCCTCCCCACTGCGGAAATTGCGCCCCCGCTCACGCTGGGCGAAGGGCCTCACCGCGGGTGGGCTCACCGTCGGTGTGGCCGCGGGCGCTTTCGGCGGAGTGGCCGCTGCCAGCTCCGACGCCCTGCCCGGTGATTCGCTCTACGGGCTCAAGCGCGGCATGGAGGACATCAACCGCGGTATGGCCAACGGCGATGCCGACCGCGGCGAGGTCTACCTCGACCAGGCGTCGACCAGGCTGAGCGAGGCACGCCGCCTGATGGAGCGGGCCCGCGCCGGCGAGATGGACCACGAATCGCTCGGGGAGGTCAGACGCGCGCTCAACGGCATGTCGCACGACGCCGGGGAGGGCCACCGGCTGCTCCACTCCGCGTATCAGCGCGACGGTGCCATCGGCCCGATCCAGACCCTGGACTCCTTCTCCCGCTCGCACCGCGCGAGCTGGAGCACCCTTCGCGACCGGCTTCCCGTGCAGCTGACCGATGTCGGCGACAAGGTCAACTCGGTCTTCGAAGCCATGGACCAGGAAGTCGCCCCGCTCCAGTCCCTGCTCCCCCGCCCGGCGGGCAGGACCGGCGACAGCGTGCGCTCCGGCTCCCCCGGACAGTCCGGCGACACCGCCCGGTCCCGGCAGCCCGCACCCTCGTCGCCCGAGGCCTCCGAAGGCAGCACGGGTGACAGCACGTCGCCGGAGCCCTCCGGCTCCGACAGCGCCCCGGCCGAAGGACTGCTCAGCGGCGGTACGGACGGGTTGCTGGACGGCCTCCCGACGGGGGATGCCACCCCCTCACCGGACGGCGGGGCCAGCCCGCCCCCCGCACCGGACGTCACACTCCCGCCCCTGCTCCCCGGCCTGCTCCCAGGCCTGGGAATCGACGGCGAGCACCTGAAGCCGTAGGCGGTACGGGAGGGGGCCGGCCGCTCGATCCGAGCGGCCGGCCCCCTTTCGCCGAGGACGCGCCGTTTCGCCGAGGCCGCGGCCGGCAAGCGGGACGGTCGGGGCTCAGAAGAAGACCGACCGCCGCTGCACCAGCAGCTTGTACAGCGTGTGCTGGATCTGCTCCCGCACCTGATCCGTCAGGTTGAACATCAGCATCGGATCCTCCGCCGCCTCCGGCGGATAGCCGTCCGTGGGAATCGGCTCCCCGAACTGGATCGTCCACTTCGTCGGCAACGGCACCGCCCCCAACGGCCCCAGCCACGGGAACGTCGGTGTGATCGGGAAGTACGGAATCCCCAGCAGCCGCGCCAGCGTCTTCGCGTTGCCGATCATCGGGTAGATCTCCTCCGCGCCCACGATCGAGCACGGCACGATCGGAGCCCCCGCCCGCAGCGCCGTCGACACGAAACCGCCGCGCCCGAAGCGCTGCAGCTTGTACCGCTCGCCGAACGGCTTGCCGATGCCCTTGAAGCCCTCCGGCATCACTCCGACGACCTCGCCGCGCTCCAGCAGCCGTTGCGCGTCCTCCGCGCAGGCCAGCGTGTGACCGGCCTTGCGCGCGAGCTCGTTGACGACCGGCAGATGGAAGACCAGATCGGCGGCCAGCAGCCGCAGATGCCGCTCGGCCGGATGGTGGTCGTGCACCGCGACCTGGAGCATCAGCCCGTCCAGCGGCAGCGTCCCGGAGTGGTTGGCCACGATGAGCGCCCCGCCCTCGGACGGGATGTTCTCGATGCCCTTCACCTCGACCCGGAAGTACTTGTCCGCGACCGGCCGGAGCATCGACATCAGGACCTGATCCGTGAGCTCCTTGTCGTAACCGAACTCGTCGACCTCGTAGTCCCCGGTGACTCGCCGCCGCAGGAAGGCGAGCCCGCCCGCGATCCGCCGGTCCCAGCCGCCCCGCTCCAGGCCTCCCTGGGCTTCCTGTGGCTCCTGGGACTCCCGGGGTGGCCCGGGTTCCTCCGGGGGCATCTGACCGCCCGGCAGCGCGCTCACAGGCGCCGCGGGGCCCTCGCCCCGCCCGCCGCTGCCCGTCCCGGTCCGGCGCCGCGCCGGACGCGAGGTGCCGCCGGACCGCGAACGGTCGTCCTCGAACGGAATGACCTTGGCATCCGCCATCGTCGGTGCGCTCCTCTACCTGGCGCCATGAGTCGTCTGTACCGCACCGGCCCCGTCGCCCGACGGTCGGGCACCGGCCCCGCCCGGGAGCGGCAGCGCCGCCAGCCGGTCCACCGCCCTGCCCACGACCTCGGGCGGCAGCAGCCCCGGCCCCCGGCCGCGCACGAACTCCGCGAAGGTCTCCGCCGTGCTGAACCTCGGCCGGAAACCCAGCGTCTCGCGCATCTGCACGGTGGAGACCACCCTGCCATGGGTGAGCAGCCGGATCTGTTCCGGTGAGAAGTCGGTCATGCCGATCGTACGGAGGGCCGAGCCGACCCAGGTGACGGCGGGCAGCAGCACCGGCACGGTCGGCCGCCCCAGCCGCCGCGAGCACTGCGAGAGCAGCAGCACCCCGTCACCCGCGATGTTGAACGTCCCGCTGTTCAGCGTGGAGCGCCGGGGCTCTCGCGAGGCGATCCCCAGCACGTCGATGACATCGTCCTCGTGCACGAACTGGAGCCTCGGGTCGTATCCGAACACCGTGGGCAGGACCGGCAGCGAGAGATAGTCGGCGAGCGGCGAGTCCGGCTCGGGTCCCAGGATGTTCGCGAACCGCAGCACGCACACGGCGACGTCCGGCCGACGGCGGGCGAAGCCCCGTACGTACCCCTCGACCTCCACCGCGTCCTTGGCGAAGCCGCCGCTGGGCAGCGATTTGGGCGGGGTGGTCTCGGTGAACACCGCCGGGTCCCGGGGCGCGGAGCCGTAGACACTCGTACTGGACTTGATCACGAGCCGTTGGACGGTCGGCGACTTCTGGCAGGCACCGAGCAGCTGCATGGTGCCGATGACGTTGTTCTCCTTGATCGCCGTCCGGCCGCCCGCGCCGAGCGCCTTGCCGGAGACGTCCAGATGGACCACCGTGTCGACGGAGTGCTGGGCGAGGACCCGGCCGATCGCGGGCTGCCGGATGTCCGCGCGTACGAAGTCCGCGTCGCCCAGCCGGTGCCCGGGTGCGACCGCGTCGACGGCGATCACCCGGTCCACCCCGGGCTCCCGCTGGACGCGCCGCACGAAGCGGCCCCCCAGCTGCCGGGCCGCTCCTGTGACGAGCACGACCTTGCCCAAGATCAGCGCCTTCCGTCGGTCGTGAAAGCGGGACCCCACGAAGCGGGGAATCCCCTGGCCGTCACCGTAACCGGTGGATGTTGCCCCGTGACGACCCCATGACGGGCTTTGCCGCGGGCTTGCCGAAAAAGCACCGCAGCCCTCCCGCCGGGACGGCGGGAGGGCTGCGGATTCACGAACTGCGTTCGCTTACTTCTTGTTGCGACGCTGAACGCGCGTGCGCTTGAGCAGCTTGCGGTGCTTCTTCTTGGCCATCCGCTTGCGCCGCTTCTTGATAACAGAGCCCACGACTACCCTCGCTCACTTCATCTTCACTGGTGCGGGGCGTCTGGGCCCACACGACCTACGTCGGCCTAGCCTACCCGCCACCGGGTGAGGGGCGTAATCCGAGGGCAATGTCAGGCCGACTCCACCCCCACAAAGGACTCGCGGAGATACTCGTGAACCGCTTGCTCCGGCACCCGGAACGACCTTCCCACCCGGATCGCCGGCAGATGACCGCTGTGCACCAAGCGGTACACGGTCATCTTCGACACTCGCATGACCGAGGCGACTTCCGCCACGGTCAGAAACTTGACCTCGTTGAGAGGCCTCTCGCTGCCAGCAGCCATGACCCACCTGTACCTTCCGCACGCGACGCGCACCGGCTTCCCCTCCGGTGACTCTTCGTCGTTGTGCGCTCACTGCCCAGATTAGGGGCGGGTGATGCGAGTGGGGAAGAGGAGAGGTGATCGGCCGCCTACTGTGACAGACACGCCCGATTGAGTACATAGCGAGTAAGCGGGCGGTAGTAGTCCGCCTGCACCGCGTCATCAACCGGAACCACGACGGACACCCGCCCCTCGGCCTCCCCGACGAACAGCGCGGGATCGTCCGTATCGGCCAGCCCGATGGCCTCGATGCCCAGCTGACCTGCACCGCAGACCCAGCCGTGGTCCCCGATCACCAGCCCCGGAAGCACTCCGAGCCGCTCCACCGCGGCCGCCAGCGCGACCCGGACCGGCAGCGGCGAGTGACTGTGCACGCCGGTCTCACCACCGGGCGTCCGCACGCCGGGTTCGCGCACCAGGGCGACGCGTCGTACGTAGTCGAGGTTGTACGTGCGTACGCCGAACCGGGTCGTTATGTCGACACATCGCCCCTGCGCGGGAGTGAGTACGGGGCACCCGGCCGCCGACAAGGCGTCTGCCAGCTCGGCGTAGAACCCGAGCAGCCGGTGCGGATGACCGGTCCCCAACAGCACCGGCACCCCCCGGGCCGCCGCACGCGCGAGCCGCTCGGCGAACGCGGCCAGCCCGGCCAGCGTACGTTCGGGATCGATCACATCCTGACCGGAAACATGCGCGGGATCGTCCGAGACCCCGCACTTGTCGGCCATCAGCCGTAACAGATCCCGTTCCCCCCAGGCCCACTCCGGATCGAGACCGAGCGTCACTCTCGGATCTCTCGCGGCGAAGAGCCGGTAGCTCCGCAGACTGTTCTCCCGCGAGGTGGCCACGGGCCCGGCCAGCCGGGCCGCCAGCAAATGAGCGCGCAGCGCTCCGGTGCTCAACACTCTCTCGATGCTCCCGCACGGCGCCCGGCCGGGGACCGGAACCCGCGTGAAGCCCCACAGTTGGCGTAACCGCTCCGCACGCCCGCCCGGCCCCGGCCCACGCGCCGAGGGGACGGGGGCTCAGGCCAGCAGACCCCGCAGCGGGAACGCCGCCCGCCGGGTCGCCAGCACCGCCTGGTCCAGCCGGTCCGCCGGGTCGTACCCCGCGTCCCACGGCTGCCAGGACGGCGTACGTCCGTCCGTCATCCGGGCCGGGCCCAACTGCCGGGTCCGGGCGTAGACCTCGTCCCGCCACGACGCCGGAATCACCGACTCCGGGTCCACCGGCGCATGTGCGGCGATCCCCACCAGATGGGTCCAGGACCGCGGCACCACATCCACGACCGCGTACCCGCCACCGCCCAGCGCCACCCAGCGACCGCCCTCCACATACTCATGGGCGAGATCGTGGCAGGAGGCCATGACCGCCCGCTGCGCGTCCAGCGACACCGCGAGATGGGCCAGCGGATCCTCGAAGTGCGTGTCGGCCCCGTGCTGGGTCACCAGCACCTGCGGCCGGAAGTCCGCGATCAGCTCGGGCACCACCGCGTGGAACGCCCGCAGCCACCCCGCGTCCCCCGTCCCGGCGGGCAGCGCCACATTCACCGCACCGCCCTCCCCCGCCCCCGAACCGGTCTCCTCCGGCCACCCGGTCTGCGGGAACAGCGTGCGCGGGTGCTCGTGCACCGACACGGTCAGCACCCGCGGGTCCTCCCAGAACGCGGCCTGCACACCGTCACCGTGGTGAACGTCCACATCGACGTACGCGACCCGCTCCACACCCAGCTCCAGCAGCCGGGCGATGGCGAGCGCCGGGTCGTTGTAGATACAGAACCCCGCGGCGCCACCGGGCATGGCGTGGTGCAGTCCCCCGGTGAAGTTCACCGCGTGCGCGGTCTCCCCCCGCCACACGGCCTCCGCCGCCCCCACCGACAGCCCGGCGATGAGCGCGGACGCCTCGTGCATCCCGGAGAAGGCCGGATCGTCCACGGTGCCGAGCCCGTACGCCTGGTCGGCCGACCGCGGATCCGCGGACGCGGCCCGCACCGCCGCCACATAGTCCGCGCGGTGGACCAGCCGCAGCGTGGAGTCCCCGACGGCCTTCGCCGCCCGTACGTCCACGGCCCCGTCGAGCCCGAACGCCCGTACCAGCCCCATCGTCAGGGCGAGCCGGACAGGGTCCATCGGATGGCTGTCCCCGAAGTCGTATCCCGTTACTGCGTCATCCCACATCAGCTGTGCGCGGCCGCTCATGCCCGCCACCGTATCGGGCAGGCTCCGCACCGAACGACCGGGCATACACGAGGGTCGCCAGCACCAGCACCATCGGTACGAGCATGGCGCCCCGGTAGCTCCACGCGTCCCCGAGCGCCCCGACCAGCGGCGAACCGACGAGGAATCCCACGTAGTTGAAGATGTTCAGCCGGGCGATGGCCACATCGCTGGCCCCGGGGAACATCCGCCCGGCCGCCGCGAAGGTCTGCGGCACGATCACACAGAGCCCGAGCCCGAGCATCGTGAACCCGAGCATCCCCGCCCAGGCCCCCGGCGCCACGGCCACCACCCCGAAGCCGGCCGCCGCCAGGACCGTCCCGCCCCGCACCACGGCCACCGCCCCGAGCCGCCGCACCCCGAAGTCCCCGACGGCCCGCCCCAGCAGCGTCGTCACCATGTAGACGTTGTACGGAACCGTCGACATCTGCTCCGAGCTGCCCAGCACGTCCTGGAGGTACTTGGCACTCCAGTTGGAGACGGTCGAGTCCCCGATGTACGCGAAGCCCATCACGAGGCACAGCGGCAGCAGCAGCTTGAACGAAACGGACGCCGGCTTCGCACCGGCTCCACCGGCACCCTGCCCCTCCGGCCCCTTGCCCTCGGTGTACCACCGGCTGCCGATCAACGCGGCGGGCAGCAGCAGCACCACGGCGGGCAGATAGGACACGAGCAACGACAGATCCCAGTGCGCCCCCGCCCAGGCCATCGACGCCCCCGCGATCCCGCCGAGGCTGTACACGGCATGGAACCCGAGCATGATGCTGCGCCCGTACGCCCGCTGAAGGCTGACGCCCATCATGTTCATCGAGGCGTCCAGCGCCCCGACGGCCAGCCCGAACACCCCCAGCGCGAGAGCCACGTGCCACAGCCGCCCACCGCCGCCCACCCCGAGCAGCGCCAGCAGCACGACGGGCTGCGCCCACCTGAGTACGGTCCCGGGCCGCACCCGCGCGACCACCTTCTCGGTCACCACGCTGCCGACCCCCGCCAGGATCGGCACAGCGGCGAGGAAGACGGGCAGCAGCCCGTCGGATATCCCGTACTGGTCCTGGATGGCGGGGATACGCGTCACGAGCAGCGCAAAGGTCACCCCTTGCACAAGGAAGCTCAACGCCAAGGAGGCCCGACCGTGCCGCAACCGCGCATCTGTCATGGCGGGAGCGTAGGGCCAGGAACTACCCATGGGTAGATGGATCAGGCAAGCAATTCCGGCAGCTGCGCCATGTCGGAGAAGTAGCCGGTCACGCCGTTCAGCCGGTCCGCCGGCATCATCGACGTAAACCCGTACACATCCATCCCGGCGGTCCTGGCCGCCTCGACGCCGAGCGGGCTGTCCTCGATGACGACGCACCGTTCCGGGGCGACCCCCATGCGCTCGGCGGCGTACAGGAACAGGTCGGGCGCCGGCTTCCCCCGCCCGACGTCTTCCGAGCTGAAGATCCACTCCTCCTCGAACCACTGGTCGAGCCCGGCCGCCCGGTGCCCGACCCTGATCCGTTCGTGGCTGCTGGAGGAGGCGACGCAGTAGTCCACCCCGTCGGCGACGAGCGTCCCCAGCAGTTCCTGCACCCCGTCCACCGCCACCAGCTCCCGCCGGAACGCGGCGAAGACCCGCGCGTGCAGTGTCTCGTCGAAGTCGGCGGGCAGCTTCTCGCCCGTCCGCTCCGCGATCAGATCGTGCACCCGGTGCACGGCGGCCCCCATGTAGTCGCGGAGGGACTCCTCGTACGAGGTGGGGTGACCGAGTTCGGTGAGGTAGCCGGCGAGGATGGTGTTGGAGATCGGCTCACTGTCGACGAGCACACCATCGTTGTCGAAGATGACCAGTTCGTAGCGCATGGTTCGACCCTAGACGTTCAGAACGCAGAAAAGCCCCGTGCCACAAGGCACGGGGCTTTCCCGGAAAAATTGTTCGGCGGCGTCCTACTCTCCCACAGGGTCCCCCCTGCAGTACCATCGGCGCTGAAAGGCTTAGCTTCCGGGTTCGGAATGTAACCGGGCGTTTCCCTAACGCAATGACCACCGAAACACTATGAAATTAACCAACACCGGAACACACACGGCCGTTCGTTATTTCAGAACTAACACAGTGGACGCGAGCAACTGAGGACAAGCCCTCGGCCTATTAGTACCAGTCAGCTCCACCCGTTACCGGGCTTCCACATCTGGCCTATCAACCCAGTCGTCTACTGGGAGCCTTAACCCTTCAAGAGGGTGGGAATACTCATCTCGAAGCAGGCTTCCCGCTTAGATGCTTTCAGCGGTTATCCTTTCCGAACGTAGCCAACCAGCCATGCCCTTGGCAGGACAACTGGCACACCAGAGGTTCGTCCGTCCCGGTCCTCTCGTACTAGGGACAGCCCTTCTCAATATTCCTACGCGCACAGCGGATAGGGACCGAACTGTCTCACGACGTTCTAAACCCAGCTCGCGTACCGCTTTAATGGGCGAACAGCCCAACCCTTGGGACCGACTCCAGCCCCAGGATGCGACGAGCCGACATCGAGGTGCCAAACCATCCCGTCGATATGGACTCTTGGGGAAGATCAGCCTGTTATCCCCGGGGTACCTTTTATCCGTTGAGCGACAGCGCTTCCACAAGCCACTGCCGGATCACTAGTCCCGACTTTCGTCCCTGCTCGACCCGTCGGTCTCACAGTCAAGCTCCCTTGTGCACTTACACTCAACACCTGATTGCCAACCAGGCTGAGGGAACCTTTGGGCGCCTCCGTTACTCTTTAGGAGGCAACCGCCCCAGTTAAACTACCCATCAGACACTGTCCCTGATCCGGATCACGGACCCAGGTTAGACATCCAGCACGACCAGAGTGGTATTTCAACGACGACTCCACAACCACTGGCGTGGCCGCTTCAAAGTCTCCCACCTATCCTACACAAGCCGAACCGAACACCAATATCAAACTATAGTAAAGGTCCCGGGGTCTTTCCGTCCTGCTGCGCGAAACGAGCATCTTTACTCGTAGTGCAATTTCACCGGGCCTATGGTTGAGACAGTCGAGAAGTCGTTACGCCATTCGTGCAGGTCGGAACTTACCCGACAAGGAATTTCGCTACCTTAGGATGGTTATAGTTACCACCGCCGTTTACTGGCGCTTAAGTTCTCAGCTTCGCACACCCGAAAGTGCACTAACCGGTCCCCTTAACGTTCCAGCACCGGGCAGGCGTCAGTCCGTATACATCGCCTTACGGCTTCGCACGGACCTGTGTTTTTAGTAAACAGTCGCTTCTCGCTGGTCTCTGCGGCCACCCCCAGCTCACCGAGTAAATCGGATCACCAGTGATGGCCCCCCTTCTCCCGAAGTTACGGGGGCATTTTGCCGAGTTCCTTAACCATAGTTCACCCGAACGCCTCGGTATTCTCTACCTGACCACCTGAGTCGGTTTAGGGTACGGGCCGCCATGAAACTCGCTAGAGGCTTTTCTCGACAGCATAGGATCATCCACTTCACCACAATCGGCTCGGCATCAGGTCTCACCCTTATACGTGTGACGGATTTGCCTACCACACGGGCTACACCCTTACCCCGGGACAACCACCGCCCGGGCTGGACTACCTTCCTGCGTCACCCCATCGCTTACCTACTACAAGTCTGGTTCATCGGCTCCACCACTACCCTCAACTCCGAAGAGATCGGGCCGGCTTCACGGACTTAGCATCGCCTGATTCAGTACTGGGCGTTTCAAAGCGGGTACCGGAATATCAACCGGTTGTCCATCGACTACGCCTGTCGGCCTCGCCTTAGGTCCCGACTTACCCTGGGCAGATCAGCTTGACCCAGGAACCCTTAGTCAATCGGCGCACACGTTTCTCACGTGTGTATCGCTACTCATGCCTGCATTCTCACTCGTGAACCGTCCACAACTCGCTTCCGCGGCTGCTTCACCCGGCACACGACGCTCCCCTACCCATCCCAGCCCCCGTTGGGGGTACATGCTGGAATGACACGACTTCGGCGGTACGCTTGAGCCCCGCTACATTGTCGGCGCGGAATCACTTGACCAGTGAGCTATTACGCACTCTTTCAAGGGTGGCTGCTTCTAAGCCAACCTCCTGGTTGTCTCTGCGACTCCACATCCTTTCCCACTTAGCGTACGCTTAGGGGCCTTAGTCGATGCTCTGGGCTGTTTCCCTCTCGACCATGGAGCTTATCCCCCACAGTCTCACTGCCGTGCTCTCACTTACCGGCATTCGGAGTTTGGCTAAGGTCAGTAACCCGGTAGGGCCCATCGCCTATCCAGTGCTCTACCTCCGGCAAGAAACACACGACGCTGCACCTAAATGCATTTCGGGGAGAACCAGCTATCACGGAGTTTGATTGGCCTTTCACCCCTAACCACAGGTCATCCCCCAGGTTTTCAACCCTGGTGGGTTCGGTCCTCCACGAAGTCTTACCTCCGCTTCAACCTGCCCATGGCTAGATCACTCCGCTTCGGGTCTTGAGCGCGCTACTAAATCGCCCTATTCGGACTCGCTTTCGCTACGGCTTCCCCACACGGGTTAACCTCGCAACACACCGCAAACTCGCAGGCTCATTCTTCAAAAGGCACGCAGTCACGACTGACAGCACAAGTGCTGCCAGCGACGCTCCCACGGCTTGTAGGCACACGGTTTCAGGTACTATTTCACTCCGCTCCCGCGGTACTTTTCACCATTCCCTCACGGTACTATCCGCTATCGGTCACCAGGGAATATTTAGGCTTAGCGGGTGGTCCCGCCAGATTCACACGGGATTTCTCGGGCCCCGTGCTACTTGGGTGTCTCTTAAACGAGCCGTTAATGTTTCAGCTACGGGGGTCTTACCCTCTACGCCGGACCTTTCGCATGTCCTTCGCCTACATCAACGGTTTCTGACTCGTCTCACAGCCGGCAGACCGTGAAAAAGAGATCCCACAACCCCGCATGCGCAACCCCTGCCGGGTATCACACGCATACGGTTTGGCCTCATCCAGTTTCGCTCGCCACTACTCCCGGAATCACGGTTGTTTTCTCTTCCTGAGGGTACTGAGATGTTTCACTTCCCCTCGTTCCCTCCACACTGCCTATGTGTTCAGCAGCGGGTGACAGCCCATGACGACTGCCGGGTTTCCCCATTCGGAAACCCCCGGATCAAAGCTTGGTTGACAGCTCCCCGGGGACTATCGTGGCCTCCCACGTCCTTCATCGGTTCCTGGTGCCAAGGCATCCACCGTGCGCCCTTAAAAACTTGGCCACAGATGCTCGCGTCCACTGTGCAGTTCTCAAACAACGACCAGCCACCCATCACCCCACCCATACAGGTGAGTGCACTGGGGCCGGCAACCGAAGGCAGACTCAAACGAGTCCGTACCCTCAGATACCCAACAGCGTGCCCGACCCGACCGATCCCTCCCCACGTTCCACGCCGAAGCAGTACTAGTGAAAAACAACCTGTCGTGCCGAGTAGTCAACGTTCCACCCATGAGCAACCAGCACCGAACATTCGCCGGTGTACTGGCCTCTGACCAGACCAAAAGGCCCGGTAAGAAATGCTCCTTAGAAAGGAGGTGATCCAGCCGCACCTTCCGGTACGGCTACCTTGTTACGACTTCGTCCCAATCGCCAGTCCCACCTTCGACAGCTCCCTCCCACAAGGGGTTGGGCCACCGGCTTCGGGTGTTACCGACTTTCGTGACGTGACGGGCGGTGTGTACAAGGCCCGGGAACGTATTCACCGCAGCAATGCTGATCTGCGATTACTAGCAACTCCGACTTCATGGGGTCGAGTTGCAGACCCCAATCCGAACTGAGACCGGCTTTTTGAGATTCGCTCCGCCTCGCGGCATCGCAGCTCATTGTACCGGCCATTGTAGCACGTGTGCAGCCCAAGACATAAGGGGCATGATGACTTGACGTCGTCCCCACCTTCCTCCGAGTTGACCCCGGCAGTCTCCTGTGAGTCCCCATCACCCCGAAGGGCATGCTGGCAACACAGAACAAGGGTTGCGCTCGTTGCGGGACTTAACCCAACATCTCACGACACGAGCTGACGACAGCCATGCACCACCTGTATACCGACCACAAGGGGGGCACCATCTCTGATGCTTTCCGGTATATGTCAAGCCTTGGTAAGGTTCTTCGCGTTGCGTCGAATTAAGCCACATGCTCCGCTGCTTGTGCGGGCCCCCGTCAATTCCTTTGAGTTTTAGCCTTGCGGCCGTACTCCCCAGGCGGGGAACTTAATGCGTTAGCTGCGGCACCGACGACGTGGAATGTCGCCAACACCTAGTTCCCAACGTTTACGGCGTGGACTACCAGGGTATCTAATCCTGTTCGCTCCCCACGCTTTCGCTCCTCAGCGTCAGTAATGGCCCAGAGATCCGCCTTCGCCACCGGTGTTCCTCCTGATATCTGCGCATTTCACCGCTACACCAGGAATTCCGATCTCCCCTACCACACTCTAGCTAGCCCGTATCGAATGCAGACCCGGGGTTAAGCCCCGGGCTTTCACATCCGACGTGACAAGCCGCCTACGAGCTCTTTACGCCCAATAATTCCGGACAACGCTTGCGCCCTACGTATTACCGCGGCTGCTGGCACGTAGTTAGCCGGCGCTTCTTCTGCAGGTACCGTCACTCTCGCTTCTTCCCTGCTGAAAGAGGTTTACAACCCGAAGGCCGTCATCCCTCACGCGGCGTCGCTGCATCAGGCTTTCGCCCATTGTGCAATATTCCCCACTGCTGCCTCCCGTAGGAGTCTGGGCCGTGTCTCAGTCCCAGTGTGGCCGGTCGCCCTCTCAGGCCGGCTACCCGTCGTCGCCTTGGTAGGCCATTACCCCACCAACAAGCTGATAGGCCGCGGGCTCATCCTTCACCGCCGGAGCTTTTAACCCCCGCCCATGCAGGCAGGAGTGTTATCCGGTATTAGACCCCGTTTCCAGGGCTTGTCCCAGAGTGAAGGGCAGATTGCCCACGTGTTACTCACCCGTTCGCCACTAATCCACCCCGAAGGGCTTCATCGTTCGACTTGCATGTGTTAAGCACGCCGCCAGCGTTCGTCCTGAGCCAGGATCAAACTCTCCGTGAATGTTTTCCCGTAATCGGGACACACATCACGAGAGCGGAACGACCGGTCGGAATAAGACCAGTCGTTCACAGCGTCCTCGCTGTGTAATTGCCTGCCCGAACCACCAGGGATTCGAAAGCAGGACTTTCAAAGGAACCACCAACCTGCCGAAGCAGGCCGGGGTATCAACATATCTGGCGTTGACTTTTGGCACGCTGTTGAGTTCTCAAGGAACGGACGCTTCCTTCGGTCCCGTTTCACCGGGGCCCTCCGGGCGCTTCCCTTCGTTCTTGCGTTTCCGACTCTATCAGACTCTTTCGTGTCCGATTCCCGGTCGAAGCGGGTCAAGCTCTTTTCGCTTTCCAGTTCTTCGCTTTCGCGTTTCCCTTTCCGGCGAGTCCGACTCTATCAGATCCTTTCGGGCCTGATTCCCAGTCAGCGGGGTTTGTCTTCCCGGCTGTTGGGCCGTTCCGACGAGTGAGACTTTAGCGGAATCCTGGGCTCCGACGCTAATCGGGGTGCGTTCCTTCGAACACGGATTCCTCATTTCGCGAATGCGCACGAAAAACAGCGCGACACGGAGTCGCTCGCTTGTCGTGGTTACTGCGGAATGGCTGTCCGGGGACCGACCGGGGTCGGCGCTCACGTCGGACAACTCGGAGCA
Source organism: Streptomyces sp. NBC_00654 (assembly GCF_026341775.1). NCBI lineage: Bacteria > Bacillati > Actinomycetota > Actinomycetes > Kitasatosporales > Streptomycetaceae > Streptomyces > Streptomyces sp. NBC_00654. Next base: position 871,129 of record NZ_JAPEOB010000001.1, on the reverse strand, counting down.
CACTACGGATCCGGGGTAGGTGTGTCAACCCCGGGCCTGGGGGGTGACTCCTGGAAGGCCAGGCGGTAGGCGCGGGGGCTGGTGGAGAGGTGGGCCCCGAAGTGCTGGCGCATGGTGATCTCGCTGCCGAAGCCCGTGCGGCGGGCCACCTCGGGGAGGGGGTGGTCGGTGCGTTCCAGAAGCTTCTGAGCTGCGGCGATGCGCTGGGTGATCAACCAGCGCAGCGGAGTCGTACCCGTGGTGGCCTGGAAGTGGCGGGCGAAGGAGCGCGGGGACATGCCGGCGCGGGCGGCGAGGGTGGCGACCGTGTGGGGTTCCGCCAGATGGGTCAGGGCGTACGCGCGTACCGAGGCGAGGGTGTCGGCGTCACGGTCGGCGTGCGGGGTGGGGTGCTCGATGAACTGGGCCTGGGTTCCGGTGCGGAACGGGGCGGTGACCATCGAACGGGCGATCGCCGCCGCCGCTTCGGCGCCGTGGGTCGTGCGGACGAGGTGGAGACAGAGGTCGATTCCGGCCGCGGTGCCCGCGGACGTCCAGAGATTGTCGTCGTGGAGGAACAGGGCGTCCGGGACCACGGTGACATGGGGGTGGTGGCTGCGCAGGAGGCCGGTGAGGTTCCAGTGGGTGACTGCCCGGCGGCCGTCGAGCAGCCCGGCCTGCGCCAGGGTGAACGCTCCCCCGCAGAGGGCGGCGATCGGTGTGCCGCTGCCGTGGGCCCGTCGCAGCGCTTCGAGGACCGGCGCCGGGGCCGGGGTCAGATGGTCGTCCAGACCGGGAATCACGATCAGGTCGGCCCGGGACAGCCAGGCCAGGGTGCGGTCGGGGGTCAGGCTGAGACCGCCGCGCAGGGGGATCGGGGCCGGGTCGGCGGCCGAGCGGCGCAGGTCGAAGGCGGGGACCCCGCGGTCGGTGCGGTCCACTCCCCATACCTCCGTGATGACGGAGACGTCGAAGGCCCGGATGCCGGGGAACGCCACGAGTGCGATGCGCATCGTGGCAGTAAACCATCGGCCGATGGCTTCTGTACGTCTGGGCGGTGTGGGCCGGGCGGTGGAGGATCGATGGCATGGAGATCACGGAGAACGCGGCGCTGGTTGTGGTGGACGTCCAGGAGGGGTTCGAGGAGGAGGCGTACTGGGGTGCCCGGAACAACCCGGACGCGGACCGGAACATCGCGGATCTGATCGACGCGTGGCAGGCGAGCGGGCGGCCCGTCGTCTTCGTACGGCACGACTCGGACAAGCCCGGTTCGCCGCTGCGGCCCGGGCACCCGGGCAACGACTTCAAGCCGTATGTGGAGGAGCGGCGCGGGAAGGGGCGCGGGGGTGAGCTGTTCGTGACGAAGTCGGTGAACTCCGCCTTCTACGGGACGCCCGATCTGGATGCCTGGCTGCGGGAGGCCGGGGTGCGGCAGATCGTGGTGGCCGGGATCCAGACCAACATGTGCGCGGAGACCACGGCGCGGATGGCCGGGAACCTGGGGTACGGGGTGTTCTTCGCGCTCGACGCGACGTACACCTTCGACGGGGTCGGGCCCTGGGGGTGGACGCTCGGCGCGGAGGAGTTGGCGCGTGCCACCGCCGTGTCGTTGCACGGCGGTGGGTTCGCGCAGGTCGTGGAGAGCCGGGAACTGGTGGCCGCGGTGGCGGTCTGACGGACGGGCCGCGCCGACGGCCGGTGTCCCGTCGGCTGTCAGCCGTTGCCGGAGGCCAGCTCGCGGCTGCGGTCGCGGGCCGCCTCCAGGGCGGCGATGAGCGCGGCGCGCACTCCGTGGTTCTCCAGTTCACGGATGGCGCTGATGGTGGTGCCGGCCGGGCTGGTGACGGCCTCGCGGAGCTTGACCGGGTGTTCGCCGCTGTCGCGGAGCATGACCGCGGCGCCGATGGCCGCCTGGACGATGAGGTCGTGGGCCTGGGCACGGGGCAGGCCCAGAAGGATGCCCGCGTCGGTCATCGCCTCGACGAGGAAGTAGAAGTACGCGGGTCCGGAGCCGGAGAGCGCGGTGGCCGCGTCCTGCTGGGACTCCGGGACCCGGAGGGTCTTGCCGACGCCGCCGAAGATCTCCTCGGCGGTGGTGAGGTGCTCGGTGGTGGCGTGGCTGCCGGCAGAGATGACGGACATGCCCTCGTCGACCAGGACGGGGGTGTTGGGCATGACGCGGACCACGGGGGTGTCCGCGGTCAGGCGGTCCTCGATGAACGCGGTCGTGATGCCCGCGGCGGCGCTGATCACCAGCCGGTCGGCGGTGATGTGGGGGGTGAGTTCGTCGAGGAGCCTGCCCATGTCCTGGGGCTTGACCGCGAGGATGAGGATGTCGGCGTTCTTGGCGGCTTCGGCGTTGGTGACGGACTCGACGCCGTATCGCGTGCGGAGCTCCTCCGCGCGCTCGGAGCGGCGGGTGGTCACCAGCAGGTCGGCGGGGCGCCAGCCCGCCCGGATCATGCCGCTGAGCAGGGCCTCGCCGATCTTGCCGGTGCCGAGGACTGCGACTGTCTGGGTCATGCGTTCACCCTCCGGGCGGTGCTCTGTGCTGGTCGGTCGTCCTCGTCATCCTTGCACCGGTGGTTCAGACCGTGCGGCGGCTGAGGGTGGCCGCGCCCAGACAGAGGACGAGGAGCCCGCAGCCCGCGACGACCGCGATGTCGCGGACGAAGTCCGCGGTGATGTCCGTGTGGCGCAGGACCTGGTTCATGCCGTCGACGGCGTACGACATGGGCAGTACGTCGGAGATCGCTTCGAGCGCCGGGTGCATCCGGTCGCGCGGGGTGAACAGGCCGCAGAGCAGGAGCTGCGGGAAGATCACCGCCGGCATGAACTGGACCGCCTGGAATTCGGAGGCCGCGAACGCCGAGACGAACAGGCCGAGCGCCGTCCCCAGGAGCGCGTCGAGCAGCGCGACCAGGAGCAGCAGCCACGGTGAGCCGATGACGTCCAGGCCCAGTACCCCTACGGAGAGCGCGGTGGCCAGCACGGACTGGGCGACGGCCACGGCGGCGAACGCGAGGGCGTAGCCCGCGATCAGGTCGCCCTTGCCGAGCGGCATGGCGAGGAGGCGTTCGAGGGTGCCCGAGGTGCGTTCGCGCAGGGTGGCGATCGAGGTCACCAGGAACATCGTGATGAGCGGGAAGATGCCGAGCAGCGAGGCGCCGATGGAGTCGAAGGTCCGCGGACTGCCGTCGAAGACGTACCGGAGCAGCGTGATCATCAGGACGGGGACGAGCAGCAGCAGGGCGACGGTGCGCGGATCGTGACGGAGCTGGCGCAGGACCCGGGCGGCGGTGGCGGTCGTACGGGCCGGGGTCAGGAAGCGGGAGGGGGCCACGAGGTGGAGGTGTTCCGCGGGGCGGGTGGGTGTTGCGGGGCCGCCGGGGGGTGTGGAGCGGTCGGGGGTCATGGGGTGGCCTCCCCGCTGGGGGCGGTCGCGGCGGCTGCGGCTGCCTCGTCGACCAGGTGGAGGAAGGCTTCCCCGACGGTCTCCGAGCCGGTGCGGCGGCGCAGGTCCTCGGGTGTGCCCGCGGCGAGGATCCCGCCCTCGCGCATCAGCAGCAGGCGGTGGCAGCGTTCGGCCTCGTCCATGACGTGGGAGGAGACCAGGAGCGTGGTGCCCCGGTCGGCGGCGAGGGTGTGGAAGAGGTTCCACAGGTCGCGGCGGAGTACGGGGTCGAGGCCGACGGTCGGTTCGTCGAGGACCAGCAGTTCGGGCGTGCCCAGCAGGGCGGCGGCGAGGGAGACACGGCTCAGCTGGCCGCCGGAGAGGGTGCCGGCCAGGGCGTCGGTACGGGTGGTGAGGTCGACGTCCCGGATGGCCCGGGTGACGGCTTCCCGTCGGGCTTCGCGCCGGGCGCGGCCGGGCTGGAGGACGGCCGCGAAGTAGTCGAGGTTCTGCCGGACCGTGAGGTCGGTGTACACGGACGGCGCCTGGGTGACGTACCCGATACGGGGGCGCAGTGCGGGGTGGCCCGCGGGGAGGCCGAGGACGTCGAGCGTGCCGGTGGCCTTGGCCTGGGTGCCGACCACGGCGCGCATCAGCGTGGATTTGCCGCAGCCGGAGGGGCCGAGAAGGCCGGTGATCCTGCCGGGTTCGACCGTGAAGCCGAGGTCGCGCAGGACGGTGCGGTCGCCTCGTACGACGGTGAGGGAGCGGGCTTCCACGGCGGGGGGAGCGTGAGCCGGTGCGCGAGCCGGGGTCGGCTCCGCAGCCGGCGCGGGCTCCGGAGTCGGCTCCGCTGCCGGTGCCGGTTCTGGGTCCGGCTCCTCGGCCCGCGCGTAATTCGCCATGTGTTGAATTTTGGGTCCGGTGGTTCTCCCCCGTCAAGGCATCGCACGGGGCGGCGCGGAGGAGTCAGCGGTTCTTGGGCCGTTTGCCCTTGGCCGTCCCGCGGGCCGCCGGGTTCCCGGTGCGCGACGAGCGGCGCTTCGCGTACTGGGCGGCGGCGGTCTCGTACTCCGTGCGCCGGAGCTTCTCGCCGGGCGCCTCCAGCAGGGAGCGGAAGAAATACGCCAGCAGCGAGCCGATGAAACCGATCGACTTCAGGCCGCGGAGATTGTCCTCGCGGCCCGGATCCGCCGGGCGGGAGCCGAAGCCTTCCCACGTCTTGCGGAAGGCGATGGCGCTGCAGATGCCGAACATCAGGATGACCAGCATCCCGACGAAGCTGCCGACCTCCGCGATCTCCAGGCCCTGGTAGGCGAAGCGGAGCACGAAGCAGGCGGCGACCGCCGCGGCGAGCGAGCCGGCCGCGACACCGACGCGCCGCAGCCCGTAGCCCCCGTCGTGGTCGACCCAGGTCGTACCGAAGAAACGGATGGGCTCGGGCCGCGGGCCGGATGCTTCACTGTTCTCGCTCACGGGGTCGATTATCCCCGGGCGGCCGGTTTCAGTCGCAGCGCGGCGCGACGTAGCCGTCGGTGCCGGTGTGGACGTAGGCGTCCGCGACGAACTGTCCGTTGGCGATGTTGTCCCAGAGGTTCGACGTGCCGTACGGGCCGGTGACCCGCTCCCCCGGCTTCTGGCAGTAGATCGGGACCTTCATCCCGTACGGAAGGGTCCGGACGATCCGGTAGTTGGTCCCCGGTCCCACCCGGACGTTGACGCGGTAGCCCGGTGCGATCGGGTACTTGGCCAGATCGTCGGAGGCCGCCTCGACGGAGGCCGCCCCGTCCGTGCCGACCGCCGCTTCCACCGCCGTGTCCACCGCCGTGTCCACTGTGGCCGTGCTCTGCTCTTCAACGCCCATGAGGGCCTCCCCCGTTGAGAAACGATGACTACGACGCGCAGGCTAACAAGCCCCACGCCGCTCGTACGCACCATCGACTAGGCTCCGTGCGTCGCGCTTGCGGACGAACACACGGGGGTGGGCGATGCCGCCGCTGCGAGAGACCGGAGCCAATCCGGAAGCGGAGCATCCGGAGTACGCCGGAACGTACCGGCTGGAGGCATGTCTCGGATCGGGCGGCATGGGTGTCGTGCATCTGGCGCGCTCCGCCTCGGGGCTCCAGCTGGCGGTCAAGGTGGTGCACGGGCCGTATGCGGCGGATCCCGAGTTCCGGGCGCGTTTCCGGCAGGAGGTGGCGGCCGCGCGGCGGGTGAGCGGGGCGTTCACCGCACCGGTCGTCGATGCCGATCCGGGAGCCGGACGCCCGTGGATGGCCACCCTCTACGTACCCGGCCCCACCCTCGCCGAGCAGGTGAAGCGGAACGGGCCCCTGGCTCCCGCCGAGCTGCGCAGGCTGACCGCCGGGCTCGCCGAGGCCCTGCGCGACATCCACCGGGCCGGGGTCATCCACCGCGATCTCAAGCCGAGCAACGTCCTGCTCTCCGATTCCGGGCCCAAGGTCATCGACTTCGGGATCTCCCGGCCGTACGACAGCGATCTGCGCACCGAGACCGGCAAGCTGATCGGTTCGCCGCCCTATATGGCGCCCGAACAGTTCCAGCGGCCGCGCGAGGTCGGCCCCGCCGCCGATGTGTTCGCGCTGGGGGCCGTGCTGGTCCACGCGGCGACGGGCAGCGGTCCCTTCGACTCGGACAGCCCGTACATCGTGGCGTACCAGGTGGTGCACGACGAGGCGGATCTCGCCGGGGTGCCCGGTGATCTCGCGCCGCTGGTCGGCCGGTGCCTGGCCAAGGACCCGGCCGAACGGCCCACGCCGGACGAGATCATGGCGGCGCTGCACCCTCCGTCGTACGAGGCCGCCGCGTTCATACCCGCGCAGCGCCGGCCGGTGGCCGTGGAGGCGGACGACGGGCCCACGACCCATGTACGGGCCGTGCCGCCGGCCGTCGTACGGCGCCGGCCGCGCGGCCGGCTCGTGGCGGCGGCCGTCGCGCTGCTCGTGCTGGTGACCGGGGCGGGTGTGGCCGCGTCGGAAATGTGGGGCGGCACGGCCGGGCCGAGGACGCCGGAGACCGGGAAGAAGGCCGCCTTCGCACCGTGGCACACCCCGCTGCGGACCGCCGGAAGCGCCACCCCCGTCTGTTCCGCGGACGGGAGCGGCTCGGCCGCCGGCTCCGAAACCGCGGCGGGCTCGGGGATCTACTGCGCGGCGGCCGGGGCCGGCACCGCGCGCCTGGACCCGGTGGACGGCCGCGTGCTCTGGTCGGACCCGGCCGCCGCCGCGGGGGGCGCGGCGCGGAGGACCGCCTGGCCGCCCGTGGTCGCGGGCGGTCTCGTGCACAGCGCGGACCCGGGCGGGACCCTGCGCACGTACGACCCGGCCGAGGGCACGCAGGTCCGGGACACGGACGTCTCCGCGTACCCGGACGCCCCGTTCGCGGCGGGTGACACGCTGCTGCTGGTCACGGACGACGGCACGGTGAAGGCGCTCGACGGCGCGACCGGGAAGGCCCGCTGGGAGCACCCGGTCCGCGGGCACGCGCGCCCCGACTTCGCCGCCTACGACACGGCGTCCGGGCTGGCGTACGCCTTCGAGCACTCGCCCTCCGGCTCGACCACCCTCGTCACCGCCCTCGACGGCGCGAAGGGGAGGACGGCGTGGCAGCGGCGGCTGGACGGGATGCTCACTCCGGCCGGTACCGCTGACGGCTCGCTCGTCCTGACGGCGATGAACGGGGACTCGGAGACCGTCGCGCTCGTCCGCTACGACCCCGACGCGCGCGCCCTGGCCCGTATCGAGCTGCCCTTCCGGCTGAACGATCCGCAGGTGGTCCTGGGCGGCGGCACCGCGTATCTCCTCGCCCGGGGAGGAACGCTGCTCGCCATCGACACGGAATCGCGGACGGAACCCGAGCGGTGGCGGCTGGAGACGGGCGTCGGGCGGGCCTCGGCACCCGTCCTCGGGCCGGGCGAACAGCTGTACTTCTCCGCGGCGGACGGGCGGCTGCTGGCCGTCGACACCGGGCGGGGTGCGCTGGCGGGGCAGACCCCCGCCCGGCTGCGGGAAGGCAGGCTCACCTACGCGTCGGCCCTGCCCGCACCCGTGGTGGCGGGGCGGATCGTGGTGGGTACGGCCCCGGACGGGTCCGTGTTCGCCGTCGACGGGCGGGACCCGCGGAGCTGGTGACGGGGGGCTCGCCCGCGTATATGACCAGGACGCCCGCCCGCGTACGTGACCCGGACGCCCGGACACATACGTGACCTGGTCCCCGGACACGTACAGAGGCCTGCTGCCACACGCAGGTGCGTGGCAGCAGGCCTCCGGTGGGGTGCTGTCGGGTCGGTCCTCGGGTCAGCCGAGCTTGGAGACGTCGCGCACGGCGCCCCGGTCCGCGCTCGTCGCCATCGCCGCGTACGCCCGCAGCGCCGCCGAGACCTTGCGCTCGCGGTTCTTCGGGGCGTAGACGCCGTTCAGCGCCTCGCGGCGGGCGGTCAGTTCGGCGTCGACGACGAGGAGCTCGATGGACCGGTTCGGGATGTCGATACGGATGCGGTCGCCGTCCTCGACGAGCGCGATCGCGCCGCCCGATGCCGCCTCCGGCGACGCGTGGCCGATCGACAGGCCCGACGTACCGCCGGAGAAGCGGCCGTCGGTGACCAGCGCGCAGCTCTTGCCGAGGCCGCGGCCCTTGAGGAACGAGGTCGGGTAGAGCATCTCCTGCATGCCGGGGCCGCCGCGCGGGCCCTCGTAACGGATGACGACGACGTCGCCCTCCTTGATCTCCTTGCGGAGGATCTTGTCGACGGCCTCTTCCTGCGACTCGCAGACGACCGCCGGGCCCTCGAAGGTCCAGATCGACTCGTCGACGCCGGCCGTCTTCACGACACAGCCGTCCACGGCGAGGTTGCCCTTGAGGACCGCGAGACCGCCGTCCTTGGAGTACGCGTGCTCCAGGTCGCGGATGCAGCCGCCCGCGGCGTCCAGGTCGAGGGTGTCCCAGCGCTCGGACTGGGAGAAGGCGGTCGCGGACCGGACACAGCCGGGGGCGGCGTGCCACAGCTCGACGGCTTCCGGCGACGGCGAGCCGCCGCGCACGTCCCAGTTCTTCAGCCACTCCGCGAGGGTGTCGGAGTGCACCGAGTGCACCTCCTCGTTGAGCAGGCCCGCGCGGTGGAGTTCGCCGAGGAGGGCGGGGATGCCGCCCGCCCGGTGGACGTCCTCCATGTAGTACGTACCGCCGGGGGCCACGTTGGGAGCGACCTTCGACAGGCAGGGAACGCGGCGCGAGACCTCGTTGATGTCGTCGAGGTCGTAGGCCAGCTCCGCCTCCTGGGCGGCGGCGAGCAGGTGCAGGATCGTGTTGGTCGAGCCGCCCATCGCGATGTCCAGCGCCATCGCGTTGTCGAACGCGGCGCGGGTGCCGATCGCGCGGGGCAGGACCGTCTCGTCGTCCTGCTCGTAATAACGCTTGGTGATCTCCACGACCGTGCGGCCGGCCTCCTCGTACAGCGCCTTGCGGGCGGTGTGCGTGGCGAGGACGGAGCCGTTGCCGGGGAGGGAGAGACCGAGGACCTCGGTCAGGCAGTTCATCGAGTTGGCGGTGAACATGCCGGAACAGCTGCCACAGGTGGGGCAGGCGTTCTCCTCGATACGGAGGATGTCCTCGTCGGAGATGCTCTCGTCGACGGCGTCGCTGATCGCGTTGACCAGGTCGAGCTTGCGGACCGTGCCGTCGACGAGCGTCGCCTTGCCGGCCTCCATCGGGCCGCCGGAGACGAAGACCGTCGGGATGTTGAGGCGCATGGCGGCCATCAGCATGCCGGGCGTGATCTTGTCGCAGTTGGAGATGCAGATCAGCGCGTCGGCGCAGTGCGCCTCGACCATGTACTCGACGGAGTCGGCGATCAGGTCGCGCGACGGGAGGCTGTAGAGCATCCCGTTGTGGCCCATCGCGATGCCGTCGTCCACGGCGATGGTGTTGAACTCGCGGGGCACGGCGCCCGCCGCCTTGATCGCCTCGGAGACGATCCGGCCGACCGGGGCGAGGTGGGTGTGGCCGGGGACGAACTCGGTGAACGAGTTGGCCACCGCGATGATCGGCTTGCCGATGTCCTCGCTCGCTACGCCCGACGCCCGCATAAGGGCGCGGGCGCCCGCCATGTTGCGGCCGTGGGTGACAGTGCGGGACCTCAGCTGCGGCATCGCGCTCGCTCCTTCGACAGAAAAGACTGTCTCCGAGCGTACGCCTCGGCTCCAAGATCTGGACACGATGTCCGGATCCTGGGATGTGATTCTCACGGCGGACGAGTGCCGGGAGGGGGTCAGGCCTCCGTGAAATATCTCTGCAGGGTCGGCGCCACCATCCCGATGATCTTCTCCGGGTCCGCCGAGGCCAGCGGCTCCGCCTTGATCACGTAACGCAGGATCGCGATGCCGACCATGTGCGAGGCGGCCAGCTCCGCCCGGAAGGTCGGATCGGGAACGTCCAGTTCCGCCGCGATCCGCTCCAGCAGCCGTCGCAGGACGACGCCGCGCAGGATGCCCGCCGCCGCCTCGTGGGTGAGCGCCGAGCGGATGACCGCCAGGAGCGGGGCCCGGGTGACCGGGTTCTCCCATACGGAGATGAAGTAGCGGGCCAGCCGTTCGCCCAGACCGTCCACCGGGCCGCCGAGCAGCGAGGGGATGACCAGCGCGGGCTCGAAGGAGACCTCGATGGCGGCGGCGAAGACCTCGTCCTTCGTACCGAAGTAGTGGTGGACCAGCGCGGCATCGACGTCCGCCGCCTTGGCGATCCCCCGGATCGACGTCTTGTCGTAGCCGCGCTCGGCGAACTCCGTTCGGGCCGCTTCGAGGATGCGGGTACGGGCGTCGGGGCCGGTCGTCCCGGCCGTACGGGAGGGGCGGCCGCGGCGGCGGGGGGCGGTTTCCGGCCTCTCCGGCCTCTCCGGCTGCTTCTGCCTCTCCGGCTTCTCCTGTGCCTTCGGCTTCTCGGGTGTGTCCGGCGTCACGGGCGTCGCTGGTGTCCTGGCCGTCACGTGCGGGGGGCCCGCGCGGACGACGCCAGGTGGAGGCGGGTGAACGCGAGCGCCTCCGCGAGGTCGGCCTCGCGTTCGGCGGAGGACATGGCGCGACGGGTGTTCACCTCGATGACGACATGGCCGTCGAACGCGGTACGGGCCAGCCGCTCCAGCAGCTCCGCGCAGGGCTGGTCGCCCCGGCCCGGGACCAGGTGCTCGTCCTTGTTGGAGCCCTTGCCGTCGGCGAGGTGGACATGGGCCAGCCGGTCGCCCATCCGGTCCACCATCGCCAGCCCGTCGGTGCGGGCGGTCGCGGTGTGCGAGAGGTCCACCGTGAAGTGGCGGTAGTCGTCGTTCGTGACGTCCCAGTCGGGGGCGTACGCGAGCATCTCCCGGTCCCGGTAGCGCCACGGGTACATGTTCTCGACGGCGAACCGCACATCGGTCTCGTCCGCCATGCGCCAGATGCCGGTCACGAAGTCGCGGGCGTAGTTGCGCTGCCAACGGAACGGCGGGTGGACGACGACGGTCGACGCGCCCAGCCTCTCGGCGGCCGCCCTGGCCCGCTGGAGCTTCACCCAGGGATCGGTGGACCAGACCCGCTGGGTGATGAGGAGGCAGGGTGCGTGCACGGCGAGGATCGGGACCTGGTGGTAGTCCGAGAGCCGGCGCAGCGCCTCGATGTCCTGGCTGACCGGGTCGGTCCAGACCATGACCTCGACCCCGTCGTACCCCAGGCGCGCGGCGATCTCGAAGGCCGTCGCGGTCGACTCCGGATAGACCGAGGCCGTCGACAGGGCGACCTTCGCATCGGGGATGCGCACCACTGGTTCTGCCACTTGGACAGCGTACGGGCAGTGGTACGCCCCGCCGAGGGTCACCGGCGGAAAGTGACCAGGGCCATGGGGTGGGTGGAGCCCGGCCGGGCGCCGCGCCGGTGGACCGGCCGGGCTCATGACATCAGCGCAGCGCGGCCTGTTCCGCCGGGAGGTGGTCCAGGCGGCGCAGGATGACGCCCTCGCGCAGCGCCCAGGGGCAGATCTCCAGCTCCTCGACTCCGAACAGGTCCATCGTCCCCTCCGCCACCAGCGCCCCGGCGAGCAGCTGTGCGGCGCGTCCCTCGGAGACCCCGGGCAGCCGGCCCCGCTCCTCGACGGTCATCGCCGCCAGCTTCGGCACCCAGTCCTCCAGGGCCTTGCGGCTGAGGGAGCGCTGTACGTACAGCCCCTCGGTGGAACGCGCGGCGCCCGCGATCCTGGCGAGCTGCTTGAAGGTCTTGGAGGTGGCGACGACATGGTCGGGGCGGCCGAGGCGGGTGAACTCGCCGACGCTCCGGGCGATCCTGGCCCGTACATGGCGGCGCAGCGCCTTCACCTCCGCCGGGTCCGCCGGGTCGGCCGGCAGCCAGGCCGCGCTGAGGCGCCCGGCGCCGAGGGGCAGGGACACCGCGGCGTCGGGCTCCTCGTCGATGCCGAACGCGATCTCCAGGGAACCGCCGCCGATGTCCAGGACCAGCAGTTTCCCTGCCGACCAGCCGAACCACCGGCGCGCGGCGAGGAAGGTGAGCCGGGCCTCCTCCTCACCGCTGAGGACGGCGAGGTCGACGCCCGTCTCGTCGCGCACCCGGGCCAGCACCCTGTCCGCGTTGGTCGCCTCGCGCACCGCGGACGTGGCGAACGCCAGGACGTCCTCGCACCCCTTGTCCTCGGCGGCCTGGACCGCCCCGGCGATGGTCGACACCAGCCGGTCCACGCCCGGAGGGCCGATGGAGCCGTCCTTGTCGAGGAGTTCGGCCAGCCGAAGCTCCGCCTTGTGCGAGTGCGCGGGCAGCGGGCGGGCGCCGGGGTGGGCGTCCACCACCAGCAGATGAACCGTGTTCGACCCCACGTCGAGGACTCCGAGTCTCATACCGGAACGCTACTGCGGCCACGGACCGGGACCGGCCGGCCCCTGGGAGAAGGGGAAAGGAGCGGGGCCGGGAGCCCGGGGGAAAGCCGTGACGGGCGACCGTATCGCCGCGGATGTGGGTGCCCGGCGCCGCGACGCCGCCACGCATGTACCGGTCGGTCTTACTCTTGGCGCGTGCCAAAGACGAAAAAGGCGAAGCCGGGCAAAGCCACGAAGAAGCAGAAGACGAACCGGGAGACACAGCAGCCGGAGAACAACGGACCGAACGGTTCCGACGAGAAGGGCCTCGACTTCGCACGGGCCTGGGTGGAGTTCCCCGACCCGGCGGACGACGAGCAGGTCTTCCGCTGCGATCTGACCTGGCTGACCTCCAGGTGGTCCTGCATCTTCGGCAGCGGCTGCCAGGGCATCCAGGCGGGCCGCGCCGACGACGGGTGCTGCACGCTGGGCGCGCACTTCTCCGACAAGGACGACGAGAAGCGGGTGGCCGGCCATGTCGCACGGCTGACACCGGAATTGTGGCAGTTCCACGATGTCGGTACGGAGACGGGCTGGGTGGGTGTCGACGAGGACGGCGAGCGCCAGACGCGTCGCTGGGAAGGCTCCTGCATTTTTCAGAACCGGCCCGGTTTCCCGGCCGGGGCGGGCTGTTCGCTGCACATCCTGGCGCTGCGGGAGGGCAAGGACCCTCTCGAAACGAAGCCCGACGTGTGCTGGCAGCTGCCGATCCGGCGTACGTACGACTGGATCGACCGGCCCGACGACACACGTGTGCTCCAGGTCTCGATCGGTGAGTACGACCGCCGGGGCTGGGGTCCCGGCGGTCACGATCTGCACTGGTGGTGCACCTCGGCCACATCGGCGCACGGGGCCGGGGACCCGGTGTACGTCACCTACCGCCCCGAGCTCACCGAGCTGATGGGCAAGAAGGGCTACGGCCGGCTGGTCGAGCTGTGCGAGGAGAGGCTGTCCTCGCTGCTGCCGATGGCGCCGCACCCGGCCGACCCTCCGGCCTGACCGTCCCGCCGGACCGCCCGGCCGACTCCGGCGGGACGGTCCGGCCGGCGGCGGTGTCCGGCAGCGCGGTCCGGACGACCGCGGTGTCCCGCGGCACGGTCCGGGAGCGGTCAGCCCGTGGGGGCCGGGACGGACGGGCCGGTGGACGGCTCGGACGGGCCCGGGGACGTGGGCGTCGGCTCGGTCGTGCCCGGCCCCGGATCCGTGGAATCCGTCGGGCCGGGCGTGGGACCACCGGTCGGGTCCGTCGGGCCCGGGGTGGGCTCGGTGGGGCGGGTGGGGCCCGGGGTGGGACCGGTCGGGTCCGTGCCGGGGTCCGTCGGCTTCGTCGTGGGGCGGGCCGGACCCGTCGCGCCACCGTTCGCCGGGGAGGCGGCCCCGTACCCCTCGAACATGACCAGGGAGCCCGACGGGGCGATACCGATCCGCGCGCGCCACGGCCCCTCCGGCTCGGCCCTGCGGTTCACCGAGACCCGGATCGTGACGCTCTCCCCGGCGGCGAGGACGCCCGACGAGCGGCTGAGGCGCAGCCACGGCGCGTCCACCCCTGCCGACCAGGTGACGGGGCCGCCGCCGGAGGCGGTCAGGGTGATGGTCGTGACATCGCCCGAGGTCCGCGCGGTGACGTCCAGACCGCCGGGACCGTGCCGTCCGCCGCCGGAGCTGATCACCTCGGCCGTCACGTCCGGGGAGCCGGAACCGTCGTTGGGGCGGTTGCCGAAGCGGCCCTTCTCGCCGGGACGGGCGTTGCCCGCGTTCTCGTAACGGTCGTACGGGGTTCCCTCCATGCCCCCCGTGTCGTCCAGCTCGGTCGCGGTGACCGCAGAGCCGTCGTGCCCCTCCCCGGTGTGCGGCGCCCCCCGGTAGGCGGCCCACAGCGCGATCACGGGAGCGGCGACGACGGTCGCGACCACGGTGGTCGTCACGACCCGGGCGCGCAGCCGGTCGCGGCGCGCGGCGTGATCCTTCGGGTCCAGCGGATAGCCCGTGCGGTCGAAGCGCGGGGTGCCCGCCCTGGACCGCTGGGCGTGGACCATGGCGACCTGGACGGAGGGGCGGGGGGCCTCGACGACGGGCAGCACGGTCGTGGAGGTGACGGCGGCGCCCGGCCAGGGACCGGCGGCACCGGCGCGTTCGGCGACGAGGCGGCAGCGGGGGCAGTCGTCGACGTGCCGGACGAGCTCGCGGCGCAGCACCGCGGAGAGCGGCACCCGGTGGTCGCCGGTGAGACGGGCGACGGCAGGGCAGTCCGCGGTCTCCACGACGGCGAGGGCGGCGCGGGTGCGCTCCACCTCACAGGTCGCGGCGGCCAGCAGTTCGCGGGCGGTGGCGGGCTCCAGGCCGAGCACCGAGGCCACGGCGCGCGGGGGGAGCCCGTGCCGTACCGAGAGTTCGAGCGCCTCGCGCTGTTCCGGGGTGGTGCCCGCCGCCTCGGGCCAGGCCAGCTGGGCCAGTTCGCGCCGGCGCGCTTCGGCCGCCGGGGACTCGGCGGGCGCCGGGGTGACCGCCTCCTCGGGGGTGGGAGGCCTGGCGGGGGCGTAGGGCGCGGCGGGGCGGGTGGAGATCGCGGGGACGGTGGGGTCGGTGGGGACTACGGGATTGGTGGAGAGCGCGGGATTGGCGGGGACGGCGGGGATCGCTGGGATCGCGGGGACAGTGGCGAGGGGGAGGTTGGCGGGAAGGGTGAGATCGATGGGGAGGGCGCGGTTGGCGGGGAGGGTGTGGTCGGCGAGCGGGGCGACCGGCCTGGGACCCGGCGCGCGATGGCCCGTGTGCGCCCCCGTCCGCGCGGCCGCGGGCCAGGCGCTCCCGGGGCGCGCGCCCTCCGGCGGGGCGCTCGCCGGAGGGGCGGACTGCGGGCGTGCGGAGCTCGGATACGCGGTCCTCGCGCGCTCCGCCCTCGCCTCCTTCGCCGAGTGACGATGGGCCTGGCGGCCGCGCTTCCGCTCGGTCATCCTGCGCAGGCACATCCACCTGGCCAGCGCGTACAGCCAGGTCTTGCGCTCCTCCTCGCCCGCCGGGCACCGGCTGTCCTCCCTCTCCGCGATCGCCAGGACCGCGCCGAGCGCGTCGGCGGCCGCTTCGTGCTCGCAGAGCACGGAGAGGCAGTAGGTGAAGAGGCCGTCGAGGTACTGCTCGTAACATGCGGGCGTTCGCTGTGCCGACGAGTGGGGCGCACGGCGGTGCGCCCGGTGTGCGCCGGTGGTGTGCGTGGGGGTCTCCAGCCTGCTGCTCGTCACCCGGCGACCGTAGGCAGTGGAGAGGAGGCCTTAGTACCCCTTCAGTACTTTTAACCCTTACGGGTGAACGTGTCCCTCGAAAGGGGACAGGAATCGCGGATTCCGCTCTGCGCGCCCCCACGCGCCCCCGCCCGAAACCGGGCTGCCGCGCCCGCCCCGGCCGGGCTGCCGTACCCGCGCCGGCGGGCTTCCGCACCGGCCCCGGGCCGGGCTGTCGTACCTCCCCTATACGGTGACGCCATGGCTGCCCGTACGAAATCCGCGAAGGACCGGCCGTCCTACCGCTGCACCGAGTGCGGCTGGACCACCGCCAAGTGGCTCGGCCGCTGCCCCGAGTGCCAGGCCTGGGGGACGGTCGAGGAGTTCGGCGGCGCCCCCGCCGTGCGGACCACCGCGGCCGGCCGGGTCTCCACCGCCGCCGTCCCGATCGGTCAGGTCGACAGCCGCCAGGCCACCGCGCGCTCGACCGGCGTGAGCGAGCTGGACCGGGTGCTGGGCGGCGGGCTCGTGCCCGGCGCCGTCGTGCTGCTGGCGGGCGAGCCGGGCGTCGGCAAGTCGACGCTGCTGCTGGACGTGGCCGCCAAGGCGGCGAGCGGCGACCACCGCACGCTCTATGTCACCGCCGAGGAGTCCGCGAGTCAGGTCCGGATGCGCGCCGACCGGATCCGGGCGATCAACGACCACCTCTTCCTCGCGGCGGAGACCGATCTGTCCGCGGTGCTCGGCCATCTGGACGCGGTCAAGCCCTCGCTGCTCGTCCTCGACTCCGTCCAGACCGTCGCCTCGCCCGAGATCGACGGCGCCCCGGGAGGCATGGCCCAGGTCCGCGAGGTCGCCGGAGCGCTCATCAGGGCGTCCAAGGAGCGCGGGATGGCCACGCTCCTGGTCGGCCATGTCACCAAGGACGGCGCGATCGCCGGACCCCGGCTGCTGGAGCACCTCGTCGACGTGGTGCTCTCCTTCGAGGGCGACCGCCATGCCCGGCTCCGTCTGGTGCGCGGCGTCAAGAACCGTTACGGGGCGACCGACGAGGTCGGCTGCTTCGAACTCCACGACGAGGGCATCACCGGACTCGCGGACCCGTCGGGCCTCTTCCTCACCCGCCGGGACGCACCGGTGCCCGGCACCTGTCTGACCGTCACCCTGGAGGGCAAGCGGCCGCTCGTCGCCGAGGTGCAGGCGCTCACCGTCGACTCCCAGATCCCTTCACCCCGGCGCACGACCTCCGGCCTGGAGACCTCCCGGGTATCGATGATGCTGGCCGTGCTGGAGCAGCGCGGCCGCATCAGCGCGCTCGGCAAGCGGGACATCTACAGCGCGACGGTCGGCGGCGTGAAGCTCACCGAACCGGCGGCGGACCTGGCGATCGCGCTCGCCCTGGCCAGCGCCGCCAGTGACACACCGCTCCCGAAGAACCTGGTGGCGATCGGTGAGGTGGGCCTCGCGGGCGAGGTCAGACGGGTCACCGGCGTCCAGCGCAGACTGGCCGAGGCACACCGTCTCGGCTTCACCCACGCCCTGGTTCCGACCGACCCGGGGAAGGTCCCGGCCGGTATGAAGGTCACGGAAGTCGCCGACATGGGCGACGCTCTGAGAGCACTCCCGCGCCGGTCTCGCACGGAGGCACCACGGGAGGACAACGCGCGCCGGTAGACTTTGCCCTGGTCTCGCCCGCCCGTACGAACGGTATGAGGGACGCAAGGGCATCGCAAACCTGTGACCGGAGGAGTGCAGTGGCAGCCAGCGACCGGGCAGCATCGCCCGGAAAGTCCGGCCAAGGCACCGGCAACGAGGCGCTCATGCGCGCCTCGTTGAGCGCCGTCGCGCCCGGAATGGCCTTGCGCGACGGCCTGGAGCGCATCCTCCGGGGCAACACCGGCGGACTGATCGTCCTCGGTATGGACAAGACCGTCGAATCGATGTGCACCGGCGGCTTCGTCCTGGACGTGGAGTTCACGGCGACGCGGCTGCGCGAGCTGTGCAAGCTCGACGGCGCGCTGATCCTCGACAAGGACATGACCAAGATCCTGCGGGCCGGTGTGCAGCTGGTCCCGGACGCCTCCATCCCCACCGAGGAGACCGGCACGCGCCACCGCACGGCGGACCGGGTCTCCAAGGCGTGTGTCTTCCCGGTCGTCTCGGTCTCGCAGTCGATGCGTCTGATCGCGCTGTACGTGGACGGGGAACGGCGGGTCCTGGAGGAGTCCTCCGCGATCCTGTCCCGGGCCAACCAGGCACTCGCGACGCTGGAGCGGTACAAGCTGCGCCTCGACGAGGTCGCGGGCACGCTCTCCGCGCTGGAGATCGAGGACCTGGTGACGGTGCGGGACGTGACGGCGGTCGCCCAGCGCCTGGAGATGGTGCGGCGGATCGCGACCGAGATCGCGGAGTACGTGGTCGAGCTCGGCACCGACGGACGGTTGCTCGCGCTCCAGCTGGACGAGCTGATCGCGGGCGTCGAGCCGGAGCGCGAGCTGGTCGTGCGCGACTATGTGCCGGAGCCGACGGCCAAGCGGTCCCGCACGGTCGCCGAGGCGCTGACCGAGCTGGACGCCCTGACCCACACGGAGCTGCTGGAACTGGCCGCGGTGGCACGGGCCCTGGGGTACAGCGGTTCGCCGGAGACGCTGGACTCCGCGGTGTCCCCGCGGGGATTCCGGCTGCTGGCGAAGGTGCCGCGGCTGCCGGGCGCGATCATCGAGCGGCTGGTGGAGCACTTCGGCGGGCTGCAGAAGCTGCTGGCCGCGAGCGTGGACGATCTCCAGACCGTGGACGGGGTCGGGGAGGCGAGGGCCCGGAGCGTACGGGAGGGCCTGTCGCGGCTCGCGGAGTCGTCGATCCTGGAACGGTACGTCTAGGGCGTGTGTCGAAAGTCCCGCCTGGCTCGCGACGCCCGGGGCGGCGGTCCGGGCGGCGGGGTTTCTTCTTGTCCTCAGGCGCCGGACGGGCTGACCGGTCGCCCGCGTCGGCCGGAGACGAGAGCCCGCGGACCCCACCGGCACGGTTCCGTCCTCAAACGCCGGACGGGCTGGGGGCGGCCCCCGGGCCGGCCCGGGCCGTCCCGTCAGCCCCCGGCCGTCCCATCAGTCCCCGTCAGTCCTTCGCCAGGACGAACGAGGCTCGCTGCAGCGGCTCGCCCGGGGCCGTGGCCTCCAGGAGATACGTTCCCGGGCCGGCCTTCGCCGCAGGGGGCGTGGCGCACCGGGGGGCGCTCTGTGTGCGGTCCCAGGCCACGGTGTGGATCACGGTCGCGCCCGCCGGGAGCTTCAGGAGCAGACGGCCCGGGGTGGCCGGGCAGTCCTTCGACGACCAGACCCGGGTGTCGTCGTCGCCGGCCTCGGTGATGGTCAGGACCGCGTTCTTCGGGCCGAAGTCGGCCTTGCAGGCGGTGGCCGAGCTGTTCTTGGCGATCAGTTCGAACTTCGGCCGGTCCTCGGGGCCGTAACTCACCTTCGTACGCAGGCTCAACTGGAGTGCGTCAGGAGTGCAGTCGGGGAGCGGGGAGTCGGCCGGGACCTGCTGGCCCGCCGTTCCGCCCGTGCCCGCGCCGCCCGATGACGCACCGTCGGATCCCGTCGTGCCGCCCGTGCCGGAGCCCGCGCTGCCGGCGGCGCCGGTGTCACCGTTGCTGCCGTCGCTCCCCGCGTCGCCGCCCGACTCGTCACGGCCGCCCGGCTGTTGACTGATCGCCGGCCCGGATCCCGAGGGACCCGGGGTGATCGACTCCACCGGATCCGATCCGCTCGGTTTCGCGTCGCCGGTGTTCTCCTTGCCGCCACCTGAGGTGACGACCCATACGATCAGCAACGCGAGCAGCGCAACCAGCGTCGCCGCTACTGCCCTCCGTCGCCAGTAAATGGTGGAGGGAAGCGGCCCGACCGGATTGCGCATAGATCCCACGGCCCAAACTCTACGAGAGATCCGGGCCAACTCCCGCCCCACCCGCCGCTCTGATCGTCAAGTTTTGCGGATCATCATCACGGAACCCCCGGTTACGGCCTCCGGACACGGGCACAGGGGACAGAACGGGTGGCGTTATCACTCCCTGAGCCGTCAGGAAGGCCGACACCCCCGCCCCCGGGACCGTCGTCCTCTCTTCCGTGCCAGGATCGGAAGTGCGATGACTGCCATGACTTCGACACACATGCCCCCCACGTCCCTCCACACCCCCGTCATCGGGTGGTTCGAGCAGCACGCCCGCGATCTGCCCTGGCGCCGCCCCGAAGCGGGCGCCTGGGGCGTGATGGTGAGCGAGTTCATGCTGCAGCAGACCCCGGTGAGCCGGGTCCTCCCGGTCTACGAACAGTGGCTGGCCCGCTGGCCGCGCCCCGCCGACCTGGCCGCCGAGGCGCCCGGTGAAGCGGTCCGCGCCTGGGGCCGGCTCGGCTACCCCCGCCGGGCGCTGCGCCTGCACGGCGCCGCGCAGGCGATAACGGAACGGCACGGCGGCGACGTACCGAGCGAGCACAACCAGCTGCTGGCCCTGCCCGGGATCGGCGAGTACACGGCGGCGGCCGTGGCCTCGTTCGCGTACGGGCAGCGGCACGCGGTGCTCGATACGAACGTCCGCCGGGTGTTCGCCCGCGCCGCGTCCGGCATTCAGTACCCGCCGAACGCGACGACCGCCGCCGAACGCAAGCTCGCCAGGACACTGCTCCCCGAGGAGGACGAACGCGCGGCGCGCTGGGCGGCCGCGACGATGGAGCTCGGCGCACTGGTGTGCACCGCCAGGAACGAGGACTGCTCGAAGTGCCCGATCGCCTCGCAGTGCGCCTGGCTGCTGGCCGGGAAGCCCCCGCACCAGGGGCCCGCCCGCCGCGGGCAGACGTACGCCGGTACGGACCGGCAGGTACGCGGCCGGCTGCTCGCGGTCCTGCGTGAGGCGGTGAACCCCGTTCCGCAGGCCGCGCTCGACGCGGTGTGGGACGAGCCGGTGCAGCGGGCCAGGGCGCTGGACGGGCTGGTGTCCGACGGGCTGGTCGAGCCGTTGCCCGACGGTCTGTACCGGCTGCCGCTGACCTGAGCGGGAAACCGTACGGGACCTGGCCGGCCGGGGCCCGTACGGGCCTGACCTGGGCGGTCGGCCGGGCCCGAAGTGCGCTGTTACACAACCGATGGACAGCCGTGCGTCCGCGTATGGCTGCTGCGCACACCCTCGTGACAACGCCTCCGTAGCGTCTCCGTCAGCAGTGCACACGGGGATCTACGGGGACGGAGGCGGTTGGAATGGCGCAGGGCGAGGTGCTCGAGTTCGAGGACTACGTACGCACCCGGCAGGAGGCTCTGCTCCGCAGCGCCCGCCGTCTGGTCCCCGACCCGGTGGACGCGCAGGACCTGCTGCAGACCGCTCTGGTGCGTACGTACGGCCGCTGGGACGGCATCGCCGACAAGTCCCTCGCCGACGCCTATCTGCGCCGCGTCATGATCAACACGCGTACCGAGTGGTGGCGGGCCCGCAAGCTGGAGGAGATCCCCACCGAGCAGCTGCCGGACGCGAGCGTCGAGGACGGCACCGAGCAACGCGCCGACCGCGCCCTGCTGATGGACATCCTGGGCGTCCTGGCTCCCAAGCAGCGCAGCGTCGTCGTGCTGCGACACTGGGAACAGATGAGCACGGAGGAGACGGCTGCCGCGCTGGGCATGTCGGCCGGTACGGTGAAGAGCACGCTGCACCGGGCACTGGCGCGACTGCGTCAGGAGCTGGAGAGCCGCGAGATCATGAGCCGTGAGGCGGTCGGCCGCGAGGCCGGGGACCGCCGGGCGGCGGCAGCCCGTCCCTCCGGCCCCACCACGGTCGTGGCGGCCCGGGTGCACACATCGGCGCCGCGGGACCGGCGCCACGACGAGCGGGGGCGGGAGCGGTGCGCGGCCTGACGGACAGCGGCGACGGCGCGGGCGGCGGCCCGGCGGACGGCGACGGGCGCGGAGGCACCGGCCGGAGCACACGGCTCCGGGCGGGCATGGCGGCGAGTGGTACGGCTCTGGCCGGACTCGCCGCCTTCGGGCTGTTCTGCGTCGGCTGCTCCACGGGGGGCACCGGCACCCGCGACGAGGGCCCGGCCGGCACCCAGCCCGTCGCCCAGGTCACGACCCCCGCCTCGGGAAGCCCGTCCGGCACGGCGAAGCCCGCCACCCGGGTCGACGCCGTGGCGCTGCTGCGGGGCGACGCGAAGGTGAGCGAGCGGGTCAAGGAGGGCCTCAGGCCGTGTGCCGGGGACGCCTACCCGGTGGACACCTCCTACGGTTCGCTGACCGACGGCCCGGTGGCCGATGTCGTGGTCAACGTGATGTCCTGCGCCGATTCGGTGGGCGTCGGGACGTATGTGTACCGCAAGAGCGACGACGGCTCGTACCAGAACGTCTTCACCGCCGAGACGCCCGCGGTCTACGGCACCATCGACCGGGGCGACCTGGTGGTGACGACGCAGGTGTACGGGTCGAAGGACCCGCTCGCCTACCCCTCCGGCTCGGAGGTGGTCACCTACCGCTGGGCGAACGACCGCTTCGGCGAGCACGACCGCGTGCACAACGACTTCAACCGGGCCGTCGGGAGCGGGGAGGTCCCCCTCCCGGAGCCTCCGGTGTCACCCGGGAACTGAAGCAGCGGCGGGAACACCACAGCAACAGCAGCCAAGAGCTACCGAAAGCAGCCGAAAGCAGTCGCATGGCCGAGACCCATGTCCTCTTCGTCGAGGACGACGACGTCATCCGTGAGGCCACCCAGCTCGCCCTGGAGCGGGTCGGTTTCGCGGTCACCGCGATGCCCGACGGGCTCTCCGGCCTGGAGGCCTTCCGGGCCGACCGGCCGGACATCGCCCTGCTCGACGTGATGGTGCCGGGGCTCGACGGGGTGAGCCTGTGCCGCCGTATCCGGGACGAGTCGACCGTGCCCGTGATCATGCTGTCGGCGCGGGCCGACTCCATCGATGTCGTACTCGGCCTGGAGGCCGGGGCGGACGACTACGTCACCAAGCCCTTCGACGGTGCCGTGCTCGTCGCCCGTATCCGGGCGGTGCTGCGGCGCTTCGGCCACGCGGCCGGCGCGGGCGGGCAGCCGGGCGGTACGGATGCGGAGGCACCGGCCGAGGGCGGGGTGCTGGCCTTCGGTGATCTGGAGGTCGACACCGAGGGCATGGAGGTACGGCGCGGGGGCGAGCAGGTGGCGCTGACGCCGACCGAGATGCGGCTGCTGCTGGAGTTCTCGTCCGCGCCCGGCACCGTGCTCTCCCGCGACCGGCTCCTGGAGCGGGTCTGGGACTACGGCTGGGGCGGTGACACCCGGGTCGTGGACGTGCATGTGCAGCGGCTGCGCACCAAGATCGGACAGGACCGGATCGAGACCGTCCGCGGCTTCGGCTACAAGCTCCGGGCATGAAGAGACTGGCCCTGCGGACCGGTGTCCGCTGGAAGATCAGCATCGCGATCGCGGCGGTCGGCGCGCTCATCGCGGTGGCGCTGAGCCTTGTCGTCCACAATGCCGCCCAGGTCTCGATGACCGAGAACGCCCGTGAGGTGCAGCTGGAGCGGCTGCTGGGCGCGCAGCGGTTCTACGAGGCGATGAACATGAAGAGCCCGGCGCCCAAGTTCGGCGCCAAGCTCAACGACCCCACGCTGCCGCCGAGCCTGCGCGAGGAGGTCCGCAACAACCGGCGGGCCACCCATGTCGAGGAGTACAAGGACGGGGTGCCCGACGTCTGGGCGGCCGTACCGCTGGCCAACGGTGACGTCCTCTCGCTGCACACCCGGTTCGCCGACCGCAGCGCCACGATCATGAAGGACCTGGACCGGGCGCTGATCATCGGCTCGGTCTCGGTGGTCTTCGGCGGCTGCGCCCTGGGCGTCCTGATCGGCGGCCAGCTCTCCCGCAGGCTGCGCAAGGCGGCGGCCGCGGCCGGGAAGGTCGCGCAGGGGCACACGGACGTCAGGGTCAGGGAGGCCGTCGGCGGGGTCGTCCGCGACGAGACGGATGAGCTGGCGCGGGCGGTCGACGCGCTGACCGACGCGCTGAACGAGCGGATCGAGGCGGAGCGCCGGGTCACCGCGGACATCGCCCACGAGCTGCGTACGCCGGTGACCGGGCTGCTCACGGCGGCCGAGCTGCTGCCGCCGGGCCGCCCCACCGAGCTGGTACGCAACCGGGCGCAGGCGATGCGCACCCTCGTCGAGGACGTGCTCGAAGTGGCGCGGCTGGACAGCGCTTCGGAGCGGGCCGAGCTCCAGCATCTGCAGCTGGGCGAGTTCGTCAGCCGGCGGATCGCCGTGCTGGACCCGGACATCGCGGTGCGGGTGGTGCACGAGTCCTGGGTCTCCACCGATCCGCGGCGCCTGGAGCGCATCCTCGGCAATCTGCTGGGCAACGCGGCCAAGCACGGGTCCACCCCGGTGGAGGTCACGGTCGAGGGCCGGGTGGTACGGGTCCGCGACCATGGACCGGGTTTCCCGGAGGCGCTGCTGCGGGAGGGGCCGAGCCGGTTCCGTACGGGCAGCGTCGACCGGGCCGGGAACGGGCACGGGCTGGGGCTGACGATCGCGGCCGGACAGGCCCGGGTGCTGGGGGCCCGGCTGACGTTCCGCAACGCGGCGCCGATGGGTGCGGCGGAGGGGACCGGCGGGGCGATCGCGGTGCTGTGGCTGCCGGAGCACGCCCCGACCAACACCGGGAGCTTCCCGATTCTCCGGCCGGAGGACGAGCGGCAGCCCGCCGGTTGAGCGGGTCCGGCGGGGGTACGGGGACGGGCCCCGGAGACATGGATGTCTCCGGGGCCCGTCCGCGTTTCCGCCACGTCCGTGTTCGTCCGCGTTGTTGCCGCGTCCGTGTTCGTCCGCGTTGTTGCCACGTCCGTGTTCGTCCGCGTCTTTGCCGCTCGTGGTCCGGCCGCGCGTACCGGCCGGGACTCCTCTCAGACGGTCTGCGACGCCTTCGTCCCTGTCTTCGCGTCGGCCTTCGTCGCGGTCTTCGCCTCTTCCTTCGCGCCGGGCGCCGGGGGCTGGTCGTCGGAGGTGGCCGCCGGGCCCGCGCCCCGCAGCGGGACCTCCTTGACGAACAGCGAGGCCACCAGGGCCACCACCGCGGTCGAGCCGCCGACCAGGAAGGCGATATGGGTGCCCGAGGCCACCGCGAACTCGTACGCCTCGCGCACCGGGACCGGCAGCTTGGCCAGACTGGCCGCGTCCAGCTGGGCGGAGTGCTCGGTGGCCGCCCCGCCGCCGCGCGCCGCCATCTCGTCCCGCACCCGGCCGGTGAACAGCGCGCCCATGATGGCGACGCCGAAGGAACTGCCGAGCGTACGGAACAGGGTGGTCGCGGACGAGGCGACTCCCATGTCTTTCATCTCGACGCTGTTCTGTGCGACGAGCATGGTGATCTGCATCAGGAAGCCCATGCCCGCGCCGAGCACCGCCATGTAGATGCCCGAGGTGAGGCGCGAGGTGCCGGTGTCCATCTGGGCGAGCAGGAAGAGACCGGTCACCATCAGGGCGCTGCCCACGATGGGGAAGATCTTGTACTTGCCGGTGCTGGTGGTGATCCGTCCGGAGACCAGCGAGACGGTCATCATCGCCAGGAGCAGCGGCAGGAGCAGCAGTCCGGAGTTGGTCGCGGACGCGCCCTGCACCGACTGCTGGAACAGCGGCAGGAAGAGCACCGCGCCGAACATCACGAAGCCCGCCATGAAGCCGATGACCGACATGAGGGTGAAGTTGGCGTTGCGGAAGATGTGCAGCGGGATGATCGGCTCCGCCGCCTTGCGCTCGACGAAGAGGAAGCCGACGAGGGAGGCCACGCCGAGCGCGATGAGCTCCATGATCACGGCCGAGTCCCAGGCGTACTCCGTACCGCCCCAGGTGGTGACCAGGACGATCGCGGTGATGCCTACGGTGAGCAGTGCCGCGCCCAGGTAGTCGATCTTCGCGTGCGACCGCTCCTTCTTCGGCAGATGCAGCACGGCGGTGACCATGGCGAGGGCGACCGCGCCGAGCGGCAGGTTGATGTAGAAGCTCCAGCGCCAGCCGAGGTGGTCGGTGATGGTGCCGCCGACCAGCGGGCCGCCGATCATGGCGATGGCCATCACTCCGGCCATCATGCCCTGGTACTTGCCACGCTCCCGGGGCGGCACCAGATCACCGATGATCGCCATGACGCCGACCATGAGACCGCCCGCGCCGAGGCCCTGCACCGCGCGGAAGCCGATGAGCTGGCCCATGTCCTGGGCCATGCCGCTCAGCACGGAGCCGATCAGGAAGATCACGATGGATGTGAGGAAGATGCTCTTGCGGCCGTACAGGTCGCCGAGCTTGCCCCAGATGGGGGTGGAGACCGCAGTGGTCAGGGTGTAGGCGGTGACCACCCAGGAAAGATGTTCCATCCCCCCGAGGTCACCGACGATCGTGGGCATGGCGGTGCCGACGATCAGGTTGTCGAGCATGGCCAGCAGCATCGCGATCATCAGGGCGAGGATCACCACCCGTACGCTGCGTGGCTCCGGCTCCGGTTTTCCGGCCGTCCGCCCCGCAGACGCCTTCTTCAGCTCCGCCATGGTCCCCACTCCCCTGTTTCCCCGGTACACCGGGGACTTACTTGCCGCCCGGCTAGTTGACTACACTGGGGAACGTAGACCCCCAACTAGCCGGGCGTCAAGTAAGTTTTTGGGAGAGCACGATGGACATGGGCAGCGCGCCGCACACGCGCCGGGGCAACACGCGCCAGCGCATTCAGGACGTCGCGCTGAGGCTCTTCGCCGAGCAGGGGTACGAAAAGACCTCGCTGCGCGAGATCGCGGAACAGCTGGATGTCACCAAGGCCGCGCTCTACTACCACTTCAAGACCAAGGAAGACATCCTCAAGAGCATCTTCGACGATCTCAACCGTCCGGTCGAGGAGCTGATCGTCTGGGGCGAGTCGCAGCCACGCACCCTGGAGACGAAGAAGGAGATCCTGACCCGCTACAGCGAGGCGCTGGCCGGCGCCGCCCCGCTCTTCCGCTTCATGCAGGAGAACCAGGCGACCGTGCGCGACCTGAGCATCGGCCACACGATCAAGAACCGGGTCGTGACGCTGGTGAATCTGATCAGGGACGACGACGCACCGCTCACCGACCAGGTGCGCTGCTTCAGCGCGCTGTTCACGCTGCACGCCGGGATGTTCGCCATGAACGACGTCGACGGCGACCCCGAGGACAAGCGCAAGGCTGTCCTCGAAGTCGCCGTCGAACTGGTGACGCGGGCCCACGACCCGGGCGCCGGATCCGGGGCTTGACCCGGGATACGGCACGAGAGGCGCGGGCGGAGCGCCAGGGCGCGGACCGGAAGGCCGGATCAGACCGAGACGTGCACGGAGCGCAGGAACGAGACCGGGTTCAGCGCGGAGCCGTAGTTCGGCGTGGTGCGGATCTCGAAGTGCAGGTGCGGGCCGCTGGAGTTTCCGGTGTTGCCGGACAGCGCGATCTTCTGGCCGGTGTTCACGTGCTGGCCGATGTGCACGTTGATCTTCGAGAGGTGCGCGTACTGCGAGTACTTGCCGTTGGCGTGCTTGATCACGACGGCGTTGCCGTACGCGGGGCCGTCGCCGCCGCCGTTCGGGCCGGCCTTCACGACCGTACCGGCGTGGGCGGCGTTCACCTTGGTGCCGATCGGCACGGCGAAGTCCTGGCCGGAGTGCTTGGCGGCCCAGCGGGCGCCGCCGGTGCCGTAGCTGGCGCTCAGCTCGTAGTGGTCGACCGGGGCCTTCCAGGAGGCGGCCTTCTTCTTGGCCGACGCCTTCTTGGCAGCCGCCGTCTTCTTCGCGTCGGCCGCCTTCTTCGCCGCCGCCTGCTTGGCGGCGGTGGCCGCCTTGCTCTGGGCCTCGGCCTGCTGGGCGACCGAGTCGGCCGTCGCACCGGCCGCGAGCGTGGCGGTGCCGGGGGCGCTCGTGGTGCCGGACGCGAACGCGGCGCCCGCACCGAGCACCATCGATGCACCAAGGCCGGCGGCCAGGACGGCGCCACGGACACGGGACACGGACGGGCGGGTGGAGTGCTGGATCGTTGCGCGCTTCGACATACGGGGAAGTCCTCCGGAGGTGAGTGGACCCGGCGTGCTGTCCGGGCTTGCTCAACCTTGGTAACCCGCACCCAGGCCGGTACTCAAACACCCCATCTACGATCAAAAGCCGTAGATGGCGCCTCGGGAATTCGCCGCGGAAGACCCCGCGGGAGAGCGCCGGCGATCTTCGGAGTCCATGGCACGGAACAGGTTTAACCCCAGTTCGATACGTCGCGATTCGGACATGTGGCAGCGATAAGGGCTAATCACCCCAAATTCGGAAGCCCCCGTCCGCCGCAGGCCCAAAGTCCTTCTCGTGATCATGGGCGCTTCTCCTATCCTCCCTAGTAGGCCTCGATCGGGCTGTGCGCCTTGTCACCGCCGGTGGGACCAAGGTCCTTCCGATTCGGGACCTTCGGCGGGCAACTTCACTACGCTGACGGGGCACCGGTCGAATACTTCGGGGGGACACCGCAGCATGGCCAGCGACAGCAACCACGACCACGACTTCGACGGCATCGAACTGGCCGACGCCGTCGAATCCATCCGCAACCAGCTCGTCGAGGCCGCGACCCGGGCCACCGGCCTGCCTCTCGCCTTCGCGGTCGGGGACATCCAGATGGAGTTCACCCTCGAACTCCGCAAGGAGGCCAAGGCGGGCGGCAAGGTGAAGGCCTGGGTGGTGGAGGCGGGCGCCGACGCGTCCCGGGCCACCGGCCGTACGCACAAGGTCTCGCTCACCCTGACCCCCCGCAACGCCGTCACCGGCGAGGCCTGGGAGATCGGCCACGAGGACGACGGCAGCACGGCGTACTTCGGCCGGGGGCAGGGCGGCGAATGAGCGCGCCCCCGGTGAGCACGACAGACCCCGTGAGCACGTCTCCGCTGAGCCCGGCGGCCCGTACGGTCGTCGTCCACGGCGCCGGATCCGTCCAAGGCAGCGGGGTGCTCCTCACCGACAGCCTGGTGCTGACCTGCGCCCATGTCGTCAAGGGCGGCAGCCGCAGCGGTGTCTCCCACATGGATCTGCCCCGGCGGACGGCGGCGACGGTCGCCTGGATCGACCACGGCACCGATGCGGCCCTGCTGCGCACCGAGGAACCGGTCCTGCCGGCCGGCCCGGTCAGACTGGGAACGCTGGCGACCGACCAGGCCCTGTTCGACTGCGAGATCACCGGCTTCCCCGACATCCAGCGGCACGCCGGCAGCCATCTGGAGGCGGACCAGTACACCGCCACGGTGCTGCCGCTCGCCGGGCGCGTACGCAACCTCCTGGTCTGCGAGCTCGACGGGCCGCCCCCGGCCGTCAACGAGCACGGGCTCCCCACCCTGCGGGGACTGTCCGGCGGCCCGGTGTTCGCCGGGAACGTCCTGCTGGGGATCGCGCGCCACATCCCGCGCCAGCGCGTCGGCCTCCGGGTCGAATGCGTACCCGTCGCCTCCCTCGTCGCCTCCCGGCCCTTCTCGCTCGTCTACGAGCAGTCCGGCACCCCGCTGCGGTACGAGCAGGTGCGCGGCCACTACCCCAGGGACCTGCGGTACGAGGAGGAGTACGCGGCCGCGATCGGAGCCGCGTACCGGCGCACCAAGATCTTCGGGCTCGACGAGCTGAGCCGCCACGACTCCGAATGGGACCTGGACACCGCCTACCTCAGCCTGGAGGCGCAGGCACCGGCGGGCCGGACGGCGAAGCACGCACCGGCACCGCCCCAGCGGATCGACGCCCTGCTCACCGACCGCCCCCGCGTCCTGCTGCGGGGCGAGGCGGGCGCGGGCAAGACCACCCTGCTGTGGTGGCTGGCCGCCCATGCCTCGGCCCGCACCCTGGACGGCGCGCTGGCCCCGCTGAACGGGCTGGTGCCCTTCGTCGTCCCGCTGCGCACCCTGCGGGCCCGGGGCGGTACGTTCCCGGGGCCCGCGCAGCTCGCCGACGCGTCGGGCCTGGTGGTCGACCGGGCGCCCGAGGGGTGGACCGGCCGGGTCCTGGAGTCGGGCCGGGCGCTGCTGCTGGTCGACGGGCTGGACGAGGTGCCGCCCGAGGACCGTGAGCAGGCGCACACCTGGCTGTCCCAGCTGCTGCGGCGCTACCCGGAGACCCGCTGTGTGGCAACGGTGCGGCCGCTCGCGGTCGAGCCGGACTGGCTGCGCTCGGAGGGGTTCGAGGAACTGCGCCTGCTGACCATGCGGGACGAGGACATCCAGGCCTTCGTGGCCTCCTGGCACCGGGCGGCCCGGCTGACCGAGGAGGACGACCGGGAGCGGCTGGCCGAGCTGGAGGGCGATCTGTCGCGGCAGTTCGCCCGGAACCCCGGCCTGCGCGATCTGGCCCGCACCCCGCTCCTCTGCGCGGTGATCTGCGCCCTGCACCGCCGCCGCGAGGGCTTCCTGCCGGAGACCCGCTGGAAGCTCTACCGCTCGTCCCTGGAGATGCTGCTCGGCCACCGGGACCGGCGCCGCCGGATAGAGGATCCCGAGGGAATCGAGATGGACGTCGAGGAGCACACGCAGCTCCTCCAGCGCCTCGCCGTCTGGCTGGTCCGCGAGGGCCAGTCGGAGTTCACCCGCGAACAGGCCCTGCGCCAACTGGCCCGCGGCCTGACCGGAATGGAGCGGGTGGGCGCACAGGGGCCGCCCGAGAAGATCCTCACCCATCTCCTCAACCGCAGCGGCCTCCTCCAGGAACACCGCGACGACACCTACCAGTTCGTCCACCGCACCTTCCAGGACTTCCTCGCCGCGAAGGAGCTCATCGAGGACGACCACCTCAACGAGCTGCTGCGGCACGCGGACGAGGAGGCCTGGCAGGACGTGATCCTGCTGGCGGCGGGGCACTGCGGCCGCCGCCAACTCCCGCTGCTGATCGACGGGTTGCTGGCGGCCGGGGAGGAACACGCCAAGCAGTCCGAGGAACGCACCGACATCCATGTCCTGGCCGCACTGTGCGAACAGCACGCCACCTGGCTGGACGGTGCGGTACGCGAACGGGTCCGGCGCAGCACAGCGGCGCTGTTCCCGCCGGCCGGCCACGATCACGTCATCTCGCTGACCCGTCTCGGCGCGGCTGCCCTGCCGTTCCTTCCCCCGCCGGAGAGCCTGCCGTCGAAGGCTCTCTCCGCCAGGGGCGTGATCGACCTGATTGGCCGGGTCGGCGGCCGGGAAGCCCTCCCCCAGGCCCGCGCGTGGGCCCTCGCCCACCCCGCTCACAGCGGTCTCTTCGCAAACAGATGGGCCAATTTCCCGGCGGACGAGTACGCGTCCGAGGTGCTGGCCCACTGTGATCTGACGAGCACATCCGTCTCGGTCCACCAGGGACAGGTGAATGCCCTGCGGCATCTGCCCACCCTTCGGCACCTCCATCTGCTGAGCGATGTCGAGGGCGCGGAGATCCACACCGCACTGGCCCGGATGCGGCTGAGCACACTCGTTCTCAGCGACACCACGCTGGACCTGTCCTCGCTGAGCCCCCAGGCCGGGACACTGCGGCATCTGAACCTCTACGGATGCCCCTCGGTCGAGGACCTCACCCCGCTCGCCGCGCTGACCGCGCTGACCGATCTTGTGGTGGACGCGATGGGCCGGCCGTTCGGCCTGCTGCCCGCGACCGCTCACATCCGCAATCTGGAGCGCCTGAGCCTCAGCAACGTCGGTTCGGGCCGACTGAGCGAACTGCCCGCCCACCCGGCAGTGCGTCACCTCAGTGTGGGCAGCGGCCATCCGCTGCCCCTGGACGGTCTCGACGCGTGGGAGTCACTCACCTCGCTGAACACGTCCGCGCTGGACTCGCTGGACGACGGGCTGGCCGAGCTCCGGGCCAACCCCCAAGTCACTGGACTCTGTCTCAGGGCATTCCCGTGGTCGGGTCCGTTCGCCTCCGCCGGACCGGTCCCGTCGCTCAAGGACTTGGCAGTCCCGGCTCCGAAGAACGGCGAGGACGTGTCGCTCCTTCGTGGGCTCTTCCCCGAACTCACCACCCTCACCCTGATGACGTCCGCGGACACACCGGAGCTGGACCTCACACCGCTGCTGGCATGGCCCGGCCTCCCGGTGACGATCCTCTCCGGCTTCCACCGGCCGCCGCCGCTGCTCGGAAGCGAGGACCTGGGCGACCGGCTCACGGTCGAGGCGTACTGAGCCACCACCCACCCCACCACCCGCGAAAAGGGGCTGCCCCGGACCGGTGGAAACCGGTCCGGGGCAGCCCCCGCACGCTCAGACGCCGACTACGCGCCCCTACGCTTCCTTCGTCAGGTTCGGGCCGGCGCCGCCTGCCGCCTGCTCGATCGGCGGGACGTCGGGCAGTGCCGACTTCTCCTCGCCGCGGAACGAGAACTTCTTCTCCTCGCCCTCACCCTCGGTGCCCACGACCACGATGTGACCGGGACGCAGCTCGCCGAAGAGGATCTTCTCCGAGAGGATGTCCTCGATCTCGCGCTGGATCGTCCGGCGCAGCGGCCGGGCGCCCATCACGGGGTCGTAGCCCTTCTTCGCCAGCAGCGACTTGGCCTCGGCACTGAGCTCGATGCCCATGTCGCGGTCCTTGAGGCGCTCATCCACCTTGGCGACCATGAGGTCGACGATCTGGATGATGTCTTCCTCGGTCAGCTGGTGGAAGACCACCGTGTCGTCGACACGGTTGAGGAACTCGGGCCGGAAGTGCTGCTTGAGCTCTTCGTTGACCTTGGTCTTCATGCGCTCGTAGTTCGTCTTGACGTCGCCCTGGGCGGCGAAGCCCAGGTTGAAGCCCTTGGAGATGTCCCGGGTCCCGAGGTTGGTCGTCATGATGATGACCGTGTTCTTGAAGTCCACGACCCGGCCCTGGGAGTCGGTCAGGCGACCGTCCTCCAGAATCTGGAGCAGGGAATTGAAGATATCGGGGTGGGCCTTCTCGACCTCGTCGAAGAGGACGACGGAGAACGGCTTGCGGCGCACCTTCTCGGTGAGCTGGCCGCCCTCCTCGTAGCCCACGTAACCGGGGGGCGAACCGAAGAGGCGGGAAACCGTGTGCTTCTCGCTGAACTCCGACATGTCGAGGGAGATCAGCGCGTCCTCGTCACCGAAGAGGAATTCGGCGAGCGTCTTGGACAGCTCCGTCTTACCGACACCGGACGGGCCGGCGAAGATGAACGAGCCACCGGGGCGCTTGGGGTCCTTCAGACCGGCTCGCGTACGGCGGATCGCCTGCGAGAGGGCCTTGATGGCGTCCTTCTGCCCGATGACGCGCTTGTGGAGCTCGTCCTCCATGCGCAGCAGACGGGAGGATTCCTCCTCCGTCAGCTTGAAGACCGGGATACCGGTGGCGGTGGCCAGGACTTCGGCGATCAGCTCGCCGTCGACCTCGGCGACGACGTCCATGTCGCCGGCCTTCCACTCCTTCTCCCGCTTGGCCTTCGCCGCCAGCAGCTGCTTCTCCTTGTCGCGGAGGGACGCTGCCTTCTCGAAGTCCTGGGAGTCGATGGCCGACTCCTTGTCGCGGCGGACACCCGCGATCTTCTCGTCGAACTCACGGAGGTCCGGCGGCGCGGTCATCCGGCGGATGCGCATCCGGGAACCGGCCTCGTCGATCAGGTCGATCGCCTTGTCCGGCAGGAAGCGGTCCGAGATGTACCTGTCCGCCAGGGTCGCGGCCTGGACCAGCGCCTCGTCCGTGATGGAGACCCGGTGATGGGCCTCGTAACGGTCGCGCAGACCCTTGAGGATCTCGATGGTGTGCGGCAGCGACGGCTCCGCGACCTGGATGGGCTGGAAGCGGCGCTCGAGAGCGGCGTCCTTCTCCAGGTGCTTGCGGTACTCGTCGAGCGTGGTGGCGCCGATGGTCTGGAGCTCGCCCCGCGCCAGCATGGGCTTGAGGATGCTCGCCGCGTCGATCGCGCCCTCGGCGGCGCCCGCACCCACCAGGGTGTGGAGCTCGTCGATGAACAGGATGATGTCGCCGCGGGTGCGGATCTCCTTGAGGACCTTCTTCAGGCGCTCCTCGAAGTCACCGCGGTAGCGGGAGCCCGCGACCAGCGCGCCGAGGTCCAGGGTGTAGAGGTGCTTGTCCTTGAGGGTCTCGGGCACCTCGCCCTTGACGATGGCCTGCGCCAGGCCCTCGACGACCGCCGTCTTACCGACGCCGGGCTCGCCGATGAGGACCGGGTTGTTCTTGGTGCGGCGGGACAGCACCTGCATGACCCGCTCGATCTCCTTCTCGCGCCCGATGACCGGGTCGAGCTTGGACTCACGAGCGGCCTGGGTGAGATTCCGGCCGAACTGGTCGAGCACCAGGGAGGTGGAGGGGGTGCCCTCCGCGGGGCCGCCCGCGGTGGCCGCCTCCTTGCCTCCCGAATACCCGGAGAGCAGCTGGATGACCTGCTGCCGGACCCGGTTCAGGTCGGCGCCCAGCTTCACGAGGACCTGGGCGGCGACGCCCTCGCCCTCGCGGATCAGGCCGAGCAGGATGTGCTCGGTGCCGATGTAGTTGTGACCCAGCTGAAGGGCCTCGCGGAGCGACAGCTCCAGGACCTTCTTGGCACGGGGAGTGAAGGGGATGTGGCCGGACGGGGCCTGCTGCCCCTGACCGATGATCTCCTCCACCTGCTGGCGGACCGCCTCGAGCGAAATCCCGAGGCTCTCCAGGGCCTTAGCGGCGACACCCTCACCCTCGTGGATAAGGCCCAGGAGAATGTGCTCGGTGCCGATGTAGTTGTGGTTGAGCATCCGGGCTTCTTCCTGAGCCAGGACGACAACCCGCCGCGCGCGGTCGGTGAACCTCTCGAACATCGTTAATCGCTCCTCAGAGCGGTCGGTCAGTGAGGGGTCGGTCCCCTCCCAGTCCTTCCGCATGCTAGTCCCGCAGGACGGGACAGCTCATTCCAACTGCCGACATCCGTCCGGATCACCCCCGCACCGGCGGGGAAACTTACTGCCGAACAGCTGACAACTGCTCCAACCCGATGGTGCGAGACGATGTTCCCGCAGGCCAGGCAGATACCCCTATCGCCAGTACGCCGATGGCGAACGTGAGACGCCTCGGCCCGCGTGTCGCCCCTTCCCACTAGGAAAGTCTTACCCGCAATCACTGACAGTCCATGCGGCGCGCCCTGGTTCCCTCCGCTACGGGCGAACAACCTGGCGCTCCCGAGTACCCCCACGCGCCCCCGCCATGAGCACCCAAAGCGATCGATCGCGAACTCTGCGTAACCCCGGAGGCTGCTCAACGGTTCATCGGACATGGCCTTTCCCGTCCCGCCGCCCCGTTCGTCCCCCGAATTCGGTACCCGCGATACGCAAGGTACGCGAGGTGCCCGAGCTGCCGGAGGTGCCCGAGAGACCGCCGCGGTCACCGCGGCCGTCGAGCCCGGCGAAGCCCTCGCCCGGTGGTACGAGCACGAGCTCGGCTGGACCACCGCCGGAAGGACCCCGGTGCGGCTGCCGACCGGGCTGTGCTTCGACGTGCTGGAGCTGCCCGCCGTCGCCGGCCGCGCGGTCCTGCGGCGGGTGGGCCGCACCGGTCCCGTGGCGCTGACCGGAGCGCGGATGCAGCTGCTGGTGGCCGCGGGGAGCGCGGAGGAGCTGCCGGGGCTGCTCGACTGGCTGGAGTGGGGGGGAATCACCCTCGGCCTGACGGCCCTGGGCGCCGGTGGCCGCATCACCGCCCCGGCGCCGGCCGCGTTCCGGGCCGGCTCGCCGGGGGCCGCGCTCTGGCTGCGGCCCCCCGGGCCGCGCCACGAGGTGGAGCCGGCGCTGCCGGCTCTCGCGGGCTTCGGGAGCAGCGGTGGGGGTGCCCCCGATCTCGTACGGCTGGTGGACACGGCGGCAACGGAATGCCACCGGGTCCGGCTGCTGCGTGCCCGTGCGGGGCTGCTGACCGATGGGCCGGCAGCTCAGCCGTTGGCCTTCTCGTAGGCCTCACGGATCTCGGCGGGAACACGGCCGCGGTCATTCACGTTGTGGCCGTTCTCCCGCGCCCACTTACGGATCTCCGCGGTGTCCTTGTTGCCACCGGCGACGGCGCGGCCCTTGCCACGACCCGTCGCGGCACGGCCACCGGTACGACGGCCACCCTTGGTGTACGGCTCAAGAAGACCACGGAGCTTGTCCGCGTTGCTCGTGGTGAGGTCGATCTCGTACGTCTTGCCATCAAGTGCGAACGTCACGGTCTCGTCCGCCTCGACACCGTCGAGGTCATCGACAAGAAGGACCTGAACCTTCTGTGCCACCGGATTTCCTTTCATCGAAAATGGAGTACGCGGAAAGGAAACCGCTTTTCCCCGGAAAACACAAACCCCCGGGAGAGGTTGAGGAGCACAAGGACGCGGGAAACATGTGCGATTCGGACATAGGGTTCCGGTGTCTTCTGCGGTTCACAGGTGCAGAAGCATCCGGCTGTTGCCCAAGGTGTTCGGCTTCACTCGTTCGAGACCGAGGAACTCCGCGACACCCTCGTCATAGGAACGCAGCAGCTCGCTGTAGACATCTGTGTCGACCGGCGTCTCTCCGATCTCCACGAAGCCGTGCTTCGCGAAGAAGTCGACTTCGAAGGTGAGACAGAAAACCCGCCGCACACCGAGCCAGCGCGCGGTCTGCAAGAGCTTGTCCAGTACGTGGTGGCCCACTCCGGCGCCCTTGATGCTGTGATCGACGGCAAGGGTGCGCACTTCAGCGAGGTCTTCCCACATCACGTGGAGTGCTCCGCAGCCGATGACCCTGGCGTCCTCGTCGCGTTCCGCGACCCAGAACTCCTGGATGTCCTCGTAAAGCGTCACCGTCGCTTTGTCGAGCAGGATCCCTTCCGTCACGTACCCGTCGAGGAGACGGCGGACCGACGCCACATCGCTCGTCCGGGCACGCCGGACGGTGATGGCGGGCCTTTTTACCGACGGGTCGGTATCAAAATCGGTATCCGGCCCGGTATGCGGAGGCTCTTCGGTATACGGCGGCTCTTCGGCATGCGACAGCTCTGAGGACATGCCCCGACGCTATCGCCCGCTCTCCGGCGCCGCGCCATCGGCCGGGGCCGCGTCATCGTCCGCGGGCACGTCACCCGGGGGACTCGGGGACGGCTGATCGGTGAGGCCCGGGGAAACCATGCGTACCGCATCCTGGAGGGCTTCGCGCTGCTCGGCGGACATCATGCCGAAGAACGCCACAAGAGCGGCCGCGGGGTTGTCACTGCGCGACCACGCTTCGTTCATGAGTGCGGCCGAGTAGGCGGCACGGGTGGAGACGGCCGTATATCGATATGCCCTGCCGTCGACTTCCCTGCGCACCCAGCCCTTCTGATGGAGATTGTCCATTACGGTCATGACCGTCGTGTAGGCGATGGACCGTTCCTGCTGTAGGTCCTCAAGGACTTCCCGCACGGTGACCGGACGGTTCCATTGCCAGACGCGTGTCATCACGGCGTCTTCCAGCTCTCCCAATTGGCGAGGCACAGCGTCACCTTAGTGCCAGATGTCTGGAATAGGCCGTTATTTACACAGCGAAAGGGCGTACGGCTCCAATGAGCCGTACGCCCTTGACGGTGCACGGGGTGCGCCGGACGGCCCTCCGGGCGCGCGACCGGCGGGGTCCGGGGCCCGGAATCCGGGGGTCCGGGGGTCCCGGGTCAGACACTCTCCGGATGCGCGGTCTGCTTCACCGACTCCGCGCGGGTGAGTGTCGCGTCCACCGCGGCGTCTTCCTTGGTCTTGTTCGGACCGCCCTGACTCTTGACGATCGTCACGACGAGACCGATGAAGAAGATGGCCATCACCACGGGGGGCACGAGCGCGGATACGTAGTCCATGCCGTCCAGAGTAGCGAGCCCCGCGCGACGGGACACGGCGCCCTCCCGGGGAGAGCGCCGTGTCCCGCCGGACACCCGGCTCAGCCGGCGGCGCGCTCGCCGGGCGGCGGGGCGGGGCGGCGGCGGGGCGGGAAGACCTCGGAGGGCTTGGGCATCGGCCGCTCCCCGGGGGCCTGCGGACGGCCGGGGGAGACCGGCGCCTTGGGGCGCTCGGGTTCCCGGTCGGCGGCGCGTCCGCCCGGCAGGGCGAGCAGCCGGCCGCGGGGCGCCGGGGCCGTCACCGCGACGGCACGGCCGGCCAGCCTGGCCCGTACCGAACGCTCCGCGAGCACCTGGCAGCGCGCCAGGAGCGCCGCCGCGACCGGCTTGCCGCGCAGCGCGCGCAGAGCCGCCAGGTCGTCCGGGCGGGGGTCGTACCCGGCGGCGACGGCGTCCTGGAGGAGCTCCAGATAGCCGTTGACGGAGCCGGGGAGCGCTTCGCGGTAGCGGGCGAGGTCGGCGAGGAGGAACGCGCGCAGCCGCCCCGCCTCACTGACCGCCTCGTCCACGGCACCCGCGAGCCGCAGGCAGTCCTGGACATCCTCGTCGGGCAGGGGCGTCGGGTGGAGGGCGATGGCGAGGGCACGTCGGAGCACCCGCAGCTCGTCCGCGCTGAACGCCATGCCGCCTCGTGAACCGTAGGGCGTGGGCATGACGCGACAATACGTGCTAAATGGACAAAATCCGCTTAACTGGTCGTCGGCGGCGCGGCGTCCGCGGGGTGCCGGCGGCCGGCCGGGCAGAGCCCCGGGTGTACGTCCCGGACGGTCCTGCCGACGGCCCCGCCGGTGTCCCCCCGCCACCACCCCGGCGGACGTTGTCGCAGGTGGCGGGCGTGCCGACGCCGGATGCCCGGCTGTCCCCCGTACGACTACCGCCCCGCCCCGCGTACGCCTCCGTACTCCTCCGTGCGCCCTCGCGCCTACATCCGTGCGACGTTGCGCTCGTACACGAGGCGCAGCCCGATGAGCGTCAGCCAGGGCTCGTGCTCGTCGATGGCGGACGACTCCCCCAACACCATCGGAGCAAGGCCGCCCGTCGCGATGACCGTGACGTCGTCGGGGTCGGCCGCCAGTTCCTTCTTCATCCGGGCCACGACCCCGTCGACCTGGCCCGCGAAACCGAACACGATGCCGGACTGCATGGCCTCGACGGTGTTCTTGCCGATGACACTGCGCGGCCTGGCCAGCTCGATCTTGCGGAGCTGGGCGCCCTTGACCCCGAGCGCCTCGACCGAGATCTCGATGCCGGGGGCGATGACCCCGCCCACGTACTCGCCCCGGGCGGAGACCGCGTCGAACGTGGTGGCCGTACCGAAGTCGACGACGATCGCCGGTCCGCCGTACAGCTCGACCGCGGCGACCGCGTTGATGATGCGGTCCGCGCCGACCTCCTTGGGGTTGTCCATCAGGACCGGCACCCCGGTCTTGACGCCCGGCTCCACCAGCACGGCGGGGACGTCGCCGTAGTAGCGGCGGGTGACCTCGCGCAGCTCGTGCAGGACGGACGGGACGGTCGCGCAGATCGCGATGCCCTCGATGCCGTCGCCCAGCTCCACACCGAGCAGCGGATGCATGCCCATCAGGCCCTGGAGCAGCACGGCGAGCTCGTCGGCGGTGCGACGGGCATCGGTGGAGATCCGCCAGTGCTCGACGATCTCCTCGCCGTCGAACAGGCCGAGGACGGTGTGGGTGTTGCCGACGTCGATGGTGAGCAGCATCAGGCCTGGGCCTCACCGGTGGCCGGGGCGGTGTCCCGGAAGTCCAGGCCGATGTCGAGGATCGGCGAGGAGTGGGTGAGCGCCCCGACGGCCAGGTAGTCGACGCCCGCCTCGGCATAGGCGCGGGCGGAGTCGAGGGTGAGCCGGCCGGAGGACTCCAGCACGGCGCGGCCACCGACCAGGGCGACGGCCTCGGCGGTCTCCCCCGGTGTGAAGTTGTCCAGCAGGATCAGGTCGGCGCCCGCGTCGATCACCTCGCGGACCTGCTGCATCGTGTCGACCTCGACCTCGATCGGTACGTCGGGGAACTCCTCCCGCACCCGCTTGAACGCCTCGGCCACGCCGCCCGCCGCGATGACGTGGTTGTCCTTGACCAGAGCCGCGTCGGAGAGCGACATACGGTGGTTGACGCCGCCGCCGCAGCGCACCGCGTACTTCTCCAGGGCACGCAGCCCCGGGGTGGTCTTGCGGGTGTCGCGGACCTCGGCCCCGGTCCCTTCGAGTACGTCGGCCCAGGCGCGGGTCGCGGTCGCGATGCCGGAGAGACGGCACAGCAGGTTGAGCGCGCTGCGCTCGCCGGTGAGCAGATCGCGGGTGCGGGTGGTGACGGTCAGGAGCTTCTGGCCGGGGGCGACGCGGTCGCCGTCCTCGACATGGCGCTCCACCTCGAACTCGCTGGTACAGACGATGGACAGCACCGCCTCGGCGACCCGCAGCCCGGCGACGACGCCCGCCTCGCGGGCGGTGAAGTCACCGGTGGCGACGGATTCCTCGTCGACGGTCGCCACGGTGGTCACGTCCACGCCGCCGTCGAGGTCCTCCTCGATCGCGACATGGGCGACGTCCTCGACCTGGACGGGGTCCAGGCCCGCCTCGGCGAGGAGCCGGGCGAGCGCGGGGTCGAGGCCGCACTCCAGGCCGTCCGGGTCGTAGCCGTCGCCACAGCCGCAGTCGTCGCCGCAGCCGCCCGCGGACGGTGCGGGCGCGCCGATCTGGATCAGCGGGACGTCCACGGGTGTGGGGCGCGGATTCTCTTCGGGCGTGCTCACGGTTACGGCTCCTCGGGGGCGTCGGCGGGGGTGCGGGTGGTGCTGCTTGCTGGGGCTGCTGCGGGTGTGGGTGCTGTGGTGAGCAGTCTGCTCAATCCGTGGGGCGTACGGGCGGGAACGCGGCGGTCTCCGTGCGGTGAAGATCCGGGCTCCGGTCCGGGGTGATCCGGACGACGAGGTGGCGGCGCCAGTGCTCGTCGTCCCGGTCGGGCCGGTCCTCGCGCCAGTGGCAGCCGCGGGTCTCCTCGCGGGCGCGGGCGGCGGCGACCAGGACCCGGGAGACGAGAAGCAGGTTGGTGACCTCCCATGCCTCCACCCCGGGCACGGTTGCCTTGGACTCGGCCGTACCGGCGTCCGCGGTCACCCGGCCGTGCAGGGCCTCCAGCTCCTCGGCCGCCGTGGCGAGGCTCTCTGCGGAGCGCAGGACTCCGGCGCCCCGGGTCATGATCCGCTGGATCGCGGTACGGGACTCGGGGGCGAGGAGCGGAGCGGGCTCGCCGTCGCCGGACGCCACCGCTTCCGCCCGCCGCGGGCGCCCGGCGGTGTCCTCCGCCATGTCCTGCGCACGGTCCTCGGCCGTGTTCCCCGCGATGTCCTCGGCGATGCGCTCGGCGAAGACCAGTCCCTCCAGGAGGGAGTTGGACGCCAGCCGGTTGGCGCCGTGCACGCCGGTGCAGGCGACCTCTCCGCAGGCGTACAGGCCGGGCACGGTCGTACGGCCCCGCAGGTCGGTGCGGATGCCTCCGGAGGCGTAGTGCGCGGCGGGCGCGACCGGAATCGGTTCGGTGACCGGGTCGATGCCGTGGGCGCGGCAGGCCGCCAGGATGGTGGGGAAGCGCCGCTCCCACATCTCGGCGCCGAAGTGCCGGGCGTCCAGATACATGTGCTCGGTGCCGCGCAGGTGCATCTGGCGGGTGATGGCCTTGGCGACGATGTCGCGCGGGGCCAGCTCGGCCAGCTCGTGCTGCCCGAGCATGAAGCGCGTACCGGACGCGTCGACGAGATGGGCGCCCTCGCCCCGTACCGCCTCGGACACCAGCGGCTGCTGCCCCTCGGAGTCGGCGCCGAGGAAGAGCACGGTCGGGTGGAACTGGACGAATTCGAGGTCGGAGACCTCCGCTCCGGCCCGCAGCGCGAGCGCCACCCCGTCTCCGGTGGAGACCGAGGGGTTGGTGGTAGCGGAGAAGACCTGGCCCATGCCGCCGGTGGCCAGGACGACGGCGGGGGCGCGGACCGCGCCGACGCCGTCGTGCTGACCCTCGCCCATGACATGCAGGGTGACGCCCGCCGTACGGCCTTCGGCGTCGGTGATCAGGTCCAGGACCAGGGCGTTCTCGACGGTGTGCAGGGCGGCCTCGCGGACCGCCTCGACCAGGGCGCGGGAGATCTCGGCACCCGTCGCGTCGCCGCCCGCGTGCGCGATGCGGCGGCGGTGGTGGCCGCCCTCCCGGGTCAGCGCGATGTCGCCGCTGTCCGTGGTGTCGAAGTGGGCGCCCGTCCCGATGAGCCGGCGCACGGCGTCGGGGCCCTCGGTGACCAGGGTCCGCACGGCCGTCTCGTCGCACAGTCCGGCGCCCGCGACGAGGGTGTCGTCGCGGTGCTGCTCGGGGGTGTCGCCCTCGCCGAGCGCGGCCGCTATGCCGCCCTGGGCCCAGCGCGTGGAGCCGTCGTCGAGGCGGGCCTTGGTGACGACGACGGTGGCGAGGCCCGCGGCGGCGCAGCGCAGGGCGGTGGTGAGACCGGCCACGCCGGAGCCGACCACCACGACGTCCGCGTCGATGGCCCAGCCGGGGGCGGGGGCGGTCAGCCGTATTCCGGTCACGTGAGGGCTCCGAAGGTCAAGGGGATGTTGTCGATCAGGCGGGTGGCGCCGACCCGTGCCGCGATGGCGAGGATCGCCTCCCCGCTCCCGCGGTCGTCGGGGATCTCGGTGAAGTCCGACGGGTCCACGAGGGCCAGGTAGTCCAGGACGAGCGGCTGCCGTTCGCGGGCGGCGTCCGCGAGGACCAGCTGTGCGGCGGCCCGCACGGCGGCGGGTCCGCCGCCGGGCCGGGCCAGCGCCACCGCCTGGGCGTCGGCCGCCGCCCGGGACTCGCCGAGCGCGGTGAGCCCGGCGGCCCGGTCCGCACTGGCCGCCGTGGCCTGTGCGCGCTCGTGCAGGGCCTGCTGGGCGGCCAGTCTGTCCCGGGCCGCGAACAGGGCGCGCGGCAGGGCGAGAGCGGTGTGCCGTTCCTCCGGGGAGAGGAAGCGGTTGCGGCTGGAGAGCGCCAGGCCGTCCGGGTCGCGCACGGTGGGTACGCCGGTGATCCCGACGCCGAAATTCAGGTCGCGCACCATGCGCCGGATCAGCGCCAGCTGCTGGGCGTCCTTCTGTCCGAAGAACGCCTCGTCGGGGCGGGTGAGGTGGAGGAGCTTGGCGACGACGGTGAGCATGCCGTCGAAGTGCCCGGGGCGGGCGGCCCCTTCGAGGCGCTCGCCCATGGGGCCCGCGGTGATCCGGACCTGGGGCTCGCCGCCGGGGTAGACCTCGTCGACGGAGGGGGCGAAGACCGCGTCGGCGCCCGACAGCCCGGCGAGCGCGAGGTCGGCGTCGAGGGTGCGTGGGTAGCGGTCGAGGTCGGCCGCCTCACCGAACTGGAGCGGGTTCACGAAGACGGTGACCACGACCTGGCCGGCCGGACCCGCGGCGGCGCGGGCGGCCCGGATCAGGGTGGCGTGGCCTTCGTGGAGAGCGCCCATCGTCATGACGACCGCGCGCCGGGCACCGGCCGGGCGGCGGAGGGCGTCCAGCTCGGCGGCCGTACGCAGGAGGGCCGCGCCGCCTGCGGGGGCGGACGCGGAGGTGCCCGCGGGGGTACGCGCGGAGGCGGACGCGGGACCGGGCTTCGGCACGGGACCGGGCTTCGGCACGGGACCGGGCTTGGGGGTGGGCCCGGGTGCCGGGGTCGGGGCGGTGCTCATCGGTCCTCCCCCGGTGCGCGCTCACCGTCGGCCAGGACGCCGAGCAGGTCCTCGGCCAGCTCCGGCTTGAGCATGCCGTGGGCGAGCGCCCGGTCCGCCGTGGCACGGGCCATCGCGAGATAGCCGGCCACCGTCTGCGGGGCGTGCCTGCGCAGCTCCTCGACATGGGCGGCGACCGTGCCCGCGTCACCGCGTGCGACGGGTCCGGTCAGCGCCGCGTCGCCGGAGCGCAGGGCGTTGTCCAGCGCGGCGCCGAGGAGCGGGCCGAGCATCCGGTCGGGGGCGGCGACCCCGGCCTTCGTCAGCAGCTCCATGGCCTCCGCGACCAGGGTGACCAGGTGATTCGCACCGAGGGCCAGGGCCGCGTGATAGAGCGGGCGGGCCTCCTCGGCGATCCACTCGGGCTCGCCGCCCATCTCGATGACCAGCGCCTCGGCGGCCAGCCTCAGCTCCCCGGGGGCGGTGACCCCGAACGAGCAGCCGGCCAGCCGCTGGACGTCGACGGAACTGCCGGTGAACGTCATCGCCGGGTGCAGGGCGAGGGGCAGGGCGCCGGCCCGCAGCGCGGGGTCGAGGACCTTGGTCCCGTACCGCCCCGACGTGTGGACGATCAGCTGCCCCGGCCGTACGGCACCGGTCTCGGCCAGGCCCTCGACGAGGCCGGGAAGGGTGTCGTCGGGGACGGTCAGCAGCACCAGCTCGGCACGTGCGAGCACCTCGCCCGGCGGCACCAGCGGTACGTCGGGGAGCAGGGCCGCCGCCCGGCGCACCGAGGCGTCGGAGACACCGGAAACGGCCACCGGGCGGTGCCCGGCGAGCTGGAGCGCGGCGGCGAGCGCGGGGCCGACCCGGCCCGCGCCGACGACCCCGACGGTGAGACGGGCGGGGCGGTCCCTCGCGTCGAGGGGTTCCTCAGAAGCTGTTGTATTCACGCGGCGATGGCCTTCCGTTCCAGTCCGCGGGGGGTACCGGACGACTTCTCTGCATGCTACGCCAGCGTTTCGAGTGACCTTCCGGCTGTCCACAGCCTGTGGGTAACTCTGCCGCCCGAGAGGGATCCGAGGGGAAATCGGCGCAGTGGAAAACGGCTGGGCCCGCGGTGGAAAACGGCTGGGCCGTGTCAGCCGTCCGGGTGATGATCGTCCCATGGCACTCACCGAAGAGCAGAAGCAGCGACACCGCAGACTGACCGCTTGGCGGGGGTCCCACCGCACGCTGGCCCGGGTGTCGGCGGAGGGCACGCTCGGCGAACGGCTGGCCGCGCTGGCGGCCGACGCGGGGTCCGTGCACGACCTCGACGAGTGGACGGACCTCTACGGGGACGGGGTCGTCGCCGAGGTCGAGCGACGGGTCGCGGAACTGCTCGGCATGGAGGCCGCGGCGTTCTTCCCGACGGGGACGATGGCCCAGCAGGTCGCGCTGCGGTGCTGGGCCGGGCGCACGGGCAACGCGACCGTGGCGCTGCATCCGCTCGCCCAT
Organism: Streptomyces sp. NBC_00654; assembly: GCF_026341775.1. NCBI lineage: Bacteria > Bacillati > Actinomycetota > Actinomycetes > Kitasatosporales > Streptomycetaceae > Streptomyces > Streptomyces sp. NBC_00654. Next base: position 826,577 of record NZ_JAPEOB010000001.1, on the reverse strand, counting down.
CCCGAGCTGCACGAGCGGGGCGCACTCGGGGCGGTGAGCGGGCTGCGCACGGTGCACCCGACGTCCGCGCCCCGGCTTCCCACGGCGGACGAGATCCGCGGCTTCCCCGAGCCGTTCGGCACGCTGATGCTGGAGCTGCCGCTGCGGGACGCCGGGTTCGTGCTGCCCACCTGGGACGAGCTGGAGGCCGTCGTGGCCGCCGCCCGCGAGCGGGACGCGGTGGTGCACCTGGACGGGGCACGGCTGTGGGAGTGCGGGCCGCACTTCGGGAAGGAGCTGCGGGAGATCGCCGGGCTCGCGGACAGCGTGTACGTCTCGTTCTACAAGTCCCTCGACGGGCTGTCCGGGGCGGTGCTGGCCGGTCCCGAGGTGCTGGTCGAGGAGGCGCGGACCTGGCGTCACCGCTACGGGGGGAACGTCTTCCAGCAGTATCCGGCGGCGCTGTCCGCGCTGCTGGGGCTGGAGCGGGAGCTGCCGCGGCTGCCGGAGTACGTGGCGCAGGCGAAGGTGGTGGCCGGGGCACTGACGGAGGGCCTCGCGGCGTCCGGCGTGCCGTGGTTCCGGGTGCGTCCGGAGCCGCCGCACACGCACCAGTTCGTGGTGTGGCTGCCGTACGGGAGCGAGGCGCTGACCGAGGCGGCGGTGCGGCAGGCGGAGGAGACCGGGGTGACGCTGTTCCACCGGTGGTTCGACGGTGCGCAGGGGGCGGGACTGCCGCCCGGGGTGTCGTTCACCGAGGTGACGGTGTCCTCGGCCGGCCTGGCGTGGACGGCACAGGATGTCCGCGAAGCGGTGGGGGAGTTCGTGGCACGGCTGGAGCGGACGGAAGCCTGACCCTGAGGTTCCGGCCCCGGGATCCTGGGGCCTGGGGTCTCGGGCCTGGGGTCTCGGGCCTGAGGCCTCGGGGTACATGCCCCCTAGTTCCCGGCGGACGGGCCCGATGGCCGCGCGGCCCGGCGGGCGCGCCAGTGGTCGCGGATCGTGCGCAGCGTGGCCCAGTCGTGACGGCCGGGCAACGGGGGCGGGTCCTCGCCCAGCCGGGCCGCGCGGTAGCTGTCGAGCATCTGCTGCTGAATGGCGTCCATGACCTCAGCCTGCGCAGGTCAGGGGCCGCGCGCCCGCCGATTGACGACGGCCGTCAAGTGGCGCGTCGACCCGTTCGCGTACCCGCACTATGGAGGGGTGAGCGTGAACATCGACATCGCGGGCCTGCCCCCGGACCGCATCGTTTTCGAAACCTCGCCCCTCGCCGAGCTGGGGCTGGCCCTGCATGCGCTCTCCGAGCCGGGCCACCACCCGGGCCTGCACGGCTGGGCCACCGCGACCGCCGCCGCGCTGGAACCGGACCTCGCGGACCGGCTGCTGGAGGCGGAGTTCCTCTGGCGCAACACGTTCTCCGACATCTTCATGCCGTTCGCCGGGGTCCGCGGCGGTGACGGCAGGGCCGGGGCGACCCTCGCCGAGGACCTGGACATCCTCGACCGGCTGGACGACGAGCGGTTCGTCGCCGCCGCGCTGGAGTTCACCTGTGCCGGTCTGTACGGGGCCGGGGCGCCGTCCCCGCTGGCCAGCGCCGCCATGCGGACCCGGGCACTGGACCTGGCGGCCGCCCGCGGCCCGCAGCAGGTGGAGTTCACCCAGCGGCTGCTGACCGACCCCGTCACTGTACGGACCTGGATCCGGCGCCTCTTCGAGGACTGCGACCAGGCGTTCTTCTCGGACACCTGGATGCGGGTGCGGATCCAGCTGGTCGCCGACGCCCGGTACAAGACGGAACTGCTGCGGCGCAAGGGGCTCGGCGAGGCGCTGAGCGCCGTCTCCGCCGCGCTGTCGGTGGACACGGACGCCGGCCGCATCAGCATCGACAAGCTGAGCGAGGGCCGGACCAACGCCGCCGACCCTGCGGTCGGCCCCGGGCTCACCCTGATCCCGAGCAGCTTCGGCTGGCCGCACCTGATGGTGCTGCACGCCCCGGGCTGGCGGCCGGTGATCCACTATCCGGTGCACCTGCCCGATCTGCCCTCCCCCGCCTCCGTGGAGCTGCTCCAGCTCCGGATGGAGGCGCTGGCCCACCCGATGCGCATGCGGCTGTGCCGCAACCTCGCCCGGTCCCCGTACACCACGGGCGAACTCGCCGACTCGCACGGCATCACGCCCCCCGAGGTCTCCCGGCATCTGTCGCTGCTCAAGAAGGCCGGTCTCGTGACGACGCGGCGGCGGGGCCGCTATGTGCTGCACCAGCTGGACCTGACCGTCGTCGCCCGGCTCGGCAGCGACTTCCTGGAGGGCGTTCTGCGCTGAGGGTGCCGCGCGGGCGGTGTCCGCGCGGTCCGGCCGTGTCCACGCGGTCCGGCCGTGTCCGGACGCCCGGCGGGCCTCGGGTCAGCCCGCTCCGCCGCCCGCCCGGACCAGCCCGGTCTCGTACGCGAGGACGACGACCTGGACCCGGTCGCGCAGGTTCAGCTTGGTCAGGATGCGGCCGACATGTGTCTTCACCGTCGCCTCCGAGAGCACGAGCCGCGCCGCGATCTCCCCGTTCGACAGGCCCTGGGCGACCAGCAGCATCACCTCGCGCTCGCGCTCGGTCAGCTTCTCGATGTGCTTGTTCCGCGGCTCCTTGGAACTGCTCGGCAGCATCGACGAGAACCGGTCGAGCAGCCGGCGGGTGGTGGACGGGGCGACGACGGCGTCGCCGCTGTGCACAGAACGGATCGCCGCCAGCAGCTCACCCGGCGGCACATCCTTGAGCATGAAGCCACTGGCCCCGGCCTTCAGCCCCGAGAAGGCGTACTCGTCCAGGTCGAACGTGGTCAGGATGAGCACCTTGGGCGGGTCCTGCTGGGCGCAGATGCGCCGGGTCGCCTCGACCCCGTCCAGCCGCGGCATCCGGACGTCCATCAGCACCACGTCGACGCTCGTGGAGCGCAGGACCTCGATCGCCTCGGCTCCGTCACCGGCCTCGGCCACGACCTCCATGTCCGGCTGGGCGGCGAGCACCATCCGGAAGCCGGTGCGCAGCAGCACCTGGTCGTCGACGAGCATCACGCGGATGGCCATGAGGGTCCCTGTCTTCTGATCGAGGTTCGGCGGGTTCGGGAGGGAGCGGGGTTCGGGAGGGAGCGGGGTTCGGGGGCGGGGTTCGGGAGGGGCTCGGTCCGGTTCGAAAGGGGCGGAGGCGGGCGGAGGCGGGGAGCGTGCCCCGGCGGCTCAGCCTGCGGGCTTGAGCGGCAGCAGGGCGCTGATGCGGAAGCCGCCGCCCGGCCGCGGCCCCGCGTCCAGCGTGCCTCCGACCATGCCGACCCGCTCCCGCATACCGATCATCCCGTGCCCGGCACCGTCGGCGCCGCCGTCCTCGTACAGCTCGTGCGCCGCGCCCCGGCCGTCGTCCTCGACCAGCAGCCCGAGGCCGTCGTCGAAGTAGACCAGCCGCACACTGGCCCCGGCGTCCGGGCCGCCGTGCTTGCGGGTGTTGGTGAGGGCTTCCTGCACGATGCGGTACGCGGTCAGCTCCACGCCGCTGGGCAGGGGGCGCGGGGTGCCCTCGATCTTGAAGTCCACCGCCAGACCGGTCTGCCTGACCTGCTCGATCAGGTCCTCGATCTGCTCGACGTCGGGCTGCGGAACGTACTCGCCGCTCTCCCGGGTGTCCCCCGTCCGCAGCACCCCGAGCAGCCGGCGCATCTCGGCGAGCGCCTGGCGGCCGGTGCTGGAGATGGTCTCCAGTGCCTGCCGGGCCTGGTCGGGCGCGGCGTCCATGACGTAGGCAGCACCGTCGGCCTGCACCACCATCACGGACACGTTGTGCGCGACGACATCGTGCAGCTCGCGGGCGATCCGGGCCCGCTCGGCGGCGACGGCGACCTTGGACTGCGCCTCGCGCTCCCGCTCCAGCCGGGCGGCGCGCTCCTCCAGCTGGCTGAAGTAGGCCCGCCGGGTCCGCATCGAGTCGCCGAGCACCCAGGCGAGCACGAACGGCACCGTCATGATGATCGCCACGAAGGCCGACTGGACCCAGGTGTCCGAGGCGCCCTCCGGCCAGCGCAGCTGCGCCAGTCCGGCCGCGATCAGGCTGCAGACCAGGGCGAGACGGGACGCCCAGCGCTCGCCGACCGCCGCCACCGTGAAGGTGATCACGAGCATGGCGAAGTTCGCGAAGCTGGGCGGGATGTCGAAGACCAGCTGCAGGACGCCCACCAGGATGGCGAGGAGCAGCATCTTCTCGGGCACGCGGCGGCGCAGGGCCACGACGGCGCTGAGGCAGATCGCGACCGGTACCAGCAGCACGCGCTCCCGGGCCGGGCCGTAGTCGTCCACCACGATCGACACGCCGGAGACCCCGAGGAGGAAGACGGCCCAGAAGCAGTCGACGCCCGTCGGGTGTCTGCGGATGAAATCGTAGAGGCGCTGCACGTAACCCAGCGTAGGGACAGAGGATCGGTGCCCGGGTCAACCGGAGGGCCGATCCGGGTCCCGGCACCGTACTCCCCAAGGTGGAGACTTTCCCCCGTGACGGATGAGTGGCGTGGGTGGCAGGAGGCGGCCGAGACCGCTTTGTACGGAGAAGGGGGCTTCTACCGGAGCCCGGAGGGACCGGCGGGCCATTTCCGTACGTCGGTCCATGCCTCACCGCTGTTCGCCGCCGCCGTCGCCCGGCTGCTGACCGGAACCGCGCGTGAGCTGGGGACGGAAACGGTCGATCTGGTGGACGTGGGGTCGGGCCGGGGCGAGCTGGTGACCGGGGTGCTGGGCGCCGTCCCGGAGTGGCTGACGGTACGGGCGTACGCCGTGGAGCTCGCCGGGCGCCCGCCCGGTCTGGATCCCCGGATCGAGTGGCGCGCCGAGCTGCCGCAGGGGGTCACCGGGGTGGTGTTCGCCAATGAGTGGCTGGACAACGTGCCCACCCGGATCGCGGAGGCGGATGCCGACGGCATCGCCCGCTACGTCCTCGTCCGTCCCTCGGACGGTGCGGAGCGGCTGGGCGATCCGGTGGACGGGGCGGACGCGCGGTGGCTGCGGCGCTGGTGGCCGCTGTCCCGGCCGGGCGAGCGGGCGGAGATCGGCCGTCCGCGCGACGAGGCCTGGGCGCGGGCGGTCCGGTCGCTGTCGGCCGGACTCGCGGTGGCGGTGGACTACGCGCATGTACGGGGGGCGAGGCCGCCGTACGGGACGCTGACCGGCTTCCGGGCGGGGCGGGAGGTCCGGCCGGTGCCGGACGGCTCCTGCGACCTCACCTCGCATGTGGCGCTGGACGCGTGTGCGGCGGCGGTGGGGGCGGAGGAGGACCGGGGCGCCGTACCGCCGGAGCTCACCGACCAGCGGACGGCCCTGCGCGGGCTGGGCATCAGCGGGGAACGTCCGCCGCTGGCGATGGCCTCGGCCGATCCGGCCGGCTACCTCCGGGCGCTCTCCGCGGCGGGCGAGGCGGCGGAGCTGACCGCCCGGGGAGGTCTCGGCGACTTCGGGTGGCTCACGCACCGGGTGGACCGGGCCCCGGATGCCACCCGCTCCCGCCCGCGCCCGCCGGGGTGACCGGGTGACCGGGGCGGGCGCGGGCGGCTGCGAGCCCCGGGTACCGGCTCCGGACCGCCCCGCCGGTGCCCGGATCACGCCCACAGGCCCCGCTCCCCGTCGGTCAGGGAATACTGTCCCGCATGACGGAGACGACAGTCGGCATCGGCGGCGCGGCGGAGAGCACCGACATGGTGCTCAACATCGGACCGCAGCACCCCTCCACGCACGGCGTCCTCCGGCTGCGGCTCGTCCTCGACGGCGAGCGGATCCAGCACGCCGAGCCCGTCATCGGCTATATGCACCGCGGCGCGGAGAAACTCTTCGAGGCCCGGGACTACCGGCAGATCGTGATGCTCGCCAACCGCCACGACTGGCTGTCCGCGTTCTCGAACGAGCTGGGCGTCGTCATGGCCGTCGAGCGCATGCTCGGCATGGAGGTCCCGGAGCGCGCCGTCTGGACGCGCACGCTCCTCGCCGAACTGAACCGGGTCCTGAACCACCTGATGTTCCTCGGCTCCTACCCCCTCGAACTCGGCGGGATCACCCCGGTGTTCTACGCGTTCCGGGAGCGCGAGGAGCTCCAGGCCGTGATGGAGGAGGTCTCCGGAGGCCGGATGCACTACATGTTCAACCGGGTCGGCGGGCTCAAGGAGGACCTCCCGGCGGGCTGGACGGGCCGGGCCCGGGAGGCCGTCGCCTCGGTCCGGTCCCGGATGGACGTCTACGAGGACCTGGTGCTCGGCAACGAGATCTTCCGGGGCCGTACGCGTGATGTGGGGGTGCTCTCCGCCGGGGCGGTGCACGCCTACGGGGTCTCCGGGCCGATCGCCCGCGCCTCGGGGGTCGACTTCGACCTGCGGCGCGACGAGCCGTATCTCGCGTACGGCGAACTCCAGGACACTCTGAAGGTCGTCACCCGCACCGAGGGCGACTGCCTGGCCCGCTTCGAGTGCCTGCTGGAACAGACGGTCAACGCCCTGGACCTGGCGGACGCATGCCTGGACCGGATGGCGGACCTGTCGCCCGGACCCGTCAACCAGCGGCTGCCCAAGGTACTCAAGGCCCCGGAGGGCCACACCTACGCCTGGACCGAGAACCCGCTCGGCATCAATGGCTACTACCTGGTGTCCAAGGGCGAGAAGACCCCGTACCGGCTGAAGCTCCGGTCCGCGTCGTTCAACAACATCCAGGCGCTCACCGAACTGCTGCCGGGCACGCTGGTCGCGGACATGGTCGCGATCCTGGGCTCGCTGTTCTTCGTCGTCGGGGACATCGACAAGTAGTACGGCGACCGAACGGCGACCGATCCGCTAGGAGATGGCGGTGCGCAGCTCCGCCACGTCCAGCTGTTCGGTCTCGTCGTGCACGGTGAGGTCGATGACCTTGCCCACGGCGCGGTTCTGGCCGGTGCCCGTGCGGTGGGCGGCCAGTGCCTCCTCGCCGACCACGTCCGCGAGGTCCTCGTTCTGCACGGCCTCGATCGCGGCGCCGGACTTCTGCGTACCGAAGAAGTCGAAGCTGCCCTGCGGGACCAGGTGCCGGCGCGCGGCGGCGTACGGAACGACGGCCGAGGCTCCCGGGGCGGTACGCGGAACATGGACGGGCGCGGTGGACGCCGGGGGGAGCTGCTGCGGCGCGGGCAGAGCGGCGGGCGGACGGCGGTGCTGGTGGCCGCCCGTACCGGCAGCCGGCTCGGCAGTCGGACCGGCTGCCGGGCCGTTCACGGGCGCCGTGTCCGCGCCGGTCGCGCCGGGCGCCGTCCCCGCGCCTGTCGTGAGCTCCCGCTTCCTGGCCTGCTCGGCGGTGCGGCGGGCCTCCTGGAGCGCGGCGTTGCGCGGGAGGTCCGCAAGGGCCTGGGCGGCGCGCAGATACGCGCCCGGGGTCGGCGTGGACCGGGCGGCGGGCAGCGCACGCGGGGTGGCGGCCGCTTCGATCGCGAGCTGCCTGCGCCCCTCCAGTGCGCTGGCACGCTCGGTCTCGGCGTTCGCGTACCGGCGCAGCAGCGCCGCGTGCTCCCCGCGCAGTCCGGCCAGCTCCACGCGCTTGCGGCGCAGCTTCGTCTCCAGCCGGGCGCGCAGCTCGCGCGCCTCCTCCAGGTCCTGCTCCAGCTCGGCCGCCCGCTCCTCGGCGCGCCACTCGTCGCCGGCGCGCGCCCGCGTCAGTTCGGCGACACGCAGTCCGGCGGACCGGTCCCAGCTGCGCATCAGATACGCGCCGGTGACGGCGGCGGCGGCCACGGCCGCCACCAGTCCACGCAGGACCAGGGGTTCGGCCAGCAGCCAGGCGCCGGCGGCACCGACGACCGACACTCCGGCCACCGCCGAGGGCGGCAGGATTCTGTGAAGGGGTGGCGAATGGCGGTGGCGTCCACGTGGCATGGCCTGAAATTTACCGTGTGTACGGGCGCCTTGGGGGGCCACCCGGGAATCTGTTCCCCGCCGGTTACCTCACGCCCCGCCGAAGCACTTCCGCGACGTCCCGAGAAGCCGGAAAAGCACGGGCCGGGCGTCCGGTATCGAGTTCGTCCGGACGCCCGGTACGGAGTTCATCCGGACTCCCGGTACGGAGTTCGTCCGGGCGCCCGATTCCGGTTCATTCGGGCGCCCGTTCCGTCACCCCGTCACTTCTTGATCAGGCCCTTCGCCTGCAGATACTCCTTGGCCGCGTCCTCGGGCTTGGCACGCTCGGCATCGACCTTGCGGTTCAGTTCCGCCAGATCCTGTGTGGTGAGTGTGTCGGTGAGCTTCCCGAGCGCATCGGCGATGTCCTGGGCACCCGCGTCCTTGGCATTGAGCACCGGAAGGATGTTGTCGGCGTTCTGGAGCTTCTTGTCGTCCTCCAGGAACACCAGCCCGTCGAGCACCGCGTCCGTGGTGGTCGTCAGGACCAACTGGTCCTTGCCGTCCTTGACGGCCTGCTTGGACTGCGGGGTGCCGACGCCCTTGGGGTCGATACCGGTGACATCAATGCCGTAGGTCTTCTTCAGTCCCGGTGCGCAGAAGGGCCTCACCGCGCACTCGTCGCCCGCCGCGATCTTCACTCCGATCTTCGACGCACCAAGATCGGAGAGCGTCTTGAGCTTGTTCTTCCCGGCGAATTCCTCGGAGACCGCGAAGGCGTTCTGGTCGACGGCCACACCGGCCGGAAGCACCTTCAGCCCGAGCGGGGTGGCGAGCTTCTCCAGTGCCGCGACCGTGGCCGTGGCATCTCCGGAGGCCACCGGCTTCTTCTCGGCCTCCTTGGCCCCGTTCACCTTGGCGTTGAGGAATTCGGCGATCGTGGCGGCATATTCCGGTACGACGTCGATCTCGCCCTTCTCCAGCGAGGGTTCGTACAGCTCACGGTTCTTCACCGTGGTGATCGAGGTGCTGTAGCCGGAGTCCGCCAGGATCTGCGCGTACAGCTCGGCGAGGACCTTGGACTCGGTGAACGAGGCGGAGCCCACGACGAGCGAGCCCTTCTTGTCACCCGAGCCGGCCGCGTTGCCGGAGCCGCTCTTCTCCTTTTCGAGGCTGTCGCCGCCGCAGGCCGCGAGCGACCCGGCCAGGGCCACCATGCCGATGACCGCACCCGCTATGCGCGAGGTCCTGCTCATGTTGTTCTCCGTCCAGACAGAAGAGGGTGAAGAGGGTGAAGTGAGTGGCGGACCAACAGACGGCGGCCGTGCCGGACGCGTCGCGCGCAGGCGGTGCGGGCACGGCGCCGCACGGCGTCAGACGGTCCGGCGGCGGCGCAGCGGGGACAGCAGCCGGTCCAGGGCGACCAGCACCCCTTCCACCAGCAGGGCCAGCAGGGCGACCAGCACCGCACCGGCGAAGACCTGCGCGGTGTCGTACGTGTTGAATCCGGCGGTGATGATCCGGCCCAGGCCACCGAGGCCGACCATCGCCGCGATCGAGGCGGTGGCCACGACCTGGACGGCGGCGGACCGCAGCCCGGTCATGATCATCGGGTAGGCCAGCGGCAGTTCGACCCGCAGGAAGAGCTGACCGCCGGACATCCCCATCCCGCGAGCGGCCTCCACCACCGACCGGTCCACCTCCGTCATCCCGACATAGGCGTTGGTCAGCAGCGGCGGCACGGCGAACAGCACCAGGGCGATGACCGTGGGGAGATAGCCCGAGTTGCGCAGGGGCGTGACCATGAAGAGGGCCAGGACCGCGAAGACGGGTATCGCCCGGCCCACGTTGGAGATGTTGACCGCGAGCGCACCCCCCTTGCCGATGTGGCCCAGATACAGGGCGAGGGGCAGGGCGATGGCGCAGGCCACCGCGAGCGCCACCCCGCTGACGTACAGATGCTCACCGAGCCGGTGCGCGGCCCCGTTCTCCCCCGACCAGTTGGACCCGGTGACGAGCCAGGTCCAGGCGTCTGCGACGACTCCCACGGGTCAGCCCGCCTCCACCTTCGCGACGGCGGACGGCCCCACCGCACTCCTCGGTCCCACCGGACCCCCCGGGCCACCGGCCCCGTCCGCCGGGCCCGCCGTCGTACGTATGCGGGTCCAGGGCGTCAGCAGCCTCTGGAGCCCGAGCAGCAGCAGATCGGCCGCCACCGCGAGCAGCACACAGAGCACCGACGCCGTCAGCACCTGGGCCTTGAAGAAGCTCGGCAGCGCGTCCTCGATGAGATTGCCGAGCCCGCCCTTGCCGACGAGTGAACCGACGGTCGTCAGCGCGACCGTCGACACCGTGGCGATGCGCAGTCCCGCCATCAGCGCGGGCAGCGCGAGGGGCAGTTCCACCTCCCAGAGCAGCCGGGCGGGGCCGTACCCCATGCCCCGGGCGGCGTCCTTCGCCTCCTGCGGAACGGCTTCGAGCCCGGCCAGGATGTTCCGTACGAGAATGGTCAGCGAATAGAGCACCAGCCCCGTGACGACCAGCGCCGCGGAAAGCCCGAACAGCGGCAGCAGCAGCGAGAACATCGCCAGCGACGGCACCGTGTAGAGCACGGTCGTCAGCCCGAGCACCGGCCCGGCGAAGTGCCGTCCGCGGCGCGCGAGCAGCGCCAGCGGAAAAGCGACCGCGAGGCCGATCAGCACCGAGACCACCGTGATCCAGATGTGCTGCACGGTCGCGTCGGTCAACTCCTGGCTGCGGGAGCGCAGATACTCCCCGCAGATCCAGTCGTTCGCCACCAGGCAGTTCTCTCCGGCCATCCGTCCCCCACCCCCTGCTTTCCTTCACGTTGCCGCCCCGAACACATGTCTGGCGAGCCTATCCTCGACCACTGACAATCGCCGAGGCTGTCGCATTCCGGCAACATGTCCTTCACAGAACGCCCGTCACCATGGGGAATCATGATCCGTTTCGAGCACGTCACCAAGCGGTACGCGGACGGCACCACCGCCGTCGACGACCTTTCCTTCGAGGTCGCCGAGGGTGAACTGGTCACGCTCGTCGGACCTTCCGGATGCGGTAAGACGACCACCATGAAGATGGTGAACCGGCTGATCGAACCGACCGAGGGACGGATATTCCTCGACGGGGACGACATATCCGCCATCGACCCCGTCCGGCTCCGGCGCCGGATCGGCTATGTGATCCAGCAGGTCGGCCTCTTCCCGCACAAAACGGTCCTGGAGAACACCGCGACCGTGCCCCATCTCCTCGGCTGGAACCGCGGAAAGGGCCGTGCGCGCGCCGCCGAACTCCTCGACCTGGTCGGACTTGATCCTTCCGTTTATGGCGGCCGTTATCCGGAGCAGCTCTCCGGCGGACAGCGCCAACGTGTCGGTGTGGCCCGCGCATTGGCCGCCGACCCGCCCGTACTGCTGATGGATGAACCTTTCGGGGCGGTCGACCCGGTCGTCCGTGAACGGCTCCAGAACGAATTCCTGAAACTCCAGGCACAGGTCCGGAAAACCGTGCTGTTCGTCACGCACGACATCGAGGAGGCCGTCCGCCTCGGCGACCGGATCGCCGTCTACGGACAGGGCCGCATCGAGCAGTTCGACTCCCCCGCCACCGTGCTCGGCGCGCCCGCCACCCCGTACGTCGCGGACTTCGTCGGCGCCGACCGCGGTCTGAAGCGGCTGTCGGTGACACCGATCGAGGAGAGCGACCTCGACCAGCCGCCCGTCGTCCACCTCGACGACCCGCTCACCACGGCCACCGAACGGCTCCGGGCCGAGGGCGCGCGCTGGGCGGTCGTCCTGGACGGGCAGGACAATCTGCACGGCTGGATCTCCGCCACCGGCACCGCCTCGGCCGGCGGCCGGGGCACGGTCCGCGAGCACGCCCGCCGCATGGAGGCGTGGCTCCCGCTCGGCGCCCCGCTCAAGCAGGCCTTCGCCACCATGCTCCAGCACGACGCGGGCTGGATCGCGGTCATCGACGAGGAGAGCACCGGCCGCTTCCTCGGTGTCCTCACGCCGGCCCGGCTGCACGAGGCCCTGCGCCGCTCGATCGACGCGGACGCCCAGGACCTGCCGCGGGCCGAGGTCGCCGTGGAGACCGTGGCGAGGGTCAGCGCCTCCTGACGGGGCGTCCGCCCTCCTGCCGCGGCGGTCAGTTCTCGCTCAGCCTGCCGCTCATCCAGTCCAGGGCCGAAGGGATCTCCCGCCGCCAGGTGTTGAAGTTGTGCCCGCCGCTGTCGAGCACGATCGAGGACACCCGCGCGGGAGCCTTCACCCGCTTGATGAAGTCCTTGGTCCCCCTGAGGTTCCCCTCGCCCTGACGTGACGTCGTGACCAGGAAGGACCCGCCGGCCGGGGGCCGGTTCTCCAGGGTCCACAGCAGGTCGGCCCGGTTGCGCGCCGCCTCGTCGCCGTGGAACAGATCGCCCGTCGTCGGGTCCTCGGCCGCCTTGTAGTACGCGGACAGCCCGGCGCTCACCGAGAAGCGGTCCGGGTGGTGCAGCCCGATCTTCAGCGCGCAGTAGCCGCCGGTCGAGTTGCCGATGATGCCCCAGTTACGGGCCCGCTTCCCGACCCGGTACGACTCGGAGATCGCCCGGGGCAGGTCCTTCGCGAAGAACGTCTCCGTCTGCGGTCCGTCGGCGATGTCCACGCACTCGGTGTCCCTGGGCGGCGCCACCGTGGGCCGCAGCATCACCAGGATCATCGGCTGCGCCTTGCCCGCCTTCACCCGCTCCAGTGCCGTCTGCGGGTAGCGGAGCCCCTTGAGCAGGTTCTCGGCCGTGCCCGGGTAGCCCGTGAGCACGACGACGGCCGGGAACTTGCGCCCGGCGTAGGCCGGCTGGAAGTACTCCGGCGGCAGATAGACGTACGCCGGGCTGTCGATGCCCGAGGCCCGCCCGGAGACGACGACCTTGTCGATCCGCCCGCCCTTCGTGGGCCGGCTGCCGCCCGGCACGTCCGGCGTCTGGGTGCCCACCCGGACCATGTTCCCGGGGGCGGCCGAACCGGGCGCGTGGTCGGTGACCACGCCCAGGTCCTGCTGCTGCCCGAAGAGGTCGGCCCAGGAGCCGTAGAAGAGGAACGAGTTGTTCGCCATCAGGCCGACCGAGACGAACACCGCCACCTGGGTCGCCAGCAGCAGCCCGATCCGGCCCGCGACCGCGCGGACGCCTCGCCGCGCCAGTCGCGGCCACAGCCAGATCGTGGCGGCGAACAGCAGGACGGCCAGTGATGCCGCCAGCGCCAGAACTGCCTTGCTGGTGAGACCCATGAGTGAAGTAGAGCTTTCTGTGCAGGAAATTTCCGGAATGCGGAGGAACCCACTCCCCGGAAGCCTCGTCCTAGAGGGCGCACATCGTCCGTAGGGGCTTCGGCCGACGGACCTAACAATCTCTCGCGGAGCCACGGGAAGCGATGTCTGTCACGCTAGATGGGGATAAATCAGGGTCGGTTCCGCAACGTGTACGCAAGTTCGTACGCGGGCCGCGCCCCGAATCCATACCTGCCCTGGTCGGCAGCGCCTGCGCCGTCGTCGGTCTGATCGATGTCGCCGCGGGTATCTTCCCCCGATTCCGGCACAGCCGGATGCACACGGTCGCCGAGGTGCTCCCCGGCGCCCTCGGCCCGTTCGCCGCGGCGCTCTCGCTGAGCGCGGGCCTGCTGCTGCTCCTGCTGGCGCACGGGCTGAAGCGGCACAAGCGGAGGGCCTGGCGGGCCGCCGTCGTCCTGCTCCCGGCGGGGGCCGCCGCGCAGTTCGCGTACCGTCACTCGGTCGTCGGCGTCCTCGTCTCCCTGACGCTGTGCTACCTGCTGGTGCGCCACCGGAGTGAATTCCGCGCGCTTCCCGACCCACGGAGCCGTTGGAGGGCACTGGCCAACTTCGTGCTGCTCGGCGCGGGTTCGCTCGTGCTCGGTCTGGTCATCGTCAGCGTCCACCCCGGCCGGGTCGTCGGGAACCCGTCCATCGCCGACCGCCTCCAGCACGTGATGTACGGGCTGTTCGGCTTCGAGGGTCCCGTCGACTACGCCGGACGGACCTCCTGGACCGTGGCGTACTCGCTCGGCGCCCTCGGCCTGCTGACCGCCGTCACCACCGTGTACCTCGCCTTCCGCCCCGAACACCCGGCCGCCCGTCTCACCGAGGACGACGAGGCCCGGCTGCGCGCGCTGCTGGAGCGGCACGGCGGCCGCGACTCGCTCGGCCACTTCGCGCTCCGCCGCGACAAGGGCGTCGTCTTCTCCCCCAGCGGCAAGGCCGCCGTCTGCTACCGGGTGGTGTCCGGGGTGATGCTGGCCAGCGGCGACCCGATCGGCGATGTGGAGGCCTGGCCCGGCGCCATCGAACGCTTCATGGACGAGGCGAAGGCCCACTCCTGGACCCCCGCCGTGATGGGGTGCAGTGAGACCGGCGGCGAGGTCTGGACCCGCGAGACCGGTCTCTCCGCCCTGGAGCTGGGCGACGAGGCGGTGGTGGACGTCGCGGATTTCTCCCTCGCCGGGCGGGCTATGCGGAACGTGCGCCAGATGGTCAAGCGCATCGAACGTAACGGTTACGAGACCCGGGTCCGGCGCGTACGGGACATCGGCGACACCGAACTGGAACGCATCCGGGCGGCCGCCGCCGACTGGCGCGGCACCGACACCGAGCGCGGCTTCTCCATGGCGCTCGGCCGGATCGGCGACCCCGGCGACGGCGACTGTGTCATCGCCACCGCCCACCTGGCCGGCTCCGGCCCCGAGGAGTCCCCGTACGGGGACCTGAAGGCCGTGCTCCACTTCGTGCCCTGGGGGCGCGACGGAATGTCCCTCGAACTGATGCGCCGCGACCGCTCCGCCGACCCCGGCATGAACGAGCTGCTGATCGTCGCCTCCCTCCAGGCCGCCCCCAAGCTGGGCGTCACCCGGGTGTCGCTGAACTTCGCGATGTTCCGCTCGGCACTCGCCCGGGGCGAGCGGCTGGGAGCGGGACCGGTGCTGCGCTGCTGGCGCGGGCTGCTGATCTTCCTCTCGCGCTGGTTCCAGATCGAGTCGCTGTACAAGTTCAACGCCAAGTTCCGGCCGCGCTGGGAGCCCCGCTTCGTCGTCTTCCGCACCAGCCGTGACCTGCCCCGCATCGGCTTCGCGGCGATGCAGGCCGAGGGCTTCGTGAACCTCTCGCTGCCCCGGCCGTTCCCGGCCCGTCGCCCCCGCCCGTGCCCTCATCAGGCCCAGCACGGCCAGGAGCCCGGGGTACGCGCGGCGTGACCGGCCGCCGTACGGGCCTACGCTGGTCGTATGAGTACGTTGCGCGGACGGGGCACGGTGCGAGGCCTGCCGGAGTGGGACCGCTGTGCGGTCATGGGAGTCGTCAACGTGACCCCCGATTCCTTCTCCGACGGGGGCCGCTGGTTCGACACCAGGGCCGCGGTCAAGCACGGCCTCGACCTGGTGGCCGAGGGCGCGGACCTGGTCGACGTCGGCGGTGAGTCGACCCGGCCGGGCGCCAGCCGGGTCGACGAGTCGGAGGAGCTGCGACGGGTGGTCCCCGTCGTGCGGGGGCTGGCCGCCGAGGGGGTCACCGTCTCCGTGGACACCATGCGTGCCCGCGTCGCCGAACAGGCCGTCGCCGCCGGTGCGGCCCTGGTCAACGACGTCAGTGGTGGCCTCGCCGACCCGGACATGGTCCCGGTCGTCGCCGCCGCCGGTGTGCCGTTCGTCGTCATGCACTGGCGCGGCTTCAGCGAGTCCATGAACAGCCGGGCGGTGTACGAGGACGTCGTCGCCGAGGTCGTCGCGGAGCTGCGGGAGCGGATGGACGCCGTGATCGCCGGCGGAGTGGCCCCCGAACGCCTGGTGATCGACCCCGGCCTCGGCTTCGCCAAGGACGCCTCCCACGACCTCTCGCTCGTCGCGCACCTGGGCGAGCTGCGCGCCCTGGGACGTCCGCTGCTCGTCGCCGCCTCCCGCAAGCGGTTCCTCGGCCATGTCCTGGCCGGGCCGGGCTCCGCCCCGCCGCCGGCCCGTGAGCGCGACGCCGCGACCGCCGCGGTCTCCGCCCTCTCCGCCGGGGCGGGCGCCTGGGCCGTCCGGGTCCACGAGGTCCGGGCCACCGCCGACGCCGTGCGGGTCGCCCGTGCCGTGGAGGGAGCCGCGTGAACGACGACCGGGCACAGGCCGCCGAGGACATCGCGGAGGTCGAGCAGGCCAACACGGCCTTCTACGAGGCGATGGAACGCGGGGACTTCGAGGAGCTCTCCGGCCTCTGGCTGCCGGGCGAGGACCTCACCGTCTCCTGCGTGCACCCGGGCTGGCCGGTACTGACGGGCCGCGGCGAGGTACTGCGCAGTTACGCGCTGATCATGGCGAACACCGAGTACATCCAGTTCTTCCTCACCGATGTCTCCGTCGCCATGACCGGCGACACCGCGCTGGTCACCTGCACGGAGAACATCCTGAGCGGCGGTCCGGCCGAGGAGGGCAACTCCCTGGGCCCCCTCGTCGGACAGCTCGTCGTCGCCACCAATGTGTTCCGCCGCACATCCGACGGCTGGAAGCTCTGGTCGCATCACGGCTCTCCCGTACTGACCGAAACCGGTGAGGAGGAGGACGAGGAGAACCCCTCCTGAGCGGGTACCCGCCCGGTGGGGGTTGGGCTCCGGAGCCACGGGGTAGGGGCGGCTACCAGCCCCGTGAGGTCCTGTCCATAGCCCCCACGGGCGAGCACTGTCGGTGCTCGCAGGTAGATTCGAAGGAAGGCACATCGCCGCCCGCACGCGGTCGTGTGCCTCGACGACCAACGACAGCAGGAGTGATTCGCGTGGATCGTGTCGCGCTGCGCGGCCTCAAGGCCCGTGGGCACCATGGCGTCTTTCCCCGGGAACGGGAAGAGGGCCAGACCTTCATCGTGGATCTGGTGCTCGGCCTCGACACCCGCCCCGCCGCGGCGGCCGACGACCTGTCGCGCACCGTGCACTACGGCGTGGTCGCGGAAGAGGTCGTCGACGTCGTCCAGGGCGAACCGGTCGATCTGATCGAGACGCTCGCCGAGCGCATCGCCCAGCAGTGCCTCACGCACGAAGGAGTCCAGGAAGTGGAGGTGATCGTGCACAAGCCGGACGCCCCGATCACCGTCCCCTTCGACGACGTGACCATCACCATCACCCGGAGCCGAGCATGACTGCGTTTTCCACCGAGGGGCAGAGCGACCCGACCGTACAGCCGGTCCCCGCCGCCGTGGTCGAGCAGGTGGACGCCGCGGACATCACCCTCTCCAACCCCAAGCGGGCGGTGCTCTCGCTCGGTTCCAATCTGGGCAACCGCCTGGAGACCCTCCAGGGCGCCATCGACGCGCTGGAGGACACCCCCGGCCTCCGGGTCAAAGCGGTCTCCCCGGTCTACGAGACGGAGCCCTGGGGCGTCGAGCCCGGCTCCCAGCCCTCGTACTTCAACGCGGTGGTCGTCGTGAAGACGACGCTGCCCCCGTCCTCCCTGCTGGAGCGCGGTCAGGCCATCGAGGAGGCCTTCGACCGGGTTCGCGACGAGCGCTGGGCACCGCGCACGATCGACGTCGACATCGTGTCGTACGCCGATGTGGTCTCCGACGACCCGACGCTCACGCTCCCCCACCCCCGCGCCCACGAGCGGGCCTTCGTGCTCGCCCCGTGGCACGACGTGGACCCCGGGGCCCAGCTGCCCGGTACCGGAGCGGTCGCCGACCTGCTGGCCGGGGTGGGACGCGAGGGCGTACTGCCCCGTGGCGATCTGGAACTCCGGCTGCCCGAGTAGTCGTTAGGCTCGAAGGACACGGGCCGCCTGGAGGCGGCCGGACCAGCAACGGCGGCGAAGGGCGGCTCACGCGGTGAAGCAACTACGGCTCAGGGTGCTGGCGGGCCTCTTCGCCGGCGCCGGGGTGCTGTCCTGGGGCGTGGCCAGGCTCTGGGACTCGCTGGACTCCCTGCCGAGCGTGCCGCTGGCCGCCCCGGTCGTGCTCGCGGTGATCGCGGTGGTCCTGCTCGCCACGGCGCTCTCCATCCGCGCCCGGCTGCGCGCCCAGCGCGAGCGCCGGCCGGGAGCGAAGGGCGTCGAGCCGCTGATGGCCGCCCGCGCGGTCGTCTTCGGCCAGGCGAGCGCGCTGGTCGCCGCTCTGGTCGCCGGGATGTACGGCGGCGTGGGCATCCACCTGCTCGGCTCCCTCGACATCCCGCCCCGCCGCGACCAGGCCATCTACGCGGGCCTCGCGGTGGTGGCGGGTATCGCCGTCATCGCGGCCGCGATGTTCCTGGAGCGGGTCTGCCGCCTCCCCGAGGACCACGACGACGACAGGAGCACGGCCGCCGCGTGAGCGGCCCGCCGTGCCCCTGTCCCCTTCGCTGCCTCTGCTGAACCGGCCGCGGGCCGGAGCCGTACCGCGTCAGCGCGCCATGATGAGGCTCATCGCCTCGGCGCGCGTCGCGGGATCGCGGAGCTGACCGCGTACCGCCGAGGTGATCGTCTTCGCGCCGGGCTTGCGGATGCCCCGCATCGACATGCACATGTGCTCGCACTCGACGACGACGATCACACCGCGCGGCTCCAGTATCTGCATCAGCGAATCGGCGATCTGCGTGGTGAGGCGCTCCTGGACCTGCGGGCGGCGGGCGTAGACATCGACCAGCCGGGCCAGCTTCGACAGGCCGGTGATCTTCCCGGTGGTCGCCGGGATGTAGCCGACATGCGCGACACCGCGGAACGGCACCAGGTGGTGTTCACATGTGCTGAACACCTCGATGTCCTTCACCAGCACCATCTCGTCGTGGCCCAGGTCGAACGTGGTCGTCAGAACGTCCTCGGGCTCCTGGTAGAGGCCCGCGAATATCTCCTTGTACGCACGTGCCACCCGCCCCGGCGTCTCCCGCAGGCCCTCACGGTCCGGGTCCTCGCCGACCGCGATGAGCAGCTCGCGTACCGCCGCCTCGGCCCGCTTCTCGTCGAACTCGCCGATCGAACCCTCGCCGTCCAGCGTCACCGGGTCGGTCATCTGTGCCTCGTTCCTCTGTGCTGTCACAAGCGCGGGCTGCGCAAACCCCGCAGGCATACGGAAAAGCCGCGCCCCCACAGGCTAAAACCTGGGGGGCGCGGCATCCATT
This sequence comes from Streptomyces sp. NBC_00654, assembly GCF_026341775.1. Lineage (NCBI taxonomy): Bacteria > Bacillati > Actinomycetota > Actinomycetes > Kitasatosporales > Streptomycetaceae > Streptomyces > Streptomyces sp. NBC_00654. Next base: position 807,602 of record NZ_JAPEOB010000001.1, on the reverse strand, counting down.
CCGGGCCCGGCGGGACCCTCATGACAGGGGTCACACCGGAGTCGGTGCGGGGCTAACTCTCCGGACGGTCCTCCGGAATCGCCTCGCCGGACGGGGCGATGTCCTTCGTCAGGTCCTTCGGGGCGATCTCCGCCGGAGCCGCCGAACCATTGGCGGTGGAGGCGCCATTGGTGAGGGCCAGCTCCTTGGGCGAGAGCACCGGCGGACGCGTCGACGGGGTGCGCCGGGCGGAGCCGGTCCACGCCGGGCGGGCCGGGCGCTTCACGATCGGGGCGAAGATCTCGGCGATCTGCTCCTTGCCGAGCGTCTCCTTCTCAAGGAGTTCGAGGACGAGGGCGTCGAGAATGTCGCGGTTCTCGACGAGGATCTCCCAGGCCTCGTTGTGCGCGGTCTCGATGAGCTTCTTGACCTCTTCGTCGACAAGCGCCGCGACCTCTTCCGAGTAGTCGCGCTGGTGACCCAGCTCCCGGCCCAGGAAGGGCTCGGTGTTGTCGCCGCCGAACTTGATCGCGCCGAGCCGCTCCGTCATGCCGTACTGCGTGACCATCGCGCGGGCCGTGGCACTGGCCTTCTCGATGTCGTTCGCGGCACCGGTGGTCGGGTCGTGGAAGACCAGCTCCTCGGCCGCGCGCCCGCCCAGCATGTAAGCCAGCTGGTCGAGCATCTCGTTGCGCGTCGTGGAGTACTTGTCCTCCTCCGGGAGCACCATCGTGTAACCGAGGGCGCGGCCGCGGGAGAGGATCGTGATCTTGTGGACCGGGTCCGACTGGGGAGAAGCCGCCGCGACCAGGGCGTGGCCGCCCTCGTGGTACGCGGTGATCTTCTTTTCCTTCTCGGACATGATCCGGGTCCGCTTCTGCGGGCCCGCCACGACGCGGTCGATGGCCTCGTCGAGCATGCTGTTGTCGATCAGTGTCTTGTTGCTGCGCGCCGTGAGGAGCGCGGCCTCGTTGAGCACGTTCGACAGGTCGGCACCGGTGAAGCCGGGCGTACGGCGGGCGACGGCGCCGAGATCGACGTCCTTCGCGACCGGCTTGCCCTTCTGGTGCACCTTGAGGATTTCGAGACGGCCCAGCATGTCCGGGCGGTCGACCGCGATCTGCCGGTCGAAACGTCCCGGGCGCAGCAGTGCCGGGTCGAGGATGTCCGGCCGGTTCGTGGCGGCGATCAGGATGACGCCGCCCTTCACGTCGAAGCCGTCCATCTCGACGAGCAGCTGGTTGAGGGTCTGCTCGCGCTCGTCGTGACCGCCGCCCATACCGGCACCGCGGTGCCGGCCGACAGCGTCGATCTCGTCGACGAAGACGATCGCCGGGGCGTTCGCCTTGGCCTGCTCGAAGAGGTCACGGACCCGGGAGGCACCGACACCGACGAACATCTCGACGAAGTCGGAACCGGAGATCGAGTAGAACGGCACGCCCGCCTCACCCGCGACAGCGCGGGCGAGCAGCGTCTTGCCCGTACCGGGCGGCCCGTACAGCAGGACACCCTTGGGGATCTTGGCGCCGACGGCCTGGAACTTCGCCGGCTCCTGGAGGAACTCCTTGATCTCGTGGAGCTCTTCGACAGCCTCGTCGGACCCCGCCACATCGGCGAACGTCGTCTTGGGGGTGTCCTTGGTGATCAGCTTGGCCTTGGACTTGCCGAACTGCATGACCTTGGATCCGCCGCCCTGCATCTGATTCATCAGAAACAGGAAGACGACCACGATCAGGACGAAGGGCAGCAGCGAGAGGAGGATCGAGACGAACGGGGACTGCTTCGACGGCGAGACGGTGTAACCCTTCTCGATGTCACCGCTCTCGAACTTCTTCTGCAGTGTGTCGGCGAGCTCGACACCCTGGTTGCCGATGTAGCTCGCCTGGAACTTGCTGCCGGACTCGCCGTCGAGCTTCTGGCCGTCCTTCAGCTCAATCTTGAGATTCTGTTCGTCACCGGTGGTCAGCTTGGCCTGCTCCACCTGGTCCTTGCTGATCGCCTGGATCACCTTGCCGGTGTCCACCGTCTTATAGCCGCCAGACGAGCCGACGACCTGCATCAACACGACCACGGCGAGGACGGCCAGCACGATCCACATGACCGGCCCACGGAAGTATCGCTTCACGTCCATCCATACGGAGCGAAGTCGCCCCGTCCCTCCTGCCCGTAGGTAAATGCTGCTGTGAGATAAAGACTGTTCTTCGGACGGTACCCCAGCATTGTCGCCTGCGACGGCCGGGGACGTCCGGGAATCCCGCTTTCGAAGCCTTCAACGGCGGGAAAACAGTGAGGGTTCCCCAGAGTCCGCCCGGCTTCGGGGACGGTTCGGGGTGGTTCGGACCCTTCGGGGCGTCAGCCGCCGTAGACGTGCGGGGCGAGTGTGCCGACGAAGGGAAGGTTGCGGTACTTCTCCGCGTAGTCCAGCCCGTAGCCCACGACGAACTCGTTGGGGATGTCGAAGCCGATCCACTTCACGTCGATCGCGACCTTCGCGGCGTCCGGCTTGCGCAGCAGGGTGCAGACCTCCAGCGTGGCCGGCTCCCGGGAGCCCAGGTTGGACAGCAGCCAGGACAGGGTCAGACCGGAGTCGATGATGTCCTCGACGATCAGGACGTGCTTGCCCTTGATGTCGGTGTCCAGGTCCTTGAGGATCCGGACGACGCCGGAGGACTGGGTGCCCGCGCCGTACGAGGAGACGGCCATCCAGTCCATCGTGACGGGGGTGGACAGCGCGCGCGCCAGGTCCGCCATGACCATCACCGCGCCCTTGAGGACTCCGACGATGAGCAGGTCCTTGCCCGCGTACTCCGCATCGATCTTCGCGGCCAGCTCGACGAGCTTCGCGTCGATCTCTTCCTTGGTGAGGAGCACCGACTGAAGGTCGGTACCCATGTCCTTCTCGTTCACCCGCGTCTCTTTCTTCGCCCGTCGGACCCGGGGGCTGCCCCCGGGTCCGGCCGGCTGTTTCGCCTGCATTTCAGCCGCTTGCGCTTCAGCTCTGCCGAATAACCAGTCTGCCACCCTGCCGGCGGGCTTCGACGCGGCCCGGCAGGTTGAGGCCCCGCTGGCCGCGCCAGCCGGTGATCAGACGGTCGACTTCCTCGATGTGCCGGGCGAAGAGCGATCCGGCCGGCGCACCGGCGTCGATCACGGCCCGGCGCAGCACCCGGCGGCGTACCGCGGGCGGCAGGACGTAGAGCTTGGCGCACTCCAGCCGGCCGTCGTCGTCGCGTACGGAGGCCTCGGCCTCGGCGGCCCAGGTGTCGAGGGCGTCGGCATCGTCGCGGGAGAGCTGGGCCGTACGGGCGAGGGCCTCGACGACTCCTTTGCCGAGGGCCTTCTCCAGGGCGGGCAGGCCCTCGTGGCGGAGCCGGGAGCGGGTGTAGGCGGGGTCGGTGTTGTGCGGGTCGTCCCAGACGGGGAGCGACTGGACCAGACAGGCCTTGCGGGCGGTCTGCCGGTCGAGCTGGAGGAAGGGGCGGCGGTAGCGGTCGGCCGGTCCGGACGCGGCGGCCATGCCGGAGAGCGAGCGGATGCCGGAGCCGCGGGCGAGGCCGAGCAGAACCGTCTCCGCCTGGTCGTCGCGGGTGTGGCCGAGGAGGACGGCGGCGGCGCCGTGGCGCTCGGCGGCGGCGTCCAGGGCGGCGTAGCGGGCATCGCGGGCGGCCGCCTCGGGGCCGCCGTCCCGCCCGACGTCCACGGCGACGGACTCGACGGGGTCGAGGTCCATGGCGGTGAGCCGGGCGACGACCTCGGCGGCGCGCAGGCCGGATCCTACCTGGAGGTTGTGGTCGACGGTGATGCCGCCGGCCCGGACCGCGAGTTTGCGGGACTCGAAGGCGAGGGCGGAGGCGAGCGCCATGGAATCGGCGCCACCGGAGCACGCGACGAGCACGAGGGGGGTGGCGGGCCGTTCGGGGAGTGCGGTGCGGCCGGCGCCCGCGCCGGCGCGGGCGAACCGGATGTGTTCGGCGCGCGGGGAGTGCTGCGCCTGTTCCGGATGCCGGTCGTGATCGAAGTGCCGGCTGTAGTCGGTGAGTACGTCGTGGAGTACGCGGCGGACCGCCAGGCGTATCGCCGCGACCGCAGGATGGGGACCCATGTCCGGTGCCCTTCATGAAGTTCGGGGTGCGTCGGGTGCCGGAACAGGTGTGTCCCGTCACTCAGAGTGCGTCGATGGTGACAGAGCCAAGCTGTTCATCGAGCATTGCACGCCTACCCATGCCCTTATGGTCCCTCGGATGGGTGATTGGAGAGGCATTCTCCGGCCGTCGGGCCGGGCCGGCTCACGACTCTGCCTTACGGTGCACCCGCGCGACCCAGTCCGCCGGGCTGGCGATCTCCGCCTTGGTCGGCAGGGTGTTCGGCGAGGTCCAGACCCGGTTGAAGCCGTCCATGCCGACCTCGTCGACCACGGTCCGGACGAACTTCTCACCGTCGCGGTACTGCCGCAGCTTGGCGTCCAGGCCCAGCAGCTTGCGCAGCGCCAGGTCGAGACGGCTCGCCCCGCGCGCCCTGCGCTGCTGGAACTTCTCCCGGATCTCGCCGACGGAGGCGACCACGTCGGGGCCCACGCCGTCCATCACGAAGTCCGCGTGCCCTTCGAGCAGCGACATCACGGCGGTGAGACGGCCGAGGATCTCGCGCTGACCGGGCGTCTGGACGACCTCGACCAGGCTGCGCCCGCCGTCCTCGCCCCGCTCGCCCTCGGGGCGGCTGCCGCCGGAGAGGGACTGCGCGGCCTCGCGCAGCCGCTCCAGGACGGTCACCGGGTCGACGTCGGTCTCGTCGAGGAAGGACTGGATCTCGCCCTGGAGGTGGTCACGGAGCCAGGGCACCCCGGTGAACTGGGTGCGGTGGGTCTCCTCGTGGAGGGCCACCCAGAGCCTGAAGTCGTGCGGGTCGACGTCGAGTTCGCGCTCGACGTGGACGATGTTGGGGGCGACGAGCAGCAGCCGGCCGCCGCCGTTGGCGGAGCCGGGCAGCTCACGGGTGGCGGGGGCGAACGTCTCGTACTGGCCGAGGATCCGGGAGGCCAGGAACGACAGCAGCATGCCCAGTTCGACGCCGGTGACCTTGCCGCCGACCGCGCCGAGCACGGCGCCGCCCGTACCGCCGCCGCGGCGGTCCTGCATCTTCTCCAGGAGCGGGCGGAGCAGTTCCCGGAAGCCCGCGACGTTGGCGCGGATCCAGCCCGCCCGGTCGACGACCAGGACCGGGGTGTCCTCCGGTTCGGTCCCCTCCGGGATCATCCGGGTGAAGTGACGGACGTGCTCCTCCGAGGCCTTGGCATGCCTGCGGAGCTCCGCGACGACGGCGCGGGCCTCCTCGCGGCTGATGTCGGGGCCCGGCCGGACCAGTCGGGTCGCGGTCGCAACCGCGAGCTTCCAGTCGACCATCTCGGCACCACCGATGCTCGTCATGCGTCAACCGTACGTGAGGGTGTCGCCCGGCGGTGGGGTGTTGCGCCGCTCATCGGGTGTTCCCGGTGAGCGCGGTGGCCAGGGCGTCGAGGGCGGGTTCGGCCTCGGCCGCCGACGGGGTGCCGGAGGCGAGGAAGGCGAAGGCGAGGAGCCGGCCCCGGTGGTCGACGACCGTTCCGGCGAGGGCGTTGACGCCGGTGAGGGTGCCGGTCTTGGCGCGGATCAGACCGGTGCCGCCGGAGGTCCCGGTGTAGCGGTTGCCGAGGGTGCCGCTGAAGCCCGCCACCGGGAGACCGGTGAGCACGGGGCGGAGTTCGGGGTGGTCCGGGTCGGCGGCGCGGGCCAGCAGCGCGGCGAGCGTTCCGGCGGAGACCCGGTCGTCGCGGTCGAGGCCGCTGCCGTCGGCGAGGCGGGCGCCGGTCACCGGCACCTTCAGCTTCTTGAGCTGTGCGGTGACGGCGCGCCGGGAGCCCTTGAAGTCGGCCGGTTCGCCCGCCGCGAGGGCGGTCTGCCGGGCGAGCGCCTCGGCGATGTCGTTGTCGCTGTTGGTCAGGGCCCGTTCGACGAGGCCGGACAGCGGGGCGGAGCGGTGGGTGGCGACCGGCTCGGACGCGGCGGGGGCGCGGCCGGCGCGGGGCTCGGACCCCGTGTCGACGCCGTTGTCGCCGAGATACCCCGCGAAGGCGCGGGCGGCGTCCCCGGCCGGGTCCTCGGTGCGCGGGGCCGGGCCGCGGTCGCTGCGGTCGAGGCGGCCCTCGTCGACCATCAGGGCGCTGACGGGGGCGATGTTCTCGTTGGGCCCGATGGGGTGCAGGGCGGGCCCGGAGTAGCGGGAGGTGTCGTAGCGCAGGTCCGCCTCGGTGACACCCTTCGCGCGCAGGGCCCGCGCGGTACCGGCCGCCAGCGAGCGCAGAGCCGCCTTGTCGAGGGTGGGGTCGCCGCCGCCGACGAGGGTCACGGTGCGCAGGTCGGGCGAGGCCCGGACCGTCGTGGTGATGCGGTGGCCGGGGCCGAGGGCGGAGAGCGCGGCGGCCGCGGTGGCGATCTTCACGGTGGAGGCCGGGGTCATCAAGGTGGCGGCCCCGTGCCCGTACAGCTGCTCGCCGGTGGCCGTGTCGATCACGGCGGCGGTGGCGCGGGTGCCGAGGGCGGGCGCGTCGAGCAGCCGGCCGAGGGCGTCCGGGAGGCCGGCTGTGTCCTTGGGGGCCTTGGGGGCCTTGGGGACCGCCCGGCCGGCGGTGGTGCCGAGCGCGCTCAGCACGGCGGGCGCGCTGGGGGCGGGGGCCGGCCCGCCGGGCACGGTCCGGCCGTGATGTGCGCCACCTGTACGATCCCGGGCGGCAGCCCACTCCTGCTCGGCCTTACGCTGACCGGAGTCCCAGGGACCGGCGGCGATGACGGCGCCGGCCGCGACGACCAGGCCGAGCAGCGCGGAGCCTGTGACGAGCGGCCAGTTGTCCGACCCGAACGTCTTCTTCGGGTCCTTCAGCTTGTCCTTGAGCGTGTCTTTCAGTCCGCCCCACTTGTTCAACGGCTTGATCGAGGGTCTTTCCACCGGATCGGCCACCGTTGACCAGCCCCTTTCGCGAGCACTCTTCTGCGTGGGGGACACTTAATCACCAGTCGTATGTGTTGATCATGGAGGAGCCACCCGTGGAGTTCGACGTCACCATCGAGATTCCGAAGGGTTCGCGGAACAAGTACGAGGTGGACCACGAGACCGGCCGGATCCGTCTGGACCGTCGCCTCTTCACCTCGACCAGTTACCCCGCCGACTACGGATTCGTCGAGAACACCCTGGGCGAGGACGGCGACCCGCTGGACGCGCTGGTCATCCTGGACGAGCCGACCTTCCCCGGCTGCCTCATCAAGTGCCGCGCCATCGGCATGTTCCGCATGACGGACGAGGCCGGCGGCGACGACAAGCTGCTGTGCGTCCCGGCGTCCGACCCCCGGGTGGAGCACCTGCGCGACATCCACCACGTGTCGGAGTTCGACCGCCTGGAGATCCAGCACTTCTTCGAGGTCTACAAGGACCTGGAGCCCGGCAAGTCCGTCGAGGGCGCCGACTGGGTCGGCCGCGCCGAGGCGGAGGCCGAGATCGAGGCCTCGTACAAGCGTCTTGAGGCCCAGGGCGGCGCGCACTGACGCAGCTCTTCCGGTTCCGTTTGTGAGCCGGTCGGCCGTACGGGAGCGGGCGGCACACCCTCGTGGGTGTGCCGCCCGTTTCCTGTTCGGCCGACCGGTGTGCCCGGTTCGCGCAGGGGCCCTTTCGCGTGCGGGTCCCATGTCCGTGGCCATACTGGGCACAAGTGCCGCCAAGGGTGTGCAACGACGAGGAGCGGGGTCGAGTGGTGGCGGAACAGGGCGGTCCCGAGGACCAGAAGCCCCAGTCCGACGAGGCGCGCAGCGCCTTCTCCGCGCCTGCCGGGACGGGCCGGCCCGCCTCTCCGCCCGAGGACGACCACCCGACGTCGGAGTTCGCCCTGCCGCCCGGTGTGCAGACCGATGCGCCCGGCGGCTCGGGTGGGGGGTCCGGTACCGCCTCCGGTGGCGGTACCGGAAGCGGCTCGGGCGGCGGGTCGAACTCCGACACGCTGAGTTCCGCTTTCGCGCCGCCCCGGACCTACAACGCCCAGCATTCGCCGCCCGCGTTCACCCCGGCGCAGGGCATACCGATGATCCGGCTGACCAAGGAAGCCCCCTGGCAGGACCGGATGCGCACGATGCTGCGGATGCCGGTGACCGAGCGCCCGGCCGCCGAGAGCGTGCAGAGGACGGACGACGTGGGCCCCGCCGTGCCGCGCGTGCTCGACCTGACGCTGCGTATCGGGGAGCTGCTGCTGGCGGGCGGCGAGGGTGCCGAGGACGTCGAGGCGGCCATGTTCGCGGTGACGCGTTCGTACGGTCTGGACCGGTCGGAGCCCACCGTCACCTTCACCCTGCTGTCCATCTCGCACCAGCCGTCGCTGGTCGACGACCCGGTGACGGCGAGCCGTACCGTACGCCGCCGGGGAACGGACTACACCCGGCTGGCCGCCGTGTTCCGGCTGATCGACGACATCACCACGGAAGAGGCCGATGTCTCGCTGGAGGAGGCCTACCGGCGCCTCGCGGAGATCCGCCGCAACCGGCACCCGTACCCGGGCTGGGTGCTGACCGCCGCCGCCGGGCTGCTCGCCGGTGCGGCCTCGGTCCTGGTCGGCGGTGGCATGCTGGTCTTCCTCGTGGCGGCGGCCGGCGCGATGCTCGGGGACCGGCTGGCCTGGCTCTGCGCCGGGCGCGGGCTGCCGGAGTTCTACCAGTTCATGGTCGCGGCCATGCCGCCCGCCGCGATGGGCGTCGCGCTGACCCTGACCCATTCCACCGACATCCGTCCGTCCGCGGTGATCACCGGTGGGCTGTTCGCGCTGCTCCCCGGGCGGGCGCTGGTCGCGGGTGTGCAGGACGGCCTGACCGGCTACTACATCACCGCCGCGGCCCGGCTGCTCGAAGTCATGTACTTCTTCATCGGCATCGTCACCGGTGTGCTGCTCATCCTCTATCTGGGGGTGCAGCTGGGGGTCGGGCTGAATCCGGACGCACGGTTCGTGCCCAACGACCGGCCGGTGCTGCAGATCCTGGCGTCGATGGCCCTGAGCCTGGCGTTCGCCGTCCTGCTCCAGCAGGAACGTTCCACCGTGCTCATGGTGACGCTCAACGGGGGCGTGGCCTGGATCATCTACGGGGCGATGGCCCGTACCAGTGACGTCTCCCCCGTGGCCGCCACGGCGGTGGCCGCCGGACTGGTGGGCCTGTTCGGACAGTTGTTCTCGCGCTACCGGTACACGTCCTCGCTGCCGTTCATCACGGCGGCGATCGGGCCCCTGCTGCCCGGTTCGGCGACGTACTTCGGACTGCTGGGTGTGGCACAGGGCGAGCTGGACACGGGGCTGGCCTCGCTGTCGACGGCGGTGGCGACCGCGCTGTCCATCGCGATCGGAGTGAACCTGGGGAGCGAGATCTCCCGGCTGTTCATGCGGGTGCCGGGCACGGTCGAGGGTGCGACCCGCCGCGCGGCCAAGCGGACACGCGGCTTCTGAGCCCCGCGTACGCGGTGCGGCGCCCCCGGGCGCGAAACGGGCCCCGTACGCGAAACGGCGCCCCCTCCGGATGCCGGAGGGGGCGCCGTTCGCATGGGTGTCCGGGCGGTGCGGGGGCCCGGCTCAGCGCTCAGCGCTTGGCGTGCCGGCCGCGCTGGCCGGAGGACGAGCTCCCGCCCGTCGGCGGACGGCCGTCGCCGTCACGCTGCTCCCGGGCCGCCGCCTTCTTCGACTTGCTGCGGGCGCGCAGGAACTCGATCACGATCGGCACCACCGAGATCAGCACGATCAGGATGAGGATCAGCTCGATGTGCGCGTGCACGAAGTCGATCTTGCCGAGCAGGGCACCGAGCACCGTGACACCGACGCCCCAGAGGATGCCGCCGATGATGTTGTACGTGATGAACGAGCGGTAGTTCATCCGGCTGACACCGGCGATGATCGGCGTGAAGGTCCGCACGATGGGCACGAAGCGGGCCAGGACCAGCGACTTCGGGCCGTACTTCTCGAAGAAGTCGTGGGCCTTCTCCACGTTCTCCTGCTTGAAGAGGCGAGAGTCGGGGCGCTTGAAGAGGGACGGGCCCACCTTCCGGCCGAAGAGATAGCCGACCTGGTCGCCGATGATCGCCGCCAGCGCCACCAGGGTGCAGACCAGCCAGAGCGGGTACTTCAGATCGCCCGTGGTCACCAGCAGGCCCGTGGTGAACAGCAGGGAGTCGCCGGGCAGGAAGAAACCGATCAGCAGTCCGGACTCGGCGAAGACGATGAGAAGAAGGCCGGGAAGTCCGAAGGTGTTGAGCAGATAGTCCGGGTCCAGCCAGCTCGGGCCGAGCGCAAGCGTATTCAAGGGTCCGGGCTCCAGGATCGTTCGATGGCGGCTGCGTGGCCGCCCCAAGCTATCAACGCCGGAGCACGGCTCCGCGTTCCAGTGGCGTACGCGAAAATGCGCACCGCACGAACCGGGGCAAAGCTGTCCTCAGGAGGTGCCACCCATGGGCATTGAGGATTACGGCGGCGGCCAGGCGGCCCAGGCGGACGTGCTCGTCGTCACGACGAACGACGTACCCGGCCACCAGGTGACACAGGTGATCGGTGAGGTGTTCGGGCTGACGGTGCGCTCCCGTCACCTCGGCAGCCAGATCGGCGCCGGGCTGAAGTCGATGATCGGCGGCGAGCTGAAGGGGCTGACCAAGACCCTGGTCGAGACCCGTAACCAGGCGATGGAGCGGCTCGTCGATCAGGCGAAGGCGCGCGGCGCCAACGCGGTGCTGATGATGCGGTTCGACGTCACCGAGGCGGCCGATGTGGGCACGGAGGTCTGCGCGTACGGGACGGCGGCGGTGATCAGCAAGACGTAGCGCGATACGGGGCGGGCACACGCGCCGCGTTATGAGGGTTATGGGGCTTTTACGCCTTTATGGTGAGCCGGTGGCCCCTGACTCCCCCGCTTCCGCGCCCCCCGCACCCGTACCCCCCGCGCCCACGCCCGCCCGGCGGCTGCTGCCGGTCGTGCTGCCCGCGCTGGTCGTGGGCGTGGTCTCCGCCCTCGTCCTGCTCGGCGTGAGCCTGGTCGCGGAGGAACTCCAGGACGTGCTGTGGGAGACCCTTCCCGACGCGCTGGGCATCGGCCGGTACTCCTCGCTGTGGATGATCGTGATGCTCACCGCGACCGGCCTCGCCGTCGGCCTGGTCGTCCATACCGTGCACGGCCACGGCGGCCCCGATCCCGCCACCACCGGCCTCGTCGACGCCCCCATGAAGCCCGGTGTCGTCCCGGGACTGCTCCTGGTCACCATGCTGGCGCTGGCCGGCGGGGTGAGCCTCGGCCCGGAGAACCCGATCACCGCCGCCAACATCGCGCTCGCCTTCTGGCTCGGCCGCCGCGCCGCGCCCGGCGCACCCGCCGAACTCTGGGTCTCGCTCGCCGCGGCCGGCACCATCGGCGCCCTGTTCGGCACCCCCGTCGCAGCGGCCCTGATCCTCTCGGAGGCCCTCGCCTCGCGGGGCGGCCCGGGCGCGCTCTGGGACCGGCTCTTCGCCCCGCTCGCGGCGGGCGCGGCCGGGGCGCTGACCATGACACTGATCGACCACCCGAGCTTCGATCTGTCCCTGCCCGGCTACACGCATCCGAAGTGGGGCGATCTGCTCGCCTCGCTCGTGATCGCCTCGGCGGGAGCGCTGCTCGGACTGGTGGCGGTGTACGCCTTCCCGGTGGTGCACCGGGCGTTCCGGGCCCTGCGGCATCCCGTGCTCGCCCTGACGGCGGGCGGGCTGCTGCTGGGGCTGCTGGGCGCGCTGGGCGGACATCTCACCCTCTTCAAGGGGCTCGAAGAGGTGAAGGAGATCTCCGCCGACCCGTCAGGGTGGTCGGCCGGGGAGTTCGCGGTGATGGCCGTGGTGAAGATGGCCGCCCTGACCGTCGCCGCGACCTGCGGCTTCCGGGGCGGCCGGATCTTCCCGGCCGTCTTCGCCGGGGTGGCCCTCGGACTCTGCGCCCATGCGCTGGTCGACTCGGTGCCGCCCGCCGTCGCGGCGTCCTGCGCGGTGCTGGGCGTCCTGCTCGCCATCACCCGGCAGGGCTGGCTGAGCCTGTTCACGGCCGCGGTGCTGGTCAGCGACGCGGCCGTGCTCCCCCTGCTGTGCGTGGCCACACTGCCCGCCTGGCTGCTGGTGACCGGGCGGCCCCAGATGCAACTGCACGAGGACGGTACGCCGCTGAGGTGAGGGGCACGGGGCACATGGGCCACGGGCGCGCGGGCGGCGGAATGCCCGGCGGGGCCGCGCGACGCCCGGCGGTCCGGACGCCCCGAGTGCGGCACCCGGCGAGCCACGCGCCGCGAATGTCCGTATCGTCCTCTTCGTAGAGCTACGCCTCACTTCAGTTGTGCCCGGTTTCCGCGCCGGATCGGTTCGACGGAGGTTTCCGCATGCCCACGCCCGTCAATGTCGCCGTCATCTACTACTCCTCCACCGGCACCGTCGCCGCGATGGCCAGGGCCATCGCGCGGGACGCCGAGAAGGCCGGTGCAGAGGTACGGCTGCGCAAGGCCGGGGAACTCGCCCCGCAGGCGGCCATCGACTCCAACCCCGCGTGGGCCGCCAACGCGAAGGCGACCGAGGACATCCCCGAGGTCACGCCCGACGACATGATCTGGGCGGACGCGGTGATCTTCGGCTCGCCGACCCGGTACGGGAACGTCACCGCCCAGCTCAAGCAGTTCCTCGACACGCTCGGCGGCCTGTGGCAGGCGGGCAGGCTCGCCGACAAGGTGTACAGCGGCTTCACCTCCAGCGCCACCGCCCACGGCGGCCAGGAGTCCACGCTGCTCGCGCTCTACAACACCATCCACCACTTCGGCGGAATCCTTGTCGCGCCCGGCTACACCGACCCGACGAAGTTCGTCGACGGAAACCCGTACGGCACCTCGCACGTCGCGGGACAGGGCGACATCCCGGTCGGTGAACAGACCCTGACCGCCGCCCGCGTCCAGGCGGAGCGGGTCGTGAAGTTCACCCGGGCCATCAAGGCCGGCCTCGCCGCCGAGAGCTGAGAAGGGCACGACACCATGGCGCTCCACCGAGGTGCCCATCCGCACCGGACCGAACCCACCGAGGAGCGGCGCCGGCTCGCCCTCAACCCCTTCTTCGGCGAGGCGGACCCGGCGGCGGGGATGGAGTTCGCACCGCCCACGCACCGGCTGCCGGACGGGCCGCTGCCGCCCTCGACGGCGTACCGGCTCGTCCACGACGAGCTGATGCTCGACGGCAACTCCCGCCTCAACCTGGCCACGTTCGTCACCACCTGGATGGAACCCCAGGCCGGGGTGCTGATGGGCGAGTGCCGGGACAAGAACATGATCGACAAGGACGAGTACCCGCGCACCGCCGAGCTGGAGCGGCGCTGTGTGGCGATGCTCGCCGACCTGTGGAACGCGCCCGACCCGGCGGCGGCCGTGGGGTGTTCGACCACGGGGTCGAGCGAGGCGTGCATGCTCGCCGGACTGGCGCTGAAACGGCGCTGGGCGGCCCGGAACGCCGACCGCTACCCGGCCACCGCCCGGCCCAATCTGGTGATGGGCATCAACGTGCAGGTCTGCTGGGAGAAGTTCTGCACGTTCTGGGAGGTCGAGGCGCGGCAGGTCCCGATGGAGGGCGGCCGCTTCCATCTCGACCCGCAGGCCGCGGCGGACCTGTGCGACGAGAACACCATCGGCGTCGTCGGCATCCTCGGCTCCACGTTCGACGGTTCCTACGAGCCCGTCGCGGAGCTGTGCGCGGCCCTGGACGAACTCCAGGAGCGTACGGGTCTCGACATCCCGGTCCATGTGGACGGGGCGTCCGGCGCGATGGTGGCGCCGTTCCTGGACGAGGACCTGCTGTGGGACTTCCGGCTCCCCCGGGTGTCGTCCATCAACACCTCCGGGCACAAGTACGGGCTCGTCTACCCCGGGGTCGGCTGGGCGCTGTGGCGTTCGGCGGCCGAGCTCCCGGAGGAGCTGGTCTTCCGGGTCAACTACCTGGGCGGCGACATGCCGACGTTCGCGCTGAACTTCTCCCGGCCCGGGGCCCAGGTGGTGGCGCAGTACTACACGTTCCTGCGGCTGGGGCGGGAGGGCTACCGGGCCGTCCATCAGGCGTCCCGGGACGTGGCGGGCGGCCTGGCCCGCGCGGTCGAGGATCTGGGCGACTTCCGGCTCCTGACCCGGGGCGACGAGTTGCCGGTGTTCGCCGTGACGACGACGGCGGACACCCGGGCGTACGACGTCTTCGACGTGTCCCGCAGGCTTCGGGAGCGCGGGTGGCTGGTGCCCGCGTACACCTTCCCCGCCAACCGGCAGGATCTGTCGGTCCTGCGCGTGGTGTGCCGCAACGGGTTCTCGGCGGATCTGGCGGAACTCCTGATCGAGGATCTGCGGCTGCTGCTGCCGGAACTCCGGGCGCAGCGCCATCCGTTGAGCCACGACCGGAGTCCGGCCACCTCGTTCCACCACTGAGGCGACGGCGCCCGGTGAGCCGTTCGGCGGCTCACCGGGCGCGGCTCAGCGGGCGCGGCTCAGCGGCTCAGCCGGGCGAACCTCCGTACCGCGAGCGGGAAGAACACCGCGACCAGGGCCACCGGCCAGAGCACCGCCAGCAGTTCGGCGTGGGTTGCCGCCCAGGAGCCGGTCGCACCGCCCGGGTTGCCGAACAGACCGCGCACCGCCGTGGCCGTCGCCGACATCGGATTCCACTCGACCACCGCGCCCAGCCAGCCCGGCATCGACTCGGGGGAGGCGAAGACGTTGGAGAGGAAGCCCACCGGCCAGACCAGGATCTGGACCGCCTGCACCATCTCCGGCCTGCCCGCCACCATCGCCAGGTGGATGCCGACCCACAGCATCGCGAACCTCAGCAGGAGCAGCAGGCCCACCGCCCCCAGGGCCGCGGCGAGTCCGTTGTGCCAGCGCCAGCCGACCGCGCAGCCGACACCGATCATCACGGCCAGGGCCGCCACCGACTGGAGCATGTCCGCGACGCTCCGGCCGACCAGCACCGCGCCCGGGACCATCGGCATCGAGCGGAACCGGTCGATGACCCCCTTGCCCAGGTCCTGGGTGACCGCGAGCATCGTCGCCTCCAGGCCGAAGGCCATGGTGAGCGCGAGCATGCCGGGCACCAGGAACTCGGTGTTGTCGCCGTCGACGCCCCGGCCGCCGCCGACCAGGTAGTTGAACATCAGGAGCAGCATCACCGGGAAGACCAGGCCGACGACCACCTGGACCGGCTGCCGTGCCCAGTGGGCCAGTTCGCGCCGGGTCATCGTCCAGGAGTCCGCCAGGGCCCAGCCGATCCCGCCGGTACGGGACGCACCCGCCCCGGCGTCCGGCGTACCGGAGTCCGCCGTACCGCAGTCCGGTGTGCCGATCGTCGCCGCGCTCATGCCGCCACCTCCGCGTGGTCCGTCTTCCGGTCGGTGAGGGACAGGAACACCTCGTCCAGGGTCGGGCGGCGCACCGCGATGTCCTCCGCCTCGATGCCCGCCTCCTCCAGCGCCCGTACGGTCCGGGTCAGGGCGGCCATCCGGTCCGGGGCCGGGGCGCTGAGGAGCCGCCGGTCCTCGTCGACGCTCAGGCCCGCGCCGGGCAGGAGCGCCGCCGCCTCCCCCAGCCGTGCCGCGTCCCGCACGATCACATCGATCCGGTCGCCGCCGACCAGTGCCTTCAGCTCGTCGGCGGTGCCCGCCGCGGCCACCCTGCCGCTGTCGATCACCGAGATCCGGTCCGCCAGCTGGTCCGCCTCCTCCAGATACTGCGTGGTGAGCAGGACCGTGGTGCCGCCGCCGACCAGGGAACGGACCGCGTTCCACACCTCGGCCCGGCCGCGCGGGTCGAGGCCGGTCGTCGGCTCGTCCAGGAACAGCACCTGCGGACCGGTGATCAGCGACGCCGCCAGATCGAGCCGTCTGCGCATGCCCCCGCTGTACTGCTTGACGGCCTTGCGCCCGGTGTCCGCGAGCCCGAACCGCTCCAGGAGTTCGTCCGCCCGCGCCCCCGCCCGGCGTGCGCCCAGGTGGTACAGCCGCCCGAACATCTCCAGGTTCTGCCGGCCGCTCAGCTCCTCGTCCACCGCCGCGTGCTGCCCGAGCAGGCCGATCCTGCGCCGCACCTCGCCCGCCCTGTCGCGGACGTCCAGGCCCGCCACCTCCACCCGGCCCGCGTCGTGCCGCAGGAGCGTCGACATGATGCGTACGGCCGTGGTCTTGCCGGCCCCGTTCGGGCCGAGCACACCGTGCACGGTGCCCCTGGCGACGGCGAGGTCCAGCCCGTCCAGGGCGCGCTTGTCCCCGTACCGCTTGCGCACGCCCTCCATGACGATCGCGTCGGTCACGATTCCCGCCACCCTTTCGTAGTCAAACTTGACTAGCTGGGCAAAGGTAACCGGCCCGAAGGCATTCGTCAAACTTGATTAGTGGTCGTCCCCCGGATCGGGGACCCCCGTCGCGTACGGGTTCTCCTCGCCCTCCGCGAGGACCCCGACGAACGGCTCACCCTCGCCCGCGAAGGTGTACGCCCCACCCTCGATCCGCTCGATCAGCCCGCGCGTCCACTCGGCACCCGCGTCCGCCGAATGCACCCACAGGTTCATGATCTCGCCGATGTGCCCGAGCGATTCGGGGCCGTCCTCGGGGGTGTAGTACTCCGTGACCGAGGACCGCCACGCCTCGATGACCGCGATCCGCTCCCGGAGCAGCGCCACCGCCTCGGCCCGCTCCAGATCGACGATGAAGCCGACGGCGGCCGAGAGCACGTCCATCTTCTGGTCGTACGAGGTGATGGCGGAGCGCAGCAGGGTGCGGTACTCCTCGACCCCCCGGCCGGTGATCTCGTACTCCGTGCGGGGCGGGCCGCCGGCCGTGGACGGGGCGGTCTCGTGCGCGAGCAGCAGTCCCTGCTTCGCCATCTGCTTCAGGGCGTGGTAGATCGATCCGGGCTTGGCGTTGGACCACTCGTGGGCGCCCCAGTACTCCAGGTCGTTGCGGACCTGATAGCCGTGCGCGCGGCCGTGCTGACGCACGGCGCCGAGGACGAGCAGCCGGATCGCGGACATACCGCCCTTCCTTCCTCGTCAACTTTGACTAGGGTATCCCGGGCCGGGGCGGCAGTCCGAAGGGGACACCTGAAGGAGCCGCCCGAGCGGGAGGCCGCGGCGGACGTCAGAGGGGGAAGACCGTCCGGCCGTGCTGGATCGACATCCACTTCTGCGTGGTGAAGGCCTCCACGACCGCCTCACCGTTCAGCCGACCGCTCCCGGACATCTTCTCGCCGCCGAAGGCGACCAGCGGATCGTCCTGCACGGTGGAGTCGTTGACGTGGAACATCCCGCTGACGACGCTCCGCGCGAACCGCACCCCGCGTTCGGCGTCCGCGGTGTGCACGGCGCCGCTCAGTCCGTACGGGCTGGCGTTGACCATCCGTACGGCCTCCTCCTCGCCGTCGAACGTCATCAGCAGTGCCACTGGGCCGAAGATCTCCTGGGCCAGCAGCGGTGAGTCCTCCGGGATTCCGGTCAGGACGGTCGGCCCGACGACATTGCCCCGGACACCGCCCCGCACGAGCGCCGTCGCCCCGTCCGCGACCGCCTGTTCGACCAGGGCGGCCAGGGCGTCGGCCTGGAAGGTGTTGATGACCGGACCGATCCGGGTCTCCGGGTCACGCGGGTCCCCGGCCCTGAGCGCGGCCACCTCGGCGGTGAACCGCTCGGTGAACCGTTCCGCCACCCGCCGGTCCACCATGATGCGGTTGGCCGCCATGCTGACCTGCCCCTGGTACAGGAAGCGGCTGAAGACGGCCGCCTGGACCGCGTACTCCACATCCGCGTCCTCCAGCACCACCAGGGCGCTGTTGCCGCTGAGTTCCAGGATGGTCCGCTTGAAGAGCCCGGCGGCGGTGGCGGCCACATGGCGGCCCGTCCGGTCCGAGCCGGTGAAGGAGATCACCTTGGGCACGGGGTGGGCGATGAAGGCGTCGCCTATCTCGGCACTGTCGGTGACCACCACATTGAGCAGCCCGGCCGGCAGCCCGGCGTCCTCGAAGATCTGGGCGATCAGTGCCCCGCCGACGACCGGCGCGTTCTGATGGGGTTTCACGACGACCGCGTTGCCCAGCGCCAGGGCGGGCGCGACCGACTTCATCGTCACCAGGAAAGGGAAGTTGAAGGCGCTGATCACCCCGATGACGCCGACGGGCAGCCGGTAGAGGCGGTTCTCCTTGCCGTCCGTCACCGAGGGCAGCAGCCGCCCCGTGGGGCGCAGCGCCTGCCGGATCGCCTCGCTCAGGAATTCCCGGCCGCCGCGGACCTCGTACTCCGCCCTGATCCGGGTGCCGCCCAGCTCCTCGATGACCGCGTCGACGATTTCATCGGTGCGCTCCTCGGTGATGCGCAGGGCGCGTTCCAGAACGGCGCGGCGTTCGTACGGATTGGTGGCGGCCCAGTCCTGCTGGGCACGTTCGGCCGCGCGGTAGGCCCGGTCGACCTCCACCGCCGTGGCGACGGTGATGGAACCGAGTTTCTCACCGTTGTAGGGATTGAAATCGATGATGTCCCACGAGCCGCTTCCGGTCAGCCACTCGCCGTCGATGTACTGGTGGGCCAAGGCGTGGAAGTAGGACATGCAATCCCTTACTGCAGGCGTTCGCAGACTCCTGATGCGACGTCATCGTACTGACAAATCATGTCAGTTGGAGGAGTCCGCGAAGGAGATCCCGGCTCTCTTCCGGGCCGGGACTGTCCTCGTGCAGCCGCACCATGGCCTTTTCGTACTGGGCGACCTCCTCGGGCTTGTCCACATAGAGGGCGCTGGTCAGCTGCTCCAAATAGACAATGTCCGACAGATCGGATTCCGGGAAACGCAGCATCGTAAATGAACCGCTCTCGCCCGCATGCCCGCCAAAACTGAAGGGCATCACTTGAAGCGTGATGTTCGGCTGCTCCGACATTTCGATCAGATGCCGCAATTGTGCGCGCATCACCTCGCGTTCGCCGTACGGACGGCGCAGCGCCGCTTCGTCGAGCACGGCGTGGAAGCGGGGTGCGCGCTCGGAGACGAGGGCCTTCTGCCGTTCGAGGCGCAGCGCCACACGGCGGTCGATCTCCGCGGCGGGCGCTCCGCGCATGCCCCGGGAGACGACCGCATGGGCATAGGCCTCGGTCTGCAGCAGACCGTGGACGAACTGGACTTCATAGATACGGATGAGCGAGGCCGCACCCTCCAGACCCACATATGTCTGGAACCAGCCGGGCAGCACGTCTCCGTAACTGTGCCACCAGCCCGCCACGTTGGCCTCCCGGGCCAGCCCGAGGAGGGAGTCGCGCTCCGCCTCGTCCGCGACACCGTAGAGCGTGAGCAGGTCCTCGATGTCCCTGGCCTTGAAGCTCACCCGTCCCAACTCCATGCGGCTGATCTTCGATTCGGAGGCGCGGATGGAGTAGCCGGCCGCCTCACGGGTGATGCCGCGCGACTCACGCAGCCTTCTGAGCTGAGAGCCCAGCAGGATGCGCCGCACCACAGATCCACTCGACTCGCCTGCCGACACTGGTCCGACCCTCCCCATCGCTTACCGGGCACCGGGGTCCCCCCTGAACCCCGGTGCCGGATTCTGCCACCAAAACGCTTCAGCCCGTACTCATTCGATTACGGAAATGAGAAGCCGTCCTGAAAGCTCCGAAACTGACCGACGGAAGAAATGAGTAAGAATCGGCACGCTTGCGGGCAGGTCCGGCGCGTGCACGTGCATCTGCCCTTGCATCTGCCCTGCGCATTCGGAACCATGGTCCTTGCGCACCTGCGTGCTCGTGTTGTGCCGCTGTACCCCCCGCAGTACCGCTACAGGCAGTGCCGCTACAGCCGCGAATCCCGGGAGTGCCTCGTATGGGGACGAATGGATCGACGATGCTCGAGCCGTTAAGGCAGGGGCTTCCCCCCATCGACCCCTCAGCGGTCGCCGGATCGGCATCGTGCTCGCTTCCCGCCCGCTACGAAGCGGTCGGCGGGGCGCGGAAGTTCACCCGAACGACGCTCAGTCAGTGGGAGCTGACCGACCGTTTCGACGATGTCGCGCTCGTGGTGTCCGAACTCGTCACCAACGCCCTGCGTCACGCGCTGCCCGACGACGCGCCCCGGGACCCCCAGGAACCGGCGGTACGGCTGCACTTGATGCGCTGGACCTCACGCCTGGTGTGCGCCGTGCGCGACCCCAGCCAGGAGAGCCCGGTGGCCGGTGAGGCACCGGACTCCGCGGAGTCGGGCCGCGGCCTGTTCCTGGTGGAGTCCTTCAGCGACAGCTGGGGCTGGCACCCCTCACCCGTACCGATGGGTGAGCCGCCCTGCGCGGCGCTGCGCGGCAAGGTGGTCTGGGCGCTGTTCCGGCTCACGGACAACAAACTGACGGACAGCACGAAACCGCAGGAAACCGCCGGAATTCATGCGGAGTAGCAAGCGGTGAACGCGCGGTGGCGGGCGGCAGGGGTACGGCGGACGGCGGCGGGTACGGCGGGCGGGGGCCGCGGCGGTATCGCCCGGCCGGGATCGCGTGGCCTCAGCCGCCCGTCGCCAGATGGTCGAACTCCCCGTCCTTGACGCCGAGCAGCAGCGCCTCTATCTCGGCGGGCGTATAGACGAGTGCGGGCCCGTCGGGGTGGCGCGAGTTCCGCATCGCCACATTCCCTCCGGGCAGTTTCGCGAACTCCACGCAGGACCCCTGGGAGTTGCTGTGTCTGCTCTTCTGCCAGACGACTCCGCGAAGCTCTGTGGCCGCCATGCCGTTGTACACGTCGTGCACAGGACGCTCCCCGAGTTGCAAGGTGCAAGTGTCAACTAGCTCGGATCATAGCTGTGTTCATATGCCAATGCATGAGCAGATGCACGTGCACGCGGGGTGTTCCTTTGACTACAGCTTTACGCCTGATCCCGCTGCTCCGGAGAGAGACCCGAAGAGAGAGACGTACAGCACGTCTATTCCGCTCCCGGTTAACGGAGTTGATCCCATCACCCCTGGTAGCTTGGCGCGGACTTTCGACCATGAAATCCACAAGGGGGAACTCCACGTGATCAGGTTTGTACGCACCGGCGCCGTCGTCGCCGCCGGTCTGGCCGCCGCGCTCGCGCTGACCGCCTGCGGCGGCGACAGTGACGGCGGCGACAAGGACAAGGCCGCCGGTTCGGGCGCCGGGCAGAGCGCGGCTCCCGGCGGCGGTGCGGAGAACGGCTCCGGGGATTCCGCCGGTACGGACGCCGCTTCGCTGGAGGGCACCTGGGCGGGGCTCACCGACGGCAAGGCCGTGGCCCTCTCCGTCGCCTCCGGCAAGGCCGCGCTCGTCGCCGACCAGGCCGTCTGCCAGGGCGAGGTGAAGGACATGGGCGAGCCGATGCTGTCCCTGAAGTGCAGCGACGGCGGCACCGGGCGCACGATGGGCTCCATCGAGTCCAACGACGGCAAGACCCTCGTCGTCTCCTGGGAGGGCGGCGCCAAGGACACCCTCGCCAAGACCGAACCGGGCAAGATGCCGACGAGCCTGCCGGGTCTGCCCACTCCCTGACGGACGGCCTCAGCCTCGGGGCGGCCCGGACCTGGACACGTCACTGCGTCTGCTGCCGCCCCGTTCGTCCAGCGCCTGCGAGAACTCCTCCAGCGCTTCGAGGAGCAGCGCCGCGCCCTTGCGTACGACCGGGTCGGGCGCGGGGGTGGTGCCGTCCGCCGGCACGTCCCAGTGCGCCACCGCCTCGGTGACCTGCCGCCAGTCCGGGACGCGTCGCTCCCGTACCGCCCTCGCACCCTGTTCCGTCGCCCGGTGCAGGGCCTCGGCCAGGTCGGCGGCGCCGGGCACGGGGGCGGCCGAGGCGGCCGGGAGGTGTGCCTCCAGCAGCATCGCGGACCGGCCGAGCTCGGCCAGCGCGTGCTGGGCGTCGGCGGCCGCCGCGCGGGAGATGCCGCGGTGGCGCACGGGTTCGTGCTGGGCGGTCGCCAGCGCCTCCTGCCAGGCGACCCGGGCCTCACGGGTCGCCAGCAGCGCGGTCCGCACGTCCTCGTGGCTGTCGGCCGTCGGATCGGCGTACTGCGCGACGACCGTGGCCGCGTACCGCCCGTCCGAGACCAGCCAGTCGGCCAGCCGGTTGCGCAGCCGCGGGGTCTCCCAGGCCGGGTAGAGGGCGTACGAGACCATCGCGAGCAGTCCGCCGACCAGGGTCAGCACCACGCGTTCGAGGACGGTCTGGGACCAGTCGTCGCCCGCCATGCCGAGCAGGAAGACGACATACGCGGAGATGCAGACCTGGCCGACGACATAGCCGGTGCCCATCAGCAGGTACATCAGCCAGGCGCAGAACACCGCGAGGATCGCGGAGAGCGTCACGCCGGGGTGCACGGCCTGCACGATCCCGCTCGCGAGCCCCACCCCGATCAGGGTGCCGCCGAAGCGGGCCACGGAGCGCGAGTACGTCTGGGAGAAGTCCGGCCGCATCACCATGACGGCGGCCATCGGCGCCCAGTAGCCGTGGCCGAACGGCAGCGCGGCACCGATGAGGAACCCGACAGCGGCCACCACGGAGACCCGGATCGCGTGGCGCAGGATCGGGGAGCCGTGGTGCAGTTCCCGGCGCATCGCCTTCAGGATCACCGGGACCAGCCGGAGGAGGGTGGGCCGGCGCCGGGTCTCCACTCCGGTGTGGGCGAGGTCGGACGGATGGGCCGGATGAGCGGCGGTGTAGGGGTCGGGCGGTTCGGACGGGCGGGAGCCGACGCGTTCGGCCGCGGCCCGGGTGCCGGCGCCCTCGGCGATCTCGATGACGTCGGAGAGCAGCGCGTCGAGCCGGTCGGCCGCGCGGCGGGCCGGTCCGACGAGGATCACCTCGTTGTCGGGCGTGCGCAGGACACCGAGGTCGGTGGGGGCGAGGTGGACGGGGTCGCCCTGCCGGACCGCGCGGGCCGCCGCGTCCAGTACGGAACCGGCGGCGCCCAGCAGTTCGCGTACCCAGAGCCGCTCCAGCCCCTCGGCGGGCACCCCCAGCGCCGGGTCCGCCAGGGAGGCCAGCACCGGGCGCAGCCGCTCGGCGACGCCCCGCGCACCGTGCAGTTCGGCGGGGCGGCGGCGGGCCTCGCGGGGGGTGACGGCGGCGGCGTTGCGGGCGGTCATCAGGGGCAGCGGGTCGAAGGGCGCCACCGGGTCCTGCCGCAGCCTGCGGGCGTAGTCGGCCTCGGCCGCCAGGGCGTCGGCGAGCGCGTCGCGCTGGGCGCCCCACCGGCGTACCGGGAACAGCACGACCAGCGATGCCTGGATCAGCCCGCCGACCGCGATCATCCCGGCGTGCGCGGCGGCGTCCGCGACGGAGGTCGGCAGGGTGACCGTCACCAGCATGATCGCGACGTTCGACGCCGCGATGATGCCGCCCGTGGGGCCTGCCGCCCAGGCCATCCCGGCGGCGAACGTCCAGAGGGCGAGCAGGCCCATGAAGGGGATGGTCTGCGAGCCGACGAGATAGCCGAGGAACGTCGACACGCCGAGGCTGGCACCGGAGACCAGGGCGAGCACGGGGCGCGGGCGCCAGCTCCGCTGGAAGGTGGCGATGGCCGCCTGGAACGCGCCGAACGCGGAGCTGGCGGCGATCACGGGCCCGAACAGCGCGAGGCTCACGCCGATGACGAGGGCGAGGCCGACCGCGCCGCGCAGCGCGATGAGCGGTTCCGGACTGCTCCGCTCGATCGTCAGCCCCTCGCGGGCGGTCTCCTTCAGCGCCCGGAGCCAGCTCATGGGTCCGAGCCTAGCCGGGATTATGGACAACTCGCCCTTATCGGGCGATTTCACCTTCGCGTCCGCCCATCCGGGCACGGTCGGCGGCGGCCGCGCCATGGATCCATCCGGCCTCGTCCACGGCGCCCCGGACCCGGGTCGTGGTGGTGCGCGGGAACATCCGCTCGGCCGTTTCGGTGACCGCGACGTCCCGGGCGGCGAGCACCGGGAGCAGCCCGCCGGGAGCGCCGCTCCCGTTGCCGTCGCCGGACGCGGTGCCGACGTCCGCCGCCGCCGTGACGCGTTCGGTGTCCGCGGCGAGCCGGCTGCCGAGGCGCTGGGCGTACGCCATCAGGAAGGACTGCCGGAACGTCTTGGTCCGCTTGCGGCCGCCGGCCCGCTGGCCCGCCTCCGCCCCGGTCATCGCGGCCGTGCCCTGCACCAGCAGGGAGGTGAAGAGCAGTTCCACCGCCTCCAGGTCGGACTCGAAGCCGACGACCGTGGTGAAGCCGAGGTCGCTGTTCCACACGGCGCGGCAGCGGTTCGCGGAGGCGACGGCGTCGAGCAGGATGGCCTTGGCCGTCTCGTACGGGGCGTCGACCCCGATCCGGCGGGCGCCGGGCGCCCGGCCGCCGTGGCTCCGGGCGGCGAGCAGTGCCTCGTCGATGCTGTGCCGGGCCATCAGCTCCTGCGCCTTGGTGGTCAGCGCCTCGGCCTCCTCCGGGAAACCGGTCGCCTCCGCCTTCGCCAGCAGCGCCCGGATACGGGTGAGCATCCGGGGCTCGTCGTGCGCGGGCGGCAGGTGCGGCAGGCCGGTGACCGTGCCGGGCGGCGGGCCGACCGGTTCGATCGAGGGCAGCCGCAGCAGCACCCGGTACAGCTCCAGCAGGTCGGCCGCGTAGGTGAAGCGGTCGGGGCGGTTGCGCGGGGCGGGGGCGGGCAGTTCGGCGATCTGGTCCGCCCAGCGGGGCGGGAGCGCGGCGTACCGGGCGGTCTCCGCCACGATCAGGCCCGCCACCAGGGCCGCGCCGCGCTCGCCGTTGTCGGGCAGTTCCCGCCGTACGGAGCGGACCAGGTCGGCGGGGTGCCAGCCGCGGTCCCAGGCGCGGCGGACGAACTCCTCCCCGCGGGCGTGCAGGGCGTCGTCCGAGGACGGGTCGGCGGCGAGGAGCGAGGCGCCGGTGTCGAGTGCGGAGTCGTCGTCGGAGTAGAGGGCTGCCGCGCATGCCTGGTCGGTCACCGGTTCCATCCGGCCAGGGTAGGCGGGGTGCCCGGGGATGACCGGGGCGCCTCCGGCCGGGGTGCCCCGGAGCGGCCGGGGCATCCCGGCCGGCGGGAGGCGCCGGTCAGTCCTCCGGTGGCAGCAGGACGAGCTTTCCCCGGACGTGGCCCGCCTCGCTCAGTTCATGGGCGGTCCTCGCCTCGGCCAGGGGCAGGGTCCGGGCGACCGGCACGCGCAGTTCTCCCAGGGCCGCGCGGCGGGCGTTGCGGGCCAGGCGTTCGGCCGACGGGCCGCCGCCGCCCGCCGAGAACGCGACGCCCAGCTTCCCCGCGTCCGGGTCCGCGATGGTGACGATCCGGTCCGTCGTACCGCCGCGCAGCTCGATGGAGTCCGGCAGCGCGCCGCGGCCCGAGGCGTCGAACACCGCGTCCACGCCCTGCGGCGCCAGCTCCCGGACCCGGGCGACCAGACCGTCCCCGTACGCCACCGGCACCGCGCCCAGCACCCGCAGATAGTCGTGGTTGGCCGGGGACGCGGTGCCGATGACCGTGGCGCCCCGGGCCGCCGCCAGCTGGACCGCGGCGGAACCGACCGCTCCGGCCGCGCCGTGCAGCAGCAGGGTGTCGCCCTCGGCCACCTCCAGCTCGTCCAGCACCCGGGAGGCGGTCTCGGTCGCGACGGGCAGCGCGGCGGCCTCGTCCCAGGCCAGCCCCTCCGGCTTGCGGGCGAGGGCGGCGGCCTCGGCCAGGGCGTGGGTGGCGTAGGCGCCCGTGGCGCTCCAGCCGAGCACCTCGTCGCCGGGTGCGAACGCGGTGACGCCCTCGCCCGTCTCCTCGACCACCCCGGCGAACTCGGTGCCCGGTGTCGCGGGCAGCGGGGTGGGGAAGACCTGCTCCATCCAGCCGTGCCGGATCTTGTAGTCGATCGGGTTGACCCCGGCCGCGCGGACCTTCACCCGGAGCTGGCCGGGGCCTGGGCGTACCTCGTCCACCCGGGCCAGGCGCAGGACGTCGGGGCCGCCGAATTCCTCGTAAACGATCGCTTCCATGCGTCGATCCTCGCGGCCCGGCTCCGCTCGGGCGACCCGGGAGACCGGGGGGCGGGGGCGGTCGGGGGGCGCGGGGGCGGTCGGGCGCGGGGCCGGTCGGGGAGCGCGGGGCCGGTCGAAGGCGACGGAGGGGCCGGGGTGGCCCGTCGAGGGGCCGGGGGCTCGGGGGTCCCGGGGGCTCGGGGTCCCGGGCGGTGTCAGTGGTGGGTGTCAGACTCGGAGCCATGACCGTACGTTGGGCTCTGGCCACGGCAGAGGGCGGCGGTGCGCTGCTCGTGCCGCTGGAACGGGACGGCACGCCCGCCGGCCCGGTCCTCGCCGAGCCCGACCTCGCCGAGGCGGTCAGGTCCCGGCCCGGCGTGGCGCGCTGGGTATGGCGGTCGACCGGCGAGATCTATCCCCGGCTGCTCGCCGCCGGGGTCCGGGTCGAGCGGTGCTACGACATCGAGTGCGCCGAGCTGCTGCTGCTCGGGCACGAGGGACGGCTCGGTGAACCCCGGTCCGCTGCCGCCGCCTGGGCCCGGCTGAGCCACGCCCCCGTACCCCCCGACCCGCCGCCCCGTTCCGCCGAACCGGGCTCGCAGTCCTCGCTCTTCGAGCCGCCCTCGGGGACCGATGTGCCCTTCGAGGGACTTCTCGCCGTCTACGCCGATCAGGTGCGGCGCCATGACGCGTGCGCCCACCCGGGGCGGATGCGTCTGCTCACCGCCTCCGAGTCGGCCGGCATGCTCGTGGCCGCCGAGATGCACCGGGACGGGCTGCCCTGGCGGGCCGATGTGCACCGGGACGTGCTCGACGAGCTGCTGGGCGAGCGGTACGCGGGCGGCGGCGAGCCCCGCAGACTGGCCGAGCTGGTGGACGAGGTCTCCGCGGCCTTCGGCAGACGGGTGCGCCCCGATCTGCCCGCCGATGTGATCAAGGCGTTCGCGCAGGCCGGGATCAAGGTGAAGTCGACCCGGCGCTGGGAGCTCGCGGAGCTGGACCACCCGGCCGTGGAGCCGCTCATCGCCTACAAGAAGCTCTACCGGATCTGGACCGCGCACGGCTGGAGCTGGCTCCAGGACTGGGTGCGCGAGGGCCGGTTCCGCCCGGAGTACCAGCCCGGCGGCACGGTCAGCGGGCGCTGGACGACCAACGGCGGCGGGGCACTTCAGATCCCCAAGGTGATACGGCGGGCCGTGGTGGCCGACGAGGGATGGCGGCTGGTCGTCGCGGACGCCGATCAGATGGAGCCCAGGGTCCTGGCCGCCATCTCCCGCGACCCCGGGCTGATGGAGGTGGCCGGCCATGACGGCGACCTCTACAAGAGCCTGTCCGACCGGGCGTTCCACGGCGACCGCGACGACGCCAAGCTCGCCCTGCTCGGCGCCGTCTACGGCCAGACGTCCGGGGACGGCCTGAAGAATCTCGCGGCCCTGCGGCGGCGCTTCCCGCACGCCGTCGCCTATGTCGACGACGCGGCGAAGGCCGGTGAGGAGGGGCGGCTCGTACGGACCTGGCTGGGGCGCACCAGCCCGCCCGCCGCCGGGGCGGACGACGACACGGGCGGCGAGGCCGGGCTTCCGCAGGAGGACGGCGGGGGAACGGCGGGCGACGGGGAGGGCGCGGGCGAGCGGGGCGGCGAGTTCGTCCCGGGGTACGCCTCCTCCCACTCCCGTGCCCGCGGGCGCTTCACCCGCAACTTCGTAGTGCAGGGCAGCGCCGCCGACTGGGCGTTGCTGCTGCTGGCGGCCCTGCGGCGGACGCTGTTCACGGCCGGGCTCCGCGCCGAGCTGGTGTTCTTCCAGCACGACGAGGTGATCGTGCACTGCCCGGCCGAGGAGACCGGCACCGTCGTCGAGGCGATCCGCGCGGCCGGGGAGCTGGCCGGGCGGACCGCCTTCGGACCGACGCCGGTGCGGTTCCCCTTCACCACGGCGGTGGTGGAGCGGTATTCCGACGCCAAGTGAGCACGGGGCCGTGAGCCGGGAGGCGCGCTACTTCTGCTGGAGCTTCAGCCACTCGGGGCTGGTCGCCAGCGCGGTCAGCTGATCCATCGTCAGTGCGGGCTCGGCCCGGGTGGCGGGCGTCGACTGCTCACCGGAGTTGAAGGCGGAGACGACGACCCGCATGCCGTCCGGGCGCATCGTGTCGGCCGTCCACCACACGACCCCCTCGCCGCCCTTCTCCCCGGGCTGCTGGGTCGTCCTGAGCTTCGTTCCGTCGGGCAGCGTCTCGGCACCGGCGTAGAGCTCGCCTGCGGCGTCCCGCATGTCCCGCTGCACATTGATCTGCACCAGCGACCTGCCCTTGCCGTCGTCGGCGACGACATAGGCGTACTCACCGCCCTCGTGCCGCTTCTCCACGACCGGGAGGCCCTTGGGCAGGAGCTTCAGGAAGGTGGGCATGAGCGTGCCGTAGTCGAGCTCCGGGGCCCGGTCGCCCGCGGGCGGGGTCCCCGGACCCTTGCCGGTGTCCGTCCTCTCCCCCTTGTCCGGCTTCAGGGCCAGGGCCAGCCGTTGCCACTGCGAGGACTTGCTCAGCTCGACGAGCGTGTCGCCGCCGAGCACCGGCTTCGGGCGGGTGGCCACGCCACCGCCGCCCAGCACCCCGTTGTACGCGCGCAGGTCCACGGTCACGCCGGTCCTGGTGAAGAACAGGGCCCGCGCGGCGCTGATCTTGCCGTACCCGCCGCGCTTCTTCTCCTTGCCGGGCTTGTCGCCCTCGGCGAGTTTGCCGTCCTCGGTGAGTACGTCGTCCTTGGTGAGTGCGTCGTCCTTGGTGAGTGCGTCGTCCTTGCCGGGCCCGTCGCCCGTCCGGTCCCGGAGCCCGCCGGGTTTCGAGCCGCCGCAGAGGGTCAGTTTCGCGTCGTACACCGACCCGCTCCCCTTCTCCCCGGCGGAGCTCCCGGCACCGGGAGCCGCCCCGGTGCTCTCCTCGGCCGCCCAGGAACGGACCTGCTCGCCACAGATGCCGTCGCCCGTCTCTCCCACCCGGCGCGCCTCGGTGGCGTACAGCGAGACGGAGACCGTGCCCCTGCCCTCCCCGTCGTCGTACACGACGGACGCCTCGGCACGGTCCGGACCGTCCGCGCCGCCGGTGACCTGGCCCCTGCCCTGTTCGGTCCTCCCCGCCGGCAGCAACGCCTGGAGCGTCTCGACCATCACGTCGTCGGAGATGCCTCCCCCGGTCCCGGCGGACACGGTCCGCTCCCCGCTCGCCACACCGGAGGTGGTGGCGGACCCGCCGAGCAGTCCGCCCGCGAAGGCCCCGCCCGCGCCGACCAGCGCCAGCGCCAGCACGCTGCCGGTCACGGCTGCCGTACGGCGCCGCTGACGGCGACGGCCCGCGTCGATCCCCCCGGCCACCACACCGGGCCGGTCTCCGAGGTCGAAGGTCTCCCCCGTCCGGCGCAGTTCATCGCTGAGTTCCTCTTCAAAGGGCATGGCAAACCACCACTTCTCGGTCCGAGTTACGTGAATGTCGTACGGCGCCGTCCGGCGCCCGGTCAGCGGGCCGCGAACTCCGTGATGCTGCCCCCCAGCAGCTCGCGCAGCCGGGCGAGCGCGCGCACACAACGGGTCCGTACGGCCGCCGAGCTGACCTGGAGCGCCTCCGCGGTCTCCTCGACGCTCCGGTCCTCCCAGTACCGCAGCACCACCACCGCGCGGTCCTTGGGAGCCAGCTGCGCCAGGGCCCGCAGCAGCGTCATCCGCAGCGCCGGGTCATCGCCCGCCGCCGCCCCGCTGTCGGGCAGTTCGGCCTGTGGGCTCTCGGCCGCCGAGCGTCGACGGCGGTGCGTCAGAAACGTGCGTACGAGCACGGTCTGCGCGTAGGCCGCCGGGTTGTCGATGCGGTGGGCGCGGCCCCACAGCATGTACATGCGTCCCAGTGTCTCCTGCACCAGATCCTCGGCGAGATGAACGTCGCCGCTGGTCAGCAGACAGGCCGAACGGTACAGATGGCTCGCGCGTCCGGCCGCGAACTCTCTGAAGTCCTCCGTACGCGACTTCCTCATGCCCTCCCCGTTCGCCCGGCCGGGTCCCGTTTCCCGGCCCCCGCACCCCTTCGACGCGACGGGCCCCCGGAAATGTTTCAGACGAACGGCGGAAGGGCCCCGTCCACGCGGAGATCCGCGTGGACGGGGCCCTCGGGGCGGTGGAGCGCCACCGCTGCCGGTGTCTACCCGCGTTCCCACAACGCGGGGACATTCGGCGGTTCCCAGCCCGCCGTGGCCACATGGGCCTGGAGGCAGCGGTAGGCGACCCCGCCATGGGTGACGCGGTCTCCCGCGCGGTAGGAGGTGCCCGTGGCCCAGGTGCCGCCCGTGGGCGGATCGGTGGGGCCGGGTGTCTGGGCGATGTCGAGGACGAAGTCGAAGGTGCCCTCCCGCCCGTTCCCGACGTTGCGCACGTTCATGAGCAGCTCGGGGTCGAACAGCGCGTCCGTGTTGTTGCGCGGCTCGTCGGGGAAGTACAGCTGCGTGGTGAGCACCGGGCGGCCCGGGGCCTGGACCTTCACATGGATGTGCCGGGTGCGGCCGGGGTAGAGGCCCGCCACGATGGTGGTGAGGCTGAACGCCCCCTTGGTGTCGGTGAACTGGTGCCCGCGGAAGCCGAATCCGCTCATGTCGTACCCACCGTTGGTGTCGGCCTGCCAGAAGTCGAGGAGCACTCCCGGGATGGGCTTGCAGGCGCGGCCGAAGACATAGCCGCTGACGGTGAGCGGGATGCCGGGGGTGCTCGGCGTCACCAGGCTGGTGCGGAGGGGGGAGTTGGGCTTGAAGTACGGGCCCTCCATCTGCGGCGGCGTCGGGTCGTCACCGTCGTCGCACGCCGGGGTCGGCGTGAGGGGGGCACCGTTGGAGCCGGCGTCACGGGCGAGGGCGACCCCTCCCCCGGCGAGCAGGGGAGCGGCGGTCGCGACCAGCGCGGCCTTCAGGATGCTCTTGCGGCTGATCCGGCGACTGTT
This sequence comes from Streptomyces sp. NBC_00654, assembly GCF_026341775.1. NCBI lineage: Bacteria > Bacillati > Actinomycetota > Actinomycetes > Kitasatosporales > Streptomycetaceae > Streptomyces > Streptomyces sp. NBC_00654. The sequence goes on along the minus strand of NZ_JAPEOB010000001.1, from coordinate 776,636 downwards.
GGGGAGGTCGTCGCTTGCTTCTGGGTTCATGTCGGATCCTCGGGGTTCCTCGGAACGGGAGGGGCGGGGACAGGAGCGGGAGGAGCGGAGAGATCAGGAGGAGCTGGAGACGCGGGAGTAGCGGGAGGAGCGGGAGGAGCGGGAGGAGCTGGGGTCGTGAGAAGGAACGGGAGGCGTGGGGGTCAGACCTGCTGCCAGAGCGCGGGAACGTTCGGCGGGGTCCAGCCGGGCTGCGCCTGGTGGCCCTGGAGGCAGCGGTACGTCGTCCCGCCGTACGTCACCGTGGCGCCCGCGGCGTAGGTCGTGCCGGCCGCCCAGGTTCCGCCCGGCTCGGTCGGCGGGTCGGTCGGGTCGGTGGGCGGGTCGGTCGGCGTCCCGCTGGTGACCAGGGTCAGCCCGTACGCCTGGAGCGCGGGGTTGAGCGGCTGGAAGTACGTCGTACCGCCCTGGGAGCAGTTGCCCGAGCCGCCGGAGGTGACACCCTGCGCCTGGCTTCCGGTGATGAACGAGCCGCCGGAGTCGCCGGGTTCGGCGCAGACGTTGGTACGGGTCACCCCGGAGATGGTGCCCTCCGGGTAGGTGACGCTGGTGTTGAGCTGCTGGATCGTGCCGCAGTGCCAGCCGGTCGTGGAGCCGGAGCGGCAGACCGAGGAGCCGACGACCGACTGGGTGAAGCCGGTGACGGTCACATCGCCGTTGCCGTAGCCGTTCACCAGGGCGCGGGGCGTCCAGTTGGCGTTGGTGGCGACCCAGGCGTAGTCACGGCCGGGGAAGGTGGACCCCTGGAAGGAGCCCTGCGCCTGCTGGTTGTAGCCGCTCGTGCTCACCCCGGGGGTGCCGCAGTGACCGGCGCTGACGAAGCCGTTCTGCGTGCCCTTCTTCACGGGGAAGCCGATGGAGCAGCGGCCGGAGCCGTTCATGTAGTACGCGTCGCCGCCGCGCAGATCCGCGTAGGTACGGGGCTGTTCGGTGGACTCGGCGACGGTCACCAGGTCGCGGCGGACCTTCGCGGCGGCAAGGAAGGCGTCGGCGGCCCGGGTGTTCACGGCGTTGACGACGACCCGGTTGGCGCGCACATCGACGTACCAGACCGGCACGCCCTTGGGCGCCTTGCTCAGGGCGACCTCGTCCAGCGCGGACTTGGCGGCTTCGAGGCGGTCCAGGCTGTGGCCGACGACCTCGGCCCGCGCGCCCGCCGCGGTGATGCTCGCCGTCTCGGAGGCATCGGTGGTGGCAACGGTGAGGGCCGCGTCGGATCCGCCGACCCTGGCCCCGGCGAAGCTGGCGCCGAGGGACTTCTCCAGCCCGGCGGCGACGGCGGCGGCACGGTACTCGTTGCCTATCCGGCTCCTCGCCGCGTCGGCGTCGAGGCCCAGATCGCGCTCCATGGCCCGGAGCAGACCGGGCGAGAGGCTGTCGGCAGCGGGCGTCGTGGCACCGGTGGGGTCGGCGGACGCGATACCGGTCAGACCTGCGAGACCCAGCGCGCCCACGGCGACAGCGGCGGTACAGGCGGCGAGTGCGCGTCTGCGGAGCGTGGCGTTGTCCACGTAACTCTCCTCGATTTCGGGGGGGGCTTGGGGCCGGGGGGTGGCAGACCCAAGGCGAGTCCCGGGCTCCCGGGTGGGGAACCCGGGGTGTGCCGGACTCGGGAATTGCCGAAACCGTAGTCGGGCACCGGAGGGCCGAGGAGATCCCGTTCACCCCCTCACTTCGCGTTATGGGGCGGCCCCCGAGGCGTGCCGCCGAACCCTCTGGAGACCCGCCGCAGGCCGGTGGCCTGGCGCCCGGCCGTCGCCGGGACGTCCGGCGGCTCCCTTTCGCGGGTACGCCCGGGTAGGTTCGGCCTCATGCACACAGGCCAACTTCTGGGCTCGGGACGCACCGCCGACGTGTACGCACTCGACGGCTCCTGGGTCCTTCGCCGCTACCGCGACAGCACCGATGCCACCCCCGAACTGGCCGTGATGTCCTACCTCTGCGCCTTCGGGTTCCCGGTCCCCCGCATCGGCCCGCCCGCAAAAGGGGCCCGCGCAACCGATCTGGTGCTGCAACGGCTGACCGGCCCGACGATGGCCGAGGCCCTGTCGGCGGGGACCCTGCGGGCGGCGGAGGGCGGCGCGCTGCTCGCCGGGCTGCTGCGCGAACTGCACGCGGTCCCGGCCCGGCTCTCCCCGGACCCGGAGGAGCACATCCTCCATCTCGACCTGCACCCGGAGAACGTGATCCTGACGGAGCGGGGACCGGTGGTGATCGACTGGAGCAACACCACGGAGGGCCCGCCGGGGCTCGACCGCGCCATGTCGGCCCTGATCCTGGCCCAGGCCTCACTGGCCCCTGCCTCCCCGGCTTCCCCGCGGTCCCCTGCCTCCCCGGCTTCCCCGCGGTCCCCTGCCTCCCCGGCTTCCCCTGCCTCCCCGCCGTCCCCGGCTTCCCCGGGAGGGGCGGGGACGGGCGCGGAGACACCGGCGGCGGCCGTCCGCGCCCTGCTCACGGCGCTGCTCGGGGAGATGGCCGCGGACGGGGGAGTGAGCGTCGCCGACCTGGCCCTCGCCCGGACCCGCCGGGCGGCCGACCCGCGGCTGACGGAGCACGAGACGGCCGCGCTGGACGAGGCGGTGGCGCTGGTCCGCAGCCATGTGCCGTGAGCCGGGCGCGGTACGCGGCGTGCGCGGGGCGCCGGGCTCGGGAAGACGGGGGCGGGAAGACGGGGGCGGGCTCGGGAAGACGGGGGCGGCGCGCGTCCGTGCGGGGTCGGCCGACCGTGGTCCGTACCGGCCCGGCCGGCCCGTTCCGCAGTGGACCCGCCCCACCGCGACCCCGGTGGAGACCCTCGGCCGGCGCGGCGATTCCCACTGACCTGACCCGCCGGAGACACCGGTACAGGTGCCGGGTGGCCGCCGCCCCCCGCTCCGGGGCCGCGCCCGTGCGGGCCGGCTCGTCATATACGTCCGGCTATTACCGCCCGGTCCCACCGCTCCCCGGCGGACAGCCCCGGGACAGCGCGTCGGCGCACATTGCCCTTTCCTCGGGCCGTCCCGTAATCCCTGGCCGAAGCGGCCGGGCAATGCACATCAACGCCCCTTTATTTCGGCGCCGTTGAGGACGGAGCGCCGATCCGGCAAGCGCCCCGCAAGGACGTGTAAGGCCGCGATCCCTCTCCGACGCCTCTCCATCCCTCTCCGATATCCGATCACGTGAACACACTGCATCGATTCACCGGAAGATATCGGATAAAGCAACCGAAACGGGCTGCGGATTATTGCATTCCGGGTAACGGTGCGCGACATCCCGCCGATGTATGACCGACCGCCCCCATAAGCGGGATTCACCGGATTCCCCGCAGGATTGGCCCCCCTGACACGAAATCCGCGCGAGGCAGGTACGGTAACGATCCCGCCGGGTGCCCCCGGCGGCGACGACGACCTCGTCGCACCTGATCAGAGCCCATGCAGACCTCGCCGGACGAGCGGTGACGACCGGCCGCCGCCGGAGAACCCCGGCGGCCCGCCCACCCGTCCGACACCCCCGTGCCAGAATTATGTCAAGAATCGCGACACGCTTTGATCCGGGGAATCCGCATTGACTTTGTGCCCCGGGTAGTGATCATTGGAAACATGCCTACTGCTGCCCATTATCCGCTTTCGACCAACGCCGCCCGGCCATCCGTGTGTTACCGGCCGACCGGCCATGAGGGCGGAACAACGGGATCGGCTCCCGGGCGACAGCCCGCCGACTCCCGGGCGCAGCAGTGCACGAAGATCCCGGAGCCCGACCGTCCGCGTGTTCTTTTCAGCCACGTCATACAGGAACGGTTCATGGCGACCGCATGCCGTCGGGCATACGACCGGGATGGGAACATGCAGTGACCCACACGCTGTCCTTCAAACTGCTGGGGCCGCTGGAGATTTCGGCCAACGGCGAGACGATCCGGGTGAGCAGCGCACGTCAACGGGCCGTCCTGGCCACACTGCTGCTCTCGCCGGACCGCACCGTCTCGGTCGCGGCGCTGACGGAGGCCGTGTGGCAGGGCACCCCGCCGACCACCGCGCGTAACCAAATAGCCATTTGCATTACCACGCTTCGTAAAATCTTCCGGGAAAAGGCATCGGTCAAAGATCTCATCGAGACGCGGCACCCGGGCTACATTCTCCATTCGAGGGACAGCTATATCGATCTCCAGGACCTGAGCGAATCAGTCGCGAAGGCCCGTCTGACCTCGGCGCACGACGAACGCGTGGATGAGGCGACCGCGCTCTTCGAGCACTCGCTCGCCCTGTGGCGGGGACCCGTCCTGGAAGGGCTGACGGGCGACCGGATCGACGACACAGTCACACAGTTGTCCGAATTCAGGCTGGACATCAACGAGGAGTACGCCGCACTGCAACTGCGGCTCGGCGGCCACCACTCGGTCATCACCCGGCTCACCGCCCTCGTCAAGGAGCACCCCCTGCGCGAGCAGGCCAGGGCGCACCTCATGCACGCGCACCATCTGGCCGGGCGGCGCGCCGAAGCCCTCCAGGTGTACCGGGAGGGGCGCCGGGCCCTCGTCGACGAGCTGGGCATCGAGCCGGGGCCCGCGCTCCAGGAAGTGCACCAGCGGATCCTCCAGGACGCGAACGAGCTGGAGGGGTTCATCGCCCAGCCCTCCCCGGCCGCCCGTCGCCCACCCGCCGCGTCCCCCACGACGCCGCCCGCCACGCCGCCCGCGGCGCCGTCCTCCGTACCGTCCGCGGCGCCCCTCGCCGCCGTCCCGCCTGCCTGCCCGGCTCCGGGCCGGCAGTCCGCCGTGCCCGCCGCCCCGGACTCCGGCGCCGTACCCGCCCCCGTGCCCGCTCCCGCCGGGCACACCCATGGGGTGGCCGTCGCCGTGCCTGCACAACTCCCGCTCCCCGTCACCGCGTTCACCGGCCGGCTGCCGGAGATCGACGTGCTGGACGCGCTGCTGCCCGACGCGGGCGACCGCGGGCCCCTCTCGGTCGCGGTCATCTCCGGGGTGAGCGGCATCGGCAAGAGCGCGCTGGCCGCGCACTGGGCGAACCGGGTCGCCGAACGGTTCCCGGACGGCCAGCTCTTCATCGACGTACACGGCTATCACGAGTTCGACCAGCCGCTGTCTCCGATGTCCGTGCTCGACCAGTCGCTGCGCGGTCTCGGTGTGCCCAGTGCCCAGATCCCGGCCCATCTCCAGGAGCGGTCCGCGCTCTACCGCTCGCTCCTGAACAACCGCAAGCTGCTGATCATCCTGGACGACGTCCGCTCGTTCACCCAGATCCAGCCGCTGCTCCCCGGGCGCGGCCAGTGCTTCGTACTGATCACGAGCCGTGACCCGCTGGACGAACTGACCAGCGACTACGCGGCGGTACGGATCCACCTCAAGCTGATGACGCCGGACGAGGCCGACAGCATGCTCGCCACCGTCATCGGGGCCGAGCGGGTCGCCACCGACCCGGCCTCCGCGGCCCGGCTGGTCGATCTGTGCGGGCGGCTGCCGCTGGCCCTGCGCATCGCGGCGGGCCGGCTGGCCACCCGGCCCCACTGGTCGCTGCGCCAGCTGACCTCCCGGCTGGAGGACCGCTACCGCAGGCTGGACGTCCTGAGCCCGAACGACGGCGGTGTGCGGGCCGGATTCTGGCTCAGCTACCGGGAGTTGTCCCCGGACGCCGCGCGGCTGTACCGGCGGCTCGGGCTGCTGCCCGTGACCACGTTCGCCGCCTGGACGGCCGCGGCCGTCCTCGACGTGGACGTGGACGAGGCCGAGGACCTGCTCGAACAACTCGTGGACGCCCAGCTGCTGGAGGTCTCCACCATCGTCCCGGGCGCGCCCGTCCGGTTCCGGTTCCAGGAGCTGCTGCGGCTGTTCGCCTGGGAGCGCGCGCACGCCGAGGACTCCGAGAGCGACCGGGAGGACACGGTCGAGCGGGCCTACGGCACCATGCTCACCCTGGCCGACGCCGCGCACAGACAGCTGTACGGCAAGGGCCACCTCGCCCCGCACCGGGCCCGGCTCGAAGTGACGCTCCCCGAGGAGACGGTCGCGGACCTGCTGGCCGACCCCCTGGAGTGGTTCGAGTCGGAGCGCACCTCCCTCGTCAGCATGGTCGCCCACGCCGCGCAGAGCGGAGCCTCCGCGCACGCCTGGGGGCTGACCGCGCGCACCATGCCGCTCTTCGAGATGCGCAACTACCTGGAGGACTGGCAGCAGACCGCGCAGACCGCCCTCGACGGCGCGCGCAGCGCGGGCGACGACCCGGGGGCCACGATCATGCTGCGCTCGCTCGGCACGCTGGCGATCTACCAGCGGCGCTACGCCGAGGCCGACTCCCTGCTCTCCTCGGCGATGGAGCTGCTGGAGCGGAGCGACGACCTCCATGAGCGGGCCATCGTGCTGCGCAACCTGGCGCTGTGCTCCCGCTTCAAGGGGGACCTCGACAACGCCGCCGGGCACTGCCGCGCGGCGCTCGACTACTTCGGCCGCACCGACGACCCGACCAGCCGCTCCCACGCGCTCGGGCTGCTCGCCCAGATCGAGCTGGAGCGCGGCGAGACGGATCTCGGCATCACGCTGCTGCGCGAGGCCATCCGGACGAGCGACGAGGCCGGTTCCGTACGCGGCAAGGCGCAGAACATCTACCGGCTGGCGGAGGCCTACCTCCGGGCGGGCGAACTGCCGCGTGTCGAGCGGGCCTGCCGTGAGGTCATCGCACTGACACGTGCACAGGGCGACCGGCTGGGCGAGGCGTACGCCCTGCGGGCCCTCGGCGAGGCACAGTGGCGGCAGAATCGTTCCACCGAGGCGGAGTCCATTCTGCGCGAGGCGCTCACCGCCGCCGAGGACGTCGGGGACCGGTTCCTGCAAGCCCGGATCGAGACCGACCGGGCCTGCGCGGAGGCGGTCCGGGGCGACGCCGCGGCGGTCGCGCGGCTCCAGCACGCCCGGGACATCTTCCGCTTCCTGGCCGCCACCGCGTGGGAGGAACGCACCGCGCAGATCACGGACATGGTCGCCACCACCCGGCTCGGGGTCCGGGTCGACGCGGACGCCCTGGCCCGGCTGCTCGGCACCCGGTAGACGGCTCCGGCGGGCCGCCGGTCTCCGGCCGTCCACCGGTTTCCCGGCGTGAAATCGGATCGAAAAGGCGCCTTCCTACGATGCGCCAATGACATCCACGGGCCCTGCGGGCAACGGCCTGCAGCTCCATCCCTTCCGCGGCCTGCGCTACGTCCCCGAGCGGGTCGGCAGCCTCGCGGCCGTGACCTCGCCGCCGTACACGGCCGGGGCGGGCCCGGACGGGCCGCACCATCCGGACTCCGCCCATCCGCACAGCATCGTGCGGCTGATCCTGCCGCAGGGGGCCACCCCCGCCGACCGCGCCGAGCGCGCCGCCGCCACCCTGCGCGGCTGGCTGTCGGGGGGCGTGCTCGCCCCGGACTCCGAGCCCGCGCTGTACGTGAGCGAGCAGCGCGGCGAGGACTTCGTGCAGCGCGGGCTGATCGGGGCACTGCGGCTCTCCGAGCCGGACGAGGGCATCGTCCTGCCGCACGAGGCGGTGATGCCGCACATCGTCGAGGACCGGGCCGGTCTGATGCGGGCGACGGCCGCGCATCTGGAGCCGCTGCTGCTCGCCTACCGGGGGGACGGCGGCCCGCACGGGGCCGGGGCCGTCGTCGAACGGACCGCGGCACGCCCCCCGCTGCTGACGACCGCCACCCCGGACGGGACCCGGCACCGGCTGTGGGCCGTCACGGACCCGGCCGAACTGGCGGAGATCGACGCCGATCTCTCCGGCAGGCAGGCGCTGATCGCGGACGGGCACCACCGCTGGGCGACGTACCTGCGGCTGCGTGCCGAGCGGCCCCGCCCGGACGCCTGGGACTTCGGCCTCGTGCTGCTGGTGGACACCGCCCGCCATCCCTTCCAGGTCCGTGCGATCCACCGGGTCCTGCGCCGACTGCCGGTGGCCGAGGCGCTGGCGGCGGTCGAGGGCCCCTTCCGGGTCCGGCGGGTCGCGGCCTCCCTGCCCGCCGCCCTGGAGGTGCTGGCCGAGGCCGCCCGGTACGGCAACGCCTTCCTGCTCACCGGCGGCACCGACTTCCACCTCGTCGACCGGCCCGACCCGGACCTGCTCGCCCGTACGCTCCCCGAGGACCGGCCCCCGGCCTGGCGGGCGCTGGACGCCGCGGTCCTGCACGCCACCCTGCTCGACCATCTGTGGAGGATCCCCGACGCCCCGGCGGACATCGCCTACGTCCACGACGCCCGCGAGGCGGCCGAGCGGGCGCACCGGCTGGGCGGCACGGCGGTCCTGCTCCACCCGGTGCGGGAGGAGGTCGTCCGGCTGCTCGCCGGTGAGGGGGTCACGATGCCGCGCAAATCGACGTCGTTCGGGCCGAAGCCGCCCACCGGTCTGGTGCTGCGGAGCCTCGAACACCACTGAGCGCGCACGCGCACGCGAAGGGCGGGCCCGGTCGCCCCGGGCCCGCCCTTCGCGTGTGTCAGCTCCCTCAGGCGGCCGCGCGGGCCTCCCGGGCCCCGGCGAGCAGCAGGCCGACCTGGTCGTTCACGTCCAGGTAGCGGCTCTCCAGCTCGCCGTTCAGGAAGGTCGCGCGGATCGCGGCACGCTGGATCTTGCCGCTCGTGGTACGCAGGATGCCACCGCGCCGGACCAGCACGACGGCCCCCGGCCGCACGCTGAACCCGCGCGCGATGTGGGCCTTGATCCGGCCGGCCAGCCCAGCGAGGCCGTCCTGGCCGATGCCGCCGCGGACCTCGTGGGCCACGACCAGCTGCTCCTCCACACCACCGTCGGGCTGCTGGACGGGGACGACGAAGGCCGCGCCGAACAGGCCCACCAGCTCGTCCTCCTCCACCCGGAGGAAGTGCTCGACGTCCTGCGGGTAGATGTTCCGGCCGCGCAGGATGAGCAGTTCCTTGATGCGTCCGGTGACATAGATCTCGCCCTCGTGGACCGTCCCCAGGTCACCGCTCCGGACATAGCCGCCGTCCCCGTCCGCGGTCTCCACCCGGAAGGTCTCGCGGGTGACGTCCTCGCGGCCCCAGTAGCCCTGGGCGACGCTCGGGCCGCGCAGCCAGATCTCCCCGATCCGGCCCGCGGGCAGCACCTCGCGGGTGGCCGGGTCGACCACCCGTACGTCGTAGGCGGCCGCCGCGCCGCAGCTGACGACGTCGCGGCCGGCCTCGGCGAGGCTCACCGGGTGGAACTCGTGGCGCTCCAGCCGCTCCTCGTCGATGTGGCTGACGGCCAGCTCGCGCGGGCCGGTGCCGGAGATGAACACCGTCGCCTCGGCCATGCCGTAGCACGGGGCCATGGTGTCGCCGCGGAAGCCCGCCGGGGCGAAGCGCTTGGCGAAGGCGGTCAGGGTGGAGGCCTGCACCGGTTCCGAGCCATTGGCGGCGAACCGCCAGCGCGACAGGTCCAGTTGGGACAGCTGCTCGTCGGTGACCTGGCGTACGCACAGCTCGTAGGCGAAGTTCGGCGCGGCCGACCAGGTGATGTCGTACGTGTCGATCATCCGGAGCCACCAGTGCGGCCGCTTCAGGAACGTGGTCGGGCTCATCAGCACGCAGGAGCCGCCCAGCAGCAGCGGTGGCAGCAGGATCGCGAGCAGTCCCATGTCGTGGTACTGCGGGATCCAGGAACCGAAACGGGTGGTGCGGTCCAGCCCGAACGCCTCGCTGAGGATCTGCGAATTGTGCAGCAGGTTCCCCTGGTTGACCATCACGCCCTTGGGGGTGGAGGTCGATCCGGAGGTGTACTGGAGCAGCGCCAGGCTGTCGTGGTCCGCCTCCGGCATGCGCCAGGCGGCCGCGTGGGCGTCGGTGAACGCGGGACCGTCCGTGACGGCGCAGTCGATGCCGGCGGCCGTGTCCGAGCCGGCCCAGTCCAGCACCGAGGGGGCCGCCGCCCCGCTGGTGAGGATGGCCGAGACGGCGGCGTTCTCGACGATGGAGTCCACCCGGCGCCGCTGGTGGCTGTACTGGCCCGGCAGCGAGGACGGGATGGCGACCATTCCGGCGTACAGGCAGCCGACGAACGCGGCGGCGAACTCCAGGCTCTCGGGGTACAGCAGCAGCACCCGGTCGCCCGGCGCGTACCGCGCCTGGAGCCAGCCGGCCACCTTGCGGGCCTCGTGGTCCAGCCGCGCGTAGGACCAGGTCTCGGCGCCGTCCGGGGAGGACGGATCGCGGACGAAGATCACCGCGGGCTCGTCCGGAGTGGCCAGCGCGTTCTCGCGGATGCGTGCGGTGGCGCTCGGAGACCGCATGAGCTGGTGGTGCTGGGACATGGAACCCCCTGGATACGGAGTGGGCTGGGAAGGGCGGTACGGGCGACGGGCAACGGGGACGCGGTCACCAGTCATCGGCCGCCCCCAGCGCCAGCAGCGCGTCCAGTTCGCCGGTGTCGACCAGGACGGGCTCCGACACGGGCCGGGCGAGGTCGTCGACGGCGGCGGTGAGCAGATGGACGTAGTGGTCCAGGAGCTTTCTGACGGTGCCCTCGTCGAACAGGTCCGTCGCGTACCGGAACACCGCGGTGAGGGAGGAGGCGCTCTGCCGCATCTCCACCGAGATGTCGAACTGGCCCTCCAGCTGCGGCACATCGACCAGGCCGACGCTCAGCCCGGCGTACTCCGTGCGGGTGCCCCGCGCCGCCGCCTCGGTGACCTGCTGGAGCAGCGGCTCCAGCCGGCTCGGCGCCACCATCGTGAAGGCCATGCGCACCGGCGGGTTCCGGCTGCCGTACCGGTCCTCCCCGGCGAGCAGGGCGTACGGGTAGCCGATGTGCTTCATCGCCGACATGACCTGGCGCTGCGCCTGGCGGGCCGCCTCCTCGAAGGTCGTGGTGGCCGTGAACCGGGCCGGCAGCACCAGGGTGTTGACCAGGTACCCGACGACCTGGCGCATGCCGGGGCCGCTGCGGGTGGTGGTCGGGCAGCCGATGAGGAAGTCGCTCCGGCCCGTGTAGCGGTGGACGAGGGTCTGGAAGACGCTGAGCAGCAGGGCGAATCCGGTGACGCCGGACCGTCTGGCGCTCTCGCGCAGCCGGGGCACCAGGGCGTCGGGGATACGCAGTTCGCAGGTGGCCCCGTTGAACACACCGGGCCGGTCCTCGCCGCGCGGCCGGTCGGGCAGCAGCTCGGCGGCGGCCGCGCACGCGGTGAACTCCCGCCAGAACTCCTGGAGTCTCTCGCGGCGCGGCCCGGCCAGCAGCTCCTGTTCCTGGGTGACGTAGTCGTCGTACCCGCGCTTCAGCGGGGCCGGCGGCTCGGCGCCGTCCGCCGCGTAGGCGTCCAGCAGCTCCTGGAGCAGCAGCCACTGGGAGGTGGCGTCGGTGACGATGTGGTGGGTGGAGACCACCAGCACCGCGTCGTCCGGCGCCAGGCGCAGCAGCAGGGCCCGGCAGGTGCCCTCGCCCGTCAGGTCGAACGGGGTGTCCCCGAACTCCCGGACCGCCTTGACGATCACGGTGTCGTCCGGGGCGGCCGGTGCGTCCCGCACCCGGAGGGTGACCGACTCCGCCGCCCCGACGAGCCGCCGGGGGCCCGCCGGGGTGTCCGCGAAGGTGGACCGCAGCACATCGTGCCGTTCCACCACGGAGCGCAGCGCCCGGCGGACCCGGTCCTCGTCGAGCGCACCCCGGATCCGCAGGGCGGCCTGCACGTTGTACGCGGGGCTCTCGGGGGCCATCCAGTACAGGAACCAGAGCGCTTCCTGCCCGACCGACAGGGCTCGTGCCCCGCGTCCGGTCTCCGCCATCAGCGGGCGCCGAGCTGGGAGTGGATGTGGGCCGTGAGCGCGTCGATGGTGGGGTGGTCCCAGGCCAGGGTGGCCTCGACGAGGATGCCGTACTCGTCCTCGACGTCGCCGCACAGCGTGAGCGCGTAGACGGAGTCGAGGCCGATCTCGACGAGCAGGTCGTCGGAGGCGATGTCCTGCGGGGTGATGTCGAGGAAGTACGCGACCCGCTCGGTGAGCCAGGCGCGGACGGTCTCCACGGTCGCCGCGTCGCTGACGTCGTCGCTGACGCCGGTGGTGACGTCGGTGGTGAGGTCGGTCATGAGAAGGCTCCTTGAGATGTGCAGGGTGTGGAAGTTGGTCGGCAGAGGCTTTTGGTCCGGGTACGGATACGGGTTCGGGTACGCCTGGACGTCAGGCGCGCGCCAGCCGCGGACGGCCGAGGTCGAAGCCCTCATGGCTTTCCTCCCTGGAGATCAGTTCCTCGAAGAGCCGTCGCTCCGTCGAGTCGGACAGGGCGCCCACGTCGTGGCCGAGCCGGGCCGCGATCCGGTGCAGGGCACCGGTCAGCCAGTCGGTCCCGCGCAGGAACGCGTCGTCGCCGTGCTGGTTGTGCTGCCAGACGCCGAGGCAGGAAGCGGCCATGGCGAGCTGGGAGTAGCGGTCGGCCAGGGCGAATCCGGCCCGGCCGGCGACCACCGAGTGTTCGCTCGGCGGCAGGGCGAGGCAGCGCTCGCGCAGATCGGCGAGGTCCGCCGCCAGCAGGTCCACCAGGAGGACCGCCGCCTCGGGGAGCAGCGCCCGGGTGCCCGGGTGGGTGAGCATCGCGGTCAGATGGTCGGCTCCCCGGGAGGTCAGCTCCAGGGCCCCGTAGTCGATGTCGCCGAGGGGGGCGTCGAGCTCGAACAGTTCCTTGGGCGGGCGCGGGGCGCGCAGCCAGCTGGCCGCCGCCAGGCGGGGCAGCTGGGGCAGCATCGTGGCCTGGCAGACCGAGGCGTTGGCGTGCGCGAAGGTGATGGCGGGCAGGTCGCGGGCGAACTTCTGGAAGACGCCGTACGCACCGTCGCGCAGATAGGAGTTGGCGCCGAGGACCGTGCCGAGCGCGTGCGAGGACCGGTGCAGGACCTTGGGCACGAGGTACTTGTTGGCCGCCGTCAGGACGCTGGTCTGGCCGGGCAGGACGTGCAGGGCGCGGCAGGACACGGTGGACAGGCAGTCACCGGCCAGCAGGTCGAGGAAGGCGCCGGTCAGGGTGGCCCTGGCGTGCGGCAGATCGGCGACGCGGCGCCCGTACAGCCTGCGGTCGAGCGCGAAACGGGTCACGGTGCGCAGCAGGGTGTCCGAGGTGCCGACCATCATGCCGGGCAGCACGGCGCGGGTGGTCTGGAACGCGCGCAGCACGGTCTCCATCGCCCCGCCGACCGGGCCGATGGGGGCGTCGGCGGGCACCGGGTAGTCGGTGAAATCGGCGCCGCCGATCAGGCATCCGCGCAGTCCCACGGTGGGGTGGCGGACATCGCGGTCGACACGGTCGGCGGGGCCGTGGGCGAGGTCCACGAAGAGGTGGGAGTGGCTGCGGTTGCCGGGGCCCTCGCCGGTGCGGGCGAGCAGCACGACGGCGTCGGCCCGGCCGAGGTTGTTGACGATCTGCTTGCGGCCGTTGATGAGGATGCGGTCGCCGCGGGTGGTGGCGGCGAGGTCGGTGCGGGTGAAGTCGTTGCCGTGGGCCAGCTCGTTGTACCCGGCAGCGGTCTTGCCGCCGGCGAGCAGGATGTCGGCCATCCGGCGCTGCTGGGCCTCGTTGCCCGAGGTCCACATCGCGGAGCCGGAGATGTAGTTGGTGAAGCCGTAGCCGAGGGCCAGGGTGGGGTCGCGGCGGGAGACCGTACGCATCATGAGCATCAGGCGCTCGATGCCGGCGAGGCGCCCGCCGAGGCGGCGGGGGACGAACTCGGCGTTGAACCCGAAGGCGTCCAGGGCCTTTTCGCCCTCGGGAAGGATCTCGGCGCGTTCGTCCGCTTCGAGTACGGCCCGGAATCCCAGCGGGTTGGCGGGGTCGTAGGCGTCCCCGAGGACCTCTTCGAGGTCGGCCGTGGTGCACGGGGTGGCGGGTACCGGGTTCATGACGTCTCCAGAAGGGGCTGTGCCGGGTGCGCGGGGGCGGCGGCGGGCGCGGCCGGCCGGAAGGGCAGCAGCGAGAACATCTCCCCCGTCCGGTACTGGTCCAGGAGCGGCGCCATCAGCCGGTCGAGCACCGCCGTGGGGTCGGCCTCGCCGTCGCCCGCTCCGGGCAGCACGCCCGGGGCCAGGCGGCTCGCCAGCCGGCTCAGACAGGCCTCCAGCCACAGGCCGTCCCGCCAGAGCGCGCCGGTGGCCGCGGTGTCCCGGGCCACCGTGTCCCGGTTGCGCAGCCACACCTGGACGCAGGCGGCCGCGGCGGCGCACAGGGTGTAGCGGTGGGCCAGGGAGAAGGCCCCGGCCGGTACGTCGCGCGGGGTGGGGCGGTGGGCCGCCATCTGCCGGTGGGTCTCGTCGGTGGTCCTCAGAAGATCCTCGGCCAGCGCCAGGAGCGCCGGGGTGACCTCGCCGCCGGCGGCCAGCTTCCGCAGTTCGGCGACGCCCGCGGGCAACGAGGCGGCGATGCTGTTGCCGGTACGTGAGGTCAGGTCGAGCCGGGCCGGGTCGAAGTCGGGGACCGTGGTGGTCAGGGTCGCCGCGGTGGCCAGGCCCTCGGTGTCCGTGCGCTCGGCGCGGTAGCCCCGGGCGAGGGCGCCGAACTGGTTGATCAGGGCGTTCAGGTTGACCAGGGTGTTGCCGTCGAAGATGCCGACGATGCGGTGGTCGCGCTCCAGCTTCGCGAAGGCGCCGTGCGCGAACTCCTCGCTCAGGAAGGACCGGGCGCCCAGGAACTGGCCCATGGAGGAGATGAGTTCGTCGACGGTGCTCGGCACCAGGTACTTCACCGCGCTCGACGTCACGCTCATCTCCTCGGTGAGCGCGTGGACCCCGCGCCCGGCGACGAGGGTGACCGCTTCCATGGCGAGCAGATCGGCGTAGGCCTCGGTGAGACTCCGGTGCGCCTGCGGGAGGTCGATGAGCCGCTTCCCGTACAGCTGGTGCTCCAGGCCGAACTCCGCCGCGATGCGCAGGGCCCGGTCGGCCGCGCCGAGGGACAGCGCGGCGCAGATGGTGCGGGTGATCTGGAGGCTGCGCAGGACGATCTCGATGCCCTGCCCCTCGGCGCCGATCAGTGCCCCGGCCGGGACCTCGGCGCCGTGGAAGGCGATACCGCTGATGTCCGCGCCCCGGATGCCGTGGGTCCTCGCGGCGGGCAGGGTGCTGTACGTACCGGGGGCGAGCTCCGCCTTGTCGGCCAGCAGCAGGCTGTAGCCCCGGGTGCCGCCCCCGTCGGCGGTACGGGCGAGGACACAGACCAGCTGGGAGCGGGTGGCGTTGTTGATCAGCCACTTCTCCCCGTCGAGCCGGTAGCCGTCCGCCGTGGGTGTGGCGCTGAGACCGCCGGACAGCAGATCGCTGCCGTGGTCGCGCTCGGTGAGACCCCAGGAGACCACCGCGCCGTCGGACACCCGCTGTCCGAGCGCCCGCGCCTGGCCGGCGGTGCCTCCCACCCAGGTGCTGACCGAGCCCAGATAGGTCTTGGTGTGGGCGATCGCCACGGTCAGGTCGCGGCGGGCCACCACCCGGACGAGCTGGAGCAGATCCTCGTAGCTCCGCAGCCGCCCGCCGTGCACGGCCGGAACGTAGTACGCGGGCAGCCCCTGCTCGTCGAGCCGGCGCACCGCGTCCTCGGGGAAGCCCTCCACCGCGTCGAGTTCACGGAGCCGGCCCGCGAAGAAGGGGAGATCCCGGCGGTGCGGGTCGCCGAGGTCCCGGTCGAATCGGCCGGCCAGTTCGTACGGCGCATAGTGCGCCGGCCGGTCCGGTACAAGCTGAGGTTTCGTCACAACTCCACCTGAGTCAGAGAACGCGTGAATTCCGGAACGAGCCCAGTCTTGGGTACTCGACGGAGCGCTGTCCCGGCCCCGGGCTGACAGGACCTTGCGGTGGCACTTCCCTGCCAGTGCAGAACCCGTAACCCCGTTTGAGCGGCGGCTACTGTCTCCCTTGCACGCCTACAGGTGAGAGGGAATCCATGCCGAAAAGATCGAATTCGGGGATTCTGGGTACGATCGGCAAGACACCCCTCGTGAAGCTGGAACGGATGTTTCCCGAGGGACAGTCAGAGGTCTTCGCCAAGATCGAGCGTTTCAACCCAGGTGGCAGTATAAAAGACCGAAGCGGCCTCAATATGATCGCCGAGGCGCTGCGCAGCGGCGAACTGACGCCGGGGCGTTCGGTCGTCGTGGAGTCGAGTTCGGGAAATCTGGCGGTCGGACTCGCCCAGATATGCAGGTACTACGGCCTGCGCTTCATCTGCGTGGTCGACGCCAAGACCACCGAACAGAATCTGGCCATCCTCAAGGCCTACCGGGCCGAGGTCGAGGTGGTCGACGAAAGGGACGCCGCTACCGGGGAGTTCCTGCCCGTCAGACTGCGCCGGGTACGCGAACTGCTGGACACCGTTCCGCACGCGTACTCGCCCAATCAGTATGCGAACCTGTTCAATCCGAAGGCCCACCAGAGCACGATGCACGAGATAGTCGAGGCCCTCGACGGGCGGCTCGACTACCTCTTCTGCTCGGTCAGCACCTTCGGCACCCTGCGCGGCTGCGCCGACTACATCCACCGGGCCGGGCTGCCGACCACGGTCGTCGCGGTGGACGCCGACGGCAGCGCGATCTTCGGCCGGACCCCGACCAGGCGGCTGATCCCGGGGCACGGCGCCTCCGTACGTCCGGCGCTGATGGACCCGGGAGCGGCCGACGAGGTGGTGCACGTCTCGGACCTCGACTGCGTCGTCCACTGCCGCCGACTGGTGGCGCGGGAGGCGATCCTGGCCGGCGGATCGTCCGGGGCCGTGCTCGCCGCGATGGACCGGATGCTGCCGCGCATCCCGCCCGGCTCCGTTTCCGCGCTGATCTTCCCCGACGGGGGGGACCGCTATCTCAAGACCATCTATTCCGACGACTGGGTGCGGGAGAACTTCGGTGAAGTCTCGCATCTGTGGAAGGGTTGATCTGCCCCATGCTGGTAATCCGTCAATCCGATGTGGAGAAGCTCCTCAGCGGAAAGGAGAGGGAACACATCGAGACGGTCCGGGCGACCTATGAACTGCATGAGCAGGGCGCCACGGCAGTCCCGCACTCCATTTTCCTCCGCTTTCCGGACCAGCCCGCCAACCGGATCATCGGCCTCCCTTCGTACCGGGGCGGTGAGAATCCCGCGGCCGGAATGAAGTGGATTTCATCGTTCCCCGGGAACATCCATTCCGGCATCGCCCGTGCCAGTGCGGCGATGCTCCTCAACTCCCTGCGCACCGGTCACCCGGAGGCCCTTCTCGAAGGCTCTCTGATATCGGCCGCGCGCACGGCGGCCAGTGCCGCGCTCGCCGCCGAGATGCTGACCCGGGACCGGCGCCCCGGTGGGGTCTCACTCATCGGCTGCGGTGTCATCAACCGGGAGATCCTGCGCTATCTCAAGGCCGCCATCGGCAGCCTTGAGGAAGTGACGGTCCACGACAGTTCCACGGCCCGCGCCGAGGAATTCGCCCGCGCCTGTGCGGAAATTCTCCCCGACGCCCGCATTTCTCTCGCGGCCAGCATCGACGAGGCACTGGCCGCCCATTCGCTGATCTCCTTCGCCACCTCGGCGGGCGAGCCCCACACCGATCTGACGGCGGCGGCGCCCGGCACGGTGGTCCTGCACATCTCGCTGCGCGACATCGACCCCGAGACGCTCGTCCAGGCGCACAACATCGTGGACGACGCGGACCATGTGTGCCGCGAGCGCACCTCGCTGCACCTCGCCGAGCGGATGACCGGGGGCCGCGCCTTCATCGACGCGTCCATCGGCCAGCTCATCGCGGGGACACGGACCTTCACGCCGTCACCGAAGAAGGTCACCATCTATTCGCCGTTCGGGCTCGGGGTCCTCGACCTCGCCCTGGCCGTCGATGTGTACGAGAGCGCCCGCGCGCTCGGCCTGGGTGTGGAGATCACGGACTTCCTGTCCTGAACCCCGCCCGCACGGCCCGCGGTTGTCCGCACCAGCACCCACCCCACCCACCTCACCGAGGAGAACCATGTCCAGCGAGCTGACCGACACCACCGTCTACCGCGTCGTCCTCAACACCGAGGAGCAGTACTCGATCTGGCGCGCCGGGCGTGAACTGCCCGCCGGCTGGAGCGCGGAGGGCACCGAGGGCACCCGCGAGGAGTGCCTCGCCCGCATCAACGACGTGTGGACCGACATGCGCCCGGCGAGCCTTCGCCGCCGTATGGAGAGCCGTAGCGCGGCCGCCTGATCAGCCGGCCCCCCGGGGCTGCCCCTCAAGCCCCGAGCGGGCCCCTCACCACCACCGAGTTCTGAGTCGCATTTGGCGCCAGGTCATTCGAAGGAGCACCTGTTGAACGCCGCACAGTTGCCGGGGACTTCCCTGAGCGGAACTGTCTCGCCCACCCTGCCCGTGCTCGTCGCACAGCAGGCTGCCCGTACGCCCGACGCGGCCGCCGTCCTCGACGGGGCCCGCACGCTGACCTACCGGGAGCTGGATCTCGCCGCCGACCGCACGGCGCGCTTTCTGCGCTCGGCGGGCGCGGGCCCCGGTTCACTGGTCGGCGTGTGCCTGGGCCGGGGCATCGACCTGGTCGTCACCCTCCTGGGGGTGTGGCGGACAGGGGCCGGATATGTGCCCCTGGACCCCGGCCACCCCCAGGAGCGGCTGAAGTCCCTCCTCGTCCGCTGCGGCACCGCCCTGGTGGTCACCGAGCCGGAACTGACCGGCCCGCTCTCCGCCGGTGGCGGTCGCGCGCTCACCCCGCAGGACATCCGCGACGGGGCAAAGAGCCCCGCGACGGCCGCCACCGGCACGGACACCGATCCGCTCGGCGTGGCGTACACGATCTTCACCTCGGGGTCGACCGGGGAGCCCAAGGGTGTGCAGATCACCCACGCGGGCATCGCCAACCGGGTCACCTGGGCCGCCCGGACGCACCGGCTGTCCGCCGCCGACCGCGTCCTGTTCAAGACCTCCGTCGGTTTCGACGCGGCGGGCTGGGAGATCTTCGCCCCGCTGATCAGCGGCGGAAGTGTCGTGATCGCCCCGGACGGCACCGAGCGCGACGCCTCGGCGCTGCTGGCGGCGGTCGCCGACGGCGGCGTCACCGTCCTCCAGGTGGTGCCCTCCGTCCTGCGGCTCCTGGTCGAGGAGGACGGCTGGGCCGGCTGCTACGCGCTGCGCCTGCTCTTCTCGGCCGGTGAGCCGCTGCACGCCGAACTCGTCGAGCGGGTCCGCGGCCGGGCCGGCCGGCAGCTCGCCGTCTGGAACACCTACGGGCCCACCGAGTGCTCCATCGACATCACCGCCCACCGCGTGGACCCGGAGCAGACCTCCGGCCCGGTGCCGATCGGCCGCGCCCTGAGCAATACGCGGGTCCTGGTCATGGGCCCCGACGGCACCCCGGTCCCCAAGGGCGTCACCGGAGAGCTGTACGCGGACGGCGTCGGCCTCGCCCAGGGCTACCTGGGCCGCCCCGACCTCACCGCGGAGCGGTTCGTCCCCAACCCGTACGGCGCCCCCGGCTCGCGGCTCTACCGCACCGGGGACCTGGTCCGCTGGAACGCCGAGGGCTACCTGGAGTACCAGGGCCGCGCGGACGCCCAGCTCAAGGTCAACGGCGTACGCATCGAGCCCGGCGAGATCGAGGCCGCCCTCACCTCCCACCCGGACATCAGCGGCGCGGCCGTCGTGGCCTTCACCGCCGACGACGGCGGGAAGCGGCTCGGCGCGGCGCTCACCACCCGCACCCCGCTCGGCCCCTCCGCGCTGCGCGGGTTCCTGCGCGAGCGGCTGCCCGACAGCCATGTCCCCGCGCTCTTCCGCACCGTCGACGTCCTCCCGCTCACCCCCAACGGCAAGGTGGACCGCGCCGCGCTGGCCACCGCCATGGACGAGCAGGGCGCCGCGGCCGGGCAGGGCGGCTACATCGCCCCGCGCGACGCCGCCGAGGAGCGGGTCGCCGAGGTCTGGGCCGCGCTGCTGGGCCGGGAGAAGGTCGGCGCGCACGACGACTTCTTCGCGCTCGGCGGTACGTCGCTCCAGCTCACCCGGCTCGCGGCCAGGCTCCGCGCCTCCGGTGTCGCCATCTCGATGCGCGGCCTGTTCAGCGCCACCACCGTCGAGGCCCAGGCCAGGCTGATCGGTGCCCCGGCCGACACCGCGGGACCGATTCCGGCCGTGTCGCGCTCCGGACCCCTGCCGCTCTCCTCCGGGCAGCGCCGGCTGTGGTTCCTGGACCGGCTGAACCCCGGCAGCCGTGAATGGGTCGCCCCGCTGATCCTGCGGCTGCCCGCCGATACCTCGGTGGACACGCTCCAGTCCGCGCTGACCGCGCTCGGCGCCCGCCACGAGGCGCTGCGCACCCGCTACCTGGACGAGGGCGGCGAGCCCCGCCAGGTGATCGGCGCGGCCGGGCCTGTGGAGCTCCGGGTCGTCGACACCACCCGGGACGGACTCGCGGCACGCTTCGAGGAGCAGTTCGCACGCGGCTTCGACCTGGCCACGGGCCCGCTGTGGCGGGTCCTGCTGGCCCGGGTGCCGGGCGAGGAGCACGTCCTGCTCGTCACCATGCACCACATCGCCTGCGACGGCTGGTCCACCGTCGTCCTGGAGCGCGAGCTGCGCGAGCTGTGCGACGCCCGGCTCTCGGGCCGGGAGGCCGTACTGCCGGCGCCGGGCGTCCAGTACGCCGACTACGCGTCCTGGCAGAGCGCCCGGCAGACCGAGGAGTTCACCGCCGGGGAGCTGGCGCACTGGCGCACCGCGCTGGCGGGCATCGCCCCGCTGGAGCTGCCCACCGACCGGCCCCGGCCGGCCGAGCGCGACCCGCGCGGCGCGGTCGTCCCGGTCCGGGTGGAGCCGGAGCTGGCGGCCAGGGTGGAGGAGCTGGGCCGCAGGCACGGCGCCACCCCGTTCATGACGCTGCTCACGGCGTTCGCCTCGGTGCTGGCCCGGCAGAGCGGCCAGTGGGACGTGCCGGTCGGCACCCCGGTCGCGGGCCGGACCCGGTCCGAGCTGGCGAACACGGTCGGCTTCTTCCTCAACTCCCTCGTCGTGCGCTGCGAGCTGGCGGGCGACCTGTCCTTCGGCGAGGCGCTGGGCCGGGTCCGGGCCGCGTCCGTGGCCGCGTTCGCCCACCAGGAGCTGCCCTTCGACCGGCTGGTCGAGGAGATGCAGCCCGAGCGCGACATGTCCCGTACGCCGCTCTACCAGGTGGCGTTCGACATGCACAGCGAGGGCGTCACCAGCGTCGCCACCGACGCGGCGGACCTGCGGGCCTTCGCCGAGGCGTGGACGGTCGCCAAGACGGATCTCTCGGTCTTCATCGGGCGCTCGGCGGACGGCTCGCTGGAAGGGGTCTTCGAGTACGCCACCTCGCTCTTCGACGCGGCGACCGTCGTCCGTGTCAAGGAGCAGTTCATCCGCTTCCTCACCGAGGTCACGGCCGACCCGGCCGCCGAGCTCTCCACGGTGCCCCTGCTGTCCGCCCGGGAGCGCGAGCGGCTGCTCGCCGAAGGGACCGGCGAGCAGGCCGACTTCGGCTCCGCCACGGTGCTCCGGCGCTTCGAGGAGCAGGCCCGGCGCACCCCGGACGCGCCCGCGGTCGCCTTCGACGGCGGGACGGTGACGTACGGCCAACTGGACGTCCGTGCCAACCAGATGGCCCACCACCTGCGGGCCTCGGGAGCAGGTCCGGAGTCCGTCGTCGGGGTCCTGCTGGACCGGGGGCCGAACCTGCTCGCGGGCCTGCTCGGGGTGTGGAAGGCCGGTGCGGCCTATGTGCCGGCCGACCCCTCGTACCCGGCGGAACGGATCGCCGCCATGCTGGACTCGGCGGGCGCCGCACTCGCGGTCACCGAGGAGGCGTACGCGGACCGCTTCGGCGCCGTCACCACCGTGCTGGTGGACCGCGACCGGCCCGCCCTGGACGAGCGTCCCCGGACCGCGCCGGAGCGCCGGGACGACGCCGACGCGCTCGCGTACGTCATCTTCACCTCGGGTTCGACGGGCCGCCCCAAGGGGGTCGGCGTCACCCACCGGGGGCTCGCCAACCACGTCGGCTGGGCGGCCCGCGAGCTGGCCCCGCAGGGCGGGCGGGGGGCGCCGCTGTTCTCCTCGGTCGCCTTCGACCTGGTCGTCCCCAACCTGTGGGCACCGCTCGTCACCGGACAGCGCGTCCACACCGTTCCGCAGGACACCGACATCGCCGACCTGGGCGCGGTGCTCGCGGCGGCGGGACCGTACAGCTTCATCAAGCTGACCCCGGGACACCTCGACGTCCTGGCGGAGCAGTTGACGGCCGAGCAGGCGAGCACCCTGGCGCCCGTGCTGGTCGTGGCCGGTGAGGCGTTCACCCGGGCGACCCTGGACCGCTGGCGCGCACTGGCACCGGCGACCCTGCTCATCAACGAGTACGGGCCCACCGAGGCCTCCGTGGGCACCTGTGTCCACCCGGTCGCGCAGGACGAGACCGACGAGGTGCTGGCCATCGGCCACCCGCTGCCGAACATGACCATGTACGTCCTGGACGAGCACCTCGAACCGGCTCCGGTCGGGGTCCCCGGTGAGCTGTACGTCGGTGGCACGGGCGTGGCCCGCGGCTACGCCGGCCGCCCCGACCTCACCGCCGAACGCTTCGTCCCCGACCCCTTCGGACCGGCCGGTGCCCGGCTCTACCGCACCGGCGACCTCACCCGTACCCGGGCCGACGGCGCCGTGGAGTTCCTGGGACGGCTCGACGATCAGGTAAAGATCCGTGGCTACCGCATCGAACCCGGCGAGATCCAGACCGTCGTGGCCGAGCACCCCTCGGTCCGTGACGCGGTCGTGGTGGCGCGTGAAACGCCGGCTGGTGAACAGCAGCTCCTCGCGTACTACGTCCCGGCCGACAGCGCCGAGGACCCCGCGGTGACCGCGGCGGACCTGGCCGCGCACTGCGCGGCCCGGCTGCCCGACTACATGCTCCCGCAGGGCTACCTGCCGCTGGCCGAGATCCCCCTCAACGCCAACGGCAAGACGGACCGCAAGCGGCTCCCGTCGCCCGAGGGCGCCGGGGCCGGGGCCGGGGGCGCCGCCGGGCGCGTCGAGCCGCGCACCGCCACCGAACAGCGCATCGCGGACATCTGGGCCGAACTCCTCGGGGTGCGGGTCGGCGTGGAGGACAGCTTCTTCCACTCCGGCGGCAACTCGATCCTCGCCATCCGGCTGATCTCGCGCATCCAGGAGGAGTTCGACATCGACTTCAAGGTGCGCACGGTCTTCGAGGGCCCCACCGTGGCCCGGCTGGCCGCCGCCACCGAGAGCGCCATCCGTGCGGAGATCGCCGCACTTTCCCCAGCAGAGCTGACGAACGGCCAGGAACTGGCTAAGGAGTTCACCGCATGAGTACCGCCGCGATCACCCCCGCCGGTTTCGACGCGGACGGAGCGAGAGAGGAGCTGATACGTCAGCGGCTCGCCGGCCGCCGGAGCGGGCGCCGGAACACCATCCCCCGCGCCGACCGGTCCGCCCCGCTGCGCCTGTCCCACGGCCAGGAGCAGATGTGGTTCCTCAGCCGCCTCGACCCGGACAGCACCCAGTACCTCGTCCCGCTGATCGTCCGCCTCACCGGTGAGCTGAACACCGCCGCGCTGGCGGAGGCCTGGCAGCGGCTGACCGACCGGCACGAGATCCTGCGCACCCGGTACGGTCTGGACGGCGAGGACCCCGTCCAGCTGATCTCGCCCGACGAGCGGGTGACCCTGCCGCTGGACGACTTCTCCGCACTCCCGGCCGGGGAGCGCGAGGCCCGGGTCCAGTCGGTCATCACCGACGACCTGTTCGTCCCGATCGACCTCGCCCGGGACCTCCCGGTGCGCGCCCGCCTGATCCGCCTCGCGGACGACGAGTACGTGCTGGCCATCGTCTTCCACCACATCGCCTGCGACGCCTGGTCCACCGAGGTCATCGGCCGGGAACTGAGCACCCTGTACACCGCCCTGGCCGCCGGCACCGAGCCGGAACTGCCCCCCGTGGCCGTGCAGTACGCCGACTTCGCGGCCTGGCAGCGCACCGAGCTGTCCGGCGCCGCCCTCGAAGCGCAGCTCGACTACTGGAAGACCACCCTGGCCGGGCTCACCCCGATCGAGCTGCCCACCGACCGGCCGCGCCGGGCGGTCCGGGACGCGACGGGCGCCACGGTCGCCTTCGCGGTGCCGGACTCCCTCGCGGACCGGCTGCGGGAGTTCGCCCAGCGCCACGACGCCACCCCGTTCATGGTGGTGCTCACCGCCTTCCAGAGCCTGCTGGCCCGCTACACCGGCACCACCGACATCGCGGTCGGCACCGTGGTCTCCGGCCGCGGCCGGCCCGAGCTCCAGGGCATGGTCGGCTTCGGCATCAACAGCCTGGTGCTGCGCGGCAACTGGAGCGACGACCCGTCGTTCCGGGAGCTGCTGGCCCGGACCAGGGACACGGTCCTGGGCGCCTTCGACCACCAGAGCACCCCGTTCGCCCAGTTGATCGACGCGATCCAGCCGGAACGCGATCTGTCGCGCACCCCGCTGTTCGACGTCGCCCTGACCATGCACGGCGAGCGCACCAGCGCGTTCACCCTGCCGGGGCTGCGGGCCGAGCCGTTCCGGGGCGAGGGCAACGCCGCCAAGTACGACCTCGACCTCCAGCTGCGGGAGGCCGCGGACGGCACCCTGCACGGTCATCTGGAGTACGCCGTCGAGCTGTTCGACCGCGAGAGCGCCGAGCGGCTGACCGCGCACCTGGTGCGGCTGCTGGAGGCCGCCGTCACCTCGCCCGACACGGGCGTCGCCGAACTGGGTTTCCTCGGGGAGAGCGAACTCGCCCTGCTCACCGCGGGCGCGGCCGTCTCCGGTGAGGTCACCGGCACCGTGCACCAGGTCTTCGAGGCGCAGGCGCGCCGCACCCCGGACGCCGTCGCCGTCCATGTCGACGGCCTCGACATGACCTACGCCGAACTGAACGCGCGGGCCAACCGTGTCGCCCACCACCTGCGGGGAATCGGCGTCGGACCGGAGACGCTCGTGGGCGTCTGCCTGGAGCGCGGGCCCGATCTGCTGCCCGCGCTGCTCGGTGTGCTGAAGGCGGGCGGCGCCTATCTGCCGCTCGACCCCTCGGTGCCCGCCGACCGGATCGGCTTCATGCTGGAGGACGCCGCCGTCCCGGTCGTGGTGACCGGGAGCGCGCACCAGGAGATGCTGTCCGGCGTCCACACCGGCTCACTGCTGGTGCTCGACCGCGACCGCGAGGCGCTGGCCGGGCAGCCGGACACCGACCCGGCACCGGCCGGCGACGCCGACGGCCTGATCTACGTCATCTACACCTCCGGATCGACGGGGCGCCCCAAGGGCGTCTGCCTCACCCACGCCAATGTGCTGCGGCTGTTCACCGTGACGGCCGGGCGGACGCGCTTCCACGACACCGATGTGTGGACGCTGTTCCACTCGTACGCGTTCGACTTCTCCGTCTGGGAGATGTGGGGTGCGCTGCTGCACGGCGGCGCCGTGGTCGTCGTGCCGAAGGACGTGGCACGCGACCCCGACAAGTTCCTCGACCTGCTGGTCGACAAGCGTGTGACGGTGCTCAACCAGACGCCCTCCGCGTTCCGTTCGCTGGTCGGCGCCGCCCGTGAGGGCGACCCGCGCATCGACCGGCTCGCCCTGCGCACCGTGGTGTTCGGCGGCGAGAAGCTGGAGGTCGCCGACCTGCGGCCGTGGGCGGACCGGCTGGGCCTGGCCGCCCCGACGCTCGTCAACATGTACGGGATCACCGAGACGACCGTGCACGTCACCCACCACGAGCTGGGCGCGGCGGACCTCGCGGGCGCCGGCAGCCCCGTCGGCGTCCCGCTGGACGACCTGTCGATCCGGATCCTGGACCGGCACGGCAACCCGGCGCCGATCGGGGTCCCGGGCGAGATCCATGTCGCGGGACGCGGCATCGCCCGCGGCTACCTCGGCCGCCCCGGGCTGACGGCGGAGCGCTTCGTGCCCGACGAGTTCGGGGCGCCCGGCGACCGCCTGTACCGCAGCGGCGACGTGGCCCGCCGGCTCGCCGACGGCAGCCTGGAGTTCCTGGGCCGCAACGACGAGCAGGTCAAGATCCGCGGCTTCCGCATCGAACTGGGCGAGATCAACGCGGCGCTGGCCGCCCAGGACGGGGTCCTCGACGCCGTCGTCCTGGTCCGCGAGACCTCACCGGGCGACAAGCAGCTCGTCGCCTATGTCGTCCCGGCGGACCCGGCCGGCGCCGGACCCGCCACCGGACCCGACACCGGCGCCCTGCGCACCGCGCTCGCCCGTGACCTGCCCGACTACATGGTCCCGGCCGCCTTCGTCGTCCTGGAGCGCCTGCCGCTGACGGTCAACGGCAAGCTCGACACCAAGGCGCTGCCCGCGCCCGGCCCGGTGCGCGCGGCGGGCAAGGTCTACGCCGCCCCACGCACCGCGCTGGAGCACCGCGTCGCCGCCATCTGGCGGGACGTGCTCGGCGTGGACCCGATCGGCGTCCACGACAGCTTCTTCGACCTCGGCGGCCACTCGCTGCGCGCCATCAACCTCGCGGGGCACCTGCGCGAGGCGGGCCTCGACGTCTCCGTGCGGGACATCTTCGAGCACCGCACCGTGGCCCTGCTCGCCGAGCGGCTCGCGGACCGCCCCGAGGTGCGTACGGCCCGCGGTGTGCGGCCCTTCGCGCTGGTCACGGCCGAGGACCGGGAGCGGCTGCCCGAGGGCCTGGACGACGCGTACCCGATGTCCCAGGTGCAGATCGGCATGGTCGTCGAGATGCTGAGCGACACCGGCCGGCACCCGTACCACAACGTCACCTCGTTCCGGATCCGTGACGAGCGGCCCTTCGACGTCGCGGCGCTGCGGGCCTCGGTCCGCTCCGTGATCGACCGGCACGACGTCCTGCGCACCTCCTTCGACCTGAACTCCTACGCGGTGCCGATGCAGTTGGTGCACAGCGAGGTCGCGGTACCGGTGACCGAGCGCGATCTGCGCGGGCTCACCGACGACGAAGTGCGGTCCTCGCTGCGCGAGTTCACCCGCCGGGAGCGGGCCGAGCTGATCGGCCTGGACACCCCGCCGCTGCTGCGCCTGATCGGCCACTCCCGCGACGACGGGAGCTGGTGGCTGACGATCACCGAGAACCACGCGATCCTGGACGGCTGGAGCCACCACTCGCTGCTCATGGAGATCGTCGAGGGCTACCGCACGGCCCGCGACGGCCGCGCCATCGAGACCCCGGCTGCCCCCGACGTACGGTTCGCGGACTTCATCGCGGCCGAGGTCGCCTCCCGCGAGGCCGGGGACGACCGGGCGTACTGGAGCGGCATCGTCGAGGGCTACCCGGCCTTCGCGCTCCCCGACGCCTGGTCCGGCGACGGCGAGGCGGGCGCCCCGTACCGCGTCAAGGTGCCCTTCCACGACCTGGAGGACCGGCTGCGGGCGCTCGCCTCGGCGGCGGGCGCGTCACTGAAGAGCGTGCTGCACGCGGCACATCTGAAGGTGATGAGCTCGGTCACCGGGGACGAGCGGTTCTTCACCGGTCTGGTCTGCAACGCCCGGCCCGAGGCGCTCGGCGCCGACGGTGTCTACGGCATGCACCTGAACACGCTGCCGTTCGCGTTCGACGGCGCCACCGGCACCTGGCGCGAGCTGGTGGAGCGGGTCTTCGGCCGTGAGGTCGAACTGTGGCCGCACCGCGGCTTCCCGATGCCGGACATCCAGCGGGAGGCGGAGGACGGACAGCGGCTGGTCTCCGTGCGCTTCAGCTACCACGACTTCGACCAGGTCGACCGCGAACAGGTCGACTACCTGGCGAGCATCGACGACAGCCCGACCGAATTCCCGCTGGGCGTCTCCGCGCGCCTGGGCCATCTCTTCCTGACCGGCGGCCGCAAGCACCTGAGCGAGGTCGCGCTCCACCGCCTCGCGGGCACGCTGCGCCAGGTCCTGGAAGCGATGGCCGCCGACCCGGAGGGCGACGCCACGGCCTCGTACCTGCCGGCGGCGGAGCGCCAGCGGCTGCTCGCCGAAGGGACCGGCGAGCAGGCCGGCTTCGGCTCGGCCACGGTGCTCCGGCGCTTCGAGGAGCAGGCTCTGCGCACCCCGGACGCACCGGCCGTGGGCTTCGGCGAGGTGTCGCTGAGCTACGCGGAGCTGGACGCGCGGGCCAACCGTCTGGCCCACCGTCTGCGGGCCTCGGGCGCCGGTGCGGAGTCCGTCGTCGGGGTCCTGCTGGACCGGGGCCCGGAGCTGCTCGCGGGTCTGCTCGGGGTGTGGAAGGCCGGTGCGGCCTATGTGCCGGTCGACCCCTCGTACCCGGCGGAGCGCATCGCCGCCATGCTGGAGTCGGCGGGCGCGGTGCTCGCGGTCACCGAGGAGGCGTACGCGGACCGCTTCGGCGCCGTCACCACCGTGCTGGTGGACCGCGACCGGCCCGCCCTGGACGCGCTGCCGTCCACCGCCCCGGAGCGTCACGAGGACGCCGACGCGCTCGCGTACGTCATCTTCACCTCGGGTTCGACCGGGCGCCCCAAGGGGGTCGGCGTTCCCCACCGGGGGCTCGCCAACCATGTCGGCTGGGCCGTGCGCGATCTGGCCTCGCAGGGCACGACGGGCGCGCCGCTGTTCTCCTCGGTCGCCTTCGACCTGGTCGTCCCCAACCTGTGGGCGCCATTGGTCACCGGACAGCAGGTGCACACCGTTCCGCAGGACACCGACATCGCCGACCTCGGCGGGGTGCTCGCGGCGGCAGGACCGTACAGCTTCATCAAGCTGACCCCGGGACATCTGGACGTCCTGGCGGAGCAGTTGACGGCCGAGCAGGCGAGCGCCCTGGCGCCCGTGCTGGTCGTGGCCGGTGAGGCGTTCACCCGGGCGACCCTGGACCGCTGGCGCGCGCTGTCGCCCGGCACACGGCTCATCAACGAGTACGGGCCGACCGAGGCGTCCGTCGGCACCTGCGTCTACCCGGTGCCCGAGGACGAGCCGGCCGAGGTGCTGGCCATCGGCCACCCGCTGCCGAACATGACCATGTACGTCCTGGACGCGGGGCTCTCCCCGGTGTCGGTCGGTGTGCCGGGTGAGCTGTACGTCGGTGGCACGGGCGTGGCCCGCGGCTACGCCGGCCGCCCCGGCCTCACCGCCGAACGCTTCGTCCCCGACCCCTTCGGCCCCCCGGGCGCACGCCTCTACCGCACCGGCGACCTGGCCCGGACCCGGGCCGACGGCGCCGTGGAGTTCCTGGGACGGCTGGACGACCAGGTGAAGATCCGCGGCTACCGCATCGAACCCGGCGAGATCCAGACCGTCGTGGCCGAGCACCCCGCGGTCCGTGACGCCGTCGTCGTACCGCTGGCGTCGGACACGGGCGAGCTGCGCCTGGTCGCCTACTACGTGCCGGTGGACGGTACGGAGGTGACCCCGGCGGAGCTGTCGGCGCACTGCGCGACCCGGCTGCCCGACTACATGCTCCCGCAGGCCTACCTGCCGCTGGCCGAGATCCCCCTCAACGCCAACGGCAAGACCGACAAGCGCGCGCTGCCCGCCCCCGGGGCGGACGAGCTCGACGGCGGCTCCACCTATGTCGCCCCGCGCACCCTCACCGAGGCCCAGGTCGCCGCCATCTGGTGCACGGTCCTCGAACGGGACCGGGTCGGCGTCGAGGACGGCTTCTTCGACCTCGGCGGCCACTCGATCCGCGCGGTCGCGCTGGTCGGCGCGCTGCGGGCGGCCGGCTTCGACGTCGGCGTACGGGAGGTCTTCGAGTACCGCACGGTGGCGCAGCTCAGCGAGTTCCTCACCGGGCGCCCGGCGCCCGCCGAGGCGGCCCCGCCCGTGGAGCCCTTCGCGCTGCTGGCCGACGAGGACCGGGCCAGGCTGCCCGAGGGCGTCGTCGACGCGTACCCGATGTCCCAGGTGCAGCTCGGCATGCTCGTCGAGATGCTGGCCGACCAGGAGAAGCGCGCCTATCTCAATGTCGCCTCCTTCCGCATCACGGACGGCACGCCGTTCGACGGGGCCGCGCTGCGCCGGGCCCTGGACGTGGTGACCGGGCGGCACGAGATGCTGCGCACCTCCTTCCACCTCGACTCCTTCACCACCCCGCTCCAGCTGGTCGCCGCGCACACCGTGGTCCCGCTGGCCGTCGAGGACCTGCGCGGCGCGAAGGACCGCGAGCGGCGGGTGGCGGACATCATGGCCGAGGAGCGCTCCATCCCCTTCGACCTGGCCACGGCCCCGCTGCTGCGGATGACCGCCCAGGTGGAGGACGAGGGCTCCTGGCGCCTCGTGGTCACCGTCTGCCACGCCATCACCGAGGGGTGGAGCCACCGGGCCCTGCTCATGGAGCTGCTCGACGTCTACCGCGAGCTGCGCGACGGGCTGATCCCGGCCGCGTTCACCGCTCCCCCGGTGCGGTACGCCGACTTCATCGCGGCGGAGCTCGCCTCGCTGGAGTCCGCGGCGGACCGGGACTACTGGAAGCAGGTCATCGGCCGCTGCGCGCCGTTCGCGCTGCCGTCCGTGTGGGAGGGCGACGCCTCGGCGCCGCGCGAGAAGTACCGGGCCGCCGTGCCCGTGCACGACCTGGAGCCGCGGCTGCGGGCCCTGGCCACCTCGGCCCAGGTCTCGTTCAAGAGCGTGCTGCTGGCCGCGCATCTGAAGGTGATGAGCATGGTCACCGAGGAGGACGCCTTCTTCAGCGGCCTGGTGTGCAGCGCGCGCCCCGAGTCGCCGGGCGCCGAGCGCGTCTACGGCATGTACCTCAACACCCTGCCCTTCGCCTTCGACCGGGCGAGCGGAAGCTGGAGCGACCTGGTGCGCCGGGTCTTCGCCCGGGAGGCGGAGGTCTGGGACCACCGCAGGTTCCCGATGCCGGTGATCCAGCGCGACGCCGACCTCGGCCGGCTGCTCCATGTGCGCTTCAGCTACCAGGACTTCGACCACGTCGACACCTCGCTCGTCGACGCGGAGGCGAGCAGCGGCGAGGGCGGCACCGAGTTCGCGCTCGCGGTCTCGGCGGTCTCCGGCCATCTGCTGCTGACCACGCACACCCACGCCCTGGGCCGTGAGCACGCCGACCGGCTCACGGGGCTGTACCGGCAGGTCCTGGAGGCGATGGCCGCCGATCCGCGCGGCAGCGCCGAGCAGACGTTCCTCCCGGCGGGCGAGCGGGAGTGGCTGGCCGGACAGAACGCCACCGGGCGGGAGTTCGGCGAGCTGACCGTGCTCCGGCGCTTCGAGGAGCAGGCGGCCCGGACCCCGGACGCCGTCGCCGTGCGCCACCGGGGCGCGGAGACCGGTTACGCGGAGCTGGACGCCCGCGCGAACCGCATCGCGCACCGGCTGCGCGCGGCGGGGATCGGCGCGGAGAGCACCGTCGGGGTGCTGCTGGACCGGAGCCCCGGACTGATCGCCACGCTGCTGGGCGTGTGGAAGGCGGGCGGCGCCTATGTGCCGATCGACCCGTCGTACCCGGCCGAGCGCATCGCGAGCATGTGCGAGAGCGCGGGAGCGGTCGCCGCGGTGACGGAGCCCCCGTACGCGGACGGCTTCCCCGCCGGTGTTCCGGTGCTGCTGCTCGACGAGCTGGAGCGGACGGACACCGACGTCCCGGCGGGCGCGCCGCCCGGCCGGAGCGAGGACCCGGACCGGCTGGCGTACGTCATCTTCACCTCCGGTTCCACGGGCCGGCCCAAGGGTGTCCAGATCCCGCACCGCGGGCTGGCCAACCATGTGGCCTGGGCGGCCGAGGACCTGGCCTCCCGGGGCACGGGCGGTGCGCCGCTGTTCTCCTCGGTCGCCTTCGACCTGGTCGTCCCCAACCTGTGGGGGCCGCTGGTGACCGGGCAGGCCGTGCATGTGGTGGCGCAGGACACGGCTCCGGCCGAGCTGTCCGCGGCGCTGCTCGGCTCGGGCCCGTACAGCTTCATCAAGCTGACCCCCGGCCATCTGGACATCCTGACCGAGCAGCTCACCACCGAGCAGGTGGACCGGCTCAGCCAGGTGTACGTGGTGGCGGGCGAGGCCCTGCCCGGCGAGACGGCCAACCGTTCGCTGGAGGTGCTCGGCGCGGGCCGGATGATCAATGAGTACGGGCCGACGGAGGCGTCGGTCGGCTCCACGGTCCTCCCGGTGACGAGCCGTGTCGCCCTCGACGTGGTGCCGATCGGCCGCCCGCTGCCGAACATGACGGTGCACGTGCTGGACGCGTCGATGCGGCCGGTGCCGGTGGGTGTGCTGGGCGAGCTGTATGTCGGCGGTACGGGGGTGGCGCGCGGTTACGCGGGCCGCCCGGACCTGACGGCGGAGCGCTTCGTGCCCGACCCCTTCGGGCCCGCCGGGGCGCGGCTGTACCGCACGGGCGACCGGGCGCGGCTGCTGGCCGACGGGAACGTGGAGTTCCTGGGCCGGCTGGACGACCAGGTCAAGATCCGCGGTTACCGGCTCGAGCTGGGCGAGGTGCAGGCGGTCGTCGCCGCGCACCCGGCCGTGCGCGACGCGGTGGTCACGGTGCACGAGCCCACCCCGGGCGACAAGCGCCTGGTGGCGTACTGCGTGCCGGTCGCGGGCCAGGAGCTGCCGAGCGCCTCGGCGCTGGCCGACGACTGCGCGCGGCACCTGCCGGAGTACATGGTCCCCGCCGCCTTCGTGGCGCTGGAGAGCATCCCGCTCAACGCCAACGGCAAGGTGGACCGGCGGGCGCTGGCCGCGCCGGACCGCTCCTCGATGCGCTCCGAGGACGCCTATGTGGCGCCGCGGACCGCGACGGAACGGCTGCTCGCCAAGATCTGGTCCGAGGTGCTGGGCGTCGACCAGATCGGGGTGCACGACAAGTTCTTCGAGCTGGGCGGGCACTCGATCCTGATGATCCAGGTGCTGGCCGCCGCCCGCCGCGAGGGGCTGGCCGTCTCGGTCTGGCGCATGTACCAGCACGGGACACTGATCGACCTCGCCGCGGCGATCGACGAGGACACGGAGGCGGCCCGCCGCGCGGCGGAGCCGGAGCCGGAGCCCGTCGTGGCGGAGGCGGCCCCCGCCGAGGTGGTGATGTCGGCGGAGCTGCTCGCGACGCTGCTGGAGCAGGCCTCGGGCGGCGACCGGAGCCGGCTGGCCGAGGGCCCGCTCGCCCAGGTCGCGGCACTGCTGGACAGGGCCGGGACCACGGGGCCGGACACGAAGGCCGCCCCGGCCGCCTTCCCGCTGGACGAGCTGCGCGCGCTGATGGCCGAGCACCGGGTGCCCGGCGTGAGCGTCGCCGTACTCGGCGCCGACGGCTCCACCGAGCTGCACGGGGCCGGGGTGCTGTCCAGCGGCGGCACCGAACCGGTCACCCCGGGGACGCTGTTCCAGGTCGGTTCGATCAGCAAGCACGTCACGGCACTGGCCGCCCTGCGGCTGGTGGCCGAGGGCCGCATCGCGCTGGACGACCCGGTCGAGAGCCACCTGACCTCATGGCGGCTCCCGGACCTCGCCACCGCGCCCGGCGCGGTGACCATCCGTCATCTGCTGGGCCACACGGCGGGGCTGGCCAGACACCGCAGCGTCGGGTTCCCGCCCGGCGAGGAGGTCCCCACGCTGCTGGACCTGCTGTCGGGCACCGGCCCGGTCACCACCCCGCAGGTCGCGCGGCAGCTCGTCCCCGGCTCCACGTTCCGCAAGAGCAGCACCCACTACTGGGTCCTCCAGCAGCTGCTGGAGGACGTCACGGGCGAGTCGTTCCAGCGGCTGATGGACCGGCTGGTGTTCCGCCCGCTGGAGATGACGGGCAGCAGCTTCGACCAGGCGTTCCCGCTCACCGCCGGCCGGCCGGTGGCGCTCGGGCACCACGCCGGGGGCGTCGCGCTCGACGGCGGCTGGCGCAACCGCGCCCACCTCGCCGCCGCCGGGCTGTGGACGACCGCCGAGGACATCGCCGCGGTGACCCGCCAGATGCGTGCCTCGCTGCTCGGCCTGCCGGGCGCGCTGCTGCCCGCGGAGGTCGCCGGTGAGCTGCTCACCGGACACCCGGGGAGCTTCTACGGCCTCGGCACCATCGTCGACGACACCGGTGACGACGCCGAGTTCGGGCACGGCGGCGAACCCGCCGGCTACTGGAACCTCTCGCTCAGCCACCTCGGCAGCGGCGTCGGCCTGGTCGCCCTGACCAACTCCGACAGCGGCAAGGGCGTCGTCAAGCATCTGACCGCCACCCTCAGCCGGCGCGAACAGCGCTTCGGCCGGGGCACGTTGATGGCCGACTGGGCGGCGGCCGGCACCGGCGGCCAGGCACCCGGGAATCACCCGCTGCTGAGCCCGGTGATCACCGAGGAGGACCGCGCATGACCCGGCAGGCACACCCGACCCCGCGCCGGCAGACCGATCCGGAGGACACCGTGCAGGAACCGTCCGTACGCCACCTGATATCCATCAACGACCTCACCGACGAGGACCTGAACACCATCGTCGCCGACGGCTGCGCGTTCGCCTCCGAGGGCGTCCGCGGCGAACGGCCGCTGACCGACGAGGTGGTGGGCGTCTACTTCAGCAAGACGTCCACCCGGACCCGTACGGCATTCTCCAGCGGAGCGCTGCGGCTGGGCGCCTCGCTGCTCACCTACGGGCCCGGCGACCTCCAGCTCAACACCGGGGAGACCAGCGAGGACACCGGGGCCGTGCTGTCCCGGATGCTCGATGTGCTGGTCGCCCGGACCGCGGGCGACCCGGCGGAGATGCGGGCCTGGGCCCGGCAGGACCGGATGTCCGTCATCAACGCGATGAGCGCCGACGAACACCCCACGCAGGCGCTCACCGACCTCACCACGCTGCGGATGACGTTCGGCGCTCTCACCGGGCTGCGCGTCCTGTACGTCGGCGAGGGCAACAACTCCGCCTCCGCCCTGGCCCTCGCGCTCACCCGCTTCGAGGGCACCGAGCTGGAGCTGCGCACCCCGCCCGGCTACGGGCTCGACCCGGCGATGCTCGCGCGTGCCGAACGGAACGCGGCGGCCTCGGGCGCGGGCGTCCGGGAGCGCCACGACACGGCGGACCTGCCCGGGGGCTTCGACGCCATCTACACCACGCGCTGGCAGACCACGGGAACGGCGAAGGCCGATCCGGACTGGCGCAAGGTCTTCGCCCCCTTCCAGGTGACCGAGGACCTGTGGGAGACCAGCCCCAAGGCGGTCTTCCTGCACGACCTGCCCGCGCACCGGGGCGACGAGGTCACCGGAGCGGTGCTCGACGGGCCCCGGAGCATCGCCTTCGAGCAGGCCGAGAACAAGATGCACAGCGC
The DNA here is from genome assembly GCF_026341775.1 of Streptomyces sp. NBC_00654. Taxonomy (NCBI): domain Bacteria; kingdom Bacillati; phylum Actinomycetota; class Actinomycetes; order Kitasatosporales; family Streptomycetaceae; genus Streptomyces; species Streptomyces sp. NBC_00654. The sequence goes on along the minus strand of NZ_JAPEOB010000001.1, from coordinate 741,405 downwards.
GATGGCGGTACTGAAGTGGTGCCGGGCGGGAGCCTCCGCGGCCGGTACGGGCACCTCCGCGGCCTCCGCGGCCGGTACGGGCACCTCCGCGGCCTCCACGGGCGCCGCGCGGCGCGGATGAGCATCACCGGCGAGGCGGCACCGCCGGTGGCGGACGCGGCGGGACCCACCCCGGTCCCGCTGCGCCGCAACCGCGACTTCCTGCTGCTGTGGGGCGGCGCGGGGCTCACGCTCCTCGGTTCCCGCGCCTCCTCCGTGGCCTACCCGCTGCTGCTGCTCTGGTCCACCGGATCGGCGTCGGCCGCGGCCGTGGCGGGGTTCGCCGCGCAACTGCCGCAGCTGCTGATCCAGTTGCCGGCCGGCGCGCTGGTGGACCGCTGGGACCGCAGGCGGATGATGGTCCTGTGCAGCGCGGGCTGCGCGCTGAGCGCGGCGAGCGTCGTCGCGGCGGTGGCCTTCGGGCGGGTGTGGCTGCCGCATCTGGCGGCCGCCGCGTTCGTCGAGGGCACCCTGATGGTCTGCTACCGGCTGGCCGAACGGGCCGGCGTACGCCATGTGGTGCCGGCCTCGCAGCTGACGGCGGCACTCGCCGGGAACGAGGCGCGGGGGCGGGCCGCCGGACTCGTCGGGCAGCCCGCCGGAAGCGTGGCGTTCGCGGCGGTGCGGTGGTCGCCGTTCCTGCTCGCGGGGGTGGCGCACCTGCTCTCGCTGGCCGCCGTCCTGCTGATCAGGAAGCCGTTCCAGCAGAAGGCGGAGCCCGCCCGGCGGCGCAGGCTCGGCCCGGAGATCGCCGAAGGGGTGCGGTGGCTGTGGCAGCGCCGCTTCCTGCGGCGGATCACGCTGCTGATCTCCGGCAGCAATGTGATCTTCCAGGCGCTCGCGCTGCTGCCCGCCTTCGTCCTGTACCAGGACGGTCTCTCGGCCGGGACGGTCGGTGTGATCGCCGCCATCAGCGGGGTCGGCGGGGCCTGCGGGGCGCTCGCCGGGGGCCGGGCCTCGCGCCGGCTCGGGCTGCCCGTGCTGGTCTGCGCGGCTCTGGCCGCCTGGGCCGTCCTGGTCCCGGCCCTGGCCCTGACCAGGTCCCCCGTTCTGCTCGGCGCGCTGTTCGCCGGGATGAGCTTCGTCGGCGGCGTGGTCAATGTCGCCGGGGGGATCTACCAGGTCGAGATCACGCCCGACGCGCTCCAGGGGCGGGTCAACAGCGTGCTCCAGCTGTTCGGTTCGGGGGCCAACTCGCTGGGCGTCCTGGCCGGCGGGCTGCTCCTGGACGCCATGGGCGCGGCGGTCACGGCCGCGGTCCTCGGGGCGGTGATGGCCGTACTGGCGCTCACCGCCGCCCTGTCCAGGCTCTCCCGGCTCCACCGGCTCACCCATGAATCACCCGACGCACCATCCGAAGCACGACCCGACGCACCATCCGATGCACAAGGAGAAACCGCATGAACGCGTCCAACAGCTGGGTTCCACTCGTCATCACTCCCGAGAACTCCGGGGTGGAGGCGTCCAGCGCGGGTCTGTTCGAGGTGGTCAGTGACACCTCGGCCATCTCCGACCAGCTCGTCAAGGAGAAGGCCCTGATCTTCCGCGGCTTCGGGGTCACCGAGGACACGCTCGAAAAGATCATGAACGAGCTGCTGCCCAACCGGCTGGCCTATGTGCACGGCAACTCGCCCCGTACGAAGGTCGGCAAGAACGTCTACACCTCCACGGAGTACCCGCAGGAGTTCACCATCTCGATGCACAACGAGATGTCGTACGCCCACCAGTGGCCGGCCCGGCTGCTGTTCTTCTGCCAGAAGGCCGCCGAGACGGGCGGGGCGACCCCGGTCACCGACTCCGCGCTGTGGCTGGAGTCCCTGGACCCCGAGGTCCGCGAGGCGTTCAGGGGCGGGGTCTGCTACCAGCAGAACCTCCACGACGGCTTCGGGCTCGGCAAGAGCTGGCAGGACACCTTCGAGACGAAGGACCGGGCCGAGGTCGAGACGTTCCTCGGCAACACCGGCGCCACCTGGGAGTGGAAGGCCGACGGCTCGCTGCGCATCAGCCAGGTGCGCCCCTCCACCGCGATCCACCCGGTGACCGGCGCGGAGGTCTGGTTCAACCAGTCCGACCAGTGGCACCCGGCGGGCCTCGGTGACGACACCGCGGCGGCGCTGGCGGCGATCCTCCCGGCCGACGAACTGCCCCAGTCGGTGACGTTCGCCGACGGTTCACCGATCCCGGACGAGTACGTCATCCAGGTCCGCGACCGGGGCCTGGAGGCTGCCCGGAACTGCGACTGGCGCACCGGGGACCTGATGCTCATCGACAACATGCTCGTGTCGCACGGCCGCCGCCCGTTCACGGGTACGCGCCGCGTGCTCGTCGCGATGTCCGACTGAGCCCGGGTGAACACCACTGAGCGCGAGTACCGCGCACTGTGGGACAGCGGCGGCACGCACGTCTGGCAGGGCACCACTCACGGTGCCCCGCCGGCCGCCGATCTGCGGCTGCTCTCGGCCGCCGAGCGCGCGGTGATGCGCCGCAGACCGCCCGCCGAGGGGCTGCGGTACGCGGGCGCGCACATCGCCGTACGCCGGGTCCTGGCCCGGTACCTGGAGGTGCCGCCGGCCGGGATCCGGTTCGGTACGAAGCCCTGTCCCTGGTGCGCGGACCCCGATCACGGCAGACCGGTCGTGATCGGGCCGCCCACCGCCCTCGACTTCAACCTCTCCCACGCGGGGCCGCACTGGGCCCTCGCGGTGACCACCTCGGGACAGGTCGGCGTCGATGTGGAGGACGGCAGGTCGGGAAGCCCGGCCGGCGCCGCCTCCCTGGTCATGTCCCCATCCGAACTGGCCCATCTGGACAGCCTGCCGGACGACGGCGCACGCCAGGCCGCCTTCCTGCGGTGCTGGACCCGCAAGGAGGCGGTAGTGAAGGCAATCGGTACCGGTATCACCGCGGACCTCAAGGCCCTGGAGGTCCGGCCCGAGCACCCCGGCCCCCTCGTCGTGCACGGCGGCGAGTCGTCGGGCGGCGACGACTGGCTGGTCCAGGACCTGCCCGGCGAACGGGGTCTGTTCGTGGCGCTCGCCCGGCCGGCCGGCTCCACCGGACCGGTCCTCCTGCGCGATCCGCACGCCCCGGACGCCGGGGCCCGGCACCCCGGCTCCCAATCCGTCCTCGAACCCTTCCGCTCCTGAAGGAGCTCTGCGCATCATGACGACATCGGCTTTCACCCTGCCCACCGGCACCGACCTGCCCGGATACCTGCCACGCGTCTTCCTGGCCCCGGGCCCGGACACCGAGGTGAGCGCGTTCATCGCCCGCAACCGGCCCGAGCTGCGTGCCGCCCTCACCGAACGGGGGGCCGTGCTGCTGCGCGGCTTCCGGGTCGAGGGGGTGGACGGCTTCAACGGTTCGGTGCACGCGCTGTCCGGGATGCCGCCCCTGACGTACGCGGAGCGCTCCTCCCCGCGCAGCACCATCAAGGGGCAGGTGTACACCTCGACCGACTATCCGGCGGACGAGGAGATCTTCCTGCACAACGAGAACTCCTACCAGGCCGTCTGGCCGCACACGCTGTACTTCTTCTGCATCGAGCCGGCGATCACCCTGGGCGCCACCCCGCTCGCGGACATCCGCACGGTGTACGCGGCCATCGACCCGGACGTACGGGAGGAGTTCACCCGGCGCCGCTGGCGGGTGGTGCGCAACTTCCACCAGGACTTCGGGGTCCCGTGGCAGCAGGCGTTCAACACCGACGACCGGGACGCGGTCGCCGCGTACTGCCGCGACAAGGGCATCGGCGTGGAGTTCACCGAGGGCGGGATGCGGACCACCGCGATCCGCGACGCGGTGCACCGCCACCCGGTGACGGGCGAGCCGGTGTGGTTCAACCACATCACGTTCTTCCACGTCAGCACGCTGGGCGCGGATGTGCGCGAGGGCCTGGAGGAGATATTCGCGCCCGAGGACCTGCCGACCAACTCGTACTACGGGGACGGGGCGCCGATCCCGGACGACGTGGTGGCGCATCTGCGTCAGTGCTACCGGGAGGCCAGTACCCGGTTCGACTGGGAGCGCCACGACATCCTGGTCGTCGACAACATGCTCGCCGCGCACGCCCGGGAGCCGTTCACCGGCCCGCGCAGGATCGCGGTGGCGATGGCGGAGCCGTCCGCCTGACGCACCCCCGGCACCACCGAGTCCGCCGCCGCACCTGTGAGGTGCGGCGGCGGACTCGGTTCCGGGGCCCGGCGCCGGCGCGGGCCGCGGGGTTCAGCCGTTGCCCGGCCCGCCCGTCGCCGCGCAGGCGCAGTCCGCGCGGCGGTGCCCGGACAGCCGGCGCATCGGACCCAGGTCGCGCGGACGCCTGCTGTGGTAGACGAAGGCCGGCGGCAGATTGCCCCACACGGTGCGGCCCGCCACGACCTCCTCGAAGTTCACGCCGAGCATGCGGCGGAACCGCCTGGCCGGCGCGAGCCGCATCGCGTGGACGTAGCCGAACGTGGTGAACGCCCCGTCCACCGGGAGCACCTCCCGCACCGCGCACAGTGTCTCGTGCTGCGTCCGTTCCGGCAGGGAGGCCCAGGGCAGACCGCTGATGACGACGTCCGCCGACCCGTGCCCGCACGCGGCGAGCAGCCGGGGCAGTTCGGCGGCCTCGGCGGTGAGCACCTCGACCCGCGGGAAGCGTCTGCGCAGGGAGCCGGCCAGCCGGGGGTTGATCTCCACGGCCACATGGTGACCGCGGCCACCCAGCAGCTCCTGGATCATTCCGGTGAACGCGCCCGTTCCCGGGCCGAGTTCGACGACCACGGGGTCACCGGCCTCGGGTACGGGCGCCGTCACCGCCGCAGCGAGCCTGCGCGAGCTCGGCGCCACCGCGCCGACCTGCATGGGGGACCGCAGGAACTCATGGAGCATCACCCCGGTGTCGCTCGTCAACGTGCTCTGCCTCTCAGGATCGTTGATGATGTCCGCTCACGGACCCGGGGCCCGGACGGCCCCGGGGCCGCCGCGGGCCCTTCCGTCGGCCCGGACTACTCGCGCATTCCGGCCAGTTCGACCGGCCGGGTGCGCAGGGCGAAGGAGGCGGGCAGGACGGCGGAGACGGTGGCGAGGACGGCACTGGCCGCGACGACCGCGCCGACGGTCCCCCAGGGCACGACGACCGCCGACCACACGTCCAGCAGTCCCAGCGCGCCCCACACCCCGAGCAGGTTCAGCGCGGCCACGGCGCCGCCGATCACGGCTCCCACCGCGACCACCACCAGCGCCTCCACCGCGACCAGGCGCAGGACCTGCGCCTTGGTGGCGCCGGAGAGACGGAGCACCGCGAGGTCGCGGACCCGGTCGGAGGTGGCCATCACCAGGGTGTTGGCGAGGGCGATGCCCGTGTAGACGAGGGCGATGCCCAGGATCATCAGCAGGCCGAGCCGGGTGTTCTCGCTGGAGCGCGGGTAGTGCTTCTCCACCCACTCGCTCCTGGTCAGCACCTCGGTGCCGGTGGCCGCGCCCGCCTCGCGCAGGGCGGCGGCGACGGCGGCGCGGTCGGCGCCGTCCTTCACCTTGACGTCGATCCGGTCGATCCCGGCGCCGGCGGCGTTGCGCGGGGTCAGATACACCCCGTTGCTGCCGGTACCGGTGCCGAGGACGGCGGCGACCTTGAGCGAGACCTTGCGGCCGTCGCCGAGCCAGACGGACACCGTCCGCCCCACGGTCGTGGTCAGCCACTCCTCGTTGACGACGATGCTCCGGTCGTCGAGGTCGGTGAGCCGGCCCGCCACCACGGGCAGGTCGGAGACGGCGGCGAGATCGGCCGGAGTGACCGCCTTCGCCTCGGACTTGACCAGGGCCGTGCCCTCTTCGAGGACCGTCACCCCGGTGGAGCGCGAGGCGCTGACGGTGGCCCCGTCGATGGAGCGGGCGCGCTCGACGAACCGGGCGGACAGGGCCCGGCCCTCGTCGCCCGAGGCGATCACGAAGTCGGCGACGGTGTGGTTGCGCGCCTCGGTGGCCTTGGCCTCGTTGATGGTGGCCGTCGTCCCCATGAGGGAGGCGGCGAGGGCGACGGTGATGATGACGGGGGCGGCCACGGCGGCGGTCCTGCGCACCCCGGCGGCCGCGTTCTCCCTGGCCAGTACGCCGGTGGCGCCGGGCAGCTGGGCGGGCAGCCAGGTCAGCAGCCGGGTCAGCGGCCGGACCAGGACCGGTGCGAACAGGGCGAACCCGACGATCAGCAGCATCGGCTGGGTGATGTAGGTCTTGCGCTTGAGTACGTCCCCGGGGTCGGAGACCAGCGCCATGCCCAGCAGCCCGAGTCCGGTGAGCAGCACGAGCACGGCCATCAGCCAGCGGCTCAGCGGCATCGCCCGGCTGTCGACGGCCGATTCGCGCAGGGCCTCGGTGGGGCCGACCTTCCCGGCCCGGTAGGAGGAGACCAGCACTCCGGCCATGGCCACGAACAGCCCGGTCCAGAAGGCGGTGTGCAGGGGCCAGGTCTGGTCGCCGATGGCGAACCAGTGGGGCGCGATCTCCACGTCGACCATCCAGGCGGCGAGGCGCGGCGCTCCGGCGGCGCCCAGCCAGCAGCCGGCGGCCGAGGCCAGGATGCCGATGACGACGGCTTCCGCGTACACCATCCGCCGTACCTGGTTGGGGGTGGCGCCCGCCGTGCGCAGCAGGCCGAACTCGCGCCTGCGCTGGGCCACGGCGAAGGAGAACGTGGAGGCGACGACGAAGACGGAGACGAATCCGGTGATGGCGGCGGCGGTGCCCAGCAGCGCGTTGACGGAGACCATCGCCTCGTCGTCGCGGTCCGGGTCGGGGTCGGCGCGGCGCCGGTCGTCGCCGGTGAGGACGACCATGCCGGTCCCCTCCCCCGCCAGCGCCCGCACCCGCTCCGCGTCCGCGTGCACCACCACGGCGTCGATGGCCGGGGAGATCCTGGCGGCCTCCGCGTCGGTGAAGAACACGGCGGTCTCGAAGCCCGCCGTCGCCACGGTGCCGACGACGGTCCGGGTCCGGGTGCCGGCCGATGTGGCGACCTCGATCCGGTCCCCCGCGCGCACATCGGCGCCAGGCCCGGCCGTGACGACGACCTCGCCGGGCGCTGAGGGGGCGCGTCCGCCGGAGATCCGGTACGGGGTGGAGCCCGCGACCGACCAGGGGTGGCCGACCGTTCCCTCGCCGTCGCCGTCGAGGTCCGCGTCCCGGACGGTGACCGGGAAGGTCCGGTCCTCGACCGTGCGGCCGAGACCGGCCAGCCGGGCGGCCAGTTCCTCCGGCACCGGGCGGGGGTTGTCCAGCGGCTGGGTCCGGATGCCGATCGGGGTGTCGACCCGCAGCCGGTCGGAGGCCTGGACGACGACGGGGGCCTTGGCGAACCGTTCGGGGCCGCGGTCCGGGGCGCTGAAGGTGGCCGCGAGGGCGAGCCCGGTGGTGGCGATCAGCCCGACGCCCAGGGCCAGGGCGATGAAGGAGCCGACGAAGGTGACCCAGCGGGTCTTCATGCCCTGCAGTGCGAGGCTCAGCACGGGACCGCCGCCAGCTTCGTCATGCGCGCGGCGACCTGCTCGGCGGACGGCGCGTACAGCTCGTCCTGCACCCGGCCGTCGGCCAGGAACAGCACCCGGTCCGCGTAGGAGGCGGCGACCGGGTCGTGCGTCACCATGATCACGGTCTGGCCGCGGTCCACCATCGAGCGGAGCATGGACAGCACCTCCCGGCTGGTGGTGGAGTCCAGGGCGCCGGTCGGCTCGTCCCCGAACAGCACCTCGGGACGGGTCACCAGGGCGCGGGCCAGGGCCACCCGCTGCTGCTGGCCGCCGGACATCTCGCTGGGCCGGTGCCCGGCGCGCTCGCGCAGGCCCACCTGCTCCAGCACGTCCAGCACCTGGGCCCGCTTGGGGCGGCGCCCGGCGAGCCGCAGCGGGAGCGCCACGTTCTGTTCGGCGGTCAGCGAGGGGAGCAGGTTGAAGGCCTGGAAGACGAACCCGATGCGCTTGCGCCGCAGCAGCGTCAGCTTCGTCTCGCTGAGCCGGGTCAGGTCCGTGTCGCCCAGGAACACCTGGCCGCTGGTGGGCCGGTCCAGCCCCGCGGTGCACTGGAGCAGAGTCGACTTGCCGGAGCCCGACGGGCCCATGATGGCGGTGAAGGTGCCCTGGGGAATGTCCAGGCTGACCCGGTCCAGCGCGGTGACCGCGCTGGCGTCCTTGCCGTAGGACCGGGTGACCGAACTGAGCCGGACGGCTGCTTGATTCATGGTGTCCACTCAATAGGGCCCGCGCTTCCGAGACATCGGAGCGGAGCGGAATCTTGGTGGTGGAGATAGCTCCACCCTCCTGTGCACGATGGCTGCACCCGTGCCGAAAAGGCAGGGAACCGGAAGGCAGGAACCTGCCCGGACAGGACCCTGCACGCGCGAGGATGTCCGTCGGCCACCTGAAGGCCGGATCATGACGTGCACGAGGGCGGGCCGGACGGGCCCGGAGAGGTGGAAATTCGCGTGACGGTCATCGACGCCGAAAAAGGGAACCCTTGGTTCCGGACACATCGACGAGCGGGGAGGGTCAGGGCCCGGCTGGTCTGCTTCCCGCACGCCGGCGGCACGGCGACTCTGTTCCACCACTGGCCGGGGCGCATCCCCGGCGATGTGGAACTGCTCGCCACCCAGTACCCGGCCCGCCAGGAACGGCTCAACGAGCCCTGCATCGAGGACATGACCGAGCTGGCCGACCGGATCACCGACGCGCTGGAGCCGGTGGTCACCCGTGAACCGCGGCTGCCGCTCTTCCTGTTCGGGCACAGCCTCGGCTCCGCCGTCGCCTACGAGGTGGCGCGCCGCCTGGAGGACCGGCACGGCATCGCCCCCGCCCGCGTCATCGTGTCGGGGCGCGGCGCGCCCCACACCGAGCGCGGCGGCGGCACCCTGCACACCCTGGACGACGACCGGCTCATCGCCTCGGCCCGGCGCCTGGGCCACATGGCCTCGGCCGTGTACGACGACCCCGACCTCCGGCCGCTGCTGATGCCGTCCCTGCGCGGCGACTACCGGCTGATCGAGTCCTACCGGCCCACGGACACGACCCCGCTGCGGTCACCGGTCACCGCGGTGGGCGGCGACCGCGACCCGGGCTGCGACGTGGCCGAACTGGCCTCCTGGTCGGCGCTCACCACGGCCGGTTTCGAGAGCCGGGTCTTCCCCGGCGACCACTTCTACTTGGTGCCGGCGGAGGCGGAACTGCTGGCGTTCATCAGCGGACGCCTCTGAACCGGCGCCCCGGAGCCGTCCGTACCGGCCCCCTCCGTACCGGCCCCCCGCGCCGCACCGCGCCGCAGCGATACGAGCGCGGGGAGCGAGGTGGTGACGAGCAGCAGCACCGAGGCACCCGCCAGCACACCGGAGCCGCCCCACTCCTGCCACGAACTGCCCGCCAGCAGCCCCAGCACCACACACGCCGGGGCCCACAGCAGGCTGCCCATGACCGACCAGAGCAGATACCGCCGCCAGGGCACCCGTACGGTGCCGCTCATCACCGGGACCATCGTGCGCAGCGCCACGTTGAACCGCCCGAGCAGCACCGCGCGCCCGCTGTAGGTACTGACCGCGCTCAACGCGGCCCGGTACTTGCGCGACTGCGTGACCCGGTCGGGCAGCCCGGCGGCGATCCTGGCCCCCCACACCCGTCCGACGAGATGACCGAGCACATTGCCCGCCACCGCACCGAGCACCGCGACCGTGAGCGCGCCCGCCAGCGGAAGCGTGCCGTGGTGCGCGAGCACCCCGCTCACCACCAGAGCGGTCTGGGAAGGAAGCAGCATGCCCAACACCGGCAGCACCGGCTCCATCGTGGGCAGCAGGAACACGATGACCAGCGTCAGCCAGACAGGCACAGCGGACAACTGGGTCTGGAGCCAGTCCATGGGGGTCCCCTCGATGTGGCGCGGCCCCGAAGCGCGGGGCGGGAGCAGTCGGCTGCCCACTGCCTCAAGGAGACCCGGCCAGCCGGGTCCGGCACATTGCAACTGGGAGGACTCTTCCGGGGGAGACAGTGCCCACCCCGAGGGTGGAGCCAGCTGGGTGGTCCGCGGGCACGGGGTCTCATAGCGTGCCCCCCATGCACTCCCCCAGCCTCTGGCAGGCACTCCAGCAGCGCCGCTATGTCCTCAGCAGTTGGCCGTGGCGCTCGGCGCTCTATCTGCTGACCAGCGTGCCGCTCGGTATCGCCACGCTGGCCACGCTGCTTCTGCTGGCCATCGCGGGCAGCGTGCTCACGGTGGTCCTGATCGGCGTGCCCCTGCTCCTCACGCTCGTCCTCACCGGCATCCCGCTGGCCGCCCTGGAGCGCCGCAGGCTCCGGCTCCTGGACCGCGATCCGATCCCCGGCCCGCACCGCGAACCGCGGAGCACCGGGCTGTCCTCCTGGCTGCGTACGCGGCTCCAGGAGCGGGCCACCTGGCGGGAGCTGGGCTACGCGCTGCTGTTCGCCTGTCTGCTGTGGCCCCTTGAGGGGCTCGCCGTCGGCACGGTCCTCACCGTCTGCGGCGGTCTGATCGCCACTCCCGTGATGATGGCCGCGGGGGGCGACGAGGAGGCCCGCGTACTCAAGCTCTGGATCGCCGACTCCTACCCGGAGGCCTTCGCCGCCCTGCTCGCCGGTGTGCTGCTCCTCCCACTGCTCGCCTATCCGCTGGGGGTGCTGGCCGCCGGCCGCGCCGTACTGACCAGGCAGCTGCTCTCCATCCCGGAGTCGGGGCTCGACTCCCGCATCCAGGAGCTGGGCCGCTCCCGGATGCGTCTGGTGGACGCCTTCGAGGCCGAACGCCGCCGTATCGAACGGGATCTGCACGACGGGGCGCAGCAGCGGCTCGTCGCGCTGTCCATGACGCTGGGCCTGGCCAGGCTGGAGAACCCCGCCGAACCGCTCGGCAGCCTGCTCACCAAGGCGCACGAGGAGGCGGGGGTCGCGCTGGTGGAGATCCGGGAGCTGATCCGGGGAATCCATCCGCAGGTCCTCACCGACCGGGGCCTGGAGGCCGCGGTGGAGGACATCGCCGACCGTTCCGCGGTCCCGGTGGACGTGAGCTTCGATCTGCCCGGCCGGATGCTCGAAGCCATCGAGACCGCCGTCTACTTCGCGATCTGCGAAGCACTGGCGAACGTGGCGAAACACAGCCGCGCGACCCGGGCGAAGGTGACCGGACGGGCGGAGAAGGGCCGGCTCACCGTGGAGGTCGAGGACAACGGGATCGGCGGTGCCGACACGGTCGACGGCACGGGCCTCCAGGGTGTCGCCGATCGCATCTCGGTGCTCGGCGGACACCTGCTAGTGTCCAGTCCGCCCGGGGGTCCTACCGTGTTCCGCCTTCAAGTCCCCTGCTCACCCGCCCGATCGAGGACTTGATGTTGCGCATCGTATTGGCCGAGGACAGTGTGCTCCTGCGCGAGGGCCTGGTCGGCCTGCTGGAGCGGTTCGGCCACCAGGTGGTCGCCGGAGCGGGCACCGCCGAGGAGCTGACCGCGGCGGTCCTCGAACACAGCCCGGACATCGTGGTGACGGACGTACGGATGCCGCCCGGATTCTCCGACGAGGGCCTGCGGGCCGCGGTCGAGCTGCGCAGGCAGCGGCCGGGACTGCCCGTCCTGGTGCTCAGCCAGTATGTGCAGCGCACCTACGCCGAGGATCTGCTCGACTCGTCGGACGGGACGGGCGTCGGCTATCTGCTGAAGGAACGCATCGGCAACGTCGAGGAGTTCATCGACGCCCTGCACCGGGTGGCCGAGGGCGCCACGGTGGTCGACCCGGAGGTCGTCAGGCAGCTGATCCGGCACCGCCGCGACCCCATGTCACGGCTGACGGCCCGTGAGCAGGAGGTGCTGGCGCTGATGGCCGAGGGCAAGTCCAACGCCTCCATCGCGGCGGCCCTGACGGTCAGCGAAGGCACCGTCAGCAAGCACTTCGGCTCGATCCTCACCAAGCTCGACCTCAGCCTCTCCGACTCCACGAACCGCCGGGTACTCGCGGTCCTGGCCTACCTGCGCGGCTGAGCCCGCGGGGGCCCGCCCCCCTGCGACCGGCGCCCACGGGCGGTGACCCCACCGCCCTCATCACCCTTTCCGCATAAGGGAGTTACCTGCCCGCGCCCGGCTGAGCGCAGCCGGGCGCGGCGAGCCGCCGTGCGCGCCGCGCCGCCGTGCCCACGCGCCCCGTGCCCACGCGCCCCGTGCCCACGCGCCGCCACGCCCACGCGCCGTCATGCCCACGCGCCGCCGGGTGCCGCCGTGCCCGGCCCGCCCCATACTCGCGCCTTATGGCCGACAGAGATGGGCCCCTTTGCCATGTTCACGCTCATACTCGGCAGCGCACTGCTGACCCGCTCGTCCTCCTCCCCCTTGGAGTGAACCCGTGCGATCCATCAGACTCACGGCCGTCGCGGCCACGCTGTCACTGACGGCCGGCCTCGCCGGCGTCGTGACGCAGACGGCCGCCGCGGCCGCACCCCAGGCCAGAACCGCCGCCGCCGCCGATCCGGCCGCGCGGGCCGTCGAGGCCGCCGACAGGGCCGTCGGCAGCGGCCTCGACTCGCTGGTCAACGCGCCGCAGGAGCAGTACGAACGGCGCCGGGTCACCCCCTGGCTGAAGGGCCTCTACTCGGTCGCCTACGAGCGCAGCTACCGCGGCCTGCCGGTCGTGGGCGGTGACGCGGTGGTGCTGGCCGACGGCGAGGGCGACGTCCGCGCGGTGCGGTCCGCCGACGACCGGCAGGTGGACGTGGCCACCGATCCGGGGATCAGCGCAGGACGCGCCGAGGCGGTCGCCCGTACCAGGCTGGCCCGGGTCGACAAGGTCGTGGACAGCCGGCTGGTGGTGAAGATCACCGACGGGCGGCAGGCTCTGGCCTGGGAGACCGTGCTGGCCGGCCGTACCGGGAGCGCCCCCAGCAAGCTGCACGTCTACGTGGACGCGCGCACCGGCAAGGTTCTCGACACCCATGACGAGGTGGTGGCCGGCACCGGGAACAGCAAGTGGAACGGTCCCGCTCCGCTCGCCATCGACACCACCGCGTCGGGCGGCTCCTACTCGCTGCGGGATCCGAACCGTCCCGGGCTGAGCTGCGCCGACTACAGCACCGGCCAGGTCTTCTCGAAGTCCTCCGACTCCTGGGGCACCGGTAACCCCACCTCCAAGGAAACCGGCTGCGTGGACCTGATGTTCGCCGCGCAGAAGCAGTGGGACATGCTCAAGGACTGGCTGGGGCGCAACGGCGTCAGCGGCAACGGCCGCTCCTTCCCCGGCAAGGTCGGCCTGAACGAGCTGAACGCCTACTGGGACGGCAGCCAGGTCACCATCGGCCGCAACAGCACGAACCAGTGGATAGCCGGCATGGACGTGGTGGCCCACGAGTACGGGCACGCCATCGACACCAACACCCCCGGCGGCACCAGCGGCCAGGAGTCCGGTCTCGGCGAGGCCACCGGCGACATCTTCGGCGCGCTCACCGAGTCGTACGCCGGCCAGCCCGCTCCGTACGACGTCCCGGACTACACCGTCGGCGAGATGGTCGACCTCCAGGGCCGCGGGCCGATACGCAACATGTACAACCCGCCGGCCGTCAACAACGACCCCGCCTGCTACAGCTCCGCCATCCCCGGCACCGAGACGCACGCGGCGGCGGGACCGCTCAACCACTGGTTCTATCTGCTCGCCGAGGGCACCAGCCCCGGTGGCGGCAAGCCCAACAGCAGTACCTGCAACGGCTCCACGCTGACCGGTGTGGGCATCACCACGGCCGGCAAGATCTTCTACGGGGGCATGCTGCTCAAGACCAGCGGCATGTCGTACAAGAAGTACCGGACGGCGACGCTGAGTTCGGCCAAGGCGCTCGATGCCACCTGCGGTCTGCACACGAAGACCAAGGCCGCCTGGGACGCGATCAGCGTGCCCGCCCAGACCGCCGACCCGGCCTGTACGCCCTCGGGCCAGAACAACGACTTCTCGATGGCCCTCGCCCCGGCCTCCGGCAGCGTCCAGCAGGGCGCCTCGGTCAGCACCTCGGTGACCACCGGCACCACCACCGGGCAGGCGCAGCAGATCACACTGAGCGCCACCGGGCTGCCGTCCGGGGTCACCGCCGCGTTCTCCCCCGCCACCGTGCAGTCCGGCCAGTCCTCGACACTGACCCTGACCGCCTCGGCCAACGCCGCGCCCGGTTCCACGACCGTCGTCGTGAAGGGCCAGGGCGCGAGCCTGTCGCACACCGTCGACTACACGCTCAACGTCGGCGGCACCCAGCCGGGCACCGACCCGCCGAACATCGACGTGGCCGCCGTCCGGGCGCACCTCGGCCAGCTGGGCTCCATCGCCTCGGCGAACGGCGGCAACCGCCGGGCCGGAAGCGCCGGGTACACCCAGTCGCTGGCCTATGTGAAGTCCAGGCTCCAGGCGGCCGGCTACACGGTCACCGAGCAGACCTGCACCAGCTGCACCTACCCGTCGAACAACCTGATCGCCGACTGGCCGGGCGGCCCCGCGGACCAGACGGTCATGTTCGGTTCCCACCTGGACGGCGTCTCGGCCGGACCCGGCATCAACGACAACGGCTCCGGCTCGGCGACCCTGCTGGAGAACGCGCTCGTGCTGGCCCAGAAGAACCCCACCATGACGAAGCACGTCCGCTTCGCCTGGTGGACCGACGAGGAGCAGGGGCTCAACGGCTCGGAGTTCTACGTCAACCGGCTCTCCAGCTCCGAGCGCACGGCCATCAAGGCGTACTACAACTTCGACATGGTCGGCTCGACCAACGGCGGCTACTTCATCAACAACGTCAACTCGGCCGCCGCCGCCCCGATGAAGGCGTACTGGACCTCGCTCGGTCTGGCGCCCGAGGAGAACACCGAGGGCCAGGGCCGCAGCGACGACTACTCCTTCCAGCAGGCCGGCATCGCGACCTCCGGGTACGCGGCAGGGGCCAACGCCCGCAAGACCTCGGCGCAGGCGGCCAAGTGGGGCGGCTCGGCGAACGTCGCGTACGACTCCTGCTACCACAGCGCCTGTGACACGACGAACAACATCAACGCCACGGTGCTGGACCGCAGCGCCGACGGCGTGGCCTACACGATCTGGAAGCAGGCCGTCGGCGGCGACACCCCGGCGCAGGACTTCTCGGTCACCGTCAGCCCGGCCGCCGGGAAGGCCGAGCCGGGCGGCACCGCCACCGCGACGGTGAACACCACGACGGTCGGCGGCGCCGCCCAGACCGTGAACCTCTCGGTCGGCGGCGCGCCCGCCGGCGTGAGCGCCGCGGTGAGTCCGGCCTCGGTGCGCACCGGCGATACGGCCACCCTCTCCGTCCAGGTCGGCGCCTCGGTGACGCCGGGCACATACACCCTGACGGTCACCGCCGCCGGAAACGTCAGCCACAGCACCGCGTACACCCTGACCGTCGGCGGCGGCAGCGGCTGCACCCCGGCGCAGGTGGTCGTCAACGGTGGCTTCGAGAACGGCGGTTCGCCGTGGACCACCACCTCCGGCGTGATCACCGACCAGCCGGGCCAGACGCCGCACAGCGGCTCGTTCTCGGCCTGGCTGAACGGCTGGGGCTCCCCGCGCACCGACAGCGCCGCCCAGAGTGTGACCATCCCGGCCGGCTGCACCTCGGCCCGGCTCTCGTACTACGTGCACATCGACACCGCCGAGACGGAGGCCACCGCCTACGACACCCTCGCCGTGACGGCGGGCGGCAGGACGCTGGCCGCCCTGTCGAACACCGACAGCGCCGCCGGGTACGCGCACAAGACCCACGACCTCGGGGAGTTCGCGGGACAGACGGTCGTCCTGAAGTTCACGGGTGTGGAGGACCAGTCGCTCCAGACCTCCTTCGTCGTGGACGACGTCACCCTGGAGGTGGACTGACCAGGTTCCACTGACCGGCCGGCCCGCTCATCCGCCCGAACGGTGAGCATGCCTCCTGCCCGGTTCCGGCCCCGCCGCGCATCCGCCTCGGGACCGGAACCGGGCCGCGGCGGTCACGGGCGGTTGCCCGGGGCCCACTCGCGTCCCCGGACCCTCACACCGTCAGCCAGCCGCGCTGCGCCGCCAGCGCGCCCAGCTGGAACCGGCTCCGGGCGCCCAGCCTGCTCATCAGCTCGGCGGTGATCCGGCGGCTGGTGCGGACGGACACCCCGAGCTTCCGGGCGATGACCTCGTCGGTGAGCCCGGCGGCGAGCAGCCCCAGGACGGCGGCCTCCTGATCGGCCGGAGCGCCGTCGGAGTTCCGGCAGCGGTCGCGCTCGCGCTCCTCGCCGAAGCGTGACCCCATCTGCCAGACCTGCTCGAACAGCGCCTGGAGCGCGGCGACCGGCCCCGGGCTCGACAGCAGGAACGCGCCCCGGTCCTGGTCGAGCGGGTCCACCGGGACGAGCGCCACCCGCCGGTCCCAGATGATCATCCGCAGCGGCAGCTGGGGAACGGTCCTGACCTGCCCGCCCTGCTCACCGAGCCACTGGGCGTACTCACTGGTCGGCCGGTCGTTGCGGATGCTGTCCAGATAGACGCACCTGACCCGCACCGAGCGCTCCAGCAGCATCAGGTCCAGCGGCCGGGACTCCTGCAGGCTCACCGCCGGCTGGGCGCCGCCCGGGAGAAACACCTCGACCTCGTCGTGGCATTCATGGCTGATCCTCTCGATACAGGCCTGGACCGCGTCCGGGCCGCTCGCCAGCTTGACCGTGCTGGGGGCGAACCGGTCCTCCTCGTCCCGGTAGTCCGCGATCAGCCGGGCCACCGCGAGCTTGCTCTCCGAAAGCGTCTGCTGGAGTTTCAGGAGTTCCATTTCCTGGGACTGGATCAGCATTTTGAGTCCGAGTTCGGGATCCACCGGACGCGAACTTCCGCGATTCTCCCAGGACGGCCGTACGAGCGAAAGCTCGGAAAGCTCGGCGAGTGCGGTGGAAACCCGGTCGACGGACCAGCCGAACTGTTCCGCCAGCACCTGTACCTCTGCGGTCGGTTCCTTCAGCAGAGTGCGATAGGCGTATTCCGCATCCTGACCGAGCCCGATCTCCTTGAGCATGCCATTCCCCCTCCGCGCCACGGCGTTCCCCCACACCACGCATGGACCGAACCGTTCCCTTGAATCTCACGTCACTGCCGAAGCAGGCGGCACTGGAGGAAAGTGCTTCGCATTCCACCGGCTTCTCGGGGGGAGCTTAGCTCCCCCCTCTTTCGCCACATTTTCGCGAGGGTTCCCCCGCAGGAAATCGTAGAAAAATGTAGTCAAAAATTGGGTGGGGTACGGTTTGACCAGAACGAACGAAGCAGCAATCGAGGGGGATCTCAAGAATGCGTGAGAACAGAACTTTCTTCGCGGCGGTCATCGGTGCGGCCTGCCTGAACGTCCTGCTCTTCGCCGGTACGGCGAACGCCGGAACGGACGACGACCTGCCCTGGACGAAGGCGGCCCCGACGGCCGGCGCGACGCTCACCGCGACGAACGGCACGGACGACGACCTGCCCTGGACCGGCCCCGGCCCCTCCCCGTCCCCGTCCTCGCTCACCGTCACGGCCGCGGTCACCCCCGACGCGGCGTCCGGCGACACCGAGCCCGGCACCGGTACGGACACGGACGAGCCGGACCCGGACCTGCCCTGGACGCGATAACACGGCACCACCGCACGAGGCGTCGGCCGAGAAGGTACCCAGGGGGGTCCTCGGCCGGCGCCTCGCGCGTTCTCCGCCCATTGTTTGACACGCCCTCATCCCCGACTCCATGATTCCATTAGTTGACTAGTGGAATCGAGGCGAGGCGCGTGGCGGACACGAGCACCCCGGACGGGACTTCGGGCACCTGGGCCCTGGAGGCCCGCGGCCTGGGCAAGCGATACCGGCGCGGCTGGGCCCTGCGCGACTGCTCCTTCCGGCTGCCGGCCGGCCGGATCTGCGGTCTCGTCGGCCCCAACGGCGCGGGCAAGAGCACCCTGCTGGGCATGGCCACCAGGCAGGTGCAGCCGACCGACGGTGAGCTCCGGGTCTTCGGCATCCCCGTGCGGGACCCCGCCGTGCTGCCCAGATTCGCCTTCCTCGGGCAGGACAAGCCCCTGTTCAAGCGGTTCACCGTGGCCGAGACACTGCGTATGGGCAGCGAGCTCAACCCCGGCTGGGACCAGGCGGCGGCCGAACGGATCGTCCGCTCGGGCCAGGTCCCGATGGACGCCCGGGTCGGCACGCTCTCCGGCGGCCAGCGCACCCGCGTCGCCTTCGCGCTCGCCTTCGGCAAGCGGCCCGATCTGCTGCTGCTGGACGAGCCGATGTCGGACCTCGACCCGCTGGCCCGCGACGAGATGAGCACGCTGCTGATGGCGGAGGCCGTCGAGCGCGGCACCACCGTGGTGATGTCCTCCCACATGCTGACGGAGCTGGAGGACATGTGCGACTACCTGCTGGTCCTCGCCGACGGCAGGATCAGGATGGCCGGTGACGCCGACGCGCTGGTCCCGGCCCACTGTCTGGTCACGGGTGTCACCGAGGACGGGGCGCTGCCCTCCGCGCTCGCCCCGCACACCGTGGTCGAAGCGAAGATCCAGGGACGGCAGTTCCACGCCCTGGTCCGGCCGAAGGGCCCCTTCTCCGGCGACTGGCAGATCTCCGAACCCAGTCTGGAAGAAGTACTGCTCGCCCATCTCCGCTCACCGGACGCGCCCTCGCTGTACACGCCCGGCGCCCGTATCGAGGCCGAAGGGACCAAGACCGCATGAGCGCCACCCTGACCGACTCCCGTACCCAACGGACCGACCGGCCGCGGATACTGCGCGGGCTGAGCTGGCTGGTGGTACGCCAGCACCGTGCCGCGCTGGCCTCCGTCCTCGCGCTGGTGCTTCTCTGCTCGGCCCTGATCGTGTACCAGCGCGCCGAGCTGATCCAGCTGCTGGACGACGCGGGCTGGCCCGGGAAGCCCGCCCCCGATCAGCCCCTGGGGGACCAGTACAACTACCTCTCCACCCTGCTGGGCGCGCTGCCGGTGATCCTCGCCGTGTTCTTCGGCGCCCCCCTGATCGCCGCCGACCAGGAGCAGGGCACCGCCCAGCTGGCCACCACCCAGTCCGTGACCCGCCTGCGCTGGCTGACCGTCAAGATCGTCTGGTGCCTGGCCGTGGCCGTGGTGGCCGGCGCGGTGCTCTCCGCGCTCTTCACCTGGTGGTGGGAGCCCTACCGCTCGGTCTTCTCCAGTACCTGGGTGGAGGGCTCGATCTTCGACAACACCGGACCCGTGCTCCCGGCGCTCTGTCTCTTCCTCACCGCCGCCGGCATCACCATCGGCGTGCTGCTGCGCCGCGTCCTGGCCTCGATGGTGGTCACCTTCGTCTTCTCCGCGGCCGTGCAGATCCTCTGGGGCGAGCTCCGGCTGCACCTGGCTCCGACCCATCTGTTCACCTACCCGCTGGACAGTGAACTCCCGGCCCGCTTCGCCGAGTCGTACGAGGTGGACCGATGGGTCGCGAGCGCCGACGGGACCCTCTACGGCTGGGGCTCCTGCGCCGAGGCGACCGAGAAGGCCACCGACGCGTGCATCAAGGAGAAGGGCATCGTCAACAGCGTCATCGAGTACCTCGACTACGACCAGATGGCGGCCATGCAGTGGACCGGCGCGGGCATCCTGCTCACCGGTACGGCGCTGATGATGGCCTTCGCCCTGTGGCGGGTCTCCCGGCGCCCCCTGTAGGGAACGCGCCCTCGTCCTACGTAAAATGTCGGCATCGAGCGGAAGGTGAAGTCCGTGGTCGTGTTCCGCATCGACCGGCGCAGCGGCGTCGCCACGTATCTCCAGATCGTCCACCAGGTCGAGCAGGCCCTGCGGATGGGCGCCCTGGAGGTGGGTGACCGGCTGCCCACGGCCGCACAGGTCGCGGCGACCACCAAGGTCAACCCGAACACCACGCTCAAGGCCTACCGCGAGCTGGAACGGGCGGGCCTGGCCGAGGTCCGCCAGGGAGCGGGCACCTTCATCACCCGCTCCCTCTCCCAGCCCCTGACGGGCCCCGATTCCCCGCTGCACAGCGCGCTGTCCGCATGGATGCGCCAGGCGCGGGCCGAGGGACTCAGCGGCCAGGACGTCAACGCCCTCTTCCGGGCCGCGTTCGACACCGCGTACCCGTCCGGGTCGGACGCCTGACCCTCCCGGCACGGCTCCCTACGGCTCCCCCGGCCGTCCGATACGTTCCCTCTCGCACCCCGGACCCGCGAGAAAGGCCGGTCGCATGACCGACAGGAACACCCACCGGACGGCCGGAGCGCACAAGTGAGCGTCTCCGTCTGCCTGTTCACCGCCGATCTGCGGCTGCACGACAATCCGGTCCTGCGTGCCGCACTGCGGAGCGCCGAGCGGGTGGTCCCGCTGTTCGTGCTCGACGAGGGCGTGCGCGCGGCCGGGTTCGACGCGCCCAACCGGCGGGCTTTCCTCGCCGACTGCCTGGCCGGCCTCGACGCCGGCCTGCGGGAGCGCGGCGGCCGGCTGGTGCTCCGGTCCGGCGAGGTGGTGGCGGAGGTCTGCGCGGTGGCCGACCGCTACGGGGCCCGCGAGGTGCACGTGGCCGCCGGCTCCAGCGCCTACGCACAACGGCGCGAGGAACGGCTGGGCGCGGCCCTCGCCCGGCGGGGCCGCACGCTGCGGGTCCACGACGCGGTGGTCACGGTGGTTCCGCCGGGGGCCCAAGTGCCGCAGGGAAAGGACCACTTCGCGGTGTTCACCCCGTACTTCCGGCGGTGGCGCGGAACGGCCGCCCGCACGCCCCTGGCCGCCCCCCGGTCCGTCCCGGTCCCCACGGACATCGGCCCGCCCGACCTGCCCGGACGCGCCGGAATCGCCGGAGTGTCCCCGGGTCTCGCGACGGGCGGCGAACGCGAGGCCCGCCGGCACGTCACCTCCTGGCTGCGCGGCTCCCTGGACGCCTACGCCGACCGGAACTCCGACCTCGCGGCCGACGCCACCTCACGGCTCTCCCCGCACCTGCACTTCGGCACCCTGTCCGCCACCGAGCTGGTCCACCGGGCCGGAGACGGACACCCCGCGAACCCGGGCGCCGAGGCCTTCGTACGCCAA
This sequence comes from Streptomyces sp. NBC_00654, assembly GCF_026341775.1. Taxonomy (NCBI): domain Bacteria; kingdom Bacillati; phylum Actinomycetota; class Actinomycetes; order Kitasatosporales; family Streptomycetaceae; genus Streptomyces; species Streptomyces sp. NBC_00654. Next base: position 720,321 of record NZ_JAPEOB010000001.1, on the reverse strand, counting down.
CTGGCCTGGCGCGACTTCCACCAGCAGGTCCTGGCGGCCCGGCCGCAGGCCGCGCACACCGACTACCGCCCCCGGCACGACCGCTGGCGGCACGACGACGCCGAGGCGCAGGCCTGGCGCGACGGCCGCACCGGCTATCCGGTGATCGACGCGGCGATGCGCCAGCTGCGCCACGAGGGCTGGATGCCGGGCCGGGCACGCATGCTGACCGCGAGCTTCCTCACCAAGACGCTCTACCTGGACTGGCGCGTCGGCGCCCGGCACTTCCTGGACCTGCTGGTCGACGGGGACGTGGCCAACAACCAGCTCAACTGGCAGTGGATGGCCGGAACCGGCACCGACACCCGCCCCAACCGGGTCCTCAACCCCACCGCCCAGGCCCGCCGCCACGACCCGCGGGGCGACTACGTACGCCGCTGGCTGCCCGAACTGGCCGGTCTGGAGGGCGCGGCGGTCCATGAACCCTGGAAGCTCCCGCCCCGGGAACGGGCCCGCTACGACTATCCGGCCCCGCTCATCGAACTCCCCGCCGCCCTGGCCCGATTCACCGTCGCGCGCGGCCTCTCGTAGCCGCGCAGCACGGGGGCGGTGCGCCGGAGCACCCACGCTCCGGCGCACCGCCCCCGTGCGTTCATCGCGTCCGGGTCACTCCTCGTCGCGCAGCCGGGCGGCCAGGGAACCCAGCTCCCCGGCCTCCTCGGTGTGGCCCAGGGCGGTCAGCCGGGAGACCGCGGAGTCGAGGCGGGCGAGGGCGGGAGCGGGACGCTCCAGGTAGAGGCCCTCCACGGCACCGGCGAGACGGACGCACTCGGCCCACTCCTCGGCGCTGCCCTCCTCCGGTCCCGGCTCCCCGATCAGGGCGAGCGCCTTGTCCAGGGCCGACACGGCGGCCTCGTACTCACCGGCATGGGCATGGACCCGCCCGTACTCGTAGGCCAGGGCGGTGTCCAGGGACCGCCCGCGTGCCTCGTACTCGGCGACGCGGGCCTCGTCGGCGATCCTGCCCGCGTCGGCGAGCTGTGCCAGGGCGTCGGCCAGGCCGTCGGAGCCCTGCTGCTGGGCCTGGAGACGGGCGAGTTCGCGCAGGCAGTTGCTGAGCTGCTCATAGCGCGGGGCGCGGGCATGGGCGGCGAGCGCCTGCTCCGCGACCTCGCGGGCCCGGCCGAACTCGCCGGACTCGCCGAGGAGTACGGCGGTCTCGGCGGCGATCATGGCGTGGCTCCCCGGGTCGTCCTCCCAGCCGGCCGACTCGGCGGCGAGGACGAGCAGTTCCGCCGTGGCGGCCTTGAGGTCCTCCCCCGCGTACAGCGCGCGGGCGCGGGTCAGCCGCAGCTGGGCGACGAGCCGGTCGTCCAGCTCCCCGCCGGTGACGTCCGGTCCGGCCAGGAGGGAGTCGAGCAGAGCGATGCAGTCCTCGACCCGGCCCAGGTCGAGGCAGAGCTGGGCCGCGTTGCTGTAGGTGCAGAACGCGTCCGTCCGGCTGCCGCCGCGCAGGTCCAGCTCCGCCGAACGCGTCAGGTGCCGCAGTGCCTCGTCGGGACGGCCGAGGTGCATGCAGGCCTCGGCCAGATCGCTCTGGATGCGGGAGGTGTCGACCGTGCCGGCCGGCCAGTCGGCGGCCAGTCGCAGCCCTTCGGCCAGGTCCGCGTGCGCGGCCTGCGCGTCCCGGAGGCCGAGCTGGAGCCGGCCGCGCAGTCCGAGCGTACGGGGCAGGTGCCAGGCGGGTCCGGACGCCTTCAGCCGGTCGAGGAGGCCGTCGGTCTCGGTGACCGCGGCGGGCAGGTCGCCGGAGAGCGCGTGGGTGCTGGCGCGCAGCAGCAGAGCGCCGGAGATCTGGCTGACGACGTCGTGCCGGGTGGCGAACGCGTGCAGCAGGTCCGCCTCGGCGAAGACCGGTGCGACGTGTTCCTCGCTCCCCGAGGTCTGCAGCCGCATCCCGAGCGCGGTCGCCCGCAGCCGCAGCAGGCGGGCCTCCTGGTGCGGGGCGAGGCCGGGCGTCTCCTCGTGCAGGCGGACCATGGCCGCGTGGGCGGCGGTCAGCGCGGCGGCCTTCGCCCCGGCGTCCTCGCCGGCACCCTCCGCGGGGATCTCGGCGGTGGCCAGCAGCGCGCACGCGCGGGCGAACGCCGCGTCACCCGGCGCTCCGGCGTCGTCGTACAGGCCCGCCGCCTCCTCGTGGAGAGCGGCGGAATCGGCGAACTCGTCCTTCTCGCCCGCCCGGCCCGCCTCGTCGGCCAGCAGGTCCGCGCGCAGCCGTACGAGCGGGCCCACGGCCGGGTCCTCGGGGTGGGTGTAGTCGCGGGCGGCGGCGCGTGTGCGCAGCCGCTCCCAGCAGGCCCGCGCGTCCGGGTGCCCCTCCTTCTCCAGCGCCCGCGCCCGGAGGATGAGTTCGGGCAGCGACTCCGGTACGGCGGCGTCCGCGCGGGCGGCGGGCGCGGCCACCGGGGCGGCCGGGGCCACGTCGTCGAGGCGGCGGGTGCGCAGGGTCAGTTCCAGCGCGTCCAGGAGCGGGGCACGCTCCAGGCGGGCGCGGCGGCGGTCGGTGTGGGCCGTGGTTCCGTTGCGGGCGTCGAAGCGGGCGGCGAGGTCCTCGCCGCGGCCCCGCACCTCGGCGCGCAGACCGGCCACCGTCCAGGTGCGGCCCGCGTATCCGGCGGCGGGCAGTTCGCCGTGGCCGAGGAGCTCGACGCGCTGGAGGAGGACCTCCACGCCGGTGAGGAAGCCGGACATCTCCAGCGGCGACTCCACCTCGTCGAACAGGTTCCGGTTCTCGGCGAGCAGTTCCAGGCCGCGGGCCTCGTTGCCCGTCAGCGCGCAGAACTCCAGGTGCCGGCCGATCTCGGCGGACATCGAGGGGTTGCGGCGGCATCCGCGGTAGCCGGCGAGGTGCAGTTCGCGGGCCCGGTCGGTGCGGCCGGTGCGCAGCAGGGGCAGCAGCGCGTACGAGACGGAGCGGGCCGGTTCCTCCTGGCAGGACTCCTTCCCGGCCAGGACGGGCTCCCAGATGCCCAGCGCCCGCTCGTCGTCGCCCGCCGCGAGATGGTGCCGGGCCAGCTCGCAGATCTCGCAGGCCTCGCAGTCGCTGAGCGGGGTACGGGGGCGGCCCGCCCACAGCTCGTGGGCGAGGGTGGTGCCCTCACCGATGTGGGCGGCGAGCTGGTACGCCTGTCCGTAGTAGGGCTGGAGGCCCAGGCCGGCCCTCTCGTACCGGTCGCGCATCTCCGTCAGCCACTGGCGCAGCGCGGCCAGCGGTATCTCGGGCAGGGCGAGCAGGGCGTTGGCCACCCACTTGAACCGCCAGAACAGCAGATGGCGCCGACGCTCGTCGAAGACCTCGGGCTGCTCGTCGAACAGGGCGAGCAGACGGGCGAAGACGACGGGCGACTTCCGGGGTTCGGAGCCGTAGGTGTACGCCTCCTGGAGCTCGAAGAGCGCGTGAACGAGCGGGACGGGCTCCGCGAACTGTTCGGCGGCGTCGACGAGTTCCTCGGCGGTGACGGTGCGGGTCCGGCCGTAGGGGCGCCGGTCGTTCTCCTGGAGCGCCTCGTACAGCTCGTCGGTGGTCTGGGGTGCGGTCGGCATCGTCAGCTGTCCTTGCGCAGGGCGTGGGCGAGAAGGTCGAGGAAGGAGCGGTTGATGAGGCTCGATTCGGCGGGCCGGAGCGGGCGCCGCGACAGCAGTGCGGCCTGTCCGTAGAGGGCTTCGGCGCTGGTGCGGGCCAGCTCGGGCTCGTCGATGGCGACGGCGGTGCGGACCAGCGGGTTGAGCTGGTTGAGGATCAGCTGCGCCCGCGGGGCCTCCTGGCGCAGCGCGCCGAGGATGTCGCCCCACAGGCCGCCCTCCTGCTCACGGGCGAGCTGGGAGCGGGTGCGCTCGTGCCGGGCCTCGCGGCTGTCGACGAGCAGGGCGGGGGCGGAGGCGGGATGGAAGGTGCGCAGCGCGACATCGCAGTCGAAGACGGCGAGGGCGTCGCGGGCCAGGCCGAGGTAGGCCGCGGCGGCCAGTTCCGTCTCACGGTCGACGGGGTCCAGGTGGGCGGTGAGGGTCGCCGGGTCGAGGTCGGCGACGCTGACCCCGGACCTGACCTCGGGCAGCCGGTGGACCAGTTCACGGTCGAAGGTGTAGCCACCGTTGACGACGCCGAGCCCGGCGGCCGAGGCGATGGCCGCGACCTGCCGGAACTCCTCCACGCTCGATGTGACGAGCACGGTGCGGTGGGTGCGCGCGAACTCGTCGAGAGTGGTGTGCCCGTCGGTGGTCTCGAACGGCAGCCAGGGCAGCAGCATCCGCAGGATCTCGTCGTCGTGCACGGCGAGCGACTTCACGGCCAGGTGATGGGCCTGGAGGAAACGGGCGAGCAGGTCCGGGTCGCTGGCGGCGGCACGGGCGATCCACGCGCGCAGCCGCTCGGTGAGGGCGTCGCGAACCGCGGCGAGCGTGTCGTCCTCGTACAGGGACTCGCGGGACGCCGTCGGACGCAGGCTCTCGGCGTCGACGACGCAGCGGACGAAGAACGCCCACTCGGGCAGGATCTCCTCGGCCTTCTCGGACAGCAGCATGCCCTTGACGTGCACGCGGTGGCCGTGGCGTCGCCCGGCCGGCACCGCCTCGGGCAGCACGCACGCGATGCCCTTGAGACCCACGGCCGGCAGGTCCAGCTCGATGACGTCCAGCGGCGTGAACCCGAAGACCTCCTCGCCGTACGCGGCCAGCGCCCGGGACCGGGTGCCCGGGGTGGGGTACGTACGCGCCCAGGGTGCGGGTTCGGGGTTGACGGACGCCCCCGGACCGCCCCTGCCGTCGTCGAAGGTCACCGGGTGGCGGAGCAGGGAGCCGAAGTGCCGGGCCAGCGCGTGCACCTGGGCCGGCCGGGTCCACTCGCCCGCGTCGGCGCGCGGTGTCAGCGTGACGGTCGTACCGGGCCTGGGGCGGGCGGACGCGGGCAGTGTACGGACGGTGTAGCTGCCGTCGCCGCGCCCCCGCCACTCCACGGCGGGTGCATCGGGAGTGCGGGCGGAGCGGCTCAGGACATGGATCTCGTCCGCGACCAGGAAGCAGGACAGCAGTCCGATCCCGAACTGGCCGATGAAGTCGCCGCGTTGCTCGGCGATCCGTTCGGCGCGCTTGCTGCTGCGGCCGATCGTGGCGAGGAAGGTGTGCACATCGGCCTCGGTGAGACCGACCCCGTCGTCCTCGACGCGTACGGCCGAACCGTCGGCGTACAGCCGGATGCCGAAGGCGTCGGCGGGGGCGTCCGGTTCGAGGCCGCGCCGGGCGGTCAGCGCGTCCACCGCGTTCTGCAGGAGTTCGCGCAGATAGACACGGGGACTGGAGTAGAGGTGGTGGGAGAGGAGATCGACCAGGCCGCGCAGATCCACCTGGAAGGTGCGATCGGCGCCGGGCGGGTTCGCGGCGGTGTCGGGCAGAGTCATCGGGCAGTCCGAAGCAGTAGGAACGGCGAGTGGCGGGGAGGTACCGGGACCGGCATGCGCTCAGCCGCGGCGGTGGCGGCGCGCGAACTGCTTCTCGGGCTCCGCGAAATAGGCCCAGGGCCAGCTGGTGTAGGCGCCGTCGAGCTCCTGGAAGACGCGCCTGACCGTATGGCGCTCACCGGCCAGCGACAGGGCCATGGCGAACGTGTTGAAGTCGTGCTGCCAGCCGGGGCGCCGCACATAGGCGGGGTGGAGGATGCTGTGGTCGGCCACGGCCCGCAACTCCGCCTGGACCTCGGGGGTACGGAGGCGGTCCTCGCCGTCCGACTCGACCCATTCCTCGATGTGCGCCATGGCGACCACACAGCCGAGCCGGTGCCCCTGCGGAGCGCGGGCGAGCGCGTCGCGGGCGAACGCCAGGGCCTCGCCCGGCTCGCCGCCCCAGCGGGGCTGCAGCTGCGACAGCCATTCGAGGTGGGTCTCCAGATCCAGCGGGTCACGGCGCACGGCGGCGTCGAACCGGGTCCGGTTGACGGCGGGCCCCAGCGACATGCCCCGGCCGGAAGTGAGGAGACGGCGCCACGGCGTGACCCACTCCGGCCGCAGCTCGGCGGCTTCGAGGAGCTGTTCCTCGGCGATACGGAGCCGCTCGTGGAAGACCCGCCACTGGTCCTGGCTGACGTTGGCGGCACGCTCGTCGGAACGCGCCTCCCAGCCCCAGTCGATGTAGCGCGTCCCGGATATCAGCAGCGCCGCCGCCCGGTGCTCCTTGTCCTCCTCGACGGCCCGGCCGATCCAGTCCTGCACCCCGTCCAGCTCGGCGATCTCACCCAGAACCTGATGGTCGCGGCCGAGATCGAAGGGGGCCAGCGCCACCTTCACCGCCTCCCAGTCCCCCGCGTCGGCCGCCTCCACCAACGCGAGCACCCGCCGGTCCCCGAGCGCGCGCAGCGTGTACATCCCGTTCTTCTGCCTGCGCGGAACAGGAAGGGCGTGCGGATCCGTCTCCGGTCTCTCCTCACGCCCACCGAACAGCTTGCCGAACATACTGCGCCCTCCCCTGGTCCCGCATGATCGTCGGGTGCAGCATAAGCGGCCCTGCCGACATCGCTTCCACAGGGTTTTCACGGGTGCTTCACGACTCGGCGCGGCCGGTTCCGGCGGGTCAGAAGACGTGCGGGCGGTCCCGCCGTTACACCCTGTGCTATCTCGTCCAGGCGTCCGGCCGCACTCCGGCCGCACCTATAGGGATATCAGGCCACCTGATCAGCATGGTCACTGGCAAAGTAGCCACCGCCCGCGCGAGAAGCCGTCGGAACGGGCTTTCTCCGCAGGACTCGTTCACAGGCATCTCGGACTGCGCCTTGTGCAGGGCGGCGCACGCGGCGAAGAGTCGTCAGGACATGCCCAGGTGGACGCCAGTACCGGGGAGACGGGCGGCGATAAAATCGCTGGCGTCCCCGCGTGATCGCGGCGCGGCCTCGCCGGTCACGGATTCGGAGTGCAGTCGGTACCGAATCTCCCGGGTTGGCTCGTCGCGCTCCACAGGAGTGAGGGAACCTGTGCGCTGATGGAATCGCTCAAGGGAGGGCGATTCAGGCATTCCCTGAGGCGGGTTCGCCTATGCCTTGGGCACCGAGAAGCGGAAGAGCTTGCCGGACCATGTGGCGTACAGGTGGTCGCCGACGGCGTGCGTCGACCAGGAGCCGGAGCCGCCGGTGGCCTGATAGTGCCAGACCTGCTTGCCGGTGTCGGCGTCGAAGGCGTACAGGCCCTTCTTGCCCGCGGCGAGGAAGAGTCCGCGCAGGGTGCCCAGGAACTCGAGGTCAGCCAGGCCTGACCCTGCTGTCCAGCGTCTCGCGCCGGTCTTGGCGTCGATCCCGTGCAGGATCTTCTTGTCCAGGTAGCAGACGGTCGCGCCGGCGCGTGCGTAGCCGCGGTTGCCGTCGGCGGCGGTCTGCACTGTCCACAGGGTCTTGCCCGACGCCGGGTCGAAGGCGACGAGCAAGCCGCGGGTCGAGCCGTTGAAGTTGGTGCTCGGGTAGCAGAACAGGGTTCCCTCGATCAGGCTCATGGACCCTGTGAGGCCCAGGATCTCGCTGTTCGTCGGCGGGAGTTCGGTGGATCTGCTCCAGAGCGTCTCGCCGTCGTCGGGGTCGAGGGCGAGCAGCTTCATGTCGGCGTCGATGCCGTAGAGCACCTTGCTCGTGTCCGGTGGGTACAGGGTGACGAGATCCTTCGCCCATACGCGTTTACCCGTGTCCGGGTCGAGGGCCATGTATCCGTTGAGTGTCGCGGCCGGGTTCGTCTTCGATGCGCTGCCCCAGGCGAGCAGCGCGCCTGCCGGGGTGGCGCCGAGGACCATGCTTACGTCTTCCTCGTCGGTCGAGGTCCACCGCACCTCGCCGCTCGCCGCCTCCAGGGCCTGGATACGCCCGTCGCTCATGGTCACCACCAACTCGCCGTCCGAGAAGTCCAGCTCGGGCGCGCTGTCCCCGGCCGGGGACGCGTCCCACACCTCCTCGCCGGACCGGCCGTCGAACGCGTGCACCTTGCCGTCGGTACGTACCGTGTAGACGCGCTTGTCGTCGGTGAGGGCGTCGGTGTTCTGGCCGCCGAGGTCCTTCCACAGGAGCTTGCCGGTGTCCCGGTCGAAGCAGGCGCCGGAGGCCAGTCGGGTGCACAGCAGCGTGGACCGGGTGACCGCGCGCAGGGACATGTCGGGCTGCGGAAGCTCATTGGTCCAGTCCAGTTCGGGGGTGGCGACCGTGTCCTTGCTGTCCTCGCCCCGTGAGTGCAGGAAACAGCCGGTGCCCCCGGCCGCCGCGGTAACGGCGAGCACCGCGCCGCCGGTCAACAACCGGCGGCGGCTGAGCAGCGGGGCGCGTACCACGTCCCGCAGGGTGCGCTCGTCCTCGGTCACCTGCAGTTCGACCGCGCCGAGCCAGCCGGCGGTGGTCTCCGGGCGCAGCCGGGCCTGCAGGTGCTCGACGGTGGGGCGCCGGGCGGGGTCCTTGTCGAGGCAGGCGGCGACGATGCCGAGCAGGCCGTGCGGGACGCCGTTCAGTTGCGGCTCCTCGTAGGCGGCCCGGTAGAGCAGGGCGTGGGCCGCACCGGTGCCGAAGGGCGGGATGCCGGTGGCGGCGAAGGCGAGCACGGCGCCGAAGGCGAACACATCGCTGGCGGACGTGAGTTCACCCCCTCTCGACTGCTCGGGCGACATGAAGCCGGGCGAGCCGGCGACCTGGCCCTCGGCGGTGAGCACGGTTCCGTCTACGGCCCGGCTGATGCCGAAGTCGATGACTCTGGGGCCGTCGAGGGTGAGCAGGATGTTGGACGGCTTGAGGTCGCGGTGGATGAGCCCGGCGCGATGGATCGCGGCCAGCGCCTCGGCCAGGCCGCCGCCGAGCACGCGCAGGGTGGACTCGGGCATGGGCCCGTGGGCGTCCAGGGCGTCGGCGAGGGAGGGGCCGGGGATGTACGCGGTGGCCAGCCAGGGCTGGGGCCCCTCGGGGTCGGCGTCGACGACCGGCGCGGTGAAGGCGCCGGAGACCGCGCGGGCAGCGTCCACCTCGGCCTTGAAGCGGCGGCGGAAATCGGGGTCGGCGGCCAGTTCGGGACGTACGACCTTGACGGCCACCGCACGGCCACTGCGCGATGCGGCGAGGTGGACGAGGCCCATGCCGCCCGCGCCGAGTTCCCGGATCACCCGGTAGGGGCCGATGTACGAGGCGGGTGAGGCGGCTTGCGGGGGGCGCACGGACGGCATCGGCGGGGACGGCGGCATGGTCACGGGGTGTCGCTCCGGAAGGCGTAGAGGGTGGTCTCGGATGCGGCGAAGAGGGTGCTGCCGGAGGCCTGCAGCAGCCAGTCGCTCTTGCCCCCGGCTCTGCTCCCGGAGGGCTGGTGCGCCCAGAGCGGCTTGCCGTCAATGGCGCGCAGGACGACGAACCCCGGGACGTCGCCGGTGGCGAACGTGGCGATGGCCACCACGGACGCGGAGACGGTGGGCCCCTGGTCGTATGCACCGCCGGTGGTCGTCAGATCCACCGGGCTCGCGGTGTGCCACACCTGCTCACCGCTCTGCATGTCCAGGGCGAACACGGTGCCCGGACCGTCGTAGACATAGGCCCGCTCACCGCGGACCCTGGCCGGGCTGATGGTGGTCGTCTCGTTGACGGCGGTCCACAGTCTCTCGCCATCGGCGGCGCGGAAGGCCTGCACCTTGGTACTGGTGACGAGCAGGGTCTTGCCGTCGGTGGACAGGTGCGGATAGGCGCCGGGCTCGATGACGTCCCGGACCTGCCACCGCTCGGTGCCCGAGCGCATGCCGAGTCCGCGGAGCGTGCCGTTGTCCTGCAGGAAGCAGAGGCTTCCGTCGGCGTAGGCCTGGAAGTCGCTGCCTTTGACCGTGCGCGACCACAGCACCTCGCCCGAGTCGATATCGACCGCGAGCACGCCATAACCGTCGTCGCCACTGGTGCCGACGACGGCGACCGAACCGGCGACGGACAGAACGCTCTCGACGGAGTCGGCGGACCGGGTGCCGGCGCCCTGCTGGGTGACCGCGTGGGTGAACTTCTGCTTGCCCGTGGCGTCGATACCGAAGAGATAGCCGCGCTCGCCGCCCCAGGCCTCGGCGTACAGCATCGATCCGTGCACGCCCAGCCACTTCGGATCCCCCGAGACGTCGGAGGGTGCGCGCAGCGAACCCGTCCAGCGTTCCTCCCCGGTCGCGGCGTCATAGGCGTACGCGCTGCCCTGATCCCAGTGCACCAACGTGTCGCCGAGGAGCCGCAGTTGTCCGCTCTCCAGCTTCTTCAGCGGAGCCGACCACTGCGGCTTCGGGCCGGCCGGAACCTTGGGCTCGGGCAGGCCGGTGGTGCCCGCACTGCCGCCGGCCCGGTCCGGGGTCCTGCCGGGCTTCGAACGCCACCCGGCCAGCGTCGCGGCGCCTGCGCCCGCTGCGACGGTGGTACCGGCCGCGGCGATCCACAGGAACCTGCGGCGACTCGGGACGGCGGTGGCGAGCGGGTCGACGGGCGGCGCGAGGGACGTCATGGGCATGGGCGGTGCGGCCACCAGAACGGCGGCGTGCGCCTTCCGCCGCGCCAGATCCTCCCGCAGACCCTCGGTGAGCAGCGCGGCAGGGTCGGCTGCCCCCAGCGCGGCCAGCACCGACGCGGCGGGCGGCCTGCGGGCGGGATCCTTGTCCAGGCAAAAACCGATCAGCGGGATCAACGCCTGTGACACGCCGGCCAGTTGGGGCTGCTGGTGGACGGCCCGGTAGAGGATCTCGGCCGTCCCTCCGGCGCCGAAGGGGCCCCGCCCGGTGGCCGCGAAGACCAGGACGCAGCCCAGGGAGAAGACGTCGGCCGCCGGTCCGGCCTCGCGGCTCGACACGATCTGCTCGGGCGCCATGAACCCGGGCGTCCCCATCACGGCGCCCGTCCGGGTCAACTGAGTGCCGTCCACCGCCCTGCTGATGCCGAAGTCGATGACGCGGGGCCCGTCTTCGGCGACGAGTACGTTGCCGGGCTTGAGGTCGCGGTGGACGATGCCGGTGTCATGGATGGCCAGCAGCGCCTCCGCGAGGCCGGCGCCCAGCGCCCGCAGGGCAGGCTCGGGCAGCACACCGAAGGTGCGTACGACATCGTGCAGCGACGGCGCGGGGACGTAGGCCGTGGCCAGCCAGGGCTGTGGGGCATCGGCGTCCGCGTCGAGCACCGGCGGGGTGAAGAACCCGCTCACCCGGCGGGCGGATTCGGCCTCGCGCCGGAAACGCCCGCGGAAGCTCGGCGCGTCGGCGTACTCGGGCCGGATGACCTTCAGGGCGACCAGGCGCGATCCCGGTGACCTGGCCAGGAACACCCTGCCCATGCCGCCCTCGCCGAGGAGTTGGAAGACCTCGTAGGGGCCGATCCGGGCAGGGCTCTGCTGCTGAGAGACCTGGCCGGGCGGCCGCGGGACGGCGGTGACCGGCCGGGTCGCCGCGGCCGGCGGCTGCGGCACTGTGGTGTGCGCAGGCTGCACGGCCGTGGGGTCGCTGCCTCCGTATGGGGGTGTGTGCACGTCGTTGCCGCGGGCGGTCAGCTCAGCGAGCCCAGCACATCACGGGCGGCGGTGACGGCGGCGTCCTCGGCCCGCTTCTGGGTGATGTCGGAGGTATCCCGGCTGTAGGTGAAGTTTATGGTCAGCGAGGCGTTGCCCTCACGGACGATCACCTCAGCCTGTGCCAGCGACCCGTCCATGGTGTCGACGGTGTCGACGACGAAGGCCTCCTCGCCGAGCCCGCTGACCGACCGGGATTCCTGCACCTTGCGCATGCCCCCGAGGTCCTTGAGAGCGGTCCTCTTGTTTATGTCGTACGTGCTCTTGGCCGTCGTGCCGACCATGAGGTTCACATCCAGGCCCTGATAGGCGCCGCCGTAGCCGGGGTGCTCCCACCTCGGCATCCTGGTGATCATCGAGGCCAGATCCTTGTCGTCCATCAAGCCGGGCGTGCACTCGCCTCCGGGCGCGATCTTCTCGATGGTGGACGCCTTGATCAGCTCGCACCCCTTGGGCACCTTGGTGAACGCCTTGCCCGACGGCGCCTCCGGCTTGGCGGCGTCTCCCGGGGAGCCGGAGGGCTTGCCCGACGCGGTGCCCTTGTCGTCGCCCCCCGACGTGGCGATGACCACGCCGACGATCACGGCCACGGCGAGCGCCGCAACGCCACCGATCAGCCGGATGCGCGAACGGCCGCCGCGCGGGCCCGGGCTGCCCGGACCGCCCGCCGGAACCGGCTGCGACCAGGCCGAGGGCCCACCCGGCGCCTGCGGCGGGACGGGCGGCGGCGCCTGACCCGGCATCGGGGGCGGCGCCTGGCCGGGTCCCTGCGCCGCGGGTCCCCAGGCCGGCGTGCCCTGCCCGAGCGGCTGGGTGGGACGGCTCTCGCCGAAGCCCTGCCGGGGGTCCACCTGCGGGGTCTCACTCACGGAGCAGCTCGCTTTCGTGCGGTTTATGCCATCGGGACCGGCAGGAACCCGTCCCATGGGGCCAGGCCGGAGCGACGGTCGGGACCGGGACCCGGCACAACGTCCCGAACCCTCTCGCGAGACACTGCAATTCCGATGAAATTCCGATGAAACAGAGGACTCGGCGGCGGCAGACGACTCGGCTGCAGCAGAGCAACGGGGAACTACGGGGACCATGGGGGACTGCGGCGTGGGCACGAACACAGCGGACACAGTCGGCTCAGGCGCGGGCGCGTGGGATCCGGCGGATGCGACCGGCATGACGGCCGCGACAGACACAGCAGGTACGACGGGTGCGGAGGATGCGGCGGATCGGCTGCGCCTCGACCTGCTCGGCCCGGTCGGAGCCCACCGCGGCGAGGCGCCCCTCGACCTGGGGCCCGTGCGACGTCAGGCGGTGCTGGCCGCGCTGATCCTGCGCGCGGAGACGCTCGTCACCCACCAGCAACTGCTGGACGACGTATGGGGACTCGAGCCCCCGGGAACGGGCCGCCGGGTCCTGCCCAGCTACGTCTACCCCCTACGCAAGGCACTGGACGCGCCCGGCACCGGCCCCGCCGCATCCGCGATCCGCGGCGAGCGCGGCGGCTACCGCTTCGCACCCGGCCACGCCCGCACGGACATCGGCGAGTTGGCCGGACAGGCCGCCGCGGCCCGCAGGGCGAAGGCCGCGGGCGACCTCACCACCGCTCTCGACGGCTGTACGCGGGCACTGAACCTGTTCCGCGGGGAGCCGTTGGCCGGCCTGCCCGGGCCGTTCGCCGACGCCGAGCGGCAGCGACTTGCCCGGCAGCGGCGCACCCTCCATCAGGAGCAGGCGGAGTGCCTGGTCCTCCTGGGCCGGTACACGGAGGCTCTGGACGAGCTCCTGGCCGCGCCCACGGCGCAGCCGCACGACGAGCCGCTCGCCGCCCTGCGCATACGCGCGCTGTACGGCAGCGGCCGGCAGACCGAGGCACTCGCCGCCTACCAGGAGACCCGGGACCGGCTCCGCGGCGAGCTGGGGGTGGAGCCCGGCGAGGAACTGCGCCGGGTACACCAAGGCGTACTGCGCCGGGACGACCTGATGCTGCTCGGCCGGGCACCGCTGCCCCGCACCGCAGGATCCGACGCAGCACAAGCACCGGCCCCTTCACCGCCATCCGCACCCACACGGGCATCGGCACCCGAGCGTCCCCTGCCCCCGCCACGACCTCGCCGCAACGAACTCCCCGGCGACACTGCCTGGCTCGTCGGCCGGGAGACAGAACTCGCCCTGCTCACCGCACCCGTGCCCCCCGACTCCGTCTCCGTGGCCGCCGTCGACGGCACGGCGGGCGTCGGCAAGACCGCGCTGGTGGTCCGCGCCGCCTGGACGCTGCACGCCCAGTACCCGGACGGCTGCCTGTTCGTGGACCTGCACGCGCACGGCGTCCCCCACGAGAGCCTGCGCCCGCAGCGCGCACTGCACCGGCTACTCCGTGCCGTCCACGGCGCCGACGGCGAACGGGCGGACGAACTGGACGAGTTGGTCACCGCCTGGCGCGCGGCCACCAGCTCCCTGAGGCTGCTGCTGGTCGTGGACGACGCCCGCAGCGCGGAACAGGTGCGCCCGCTGCTGCCCGCGGGCCCGGGCAGCCGAGTGCTGGTGGCCGGCCGCCAGCGGCTGCCCGGCCTCGACGCCGACCGGCGGCTCACCGTGGAGCCGCTGGGCACGGGCGAGGCTGTCACGCTGCTCACGCATCTGCTGGGCGAGGCGCGCGCCGAACAGGAACCGGAGGCCGCGCGGGAACTCGCACGCCGCTGCGGCGGTCTGCCGCTGGCGCTGCGGATCACCGGGGCCCGGCTGCAGAACCGTCCGTCCTGGACACTGGCCCACCTGGTCGGCCGGATGTCGGACGACGAACGCCGCCTGGGCGAGCTCCGGGCCGAGGACCGCAGCGTGGAAGCCGCCTTCCGGATGTCCTACGACCAGCTCACCCCCGAACTGCAGCGCGTCTTCCGGGCGTTGGGCCAGTCCCCCACCGCCGAGTTCGACGGGCTCACCCCCGCCGTCATGCTGGGCCGCTCGCTCCAGGACACCGAGGACCTCCTGGAGCGCCTGGTCGACGCGAGCCTGCTGCAGCAGCCGCGGCTCAGCCGCTACCGGCTGCACGATCTCGTACGCGACCACACGCGCCGCCTGGCCGCCGCCGTTCCCGAGGAGTCCGCCGCGGACCGCGCCGCCGTGCTGCACCTCTACACAGCCGCCGGCCGCATCGCCAGCGACTGGGGCCCCGAGGGCTTCCCGACCGGACCGGACGTCTCCCACTCCCCCTTCTCGAACTGGCAGGACGCCGACGCATGGCTGGACGCCGCGGGCGGCCAACTGCTCGACGTGATCGCCTACGCGGCCGCCACCGGGCAGCACGACCACGTCTGCTGGATCGCCGAATCCCTGGTCGACCCGCTGGTCCGTCAGGGCCGCTACCACGAGTGCCGCTCGGCCCTGGAGCTCGCACTGCCCAGCGCGGACGTGGCCGACGACCGGCGGATGCCCTCCGCCCTGCGCAATTGCATGGCCATCGCGGACCTCTATCAGGGGCGCTTCCAGCAGGCCCACGCCTGGTGCACCGACGCGCTGCGCCTCGCCCGCCACCAGGGCGACCTGCGCGAACAGGCCCGGGCAACCGCCGGGTTGGGCGCTGCGGAGCGTGCTCTGGGCCGCATCCCGGAGGCGGTCGCCCACCTGAGCGAGGCCATGGAGCTGGCGGCCCGGCTCGACGACGACTGGCTGGCCGGGATGTCGAGCTGCAACCTCGGCGCCCTCCACGACCAGCAGGGACGGCACAAGGAAGCACTCACGTACTACGCCGCCTCCCTCGCCTTCGCCGAGAAGATCGGCCACCCCAGAATGATCAGCAAGACCCTGTGCTTCATCGCCGAGGCCCACCTGGCACTCGGCCGGCACACGAAGGTCAAAGACGTGGCGAGACGCGCAGCGGACCTGGCCCAGGAGGTCGGCGACCTGCAACTGCGCGCGACGAGCCTGTCCCTGCTCGGCGCCGCGGAACACGGCGACGGAGACCTGCCGTTGGCCATCACCCTCCAGCAAGAGGCCCTGGCCACGCTCACCGAGCACACCAGCAGGCCCCTGGAGATGGAGGTCCGCCGCCGGCTCGGACACACCTACTCGGCAGCGGGCCACCAGGCCGAGGCCGAGCAGCAGTTCCACATCGCCCTGTCCTTGGCCGGGGCGGAGGAGCTGGGACGGCCGCCCTCCCCGGTGGCGCACCATCCGTGACGGCACGAGAAGCGGATCTGCACGAAACCCGAGCAACCCGGCGGGACTCGGATGCCTGATCTCGCCGGTTCTGGCTCGCGCACCTTCCGACGGCGCAGTACTCCTGGACTACCCTCGCACCCAGTGCCGCACGCTCAGGGTCCGAGAGCGGAGCGAGGTCGACTGCGGTCGACGTCCGGTCGGACAGCGTCTGTTCACAGGCCGGCCCGCGGCGGTATGCGCTCGCTCCGCGGCACCAGCGCCTGCGCGGGCAGTCCGACCGGTACGGGGAGGCCGAACAGCTCGGTGAAGGACGCCGGAGCGTTCCCCGGTCGACCTCCCGCACCAGGTACCCGTATGTGTCCGAGTTCTCCGCCAGGTCCCCGTTGCACAGGGGGATCAAACCCAGGTCGCCGTCACATGAGCCGCAGCGCACGGCGGTAGGCTGCACGGCCGTGAGCGAGTACCAGTACTACGAGTTCCAGGCCATCGACCGGCCGTTGACCCAGGATGAGCTCGAGCAGGTGCGGGCCCTGTCGAGCCGGGCCAGGATCAGCGCGACGCACTTCGTCAACGAGTACCACTACGGCAACTTCCGCGGCGATGAGCGCAAACTGGTGGAGCAGTTGTACGACGCTCACCTGTACTTCGCCAACTGGGGCTCGCGGCGCCTGATGCTGCGCCTGCCCACCACGCTGCTGCCCGCCCGCAGCGCCGAACCGTACTGCGTGGAAGACGCCTTGACCTGCTGGACCAGGAACGGGCACCTGCTGCTCGACTTCGCCTGCTCGGCCGAGGACGGCGGCGAATGGGACTTCGAGACACCCTTCACCCTCGCCTCGTTCACCACCCTGCGTACCGAACTCGCCGCGGGCGACCTGCGCCCCCTCTATCTGGCCTGGCTTTCCGCGCTCACCCGCTGGGAGTTGGAGGAGGACGTCGACGAGGACGAGTACACCTCCACCATCGAGCCGCCCGTACCCGCAGGCCTTGCCCAACTCACCGGTCCGCAGCAGGCCTTGGCGGACTTCCTGCACATCGACCCGCACCTGCTCACCGCTGCTGCCCACGCCGGCGGTGCCGCCCCTTCCCAGGCAATCGACAAGGACGCACTCGCCGCCTGGATCCGCGCCCTGCCGCAACATGAGAAGGATGACCTGCTGCTGGACGCCGCCCTGGACGCCGCCCCACAACCGGGCCCCGCACTGCTGGCCCGCCACCGCGCCGCGTCCCACGGCCAAGCCGAACCGTCCACCGCCACCCGGCGCCGCTCAGCCGCAGAACTCCTCGACGCCGCCCACGAGGTGCGCAGCGAGCACACCCGGCAGCGGGAACAGGCCCACGCCCAGGCCCGCCGGGCCGAACAGCTGACCCGCGAGCGCCACCTGGACCACCTGGCCGAGAACGCCGAGCAAGCCTGGCAGGACATCGCCAACCTGATCGGGCAGAAACAGCCCCGCCCCTACGACACCGCCGTCACCCTCCTGAAGGATCTCCGCGAGGTCCACGACCGGGCGGACACCCCCGAGGAGTTCGCCCGACGCCTGCACGACCTGCGCGAGCAGCACCGTGCCAAGTCCTCGCTGATGCGACGCTTCACCGACGCCGACCTGACAACCCGCTGAGGCGCGCTCAGATGTGGTCGCGTGGGCCCTCGACCAGGAGGCGGAGGGTGGCGGGAGCGGCCGGGCGGCTGGTGGCGGACAGGGAGATCGGGGCGTCGATGGACCGTTCCGGCTCCAGGTAGCCGAGTTCGCGGCCGGCGCGCCAGAACCTCCACAGCAGCCGCTCGGTGTCCTTCCCCTCCATCGCGGTGCCGTCGCCGTGCGTGAAGCCCGCAGCAAGCACCGGCCGCTCGTGCCCTGCGCGTCCGGGACCAATGGCGTCCGCAGGACAAGATCAGACCCTGCCGCGCAGCCTGACCGGCGGAGCTGCTGTGCTGGTGGCGTCCTGCGGGAGCATCCCGACTGCGCCCAGCACTTCAGCGGCCTGGCCGACGATCAATACGCCGACACGCAACCAGCGCCTCGCAGCGCAGGCGGGCACCGATGCACCAGAAGGCTGGAAAGCCTTTCACTACAGAGGCCATACCTTCGACCTACGCATTGCGATGCGCAGACCGCACGGGTCCGTTTGGCCTGAATTCCAAGGTCATCAAAACGAAAAACCCCAGGCCACGGTTGAGTGAGTCCTGGGGTTCATCCGAGCCGCCTTCGGGATTCGAACCCGAGACCTACGCATTACGAGTGCGTTGCTCTGGCCAACTGAGCTAAGGCGGCACGCCCTGTCGCACTATGGTGCGATCAGCAGCGACGCCAAGTCTACACAGTTTCCGGGGGTGCTCCGTACCGGGCACCCCCAAGGGCATATGCGCAGGTCAGGCTGTGAGTGGGTGGGGTCAGGCGCACTTCTTGCCGTCGGTGGGCGGGGTGCCCTCCAGGAGGTACGTGTTGATCGCCGTGTCGATGCAGTCGCTGCCCCGGCCGTACGCCGTGTGTCCGTCGCCCCGGTAGGTGAGGAGGGTGCCGGAGGAGAGCTGGTCCGCGAGCGACTGCGCCCATGCGTAGGGGGTGGCCGGGTCGCGGGTGGTGCCGACCACCACGATCGGGGCCGCGCCCTTCGCCTCGGTGCGGTGGGGGGTTCCCGTGGCCTCCGCCGGCCAGTAGGCGCAGTTCAGGGAGGCCCAGGCGAAGCCGCGGCCGAAGACCGGGGAGGCCTTCTCGAAGTCGGGGAGCGCCTTCTTCACCGCGTCGGGGCCGTCGAAGGCGGGCGGCAGGTCGAGGCAGTTCACGGCGGCGTTGGCGTACATCAGGTTGGCGTACGTGCCGTTCGGCTCGCGCTCGTAGTAGCTGTCGGCGAGGGCGAGGAGTCCGGCTCCCTCACCGCGCTGGGCATCCGCGAGGGCCTCGCGGAGCTGGGGCCAGGCCGCCTCGTCGTACATGGCGGCGATCACGCCGGTGGTGGCCAGGGACTCGCCCAGTTCACGGGTCTCCCCGGTGGGGACGGGCTCGGCGTCCAGGTCCGTGAAGAGCTTCTTCAGCGCGGTGGCGGCGTCCGCGGTGGACGTGGTGCCCAGCGGGCAGTCCGTCTTCTTGACGCAGTCGGCCGCGAAGGACTGGAAGGCCCCCTCGAAACCGGCCGTCTGGTCCCGGTTCATGTCGATGGCCCTGAGGGACGGGTCCATCGCCCCGTCCAGGACCAGGCGCCCCGCGCGGCCGGGGAACAGGTCCGCGTAGGTCGCGCCCAGGAAGGTGCCGTACGAAGCGCCGACATAGTGCAGCTTCTCGTCGCCGAGCAGGGCGCGCAGGACGTCCATGTCCCGGGCCGTCCCGACCGTGGAGACATGCGGAAGGATCGTGCCCGCGCGCTTCTCGCAGCCGTCCGCGAACTTCTCGAAGGCGCCGCTGAGCTCGGTGACCTCACCGTCGTCGTCGGGCGTCTGGTCGACCTGGGTGAAGGCGTCCATCTCCTTGCCGGTGAGGCATTCGACGGGCTCGCTGCGGGCCACTCCGCGCGGGTCGATGGCCACCATGTCGTACCGGGCGCGCACCGGGGCGGGATAGCCGATCCCCGCGTACCCCTGGAGATAGCCGATCGCCGAGCCGCCGGGGCCGCCGGGGTTCACCAGGAGGGAACCGATCCGCTTGCCCGGACCGGTGGCCTTCTTGCGGGAGACCGCCAGCTTGATGTCCCCGTCGTCCGGCCGGTCGTAGTCCAGCGGCGCCTTCATCGTCGTGCACTCGAAGCCCTCGACACCGCAGTCGCGCCAGCTCAGCTGTTGCGCGTAGTACGACGTGAGGCCCTTGGGGACCTCGGTGCCGGTGGCCGACGCGCTGGAGGTCGAACTGCCGCTGCTACAGCCTGAGACAAGCAGGCCGGCAGTGCCGAGACCGGTGGCGAGGGTACGGAGCAGGCGGCTGGTGTTCATCCTGGGAGCGTAGTCGCCGGGTGACGACTCGTCCGATTCCCTGCGCAAACGGGTGAACGGAGACGAAGGGCCCGGCGCTGTCCGCCCGATGTGCTCCGGTCCCCCGCGCCCGAGCAGCGCCCCGCGCCGGAGCGGCACAGGGCCAAGTGCCGGAGCGGACCTCAGCCCGCCCGCAGCGACATCGTCATCGCCTCCACCGCCAGCAGCGGCGCCACATTGCGGTCCAGCGCCTTGCGGCAGGCGATCACCGCCTCGATCCTGCGCAGGGTGTGCGCCGGGGCCGACGACTCCGCGATCCGGTCGAGGCTGTCCCGTACATCGACATTGGCGATGGCGATCTGCGAGCCGAGCTGGAGCGCCAGCACATCGCGGTAGAAGCCGGTGAGCTCGGTGAGCGCCAGATCGAGGCTGTCGCGCTGCGTACGCGTCTTGCGGCGCTTCTGCTTGTCCTCCAGCTCCTTCATCGCCCCCGAGGTGCCGCGCGGCATCCGGCCCCCGGCGACCGCGCCGAGCGCCTGCTTCATGTCCTCGGTCTCCTTGCCGTCGACCTCCTCCGCCATCTGCTTGGCGTCGTCGGTGGCCGTGTCGATCAGCTCCTGGGCCGCCTTGAGGCAGCCGCCGACATCGGCCACCCGGAGCGGCACCTTGAGCACGGCGGCGCGCCGGGCGCGGGCCCGCTCGTCCGTGGCCAGGCGGCGCGCCCGGCCGATGTGGCCCTGGGTGGCGCGGGCCGCGGCATGGGCCCGCTCCGGGTCGATGCCGTCCCGCCGGATCAGCACGTCGGCGACGGCCTCGACCGGCGGCGTCCGCAGGGTGAGGTGGCGGCAGCGGGACCGGATCGTGGGCAGTACGTCCTCCAGGGAGGGCGCGCAGAGCATCCAGACCGTGCGGGGCGCGGGCTCCTCGACCGCCTTCAGCAGCACGTTGCCCGCCCCCTCGGTGAGGCGGTCGGCGTCCTCCAGGACGATGACCTGCCAACGGCCCACGGCCGGGGAGAGCTGGGCCCGGCGGACCAGCTCCCGGGTCTCCTTCACACCGATGGAGAGCAGGTCCGTACGGATCACTTCGACGTCGGCGTGCGTACCGATCAGGCTGGTGTGGCAGCCGTCGCAGAAACCGCAGCCCGGCGCCGCGCCCATGGACCGGTCCGGGCTGGTGCACTGGAGGGCGGCGGCGAAGGCGCGGGCGGCGGTGGACCGCCCGGAGCCCGGCGGTCCGGTGAACAGCCAGGCGTGCGTCATCTTCGAGCCCGTGGGCACGGGCTCACCCGCGGAGTGGGCGGTGACCAGCGCATCGGCGTCCCTGGCGGCGGCACCGAGCTGTTCCTGCACTCGGTCCTGTCCGACCAGGTCGTCCCATACGGTCATGGGTCACCGCCCTTCCGGTGGTGTCGTGCGGTGGTGCCGTGCGGTGGCATCGTGCGGCGGGCCGGGTGTCCCGTCCGTTCCCATTGTGGGGGAACGGTCCGACAGTCCGGCCCGCCCGCGTCAGCCGCGCGGCCTGCGGCCCCGGCGCGAGTCGCCCGGGTCCTCGTCGTGCCCGCCGAGCAGTTCGTCGGCGAGCGTGGGCAGATCGTCCAGCGGGGTCTCCTCGGCCCAGTCCGGGCGGGGACGGCTGCGCCGCGCCTGTCCCCGCTGGCCGTGGGCGGCCCGGGGGTCCTGCTGGTCGTCGCTGATCTGCGGCAGTTCGCGGGTGCGCTCGTTCTCGCTCTCCGCCGCGGACGGGGCCGGACGCTCGTCCCGGAAGATGCCCGGCGGCACCCGGTCGGCGGGACCCTCCCCGCGTACGGGCGGGAGGACGGCGGTCTCCTCCGCGTCGTACACCGGCCGGTGGCCGGAGCGGCCCGCCCCCGGGTCGGTGACCCGGGGCAGCATCGCCGTCTCGTCGCTGTCCGAGGACGAGCGATCGGAACGGGTGCGGTCGGACGGGGCGTGGTCGGACGGGGTGCGGTCCGTCGGCTCCGCCTTCGGAACCGGCTGCGTCACCTCGTTCGGGTTCACGATCGGCGTCGGCACCGTGAGCTCGTTGTCCGGCACGGACGGAGCTGCGGCCGACTCTCCACGAGAATCCGCCTCCCTGCGCGAAGCGGCATCGGCCCGCGAAGCGGCCTCGGCCCGCGCGGCCTCCGCGCGCTCCGCCTCCAACCGTTCGGCCTCCGCACGCGCGGCCTCCGTACGGGCCGCCGCGGCGGCCTCCGCCAGGCGTCGCGCCTCCTCGGCCCGCAGCAGCGCCTCCTCCGCCTTGCGCTGCTTCTCCAGGCGCCGCTCCTCCGCCTCCTTGCGCAGCCGGGCCTCTTCCTCGGCCTGCTTGCGCAGGCGTTCCTGCTCGGCCTCGCGCGCCTTCTCCTCGGCTTCGAGCCGGAGGCGCTCCTCCTCCGCGCGGCGGCGGGCCTCCTCGGCGCGCTGCCTGGCCTCCTCCGCCTGACGCTCGGCCTCGCGCTGCCTGGCCTCTTCCAGCTCGCGGCGCTTGCGCTCCTCCTCCTCGGCACGGAGCTTGGCGAGCTGTTCCTGGCGCTCGCGCTCCAGCCGCTCCTCCTCCGCCTTGCGGGCCGCTTCCTCCTCGGCCTTGCGCCGGGCCTCTTCCTCGGCCTCGCGGCGCGCCTTGGCCTGCGCCTCGATCTCGGCCGCGGAGAGCGGAAGGAGCTGGTCGAGCCGGTGGCGTACGACGGTGGTGATCGCTTCCGGCTCCTGGCCGGCGTCCACCACCAGATAGCGGGTCGGGTCGGCCGCCGCAAGGGTGAGGAAGCCGGAACGCACCCGGGCGTGGAACTCCGGCGGCTCGGACTCCAGCCGGTCCGGGGCCTCGGTGAAACGCTCCCGCGCGGTCTCCGGGTCGACGTCCAGCAGCACCGTCAGATGCGGTACGAGGCCACCCGTCGCCCACCGCGAGATGCGGGCGATCTCGGTCGGGGCCAGGTCGCGGCCCGCGCCCTGATAGGCGACGGACGAGTCGATGTAGCGGTCGGACAGGACGATCGCGCCGCGTTCCAGAGCCGGACGGACGACGGAGTCGACGTGCTCGGCGCGGTCGGCCGCGTACAGCAGTGCCTCGGCCCGGTTGGAGAGCCCGGCGGAGGACACGTCGAGCAGGATCGACCGCAGGCGCTTGCCGACCGGGGTGGCCCCCGGCTCACGCGTCACGACGACCTCGTGGCCCTTGGCCCGGATCCACTGGGCGAGCGCCTCGACCTGGGTGGACTTGCCGGCCCCGTCGCCGCCCTCCAGGGCGAGGAAGAAACCGGTGGCCGAGGGCGCGACCGCCGGGTCGCCGCCGCGCAGCGCCTCCCGCAGATCACGGCGCAGCGGCACGCCGGCCCGGTCGTCCGTCCTGGCGAGGACGATCGCGGCGACGGGCAGCAGCAGCGCGCCGGTCAGCATCAGGACGAAGGCCGCTCCGCCGTGGGCGAAGACGAAGTCGCCGGAGACCAGGCGGTGCCGGCCGATGGCGGCGGCGAGCAGCGGGCCCCCGGCCGCGCCGAGGGCGACGAGCACCCGGACGACGGCCTGGAGGTGCTCGGTGGTCCTGGCCTGCCGGAACTCCTCGGTCTCCTGGTCCAGGAGCGCGTGCCCGGTGCGCGCGGCGACTCCGGCCGTGTAACCGGCGAGCAGCGCGATCATCAGCCCGGTCGCCGTGTCGGGCACCAGGCCGAGCGCGAGGAGCGCGATGCCGGTGGCGGCGGTGGCCAGCGCCAGCAGCCTGCGCCGCGACAGGGCGGGCAGCACCTTCTGCGCGGTACGGATGCCGAGGCCGGTGCCTCCGGTCAGCGCGAGGATCAGCAGCGCGAACGTGGCGGGGCCACCGCCCAGGTCGGCGGCGTGCAGCACGGAGACGGCGGCCGCGGCGGCGATCGCCCCGGCGACGGCGGCGCAGGCACCGACGATCAGCGGGGCGGTCCCGGTGCGGCCCTTGTCGGGGCCGCTGCCGGTGGTGGGCCGGCGCAGGCCCTCCAGCGGGGAGCGCGGGCGGGGAGTGGGGGTGGCGGGCAGTTCGAGGAAGTACAGGGTGGAAATGGAGGCCGAGAAGAGCCCGGCCGCGACGTACGAGGCGAGGGCCGCCTGGTGGAAGGAGAACCATTCGAGGCCGGAGCCGAGCAGGTTGCCGATGAGCGTGGCGACCAGCAGGACCACCGCGGCGGCGGGTACGGCCAGGAAGTTCGTCCGCAGGGAGAGCCTGCGCAGCGCGTCGAGGCGGTCGGGCAGCGGACGTACGGCGGCGCCTTCGAGGGGCGGGGCGGGCAGCAGTGCGGGGGCGGCGCTCTCCTTGGCCACCGTCCACAGGCGCTCGGCGACACCGGTCACGAAGACGGTGATCAGGATCATCATGAGCGCCTTGTCGGGCGTCCAGTCGATCCACAGCGGGGCGACGACCAGCAGCGCGAGCCGCAGCCCGTCCGCCCCGATCATCAGCCAGCGCCGGTCCACCGGCCCGCCGGGTCCCGTGAGCGTCGTCAACGGCCCCAGGAGTACGGCTCCGAAGAGCAAGGTGGAAATAATCCGGGCACCGAACACCGCCGCGACGGCGAACGCCGCCCCTCGGTATCCGGCTCCGAATGAGCCCTCCAGTACCGCCGCTTGCAGCGACAACAGCACAAGCACGAGAAGGGCGAGTGCATCGCCGATACTGCCGACGAGCTGGGCGCTCCACAACCGCTTCAGCGGGGGAATACGCAACAGGGCTCGTACGGCGCGCTCGCGTGAGTCTGCGGCAAGTGTGTCGGAGGTGGGGCTCACGACCGTTGGCTGCTCGGCTCGCGTCATCCGCCCAGCCTATCGGCAGCGGCGCGGTCGCTGTCGGCCCGTCCGAACATATGGCCGCCGGCACCGGGCGGCGACCGGCCCCAAAGCCGGACCCGCCCCCCTCCCCCTGCCCCCGCCCCGGATCCGGACCGGACCCGGCCCCGACCCGCGACACCGCCGGGGTACGGGCTTCGGCGGACACAGCACCGCCCGGCACCTGGAGAGGCGCCGGGCGGTGCTGGAACGCTGTACGCGGTGCGAGGAGCGCCGGGTCCCGGTCCTCCGAGGCGGAGGCCGACGAACGGGTCTCAGTCCTCCGAGGCCGCAGCGGACGAGGAGGAAGCGGACGAAGAGGCGGACGCGGTCTTCTTCGCAGCCGTCTTCTTGGCCGTGGCCTTCTTCGCCGGGGTGGCCTTCTTCGCCGTCGTCGTCTTCTTCGCGGCGGTCTTCTTCGCGGCGGTCTTGGTCGCCGTGGTCTTGGCGGCGGTCTTCTTGGCCGTCGCCTTCTTCGCCGGGGCCTTCTTCGCCGTCTTCTTCTTGGCGGGTCCCTTGGCACGCTTCTCAGCGAGCAGCTCGTAACCGCGCTCCGGCGTGATGGCCTCGACGCTGTCGTCGGTCCGCAGCGTCGCGTTGGTCTCGCCATCGGTGACGTACGCGCCGAAGCGGCCGTCCTTCACGACGACAGGAGCCCCGCTCACCGGGTCCGTACCCAGCTCCTTGAGCGGCGGCTTGGCCGCGGCCCGGCCGCGCTGCTTGGGCTGGGCGTAGATCGCGAGGGCCTCGTCGAGCGTGATGTCGAAGAGCTGGTCCTCCGAGGTCAGCGAACGCGAGTCCGTGCCCTTCTTCAGATACGGGCCGTAGCGGCCGTTCTGCGCGGTGATCTCGACACCGTCGGCGTCCTCACCGACGACACGCGGCAGCGACATCAGCTTGAGCGCGTCGGCCAGCGTCACCGTGTCCAGGGACATGGACTTGAAGAGCGAGGCGGTCCGCGGCTTCACCGCGTTCTTCCCGGTCTTCGGCGTGCCCTCGGGCAGCACCTCGGTGACGTACGGGCCGTAGCGCCCGTCCTTGGCGATGATCTGGTTCCCGCTGACCGGGTCCGCGCCGAGCTCGAAGTCACCGCTGGGCTTGGCCAGCAGCTCCTCCGCGAGGTCCACGGTCAGCTCGTCGGGCGCCAGGTCCTCGGGCACGTCGGCGCGCTGGTGGCCCTCGGAGTCCTTCTCGCCGCGCTCGATGTACGGGCCGTACCGGCCGACGCGGAGCTTGATGTCGTTGCCGACGGGGAACGAGGAGATCTCCCGGGCATCGATGGCGCCGAGGTCGGTGACCAGTTCCTTCAGGCCGCCGAGGTGGTCGCCGTCGCCGTTGCCCGCGTCGGAGGCCGCACCGGCACCGGCCGTGTCGTCACCGGAGCCCGCGCCGAAGTAGAAGCGCTTCAGCCACGGCACGGACTGCGCCTCGCCCCGCGCGATGCGGTCGAGGTCGTCCTCCATACGGGCGGTGAAGTCGTAGTCGACGAGCCGGCCGAAGTGCTTCTCCAGCAGGTTGACCACGGCGAAGGAGAGGAAGGACGGGACGAGTGCCGTGCCCTTCTTGAAGACGTAGCCGCGGTCGAGGATCGTCCCGATGATCGAGGCGTACGTCGACGGGCGGCCGATCTCGCGCTCTTCGAGCTCCTTGACCAGGGAGGCCTCGGTGTAGCGGGCCGGGGGTTTGGTGGCGTGACCGTCGACCGAGATCTCCTCGGCGGACAGCGCGTCGCCCTCGGCGACCTGCGGCAGGCGCCGCTCACGGTCGTCGAGCTCGGCGTTCGGGTCGTCGGCGCCTTCCACGTACGCCTTCATGAAGCCGTGGAAGGTGATCGTCTTGCCGGACGCGGAGAACTCGGCGTCCCGGCCGTCGCTCGCCCGGCCGCCGATCTTGACGGTGACGGAGTTGCCGACCGCGTCCTTCATCTGGGAGGCGACGGTCCGCTTCCAGATCAGCTCGTAGAGCCGGAACTGGTCGCCGCTGAGCCCGGTCTCGGCAGGCGTACGGAAGCGGTCGCCGGAGGGGCGGATCGCCTCGTGCGCCTCCTGGGCGTTCTTGACCTTGCCGGCGTACGTACGCGGCTTGTCGGGCAGATAGCTCGCCCCGTACAGCTGCGTGACCTGCGCGCGGGCGGCGGAGACCGCCGTGTCCGAGAGGGTCGTGGAGTCGGTACGCATGTAGGTGATGAAGCCGTTCTCGTACAGCTTCTGCGCGACCTGCATGGTGGCCTTGGCCCCGAAGCCCAGCTTGCGGCTCGCCTCCTGCTGGAGGGTCGTCGTACGGAACGGGGCGTACGGGGAGCGGCGGTACGGCTTCGACTCGACGGACCGGACCGAGAACGAGGAGTCGGCGAGCGCGGCGGCCAGGGCGCGGGCGTTCGTCTCGTCCAGGTGCAGTGTCTGGCCGGAGGAGGCCTTCAGCTGTCCGTCCGGACCGAAGTCGCGGCCCTGGGCGATCCGGCGGCCGTCCACCGCGCTGAGGCGGGCGGTGAGGGTCGACGGGTCGGAGGCGTCACCGGCGCGGCCGGTGGCGAAGGTGCCCGTGAGGTCCCAGTACTCGGCGGAGCGGAAGGCGATGCGCTCGCGCTCCCGCTCGACGACGAGGCGGGTGGCGACGGACTGGACGCGGCCCGCCGAGAGCCTCGGCATGACCTTCTTCCACAGGACCGGCGAGACCTCGTAGCCGTAGAGGCGGTCGAGGATACGGCGGGTCTCCTGGGCGTCGACCATGCGCTGGTTCAGCTCGCGCGGGTTGGCGACGGCGGCCCGGATCGCGTCCTTGGTGATCTCGTGGAAGACCATCCGGTGGACGGGGACCTTGGGCTTGAGAACTTCTTGCAGGTGCCACGCGATGGCTTCGCCCTCGCGGTCCTCATCGGTGGCGAGGAAAAGTTCGTCGGACTCGGCCAGAAGCTGCTTGAGCTTCCTGACCTGGGCCTTCTTGTCCGCGTTGACGACATAGACGGGCTGGAAGTCGTTCTCGACGTCCACGCCGAGACGGCGTACCTCACCGGTGTACTCGTCCGGCACCTCGGCGGCGCCGTTCGGCAGGTCGCGGATGTGCCCGACGCTCGCCTCGACGACGTATCCGGGGCCGAGATAGCCCTTGATCGTCTTCGCCTTGGCAGGCGACTCGACGATGACGAGTCGGCGGCCGCCCTGTGCGGTCTCGCTGGTCGGGGACAACTTCGCTCTTCTCTCCGGTCGACACTCGGTGGGCATCCGGGCGGCGCCGTGACGCTGCCCGCGGTGCTGTCGCTGCGGAGTGTGACGGTACAACCCGCCCCCGTGTCAAACGGCAAAAGCCCGCAACGGCCACTCGAACGGTAACCCGACTTCCGCCATTCCTGCCGCCCGGACTGCCCGGCCCGTGCTGTCCCGGCCCGCCGCCCGCGGATTTCGGGGAGCGGTGGCGACGCCTGTGGAGAGCCGGGCCGCCCGGTGCGCGGCCCGGCCGGGAGGGAGGATCAGACGAGCGTGAAGCACCAGACGCCGAGGGCGAGGAAAACCACGCCGAAGAGTGTGGCAAGCGTGGTGGAAGCGACCGGACTCACACCGTGGGCCACCGGCGCGCGGTGAATGGCACGCGCACCCGTCCAGACCAAAAGGGCGGCGCCGAAGAGTGCGAAGGCCGCACCGGCGAAGACTGCTGAGACGCTCTCCATGTCGTACCCCTCGACCCGTCGTGAACCCTCGTGCCGCACACGTTCGGCTCGTCGCCGCCCGGCAGAGGGGAGGCTGCCACGCCCGGATATCCCCGACACGAACCCCGGGTGAACAGCACTCCCCCGGCGGCACCGCGGCAGGCCACCGCCCACGGGACCGGAATCCCTGGAACGAGTCGGAGCGAGTCGGAGCGAGTCAACGGCGCGGGCGAAGGCGCTGATGAGAAGGGTCGCCGAGTACGCGGGTCAGGGCCCGGCCGATCCGGAGCGGAGCGCAGCGCGGGGACGGCACGGGGCAGCACCGGAGCAGCACGGGGCAGGGTGGGGACTGCACGGGGCGGGGTCACAGGGGCGGGGTGGGGTGCGGGAGGAGGAGGGACACTCCTGTCCCAGTCGTCTGGCCCTCCCGCCCGGCCCGTCCGGGGCTGTCCGATCCCTCCGGGCAAGGCTGCCCGATCCCTCCGGACCGGGCTGTCCGGCCTCGCGTCCGGCAGCCGGGCTATCCGTTCTCCCGTCCGGCAGCCGGGCTATCCGTTCTCCCGTCCGGCGGCCGGGCTATCCGTTCTCCCGTCCGGCTGCGGGCACCGGCTCCAGGAAGCCCTCCTCGACCAGCAGCCGGATCGCCTGCGGGGTGCGGTCGCGCAGCAGCACCGGGTCCTCGGACATCAGCTGGGCGATGGCGTCCAGGATCCGGCCGGCGGGCAGCGAACCGTCGCACACGCCCGCGAACCCCGCGGCCACCGCGTCGACCTTCGTGGCCCGCATCATCCCCCGGTGCTGGCGCAGCACCACGTGCTCGGGGTCCTCCGCGCCGGGCAGGCCGACCTGCTCCTGCACGACCTCGGCCGACAGGGTGAAGTGCCCGGCCAGGAGGGCCGCGTCGTCCTGCTCCCGGAGGTAGTCCTGGCGGGCGAAGTGGTCCAGAATCACCGGTCCGAGCGGCTGCTCGACCGCGTGCGGCCATTCCTCGACCACGACCGACGGATTCCCGGACGCCGCCTCGGCGGACTTGCGCAGGGTGATCCAGCCGAAGCCGACGGCCTTCGTCCCGAGGGCCTCGAACTCGTCCAGCCAGGCCTCGTAACGGGCGGCGTACTCGGCGGGGTCCGTGCGGTGGTCGCCGCTGTCGCGCAGCCACAGCTCCGCGTACTGCGTGATGTCCTGCACCTCACGCTGCACGATCCAGGCGTCACAGCCGCGCGGCACCCAGGAACGCAGCCGGTCCTGCCACTCCTGGCCCTCCACATGCTGCCAGTTGGCCAGGAACTGGGCGTATCCCCCCTCGTTCAGCCGGTCGCCGGACTGCTGTACCAGGGTCCGGCACAGGTCGTCGCCGCCCATGCCCCCGTCCCGGTAGGTGAGACGGGCTCCGGGCGAGATGACGAACGGGGGATTGGAGACGATCAGGTCGAACGTCTCGGCGCCGACCGGCTCGAACAGCGAGCCCTCACGCAGATCCGCGGGGGCGCTGCCGGACAGTGCGAGGGTGAGCCGGGTGAAGTCCAGGGCGCGCGGATTGAGGTCGGTGGCGGTGACCCGTGTGGCGTGCTGGTCGGCGTGCAGCGCCTGGATGCCGGAGCCCGTACCGAGGTCGAGTGCGGAGGTGACGGGCTTGCGGACGGTGATCCCGGCGAGTGTGGTGGACGCTCCTCCGACACCGAGGACGACCCCCTCCTCGCGCGAGCCGATGCCGCCCGCACCGCCGACCGCGCAGCCGAGATCGGAGACGATGAACCAGTCCTGGCCCTCGGGACCGCTGTACGGCCGGATGTCGACGTGCGCCGTGACCAGGCCGTCCTGGTGACTCACCCAGCCGTCCTCGACGCACTGCTCCAGAGGGAGCGCGGCGCGGGCCCGCTCGTACGGAACGGGGTGCTGAAGAAGAAAGAGCCGCACCAGCGTGTCGAGCGGCGTTTCGCCCCGGGTGGCCCGCAGAGCGGGGACCGTCTCGCTGCGGGCCAGCGCGGCGTAGGCGGGCGCACCGAGCAGTTCGAGGAGCCCGTCAGCGGTGAAGGCCGCCGCGAGCAGGGCCTCGCGGAGGCTGGGGATACGGTCGGACGAGGGAAGGCTGGTCGTACTCACCCGCCCATTGTGTCCGCTCCCACTGACAACGGCAGCGGCCCGGCCACCCGCGCGGGATGTCCGGGCCTCGCCGCGCGGGCTGCGGCTACGACTTGTCGTCCGCCGAGGCGGAGGGCGACGCGGGTGCGGACGCCGAGGGCGCGGCGGCCGGCGGGGCCGACGCCGTCGGCTTCTGGCAGCCCTTCTGCTTGGCCATCGCGGTGCCGACCTCGCCGGACTGAAGCTTCTTCAGCGCCTGGTCGCCACTGGTGCTGATCTTGTTGAGCTCGTCGGCGATGCCCTTGAGACCGTCGGCGAACTTCGCCTGGTCCTCCGTGTCGAGGGCGTCGACCTTCGTCTTCAGACCGGCGTAGGCCACGGAGGAGGCGTTGAGCTCCTTCACGGCCTCCTTCTGCGTGGTCTCGCCGTCGTCGACCGGCGGCGGGCCCGCCGAGTCCACGGCCGCTCCCAGCGCCTTGTACGCCTGCGAGATCTGCTGGAAGGCGGCCGAGTCGGTCTTCTGGACGTCCGCGGGCTTGCTGTTGTCCGCGGTCTGCTGCTGGATGGCCGCGTTGGCGTTCGCGATCTTCTGCAACTGGGGCTGCACCTGGTCGCAGACCGTCTTGGCCCAGTCGTTCACCTTGTCGTCGCTGTCGTCGCTGCAGCCCGACAGCGTCAGTACGAGTACCGCACCGCCGGACAGTGCGGCTGCAAGCTTCTTGTTCACCGGATTGGTCCCTTCCAAGGCTCTCGGCCCCGGAACTTACACGCCAAGTGGGCGACATCCGGGTGCCGGGCATCCGATGTACGTGCTTTTGAAGCCATTTGCACCAAGGGAAATGAGGGAGATACAACTCACCTACGTGCTCGGGCACTCGTACGAAAGCCCATCCGATCGGGCGATCTTTCCGCCCCGGTCGAGCACACTCCGGACGGATCATCAGACCCGGTGTCCGGACGGGATGTCAGCGACGCGACAGGAGCGTCGGGCACCGCGGTTGGAGCGCCGGGCACCACGGCCGGACGGAGCGCCGGGCACCACGGCGGGCATGAACACGGCGGCACAGCGGGGCGGACCGCTCCCGGCACCGCAGCGGGGCGGACCGCACATCGTGATGTGCCGTCCGCCCGCCTCTTGACCGGGCAGGGACCGGATCAGGCCTCTCCCTGCCCGACCGGCCCGTTCACGAAGCCACCGTAGGCTCCGGCGACTTGTCCGGCCGGCCGCCCTCTCCCCCGGATCCGTCGTCGTCGCCCACGGCGATCCCGCGCCGTTTGGAGACGTAGACGGCGCCGACGATGACCAGGATGGCGAAGGCCGCGACCACGGCCCGCACCCCGGCGCTCGCGTCCTGTCCGTAGCTGAACTGCACCACGGCCGGGGCGATGAGCAGCGCCACGAGGTTCATCACCTTGAGCAGTGGGTTGATCGCCGGGCCGGCCGTGTCCTTGAACGGATCGCCTACCGTGTCGCCGATGACCGTGGCCGCATGGGCGTCACTGCCCTTGCCGCCGTGATGCCCGTCCTCGACGAGCTTCTTGGCGTTGTCCCACGCTCCGCCGGAGTTGGCCAGGAAGACCGCCATCAGGGTGCCCGTGGCGATGGCGCCGGCGAGGTAGGAGCCGAGCGCACCGACTCCGAGGGTGAAGCCGACCGCGATCGGCGCCAGGACGGCGAGCAGCCCGGGAGTGGCCAGTTCGCGCAGGGCGTCCTTGGTGCAGATGTCGACGACGCGCCCGTACTCCGGCTTCTCCGTGTAGTCCATGATCCCGGGATGCTCACGGAACTGCCGCCGCACCTCGTAGACCACGGCCCCGGCGGACCGGGAGACCGCGTTGATGGCGAGCCCGGAGAAGAGGAAGACGACGGCCGCACCGAGGATCAGGCCGACGAGGTTGTTGGGCTGCGAGATGTCCAGGCTCAGCCCCAGTTCCCCGGCCCTGGCCCCCACGTCGTCGACCGCCGTGGCGATGGCGTCGCGGTACGAGCCGAAGAGCGCCGCCGCCGCCAGTACGGCGGTGGCGATGGCGATGCCCTTGGTGATGGCCTTGGTGGTGTTGCCGACGGCGTCCAGATCGGTCAGGACCTGGGCACCGGCGCCGGTGACATCGCCGGACATCTCCGCGATGCCCTGCGCGTTGTCGGAGACCGGACCGAAGGTGTCCATGGCCACGATCACACCCACGGTGGTCAGCAGCCCGGTCCCCGCGAGGGCCACCGCGAAGAGCGCCAGCATGATCGATGTCCCGCCGAGCAGGAATGCCCCGTAGACGCCGAGGCCGATCAGCAGCGCGGTGTACACGGCCGACTCCAGGCCGATGGAGATGCCCGCGAGCACCACCGTCGCCGGGCCCGTCAGCGAGGACTTCCCGATGTCCTGGACGGGGCGGCGGTTGGTTTCGGTGAAGTAGCCGGTGAGCTGCTGGATCAGCGCGGCCAGGACGATACCGATGGCGACGGCGACCAGCGCGAAAATCCGCGGATCACCGCCGTGCGAGGTGATGGTGGCATCGGTGACGCCGTCCAGTCCGGCGTACGAGGAGGGGAGGTAGACGAACACCGCGACCGCCACCAGGACGAGTGAGATCAGCGCGGAGATGAAGAAGCCCCGGTTGATCGCGGTCATCCCGCTGCGGTCGGTGCGCCGGGGGGCGACCGCGAAGATCCCGATCATCGCGGTGACCACGCCGATCGCCGGAACGATCAGCGGAAAGGCCAGTCCGGAGTCCCCGAAGGCGGCCTTGCCGAGGATGAGCGCGGCCACGAGCGTCACGGCGTACGACTCGAAGAGGTCGGCGGCCATGCCCGCGCAGTCACCGACGTTGTCGCCCACGTTGTCGGCGATGGTGGCGGCGTTGCGCGGGTCGTCCTCCGGGATGCCCTGCTCCACCTTGCCCACGAGGTCGGCGCCCACATCGGCGGCTTTCGTGAAGATGCCGCCCCCGACCCTCATGAACATGGCGATGAGCGCGGCCCCGAGGCCGAATCCCTCCAGCACCTTGGGCGCGTCGGCGGCATAGACGAGGACCACACAGGAGGCACCGAGCAGCCCGAGACCCACCGTGATCATTCCGACCACGCCACCGGTACGAAAAGCGATCTTCATCGCTTTGTGTGAAACGGTGGTGAGATCTTTCTCCGGTTCACCCTCCGCCGGAGTCGCCTCACGCGCAGCAGCGGCCACGCGCACATTACTGCGCACCGCGAGTCGCATCCCGATGTATCCGGTGGCCGCCGAGAAAAGGGCACCCACGAGGAAGAACAGCGAACGCCCCGCACGTTGCGACCAGTTGTCGGCGGGCAACAACAGGAGCAGGAAGAACACAACGACGGCGAAGATGCCGACCGTACGCAGTTGTCTGGCCAGATAGGCATTGGCGCCTTCCTGCACGGCGGCCGCGATCTCCTTCATCCGCTCGGTGCCCTCACCGGCCGCCAGGACCTGGCGTACCAGCAGCCGGGCGACGACCAGTGCGGCGACGGCGACGACCGCGGTGACGATGACGATCAGCCGGTTCCCGTCGGTGAGTACCGCCGCCGCGAGTGCGGCCGGACGGTCGGAAAGTGCGGATTCCTGCGTCGGTACTGCCATGGGTGTGGTGAAGAACTCCGCCATACGTCCTCCTTGACGCTCAGCGCTCAAGTCGTGGACGGATTGTAGGGAGCGAAACCTGATCAAAACAGTGGGCGGGGAACGGAATTGACTTCTCTCCCCCCAACGCCAAAAGATCAGGCCACCGATTCTTCCCGAATGCAGTAATGGGGCAGGCGCATTGCCGGTAGATCACTGTTCACACACAAAGGAAAAGGGCCCTGCTCAGCAGGGCCGGGAAAATCGAAACATCGGGAACGCGTACGACCGCAGGGGGACACCCCGGGCGGACAGCGGGGTGCCGGAAACAACCGGGCGCAGAACCGGCCGGACACCGGAGGGCCGGACCTCTGGACAAACTGGACACCCGTACGCGGCATCGATCAGCGCTCGCGGCACCGTACGCCTACAGGCCCAGGACGCGCCCGGTTGCGCCCAGGTTGCGCCCAGGCTGCGTCACGGAAGCTCGGGGAAATCAGGGGTCAGGGAGCTCGGGGGCTCGGAAAGCTCAGGGAACTCAGGAAAGCGCCGTCGTGTGGGCGGTCGGCCAGCTCATCCGGATCACTCCGCCGTCCGCACCCGAGCGGACTTCCACGTCGTCGACCAGCCCGCTGATGACCGCGAGTCCCATTTCGTCCTCGCCCTCACCCTCGGTTTCGGGGTCGGGTTCGTCGAGACCCACCTCGCGGGCGGCACCACGTCCTCCCGCCGCTGCGGCGGCGGCGCTCCCGGGACCGGGAACCTCGTCACCGACCTCGATCGAGAAGGTCTTGTCCTCATCCGTCAGCACGACGCTGACCGGAGCGGTGATGCCATGGCTGCGATGCAGCCCGACGGCGCGGCTGCACGCCTCGCCGACAGCGAGTCTGACCTCGTCGAGCACCGCCTCGTCCACTCCGGCCCGGCGCGCCACGGCGGCTGCCACAAGGCGAGCCGTCCTGACATGTTCAGGCTGAGCGCTGAAGCGGAGTTCAACGGTGGCCATGTGATCCCCCTCGAACGTTCGGGCGTGCGTCTCAGGGGTCCGGGCGTGTCGCCCGGTACCCCTGCTCTCCTCCTCCGGAAGCCGACAAAGCCGACAGCCGGCCAAAGGCCGACCGCCTGCCCCGCCACGGCCTGCCTGCTGCCGCTGCCGGTCTGTCCACTGCCTGCCTGCCGGCCAAGGGGCCGGCCTGCGCCGACGTCAGTCGGTGGCCGCGACAGCCTCGTCGACCGTGGTGTGAATCGGGAACACCTTGGTCAGACCTGTGATCCGGAAGATCTTGAGAATGCGCTCCTGGTTGCAGACCAGGCGCAGCGAGCCCTCATGGGCCCGGACACGCTTCAAGCCACCCACGAGCACGCCGAGGCCGGTGGAGTCGAGGAAGTCGACACCTTCCATGTCGACAACCAGGTGGTAGCTGCCGTCATTCACCAACTCGACCAACTGCTCGCGCAGCTTGGGCGCGGTATACACATCAATCTCGCCACCGACCTCGACGACCGTACGGTCGCCACCAGGGCCGGACACATTGCGAGTCGACAGGGACAGGTCCACGGATCCTCCAGCACCTTGCTATCGAGCGGTCGCCCCTCGGTCTCCCCGACGGAGCCAGGGGACGGATCGCCAGCCGCGATGGCATTCAATCACTTACCAGCAGCCATGCACGACGCCTTGGGACCATTGTCCGTCACGCCAGTGACACACTCGGTGCCGATGGCCAGGAATCACCGCCCCAGTCGACCACCCGAGAGCGGGGACCACCGCCCCCCTCCCGCCATGATCCTCGACCGGCTCGCCGCAGGGGCGGGCCGGGCCGCGCGCATCACTCATACGGAGCACTTGCCCCCGCGTACGGGAACCCATGCCATCTGGCCGGATCGCATCCGGCCAGAAGTGATCGCGGCGATTCGGAAAGCCGGAATCGACCATCCGTGGGCGCATCAGGCCGCCGCCGCCGAGCACGCCCTGGACGGCGAATCCGTCGTGATCGCCACCGGCACGGCGTCCGGCAAGTCGCTCGCCTACCTGGCCCCGGTCCTGAGCACCCTCCTCGACGGCTCCGAGGCGCCGAACGGCCGGGGCGCGACCGGCCTGTACCTCGCCCCCACCAAGGCCCTCGCCGCCGACCAGCGCCGCTCGGTGAAGGCACTCGCGGCGCCGCTCGGCAACGCGATCAGGCCCGCTGTCTACGACGGGGACACCCCCGTCGAGGAACGCGAGTGGGTACGCCAGTACGCCAACTACGTCCTGACCAATCCGGACATGCTGCACCGCGGAATCCTCCCGTCCCACCCGCGCTGGTCCTCCTTCCTGCGCGCCCTGCGCTTCGTCGTCATCGACGAGTGCCACACCTACCGCGGAGTCTTCGGCTCCCATGTCGCCCAGGTCCTGCGCCGCCTGCGGCGCCTGTGCGCCCGCTACGGCGCGGACCCGGTCTTCCTCCTCGCCTCCGCCACCGCGGCGGAGCCCTCGGTCGCCGCCGGACGTCTCACCGGCCTGCCGGTCAAGGAGGTCTCCGACGACGCCTCGCCGCGCGGCGAACTGGTCTTCGCCCTCTGGGAACCTCCGCTGACCGATCTGCACGGCGAGAAGGGCGCTCCCGTGCGCCGCACCGCCACCGCCGAGACGGCCGACCTCCTCACCGACCTGACCCTTCAGGGCGTCCGCTCGGTCGCCTTCGTACGCTCCCGGCGCGGCGCCGAGCTCATCTCGGTGATCGCCAAGGAACGCCTGGCCGAGGTGGACAGCTCCCTGCCGAAGCGGGTCGCCGCCTACCGGGGCGGCTACCTCCCCGAGGAGCGCCGCGCCCTGGAGCGCGCCCTGCACTCCGGCGAACTGCTCGGCCTGGCCGCCACCACCGCCCTCGAACTCGGTATCGACGTCTCCGGTCTCGACGCCGTCGTCATCGCCGGATACCCGGGCACCCGGGCCTCCCTCTGGCAGCAGGCGGGCCGCGCCGGGCGCTCCGGCCAGGGCGCCCTGGCCGTCCTGGTCGCCCGGGACGACCCGCTGGACACCTTCCTGGTCCACCACCCCGAAGCCCTGTTCCAGCAGCCCGTGGAATCGACCGTCCTGGACCCCGACAACCCCTACGTCCTCGCCCCCCACCTGTGCGCCGCGGCGGCCGAGCTCCCGCTCACCGAACCCGACATCGCGCTCTTCGGGCCCGCCGTTCCCGATCTGCTGCCGCAGCTGGAGGCCGCGAAGCTGCTGCGCAGACGGACGTCGGGCTGGCACTGGACCCGCCGCGAGCGGGCCGCCGACCTCACCGACATCCGGGGCGAGGGCGGCCGGCCCGTCCAGATCGTCGAGGAGGGCACCGGCCGTCTCCTGGGCACCGTCGACGCATCGGCCGCGCACACCGCCGTCCACGAAGGCGCCGTCCACCTCCACCAGGGCCGCACCTATCTGGTCCGGAAACTGGACCTGGAGGACTCCGTCGCGCTCGTCGAGGAAGCCGGTCCGCCGTACTCCACCACCGCCCGCGACACCACCGCCATCGCCGTTCTGGAGACCGACACCGAGATTCCCTGGGGAGACGGACGGCTCTGCTTCGGCTCCGTGGAGGTCACCAACCAGGTCGTCTCCTTCCTGCGCCGCAAACTGATCACCGGGGAAGTCCTGGGCGAGACCAAGCTCGACCTGCCGCCGCGCACCCTGCGCACCCGCGCCGTCTGGTGGACGGTCACCGAGGACCAGCTCGACGCCGCCCGGATCAATCCGGAGATCCTCGGGGGCGCGCTGCATGCCGCCGAGCACGCGTCCATCGGCATGCTGCCGCTCTTCGCCACCTGCGACCGCTGGGACATCGGCGGTGTCTCCGTCCCGCTCCACCCGGACACCCTGCTGCCGACGGTCTTCGTGTACGACGGGCATCCCGGCGGCGCCGGATTCGCCGAGCGCGCCTTTCACACGGCCCGTACGTGGCTGACCGCGACCCGTCAGGCCATCGCGTCCTGCGAGTGCGAGGCCGGCTGCCCTTCCTGCATCCAGTCCCCCAAGTGCGGCAACGGCAACGAACCGCTCCACAAGCGTGGCGCCGTACGTCTCCTCACCGAGCTCCTCAGATACGCACCACCCGCCCCGGAAACGTCGAAGGACACCGGCGAGCCGACGGACCGGGACCGGACGTAGGGACGTAGGAGCGGGTCGGGCTTGGCAGCTGGGCGGGCGCGGAGCTGGAGCGCACTTCGGGACCGTGTCCACGCGTCCCCGGACGAGCCCGCCGTCACCACCGAGTGGGCCCATCGCCGATTGACCCGACCAGCCGGCACAACCGACTGGCACAACCAGCCGGCACAACCCGCTCAGAGGCCGCAGTGGCCACAGAACGCCGCAGGGCGCCCTCTCAGCCGTTTCCGGCCCATGGGTGCCCCTGGAGCCAGACCGGCAGCTACGGGGGCGTCTGAGAGGCGACAGGCGGCTCCCTGGCCACCGTCTCAGCATCCGCGGAGCCCCCAGGCCCCACAGGAGCCAAAGGGCCGTCCGCAGCCCGCGCCGGCCACCCCCCGGTCCCCGCAAGGGCTCCCACCGGCCCCGTAGGGAGTTCCGTCGGCCCAGCAGGTCCCGCCCGGGACCTGACCGCGGGTCGGTACGGGCCGAAGCCCGCCCGCACCGTCACATCCGCGACCTCCCCCCGCACCACGCACCGGACCACCTGCGTGTCCTGCGCCCCGGCCACCCGGCGCGCGGTTCCGCACGCCGCAGCGGCCCCCCTGAGCGCCTGACCGGCCGCCGCGAGAGCCGCCAGGTCCGCCGCCCCACCCGCCCTGTGCCGAGCGGCGACGGCCTGCCCCAGGGCCAGCACAACCGCGAACACCGAGCACAGAGTGACCGTGGTGACCGCCACCCACACCGTCGCCACCCCTCGGTCGCCGCGTCCCTCCCCCCTTCGGTATCTCCGCCTTCGTCCCTCGCTCCGACCGGTACGCCGCTCCCCCGGCCCCGTCACGGCGCGACCCCCACCGTGTCCTCGGCCAGCGCCGCCGCCTCGGCGGTCAACGTCAGGGCCAGCGCACCCGGCCCCGGAGTCGGCGCCTCCACCCGTACCCGCCACAACTCCCCGGCCCTCTCCACCCCGACCCGGGCCCCGTCCGGTGCCGAGTCACGGGCGGCCGCCAGCACCGCTGCCTCCGGCTCCGAACGGGCTGCGGCCCTCGCCCCCGCCCGCGCCGCGTCCACGCACCGGATCTGCGCGGAGGCCGCCGCCAACGCCCAGACCAGCGCCATGGCGAACGCCACCAGCACCGGAATGGCCACGGCCGCCTCCGCTGTCACCGCACCCCGGTCCCGGTGCGGCGGACGCTCCCGCCCGCCGCACCGTCCGGCCGGCCCGGCCTCAGAACTTCGCATCGAGCGCGTCCTTGATCAACGACTGCATCGCCGACAGCACCGGCCCGCTGTTGACCACCTTGTAGAGCACCGCCGCGAAGGCACAGGCCGCGATGGTCCCCACCGCGTACTCGGACGTCGTCATCCCGCGGTCAGACCGGCCGAACCTGCCCGACCACCTTGCCGGCCACCCCGCGGGCCACTCCGGTGGCCACTTCGCCGAACGTGTGCGGCACAGTGCGGTCCAGGCCCATTCCCTGACTTTATTGCTCATCTCAAACCCCCTGTTGACATCGCTGCGGAGCGGGCGCCCGAACACAACACCCGCGAAAGAAGAGGAAAGTTCGCGCTTCCTGCCCCTTGCTGATCAGGGGAAGGGACACACCCCGGGACGGCTCAGCCGGCGTCCATCAGTCCGGTCGCCAGTCCGATCACCACCGGCGCCACCCCGACCGCCAGAAAGGCGGGAAGAAAGCAGAGTCCGACCGGTGCGGTGATCAGCACACCCGCCCGCTGGGCCCGCGCCACGGCCGCACCGGCTCTCTCGGCGCGCATCGCCTCGGCCAGCCTGGCGACCGGTTCCGCCGCCGGAGCCCCGGTCGCCCCCGCCCGATACAGACAGCGGGCAAGCGGCCCGGCACCCGGTATCTCCCCGAACCGACCCCACGCCAGGGACGGTTCACCACCCAGCCGAATCTCCACCGCCGTGCGGATCAGGCGGTCGCCGACCGGGCCGCCCAGGGACTCCCCCACGGCCTCCGCCGCCTCCCGCGGCCCCGCTCCCGCCGCGATACAGGCCGCCAACAGATCAGCGGCGAGCGGAAGTTGCAGAGCCGTCCGCGCCTTCTCCTCATCCGTCACATCCGGTCGGCCTGCCTCACGGGCCCGCTGCCGACGCCAGATGCCGTACGCCGCGACCGAACCGACCGCGCACCCGATGAGCCCGCCGGCCAGAATCCATCCGGCCGCGAAGGCCCCAACCGGCGCCGCCCACCGCTTCAGCCGGCTGCCATCGCCCCTCACCCCCTTCCGTCCGCTCCGCCCCGCGCGGCTCCGCCGGCGCGCCCGCCCGGCGGCCCCGGCCGCGAGCAGCACCGTTCCCCGTCCACGCGCCGCCCGATCCCGTCGCCAACCGGCCCAGGCCAGGGCCAGATGCGCGACCGCGGCCACCAGCGCTCCCCACAGCCCCAGGTTGCGCGGCATCTCTCCGGCCGCCACGTTCATGCCGCCTCCCCTCCCCGTACGATCCGGTTCGCCCAGAACAACCCAGCCGCTTCCAGGGCTCCGCCCACCGCCAGGCAGACCAGCCCGCCCGCGCTGTGCAGCAGAACCCCCAGAGGGTCCGCCCCTAGCGCCGCGCCCAGCCCGAGGCCGACGACCGGCAGGAGCGCCAGCACCACGACCGTCGACCAGGCGCCCGCCAACTGGGCCCGCAACTCCTCCCGTCTGCGCCGCTCAGCCCGCAACGCCCCCTCAAGGCGGTCCAGACCGGCGGCGAGACCGGCACCGCCGTCCACCGCCACCCGCCAGCACGCCGCCATTCCGGCGAGCCCGCCCAGACCCGGCCCGTCCGCCGCCTGCCGCAACGCTCCCGCCACATCTCCGCCGAACCGCGCAGCCGCCAGGACCGCGGCCTCCGCCCCACCCATGGCCCCGCCCGGCCCCGGCGCGTCCCGCACGGCGGCCAGCAACGCCTGTCCCGGCTCCCGTCCGGCGCGCAGCTCCCCCACCACCGCACCGCACAGCGCGGCCACCGCCTCCGCCGACCGCTCCCGCTCCCGCTGCCCGGAGCGCGCCCGCAGCCACCTCCGTACCAGCGGCACCGCCACCGCCCCCGCCAACAGCGGCAGCACCGATTCCCCCAGCACGGCGAGCACCACCGCCACCGGCACGGACCACCACTCCCGCCGCCCCAGGACAAACGCCCGCACGGCGTCGAGGCCCTCCTGCGGCAACCGGGACGTCGCCGCCTCACCCATGAACAGCGCACTCGCCCGTCGGGCACCCGGGTCCCGCACCGCTGCCAGCCAGACCGCCGAACCCGCACAGACCACCATCGCCTGCGTCGTGTACGCCGATGCCCCTCCTGTCACGAGGCACCGCCGATCAGAGACCCCAGCCGCTCCCAGCCCCGGTCCCGCACAAAGCCGTCGGCACCCCAGCGCAGTGCGGGCACCGTCACCACCAGCCCCGCCGCGTCCCGTTCGAGAATGTGCACCTCGGCGATCCTCCGCCGGCCCGACCGGTCCCGTACGAGATGGACCACCACCGAGAGCGCGGCGGCCAGTTGGCTGTGCAGCGCCACCCGGTCGAGGCCCGCGGCCGTGCCCAACGCCTCCAGCCGGGCCGGTACATGCCCAGCGGCGTTCGCGTGCACAGTGCCTTCTCCGAACTAGAGACTCAGGAGTTGCCCACTCCTCACCGCGCAAGCTCCTACACTCCGGCACAAGGCTCAGCACGGGGACAGGGGCACTGGGGATGGGAACAGTTCGCGTAACCAAGCACGAAAAGCTTCGGGGCGGCGGGCAAGGAACAGTCTGGCGGGCTACGCGGCTTGACACTAACGAGACCGTCGTCATGAAGTACCCACTTGATTCTTTGGACATGTCCGAAGGGTCAGCTGACCGGAGACGCTTCGCTCGCGAGGTTCGCTATCAGTCATCTCTGCGCCACGTCGGCATCATGCCTATCGTGGGCATGAACCTAAAGGCTGATACGCCATTCTTTTTCATGCCGCTCGCCAGCCACTCCCTTGAGGATCTACTGAAGTCCGGTGCCATTTCGGAGGAGATCACCCTCTCGATCGCAACAGAGATTCTCGCGGCACTGGAGTATTCGCATAGCCAGGGCGTCCTGCATCGCGACTTGAAGCCAGCGAATCTCCTCTACCTGCAAGACCGATGGGTTATATCCGACTTCGGCCTGTGCCGGCAGATGAACTCAAACAGCACCACCATCACGCACGTGGGTACAGTCGTCGGCTCCTTCGCTTACATGGCACCGGAGCAATGGGATAACGCACACGAGGTAGATGAAACTGCAGATATTTACTCCGTAGGCCAAATCATCTATCACTGCCTGGTAGGTGAAGAACCATGGCCGCGGGCAAGAATCGGCAAGTTGGACGCTAAGTACCGGTACTTCATCAGTCGCTGCGTCGCCGAGGAACCCGTCGAGCGCTTCCAGTCAGTCTCTGAAATGCGGAGAGAACTGGAATTGCTCACAGCGCCACACGTGGAGCTGGCGTCACCAACGACTCGCGCTAATGAACTGAAGACCAAAGCGCTAGCGGGACATAAAGAAGCCGTGTCGGGCCTCCTTCAACTGATCGCGGATTCATCCGACGACGAGGTGTTCTGCAAGGAGTTCATGCCGTCACTTCCGCTTGAGATTTTGCACTATATGCACGAGCGGGATCCGATTACCTTCGAGAAGATCGTCCGCACCTTCGATGAATACTCACAGGGCGGACACCCCTTCGACTATACTGACGAGATCGCCGATTTCTTCTT
Source organism: Streptomyces sp. NBC_00654 (assembly GCF_026341775.1). Classification (NCBI taxonomy): domain Bacteria; kingdom Bacillati; phylum Actinomycetota; class Actinomycetes; order Kitasatosporales; family Streptomycetaceae; genus Streptomyces; species Streptomyces sp. NBC_00654. Next base: position 677,788 of record NZ_JAPEOB010000001.1, on the reverse strand, counting down.
CAGGGTGATCCAGGTGGCGAAATACAGCGGGCCTATCCGCCGCCTAAGCCTGCACAGAATCATGATCGTCGGCACTTACCACAATCGCTTTCACGCGGGAGAGGTATTTGCCCGAGCCGTATTTGCCTGTAGGAAGAATGCGGAAGACGTGGCATATGTCGCGTCGCTTCTGGCGGATGACCCACACGCGGCAAGGTTCATGGGAAGCTACCTAAAGCAGTACTCCCTCCCGGGAGCGATCCTGAAAGAGCTGTAGCCGGTAACTTCAGGACGCCTATTCTCGGTCGCACGACGCGTCTACCGCAGCAGTACGGGCAACGATCTCCCGGAAGGTAGGGATACCCAGATTGACCGCCTCCTGCTTCCGGGCGATCTGCGCATCGAGTTGGGCGAGTTTCTCTTCAGCGTGAGTGAGACTACTCTGCAGCCCTTCGATTTCGCCGAGCCAGCCTTCGTGTTCGGCTTCCTGGATCCGGGCTCGCAGATTGTCGTGTATCTCGACCAGTCGGGGCTTTTCCGTCGCGTGCACGATCAGGACTGGGCAGCGGACACAAGCGTGCTCATGAGCACAGTCGGTGCCGTAGGCGCGACCGCATTCACCCAAGGCCAACTTACGCCGCTCGAAGTGGCCGAGGAACTCGTCCCACTCCTCCGGTGTAACCGTTCGATATTCCTCAACTGGCCTCAAGGCCCGGCGTCGGGCAATGAATGCCCGGTGAGCCTCGATGGCATCCGCAGGGTAGATGGCGGCGTATCCCATCGTGGTTCCGATGTGCTCGTGCCCAGCAATCACCTGGGCGATGTGCGGCGGCAGGCCGTTAAGGATGGAGTCCGTGATGAAGATTCTGCGAAAGTCATGGGGCTGGAACGTCAGCGGTTCTCCGGTGTTGTCGAGGAGCCCGGTGTCGGCCAGGGCCTTGTTAATCCCTTTACGAATAAAGCTTGCTGACAACCGATGACCTTGGCCGGCGTTGCTCTCCTGAAAGAGCAGGGGCATCGGCGGATTCCAGACTCGCTCATGTCCGTCGTAGCTCGGGATCACGGCCACCTTCCCGTCGGCGCCCCGGACCCGGGATATGACGGTGCTCAGCACATCGGCCAACTCCGGCGTGACCAGGAGAAGTCTTTCCTGATCAGTCTTCGATGGCGCGATCTGCAGGAGCGGAACGACTTGTCCTGTGGTGGGGAGCGTGTAGCTGATGATGCTGTGATGCCCCAACTCCTGGAGCTCTTCGATTCGGATGCCGCTGTGCCGCAGGATCTCGATGGCTGCCCATCCCCAGAACGCCATCCTCTCCTCTGCGCCAAAGTCACGTGCAACACCCTGGCTGTCCCAAGCCCTGGTCGGGCGACCGCCGACCCGAGTAGTCGTTCGCGGGACGGCGAACGTCTCGCCTGAGACAGTGAACTCCGCCCCAAGAGACGCCGCGTTGAGCGCGCGGAGTCGCCCCTGAGCCTCCTTGAGGCGACGCTCGGCAGCCTTAACGAGCATGGGAACGACTGGTAGCCGTTCTCGGGTGCGCTGGTCCATGCGGGACTTCCGTTGACGTTCTACCTTTTTGACCACGAGCTCGGACGCGCTGACGGGACAGGGGGCCACCCAGCCTGCCCACTTTTCTGGTTCCTCAAGAGCCCACTGCGCAAGGTCCAGGTAGAAGGCCCGCACCGTCGTCTTGACAGCCACAGCACTTCTTCGCGGCTCGGTCATTTCCACCACGGAGCCGTCTGGTAGGCGTTTGCGTACGATTTTGGTGGCGAGTCGGGCTTTCCAGGCGGCACTGACGTCGGTCGGCAAATTCAGAGAGTCAATCCCCGGGTGGTGGTGTTCTATATCCGCCCAGAATCGCAGCGCCAGAGTTGCCGACAGGGATTTAACCGTTCCGTAGTCAATGGCCGGAGACCGCTCTAGCAGATAGGCCACGATGGCGTCACGAACCGGCTGGCACTTCAGCCGATAACGGTCCACCAGTTGCGCCGGGTGGACTTGCCCACTCCGATATGTAATGCGGCGCAAGGTTGGGGGGCCATCTGCAGGAAGGCTCCCCAGGTCGCGGAGCAACTCATAAGCCGTTAGGATCCGAATGGTTTCCCTACTGCCGGACATCTGGAGCCACAACAACAGATCCCCGACGGTAATGTCCCGGACACCACCGCCTTGCGAGACGATGATCTCGGAGATCAATTTCAGAGCTGCGGATCCCTTTTTGCTTGTCACTACGTCAACTGGCAGCGACGCCCGCAGGTACGCGAAACCCTCGGGATCACGGGATACCTCGATGGCCGGTCGGAGATGCCTGGACAAGATGCCATTGATGAAGTGTGGGTTGGGTCGGATCGCATCCGCGCAGAGCAGGGCGAGGAGGCCCGTTCTGCTCATCGAGTTCCCAGGGCGGTGTCCCAGCGATCTGGCCCACTCCCTGAAGTCGTCCTGCCAGCCGGCGGATAGGGCCTGCTGGGACGAACCGGGACTCGACTGCCAGCGTTGCTGCCAGGTCGTGCCGGGGAATGTCTCCAGCCAGTTCAGCAGGAGACGTGCCCCACGCATCCGGGCGTCCTGGGCTCGGTCGGCAAGGGCTCGCAGCGGGGGCTGCTCAAGCCGGTGAAGAATCTCCTCGCGCGATGCTTCCGCTCCAGGCCACGTAGCGAGGGGCACCCTCGGAGGGAACCGACCTATCAGTGCGACCGCTTCGGCGCCCGTCAGGTCTGTGTTTCGCGGAACGAAGTGCGCAACAGCCTGTGTCTCAGTGATGGTCATGGCATGTCCCGGCCGAACAGAACGGACAAGGAATTCGGGTTATATGCGGTTTCGACCTGCTTGGGCGGATCATTGCGCTGCTTTTCCCGACGGGCGTGATGGGCGAGACCGGCGACGATGACGTCGTCCCTGGTCGGGCGGTTGTAGACGTCCAGCGTCAACAAGCTCTTGTGGCCGAGGATGTGTTGAACGTAAACCGGCGGCATATCCGGGTCATCAAGCATCAAGAACGTCGCCGTGTGTCGCAAGTCGTGCAGCGTCCAGTTGGTGCCCAGAAGGTCGTTGGCGCGGTTGAACATCATGCGGGCCGCGTCGTATTCCAGCGGTCTCCAAGGGCGACGTAGCGTCCACCACAGCGGTTGCTGACGACCGCGAGGGACACCCTTCTTCCAAGCCGCTTCCTGGTATAGCCGCAGCCAGATGAAGGCATCGGGCGTGGCGGGCAGTTCTTGGTAGTCACGGCTTCCTTTGCGGATCACGCCTATGGTCTGCTGGCCGACAATCGCACTGCCCTGCTTCGAGGTGAGCAGTTCCTCCGCGCGGGCACCCGTGGCGACCCAGAAAGCCAGCAGGGCCCTGTCGCGGTGCGAACGGAGGCTGGCAAAGACCTCGGTGTACTTCTCATCAGGGATACGTCGTGGAACCCGCTTGGGGATCTTGGGTCGGTAAAGACCGGTCCGCTGCCTCTGGTATTGCTGCCCAGGGTTGTGGTGAGCATGGGCTCGGCCTGAGTGCCGACTGCGGTCGAGGGGGAAGGGATTGACCAGCAGCGATCCCGTGTTGTGCTCCAGATGGAAGTCGTAGAACGACCGCAGCACCGTCTCGCAGTGGGCTCTGGTGTTGGGCGCATATTTCAAGCCGACGGTGGGCTTCCCAGTCACTGGGTTCGGCGTTCCGGGCGTCGGCCTACCGGTCTGAGCCGGCCGAGAGATCGCGGCGGACTCCTTGCCGCGGTGGCGCCAGTGGACACGTAGTGGCTTGTCCGCCAGTTTCATCCACAGCATGAAGTCCCGGGCATCCTCACGAGTCGCGCGGTCCCACTCGATCCCAAGTACCCACAGGTAGCGCCACCAGCGGAGGAGATCCATGCCATATGAGCGCGGTGTCAACGGTGAACAGTCCCTCGCCAGAAGGTCCTTCAGGTACACCGCGGCAGGCTCTACCGGCCTTCCGGCCGGATCCAGCAACCGGTAGGGCTCCCACGGATCTCCAGTCGCGAGAAGTTCGCCTATCTCAGGCAGTACAAAGCTCTTCAAGTCCCGTCGGGGACGTTGCTCATCTGGCATGGCGGGAAGCTAGCAGAAAGTGCCTCTGACCTGCGAGAACGTGTCAGTTAGTTCGGTCAATAGATCGCACCCTCCTTCGTGCCCCGTGTTCAACGCGGCCAGCAGGTCGGCCACTTCGGCGCCGCGCACCTCCCCGACCACCAGCCGGTCGGGGCGCATCCGCAGCGCCTGCCGCACCAGGTCCCGCAGGCTCACCTGCCCCGCGCCCTCCTGGTTGGCGGGCCGGGACTCCAGGCGCACCACATGCGGATGGTCCGGCCGGAGCTCCGCGGAGTCCTCCGCGAGCACGATCCGTTCGTGCGCGCCGACCGCTCCGAGCAGGCTGGCCAACAGCGTTGTCTTCCCGGCTCCCGTCCCGCCACTGATCAGATAGGAGATCCTGGCCTCCACCAGCGCCCGGAGGACTCCGTCGCCACCCGGTGGCACCGTCCCCGCCGCGACCAGCTCCGCCAGGGAGAAGGCCCGGGGCCGCACGACGCGCAGTGAGAGGCAGGTCGAGCCGACGGAGACCGGTGGCAGCACCGCATGCATCCGGGTCCCGTCGGGCAGTCGCGCGTCCACCCACGGCCGGGCATCGTCCAGCCGTCGCCCGGCCACCGCCGCGAGCCTCTGCGCCAGTCGCCGTACCGCCGCCGCGTCCGAAAAGACGGTCCCCGTCAGTTCGAGCCCGCGACCCCGGTCGACCCACACCCGGTCCGGCGCGGACACCAGCACATCGGTCACCGCCGGATCGGCCAGCAGCGGCTCCAGTACCCCGGCTCCGACCAGCTCGCCGCGCAACTGCTCTGCCGTGCCCAGCACTTCCGCATCGCCCAGCAGTCGCCCCTGAGCCCGCAGCGCGGCCGCCACTCCGGCGGGCGTGGGTGGCGCGCCGCTGCGCGCCAGCCGCTGCCGCACGGCGTCGAGCAAGGCCTCCGTCATGACCGGCCTCCCCCGGCCGGACCGGTCGTCGTGCCGACGGTCGGACCACTGCCGTGCCGGACGTCCGCCCGGTCCCAGAACGCCTCACAGAACCGCGCCAGCGGCCCGCGGGCACTGCCGCCCGGTGGCACGCCATCGTCCTGGGCTGCCGACAGCCCCGATTCCAGCGGAAGTTCACCCACGAGAGGAAGGCCGAGCGCCTGCGCGACCCACTGTCCGTCCAGACCCGCCGCATACGGCCCCCGCGCCACCACTCGGATGTCGTCCAGCACCATTCCGGCCATCGCCGCCACCCGCTTCGCCGCCGCGACCGCCCGCAGCTCGCCGGGGACCACGAGCAGGCCGAGGTCCAGTTGCGCCAGTGCCTCCGCGACGCCCCCGTCGACCCTTCTGGGCAGATCCACGACGACCGCCCCGCCGAGACGGCGCGCGGCGGCGAGCACGGCCTGCATCGCCTGCGCCGGGATGACGACCTCATCGTCCCGGCCCCAGCTGAGCACCCGCAGTCCGTGCAGCGCGGGTAGCGAGTCCTCCAGAGCCCCACCGCCGAGACGCCCCTTGGAATGGACGAAATCTGGCCACCGCATACCCTCCGCCCGCTCGCCTCCGAGCAGCACATCGATGCCACCGCCGAGCGGGTCACCATCGATCAGCATGGTCCGACGGCCCGACCGCGCCGCGGTGACCGCGAGGGCACAGGCCAGCGTGGACGCGCCGGAGCCGCCCCGCCCGCCGATCACCCCGACGGTGAGCGCGGGCCTGCCCACCCCCTCGGACGCGTTGGCGATCTGGTCGACGAGCCAGCTCTCGGAATCGGGCAGCCGCAACACGTATTCGGCCCCGATCTCCACCGCCTTCCGCCAGACGTCCGGGTCGTCCTGGTCCCGTCCGACCAGCAGCACACCCCGTCTGCGCGCGGCACCGCGGCACCGCGCGGCCGCGTCGTCGCCCACCAGGACCATCGGCGCCCGGTCCCAGCCGCCCCTTCGCTCGGGCGGCCCGTGATGGACTTCGGGTTCCGCCCCGGCCGCCGCGCACAGCCGCAGCAGATCGTCGAGCAACTCCACGTCTTCGGTCACGATCAACGGTCCGCCCCGCCGCCCTTCGGCGATCGGCAGACCTTCTCGTGCGAGGGATCCAGCCACGATCTCCGCCCCTTCTCACTGCCCTTCAGTGCGGTCCGCGGCGATCTCGGAGCGTTCCGAGATGCGCGATTCCGGAACCCGCGGACTTCACGGGTGGAATCAACGTGCAACACCTCGGAAAAACATGTGGATCTTGCTGAAAAACTGTGGACAACTTCGACGCTGTGAATAACTTCGTAGCTCATACCGGTGACTTCCGGAGCGCAGCCCTTCCGTTACGCACGGTGACGAGGGAGAGTGTGCAGAGCGCGGCAGGAGCCGGGGCAGCTCGGACCGGAGAAGGAGGGGAATCATGAATCCGAGCGTCAAAAACGCGTCCGGACATGCGACGACCCCCGCCGGGGGGGAGAGCGGGGGTCGTCCCCACGGCCGACTCGGGGGGGGAGGAGTCGGACCGGGTTAGCACGGTCGCGAACGATCCGTGACTTCCATGGTGTACCCGAGGGCCTTCTCAGGCAAACCCACGCGCCGGAGTTTACGCCGAATGGTGGGCCCCTATGCTCAGCCTTGTGGAAAACTGCTTCTCGCCGCGTACAGCAGCCTTCTTTGACCTGGACAAGACGGTCATTGCGAAGTCTTCGACTCTGACCTTCAGCAAGTCCTTCTACCAAGGCGGACTGATCAACCGCCGTGCCGTACTGCGCACCGCGTACGCACAGTTCGTGTTCCTTGCCGGGGGCGCAGATCACGATCAGATGGAGCGGATGCGCGAATATCTCTCCGCGCTCTGCAAGGGATGGAACGTCCAGCAGGTCAAGGAGATCGTCGCCGAGACCCTGCACGACTTGATCGACCCGATCATCTACGACGAGGCGGCCACCCTCATCGAGGAGCATCACACCGCGGGGCGTGATGTGGTCATCGTCTCGACCTCGGGCGCCGAGGTCGTCGAACCGATCGGCGAGCTGCTCGGCGCCGACCGGGTCGTCGCCACCCGGATGGTCGTCGGCGACGACGGCTGCTTCACGGGCGAGGTCGAGTACTACGCGTACGGCCCCACCAAGGCAGAGGCGGTCAAGGCGCTCGCGGTGTCGGAGGGGTACGACCTCTCGCGCTGCTACGCCTACAGCGACTCCGCCACCGACGTACCGATGCTGGAGTCGGTGGGGCACCCCCACGCGGTCAACCCGGACCGGGCGCTGCGGCGCGAAGCGACCCTGCGGGACTGGCCGATTCTCGTCTTCGACCGGCCGGTTCGGCTCAAGCAGCGCCTGCCCGCTTTCTCGATGCCGCCACGCCCGGCGCTCGTGGCCGCAGCAGCGGTCGGGGCGGCGGCCGTCACCGCCGGGCTGGTCTGGTACGCCAATCGCCGGCGCACCGCCGGCGCACTCTCCGCGTGATGCGCGGGTCCGGAGATCCGCCCGGCAGGCCCGCCCGATTCACCCTTATTTGAACCTAAAAGTAAAGAAGTGGAGCCAGGGCTTTCCCTTCCCCCGGTACTGGAGTACAAAGGACTCAACGGCCCGCGAGACCAGGGACATCCGAGAGGATCACCTTCACGCAGCAAGGCCCCACGGACCGAGCACGAAAGCCGAGCACCCACGCGACGTCGACCCGTCGATTACGGGCCAGCCGCACCAGGTGACGGGCAAGGTTCCCGACCTGATGGGCATATTCCGAGGACGCTTGGTAACTGGGTGGACGTGCCAGCGGCGGTACCGGAGCCGGTACCGCCGCAACCCGTTCACCACCCCGGCCGTCCGGCGCGCACGCCCTACGCGGCACCTCGCTGAAGCGCCTCGCACACCGCGGTCGACTCCCGCACCCCCAGCTCCACCGCGCGTCCGCAGTGGGTGATCCAGGCAGCCATACCCTCGGGGGTCCCGGCCGTATAGCCCTCGAACGCCGCGACATAGGCCGCCCGCCCCTGCTCCGCGTGACCCACCTCCGCCGGGCAGATGGACTTGGGGTCCAGCCCGCTGCCGATCAGGACGATCCGTTCCGCCGTCCGCGCGACCAGGCCGTTGCGGGAGCCGAAGGGACGCAGGGCGAGGAGTTCCCCGTGCACGACCGCGGCGGTGACCAGCGCCGGGGCGGTACTGCCCGCGATGATCAGCTGCGAGAGGCCTTCGAGCCGCCCGGCCACCTCGTCGGCACTCGGCAGCGGCGCCTCGATCAGCGGTTCATCAACGGGCTCACCGGCCAGCCGCGGCCGTCCGACCGCGTCGTCGGGAGACGCGCCACCGGCCGCCACCAGGTGCAGTCGCGCAAGGACGCGCAGCGGTGACTGCCGCCAGATCGAGAGCAGCTGGCCGGCTTCCGCGGTCAGCCGCAGCGCCGCCCCGACCGTGCGCGCCTCGTCCTCACCACGGAAGTCGGTGCGCCGGCGCACCTCCTCCAGATTCCAGTCGGCCCCGGCCAGCGCGGCGGAACCGCGCGAGCCGCGCAGCGCCGCTTCGGCGGTGACCTCGTTGCTGCGACGGCGCATCACGCGATGGCCGTAGACCCGGTCCACGGCCTTGCGTACGGAGTCCACGGCGTCGGTGACCCCGGGCAGGGCGCCGAGGGCGGCGAGCGGGTCTGAGGCAGTCGTACTCATAAGTAGCGAGGCTACGCGCCCCCTGCGCCCGTACCGCCTTGGAGTGGTCTTCTTCACGAACCGTGGCAGCAGTGCGCGTTCGTGCGGCTACCCTAGGTGAACATGAAGATCGCTTTCGTAGGGAAGGGCGGCAGCGGCAAGACCACGCTGTCCTCGCTCTTCATCCGCCACCTCGCCGCCAATGAAGCCCATGTCCTCGCAGTGGACGCCGACATCAACCAGCACCTCGGGGCCGCGCTGGGCCTGGACGAGGAAGAGGCCGCCGCGCTGCCCGCGATGGGTGCGCAACTGCCTCTGATCAAGGACTACCTGCGGGGCAGCAACCCCCGCATCGCCTCCGCCGAGACGATGATCAAGACAACGCCGCCCGGCGAGGGATCGCGGCTGCTGCGCGTGTGCGAGGACAACCCCGTCTACGACGCGTGCGCGCGCACGGTCCGGCTCGACGACGGGGAGATCCGGCTCATGGCCACCGGCCCGTTCACCGAGTCCGACCTCGGTGTGGCCTGCTACCACTCCAAGGTCGGGGCGGTCGAGCTCTGCCTCAACCACCTGGTCGACGGTCCGGACGAATATGTCGTGGTCGACATGACCGCGGGGTCGGACTCGTTCGCCTCCGGGATGTTCACCCGCTTCGACATGACGTTCCTGATCGCGGAACCGACTCGGAAGGGGGTGTCGGTGTACCGCCAGTACAAGGAATACGCACGGGACTTCGGCATCGCGCTGAAGGTCGTCGGCAACAAGGTGCAGGGGCAGGACGACCTCAACTTCCTGCGCGCGGAGGTCGGCGACGACCTGCTCGTCGGGGTGGGCCAGTCCGACTGGGTCCGGGCGATGGAGAAGGGCCGCCCGTCCCGGTTCGATCTGCTGGAGGCGGACAACCGGATGGCGTTGCAGGCCCTCCAGGACGCCGCGGAGGACTCGTACGAACTGCGGGACTGGGAGCGTTACACACGCCAGATGGTGCACTTCCATCTGAAGAACGCGGAGAGCTGGGGCAACGAGAAGACGGGCGCCGACCTGGCTGCCCAGGTCGACCCCGCCTTCGTGCTCGACGAGCGGTGCGCGGAAGCGGGTGTCAGCGCTCCCGCGTAGCCGCGCGGCCGGCCGGCCGGGGCGACCCGACCGGTCCGGCATCCCGGGCTATTCGGCGGCGTGGCCCTCCGCCTTCGCGGGAGCGGCCTTCACTTCGCCGCCCGTCTCCGCGGGCTCATCGCCCTCACTCTCGCCGGCACCCTTTTCCGTGCCCTTCTCTGCACCCTTTTCCGTGCCCTTCTCGGCACCCTTTTCCGTGCCCTTGCCGGCAGGCTTTCCGGACGCTGCCGCCGCCGGGGCGGTGAGGTAGGACGTCCAGCCACCCTTCGGCGCCTGGCCGACGCCGAGGGTGGACAGCTTGGCCAGCGTCTCCGGGTCCTGTGCGTCGAGCCAGTCGGCGAGCTGCCGGAAGGACACGCAGCGCACGCCCTCCTTGGTGCAGACGGTCTTCACCGTCTCCTCGATGGCACGCATGTACGTGCCGCCGTTCCAGGACTCGAAGTGGTTGCCGATGATCAACGGCGCACGGTTGCCGTTGTACGAGCGGTCGAAGGCCTGGAGCAGGCCGTCGCGCATCTGGTTGCCCCAGTACTCGTGCTGGTCGGGGTCGCCCTGCGTCGTGCCGGACTGGTTGAACATGAAGTTGTAGTCCATCGAGAGGGTCTCGAAGGCGCGGCCGGGCACCGGGACGAGCTGGAGCGGCAGGTCCCAGATGCCGTCCTTCTTCTCGGGCCAGACCTGATTGCCGACCCCGCTGGAGTCGTAGCGGAAGCCCATCGTCCGGGCTGCGGCGACCATGTTCTTCTGCCCTTCGAGGCAGGGGGTTCGTCCGCCGACGAGTTCCTTGTCGTAGTCGAAGGGCAGCGGAGCTTCGGCCTTGAGCTCCGGGGTGTTGGTCTTCCACCCCTTGACGAAGGACTTGGCCTGGGCGATCTCGCTCTTCCACTCCTCGACGGACCAGGTCCCGACCCCGCCGTCCTTGCCGCAGAAGTGACCGTTGAAGTGGGTGCCGATCTCATTGCCGTCCTGCCACGCGGCACGCAGTTCGGCGAGGGTGTCGCGGATGCCCTCGGTGTCGTTGAAGCCGATGTCCGAGCGGCCCGCCGAGTGCTTGGGCGGGTCGTAGAGGGCCTTCCTCTCCTCGGGCAGCAGGTACACGCCACTGAGGAAGTAGGTCATGTTGGCGTTGTACTTCTTGGCGACACCGCGGAAGTGCGAGAAGAGCTTCTGGCTGTCCTCCCCCGCTCCGTCCCAGGAGAACACCACGAACTGCGGAGGCTTCCGGCCGGGCGCGAGGCGCTTGGCCACCGGCAGCTTCGGCTGGACACCGGTGAAGGCGGTCGAGCCGTCCCCGATGAGCTTCACCGCGTTCCTGGGGGCGGCCGGGCCGTTCTGCTTGGCCTCCTGCGCCTTCTTCTCGGCGCCCGCCCCGGACGCCCGGGAGCCGCTGTCACCGGATTCCGCGCCGGAACAGCCCGCCAGACCCGTGATCAGTGCCATGGCCATGACGCCAAAGGCCATCCTCTTCGTGGCGGCCATCATCCGCCCACCCTCTTCCTTGCAGGTTGTTTGCGTTGAAGTGCCGACGGCGCCGCCAAATTCGCACGCAGCCCTGCAATCACTGCGCGACAGGCCGTATGAAAAGACGCTTATTCACTTGAATGGGTGATCCGATGGCCCATTTGCCCGAAATGCGAGACGCGTAACTTTACTCTCCATTACGATTCGTTTACCGAGAGTTGAGAAATCCCGCCGCTGCACGCCGTGACCCACGGCCGCGTCCCCCACACCCCGCGACCGCGCTGCCCCGGAGGAGACGGGAACATGTCTGCCTGCGTCCCCACTCGTCATGAACGCACCCCTCGAAGTTCGCGCCCTCCCCGCGCCTCGGGAGTCAAGCGCCCTCACAGCCCGCCGCCCGGCGGGCGCCGCTTCCGTATCGCGGGCGCCGATGTGTCCGCATCGATCACCGTGTTCCTCATCGCCGTCCCGATGTCCCTCGGCCTCGCTGTCGCCATGGACGCCCCGCTGGCGGCCGGCCTGGTCTCCGCGGCCATCGGCGGCATCGTCGCCGGCCTTCTCGGCGGGACACCCCTCCAGGTCAGCGGCCCGTCCGCCGGACTGACCGTGGTCACAGCCGAGTTGATCCAGATCTACGGCTGGCGCACCACCTGCGCCATCACCATCGGCGCCGGACTTCTGCAGATCCTGCTGGGCTCGCTGCGCGCGGCCCGCAGCGCACTCGCTGTCAGTCCCGCCATCGTGCACGGCACCCTCGCCGGTATCGGCGTGGCCATCGCCCTCGCCCAGCTGCACATCGTGCTCGGCGGTTCACCGCAGAGCTCCGCCATGGACAACGCCCTCGCCCTGCCGGACCAGTTGGCCCGTTTCAGTCCGGCCGCCCCGCTGATCGGCGCGCTCACCATCGCCGTCCTGGTGCTGTGGCCACGGCTGCCGGGCCGCGCCGGGAGAGCGGTACGGAGAATTCCGGCCGCGCTCGCCTCGGTGGTCCTCGCGACCGCGGTGGCCGCCCTCGCGACACCCGGGATCGCCCGGGTCGACCTGCCGTCGTGGCGCTCACACGCCCTGCCCGAGCTGCCGCAGGGACCCGTACTGGCCCTGGCCACCGCGGTGTTCACAGTGATGCTGGTGGCCAGCCTGGAATCGCTGCTCGCCGCGGTGGCCGTGGACAAGCTGGCCGCGGACCGCGCGGCGAACCGGACCGACCACACGGCCGACCGGACACCCTCGACACCCGCGGCTCCGCCGCCCCCGCCCGCCGACCCCGCGGGCGAGCAAACGTCCGCCCGGCCGGCCGGCCCGGCCTCCTCCCAGCCATCCACGCAGCGTGCCGGACAACCACCCGGCCAGAGCGCCGGACAACCTCCGGTTCTCGTCCAACGCTCGGACCTAGACCGCGAGTTGCGCGCTCAGGGCATCGCCAACACCCTGGCCGGACTACTGGGTGGACTTCCGGTGTCCGGGGGCGCGGTGCGCAGTTCGGCCAACGTACGGGCGGGGGCGACCGGCCGGGCTTCCACCGTCCTGCACGGCGTCTGGGTCCTGCTCGCGGCGGTGCTGCTGGTGACGGTGCTCGAATGGATCCCGCTGGCCGCGCTCGCCGCGCTGGTGATGGTGGTCGGCATCCAGATGGTGAGCTTCGCCCATATCCGCAATGTCCACAGACACAGGGAGTTCCTGGTGTACGGCGCGACGATCACCGGCGTGATCGCCTTCGGCGTGCTGAAGGGCGTGACGATCGGCATCACCGTGGCCGTGGCCGTGGCGCTGCACCGGCTGGCCCGCACCAGAGTCACCGTGAGCGAGCAGGGCGAGCGGTATCTGGTGACCATCCGCGGCCAGCTGACCTTCCTGGCCGTTCCACGGCTCAGCCGGACGCTCGGCCAGCTTCCGCCCGGAGTGGACGCGATCGTCGAACTCGACGGGTTCTTCATGGACCACGCGGCCTACGAGAGCATCCAGGACTGGCGCACCACCCAGCTCGCCCAGGGCGCCCGGATCTCCTTCACCGGCAGGTCGGGCGGCCGCATCGCCGAGCCCACCTCGGCGGCACACTCCTGCTGCCGCCCCTGGACCCCGTGGCGCAACCACCACTGTCACGGAAACCCCACAGGACCCACCACCGCCGCCGACACACTCCACGGCACCGGCACCGGTACCGGCGCCAGCTCCCCTTCCCACGCGGACTCCGGCTCGGGCTCGGGCTCGGGCTCCGGCTCCGGCTCCGGTTCCGGTTCCGGTTCGCACGGCGGCACGGCCGAGACAGAAGGCACCGGCGCCGGTCCCGGCAGGGGCGTCGGCGGTTCCGCGGGCATGTCACGCCCGACCGGGGCCCATCGTCTGCTCAGCGGCCTCAGTTCGTTCCAGCGCAATACGGCACCTCTGGTGCGCGGGGAGCTGGCCAGACTCGCCGCCGAGGGACAGCGGCCCTCCCAGCTCTTCATCACCTGCGCCGACTCCCGCCTCGTCACCAGCATGATCACGTCCAGCGGCCCGGGTGACCTTTTCACCGTGCGCAACGTCGGCAATCTGGTGCCCACGCCGGACACCGAGTCCCCGGCGAGCGGGGACGACTCCGTGGCCGCGGCGATCGAGTACGCGGTGGACGTGCTGAGGGTCGAGTCCATCACCGTCTGCGGGCACTCCGGCTGCGGGGCCATGCAGGCACTGCTCAACGCCGATCCCGGGACGCCCAGGACGACGCCCCTGTGGCGCTGGCTGCGCCACGGGCTGCCGAGCCTGGAGCGGATGGCGTCCCGCCATCACTCCTGGGCACGGATCTCCGGCCGGCTGCCCACCGACGCGGTGGAGCAGCTCTGTCTCACCAACGTGGTCCAGCAGCTGGAGCATCTGCGGGCGCACGAGGCGGTGGCACGGCGGCTCGCGGAAGGCACGCTCCAGCTGCACGGGATGTACTTCCACGTGGGCGAGGCGCAGGCGTATCTGCTGACCGAGGAGTCCAGTTCCGGTACGGGACCCGATGAGGTCTTCGACCGGGTCGGGCCCGGCGCGGGTCCCGAGGCGCGGAACGGCACCGACCACGCGTTGTTCACCGACCCTTCCGGTCCGGGCGAGTTGGAACGTACCCGCGTCTGAACCGGCCACACCCTCTGAACCGGACACACCCCAGCTCCGTGAGATCTTGTGATCCCGTTCCGCAGGTGCGATGCCATGCGTACGGTGCCCCGCGGCACTGTGCGACGGCATGCCGTGCGGAGCGGGATCGTGCCTCCATACACGAAGACACAGGTCTAAACCAATTCCCGGCAGACACTTGTCACCTGGCCCCCGGCCTGATGAGCTATGCCCCGGGACACAACGGACACCCTGGGACTGGGAGAAGTCGTGAGCAACGAAAGCCTGGCCAACCTGCTTCGGGAAGAGCGGAAATTCGCGCCGCCTGCCGAACTGGCCGCCAACGCCAACGTCACAGCACAGGCGTACGAGCAGGCCGAAGCGGACCGGCTGGGCTTCTGGGCCGAGCAGGCTCGTCGCCTGACCTGGGCCACGGAGCCGACCGAGACGCTCGACTGGAGCAACCCGCCCTTCGCGAAGTGGTTCGCGGACGGCAAGCTCAACGTCGCGTACAACTGCGTGGACCGCCATGTCGAGGCGGGCAACGGCGACCGGGTCGCCATCCACTTCGAGGGTGAGCCCGGCGACAGCCGCGCCATCACCTACGCGGAGCTCAAGGACGAGGTGTCCCGCGCCGCCAACGCCCTCATCGAACTCGGTGTCGGCACGGGCGACCGCGTCGCCGTGTATCTGCCGATGATCCCCGAGGCCGCGATCGCGATGCTGGCCTGCGCCCGCATCGGCGCCGCGCACTCGGTGGTCTTCGGCGGCTTCTCGGCCGATGCCATCGCCGCGCGCATCCAGGACGCGGACGCCAAGGTCGTCATCACCGCCGACGGCGGCTTCCGTCGCGGCAAGCCCTCCGCGCTCAAGCCCGCGGTCGACGACGCCGTCTCCCGTATCGAGAGCGTCGAGCACGTCCTCGTGGTCCGCCGCACCGGCCAGGACACCGCGTGGACCGAGGGACGCGACGTCTGGTGGCACGAGATCACCGGCCGGCAGTCCGCCGAGCACACCCCCGAGGCCTTCGAGGCGGAGCAGCCGCTCTTCATCCTCTACACCTCCGGCACCACGGGTAAGCCGAAGGGCATCCTGCACACCTCCGGCGGCTACCTCACCCAGGCGGCGTACACCCACAACGCGGTCTTCGACCTCAAGCCGGAGACCGATGTCTACTGGTGCACCGCCGACATCGGCTGGGTGACCGGACACTCGTACATCGTCTACGGGCCGCTGGCCAACGGCGCCACCCAGGTCATGTACGAGGGCACGCCCGACTCCCCCCACAAGGGGCGGTTCTGGGAGATCGTGCAGAAGTACGGCGTCACGATCCTCTACACCGCGCCGACCGCGATCCGTACGTTCATGAAGTGGGGTGACGACATCCCCGCCAAGTTCGACCTGTCGTCGCTGCGCGTCCTCGGTTCGGTCGGTGAGCCGATCAACCCCGAGGCGTGGATGTGGTACCGCAAGCACATCGGCGCCGACAAGTGCCCGATCGTGGACACCTGGTGGCAGACCGAGACCGGCGCGATGATGATCTCGCCGCTGCCCGGTGTGACGGAGACCAAGCCGGGAAGCGCCCAGCGCGCACTGCCGGGGATCTCCGCCACGGTCGTCGACGACGAGGCCCGCGAGGTACCCGACGGCGGGGGCGGCTATCTCGTCCTCACCGAGCCGTGGCCGTCGATGCTCCGCACCATCTGGGGCGACGACCAGCGCTTCATCGACACCTACTGGTCGCGCTTCGAGGGCAAGTACTTCGCGGGCGACGGTGCGAAGAAGGACGAGGACGGCGACATCTGGCTGCTCGGCAGGGTCGACGACGTGATGCTCGTGTCGGGGCACAACATCTCGACCACCGAGGTCGAATCGGCGCTCGTGTCGCACCCGTCGGTCGCCGAGGCCGCCGTGGTCGGCGCGGCCGACGAGACGACGGGCCAGGCGATCGTCGCGTTCGTGATCCTGCGCGGTACGGCGACCGCCTCCGACGAGCTGGTCGTGGACCTGCGCAACCACGTCGGCGCGACGCTCGGCCCGATCGCCAAGCC
This sequence comes from Streptomyces sp. NBC_00654, assembly GCF_026341775.1. Classification (NCBI taxonomy): domain Bacteria; kingdom Bacillati; phylum Actinomycetota; class Actinomycetes; order Kitasatosporales; family Streptomycetaceae; genus Streptomyces; species Streptomyces sp. NBC_00654. The sequence continues at coordinate 661,457 of NZ_JAPEOB010000001.1, read as the reverse complement.
CAAGCGGGTCCTGCCGGTCGCCGAACTCCCCAAGACCCGCTCGGGCAAGATCATGCGCCGCCTGCTGCGCGACGTCGCCGAGAACCGCGAGGTGGGGGACGTCACCACACTCAGCGACTCCTCGGTGATGGACCTGATCCAGACCCAGCTGCCGTCGGCGTCCTCCGAGGACTGACGGCCCGGCCGCCGCAGCGGTGGATTCGTACGGCCCCGATGGGCATCCGGCAACGCGCCGGGTGCCCATCGGGCATTTAGGGTCGAAATCGCTGGATACGGCTCCCGGCCGCCCAGGTACAGTGGTCGCTGCGTCAATAACGTAATAAGAAATCTCCAAAGGGTGTGCCGGGAAGTCTGGTCGGCAAGTGCATCAGCCATGCCATCGCTGCCGTACCGACCCGGAGGTCCCCACTCGTGGCCGCGCCCGCCCCCACACCCCCTTCGCCCCGCCGCACCCTGTTCGGACGCCTTTCCCTGCCCGAGCGGAACTATGTCGCGGAGGCGCTGCGTACCGAGACCGTCGGCGGAGTGATCCTGCTGGCCGCCGCCGTCGCGGCGCTGGTCTGGGCGAACACCTTCCAGTCCAGCTACCGGACGATCAGCGACTTCCACCTCGGCCCCGGGTCGCTGGGCCTGAACCTCTCCGTGGCGCACTGGGCGGCCGACGGGCTGCTCGCCGTCTTCTTCTTCGTCGCCGGCGTCGAACTCAAACGTGAACTGGTCGCGGGCGAACTCCGTGACCCCAAGGCCGCCGCACTCCCGGTCGTCGCGGCACTGTGCGGCATGGTCGTGCCCGCGCTGGTCTACGTCCTCACCACGACTGTCGGCAGTGGGTCCACGGACGGCTGGGCCGTCCCCACGGCCACCGACATCGCCTTCGCGCTCGCCGTCCTCGCGGTCATCGGCACCTCGTTGCCGTCCGCCCTGCGCGCGTTCCTGCTGACCCTCGCCGTCGTCGACGACCTCTTCGCGATCCTGATCATCGCGGTCTTCTTCACCGACAGCATCGACTTCATGGCGCTCGGCGGGGCCTTCGCCGGTCTCGTCGTCTTCTACCTCCTGATCCGCAAGGGGATCCGGGGCTGGTACATCTACATACCACTGGCCCTGGTCATCTGGGGCCTGATGTACAACAGCGGCATCCACGCCACCATCGCCGGTGTCGCCATGGGTCTGATGCTGCGCTGCACCAAGCGCGAGGGCGAGAAGCACTCGCCCGGTGAGCACATCGAACATCTGGTCCGCCCGCTGTCGGCCGGGCTCGCCGTGCCCCTGTTCGCGCTCTTCTCGGCCGGGGTCTCCCTCAAGGGCGACGCGCTCGCCGGAGTCTTCACCCGTCCGGAGACGCTCGGTGTCGTACTCGGACTGGTTCTCGGCAAGACCGTCGGCATCTTCGGCGGCACCTGGCTCGCGACCCGCTTCACCAAGGCGGAGCTGAACAAGGATCTGGCCTGGGCGGACGTCTTCGCGGTCGCCTCGCTCGCCGGAATCGGCTTCACCGTCTCCCTGCTGATCGGCGAACTCGCCTTCGAGGGCGACGCGGAAACGGTCAACGAGATCAAGGCCGCCGTGCTGATCGGCTCCCTGATAGCAGCCGTGCTCTCCGGTGTACTGCTCAAACTGCGGGTACGCAGATACCGGGCCCTGTACGAGGCGGAGGAGCTCGACGAGGACGAGTCGGGCGTGCCCGACATCTACGAACAGGACGACCCGGAATACCACCTGCGGATGGCCGTGATCCACGAGCGGAAGGCGGCCGAGCACCGCCGTCTGGCCGAACTGGCGGGGGCAGCGCGCAACAAGCCGGACAGTCCGGCATGATCTGACATCGGATGTGTCGAAGAGGAGAGGGAGTCAGGGATGAGCGACCCCGGCAACTACGTGGGCAGCGCGGACCGCAGTCTCGGACAGCTGGTCGCCTCGGCGACGGCCGAGATGTCCGCGCTGGTGCACGATGAGATCGCCCTGGCCAAGGCCGAGGTACGGCAGGACGTCAAGCGCGGCGTCATCGGCAGTGTGGCGTTCATCGTCGCGGGCGTGCTGATTCTGTTCTCGCTGCCCGTGCTGAGCTTCGCGGCCGCGTACGGGATCCACAATCTGGGGCTCGGGCTCGCCTGGTCGTTCCTGATCGTGGGCGGCGCGTTCATCCTTCTGGCGGTACTGCTCGCGCTGATCGCCATCGCCAAGTTCAAGAAGGTCAAGCCGCCGGAGAAGTCCATCGCCTCGGCCAAGCAGACCGCCGCCGTGCTCCAGAGCGTCAAGCCGCACCCGCGGCCGTCCGTCCGGGCCGACGAGATCCTCCGGGCCTCCGGCAGCACCCTGGCGGACAAGGCCATCGAGAACCGTCCCGGTAAGGACAAGGCCGCCGCTGTGGCACGCTCGTCCACATGACGGTCCCCGATTCCAGCCCATTCGGTCCGGCAGGCTCGACGAGTCCGGCCGGTGCCGGCAGTCCGGTACGCCTCGACGGCCCCTGGACCCACCGCGACGTGGCAGCCAACGGCGCGCGCTTCCACATCGCGGAAATGGGTGACGGGCCGCTGGTGCTGCTGTTGCACGGCTTCCCGCAGTTCTGGTGGACATGGCGCCACCAGATGACCGCTCTCGCCGACGCCGGTTTCCGTGCAGTGGCCATGGACCTTCGCGGGGTGGGCGGCAGCGACCGCACACCCCGGGGTTACGACCCCGCCAACCTGGCGCTCGACGTCACCGGCGTCATCCGCTCGCTCGGCGAGCCCGACGCCGCACTCGTCGGCCACGACATGGGCGGCTATCTCGCCTGGACCGCCGCGGTGATGCGGCCGAAGCTGGTACGGCGGCTCGTGGTGTCCTCGATGCCGCATCCGCGCCGCTGGCGCTCGGCGATGCTCTCCGACTTCTCGCAGTCCCGGGCGGGTTCGTACATCTGGGGCTTCCAGCGGCCGTGGCTGCCGGAGCGTCAGCTCGTCGCCGACGACGCGGCCCTGGTGGGCCGTCTGATCCGGGACTGGTCGGGACCGCGGACCGCGGACTTCCCCGACGACGAGACCGTGAACGTCTACCGGCGTGCCATGTGCATTCCGTCCACGGCGCACTGCTCGATCGAGCCGTACCGCTGGATGGTGCGCTCCCTCGCACGACCGGACGGTGTCCAGTTCAACCGGCGGATGAAGCGGCCGGTACGCGTGCCGACACTGCACCTGCACGGGTCACTCGATCCGGCGGTCCGGACGCGCAGTTCCGCCGGGTCGGGCGAGTACGTCGAGGCGCCCTACCGGTGGCGACTTTTCGACGGTCTCGGGCACTTCCCCCACGAAGAGGATCCGGTCGGCTTCTCGACAGAACTCATCAACTGGCTCAAGGATCCTGAACCCGACCGGTAGTCCGGGCGCACAGGTGGGCGACGCATGGCCAATTGCCTGCCGCATAGGCCAATTGGCTGACTCCCGCACGATTACCGACCTTGGGTCACGGGCAGACGTCGGGGTATGGGCTGGACGCACGACTTCACTGACGAAGCACGCAACCGCCGCTCCACCGCGACAGCCGGTGTGGGCACTCACGAGGGGGGCGGCCCCCAGGGCCGGCTGCACGACACGCATGACGTTCATCATCCCCACACCCGTGCCAGGCTCGGGATTCCGCGCATTCTCCGCCGCCGTGCCCGCTGGGTCTCGGCGCGGCTGCGGCACCCCCGCAGCTGAACGCGAGGACGACTCCGCGACACCTTCACCCGCTGCCTGACCGGCAGGACCGGAGCCGATGGAACGGCTGCCGGCAGGACAGCGGCGGCCAGGCTCAGAGCGCGCAGCCCTGGCTGTCGACCTGCTGGTTGGCGGTACGGCCGTGGTCGATGTCCTCACGGATCTCGTCCGCCGTCAGCGCGTAGCCGGTGTCCGGGTCATCGAGGGACTTGGCGAACACCACTCCGTACACCTCTCCTTCCGGAGTGAGCAGCGGTCCGCCGGAGTTGCCCTGGCGCACGGTCGCGTACAGCGAGTACACATCGCGGCGCACGGTGCCCCGGTGGTAGATGTCCGGGCCGTCCGCGTCGATACGGCCGCGTACGCGCGCCGAGCGCACGTCGTACCCCCCGTTCTCCGGGAAGCCGGCCACGATGGCGCTGTCGCCCGACTCCGCGTCGTCGGTGCCGGTGAACCTGAGCGGCTTGGCCTTGAGATCCGGGACGTCCAGCACGGCGATGTCTCGCTCCCAGTCGTAGAAGACGACCTTCGCGTCGTACAGCCGTCCCTCGCCGCCGATCTGGACGGTCGGCTCGTCGACGCCGCCCACGACATGGGCGTTGGTCATCACCCGGCGGTCGGAGAAGACGAAGCCGGTGCCTTCGAGGGCCTTGCCGCAGCTGGGCGCCATGCCCATGACCTTGACGATCGACTTCTTGGCGCGTGCCGCGACCGGGCTGCCGGCCAGGGCCGGGTCCGGGGCCTTGACGTCGGTGATCGGTTCATTGGCGAAGGGGCTGAAGACCTGCGGGAAGCCGTTCTGCGCGAGTACCGAGGAGAAGTCCGTGAACCAGGTGGAAGCCTGCTTGGGCATCACCCGGGAGACGCCGAGCAGAACCGAGGAGCTGCGGACCTCCTTGCCCAGCGTCGGCAGCGACGTACCGGCCAGCGCCGACCCGATCAGCCACGCGACCAGCAGCATCGCCACCACATTGACCAGGGCGCCTCCGGTGGCATCCAGGGCGCGCGCTGGCGACCACGTGATGAACCGGCGGAGTTTGTTGCCCAGGTGGGTGGTGAAGGCCTGGCCGATCGAGGCGCACACGATCACGACGACGACCGCGACGATGGCAGCCATCGAGGAGACCTCGGACCCGTCGGTCGCCCGGTCCCAGATGAGCGGCAGCAGATAGACGGCGACAAGTCCCCCGCCCAGAAAGCCGATCACCGACAGGATGCCGACGACGAAACCCTGGCGGTAGCCGATGACCGCGAACCACACGGCACCGACCAGCAGCAGGATGTCCAGCACGTTCACCGTCTATTGCCTCGCAGATTCGTCACCTGGCCCGTCCGTACGACGGGGTCCGGGCCGGGCCCGGAACAGCGCAGCAGGGAAGTCAGCCTGTCATGCGCGCCAGTCGAGCGGCACCTGCCTGGTCCGGTCCCACGGGCGCTCCCACCCGGCGTAGTGCAGGATGCGGTCGATCACTCCGGCCGTGAAACCCCAGACCAGAGCGGATTCGACCAGGAACGCGGGCCCCCGGTGACCGCTCGGATGCACGGACGTCGCCCGGTTGGCCGGGTCCGTGAGATCCGCCACGGGAACGGTGAACACGCGGGCGGTCTCGGCCGGGTCGACCACCGCTACCGGGCTCGGCTCCCGCCACCAGCCGAGGACGGGCGTCACGACGAAGCCGCTGACCGGGATGTACAGCCGGGGCAGCACGCCGAAGAGCTGCACACCCCGCGGATCGAGCCCCGTCTCCTCCTCGGCCTCCCGCAGCGCGGCTCGGAGCGGCCCGGTCGTCGCCTGGTCGCCGTCCTCCGGGTCCAGGGCGCCTCCGGGGAAGGACGGCTGCCCCGCGTGGGAACGCAGCGAGCCGGAGCGCTCCATCAGGAGCAGCTCGGGACCGCGCGCCCCGTCGCCGAAGAGGACCAGGACGGCGGACTGCCGGCCCGCGCCGTCCTCGGGCGGCAGGAAGCGGCTGAGCTGTTGCGGCCGCACGGTGCGCGCGGCCGCCGCGACGGGGTCCAGCCAGTCGGGCAGGCCGTCGCCGGTGACGGCCATCGCGCTGTCCGGGATCAGGGCGGCGGTGGACGGCACACCCGGTGGATGAGGCGCCCCGGGCCGCACGTGCGGCACCCCGGGCTGCGCGTGCGTCGAGCTCTGTGCGTGCGTCATGGGCACCCCCGTCGCTTGACAACGCCTGTCGTCGGCCATTTCGTTCCGAGCCATTCCGTGAGGTGGGGGCTTTCCCGGGGCCGTTCCCTCATTCGGCTCCCAGAGCCGGTGCGGGCTTGCCCGGATAGTCCGGGGGCGGGCTGAGCCGCTGGCCCGGATAGCCGCCCATCTCGTACTTCAGGAGCTTCCTGGCCTTCTCCGGGTCCGTCTCGCCCTCACCGTACGAGGGACAGAGCGGGGCGATCGGACAGGCGCCACAGGCGGGTTTCCGGGCGTGACAGATCCGGCGGCCGTGAAACACCACGCGGTGCGAGAGCATCGTCCACTCGCTCTTCGGGAAGATCGCGGCCACATCCGCCTCGACCTTCACCGGGTCCTCCTCGGTGGTCCACTTCCAGCGGCGCACCAGCCGCCCGAAGTGGGTGTCGACGGTGATGCCGGGAACACCGAACGCGTTGCCGAGCACGACATTGGCGGTCTTGCGGCCGACCCCGGGCAGCGTGACGAGGTCCTCCAGACGGCCGGGGACCTCGCCGCCGAACGAATCCCGGAGTGCCGCGGACAGGCCGAGCAACGACTTCGTCTTGGCCCGGAAGAAGCCGGTGGGCCGGATGATCTCCTCCATCTCCTCCGGGACGGCCGCGGCCATGTCCTCGGGAGTGGGGTAGGCGGCGAACAGTGCGGGAGTGGTCTGGTTGACCCTCAGGTCGGTGGTCTGGGCGGACAGCACCGTGGCGACAAGCAGCTCGAAAGGATTACGGAAGTCGAGCTCGGGGTGGGCGTACGGATAGACCTCGGCGAGCTCGCGGTTGATCCTGCGGGCCCGCCGGACCATCGCGAGGTGCGATTCCGGTTTCGGCGTCCTGGAGACCTTGGGAGTCCCGGAGGTCTTCGGCTTCGACGCGGCACGTGACGGCTTCGACTCGGTGCTCGACGGCTTCGGTGTGGTGCTCGGCTTGGTGGTCTTCACTTCGGGCCTCCCGGCCGGCTTCTGGGCCAACGCTCCAGCGGAGCCCTTTGTGGCATATTTCGGGCGCCGAGCGGGCTGTTCGCCCACAGCGGAATTGTGGCCTTCCGGCACCCCATCAGCCCCCTTGGCCTGCGCTCTCACCGGCATTCTGGACACCCGGTCAGCCTAGAGCCCGCCACTGACATCCGCCCCGGTCACCGCGTATCCACGCCCGATCGGCCCCCTGCCGTAGGGTCCGGCACGCCCGTGCGTCAAACTGGTTTGTGATTGATCGCACTGTTTTACCGTCCGGCATGATGGGGACCACGGTTCCCTGAACAGGCCGACAAGGAGAGAACTCGTGGACGACGTTCTGCGGCGCGCCCCGCTTTTCGCGGCGCTCGATGATGAGCAGGCCGCGGAGCTCCGCGCCTCGATGAGTGAGGTGACCCTCGCGCGCGGCGACGCGCTCTTCCACGAGGGTGACCCGGGCGACCGCCTGTACGTGGTCACCGAGGGCAAGGTGAAACTCCACCGCACCTCCCCCGACGGACGCGAGAACATGCTGGCCGTCCTCGGTCCCGGCGAGCTGATCGGTGAGCTGTCGCTCTTCGACCCGGGCCCGCGCACCGCGACCGCGACCGCGCTGACCGAGGTCAAGCTCCTCGGCCTCGGCCACGGCGACCTCCAGCCCTGGCTGAACGCCCGCCCCGAGGTGGCCACCGCGCTGCTGCGCGCCGTCGCCCGGCGCCTGCGCAAGACGAACGACCAGATGTCCGACCTGGTCTTCTCCGATGTTCCGGGCCGCGTGGCCCGTGCGCTCCTGGATCTGTCGCGCCGCTTCGGCGTCCAGTCCGAGGAGGGCATCCACGTCGTCCACGACCTGACGCAGGAAGAGCTGGCCCAGTTGGTCGGCGCCTCCCGCGAGACGGTCAACAAGGCGCTCGCGGACTTCGCGGGCCGCGGCTGGCTGCGGCTCGAAGCCCGCGCGGTGATCCTGCTGGACGTGGAGCGGCTGGCGAAGCGGTCGCGCTGACCGGGGCCCGCGCCGATGTCCGAGGCCGGGGCTGAGGCCGCGGATACGGCTACGACTACGGCTACGGCTGTGTGGCGCGTGTGATGAAGGGCCCGGCCGGACGGCAGGGCCCTTCACGCGTGCCCGGAGCCGGCCCCAGCAGGTCCGAGCAGGTCCGGAACGCCTTGCGGAACAACTCCCGGAACGACGACCGGACCCCCCTCGACCGGCCCTGACCGCCCCGCCCCGAACCGTCCCCGGTCAGCCTTCGATCAGGCCGTGCTCCGTCAGGTACTCCAGCTGCGCCCGTACCGACAGTTCCGCGGCCGGCCACAGGGAGCGGTCCACATCGGCGTACACCTGGGCCACCACCTCCGAGGGCGAGCGGTGCCCCGCCTCCACCGCCGTCTCCACCTGGGCCAGCCGGTGCGCGCGATGGGCCAGGTAGAACTCGACCGCCCCCTGGGCGTCCTCCAGCACCGGTCCGTGCCCCGGCAGCACCGTGTGCACCCCGTCGTCGACGGTCAGCGAGCGCAGCCGCCGCAGCGTGTCCAGGTAGTCGCCGAGCCGCCCGTCGGGATGCGCGACCACCGTGGTGCCACGGCCCAGAATCGTGTCGCCGGTCAGCACCGCGCGGTCGGCGGGCAGGTGGAAGGAGAGCGAGTCCGCGGTGTGCCCGGGAGTCGGGACCACCCGTAGTTCGAGCCCTCCGGTAGTGATCACATCGCCCGCCGACAGCCCCTCGTCGCCCAGCCGCAGTGCCACGTCCAGGGCCCGCACCTTCGTACGCGTCAGCTCGGCGAAGCGGGCCGCGCCCTCCGCGTGGTCGGGGTGGCCGTGCGTGAGGAGGGTGAGGGCGACGCGCCGTCCGGCCCGCCCGGCCGTCTCGATGACGGCCCGCAGGTGTACGTCGTCGAGCGGGCCGGGGTCGATGACGACGGCCAGATCGGAGTCGGGCTCGGCGACGATCCAGGTGTTGGTGCCGTCCAGCGTCATCGCCGAGGCGTTGGGTGCGAGGACATTGACCGTACGGGCGGTGGCGGGGCCGGAGAGCACCCCGCCGCGCGGCTGTCCGGGCAGTGCGGCGGCGTCGCTCACCCGGCACCGCCGCCCGCGCCCGAAGCCTGTTCCCGGGCCGGGTCCGCCCCCGGGATGTGCTTGGTGAACTCGTCGTGCCCCGGCCAGCTCAGCACCAAGGCGTCGCCCTCCAGCCGGGCCTGTGCGAGTACGGGAGCCAGGTCCTGGGAGTCCGCGGCCCCCAGGGCCTCGGCAGCCGTCCCGTACGGCCTCAGCGTGCGCAGCGTCGACACGGTGGGCGGCATCATCAGGAGCTCGCCGCGGTCGTACCCGTCGGCGGCCTCACCGGGGGAGATCCACACCGTGCGGTCGGCCTCGGTGGACACATTGCGGGTGCGCTGCCCGTCCGGGAGCGCGGCGACGAAGAACCAGGTGTCGTACCGCCGCGGTTCGAACTCCGGGGTGATCCAGCGCGCCCAGGCACCCAGCAGGTCGGAGCGCAGCACCAGGCCCCGCCGGTCCAGGAACTCGGCGAACGACAGCTCACGGGCCACCAGCGCCTCGCGGTCGGCCTCCCAGTCCGCCCCGGTGACATCCCCGACGACGGTGTCGGCGGCCGGCCCCGCGAGCAGGACGCCCGCCTCCTCGTACGTCTCACGGACCGCCGCGCAGACGATGGCCTGTGCCTCGGTCACGGTGCCGACGCCGAGCCGGCGGGCCCAGCTCTCCAGTGACGGCCCGGCCCAGCCGATGAGGCGGTCGTCGTCACGCGGGTCCACGCCGCCCCCCGGATAGGCGTACGCGCCCCCGGCGAACGCCATGGACGCGCTGCGGCGCAGCATGTGCACGACGGTGCCGCCCCCGGCTCCCGCACGGTCACGCAGCAGCATCACGGTGGCGGCCCGCCTGGGCGTCGCGGCCGTCAGCTCGCCCGCGGCGAGTGCCCGGATCCGGTCGGGCCATTCCGGTGGGTACCACTGACCATTGGACATGGCCGGAGGCTATCCGGAAGCGGGCCGATGTTCGAGAGGTGATCGAGAAAGACCACCGGAGCGACGGCCCGCCGGTGAGCGGCCCGCCGATGGGAAGCCCACTGGGGACCTCCCGCGGAGAGCCCGCTGGGGACCTCCCCCGGAAAACCCGCCGGGGACCTCCCGCAGAAAGCCCGCCGGGGCGGACCCGGCGGCAGAACGAAGATCCCGCCCGGTCACGTCGACCGGACGGGATCAGCTCGTCCTCACTCACCGCACAGCGGCGCACACACGGCAGCGCACATCACCGCACGGCAGCGCACCGCGCAGTGGTGTCTCAGGCCTCGACCAGCTCGACCTGGACCTCGACCTCGACAGGTGCGTCCAGCGGCAGCACCGCGACGCCCACGGCGCTGCGCGCGTGCACGCCCTTGTCACCGAGCACCTCGCCCAGCAGCTCGCTCGCGCCGTTGATCACGGCCGGCTGCCCGGTGAAGTCGGCGGCCGAGGCGACGAAGCCCACGACCTTCACGACCCGCGCGATCCGGTCCAGGTCGCCCGCGACCGATTTCACGGCGGCCAGCGCGTTGAGCGCGCAGATCCTGGCCAGTTCCTTCGCCTCGTCCGGCGTCACCTCGGCGCCGACCTTGCCGGTGACGGCGAGCTTGCCGTCCACCATCGGCAGCTGGCCCGAGGTGTACACGTACACCCCGGAGCGCACGGCCGGCTGGTACGAGGCCAGCGGCGGCACGACCCCCGGCAGGGTCAGGCCGAGTTCGGCGAGCTTCGCCTCGACGGCGCCCGCCACTACGCCTTCTCCCGCTTCAGGTAGGCCACGAGCTGCTCGGGGTTGTTCGGGCCGGGGACGACCTGGACCAGCTCCCAGCCGTCCTCGCCCCAGGTGTCCAGAATCTGCTTGGTCGCGTGCACGAGAAGGGGCACGGTCGCGTATTCCCACTTGGTCATGGGCCGACTGTAATACCTGGCACGTACGGTCTCGTGCGTAGCCCGGGGCCGGACTGGTTAGGCTCGAATACGTGAGCAGGTTCCAGGTCGTCAGCGGCAAGGGCGGTACCGGTAAGACGACGGTGGCCGCCGCCCTCGCGCTCGCCCTCGCGACCGAGGGCAGGCGCACCCTTCTCGTCGAGGTCGAGGGCAGGCAGGGCATCGCCCAGCTCTTCGAGTCGGATGCGCTTCCCTACGAGGAGCGGAAGATCGCCTCCGCGCCCGGCGGCGGCGAGGTGTACGCCCTCGCGATCGACGCCGAGCGCGCACTCCTCGACTACCTCCAGATGTTCTACAAGCTCGGCAGCGCGGGCCGGGCCCTGAAGAAGCTCGGCGCCATCGACTTCGCCACCACCATCGCGCCCGGGGTCCGGGACGTCCTGCTGACCGGCAAGGCCTGCGAGGCCGTCCGCCGCAAGGACAAGCAGGGACGGTTCGTCTACGACCACGTGATCATGGACGCCCCGCCGACCGGCCGCATCACCCGCTTCCTCAATGTGAACGACGAGGTGGCGGGGCTGGCCAGGATCGGCCCGATACACCATCAGGCCCAGGCCGTGATGCGGGTCCTGAAGTCCCCGGAGACCGCCGTCCATCTGGTGACCCTCCTGGAGGAGATGCCGGTCCAGGAGACGGTGGACGGTATCGCCGAGCTCCGGGCCGCAGAGCTGCCCGTGGGCCGGGTCGTCGTGAACATGGTGCGCCCGCACCTGCTGGACGAGGACGCGCTGCGCACCGCTTCGGGCGGCCGCCGCAAGGAGATCGCGAAGACGCTGACCCGGGCCGGAGTGACCGGTTCCGCCGCGCTCGTACGACCGCTGGTCGAGCAGGCCGCCGAGCATGCCCAGCGGGTCGGCCTGGAGCGGGAGCAGCGCGCCGTGCTGGCCGGTCTCGGACTGCCGGCCGCCGAGCTCCCGCTGGTCGGCGAGGGCGTGGACCTCGCCGCGCTGTACGAACTGGCCGCGGAGCTCCGTAAACAGGGCGCAGGGGAAGAGGTGGGCTCATGACCCCGGTCATGACGGCAGCGGACGCGGCACCCGGGCTGGACACCGACGCGCTGCTCGACGACCCGGACATCCGGATCGTCGTGTGCTGCGGTTCGGGCGGGGTCGGCAAGACCACGACCGCGGCGGCGCTCGGCGTACGGGCGGCGGAGCGCGGCCGGAAGGTCGTCGTCCTCACCATCGACCCGGCCCGCCGGCTCGCCCAGTCGATGGGCATCGACCAGCTGGACAACATCCCGCGCCGGGTCGAGGACATCGAGGGCGACGGCGAACTGCACGCCATGATGCTCGACATGAAGCGGACCTTCGACGAGACCGTCGAGGCCCACACGGACGCCGAGCGGGCCCGCGCGATCCTGGAGAACCCCTTCTACCAGTCCCTTTCGGCCGGGTTCGCCGGTACGCAGGAGTACATGGCGATGGAGAAGCTCGGGCAGCTGAGGGCGCGCGACGAGTGGGACCTGATCATCGTCGACACCCCGCCCTCGCGCTCCGCGCTGGACTTCCTGGACGCGCCGAAGCGGCTGGGTTCGTTCCTGGACGGCAAGTTCATCCGACTGCTGATGGCGCCCGCGAAGGTGGGCGGCCGGGCGGGGATGAAGTTCCTCAACGTGGGCATGTCGATGATGACGGGGACGCTGGGCAAGCTGCTCGGCGGCCAGTTCCTGCGGGACGTACAGACCTTCGTCGCGGCGATGGACACGATGTTCGGCGGGTTCCGTACGCGGGCCGATGCCACGTACAAGCTGCTCCAGGCGCCCGGTACGGCGTTCCTCGTGGTCGCGACCCCGGAGCGGGACGCGCTGCGGGAGGCCGCGTATTTCGTGGAACGGCTGGCTGCCGAGGACATGCCACTGGCCGGCCTCGTCCTCAACCGGGTCCATGGCAGCGAGGCTTCACGTCTCTCCGCCGAGCGGGCGCTGGCCGCTGCGGAAAATCTTGAAGAGACCCGCATTGTCGATCAGACGGCAGGGAAGGCTGCCCTTGGTGACCCGCCGCTCTCCCCCGAGCCCGACCTCACGTCTGAGCCCGACGCCTCATCCGAGCCCGACGCCTCATCCGAGTCCGACGCCTCATCCGATCCCGCACGTGCACATGAGCCGCACGCCGAACCGGAACCCGGCCCCGACCCCCGCCCCGGTCCTGGCTCCCAGCCCGGCTCCGAATCCGAGAACGTCCTTGCCGCGGTCCCTGTCGAAGAGCTGACCGCAGGTCTGTTGCGGCTGCACGCCGAGCGCATGCAGGTCGTCGCGCGCGAGCAGCACACCCGCGACCGCTTCGCCGCGCTGCACCCGGAGGTCCTGGTGACCGAAGTGGCGGCCCTGCCCGGTGATGTGCACGACCTCGCGGGTCTTCGGGCCATCGGTGAGCGGCTCGCGGCCGGCTCCGGCCGGAACCCGCACGAAGCCGCGTAGCCAAGCCCGTCCGCAGGGACACGCCGTGCCTCACACAGGGGTGTCCCAGCCGTATCCCAGGGCTACCCGGCGGCGGCGTACGTCTCGTGCAGTTCGTCGTCCTCCAGACCGATCACTGCGGGCAGGATGCCCGTCGACCGCTCGTACTCGCTACGCGCGGTCTCCAACAGTCGGCGCCAGGACGTGACGGTGGGACGACGGCGCAGCAGTGCGCGTCTTTCCCGCTCCGTCATTCCGCCCCACACGCCGAATTCGACGCGATTGTCGAGCGCATCGGCCAGGCACTCGGTCCGCACCGGGCATCCGGTGCACACCGCCTTGGCCCTGTTCTGCGCTGCCCCTTGTACGAACAGTTCATCCGGATCGGTAGTGCGGCAGGCTGCCTGCGCACTCCAGTCGGTTACCCAGCCCATGCCGGCGCCGTCCTCTCCCGAATCGAGGCTCCCCCACGGCGGCAGCGGCATATTCACCGCTGCCAGTTGAGGACGTTACGGAAGGTGGGGACAGCACAACACCCCCTTCGGGCCCAATCTTGAATGGTCCGAACGGACTATGCGCACGCGGCAGATCACCCAGGGGAGTGAGGTGAGGACATGCGGGACTATCTCCGCGAAATCGGGACAGTACACCCGAGTTGCAGCGGACGTTCCATGACACACGAGGCGTTTTCGGGAACGTCTCGGTGAATGGGTCGGGTGCGCGACGGCCTGACGGAGAATGACCAGAAATTGTGCATGGGGCTTGATACGTAACCGGACTGCTGTGACAGTTGAGAGCAGCTTAGGCCAATGCATATACGCCTGTCCGGCGAATGAGAACGTAGGCTGCCCCCATGCCAAAGAAGCGCTCGGGCGGGGGTCTCACGACGACCCAGCAGGCCGCCAAGTTCCTCGGTGTCGCCGCACTCTCCGGAGCTGTGCTGGCGGGCATCGCGCTGCCCGCGGCCGGAGCACTGGGCCTCGCCGCCAAGGGGACGGTCGAGGGATTCGACGAGATCCCCTCCAACCTCAAGACTCCACCGCTCAGTCAGCGCACCACGATCCTCGACCGCGAGGGCGGCGCGCTCGCGACGGTCTACTCGCGTGACCGCACCGTCGTCCCCCTCAAGGACATCTCCCCGTACATGCAGGACGCGATCATCGCGATCGAGGACTCCCGCTTCTACGAGCACGGGGCGGTCGACCTCAAGGGCATCCTGCGCGCGATGAACCGCAACGTGCAGGCGGGCGGGGCCGCGCAGGGCGCGTCGACCCTCACCCAGCAGTACGTGAAGAACGTCTTCGTCGAGGAGGCCGGCGACGATCCGGAGAAGGTCGCGGAGGCCACCCAGCAGACCCTGGGCCGCAAGGTCCGCGAGCTGAAGTACGCGATCCAGGTCGAGGAGGAGCTGGGCAAGAAGAAGATCCTGGAGAACTACCTCAACATCACGTTCTTCGGGCAGCAGGCGTACGGCATCGAGGCAGCGTCCCAGCGCTACTTCTCCAAGCACGCCAAGGACCTGAAGCTGGAGGAGGCCGCGCTGCTCGCCGGCGTCGTCCAGTCGCCGAGCCGCTACGACCCGGTCAACGACGCGGAGGAAGCGACCAAGCGCCGCAACACCGTGCTCGCCCGGATGGCCGCCGTCCGCAGCATCTCGCAGGCCGAGGCGGAGAAGGCCATGGCCACTCCGATCAAGCTGAAGGTCAGGAAGCCGAAGAACGGCTGCATCACCGCCGTCAGCGGCTCCGGGTTCTTCTGCGACTACGTACGCAAGGCGATCCTGCGTGACCCGGCGTTCGGCAAGACCGAGGAGGAGCGTTCGAAGCTCTGGAACCTCGGCGGTCTGACCATCAGGACCACGCTGGACCCGCGCGCGCAGCAGGCCGCGAACGAGGCCGCCACCGCGAAGGTCAACAAGGACGACAAGTTCGCGGCGTCGGTGGTGCAGCTCCAGCCGGGCACGGGCAAGATCCTCTCCATGGGTCAGTCCCGCCCCTACGGCCTGGACCAGAAGAAGAACGAGACGGTGCTCAACCTCTCCGTCAGCAACAAGATGGGCGGCAGCACCTACGGCTTCCAGGTCGGCTCGACATTCAAGCCGATCACCGCGGCGGCGGCGCTGGAGAAGGGCATCAGCCCGTCCACGTCGTTCTCCACGGACTGGAAGCTCTCGGTCCCGATGAGTTCCTTCACCACCTGCTCGGGCTCCACCGCCGGTGGCGGCAACTGGGACCTGCAGAACGAGATGGAGTCGGAGAAGGGCTCCTGGGACATGACGAGCGCGCTCGGCAAGTCCATCAACACCTACTTCGCGCTGCTGGAGCAGAAGGCCGGGCTCTGCGACACGGTCAAGATGGCGAAGAAGATGGGGTACGAGCGGGGCGACGGCAAGGAGATCGGCGAGAACCCGTCGATCACCCTCGGCGGTGAGGTGAGCACGCCGCTCTCGATGGCCGCCGCGTACGCGACGTTCGCCAACCGCGGCACGTACTGCACGCCGATCGCCATCGAGTCGATCACCGACGCCAACGGCAAGAAGCTCAAGGTCCCGAAGTCCTCGTGCTCGCGGGCGATGACCGAGCGGACCGCCGACACGATCAACCAGATGCTCAAGGGCGTCGTCGAGGACGGCACCGGTACGCAGGCCGGTCTCAGCGACCGGGACAACGCCGGCAAGACCGGTACGACGAACGACCGCAAGGACGCCTGGTTCGTCGGGTACACCCCCAACCTCTCCACGGCGGTGTGGGTGGGTGACGACATCGGCGAGAAGAGCTCGATGTTCGGCGTCACCATCGGCGGCCAGTACTACGACAAGGTCTGTGGCGGCTGCCTCCCGGGCCCGATCTGGAAGATCGCGATGACCGGGGCGCTGAACGCCTCCGAAACGCCTTCCTTCACCCCTGTCTCCGTCCCCCGGGCGAAGCCCAAGGAGGACAAGGACAAGGGCCGGGACAGGGACGAGGACCACGAGGACCGCGAGGACGGCAAGCCCGGCGGCGGCAACCCGTTCCCCGGCATCAGCATCCCGCCGGGCGGGTTCGGTAACGGCGGCGACTCCCGCGGCAACCACGGCGACGGAACGAACGGCCCCTGACCCGTCCCCGGCGTCCGTACGAGAAGTGGGGCCTCCCGGTCGGTAACGATCGACCGGGAGGCCCCACTTTCGTCCGTGTACGGGGAGGGGGCTACGGGGAGGGTGCGGCGCCGGCACAGAGGCAGCGGGCGCACGGGCCGCCGGCGGCACATGGGCTGCCCGGCACGCGGCCCCGACAGCCCCTCTCAGCCCCTCAGCCCCTCTCAGCCCGCGAGGAGCTTCTTCACCGCGGCGGCGACGCGGCCGCCCTCGGCGAGTCCGGTGACCTTCGGGTTCACGATCTTCATGACGGCACCCATCGCCCGCGGCCCCTCGGCCCCGGCGCTCCTCGCCTCTTCGACGGCGGACGCGACGATGGCGTTCAGCTCGTCGTCGGACAGCTGCTTGGGCAGATAACCGTCGAGCAGCTCGCCCTCCGCCTTCTCCCGCTCCGCCTGCTCGGTCCGGCCGCCCTGGGCGAAGGCCTCGGCCGCCTCGCGGCGCTTCTTCGCCTCCTTGGCGATCACCTTCTGCACCTCGTCGTCGGAGAGCTCGCGCGCCGTCTTGCCGCTGACCTCTTCCTTGGTGATCGCGGTGAGGGTGAGCCGAAGGGTGGACGAGGTCAGCTCGTCGCGCGCCTTCATGGCCGTGTGGAGGTCTTCCTTGAGCTTGGACTTGAGCGTGGTCATGACGCGATTGTGACAGGTGCGGGCCGCCCGCCGCCCGCCGGTTTTCCGCTCGCCACACCCTGTCTGCGACGATGGGCGCATGCGCGCACGCTACGGAGTACCCCTGAAAGTCACGGCAGTCGGCGCCGCGGTCGGCGCTGCCGGCCTCGCCTACGCCGCCGGATTCGAAGCCCGCTCGTTCCGTCTGCGGCGGGTCACCGTCCCCGTACTCCCGCACGGGGCACGCCCGTTGCGCGTGCTCCAGGTCTCCGACATCCACATGGTGAGCGGCCAGCGCAAGAAGCGGGCCTGGCTGCAGTCGCTGGCCGGGCTGCGCCCCGACTTCGTCGTGAACACCGGCGACAACCTCTCCGACCCGGAGGCGGTACCGGAGGTGCTGGACGCGCTCGGCCCGCTGATGGAGTTCCCGGGGGTGTACGTCTTCGGCTCCAACGACTACTACGGCCCCACACTCCGCAACCCGGCCCGCTACCTCCTGGAGAAGGTCCAGGGCAAGCACGGCCTCAACGGAAACGCCCCGGCGGTGGGTGTCGTGCACAACCCGTGGGAGCCGATGCGCGACGCGTTCGACGAGGCGGGCTGGCTGGGCCTGTCCAACACCCGCGGCCGGCTCAAGGCCGACGGCCTGGAGATCGCGTTCACCGGGCTGGACGACCCGCACATCAGGCGGGACCGCTACGCGGAGGTGGCGGGCGGCCCCGAGACGGGCGCCGACCTCTCGATCGGCGTGGTCCACGCCCCGTACCTGCGCTCCCTGGACGCCTTCACGGCGGACGGATACCCGCTGATCCTGGCGGGCCACACGCACGGCGGCCAGCTCTGCATCCCGTTCTACGGAGCGCTCGTCACCAACTGCGACCTCGACACCGACCGGGTGAAGGGCCTGTCCAGCCACACGGTGGGGTCCAGGCGCGCCTACCTCCACGTCTCCGCGGGCTGCGGCACCAACCGCTACACCCCGGTCCGCTTCGCCTGTCCCCCCGAGGTGACCCTCCTGACCCTGACCCCCCGCGACTGACGCCCACCGGGGTATCCCCGGCGCCCGGAGAAAGCAGATTTCGCCTCCGGGCGCGGGTGGGCTAAAGTAATCGATGTCGCCGGGAGACCGGTGGACATCGGGGTGTAGCGCAGCTTGGCAGCGCGCTTCGTTCGGGACGAAGAGGTCGTGGGTTCAAATCCCGCCACCCCGACAGCTGAAATACCAGGTCAGGGGCCTGATCCACTAAGTGGATCAGGCCCCTGAGTGGTTTCCGGGGGCGTCTTGGGAGCCGTTTGGGAGCCGATCTCAGGATCCGGCTCCCAGGGAGCCGCGATTGAGCCTGCCGAGCAGAACCTCGACGCGACACTTACGGGACGGACGCCCGGCGGAGCCTCCCCGCGGTCAAGCAGCGGACTCCACCCCGGGGGCGGAATCCTCCGGCGGGTCGAGGAGTCTGAAAGCGCAGTCTCCCGGACGCCGCCCCAAGCGCTGGACCATGAGAGCGCCGAGGAGCGCTGTCCCCGGGCCACACACCGGTCCCGCATCCGTGCCGACATAGAACAAACCGTTCTCGTCCGGCTCCCGGCCCTCGTGCTCGGTACCGGCGGCCAGCGCGAGGCAGAAGCCGAGGAGATCGACGCGCAGGCCGACGGCCAGGTCACCTCGAAGGAACACCAGCGGGTGTGCCAGCCCTTCACTGTCGTAGCCGGCGGAGACGACGGCACCCAGCCCGTCGGGTAGCGGGTACATCTCCTCAGGGATGTCCTCCACTACGCCCTTCATGTCGACGGCAGCAAGCTTCAGGAGCTCCGTGAGGACCTCTTCGTCGCTCCGCCACCCGTCCTTCGGCGCCCAGTTTCCATCCTTGTAGAGATGGAGGACATCGGCCGTCGCGTCCGGCGGGTCTCCCAGCACCAAGTCCGCCAACACGTCGCTCGGCTCCTTCACCACTACACCTTGGCCTTCTCGCTGCGGCCAGAGGACCAGGTGAGGGAAGGGACGGTGAATGTATCGAGCGAGAAGCGACCGGATGGCAACCGACAGTTCTTGCTCGCTGAGGCCGGGGCGCACCAGCACGCAGATCCGGTCTGGAAGGACGGCCAATGCAGCCTGCATGCCGTGCTGCCCGAGGTCGATCTCGACTGCCTGTGTGTTCATCGCATCCAGCAGTACCGGCAGTTCCAATGCCCAGGCGTCATGCGCTCGGATCCTGCCCTCCCCATGGGTTCCCTCGGGTGCGACTTGCACTGCTTGCTTCTGCATAAGGTTCCCTTCCTTCGTTTGAACCGGGTCACCCAGTCTTGGTCCGGTTCACAGCGAGGAAGGCGTAAAGTCGTGAAACGCCTTGTCGTGCGCATCGCGCCTGCCACGCTCACAAGCGCCAGGTCGCATTCAGGCGAATTGATCCCACAGGAACCCCTCGTAGGGAACCTGAGCGAATTTTTTGATACAGGTTGTGCTGACGCGAGCACACACGGTACGACCGTGCCATGCACCGTTGGTCGCCACTCAATGATCGCCAGCTGGTCCTGCTCACCCGCATTGGGGAGGGGACGGAACCTGTTACCTCAGACAGCCCGGAACTTGCCGCCACCGCTCACGCCCTCAAGGGGCGGGGCTTGATCATCATGCCGAAGCAGGGCGGGAGGTGGCAGGCGGACATCACCAACGACGGACGTTTCTACTTGGAGCACGGGCACCACCCGGACCGGCCGGAGCGGACTCCACGCAGGCAGCGTTCGGCGGCCCCCAAGCTGACACCACAGGCTGGCCCTCCCAGCCAACAGACAGCGCCCTCGTCTGCGGCTGCGAAGCCCTCGCGTCCCTCACCGGCCTCGATTGGCGCGGCCCTGATCACCCAAGTGCAGGAGGCCGGCCGCTTCCTCCGTATCCCGAACCCGAGCGACGGGGAGCGGGCCCGCTACCGGCGAGCATTCGATGCTGCGCGGCAATGCGCCCCCGAGGGGTACCACCTCAAGCACACGGGGCGGGAGAGGGGTGATTTCGTTCTCGGCCTGCTCAGGGTGACCGGCGAGGACGACACCGAGTGGAATCGGATTCGCCTGGCTCGTAGCCGCGTGATCACCGACGTTGAGGACGTGGTCGCGGCGGTCACCGCAGACCACAGTGCCTTTGAGATCTCCGAGGAGGTCCTCCCCCGGGTGATCGCACTGCTCCGTCTCCTCACCGAGCAGGCCCTCGTTCGCCATGGCGAGATCGCGGTGTCCAAGAAGCGCAGGCAGGCGCGCCCCCTGCTGACGGTCCACGGCAGGACGTACGAGGTCAGCTTCCGCGAGCGGCAGAAGCAGGTCAGGTACGTGCCCAAGCAACCGGGCCGGCGTACATACGACTGGCAGCGGGTTGCTCCGGCGAACCGGTCCGAGCCGTCCGGCGAGCTGGAACTGCATCTCAGCCAGCAGTCGGGCTACGGATCCGGATGGAAGAAGGACTGGGCCGACACCGCCAAGAAGTCGCTGGAGGACCAGATCGGTTCGGTATTCCGCGCGCTCAAGGCACACGCCGAAGAGGAGGAACGGGCTCGGTTGGAACGCGAGGCTCAGCAGCGGCGGCTGCGGGAGGAGCGGGAAGCGGAGCAACTGCGACTGCGTGAGGAGCGGGAGCGGGAGGAGAGAGAGCGCCGCCTACAGGAAGCGGAGGAGATGCAGCGCAGGCAGCAGGAGTGGGAGGCCGCTGTCAGCGTCGCGACGATCAAGGCCGTGGACGCGGTGCGGGTCGAGCTCTTCAGTACGGCCTTGGAGCACTGGCGGACTGCGGGGGAGATCAGGGATTTCTGCTCAGCGCTGGACAAGGCCGCTGCCACGTCGAGCGACGGCCTCGACGCCGAAAGGCTGCGGGAGTGGTCGGCGTGGGGGAAGGCCGAGGCCGAGCGGCTCGACCCCACTGCGCGCGGCAGGGGACTTACCGGCCACGGCTTCCATGCGCAGCCGACGGGCGACCAGATGCGGCCGTTCCTCGACGGCTGGCACCCGCAGCGTCCCGAGAAAGTGGAGTCGGTGGAGAAGCCTCAGGTGGAAGTCGCGTCACCCAAGCCGGAGCCGGACCGGCGGCACGACTTCAGCGACGAACGTCTGGATCAAGGCTGGAGATATGGACGCCCAGCTCGCGCTCAATGGTGGAGGCGATGAAGCCGTGTCCGCGGTCACGTAGGGTCGTCACCGCCCGCTCGACCAGTTTCCCGAGCCGGATGACCTCCGCCCGCAGGGCGACCAGTTCGTCATAGCGCTCAGACTTGTCCTCGCCGCACCAGGCCCGCACGGTCCTCAGGACGGTCGCTTCGGCGTCCAGCTTGCGGTCATCGCGACGGCTGTAGGAGGAGTACCAAGAACCCTGGGCGCGTTCCTGCTCAAGGCTCTGCTGTTTGCGGTCCACCTCCGGCAGGATCGTGTCGGCGAGACGTTCGGCCACATGGCGGGCGAGACGTTCAGTGACTGGCCAACCTGCAAGGCAGTGGCCGTCGCGGTTCTCGTGGACCGCAGGATCGTCCCGCAGTTTCGCAGGGTCCATACCGACGAGCGGTGCGGTCTCATCCAGTCGGCCCATGTCCAGGATGCCGGCGTCCTGGACGCCTCGCCGCAGGCGCAGTTTGCTCTTCGGTCTGACGAACCCGAGGATCAGCCGCGCGGCCTCGAACTCCGCGCTGCCCCTCACGTGTCGCGACGCCTCGGCCAACGCCAACTCCGCCGCGTCGTCCGCGTGGAACTCTTCGGCCTCCGCCCACGGACCCACGAGGCACGTGGGGTTGACCCATTCCTGTAGCCCGGCGGCGTCACCGTCAAGGAACCGCACGTGGACCCCGCCCGTCCTGCCGGGGCCGCCGACACGAACAATCTCTACCTGGTGAACCGCGCTGCCCAGGTCCTTCGGCCTCACGCGATACGCCCAGTGCTCACCCATTTCCATGCGTCTATTGAGCCAGGTCTGCTGGCACCAGCGCCCGCCGATTCACCAAAACCACCAGGCGGAATCTAGCAAGCGCCCCAGGTTCCGTCGGCGTGGTCAGGATCGGTGGGTAGGCCCATCCCTTCGAGCGACGACGAAGCGCTCGTACGCCTGCACCCCCGTGGGGCACAGGCGTAACTCGCTACCGGTGTTACTCCAGGCCGCGTGCTTGCCTGCGTACGTGCAGAAGGTCGCGGAGCACGCGCACCGATGATGTGGGACACATGGCCAGCCGCGAGTCGAGAGCTGCCTCCCACTGCTCTGTCATCCCGGCCATCAGCCGCTTGCGCATGCCCGGCGTGACGTGGGCATAACGCGCCGACACAGAGCCGTCAATGTGGCCCATGCGCTGGTCCATCAGGACCTTCTCGGTGCCGAGGTCCTCCATCACGGTCCTGTGGGTGTGGCGCAGTCCGTGAGGCGTGAGGCCCTTCGCGACCGGGAGCCAGCAGGCGTCGGCCCGGTTGCCGGCGCCGCGTCCCCGTACGGGGACGCCGGGCCACGGCTCGCCGAGCAGGGGGACGGGGCGCGCTTCCTGCGGGGCCTTCTTCGGGTACCAGCCTGACACCGCCGGGGTGAACAGCCAGGTCCCGAAGCCGTTCCTGCGCCAGTGCGCCGCATGTTCCGCCACGACTCCGCCACGCACGAACCCGAGGTCGTTGACGGCCCTCTCCACCCGTGTGCGGGTGGCGTCGGCGACGCGGTCAGGGTGGTTGAGGACGTTGGACACCGTTCCCGTGGAGACCTCAGCCCGGCGTGCGACGTCGACGAGCTTCGCGCCCTGGTGCCCTCCGGTACGAGCCGCGCCTTGGCCACGGAAGACGTAGGTCCTGCCGTGGCAGGGGCAAGGTGTCGGCTTCGTTCGGGCGATGTGGTTGGCGACCAGGGCGGACAGCCAGTCCATCGAGTCGAGGGTGCGATAGCTGTCGTCCTTGGGCGGGCAGCGCACCATCTCACCCGAGTCGAGCTCGTAAAGCTGCCACTCGACACGGACGGATCCGGCGCGAACGAACTCTGTCTCCAGGCCGACGACTTCGCCCCAGCGCATGCCGGTGTATCCCTTGAGCACCACGGCGACGAACTCGTCGTCGCGGCCGGACAGCAGGGCTGCCCGTTCGGCGGTGAGCAGGACGCCGAGCGGATCGGTGACGACCTTCTCCGGGCCTCTGTCACGAGAGCGGCCCGCACGCTTGCCCCGCCCGCGTCGCCTGGTCGCCGGGTTCGACGTGATCAGACCTTCGTCGATCGCGTCCTCGAAGATCAGGTGGAACGTGGAGCGCCAGGTCTTCACGCTGGAGGCCGCGTACAGGGCCCTTTCCTTCTTCTCCCACCGGTCGACGTCCGAGCGCAGGATGCCGGCGAGCGCATGGTCCTCGAAGTCGGGGAGGAGGTGCTCCTCGATGTGGCGCTTGTAGTTCTGCATGGTCGAGGCGGCCAGGTCCTGGGCCTCGTACCAGCGACTCGCGTACTCGCCGAACGTCTCCTGCCCCAGGGCGGGGTCGCGCCAGTCGCCGCGTCGGTACTTGTTCTCGGCCTCGCTCGCTGAGCGCTGGGCCTCGCCCTTCGTGGCGAACTTGATCGTCTTGCCTTGCTCGTCGACGACCGTGAGGTGCTTGCCGGGAGCGGTCTTGTATCGGGCACGCCAGTAGCTTCCGCGCTTCTCCGCGAAACCCAAGTACGTTTCCTTCCTCTTCGGTGCGGTGTTCTACGCGGCGGTGTCGAATGCGGCTCGGTCGGATCGGCGGGGCGGCCTGGCGCGCAGGCGGCCGGAAGGTGCACCCGGCTCGGGGGCGCTGGAGCGTCGGGCAGGGGCCGCAGGCGGGGCGCCGGGGGACGGTGGCCGCGCAGCGACGGCCGGTCGCTCCTCGTGGAGGCGGATGATCTCGGCGAGATGGGCGGCGGTGAAGCGGTAGGCACGACCCACTCGGGCGAAGGGGATCTGGCGACGGCGGGCGCGATCCTTGACCCACCAGGCAGAGCAGCCGAGCACGGCGGCGACCTCGTCGGGGCGGTAGAGGCGGGCCGGTGCGACCTCGGCGCCTGTTTGCTCAGCCACGCGGGATCGCCTCCTTCGCGGTCCGGCGGCGGAAGGGCGACAAGGCAGGGGGAATGGCCTCTTGGCGCAAGGGAGTTCCTTCTCTGGCGCGGTGGTGTGACCCGTGACACGCCGGTTGATCTCTTGGTACGGGCGAGGTGATGTGAGCGGGCGCTGCCGGGTGTTGGCCCACCCGGACAGCGCTGCAAGGGCTTCGCTAACTCGTCTCGGCGAGCAGCGTGAGCGGCGAGACGTCGAGAGCGGCTGCGATGGCGACGAGGTCATCGACGTCGCAGCGGCGCTGCCGGCATTCGATGCGGGACAGCATCGTGATGGTCATGGGGCGGCCGAGCGCAGTCACCCGTTCGGCCAGCTGGCGCTGAGCGAATCCGCGCGCTGCGCGGGAACGGGTTATGGCTTGGGCGGTCAGCACACCGGCCGGACCAATTCCCAGGGGGATTTCAGGCATGCGTCTGTTGTAGCTCCGCATTGCCGGTTTGGGTAACCGGCGATCTGCTGCTATGTTCCACGTCTTTTTTGTCAGATCTGGTCCCCGGAACCCGCGAGCGACGCAACATAGACCGGAATCCGGCGCTGACCAAATGCCTGTGCTCGCCCGGAAGGCGCGCTGCCTTCAACTGCGCTGGCGTGGGTTGTTGCATCACGCGGTCACGTCAGACCGATCGCCGATGCAGGCAGACGGCGATTCACCAGTCGCCCTATTTGTGCCACTTCTAGGTCAACCGCTAATTCGGGTCTACCGTTATAGGGAAGCCGCGCACGACGCGTTCGCCGAGAGCTGTTTGCTTTCTCGGCGGAATGCTGGACTTGCACGGGGAGGGTGTGGCTGTCTTGGCCATGCACCCGGAACACCTTGCGACTCCGAGCACATGAAAACCCCCGGCGGGCCAACGCCGGGGGTCAGGGAGTCCCTACCGATATCGCCCGTACCTGAACGATCAAGACGGTGGCGGTCACAACGCCACCGGGTGAGGAACCGTCTATGCCCCAACAAGCTACAGCCCTCGCGGCCGTAGTCGCATCCTCGTCGCCGAAGTCGCCCGCTCTGCCCACGAAGGCGGGGCGATAGGCATGGCGCGGATACGCACGATCAAGCCGGAAGCCTTCATCTCCGAGTCGCTCGCCGCGGTGAGCGTCCACGCCGAGCGGACCTTCTTCGGCCTCCTCACCCAGGCAGACGACCACGGCCGTTTCCGGGACCAGGCCGCTGTCATCGCCGGCGCCCTGTGGTCCCTGCGCCCCGAACACGGCCCTCTGGAGGTCGAGGACGACCTCACACAGCTCGACGGCGCCGGTCTGGTCTGCCGGTACGAGGGTGACGACGGCAAGCGCTACCTGCACATCATCACCTGGGCTCGCCACCAGAAGATCAACCGGCCGAGCGGCAGCCGCTGCCCGGCCTGCCCGCGCCATCAGGGAAGCCGATCCACCGAGCCGGCCTCGCCTGTTCACGGTGTCCTCCGTGAACAGGACGCGAGCCCTCACTATGGAGGACCTGAGGGGTCCGGTGAATGCAGCGAGCCGTCCGTGAACCGGGAAGTTGCAGGTCAGGGCAGTTTCAGTGAGCCCTCACCACAACGCCGGGAGATGGCGGTGAGGAATCAGGGTCCGGATCTAGGACCTAGGATCCTGGATCTAGGATCACCTCCGGTGGGGAGCGCAAGCGCCCCCGCGCCACCCGCCATCTCGGGCGCGATCTCGGCCAGGGACCTGGTCGGCGAGTACGTCGCCTCCTGCGAACACCGGCCGCCCAGCGACGTAGTGGGTCGCCTGGGCAAGGTGGCCGGCAAACTGCTCGGCGAGGGCATCTCGGCCGAGCACATCCGCGCCGGGATGAGCCGCATGCGGGCCAAGGGCCTGTCCGCGAACCTGCTGCCGAGCCTGGTCAACGAGGCCATGAACGCCCCTCAGTCACCTGCCGCCCCGCACCGTGCGTGGACCAACCCGGCATCCGCTGACGTCGAGGCGGCCTACGGAGGCCAGCTGTGACCACAGCCACCACCAGCCGGGAACCGCAGCGCATCAGCTCCCTGGCAGCCCGTCTCGACACGATCCTCGCCGACCGGGGCATCGATGCCACCGCCGTACCCGCCGAGGCGCCCTCTGAGCGGGTGACCGCCCTGGAACTGGCCGAGGCGCGCATCCCACCTCGCTACCGCGATGCCCTCGCCGGCCACGATCAGGTTGTCGCCTGGGTTGACGAGGTGGCCCTCGCCGCACGGCCCGGCCCGAGCGGCACCCGGGGCATCGCGCTCGGACCGTCCCTGCTGATCGCCGGCCCCACCGGCACCGGCAAGACGCACCAGGCGTACGGCGCGGTGCGGTCGCTGCTGACCGCCGGTGTGCGCCTGCGGTGGGAAGCCGCCACTACGGCCGACCTGTACGCCCGCCTACGCCCACGCGCCGGCCACGACGCCGAGCGAGACCTCGCCACTCTCAGCACCTGCCCGCTGCTGATCCTGGACGACCTCGGCGCGGCCAAGCAGTCGGAGTGGACCGAGGAGATCACGTACCGGCTGATCAACCGCCGCTACACCGACCTGCTCCCCACCCTCCTCACGACCAATCTGCCGACCGCCGCGCTGCGCGATGCCGTCGGCGACCGCGTCGCCTCCCGTCTCGCCGAGATGACCACGACCGTCGTCCTCACCGGCGCAGACCGCAGACGCCGACCCCACGCCTGACCGCACGGCGCCGACCCACCTCACCCCTTCCCCACGCCGCCCGCCCGCGCCCACGCCTGCCCAAACGGCGCGGCGGCCTCCCTGGAGACCCCTGCATGACGCAACTCGCCCTGCCCACATTCGGGCACTGGACCTCAACGTCTCTCGCCCCTACCGCCCTCCTGGGCACTTGCACGATGCTGCTGCTCGGCTTCCTGATCAGCCGGCGCCCTACCCGAAACCGCAGCAGGCACCAGCCCGGTACACCTGCGGTCAGGGTCGCCGCACTGGCCGCGGTCGGCTGTACCGCCTACAGCGCAGACACCAGCTGGCGGTTCGCCGCCGACTACCTGGACATGAGCGGTACCACCGAGCGCGTCGCGATGTTCGCCGCCGCCGAACTCGCCCTCTTCGCCACGGCGCTGCTCGCGCGGCAGAATCTGCACGGGCCCAAGCAGGCTCCCGGCCTGCCCGGAACCCTGACCTGGGTGATCACCGCCGTGCAGGTGATCCCCGCATACGCCGAGTCAGGCGTGGTAGGCGGCACAGTGCGAGCCTTCGTCGGCCCGATCATGGCCGCCCTGCTCTGGCATCAGGCCATGGGCATCGAACTGCGCATCCGCACACCCGAGGGCGCTTCCCACAGCGTGCTCGCCCGGGTCGGGCGCGAAGCACGTGAGCGCCTTCTCTCCCGCCTCGGTATCGCCGCACGCGATCGTGATGCCGCCCAGATCACCCGCGACCGGGCCACCCGCAAGGCCGTCGCCCTGGCCTCTCATCTCGCGGAGCGAACTCAGAGGCAGCGCGCCGGCTGGCGAGGTCGGCGCACTTCACGACGACTTTCACAGGCCATCGCCCAGGCCGCAGTGGGCATCGACCAGCACCAACGCGAAGTGCTGCTGCAGCAGCTCGCCGTCCGCCGTCACGCGGCAGCGCTGGCCACCATCGAACTCGCATCGCCTTGGACTGCTTCCCCCTTGGATGGGGGCACGACGCATCGCGGCGAGACAACGACGCTCCGGCGCAGCCAGCCGAGTGCCGACTACCCCATGCAGGGCGAGGAGGCCACGGAACACCCCGCCTCCGGCCTTCGCTCCGAGCTCCTGCCTCCTCGATCCGTGCAGAACCGACTTCCCCTGCACGATTCGGCCCCCACTCGCGAGACCGCCGAGTCGGCCCCCGAGGTCGACGTCCCCGCCGCGCAACGCTACGGACGTCCCCCCGGCGCCGAAATGGAGGAACTGCTCGCGATCGGCCGCAGGGCTGTCGCTACGCAGGGAACAGCCACTCGCGCCGTGCTGCGGAACGCCATTCGCGCGGCCGAGCTCACCATCTCCGAAGACCGGCTCACCGAACTCAAGGCCCTCCTAGCCGCAGAGCACGAGGCCAAGAACAGCATCCCGACAGGCTGACCGGATATCCGGTCAGCCCCCGGATGCCCGCACGGGGACCTGTGGACCAGCCACTCCGTCTGGTCCACGGCCCCGCCTCATTCGCGTCGCTCTGCCAGGCACGCACGGCTCTCCCCCGCGCTTTCCCACTCGAACCAGCGGGAGGCGGGGCTGCTGCCCGTCCGACGGCCTGGTGCGCTCTCCCCATCCCCTACCAGGAGCTGATCTCCATACAGGACTCGTACCCCAACAGCCCCGTGCATCAGAACGCGACCCACCCCACGCCAGCCCAAAGCGGAGCAAGTTGGAGGTTCGGACACTCCCCCGCAGGGGGAGCATCCGAACCCGGCCCCGCCCCGGGGGTGGCGGGGTCCGACCAGCGCCAGGGGGCGCCGGACGGAAAGGCTGCGACCGGGGGCGGATCGCATCCGACTACGGCCGTCCGCAAGCGCAGCCCCAAGGGAAAATCGCGACCGCGCGACAAGAAGCAGCGTCCCGCCCAGAGCGTCCGACTCAACGAACGCGAACACACAGTCATCCAGGCCGGCGCCGACGCCGTCGGCATGAGCGTCGCCGGCTTCCTCGCCCACTCCGCCTTGGCCGCCGCCCGCGACCAGACCCGCACCGCCGCAACCATCGCCGCCGAGCAGGACATCCTCACCGAGCTCTTCGCCACCGGACGCAAGCTCGGCTGGGCCGGCAGCAACCTCAACCAGATGACCAAGGCCCTCAACTCCGGCGGCGATATCGCCCGCATTGAGGAAACCCTCGCCGCCGTCCGCCACGCGGCCACCGCGACCAGGGCGGCCGTCGAGCGGATCAACAACCGGCAGAAAGACGAGACCGCTTGATCCCCCGCATCCACAAGCAAGGCAGCAGCACCCGCGGGCTGCTCAACTACCTCTACGGCAAAGGCACCCGCGAGGAGCACGTCGACCCGCACCTGGTCGCTTCCTTCGACTCCATGGCACCCGACCCCGGCCGCGACCCCTCCGCGACGAAAGAGGATCTCCAGCTGCTTCTCGACCAGCCACTGCACCTGCTCGACGAAGGCCAGCGACCCGACCAGCACGTGTGGCACTGCTCCGTACGCGCAGCAGGCACCGACCCCATTCTCAGCGACGAGGAGTGGGGCGACATCGCCCGGCGCATCGTGGCCGCCACCGGCATCGACCCCGGCGGCGTAGACGACGCCGGGTGCCGGTGGGCCGCCGTCCGTCACGCCGACGACCACATCCACATCATCGCCACCCTCGTACGCGAGGACGGCCACCGCCCCAACCACCACCGCTCCGGCCAACGCGCACAGGCCGCTGCCCGCCTCATCGAAGCCGACTACGACCTGCACCGTGTCGCCCCCGGCGACGGCACTGCGGCCAAGCGCCCCACCAGCGCCGAGCGCCACAAGGCCGAACGGCAAGGGCAAGAGCGCACGGCGAGGGAGAAGCTACGCGAGACCGTACGCACTGCCTCGGCCGGCGCTGCCTCCACGGATGAGTTCTTCGACCGTCTGGCCGCCGACGGTCTGCTGATCCGCAAGCGCATCGCACCGTCGGGCGACCTGCTCGGCTACAAGGTCGCGCTGCCTGACGACCGCAACAAGGACGACGAGCCGGTCTTCTACGCCGGCTCCACACTCGCCCCCGACCTGTCCCTGCCTCGCATACGCGAACGCTGGGCCCTTCACGCGGAGGCGGACACCGAGGGCGAGCGTGAGCCGGTGCAGCCCGCTCTGCCACCGGTGACCCATCCCGCGTTCGCTCGGCGCCGGGCTGCTGCTGCCACCTGGCAGGCTCTGCTGATCATTGATCACGGTGACGACGGCATGGCAGCAGCGCAGATCGCTGCGGCGGGAGAAGTCCTGGACGCACTCGCCAAGACCTCTGCCGTCCACACCCGTGCTGAACTCCGGCAGGCGGCCTTCGCGTTCGAGCGGGCCAGCCGCTCCCACATCCGTGCCGTACGCGGGCATGACCACGCCCTGCGACAGGCCGCCCACGATCTCGTCCACAGCGGCCCCGCCCTCGGCCGCGGCGAAGACGGAGCCACCACGGCGATGGTCATCGACATGGCCGTCTTCCTCGCGATCACTGCGGCCAACTGGCACGCCAGGAAGCACCACGGCCAGCAAGCCGCTGCGGCCCGGCAAGCCGCCGAGCACCTGCGCGCCGCCTACCAGGCCGCCGCAGCCCACCCCATCGCCGCCCTCCGCCAGCGTGGCCAGCGTCTGACGCCGCAGATCCGGCAGCGGCACGCCGATCTCCTGCACCACGTGCTGCCGGAGCTCGCGGATCGAATCGAGGCCGAGCCCGGCTGGCCGGCCCTGTCCGCCACGCTCGCCGACGCCCGGCAGGCAGGCCAAGACCCGGCCGCACTGCTCGCCGAAGCCACCCACCGTCGCGAGCTCGACACCGCCGACTCCATCAGCGACGTCCTCGTCTGGCGCCTGCGCCGAAGCGCCCATCTGCCTGCCGCGCCCGAAAGCCCTCCGGCGACGACCGCCCGAGACAGCCGACGCGCCTCGCCGTCAAACCCCGCCACACCACCGGCGGCCAGGGCAGCGAACCACTCCAGCCGTCGGCCCTGACCCGGAAAAGCGGGCGCAACATAGCCGACGATCGTCGGTTAGCCAAACCGGTGATTCTCCAGACCATTGATGGGCCCCAAGCGATCCATGAGGAGCACGACACCCGTATGGCCAATCCCGACTTCAATCCCTGGATTTTCGCCCTTCTCTGCGACTCGGACTTCCAGCCCCGAAAAGACACCGGCACGTGGTCCCACCGCGACGGTCGCCCTTTCAGCGAGGAGGAACAGGCCCTTGCCGACAGCGCAACCCGCGCCGAAGTCGAAGAGCTGAGTGCGCAGCACACGCAGTACATGAAATACGTGCATGAGATATGCGACGCCCCTGACGTCACACAGCGCTTCCTTGCCCCGTTCATGGAGCAGCTCACCGAGAAGAAGCTCGGAAACGCAGTCGCGCTCATGAGCGAGACCGAAATGGCGGAGTTCAATCGCCTGCTCGCCCTCGCGGACGAACCGATACGCCCGTTCACCCCTTACGCCTTCTCACACCGGGAGCGTCACTCACCGGCCAGAGCAAGAAGCTGACCCGGCAGAGCCTCACCCACCCGGTAATCGCAGTCAAGGAAGGTCACATAGGAACCATCTCCCCGCGACGCCCACGAGCTGACACCGCATCCAGTACTGACGTCAGCCCGCCCCGGTAACTGTCCACCAGCCACGGAAGCTGCCAGTGCAGCGCGAAGCCGGGCCTCCCGAACGGGGGCCCGGCTTCATCGCGCGGGAGTACTGATCAGCAGGCAGGGGCACACAGGAGCCGGTCCCGTGAGCTCTCCGGCAACACCCGGCGTAGCACCGGTGCGGTGGAGCTGAGCGAGGAGGCAAACGCGGCAACAAGGCCGTGCGGCACGCTGGAGCTGAACGACGCAGCCCACAGGCACGGAGCACCCGAGCCCAGCTCGGCCCACGCCTGCCAACCCGCCACCCCTGGCACATCGCCCTCGACGATCAGGGCACAGGGATCGGCATCCTGGATGAGCGGTGGCAGCTCGCCAAGGCCGAGGCGTGAGGTGAAGGTGGGATGCATCGCCGCCGCATGCGGTTGATCGGCGTCGCGGAGCCAACCATGCGCGGACACCGCATCGAGAACGGTCTCGGGATTGGCGGCCACGTCGGTGGGATCACCTCATACATCGAGCGCGAGAAGAAAGTCGGCGATGGCCTCGCCGGGGATGCCGGAGGTGAAGTAGGCAGACCAGTCCGCGAGCGACCTGCTCGCATCCGAGCGGGCAGAGATCTGCCACGCGATCGGCAGCCCACCGAGGTGAAACGGCTCGTCCGACAGCGTCCACTGAGCCCACCGACGGGCGTCGGGACTGATGTGCAGGACGGTGCTACGCAGGACCTGGCGGTCCTCCAGCGACTCGTCGAGCTCACGTCGCCCGCGGACGGTTGTCAGGCTTGTCCAGCCGAAGCCGGCGAGAGTGTCCGCAACGACGTCGTAGAGACATCCGTCGTCGCCGGCCAGGTGCCGGGGGCCGACCCAGTACGCAGGCAGAGCGCCCCGGTTCGGGGTGGACGGGTTGAGCCGAGGGTTGGAATACAGGGCGCCTCCAAGGGCTGGGTGCGGGACATCGTCTTGCTTCCGGGCAATCGGCTGACGGGTACGGATCGCCACCCGCGCATGAGCCAGGAGACGCCAGTTCGGCTAACGCCGACTTCCCTGCCTACCGAGGATGGGCGGTTTCCAGCACGCACGTCACAGTGGCGGCGACGATGTCGGCCGGCGTCGCGGCGTCGAAGGAGATGCTGTAGCCAGGCACTTTCGTGGTGCCGGTGACGGCGATCTTCCAGCCTTCGCCGTCGCCCCCGGGACGGCCGAGCGGAAACCAGCCCAAGTAGAACCGGCCGTCCTTCGAATTGACGTGAACGTCGGCGCGGTCGTCCACAACCATGTGGAAATCCTCGGCAGAGAACTGATCCAGCACTAGCGTGGGCTGGCCCGGGCCAAGCTGCCAGGTGTGCACTTTCAGGGCATCGGTGGCGGTGGAGAAACCGGGGCTCGTGGATGGGAAGTTCACGGCGAATACCTCTCTGACCTGGGGTTCCGGAAGGTCGTCTACGTTGACATCCATCTGCGCCCGCTGGCCAGTCCTTCGCGACTCTTTCTTGTCTGCCCCCGGCGAACTGAGACAGGCTCCTCTTGTGGGATGTCAGATTCCAGGGCCGAATTTCACGGTTGCTGGCCACTCGGCGGCCGATCGGCCGCGAATCTGAGACTGGCTGGTTCTTCTGTCACGTTCAAGCTCGCGGATTCTCACTCGACCCCATTCGGGTTGGCAGATCCTTGCTGACCGGGCTCAGAGTGACGGATCCGTGCGACGCCCTTGTCCAGCCCACGCCGAGTGGCGGGCCCTCAGCGGACCTGAGCTTCTTGCGGATCCGCTCCTGCTCCATCGTCCGCTTTACCGCTTGTGCCGCCAGAGCAGCAGGCTCACCCTTCGGCGTGATACTCGGCATGACATAATGCCGAGATGGATCAGGGTGTAGCCGCCATACTCGCGGCACTGATCGCGGTGACAGGTGTGGCGCTTGGCCTGTTCGGGGCCCGCTGGCAGGCACGCAGTATGCGAGAGCAGGCGAACGCAGCCATAGAAGCGGTCAGGGCGCAGGGCCGAGACCAGAACACACAGTGGCGTCGGACCGTAAGGCGCGATGTGTGGGTCGAATATCTCGGCGCTGTGGATGAGTTCCGGCTTTCTGCCGAAGTCGTGACAGGCCATCTCGCCGATGAAGAGCTGCCGGAGGCCGAGCTGGCGCTCGAAGATACCTATGCTCGCTCCGTGAGAGCGACGGACGCTTATCGCAAGATCGAGCTCGAAGGGCCCGAGGAAATCGTCTCGAAGGGCTACGTCCTACAAGGCTCCACAGTCAACACGATCTTCGAGTTGGAACAGACACTCATTGCTACGCGATCGATGAGGGAGCTCCAAGAAGCCGGGGAGCGTGAGCAGCTGGAAGCTCTCTCGGATCATGATCAACTGATCGCTGCGATTCTCAGTTCCCTACGCGAGCTGCAGGCGATGGACTCCCAAGATCCAGGCCGCACGGAGTACGGTCAGCAGGTCGGCCGCCAAATCGTTGCCTTGGGCCTGCTATCCGCATCCGATGCTGGCGCCCTCCTGTTCACCTACAGTCAGCAGCTGTCGCTGAGCGAGGCCCTGGAGCGTTTCCCGCACGGTCGGTGGCTTCGGTTCCATGAAGTGCGAACAGACTTTGTTCAAGCGGCTCGCTCTCATCTCGATGGCGGATCTTGAGCCTGTCCATGCCCTGAGAGACCGCCATCGATCAGGCCGCGTGCCGGCCTCCGGTCGACCGCGTCCGTGAGACGGGCTGGCCGAGTGCGGCTGGAGCCTCGGAGTAAGTCCCGCCCCAGTCACGATGTAGCTGCGGGACATCTTCTGCGAAGAATCTTCCGTGCGCACGCCAAGCGGAGCGCTGATAGTTGCTGCATGGATGCGATTGATGCAGCGCGTGCCGTTGTTGAGGAACATCACCCTGTCGCTCGGGCTGCGTTCTTAGGAGGCAGTGTCGTGACTGGCCGCCGCACGGCGATGTCGGACCTCGACATCGTGGTGCTCCTTCACGGATCCCCCGCCCCGTACCGGGCAAGCCTGCGGAGGGATGAGTGGCCGGTGGAGATGTTCGTGCACACCGAAGCGACGTGGCACGCGTACACCCAGCGTGAGGTACGCAAGCGCCGGTCACCACTGCTCTGGATGTGCGCCGACGGGATCCTCCTCTTCGACAAGGACGGAGTCGGGACGCACCTCGCCGCCGAAGCCCGAAGGCTGACCGCCGCAGGGCCACCCACGGTGTCGGCCGAAGAGATAGACGACCGCCGCTACGCGATCACCGACCTCCTCGATGATCTCGTGGGGAGCACTGACCAGGGCGAACGGTTGTTCATCGCCACCGAACTAGTGAGACGAGCCGGAGAGTTGGCGCTGGCCGCTAGCGGAACCTGGAACGGGGGCGGGAAGTGGCTGGCCCGCCGCCTTGAGACCCCAGCGCCGGGTCTCAGCATGCGCCTGCACGATGGTCTGCGTGAAGTATTGGCTGGGCGGATCGAGCCCCTCGCGGCAGTCGTGGACGAGGTGCTGGAGCAGGTCGGCGGCCGGTTGTGGGTCGGCTACCAGCGCGGTGGAACCCCCTGAACAAGGTCGCTATACGGCCACAGGTCCCACTCGACGCGCGTCCAGCTCAGCCTTGCAGCGTCGCTCAGAGGCCCACGAGGCGGCGCCGACTCCGTAGCGGCGCATCCGGGCGGACTAGGGTCGTCACCTATGCAGAAGCTGGTGCTCTTCGATCTCGACAACACCCTGATCGACAGAAACGGTGCCATCCAAGACTGGGCCGCTCAGTTCGCCGCTCGGTACTCCCTCGCTGGCCACGCCGCCACGCAATTGGTTGAGTCGGTCCAGGCGCGAGCATTCCCTGCCACCTTCGAGTCCATACGGGCCGAGCACCGTCTCCCGTCCTCCGCTGATTCGCTCTGGAGGCAGTACTGCTCCGACATCGCGGCGGCGGTCAGATGCCCTGAGCGGGTGCTCACGGGCATGGATGCCCTACGAGCCACCGGTTGGCGAGTCGGTATCGCCACCAACGGGGCAACTGACATCCAGAACGCCAAGCTCCAGGCGACCGGCCTGGTCGGTCGCGTTGATGGCGTCTGCGTCTCGGAGTCCGTCGGTGCACGAAAGCCCTCTGCCGTCGTCTTCGAGGCGGCAGCCGTAGCGTGTGGCTCCCGCCTCTCCCAAGGCGGCTTGATGGTGGGCGATAACCCAGAGACCGACATTGATGGAGGTCGTCGAGCCGGCCTAGGCACAATCTGGATCCACAACGGGCGTTCGTGGCCTGTTCGGCTCGCCGCACCTGATCATTGCGTACCCGACGCGGAGGCGGCCATCGCGCTGCTGCTGGCCAATGACTGTTCGAGGAGTGTGACTAAGTGAAGTCCGACATCGCTGCGGTGGGGCTGCTGCATCCAGGCAGCATGGGCGCGGCTTTCGCAACCCAGCTCCGAGCCCGAGGCACGACCGTCCTCTGGTGCCCTGTCGGCCGCAGCAACGCTTCCAGGCAACGTGCGGAGCAAGCAGGCATGGAAGCAGTCGACGATCTCAGGCAGCTCCTACGACGCGTCGACCTGGTGGTCTCCTTGTGCCCGCCGGCAGCCGCCGAGGTGGTCGCAGCAGCAGTGGCCGAGCACGGTTTCCGCGGCGGGACGTACGTCGAGGCCAACGCAATCACTCCGCAGAGGGTCCGAGCTGTCGCCGCATGTCTGTCTGACGCAGCCGTTGTCGACGGTTCTGTCGTCGGCTCTCCTCCGGTAGGGGGGAAGCAGCCAACGCTTTACCTCTCAGGCCCCACGCGGCACGTCGCGCTGGTTGCCGACCTCTTTGAGGGGACCGCTGTGCACACACGTTCCCTGGGAAGTGAGATCGGACAGGCTTCCGCTCTGAAGCTGGCGTACTCCAGCTATCAGAAGGCGTCCCGCGTCTTGGCCGCCGTGGCATACGGGCTGGCCGACGCGAACGGCGTCGCGGACGAGCTCCTGCAGATCGCCTCCAAGCGCGCCGGCAGTTATCTGACGGAGACGGACTACATTCCCAAGACGGCCGCTCGCGCCTGGCGGTGGGCGCCCGAACTGGAAGACGCCGCAGATCTGCTCACCGAGTCGGGATTGCCGGACCGCTTCATGCGAGAGATTGCCGCTGCCCTTCACCTCTGGGACGAGGTCCACGACAGGCCCGTCACCGTCTCCCGTGCTCTCGAACTCCTGAGTTCAGTGGAGGCTCGTCACACAGACGCGCGTACGAGCTGATCAATGAGGACTGCCGCGTCCCCAGGCGAGGAGACCTCGGTGTCCACACGGAGGTCCCAGCCGGGGTGATCGTTGGTGGCGAGATCCTTCTCCGTCGCATCCCATGCGGCGAGCCTGGCCTCCGTATCGCGATCGCCTCGGCTGGTCGAGCGGAGGGCCGTGGCCTCCCGAGAGCACCATATGAGCACCGTCGACCAGGCGGCGAGGTACTTGGCGGTCACCGCCTTCACACCTGCGACCTGGCCGAGGTGGAGGATGGGGACGCGCCCACCCTCCATGGCCAGCCCGAGGCCCTGGCGGTCGACAGCGTAGGTGTTTCCGTATCGGTCATTGCGGTAGATAAGGTCGCCCCGCCTCTCTAGATCCGCCAGCTGATCCGGGGTACCCATCCGGTATCCCGCAGACTTGCCGCTGCCGATTTTGAGTCGGCTGAAGAGGACATAACGCGAGTCGAGTTCGGCGAGAGCCGCCGTCACCGCGTCCTTGCCGGCGGCAGGCGGCCCGTAGAGCAGGATTCCCTGGTTCATCAGAACACCGTTCCCAACACCCGTCGTACTTGGTCAGTGAGGGATATAGCCGCGCCGAGCCGGTTGTCCACCACCATATGGGCGACGGCAGGGCGCAGTTCGACGTCGACGGATTTCACGTACTCGTCCCAGTGCTGAAGCTTCCAGCTGTCGCGGGCGGCGGACCGGAAGCTGATGTACTCACGCATCGTTTCCACATCGCACTTGATCCAGACTATGGAGACGCTGACGCCTCGGGCCTCGCATCGGTTGGTCAGGCGCTGGATCCAGCGGACATCCATCACTTCCGAGACGAACGGCGCTGTCAGCACCGTGCTGATGGAGCAGTCGATGTTGGCGTAGGCGGTCTCAAGCAGGCACTGGTACTCAAGGGGCCGCACCTGCTCACGGTAGAGCTCGGAATGCCGGTCGTTGGGCTCGCTGCCCATCTCCACCAGAAGCCGCTCGACCAGGGGACGCGTGATCGGGTCCTTGTCGAGGACCGGCCATCCTGTGAGCTGGGAGATGAAGCGGGAGAACTCCGACTTTCCGCTCCCTGCGAAGCCGCCGACGATGAGCAGAGACGGGCGATGAGGATCTCCGCCCGTGTGCCGACGCTTCCACGCGTCGATGATCCGCTGTTGAACGTCGAGATCGCCGCTGGCATCCGTGCCTGGCGTGATCTGAGAGAGCGCCCGCTCGACAGCGACTACGTGGGCCCCGTTGCGGGACTCCGTCGCCGGCGTGAGGTTCAGGTGCGTGGCCTCGTCGGGCAAAGGATGGCGGAATCCCAGCTCGGGTTCCGTACCGCGGTACAGAAGGCAGTACGCGCGCCGATAGTGCGGACCCGGGTATACCTCGCCCTGCTCATGCTGCCAGAGCGTCTGAAAGTTGGCTGCGGGCACCGTGATAGCGGCCCTTGTGGCCACTTCGCGCAAACGCTCGCCGGCACGCTCGAGGGTTAATCCGTGTGCCTCGCGCACCTCGCGGAGCTTGTCCGGGCGCCATCCCGCACGGCTCCTCGACACGTCAGTTACCGCCTGCCCATCGGTCAACATGATCGGGACTGTAAGTCTGCCCTGTGCGAAGTCGTGTGTAAGCAGATGTTGAAAAGTCGGAGTGCTCGCCGATGAACGGCCTCACTAGCCCGCCGTGATACACGGATGACCTGCGCCCCGCTGTCATGGACCTTGTCAGCCCGCCGAGCTCCCAACTGGCGGTCGATCGCTACTGGTTCATGGAGGAGCTGAGGATGCTCGAGATCGGAGAGCAGCACAGCGCATCGGCCGAACGGTCGGAGCAACAGATCGCCTACTACCGCGCAAGGGCTGATGAGTACGACACCGCATACGCGGACCGTATGGGGATGCCCCGGCTCTCGCCCGTGCTCGATCGCTTGCCCATCAGCGGAGACGTCCTGGAGCTGGCGTGCGGCACGGGCCAGTGGACCCACCTGCTCGCCGGGCGCTCCCGCAGCTTGACCGCAGTGGACGCCGCGCCCGAGATGCTGGCTATCGCGAAACGCCGTCTGGAGGGCTCGACGACTCGCTTCATCGAGGCGGACATCTTCAGCCAGATTTCTGATCGCCAGTACGACACCGTGTTCTTCGCTTTCTGGCTCAGCCATGTGCCGCCCGCATACCTGGAACTCTTCTGGAAGGCCCTCCGGAAGGCTCTGAAGCCCGGTGGCTGCGTGGTCTTCCTCGACGACTCCCGTGCAAAGGCGGAGAT
The DNA here is from genome assembly GCF_026341775.1 of Streptomyces sp. NBC_00654. NCBI lineage: Bacteria > Bacillati > Actinomycetota > Actinomycetes > Kitasatosporales > Streptomycetaceae > Streptomyces > Streptomyces sp. NBC_00654. The sequence continues at coordinate 622,797 of NZ_JAPEOB010000001.1, read as the reverse complement.
CGAGCAGACAATCGAGGGGCGTGCGGTTCCGACGGTGCGCCGGAGACTCTCCGACGGAAGTCAGCACCTGACCGTGAAGGTTCTTTACGACGCCGGCGGGCTCACGAAACGGCTGGACGCCCTGGGCTGGGAGTCTCACGTCGAGCAGGTCGATCGCTACCACTACGTCGGAGTCGCCCGGCCGCAGGCCCACTCATGACCGGCATCAACGGATACCCGGCGTCCCTCTCGGTCCACGCCGGCCGCAGCATCCGACTTCACATCGCCACCTCCGCAGATCGCTTCCGGCTCGACTTCTACCGCTGGGGCTCGACACCCAAGCACACGGGACACGTCGAGTGGCCCGGACGGGACGCCGTACCCGGACTGTACGACGAGGACTGGCAGTGGCCAGCCTACGACTTCATCGTTCCGCGAGACTGGCAGTCCGGTGTCTACATCGGAGTCCTGAGCACGGGGGTCCGTCCGAGCCAGCCAGTCATGGACGCTCGCGAGGCCAGATTCCTTCTGGTCGTCACGCCCGCCGTTCCCTCGGGCCGCAAGGTCCTCTACAAGATCCCTGTTTCCACCTATCACGCCTACAACACAGCGGGGGGTGGAAGCCTCTACAGCGCCTCCCGGGTGACCCTGCGCCGACCCGGCGGCGGTGTCGGCGGTCCGGTCAAGGGCCTGCCCGATCCGTACGACACCTCGTCACCTCGGCAGACGTTTGCGCACTGGGATGCTCCCTTCATCTCCTGGATGGAGGAGAACGGGATTCAGAGCGACTACTGCACGGATCTCGACCTCGACGAAGGCCGACTCCTCGGCAACGGATATCGTCTCCTGGTCTCCTCCGGGCACGACGAATACTGGACCGCCCAGACCCGTCGGAACGTAACCGCCTTCCGCGACACAGGTGGCAACATCGCCAACTTCGGAGCCAACAGCTGCTGGTGGCGAGTGAGTGCCGACGAGGACCGCTCGGCCCTTGAGTGCGCGAAGTTCCCTCCCGACGCCCCTGCCGGAACAGACCCGGACAGCTCGTACGGCTGCCCCGACCACTGGTGGGAGTCGGAGCCTGAGAACGCCCTCTTGGGCGTGAGCTACCGAAACGGCGGCGGGCATTGGGACGGCCCGCGCGCACCCCTCGGATTCACCGTCACCGACGCGGACCACTGGGTGTTCTCCGGGACCGGCCTCAAAACCGGTGACACATTCGGCCAGGACAGCGCGCTCGTCGGGTACGAATGCGACGGCGCCGCATACGAGATCGATGGGCGGAGACGCCCGCGGCCCACCGGCCAGGACGGAACGCCGAAGAGCTTCCAGATCCTCGGCATCGCCCCACTGCCCTCCGATTGGAACTTCGCAGCCCGCGAGCCCGTGCCCAGCCCCCGTGCGGCCACCCTCGGTCTCTACAGGGCGACCGGCACCGTCTTCACCGCCGCCACCACTGACTGGTCCCGACTGCTCGCCACCGACCCCCAGGTCGCGGCCATCACCCACAACGTCATCACCCGGCTCGCCTGACGAAGGGATCGTCGTGTCCGCACTCACACAGCCGCTCAGCGTGATCATCGGCGTCAACGGCATCGGCATGGGGCATTCCGTCAGGCAGAGCGTGATCGCCCAGTACCTGCGCGACCGCGGCCACCAGGTACGGATCATCACCAACGGGAGCACGCGAGTCGAGTACTTCCGCGACCTCGGATTCCCCGCGTGGGACGGGTGGATGCCGACGCTCCTTGCCCGCGACGACCGCATCCACGCAGCCGACGTCTTACGCACCAACATCCGGCAGACTCCCGCCGGCATCAGCCGACACCTGCGGCTGCGCCGGGCCATCAGGGAAACCGGCGTCCCGGATGTGTTCATCACGGACTACGAGCCCAACACACCGCGATTGGCCTACCACTTCGGCAGACCCCTCATCTCGGTGGACCAGCAGAGCAAGTACCGGCACCTCGACCTGCCGCCGGTCGGCCGGTACGCGCGCACCGCCGACGAGCAGCGGCTGCGCTACTTCGCCCCTCGGGCCGACCGATCCTTCATCTGCTCATACGTCCCCCTGAAGGCCGACGACCGCAAGCTGGAGTTCATCGCCCCCGTCGTTCCGGACTTCGTCCGTTCCGCCCAGGTCATGACCGGGACGATGACCACGGCCTACTTCTCGCGGTACTTCGAACACGGCCCCGAGGACTCCGTCCGCACCCTCGCAGACGTCTTCCGCCAGTACGTCCCAGACCGGACCTTGCGGATCTACGCGCACTCGGACGAGGTCGAGAACCTGCGCCAGTACGCCGGCGACAGGATCGAGATCTGCCCGTTCGACCGCCAGTCGTTCATCTCCGACCTGGCGCGCTCCGAGGCCGTCTTCTCCAACGCCGGCTTCAACCTCATCAGCGAAGCGTTCGTCCTCGGCAAACCGGTCCACCTGGTGCCGCTGCCCACGTACGACCAGCACTGGTGCGCCAAGGTGGTCCACGAGGCGGAACTCGGCACCAGCGCTCAACGGATCGAACGCGGGGCGATACTCGACTTCCTCAACCGGGCCCGGGAGCTTCGCGCCAACGTCGAACGCCATCGGGACAAACACCTCACCCAAGACCCCCGCGAGCGAATCGCCTCCTACCTCGAGACCCTGCCCGCAGCCGGTGGGCGGGTCCCTACCCCCTCCACCCGGTAGGCGGCCATGGAGCTGCCTTCACTGCCCGTGTACGTGACCACCGCCGTGGGCGTGGCGGCCACAGTGCTCTGCTACCGCTTCGCCATCTCTCCAACCGTGCGGACACTGGCCTCTCGGCCGACGTTCTGGCGAGTGACGCTCGCGACGGCCGCCCCCTCCGCCTTGCTCGCATTCCTCCCCACACCCGCCCCCGGCCTCTTCCGCTGGTTCGTCGTATTCGTGGTCGCCCTGCTGACGTGGCAGGGCACCACGAGCGACTACGACGTGACCCAGCCCATCGGCCCGCAGCGCCAAGCCAAAGTGGTGCTGCTGCTCCTCGCGGTGTCTTCCTGCTTCTGGGCACCAGCCATGCTGCCGTGGCTCGCTGTCTACTGCGGCCGGCTGCGCGGTTGGAAGCACCACGCGATGATGCCGTTGCGGCTGGTCAAGGCGTACCTCGCTTGGGTCTTCGTGGCGACGGTCCTCAGTACGCCAGAATCCTCAACCGCCCTCGTACTGGTTCTCGGCTGCGTCTCGCTCTCCCACTACGTCAAGCCGGCGTGGAGCAAGGCCCGCCTCGGGCCGCGCCCCTGGTCCTGGGCCTGGCACAACCGCACCCACTACCTCACAGCTTCCGCCTACTCCTGGGGATGGGCACGCTTCCTGCCCCCTGAAACCGTGACCGGCATCCTGCGCCGCGCACGCGTTGTGGACCGCCCCCTCAACATCCTGACGGTGCTGGTCGAAGCCGCTGGCCTCATCGCTTTCCACGACCGCCGTCTTCTTGTCGTCGTGTTGGCCGCAACGGCCGTTTTCAACCTCGCAGTCGTCTTGGCCTCCGGCATCTTCTTCTGGGAGAACATCTGCACCAACGCGGCACTCGCGCTGACCGTGGCGTTGCTCCCTGATCCGGAGTACGCCCCAACGTTCGGCTGGCCGGCCGTCGTCATCGCACTCCTGGTCTTCGTCCTCAGCACGGCTGACCTGCTGTGGCAGCCGTGGCACCTCGGCTGGTGGGACTCACCGTTCACCGCACGCGTCAACTGGCAGGTGGAGACGGCCTCCGGCGCGAAGCTCGGGCTCTACAACGACTTCATGTGCCCGTACGAGCGCGAGTTCGGTCGCGTCCTGGGCTACTTCCTCACCAGCGAGCCCATCCTCCACGGCCACCTCGGCATCGTCTGGGACCGAGTACTGCGCGACCGCCTCGTCGGCGCAGTAGACGATCCCGCCGAACTCCAGCATCTCAAGCAGACCTATGGCCGAGCGCAAGCGGACGACGAGCAGGCAGGCGAGCACATCGCCTTCCTGACCGCGATGTTTATCGAGCTCAACGCCGGTACGCCGAAGGGTCCGCTGCCCCGGCGGCTGCGCCGGCTCAAGGCCCCCGGCGGCCAGCTCTACCACTGGGGCGACCTTCCTCCCTACCGCGGTGAGGAACCGGTGCGCCGCATCACCATCCGCTACCAGGAACGCTGCTACCGCCCGGAAACCGGCGACTTTGCCCTGCTCGCCGACCGCGTCGTACAGGAAATCCACCTACCCGCCATTACGACCGACCACGGGAGTCCTTCATGCGCAAAGTCTTCATCGACTGCGGAACCAACCTCGGAATCGTGCTGAGCCGCTTCATCCACGAGCTCCCCGACCACGACTTCTACGCGTTCGAACCCAACAAGGATCTGCTGCCCGCCATTCACCGCGAAGTCGAACGGGCGGCCCACTCACCCCGTGTCGAGGTCTCTCACGGCGCCGTATGGACGCATGACGGGGTGATCGATCTGTTCCTCGGCCACCACGAGAGCTCCACCGTGATGCCCGGCAAGCGGGTTCCGCCGGTGTACGACCAGCAGATCGACTACGACTCACCGATCCCGGTGCCCGCCATCGACTTCAGCGCCTGGCTGCGCCAGACCGTCGCCCCGGACGATCACGTCGTCGTGAAGATGGACATCGAGGGCGCCGAGTACCCGGTACTCACGAAGCTGATCGCCGACGGGACGATCGGCCTCATCTCCGTCCTCCACGTCGAGTGGCACTACGACCGCTTCCCAGCCATGACACGAGCCGACCACGACCATCTCGTCACCGCCGTATCCGCCATCGTCGACGTCCGCGACTGGGACTGACCGAGAAGGGAGACGGACCACCATGAGCACGAAACACATCTACCTGGTCAAGCACGGTGAGACCGAGGAAAACGCCCGCGGTATCCACCAAGGCAGAGCTGTCGGCGGCACGCTCAGCGAGCGCGGACGCGACGACATCCGCACCGTTGGCTGCACCCTGGCCGCAACCGGACTCGTGGCCGACCAGATGCTCGTCAGCCCGATGTCCAGATGTAGTGAGTCGGCCGCACTCCTTACGGCCCCGCTCACGCCGGCCGACGCACGCGTGGACGATCGACTGGCAGCGAAGAACAGCGGCCATCTTGGTGGCCGGCCCAGAGACCTCGCGGCGGCAGAAGCCGACCGTCAAGGTGTCCCCATCTACCAGCTCCGCACGCCGGGCGGCGAATCATCCGAAGACGTACAAGCCCGCTACTCACACCTGTGGGACGAACTATCCACCGGACCGCACCGCACGACCGTGCTGGTCGGACACGGCGGTGGGATCGCCTGCCTCCTGCTGAAGCTCACGCAACACGGCTTCGAGCACTACCTCGAGTATGTGCCCGGCTCCGGAGGCGTGACATGGATCGAGATCGACGAAGGTACCCCTCGAATCCAGCTCATGAACGTGCCGCCCTCCGAACTGGCCGGGCGTCTCAACGCCCGTACCGCCCGATGAGGCCAGGGCCGGTACGGGCGCACGGGGCCTCGTCAGACGTCGGCGCCGCCGAAGCGGGTCCTGTAGGACTCCAGGTCCTCCTCCGAGATCTTCGCGAAGAGCACTGGCGGCACAGTGAAGGCTGTACCGGCGGGAACGGCGTCCAGGGACTTGGCCTGCTCGGCGGTCACCCAGGTCGCGGTGTCGCCTTCCAGGGCGAAGGCACCGCGCATTGCGGCGGCCGAAGCCGGGATGAACGGCTCGGAGACGACCGCGTAGAGGTGGATGAGGTTCATCGCCGTACGCAGGGTCAGGGCCGCACCCTCCGGGTCGGTCTTGATCTCCAGCCAGGGGGCCTTCTCCTCCAGGTAGGAGTTGCCCGCCGACCACAGGGCGCGCAGCGCGGCCCCGGCCTTGCGGTACTGGAGGGCTTCCATGTGCTCCTCGTACTCGGCCAGCAGGCGCGCGATCGCGTCTCCCAGCCGCGCCTCCACCTCGCCGGCTGCGTTGCCCTCAGGGACGTCGTCCCCGAAGCGCTTGCGGGAGAAGGACAGCACGCGGTTGACGAAGTTGCCGAGGGTGTCGGCGAGGTCCTTGTTGACCGTGGCGGCGAAGTGCTCCCAGGTGAAGGAGGAGTCGTCGGACTCGGGGGCGTTGGCGATCAGGAAGTAGCGCCAGTAGTCCGCCGGCAGCATCTCCAGCGCGGCGTCAGTGAAGATGCCTCGCTTCTGGGAGGTGGAGAACTTGCCGCCGTAGTATGTGAGCCAGTTGAATCCCTTGACGACGTCGACCTTCTTCCACGGCTCGCGGACACCGAGTTCCGTGGCCGGGAACATCACCGTGTGGAACGGGACATTGTCCTTGGCCATGAACTGGGTGTAGCGCACGGTGTCGTCGGCCTCGTACCACCACGACTTCCAGTCCCGCAGCTCGCCATCCGGTGCAGCGTCCGACCACTCCTTCGTCGCGCCGATGTATTCGATCGGGGCGTCGAACCAGACGTAGAAGACCTTCCCCTCGGCCGCGAGCTCCGGCCAGGTGTCGGCCGGAACCGGGACGCCCCAGTCCAGGTCGCGGGTAATCGCCCGGTCGTGCAGACCCTCGGTGAGCCACTTGCGGGCGATGGAGGAGGACAGCTGAGGCCACTGCTCCTCGTGCCGGGCGACCCACGCCTCGACCTCGTGCTGGAGCTTGGACTGCAGCAGGAACAGGTGCTTGGTCTCGCGGACCTCCAGTTCCGTAGAGCCGCTGATCGCCGAGCGAGGGTTCAGCAGGTCGGTCGGGTCGAGTACGCGGGTGCAGTTCTCGCACTGGTCACCGCGGGCCTTGTCATAGCCGCAGTGCGGGCAGGTGCCCTCGACGTACCGGTCCGGGAGGAAGCGGCCGTCGACCGGCGAGTACACCTGGCGGATCGCCCGTTCCTCAATGAAGCCGTTCTTGTGCAGCTGGCGCGCGAAGTGCTGCGTGATCTCGACGTTCTGCTGCGAAGAGCTGCGTCCGAAGTAGTCGAAGGCGAGCTGGAAGCCGTCGTACACGGCCTTCTGCGCGTCGTGGGCCTGCCCGCAGAACTCCGCCACCGACACTCCGGCCGCCTTGGCCGCCAGCTCGGCCGGTGTCCCGTGCTCGTCGGTCGCGCAGATGTACAGGACGTCGTGACCACGCTGGCGGAGGTACCGGGAGTACACATCCGCCGGAAGCATCGACCCGACCATGTTGCCCAGGTGCTTGATCCCGTTGATGTAGGGAAGCGCGCTGGTTACCAGGTGTCGAGCCATCCTTGGATGCTCCATTTCGTACGTAAGGCGCCGGCGGCGGTGCCGCGGCGGGCCCAAGTCGGGAGGCTGCAGCAGGCGCGACCACTCAGGTCGCTCAGTCGGGTGACGCACGGTGATGGGTCGGGTCTGCAGGCCGCCGCCATCGTATCGAACCTGGGCATCCCCCCGGCGAGCTGTTTATCCCGCGGACGAGCCCGCGTGGAAAAGGCGCTCGGCCGTCCGAGACAGGCGGCCAAGCGAGTCTCGTACGGCCGAGGCATTCCTCATTTTAGGACAACCGCGCCCCGGCAGTTCTGCACGCACTGTCCTCAACCCACTCCAAAGAGGTGGTCCGCATGATCACGAAGAGCGAGGTTCAGCCGCGGCACGTACTCATCGTGGGGCAGGGGTACGTCGGGCTCCCCCTCGCTGTCCGGGCTGCTGAGGTGGGGCACCGCGTCGTCGGCTTCGACGTCGCTGCCGAGCGTGTGAAGCGGTTGATGGCTGGCGAGTCGTACGTCGAGGACGTTCCGGACGCGAGGCTAGTTCCGCTCCTGGCCTCCGGGGCCTATCGCGCCAGCCTCGACACGGCTGACTGCACGGACTTCGATCTCGCGATCGTCACTGTCCCCACGCCACTCCGGGATGGAGCCCCCGACCTCTCGCACGTCGAGGACGCTGCGTGGATGCTCGGTCGTCACCTCAAGCCTGGGGCGACCGTCGTCCTGGAGTCCACTACGTACCCCGGCACGACCGAGGAGCTCTTCGGCCCGATCCTCGAACGAGCTTCCGGCCTGACCGCCGGCCGTGACTTCCAGCTCGGCTACAGTCCCGAGCGCATCGATCCCGGCAACCGGGAGTGGCGGCTGGAGAACACTCCCAAGGTCGTCTCCGGCATCGACGCCGCATCGGCAGCGGCCATCCAGGACTTCTACGGCTCGCTCGTCGACACGATCGTCCAGGTCTCCAACTGCAGGGAGGCCGAGCTGGCGAAGCTGCTGGAGAACACCTTCCGGCACGTGAACATCGCCCTGGCCAACGAGCTGGCAATGTTCGCCCACGACCTGGGCATCGACATCTGGGCCGCGATCGACGCCGCGGCCACCAAGCCCTTCGGCTTCATGCGCTTCACGCCAGGACCTGGCGTCGGCGGTCACTGCCTGCCCATCGACCCGTCCTACCTCTCCTGGCAGGTCCAGCGGACTCTGGGCCGCAGCTTCCGCTTCGTCGAACTGGCCAACGACGTCAACAACCACATGCCTGACTACGTGGTCCGTCGCCTCGTGGACGCACTCAACAAGCGCAGGAAGGCGCTCAACGGCTCCCGCATTTTGCTGCTGGGCCTGGCCTACAAGGCCAATACCGGCGACGCCCGAGAAACCCCAGCGGCTCGCATCGCGGAACTACTGACAGGCATGGGCGCCGAGGTCCAGGCCGCGGACCCTCACGTGAACGACGATGCCCACCCCCGTGCTGCCGCTCTGGAGAACCTCCAGCGTGTCGATGCCACCCCGGAGCACCTCGCCGCAGCCGACGCCGTCGTTCTTCTAGCCGACCACGACGCCTTCGACTACGCCGCGATCACCGCTCACGCCCCGTACGTACTCGACTGCCGCCGCCGGCTGGCCGGCGCCCACATCGACGCTCTCTGAAGGGAAACCTCCTCGTGAACATCGTGATCACCGGCGGCGCCGGATTCATCGGCAGCAACCTCGCCCGGACCCTGGCGAACGACCCTGCGATCACCCAGATCCGAGTGATCGACAACCTCAGCACCGGGTCGAAGCAGAACCTCGCGGACCTGGACGTCGACTTCTTCGAAGGTGACATCCAGGACGTCGCTCTCCTGGACGAGGCGTTCCACCGCGCGGACGCCATCGTTCACCTCGCCGCTCTGCCATCCGTCCCTCGCTCCGTGAAAGATCCGCTGGCCAGCCACCATGCCAACGCGACGGGAACGCTCCAGGTCCTCGAAGCCGCCCGCCGTGCCGGCAACCTGCACGTGATCGCGGCTTCCTCATCCTCGGTCTACGGCTCGAATCCATGCCTGCCGAAACATGAGGGCCTGGCCACCGCCCCGATGAGCCCGTACGCAGTCACCAAGCTCGCCACCGAGGCGTACCTGGGGGCGTACCACCACAGCTACGGCCTGCCGGTCCTGCCGTTCCGCTTCTTCAACGTCTACGGCCCGGGGCAGCGAGCCGACCATCCTTACGCCGCCGTCATCCCGAAGTGGATCAGCGCCACACTCGCCGGCCAACCTGTCACTGTGCACGGCGACGGCACTCAGACGAGAGACTTCACGTACGTGGGCACTGTCTGCCGCGTCCTCACGGACGCGCTCCTCCGCCGGGCCTCCGAGCCGCGCCCCGTGAACCTGGCCTTCGGAACCCGCATATCCCTCATGGACCTGATTCGAGTGATCGAGACCGCCACTGGTCGCACCGTCCAGCGCAAGCACTCGTCCAATCGCGTCGGCGATGTCCCGCACTCTCAAGCCGACAGCAGCCACCTACGAGCGCTCTTTCCGGCAGTGACACCCGTGGCACTTAGGGAGGGAGTCACCACGACAGTGGACTGGTTTCGCCCCTCTATCGAGAGCGCAGACCCAGCTGAATTGCAGGAAAGAAGAAATCGAGGTAAGCCGATTGCGTTCGCCGCCCTACCTAGTAACTCGTGATTCCGCCAGCACTACTTGATCATTTGCGGCAGAGACTCTTTGCGTGAAGCGCTCCGTGAAAATACGGCCACCACCAGGATAATTGCCCGCCTCTACTACCCTCGGCCGGACATCAGTTCGTTGGAGGCTCAGCAGGCGAGATCTACAGCAGCGGTAGCGAAGCCATCATCGCGCTGTCGAGACGCGTCGCTCTTCGCCTGCAGAACTTCAGCATCGAAGAGCCTGGAGGTCAACGCCTCGGTCAGGGGTGGGGGTACGGCGTTGCCAATGATGACCTGAACCTCGGTGCGAGTCAGCTCGTAGCGAGGCTTGACCCTCTCGTCGACGAACTTGAAGTAGTCCGGGAAGCCCTGGATGCGCGCGGCCTCATGGGCGGTTAGACATCGAGGAACAGCAGGGTGGACAAAGCGTCCGCGCCCCATCGTCGCAAATCCGCTGGTAATGGTCTGAGACGGACGGTCCCACCATAGACGGCCATACATGGCGGTATAGTTATGCTCGCCGCGATGGCATTCGGGGCGCTCTTCGTTCGGCAGATTGTGCTCGTCATTCTCGAAGAGATACTTCATACGCCGCTGGTTGTCCGCGTTGGGTATGGCAGCTTCATCAAAAAATGATTTGGCGGGAACGTCGAGCAGGTCACCGATCGCCCAACGCAGGTCATGCGGTACGGCAATGCCGTCCTCGACCTTCAGCAAGTCAGCAGCCGAGAACCCAAAAGGCAGCGCGTCTTCGCGGATGGCCAGTAGTATGTGGCGCTTGCGTGTCTGAGCGACCCCGAGCTTGAGCAGGTCGATACGCCCAGTGGCGACATCGTATCCAAGCCTCTTGAGGTGAACGATGGCGCGGGAGACCACCTGCTGCTTGTCGTTGACAACGGCCAGCACGTTCTCAATGACGACTGCGCTGGGGCGCAGAACCTCTGCGGCACGAGCCATACGCAGGTACAGCCGGTTCTTGGGATCATCGCGGCGGGTGTGGTTGTTGAGGTTACTGTGCCCCTGACACGGTGGCCCACCGATCAGGAGCTCCACCTGACCCACCGTGGATAGAGTCTTCTCCTCCTGAGCGGTCAACGTGGCGCCAAGGTCACCATCGAAGAAGGATTCGACGGTCCCCTGTTGGACGTTGGCCTTGGGAAAGTTAGCCTTGAAGACCTTGGTGGGAGCCGCCTCAAAGTCAACCGCGAGACGAACGTCGAGCGAGACGTCAAGCCTGTGCGCTGCCTGGGCAATACCGAGGGTGAGGCCACCGCAGCCGGCGAAGAGGTCCACGACTCGCAGGGAACCGACACCCTCCTCAAACTTCGGCCGACGCTTGGCCCGCAAGGGGTGTCGCTCACCCACGTATGACCCCCATCTGCACTTGCTCGTAGAACCGGCGGAACGAGCGGTCATCGTACTCGATCAAGGTTGATCACGCGCTGCAGACGGGCACATACCCATCGGCTGACGTGCCGATCACGTCGGGTTCGCGCCCCCTGAACAACCTCGTCAACGACCATCGTCCTGCGGCCCTGTTGCTGCCTACGTTCCTTCAAGGGGGCCAGAGCCAAGCCAGGAGCGTTTTCGCGCCGTGTCGCAGCATTTGATCTACTGTCAGGCTCGCTGGCAGCTAAAATTCTGCAGCTCTGGGTTCGGTCGACGAAGGACAGCAGCATGCCGCTAGAGGTCAACAAACACGTCCAACGGATACGTCGTTATCAGCCGTTCGACGTCGACACCTCTGAGATGGTCTATGAGCTGCAGGCAGACTGGACACAGCCACAGTTCCCCGTCGTGACGCTGGACTACCTGCTAAGCGCCATCGAGCGACAGACCACGAAGACCATCGTCCTCACCGGAGACGCCGGGCATGGCAAGACGAGCCTGTGCGCCAGCCTTCTGGCCAAACTGCGGGCTGGTGACGAGCCGATCACGCCAGATGTCCGGAAGGCGGTCTTCCTCGGCCTGTCCGAGGCAAAAGGCGCGAGCCGCCCTGTCGGCCGGACCCGTAACGGACGCCCGCTGTACATCCTCAGCGATCTGAGCGAGCTCAGCCCGCAGGCCGGTGCTCACAAGCTCGTGGAGCTTCTCGACCCTCCGGACAAAGGCATCGCGATCATCTGCGCGAACGAGGGCCAACTACGCAAGTGCGTCGCCGAGGATGACAACCTCGGCAAAACCGGCACGGGACGTGCCAAGGTTCTGGTGCAGACCCTCACGGAAGGCATAGTTCGCGGGCAGGTCAGTGACTCTGATGGTGCAGTGACCGTCATCAACCTCAACTACCAATCCGTAGCGGCAGACAGTTCCAACGGCGGGCTCATCCCTTGGATCCTGAAGCAGTGGACAACGACCCAGTCATCGCGGTGGAAGCGGTGCGAGACCTGTGATGCACGCAAGGTCTGCCCGATCCTGGCCAATCGCAACGAACTGAGTGATCCCACCCGCGGGCCACAGCGCCGGGTCGCGATCCGGGACATGTTCGCTGCGGCCGAGCGGACCGGGGCCGTAATCACGACACGTCAGGCGCTGTCGGTCACCAGCTACATGCTCACCGGCGGCCTCTCCTGCGATGACGTCCACGCCAGGTACCAGCGGTCGCATTCGAACCGGCAGTGGCAAGCTCCCCACCTGTACCACCAAGCGCTCTTCGGCGACCGGTTGAGTCAGCAACAGCGCCACCTGGTTCCTGCCTTCTTCGCGCTACGGAAGTTGGACCCGGGCCGGGTCTCCCGTCGCCAGGTCGACGACCGACTGGACCCAGATACGGGGGGCGACTTCCCTCCCGCGGATGCCAGCAGCTACCTGCAGAAGGTCCGCACGAATCGGGACGCCCAGAAGCAGGCCGAACAGTTGCGGGGCCTGTACACGTTCCTGCGGCGAGCCGACTTCTTCAACAGTGACGACGATACGGACCGTTTCGCCCGAATGGGTCTGCAGGCCGGAGACGACTTTGTGCGTGTCCAGGACAAGAACCGGGACCCGGCAGACACCAGAGTGCGAGACCTATTTCTCAAGGGCCTGGAGGCCGTCCAGGGCATTCACCGGGCATCGAGCAACCCTGACTTCTTCGTACTTGACCCCGCCTTCTTCACACACCGCGCCCGCGCGGCCGTGGTCTCCCGGCGAGTGCCCAGCAAGGGCGTCGAGGTGGTCGACCAGGTCACCCAGTGGCAACGGGAAGCCGGGACGAGCACCACCCCCGAGATGCGGAACGCCGTCGAGTGGCTCAACCGGGCCATCTACATCCGTATCCCAGCCGTCGCCCCTGACCAGGACGCAGTCTCGGTGGAAGCGGACCTCTTGCGTTTCGAGTTGTTGACGCGGTGGGCCGCGGGCCTGCGCAGCGAGGTGCAGCACGAGGCAGAGATCCGCGGCCTGAGTGGATCCCTGGCTGAGCTGGCTGACTCGTCGAACAAGGACGACGAGATCCAGGTACTGGTGGGCAACGTCATGCGAAAACTCATGATCGACGTCGGCGACAAGATCAGGTCGGTGCGTGCGTAATGGCTGATCGTTCCAAGGCCGAGGTGGTCCTTCGCCTCTTTGGGGTGAATCTCGAACAGCAGGGCCGCGGTTTCTACATCCCGCTTGAGATGCTCGCGATCGCCCGCGGCGTCTACCTGGCGCATCAGGAGGACCCGGAGCAGTTCGCAGGGCTCCTGGACAACGGAGCCGGCACGGCTTACAAGAGAACCTCGCACGACCTGGCCCGGCGAATCGCGACCAAGGCCCCCATAGTCGAGGGCGATGAAGAACTAGGCAAGGCCGTCGAGCTGGACTCTCCCGAGACGATGGAAACGCTCCACGCCCTGTTCTCCTCCCTGTTGGTTGAGATCCCAGGGCGTCGCAGCCAGCCCAGTTGGTTCGGCGCGCACATCTATCCGTTCGTCGGTGAGCTCATCCATTACGACGCAGTCGAACGACGAGTCAAGCAAATCGATGCCAAGAAGAGCGCTAAGAAGCGCAAGCAGGCCACCAAAGTCGATGTCGGCATCAACGCTCCTATTATCGAGCGCTACCTCTTCCGCGATGGTGGGAGTTGGGCCTACAAAGCCCTTCGTGCCGACCTCGATCCTGACCGCAAGGAAGCGACCCGGCAGGGCCTGAGCGACCTCGTGCAGGACAGCGAAACCCCGCTGGGCAATCTCGCGAAGGCCCTCAGCGCGCACGACTTCGACTACGACGAAGCTCCCGTGGAGGGCTCAGACACAGGAATCGAGCTGTATGAGGAGCTCAGCCCGTGGCCTGATCTGCTGAGGGAGGGGACCTGCAACATCGTCAGTCGGATCGCTACGGTCCCGAGGGCCAAGCGCACGGAGAGCCTCATGCACTGGGTCCCCTACTGCTTGGCACGCCATCAGCTCCACCTCGCACGCACCAAGCTCGGTGCCACCAACCGTGAGTCGATCCTGTTGGACTTCGGCAACGAGGCAACCCCGCTGCGCAGGGAATCGCAGAAGAACCTCGCTGGCTTCCGCAACGACATCGTCAAAGCGATCAACGTCCAGGCCCAGGTGATGATCGGCGAAGCCGAAGGCGACGAGGGTAAAAAACGCCGCTACGAGAGATTCATGAAGGAAGGCGGCACCGCGGTCGCCTCACCCCGAGCGTTCTTCAGCGAGACCCTCGCCGCTGTCGGAGCCTTGAACGCGACGGCCGGACGACGACACTTCACCATGAAGCCACCGATGCTCGAGGCTCTGGTCTCTGCCACCGTCGCTCAGGAAGCGGAGATGGAGTTCGACAAGTTCTGCACGCTGCTGTACGAGAGGTATGGGCTTGTGATGGAGGACAAGGTCGCGGCAGCGAGCCCGTTGGCCTACGAGGTCGACCCATCGGTCCTTGACCACAACGGCAAGGCGTTCCGGGAGAAACTCGCCGCTATTGGTCTGCTCACTCAATATTCAGATGCAACCAGCATGGTTCGAGGGGAGCCCCGGTGACCGACAGCAGCATCCGAGCGCTCGGGCGGTTCGTCGCCGACGAAGCACTTCGCAAGGTCACTGAGGCCAACGGGGCCCGCGCCGTCCTACGGGTCAGCGGCTTCGACCGACCGACCGTGGCCGAGGCTCTCCGCCGCACTGCCCGGCAGCTGTTGGGCTCGCAGGACTGTCAGGTTGTCGTCAAGGTCGGCACCTCAGAGCCAATCGAAGGTGTCCCCGCTGACTACCTGTTGGGGCCGCAGGACCAGCTGACCAAGTGGCGAAATTCAGGACAGGGCAGGGCGGTGTTGCTCTTCGAGTGGGGGCAGTCTCCGGACGCACAGGGGCTGGCGGCCATGAACGCCCTGAACGATGCCACGATCCTGGGCAACTACCGTGACTCCTCCGGCGAGCGTGGGTTCGACAGATTCATGGCGGAAGCATGGCGGGAAGCGGGGGGTATCGGCACTGTTCCAGCCGCGATGGGCACCGTTCTGCCGGCGATCTGGGGTGCCGTCACGGATGAGGAGCCCCGGTCCTTGCACCGCTGGGCAGCCTTCCTGGTCGACACTGCGCAGAAGGTCGCAGCAACTCAGGTCCGCACCCCTGACGTGGTCTACCCGGAGATCTCTGCTGCCCTGCCGGCTCTTGATCTCTTCCCAGACCGAGGACTCTTCGTCAAGCCCGCCGCGCTGCCCACCCGGATCAAGAAGAACGTCTCGGTAAGTGCCTTCAAGCAGCCCACGGGCAAGGAGATCACCGAGGACGACCTGATAGACCGCATAAGCGCGACCGAGTTCAGTGCGGAATCCTTGGACCACGTCGGCACGGACTCCGAGACTGCCAAGGAGCTCATGCGCGGCCTCGTACTCAACCTCAATCGCAGTGGCTCCACTCCGCAGGATTCTCGTCAGTTGCGCCGAGAGCAGGACCTGACCCTCTGGCTGGAAGTCTTCGAGCAGAAGTCCAAGAAGATCGGCCTGGGCCAGCAGGTCCGGCAGGAGATCGAGAAGGCCGACGCAGATCGGGTCGACGAGTTCGACGCCATGGTGATCGAAGATGCACTCGACCTCGGAGATCAGGAAGCCGCACAGCGTTTCCTTGACGAGGCTCCTATCGGCGGGGCGGAGCCTCTGGCCGACCTGCTGTCCAAGCGGTCGCGCCGCAAAGTCGAGAAGCTTGCCTTTCCGGACTCTCAGTTCGTCCAGGACCCACTGCGTGCCCTGCTGCGCGAGCTGACCTACTTCTCCGATGAAGAGGAAGGCTCCGTCGTCGTCGGGCTGGAAGGCAACCAGGAAGTTGGGCGGTGGAGCCGTTGGCTCTTCGCTTTCCTGTACGCCAACACCCTGGATGACGTCCGGGAATCCACCGGTCTTCGCCTGACTCTGGACGTCAAGAAGTGCCTGTTGGACCTGACCAAGCCGCCCCTCCCGGAGGAGGACGAGCCGTTCGATCCGAACACGGAGTGGGCCCCGCTGCGCATCCTGGTCGAGATGGACGGCGCCCAGCGACGCTTTCGCTGGGACCCTCTTGGCATCCCGGGGCAGATCGCGCTGGCGGCTCTCATACACGGCTGGCAAACTCCCCCTGGCCAGACCGGTAAATTGACCTTTGACACCTTCCTCGAAAGGTTCAATGACCCCCGGCAGTGGCAGGCCGACGAACCCTTGCCTGTTTCCGAATCGCAGTTTGCCAGTCAGCTGGAGCGCCTCAGGCTGGAGCATTTCAGCCGCTTCTGCGACGGGCTTGACGCCGGGAAGATCAACGATTACGTACGTGAGTGGGAAGGCGTGCTCCGCGAAGCTCGCACCACCCTGGTTCCCGACAACGCTCCGAACGCAGACCTCGAGGCTGTCGTCCTGACCGATGTTGTCGGGCTTGCCGACCACCGCATGATGATGCTGGCCACTCACCCGCTGAAGCTGCGCTGGCTGGCAAAGAACTACGAGGAGGCTGCTGACAGCATCGAGACCGCCCTGAACAAGGAGGGAGGTCTGAGCCTAAACCAGGAAAACGAGGAGCTCTTCTTCGACGCCATTGACCGTATCTCCCCACACGGGACACCTGCTGTCCTCGTCGGTCCCGGCGGCACGATTGCCATTCCGATGCGGGAGTCGGCCGGGCACGAGGAGTACGCACCGGTCCGCTACGGCGGAAACGAGTCCAAGGACTGGCTCTCCAGCGTCGACGAGACCGCGATCGACGAGATGGTCCGCGTCATCACCGACTACCTGACGACCTACCCCCACAAGCTTGATGGGCTGCGCGTACTGCTTCTGGACCGCAACGGCGACCCTGTCCTACCGATGCGCGTGGCCAAGCAGATGCGGGCCAAGAACCCTCGTCTGAAAGTTGATCTGGTTGTACTGGCTCCGCAGGCCACCCACCACGAGATCATCCAGGGTTTCGACCTGCAGTTCTCCGGTACGGAGATGTCCGACGACAGCTTCCTGCCCGACGTCCAACTGATCCTTCAGGCATGGGAGCCCGACCAGGAAGCAGACCTGTCAGGGCTGGAGGACACCATCGACCTCGCTCTGGCGCCGGCACTGTTCGGCACGCAGACCAGTATGAAGGAGAGCACCAAGAAGGAGTCCCTGTCGGGCTACTTCAACCCCTGGAAGCACCCAGCCTCACACAACCTGGCTCAGACCAGCGAGAACGTCGTGAGAGCGCTGTTGCCTGAGACCGCCGACGAGACTCTTGAGTCCTGGTCGACCTTGTGCGTGCGCTACGACCGCCGTTCCCCGGTCTCCCGGGAGAGTGTCGACGGCATCGACTACTTCGAGATGCAGGTGCAGTTCGACCAGCACCAGAACCTGTTCGAGACCCTGCACCGTGTGGCCCACTGGGTCGTCACTCTCGACAGCTTCATCGGCCGTGAGCAAATCGATGCCCTGCGCAACCGCCCTGACGTCATCCTCGTCAAGCCCAGCGTCGGCAAGAACGAGTCCTACACCCTCATTGTCAGCTCGCAGACCGGTCGGCAGTTCGTCGTTCAGCGACTGTGCCGCCGCCTTGAGCAGATCGGTGTCGTCACCCCGCAGGACTCGGAAAGCACCGCTAAACGAATCTACGAGGTCGGCCGCAACGTGGCCCCTGGCGCCGTGCTGCGCTCCCTCGGCATTGGCACTACGGTCAACGAAGTCGTCGGCCTGGTAGCCACGCGGTTTGTCATCGACCAGCAGTTTCCCGTCTCTAGGCAGGGCACGAGCCTGGTCACGTGGATCAGCTTCGACGAGCACCACCGCTGGTTCGGCCGCGGACACAAGACCCGTGCCGACCTCGGCCGGTTTGTGCTGACGGTCCAGGACGACGGCACTGTTCGCCTGGATGTCCTGGTCGCCGAGTCCAAGTTCCGCCAGACCTTCGACGTCGGTTCGGCTGAGGAACAGCTCAACCGCACCACTGACCTGTGTAGGGACGCCTTCCGTTCGGACGGCGAAGCTCGCCACGACCGCCCCTTCTGGCTGGACGAGCTTGCTGCCGCGATCGCTCAGACCAGTGGAAAGACCACGCAGGCCGAAGACCTTCCAGCTCGTACCCTGATCGGTAATGACGACCACCGCCAGGTCGAGGCGAAGGTCCTTGATGCCCTACGCTCCGAGGATGTCCAGCTCGGCCACGTCACTGGCGTTGCCGTGGCTATCTCGGCAGAGGACGATCAGTCGGCACCCGCGGTCGGAAGCCTCGGCAGGCACACCCTGGTGAGGTTGAACAAACGGGAACTGCTGAACCTCATCGGCGCTCTACGCGCCAAGGAGGACCCCACCAACGCCGATCCCCTTGTTGTCTCTGGAGACCTCAGCGGGACCATGAAGGCCGCTGACACTACCGTCGAAACCTCCTCTGTGGGCCTTTCCGCCGAACCGCCCACTCTGGAAGAAACAACGGCATCTGCCGAGGCCGGCGGGGCGGCCGCTCTAACAGCTGCGCCAGGAGCGGTACTTGCGCGTCACCCTGCCGCAGAGGCAGGTCCTGCACCTCTGAAAGCTTCCCGCGGTGGGCTCTCCGAGGAGGAGCTGGCGCTTCGATACAACAAGATCGTTGACGTCTTTGCCCGCCACAAGGTCGCGGTCACCGCACCGGAGGTCGGCAAGTGGCAGGAGGGACCCGGCTTCTATATCTTCCGGTTCATCCCCAATCCTGGGGTCACCGTGGACAAGCTGACCAACCGACGCGACGAGATCTTCCTGGCCCTGGCGCTCCCCTCCGGGTTCAGCATTCGTGCCCGCAGCGACCGCGGCTCCGTGCTCTTCGAGATCCCCAAGATCGACGACGAGAAGTACGGGGTCGACGCCAAGGCGCTGTGGCTGCGGTGCCCGGCCAATCCCGAGAGCCTCATCGCCCCGCTGGGCGCCGACATCGAGGGCAACCCTGTCACCATTGACCTCTCCTCTGCAGACTCACCGCACTTGCTGGTGGCCGGCACTACCGGATCAGGAAAGTCCGTCGCGCTGGATACGATCCTCAAGGGCCTGGTCCGGTACGACAAGAGCACCCTGCGACTCCGCCTCGTTGATCCCAAGGGCACCGAGCTTGTCGACTTCGAGGATGACCCGCACCTTGACGGCGTGATCGGTATGGACGCTGCCGACGCCATCGAGATCCTTGAGGAAACCGTCGAAGAGATGGCCGTGCGCTACAAGGACATGAAGGCAATCCGCACACGCAAGCTCGTCGAGTACAACGCCAAGGTCGACAAGGCAGATCGAAAGCCCTGGATCGTCATCGTCCTTGATGAGTACGCCGATCTCACTAGCGATCCCGAAGAGAAGAAGCAGATCGAAGCGCTGCTCAAGCGCCTGACGCAGAAAGCCCGCGCTGCGGGCATCCACGTCATTACAGCCACGCAGCGACCGAGTGCGGACGTCATCTCTACGACCATCCGCTCCAACTTCCCTGCCCAACTCGCCCTGCGGGTCAAGACAGCGACCGACAGCCGCATCATTCTGGACGAGACGGGAGCCGAAGCTCTGGCCGGACAGGGCGACGCCTTTTTGCACACGGCTAAGAGCACCACGCGACTGCAGGTGGCCTACGACGGGAGCTGACCAGGTCCCGCCAGGTTTGATCAACTCCATCTCGTAGAGAGGCCAAAAAGGCCACCACTGGTACGAGCTCTTCTCGCTGAACTCGGCGGAGTTCAGCTGACCGCTGCCGCCAGCGACGTGACGGTCAGGAGGTCTTCTTCGCGTGCTTTGAGGCTTGGACCTCCTGCCGCCGGGCCGCCACTGCCTCGATGACAGTGGCGGCACACGCCTCTGGTTCGAGGTGTTCCCAGAAACGGAGCACCAGCCAGCCTGCCTCCGTGAGGCGGTTGTCTGTGTCCCGGTCGCGCTGGATGTTCCGGCCGATCTTTTCTTCCCAGTACAGCCGATTCGTCTTGGGCATCACGAAGTGCTCCGGGCAGCCGTGCCAGAAGCAGCCGTCGATAAAGACTGCGACCTTCGTAGGGCGGAAGACCATGTCGGCCGTGCGGCGCATCTTCGGGAGCGGCTTTGCCGCTACCCGGTAGCGCAGTCCAGCGGCGTGGACAAGCGAGCGGAGGAGCAGCTCGGGCTCGGTATCACGACTTCGGTTGCCAAGCATGCTCCGCCGGGTCGCGGCCGACGACGCCCACGACCCCTCCGGCAGTGTCCACTGCTCGGCCGGCGCTTCTGGTACTTCTTGCTCGCTCATACTCCCAGCAGCTCAGAGACAACTTCCTCCAGGGCGTCCCGCCCGGCGAGGACCTGTTCCTGTCCGTCCAACTCCATTCTCGGCGCTTCCCCGTGCCGAGGTCGGGCGGTCGCAAGTCTCGCACCCACGGACGCCACCTGGCTGCACACCGACCTCCCCGATCGCTGCAACGGGAATGGCCTCGCGGCGGTGGGCTCCCCACTCACAGAGTTCCGTCCTGCAGCAGGGCCTTGAAGGCGTCTACCTCTCGCTGCAGCACAATGCGCCCGTCGCCGTCGCTGAACGCCAGGATCCGGCCGCCTGCATCCAGGCCCGCCTCCGCGAGGAGCCCCAGCGGCAGGGACACGCGGCCGTCGTCATCGATCTGCAGTTCTGCTGGTTCGCGTATCACAATCGCAGTCTGCCAGGCTCCAGGTAGGGCTGGGCTGCCCTGACAGGTCCGGCGATCAGGGCAGCCCATGAGCATTACCCTCTTTGACACGTAGATCCGCAGAGGTGAGCAAGAATTGCGATGGTTAACGGACATAGCGCAGCCCCCCGGTCCAGGGCAGGTCGGGGCTGACAGGATTGTTCCATGCGCCGTATGTCGCGTGGTCGCCTGCTGCAGAATGCTGGGCCAGCTCCGCGTGGCTCAGCCGAATGTCGAACTGCTCGCCTCGTCGGCCTCCGTGGGTGGCGCGAAACGCGGACTCAGCAGCGGTTGCCTGAGGTCTCGCTGGGAGCCATCTGGGAGCCAACCCGCTCCCCAAGCCCCTTCGAGACCACCCGAGACCAAGACAGACCGACGCTCTGACCAGCGCAAACGCCATCCGCACTGGCTAGATCAGTAACCGGCCCTCATTCGGGACGAAGAGGTCGTGGGTTCAAATCCCGCCACCCCGACAGCTGAAACACCAGGTCAGGGGCCTGATCCGCGAAAGCGGGTCGGGCCCCTGAGTGGTTTCCGGGGCTCTTCTGGGACCGGCTCAGGTCCGGTGATCGGGCGGTCCGCCCTTCCTCGGCCGCCGCTGTGACGCTGAGCGCTTTCCCTCAGGTCGATGCTCCGATCACGATGCCCAGCAGCGCGGACGCGAAGAAGACCGTGCCCCAGAAAAGTGCATGGCGTATGCAGCGGTATTTGGTCCAGGCAATCTGGGACAGGATCGCCAGCTGGCTCAGGTCCCGGGACACGACATCGGTGCGGCGCACCGTCCGCTCCAGGTGAGCGGCCGACATCGCGAGCCTCGCGTCGCCGAAGTAGTGCGTGCGGGCGTAGTGGGGACTGCCGAGCCGCGGAGTGATGGCCAGGCCCAGCAGGACGAGTGCCGGTACGCAAGCGGCGCAGGCCAGCCAGAGGAAGAACTGCGGGACGACGGCGTACTGCCGCAGGGCGATGACGCCGCTGCCGATCGCGCCGAGCAGGGCGGTCAGGGCCCCGCCCAGGGACGCGAGTATGAGGCCGGCTTTGCTGTCGGCCTTCGTGAGTTCCTCACGGGCCTCGGACAGCAGGACCCTCGCGAGTTCCGCGCTGTGGTCGGCCGCGGCGTCGTTGTCCGGGTCCACGCCGCCGTCGCCCCCGGGTGTGGTCATGCTTCCCCCTCCGTTCCGGTCGGTGTCGGGCGGCCGCCCCGGCATGCGAGGCGGCCGTGGTGCTGTGTTTCTGGTTTCCGTGTTCCCGGCTGCTGTGTTCCTGGCCGGCGCGGGCGGAAGTGTCAGACCGCCGACGAGCGGCGGATCTCGTCCTCCAGCGCGTTCACCGCCTGCCGGACCCGGATGTTCATCGCTGCCGTGTGTTCCCGGAACGCCGCCTCCGACTCGGCACGGTGCCGCCGGACCTCCTGTTCGATGGCGTCCTGAGCGATCTCGATGTTCGCCATGGCCCGGCGCTCGGCGAGCCGGGCCTCCTCGTCGTGGATCTTGACGGCGCTGTTGCTCGCGCTGGTGAGCATGCGGTCGTACGCGGACTCGCCGCTCAGGTACTTCACCAGTACGGGGAGCACATCGAGGAGGACGAACAGCAGGCGGACCAGCCAGATGCCCACGAAGAGCACCGGGTTCCCGGCCGCGAGCCGGTCAAGCGCCCGCATCCGTTCCAGGACACCGATCCCCTTCTGCTTGGCGCGCTCCTCGCCCAGCCGCCGCTCGATACCGTCGGCCCGTGCCTTGAGGAAGGCGCCGCGCGACACGGTCTGTTCCGCCTCGATCTCCAGGGTCCGCCTGTTCATACGGGTCAGCCGCTTCTCGTTCTCGCTGGTGCGGTGGGTCGCCCGGTAGTCCTGCGCCTTGTCGCGCAGGCGCAGGCACTCGGACGTCCGCTGGTACAGGCCGGTGGCAGCTATACGGATCAGCTTGCGGCACTCGTTCCGTACGTCGGAGTCGATGCCCTCCAGCCTTGCGGTGTCACGGTCCACCCGCTTCTGCAGGGCGGCGGCGTCCGAACGCAGGGCGGCCAGTTCCTCGACCCGTTCGCCGGGCGTATCGCCGAACGAGAGGACGTACGACCTGCCGCATCCCTCCGGGGTGATGGTCCGCGTCGTGGACGGTACGGGGTTGCAGCGCACCAGGTTCGTACGCAACCGGTCGATCGCGTCCGTACGTTCATCGGCGACGTGCTGCTCGATGGCCGTCTGGAAGATGCGCAGTACCAGGGGCTCGGCGATCACCATGCCGAGCATCAGGGCGATGAGCAGGCGCGTGAGAAGGGGTCCGACCCGCCGCCGCGCGTTGGGCTGCGGAGTGACCAGCCAGCGGTCGAGGTTGAGCACGAACAGCATCCAGATGACCGTCGGGACGAGGACCACCGGAGAGAACCCTCCGAGCGCCTCGGTCGCGAAGTTCCACATGGAGAACGCCGCGATGACGGAAGTGCCGAGCACCACCCCGCCCAGGGCCGTGTACTTGCTCCGCTCGTACCGGACCCTGGCGAGCAGTTCCTCGTCCACGCCGGTCAGGGACCGCAGCCGTCGTGCGGTGTCGAAGCCGCGGGGACGACGGGCGGTCCGGGCAGGGGCCCCCTCCCCGGTGGTGCGTGCGGCGGGCACATCCTCGGCGGTGCGGGCGGCGGCCCGGCGGCCGGTGGTACGCGCGGCGGCATCGTGGTCGGCGCCCTGTCGATCCGCCGTGTCGGGAGCCGTCACAAGGTTCGTCAGGAAGTCAGTCAACGAGATCGTCCTCGTCCTTGACGAAACCGCCCTGCGGGTCGCGCGAGCCGTTCCGGCCCGCCTCCGTGCGGCCGGGGCGCACCGGTCCCGACTCGACCATGCGGCCGGCACCGGCGGCGATTCCGACGCCGGGCGCACCCTGACCGCCGCCCGTCTCCCGCAGGACCTGTTCGAGGACCTGGTGGTAGTCGATGTACTCGCTGCCGCCCATCTGCCGCAGCAGCGTCAGCAGCATGTCGCGGCGCATCTGCGCCTCCGCAGTCTCCCGCGCCTGCGCGTGGGTCCGGTCCGACGTCTCGGCCTCGTGGCTGCGGGCCGACTTCTCCTGGGTGATCCGGTGGATGCGGGCCGCCGCCTCGGTGATGTCGATCTCCTTCCGGGCGATACCGAAGGCGTCCACATGATCGGAGCCCTGGGAGAGCAGTTCCGCGATCCGGAGTGCGTCCTGGGTCTCGAAGTCGCGCTGCCCCCGCTGGAGTTCCCAGAGGCGACGCTCGTCGCGCAGCTTCTGCTCCCAGTCCCGGAGATCCTGCGAGGCGTGGACCTCGGCGCTGACGAACTCCACGCTCATCCCCGCGACCCGCGGCGGCACGATCGCGCTGTAGGCGGTCATACGGTGACTGACCTCGGTCCGTACCGCGTTGACCTCCTCCACGCGGTGTCCGGCGCTCACCCTCGGCAGGTCCCCGTCGGCCACCAGGTAGGCGCGCAACGGAACGGTGACGTCGATGATGCCCTGCCGGGCGATGACGGTCGGATCGGTCACCTGACAGGTGAAGGACGTCCGCACCGTGAAGTTGTCCGCCTCGCTCAGCGACGGGAGCGTGCGCTCCACCTCGACCAGGCGCGCCCGGGTGTCGACCAGGCTGACGGAGGAGGCATCGATCACGTCGGGGTGGGACGGGTCGAACACCATGCCCTCGGGGTACGGGCGGTAGTTCCCGCCGACCCTGAAGACGTAGACCGCGCCGGGCGACAGCTGCGGCACGTCGTCGCGACGGCGACGCCGGGACCACCAGGTGCCCTGGACCGTGGCCAGGATGTGCTCGGCGATGACGGGGTAGTTCACGTGCTTCGGCCTCCTTGAGCGGAAGGGAAGGGAGTGGTGGGTATGAGCGACGCGGTGGTGCGCCGGGAATTCCCCGGTGGTCGGCCGCGCAGGGATCCGAGGAGCACCTGCGCCAGTTCGCGGGCGCCGGGGATCGCGTAGTCGGGATGCCTCAGGGCGATGGACAGGTGGTGGCACAGCGCGGCCCACTGGGGCGCGCTCATGGCGTTCCGGATGGCCTCGCCGAGTGCGCGTACGGCGCCGGTGACGGACGGGTCGTCGCGCAGCTGCACGAGCGTGCGGCACAGCGCGCCGACCGCCCGGCTCCGATGGCCGCTGTGCAGGACGTCCGCCCACAGGGACCCGAGGTGACGGGCGCTGTCCGGGGCTGTGCGCAGGAGGGCCGAAGTGATGGGTTCGGGGGCCTCCGGCCGTTCGGCCCGCAGAAGCTGGATGGCTGTCCGCAGCGCGATCGACCGCTCCTTGGACCCCGGCGCGGCCTGGGCGATCATTGTCCGTACGTACCGGAGGATGAGCAGCGCGCGTTCCGGGTCCTGTTCGGCGGACTGCAGCAGCAGGACCAGCGAACGGTGGGCCGAGAACGCGATCCGCTCCCCGCGGTGCATCAGCAACCAGAGCTGGTTGAGCGCGTCCAGGCGGTAGAGGGAGCCCAGGCGGCCCGTCAGCGCCATCGCCGACGTCACGGCGCGGCGGGGCCCGCTGTTCTCCGCCCAGCCCAGGGCGATGTACAGGGCCTGCGGAGCGAGATGCTCGGTGTCGCACATGAACTGCAGCGTCAGCGCGGCGGTCACTCGCTGACTGATGAGCCCTTCGGACCACACCTTCAGCATGTTCTCGTCGACCTCGGCGAGCGCGTGCCGGGCCAGGAGCGCGACGCCGCGGGCCACCTCCGTACGGGTGCCCAGATCACCCACCAGGGCCATCTCGGCCAGCCACTGGCGCATCGGGTACCAGAGCTCGTAGCCGTACAACTCGTGCAGCTCCGCGATGACGAACTCGCGGACGCGCGGTTCGGTGAAGACCAGATACCGCTCGCCGCGCCCGGCGTTCCGGCTCGGCCCGGACCGGTGCTCGGTGGTCACGAGCCCCACCGCGCGTTCCTTCCACCGGGCCCGGGACTGCTGGGCCACCGCACCGCGCAACGCCGTCCTGCCCTCGCTGTCCGGCTCCGCGGCCGGCGTCTCGCCACTCTGTTCCCAGTCGCGCACAAAGGCGGCGAACACCGCACACTGCTTCTCGAACGTCCGCTCCGGGATGCCCTCCAGAAAGGCCAGGGCCGCCAGCGGGATCAGGTCGTCCGCGCACGGCTGCTTGTGGAACAACTCCCTTACCAGCTCTCGGCACCGGTCCCGAAGGGTGTCCAGCGCCTTCTCCGCGCCCTCCCGGGACAGGACCTCGGCCGCCGCGACTATGTCCGCGGGTCGGCGCTGTTCCCCCACCCGCTCCCGCAACTCCCGCTCGATGTCCGGCGCGAGGGTGCTGCGCGGGAGCCGGTCCCTGCAGTGCTCGAACAGCTCCAAGGGGTCCGGAGCCCGCCACGGCACGCAGTGGTCCCGCAGTGCCAGCCGCCGACGGGTCGTGCCACCCGCCGTCATCACCAGGTACGACCCCTTGCGGCCCAGCTCCTCGCTCAGCCGCCTGATCGAGTACGCCTGCACGGCCTCGACGTTCAGCTCGCCGACGTAGTCGAGGATGACGTACCCCTGGCCCGGCTTGAGGTCCCGTGACGCGGCCAGCTCGGCGAGGGCGTTGGCGGGCGACAGGCTGCGCAGCCTGGCCTCCTCGCCCAGGATCTCCCTGAGCAGGGCGAGGGAACCCGCGCCCCGGCCACAGCTGTCCTCCCCGGTCAGCACGACGAAGGCGTCCTTGCGCAGTTTCCCGAGCGCCTCGTCGAAGCAGGGCCGCGGCGGAACGTAGAACCGCAGGGCGCGGTTCATCTCCTCGGGCTCGATCGTCCCGGGGGCGAGACCGGGGGAGGATACGGCGCCGAAACCGAACGCCGCTCCGGAGGCGTCGACGGCGCCGTAGAAGTTGTTGTTGACGAGTTGGTGGACGCGGCGCAGATCGTCGTAGCCCCGTTCGTCCTCCTCCCCTTCGTCCGGCTCCTTGCGCCGCTCGGGAACCGGAGCCGGATCCGGTCCGGCATCCGGGCCGAGGATGTCCTCCCCCAGTTCCGGCTCACCGGCGATGTCGTCCGACGCGGGCGGCGCGATGTCCTCGTCGGCAGCGGATACGGGCGGTACGGCCGGCCCGTCGTGCGGGTCCGGTTCGTCAGCCACCGGAGCTCCCGAAGCCGAAGACGGCACCCCGGGCGTCGACGGAGCCGGCGACATGGGTGACGTTGATGTTGTCCGCCCGGTATGCGTGGCTGATGCCCGTTCCCCCGGAACTGCCCGCGGCGGCCGGCTCCGGCCGGACCGCCGCGGGCTCCCCCGACGCAGGGTCCACGGATTTCCCCGTTTCCGTGGTCCCGGGCCGGCGTGAGGAGGCGGCGGACGCGCCGAGCGCGGGGACCCGCAGCCAGGCCGTGGCCTCGTACTCCTTCACCCGGACGGCGACGCGGGTGAAGTCCTCCGGGAGCAGGGTGGTATGACGGCCCGCCACCACGGACCGGAAGACCTCGTCCGACAGCAGCAGCACCAGGTCGGCCTCGGGGTGCGCGGCCAGGGCGTCGTAGAGCGGATCCGCGTTCAGCAGACGCGCCGTGGCCACCACGGCCGTACCGGCGAAGCCGTTGTCGGCCAGTTCCACCAGCCCCTGATGGATGACGGCCCGCAGCCGCAGCTGTGCCTCGGGAACCCTCTGGGCGTTGAACGCGCGCAGTTCGGCGGCAAGATGGCGGACGTAGTCGTCGACCAGGCGCGGTTCCTGGCCGTCGACGGGCCGCACCGCCAGCTGCTCGTCGCCCTTGTGCTGAATCTGCCACTGCGCGCGGTCCAGGCCCGCCCTCCTGGCGGCGCGGTCGAGAAGCCGCGGCAGATCGTGCTGGATTTCGGACTGCCTACGGTCGTTGTTGCTTCCGTAGCCCTGCGCGTCCACGGCAATGCAGGTGCAGGGATAGAAGTCAGGCCACGCAGCCACCCGATCATTTCCTCTCTGGGCAGGTGATGGGCAGACGCTGCCCATGAAGTGCTGCCCGAAAGGCTAGGAGTGCGTACGCAAAGTGATCCCGTATCAGTACGGGTTTTCAGCCACGACTTTGGCAAATTCAAGCAGCTTCGGAACATCACAGATGGTTATGTTTCGGTAACTGCGTTCCACCAGCCCCTGAGCCGTCAGCACGGCCAGGTTCTTTTCCGCGGTGTTGAGCTTGAGGCCTGCCAGGGAGGCGAGTTCCTTCTGTGTCAGCGTCACGCCGAGGTCGCAGCGCTTGCCGTCACTGTCCGGTTCGGGCCGGGCGTAGGCCTGGCTCAACTCGGCCAGGACCCTGGCCAGCCGGGTCAGCGAGTCGTACGCCTGGAAGTCGATCCGGCGCCGGTTGGCCCAGCGCAGCCGGGCGCACTGCATATGGAGGACGGCCCGCAGGGCGTCCGGGTGGCGGGAGAGGAAGCTCTCCAGCGCCCGCACCTGGATGATCCGCGCGTTCACGTCGCTGCACGCGATCACCGTGCCGGACCTGGGGCGCTCCTCGAAGGCCGCCATCTCACCGACCAGGTCACCCGCTATGCGGACGGCGAGCAGCATGTCGTAACCGCTCTCCGCGCTGGCGACGACCTTCACGACGCCCCTCGTGAGCAACAGGACGTGCCGGCTGTCGTCGCCCTGCCGGAGCAAGGCGCGGGACGGCGGATAATTCATCGGGGTTCCCTGGCTCAGGAGTTCTTCCCGCGTCGAGTCCCGCAACCGGCCGAGAAATGTGGACGGCGGCCATGCGTGATTCACCAGTACCCCCGACCGTCTCGCTCCGCGGCGCAACGCACCGCTCAAGCCTGGTCATGCTGCCGTCGAACCGAGTCCCGGCAAACAGGCCGGAGCGGATGTGGCCTGTTTTCTTTCCCCTCAGCCAGAATTGACCGAACACACATTCCAGACAGTAAACAACTGACCTACTCACGAACCCCGATGCCCCACCGCACGGATAACCCGGCGGACACCGACCGAGGTCCCACCGGGGCCGGCCCCGGAAGCCGGTCTCGAAGCCGGAGCCGGCCCGTCCGAGCCGGTCTCGAAGCCGGTCTCGAAGCCGGCCCCGGAGCCGGCCCCCTCGGCAGCGAACGGGCGTCGCTGCGTGCGCGTGCCCGATGGCGCCGTGCCCGATGGCGCCGTGCCCCCATGCCGCCCGTCGGCCGCCGGAGGTTGGGTGTCGGTGTCATCGGCCGCGCCGTGTTCCGCTGAAAGTTCGCCCGAAATTGCCGGTTCTCACACCGACTTGAGGGTTTATCTACGCGCGGAGCATCGCCTCCCGAACGATCATTCGGGCATATCAGACGACTTCTGGCCAGGCCATTACCGGCGGGTACCAAGAGCTGCTAGAAACTGGGGCGCTCCACCAATCCCCCCACCCACCCCCACACTTCGAAGGGCTGGCAGCCATGTCAGTACGAAGAATTTGGGCATCCGTCTCCACCCTGGCTGTCGCGGCCGTCGCCGCCCTCGGTGTCGCCGGGCCCGCCGCTGCCGCCGACTCGGCCGCCGCGGGCGGCTATGTGGCGCTCGGCGACTCCTACTCCTCCGGCGTCGGCGCGGGGAGCTATATCTCCGACAGCGGCGACTGCCGGCGCAGCACCAAGGCCTACCCGTACCTCTGGGCAGCCGCGAACTCCCCCGCCTCGTTCGACTTCGTCGCCTGCTCGGGGGCGACGACCAGTTCCGTCGCCAGCAGCCAGCTGGGCGTGCTGAGTTCGTCGACATCGCTGGTCAGCGTCACCGCGGGCGGCAATGACGTCGGGTTCGCCGATGTCATGCAGGACTGCGTCCTGTCCAGCGAGGCCACCTGTGTCAGCAGTGTGAACTCGGCGGTCTCGCAGATCCAGACCTCCCTGCCGTCGCGCCTCGACTCGCTCTACGGCAGCATCCGGGCCAAGGCTCCGCAGGCCCATGTGGTCGTGCTGGGCTACCCGCGGTTCTACAAGCTCTCGGGCAGCTGCATCGCCGGGCTCACCGAGACCGAGCGCGGTGCGATCAACAACGCGTCGGACGTGCTGAACGGCGTCCTGGCCAAGCGGGCGGCCGACGCCGGGTTCACCTTCTCCGGCGTGGCGGACGAGTTCTCCGGGCACGAGCTCTGCTCCGGTGACGCCTGGCTCCACAGCGTCTCGCTCCCGATCTACAACTCGTACCACCCCAAGGCCGCCGGACAGTCGGGCGGCTACCTGCCCGCCTTCCGGTCTGCCGCATAGGGACGTACGGCACGCACAGCTCCACCCCCCACAGGTACGGCGGTCCACCGGGTTCGGCCCGGTGGACCGCCGCTGCCGTTCCGGCCGCCCTTCCGTCGCCGCGTCCGCTCAGGCGGCGTCGGCTCAGGCGGCGTCCGGTGCCGCGGTCGGGCGGGGCAGCGCCAGGGCCGCCCCGGCGGCCAGTACGGCGATGGCCGCGGCAGCCCACCAGCCGTCCCGGAACACCTCCAGTGCCGCGTCGGGTGCGGCGGGCGCCCCGAGCAGCGTGACCATCAGCGCGACCCCCAGCACCGAACCCGTCTGGCGGGCCATGGTCGTGACGGCCGATCCGGTCGCGAAGCGGGTGGGCGGCAGGGCGGCGGCCGCCGCGCCGACCAGGGTGGTCAGCGCGAGGCCCACCCCGATGCCGGTGATGAGCATGCCGGGCAGGAACCCGGTCGCGTAACCCGGCTCCGTACCGAGCCGCAGGGCCCACCAGGCCATGCCGACGCCGAACAGGAAGCAGCCGAGCGCGGCGGTGCGGCCGGCGCCGAAGCGGCGGACGACCGGGCCGGAGGCGACCGCCAGCAGCGGCACGACGAGCGGGCCCGGGGCGATGGCCAGTCCGGTACGGATCGCCGAGTACCCCCACACCTGCTGGCACCAGAGCACCGAGGTGAGCAGCATCGCCGCGAACGCCACCGTGAAGAGCAGGGACGCCAGGGTGGCCGCCGCGAACGCCGGCGTACGCAGCATGGGCAGTTCGACGATCGGTGCCGGATGCCGGGCCGAGCGCAGGACGAAGCCCGCGGCGAGCACGGCCGCCGCGAGGAGCGAGCCGAGGGTCACCGGCGAACTCCAGCCCCAGTCCTCCGCCTTGACCAGCCCGAGCGCCAGGGACCCGATCGCGAGCGTGAGCAGCGCGGCACCCGCCAGGTCCGGCAGGCGGCCCTCGCGGTCCGGGCGCGCGTCGGGCAGCAGGCGGGCACCGGCCACCACACCGACCACCCCTACCGGGACGTTGACCAGGAACACCCAGCGCCAGTCGGCCTCCACCAGCACGCCCCCGACGACCGGGCCGAGCCCGGCCGCCACCCCGCCGATCGCGGCCCAGCTCCGGATGGCCTGCGGGCGGCGTTGCGGCGGCGTGTTGACGAGGAGCAGCGCGAGCGAGGTCGGCATCAGGGCGGCGGCCCCCGCCGCCTGGAGGACCCGGGCGGCGACCAGCCAGCCGACATCGGGGGCGAGGGCGCAGAGCGCGGAGGCGACGGTGAAGACCGCCAGGCCCAGCAGGAAGCCCCGCCGGTGGCCGTAGCGGTCGGCGAGCCGTCCGGCGACGACCAGCAGCGCGGCGAAGACGATCGCGTACGCGTTGAGCACCCAGGACAGCGAGGCGAGCGAGCTGCCGCCGAAGGAGTCGCCGAGCGCGGGCACGGCGACGTTGACGATGAACAGATCGAGGTTCACGACGAAGACACCCGCCGCGATGATCCACACGGCGGCGCGCGACCGCACCGGATCCGGGGAGGGGACGGCAGGCGGGGCGAGTTCGGGCGGCACGAGTGAGTTTGATTTTCCAACTGTCATGACGGCAAGCTAGCGCCAGTGAGTTTGAGATGGCAACCTAGTAGGGATGAACGCTTCGACGAACCCAGAACCCCTCGCCGTCACGCTGCCCGGACGGCCCTGTTCCGCTGCCGCCGCACTCCATGTGGTGGGCGAGAAATGGGCGCTGCTCGCGGTGCGCGAGATCTTCTTCGGCAACCACCGGTTCGAGGCGATCGCCCGGAACACCGGTGCGCCCCGGGACCGGATCGCCGCCCGCCTTCGCGCACTGGAGCAGGCCGGAGTGGTCGAGCGCCGGCCGTACAACGAGCGGCCGCCGCGCTACGAGTACCACCTGACCGCATCGGGCCGGGACCTCGCGCCGGTGATCCGGGCGCTGCTGGACTGGGGGGACCGGTGGGTGAACGAGGAGCCGCCGGTCGTAGTGGTGCACGAGCCCGCGGGCGAGCGGGGGGCGGCGAGCCCGCACACCCACCCGCACGATCTCGATGCCGTCTGGATCTGCCGTACCTGCGGCGAGGAGGTCGCGACGACCGCCCTCACCGTGGACGTCCGCGCCCCCGGCTGGGACCGCGCCGGACCGGTCCCCGCCGAGTAGGCCCCGTGCTCCGGGGCCGTGCTCCGGGGCCGTGCTCCGGGGCCGTGCTCCGGCTGCTGTTCCAGGGCCCGCTCCGGCTCGGAGGCCGGTGCTCAGTGCCCATGGCTCAGGTGCCTGTCGGTCAGCCCTCCGTGCGCTGCGTTCTGTGCCCTGCTCTGCGCTATGTGCTGTGCTCCGCGCTATGTGCTGTGCTCAGTAGCGCTCGATCAGATGCTCCCGGCCCGCCGGGGGCTCGTACGACTCGGGCCAGAAGTCCGTCATCTCCGTGATCCGCCCCTGCGCGTCGAACGTGAAGAAGTGAATCGCCCGCAGTTCCTCGCCGTCCGCGGTGACATGCGTCCGCGCGGCGGCCTGCCGGCCCTCGCCGTCGGCCACGATCCGCTCGATCCGGATGCGCCGGCCCCCCGGACACTCCTGGTTGAACCGGACGTACCGTTCCTTGCCCCGGATGCGCTCACGGCTCTGCGGCAGGTCGTACACCACCTCGTCGGCAAGGGTCGCCGCCAAGGCGTCCCAGTCGCGGGCGTCCGCCGCGGTCCAGTACGTCCGCACCACCGCACGCAGTTCGGCGCCGGTGGCACCACGGCCCGTCCCCACCATCCCGGCTGCCCCGCCCGCCCTGCCTGTCATGTCAGTCGTGTCCGTCATGGACCGAGTGTGGCCCCCACCACTGACAATCGGCCGAGAACTGCCATCGTTCAGCCGCTGACCTGGCGCGATGCCTTGATCGAATACATCAGCGGAATCCGTGGCCAGTCCGCGGGGAAGCGGTAGTGACCGTCCGGGTGGCGCTCCAGCGAGCCGAAGCGGGCGACCAGCGAGACGTCGTGCTCGTGCAGGAACTCGATCCGCAGCCCGGCCGCCGCCAGCGCCGAGACCACCGTGCCCACCGGATGCTGCCACTCGACGCTGCGGTTGTGGACGGTCGGGGCATCGAGGTCCGCGTACGTTCCGGGCGTCTCGTCCACCCACGCCTCGCGGCTGAAGTAGTCGTACATGACCGTCGACCCCGTCGAGTCGTCCAGCGTGTCGGCCAGCGGATGGAATTCGGAGACGTAGAGGAAGCCGCCGGGGGCGACGAGCGAGGCCGCGGTCTCCGCCCAGCGCCCGATGTCGGGCAGCCAGTTCAGCGCGCCCACGCCGGTATAGACGATGTCGTACGAGGAGTCGGGGACGGCTTCCTTCGCGTCGTACACGTCAGCGGCGACGAACGCCGCCCGGTCCGGGGCGAGGCCCAGCGACCGGGCGAGAGAACGGGCGGCCTCCACGGCGGGCTCGGAGAAGTCGAGACCGACGACATGCGCGGCGCCGTGCCGGGCCCAGGACAGGGTGTCGAGCCCGATGTGGCACTGGAGGTGCAGCAGGGACTTGCCGGTGACATCGCCGACCTCGGCGAGCTCGAACTCGCGAAGGGCGTCCTTGCCCGCCCGGAACGCGTCCAGGCCGTAGTAGTCGCTCGCCTCGTGGATCGCCACGCGCTCGTCCCAGCGCGCGCGGTTGGTGTCATGCCAGTCGTCCGGGGTCGGTGAGTACATGAGCGGAAAGTTACCCACAGGCTGGGGGTGGTGCGAGTGGTTATCCACAGGCTGCCCGCTCGTGCGTCCGATCGGGTTGGATGGTGGCATGAGCGATACACAGAACGCCTCGTCCGCACCGGAGTGGGAGCAGCGGTTCCGCGCGCCCCGGGTTTCCCTTCCCGACTGGGCCGAGGACGCCCCTGAGCGCTCACTGTTCGTCTCCAACGCCACCGGCACGTACGAGCTGTACGCCTGGGACCGGACGAGTGGGGAGCAGCGGCGGGCGACCGACCGGCCGAACGGGACGACCGACGGGGTGCTGACCCCCGACGGCGAGGCCATCTGGTGGTTCAACGACACCGACGGCGACGAGTTCGGTGTGTGGATGCGGCAGCCCTTCACCGGCGACGAGGACGAACCGGCGGCTCCCGGTCTGGAGCCCTCCTATCCGGCCGGCCTCGCCATCGGGCGGGACGGGACCGCCGTGATCGGCCGCTCCACCGACGAGGACGGCACGACCGTCCATCTCGTACGCCCGCGGGAGGAGCCCACCGAGATCTACCGGCACCGGGAGTCCGCCGGGGTCGGGGACCTCTCCCACGACGGCACGCTGATCGCCCTGGAGCACACGGAGCACGGTGACGCGATGCACTCCGCGCTGCGCGTCGTGCGCCCGGACGGTTCCGTGGTCGCCGAGCTGGACGACACCGAGGGCGGCACCAAGGAGCTGGGCCTCGCGGTGCTGGGCTTCGCACCGGTGGCCGGTGACTCCCGGCTGCTCGTCGGCCATCAGCGCAGGGGCCGCTGGGAGCCGATGATCTGGGACCCGGTCGCGGGCACCGAGACCGCCCTCCCCATCGAGTTGCCGGGCGACGTGGGCGCCGAGTGGTATCCGGACGGTTCCGCGTTGCTGGTCGAGCACAGCTTCGAGGCGCGCAGCGAGCTGTGGCGGTACGAGCCGGGCGCCGACGGGCCGGTCAGGGTCGAGACCCCCGCGGGTACGGTCTCGGGCGCGACCGCCCGCCCGGACGGCACCGTGGAGTATCTCTGGTCGTCGGCCGCGCAGCCGCCGGCCGTCCGTTCCACCTCCGGTTCCGTGGTCCTCGATCCGCCCGGTGCCAAGGCCCCCGCCTCGGTGCCGGTCGAGGACGCGTGGGTGGACGGCCCCGGCGGCCGTATCCACGCCCTCGTGCAGCGGCCCGCGACCGGTGACGGCCCGTTCCCCACCGTCTTCGAGATCCACGGCGGCCCGACCTGGCACGACAGCGATGCCTTCGCCTCCGGCCCGGCCGCCTGGGTGGACCACGGCTTCGCGGTCGTACGGGTCAACTACCGCGGTTCGACCGGCTACGGCCGCGCCTGGACGGACGCGCTCAAGCACCGGGTCGGTCTGATCGAGCTGGAGGACATCGCGGCCGTACGGGACTGGTCGGTGAAGTCCGGGCTCGCGGACCCGCAGCGGCTGATCCTGGCCGGTGGCTCGTGGGGCGGCTATCTGACGCTGCTCGGCCTCGGCACACAGCCCGAGTCATGGGCCCTCGGACTGGCCGCCGTGCCCGTCGCCGACTACGTCACGGCCTACCACGACGAGATGGAGGCCCTGAAGGCGATGGACCGCACGCTGCTGGGCGGCACGCCCGAGGAGGTCCCGGAGCGCTTCGAGGCCTCGTCCCCCCTGACGTACGTCGACTCGGTACGCGCCCCCGTCTACATCTCGGCGGGCGTCAACGATCCGCGCTGCCCCATCCGTCAGGTGGAGAACTATGTGGACCGCCTCAAGGCGCGTGGCGCGGTGCACGAGGTGTACCGGTACGACGCCGGGCACGGCTCGCTCGTCGTGGAGGAGCGGATCAAGCAGGTCCGGCTGGAGCTCGACTTCGCGCTGAAACACCTGGCGGATCCCCCGGCGGCAACGGCCTGAGGCCTGGGGGCCGAGGCCCGCGGCGGGCCGGGGGCGACCCGGGCCAAAGCGGACAGCGGGGGCCGGGGCGGGACTCGCGGTGGTCCGGGGCCGAGGCCCGCGGCGGGCTCCGGGCGGTCCGGTCGGCGTGTGACGTCAACGTCGCGGCCGCCCGTCGCCGCCCCCGGGGACGCGTAAGGGACGGATAAATGGTGTACCCCGCTCCGGGCGGCCGGGGCGGGGACCGTACCGTGGAGGGGTGTACCGGTTCCTGCTGACCCCGCGATGGTGGGGGATCAACCTGTTCGTCGTGCTGGCCATCCCGTTCTGTGTGTTCATGGGCACCTGGCAGCTCGGCCGTTTCGAGGACCGCGTGCAGACGCACGAGCAGGCCGAGAAGCAGCCCGACCCCAGCACACGGACCGCCAAGCCGCTCGACTCGCTGCTGCCCGTCGACAAGGTGACGTCCGGCCGTCCAGCTGTCGCATCCGGTACGTACGCCGACCAGTTCCTGGTCCCCGGCCGCGAGTTGGACGACCGTAACGGCTTCTACGTCCTGAACATGCTGCGGACCGACAGCGGCAAGGCCCTGCCCGTCGTACGCGGCTGGCTGCCCGGCACCGCGGGACGCACCGCCGTTCCGGCCGCGCCCAAGGGCGAGGTCACCGTGACCGGTGACCTCCAGGCCTCCGAGAACATGAACAGCGACGGCGTCAACTCCGAGGGCGGGCTCCCCGACGGTCAGCTGGGCATCATCAGCGCCGCGTCGCTGGTGAACCTCGTCCCGTACGACGTGTACGACGCCTGGGTGACGCTCCCCGAGGCGGAGGCCGGCGGTACGGGCGGCGCGATGAAGCCGGTCCCCGCCGCCGCGCCGCAGGGCAGCGGGCTCGACCTGAAGGCCTTCCAGAACCTCGGTTACACAGGTGAGTGGTTCGTCTTCGCGGGCTTCGTGCTCTTCATGTGGTTCCGGCTCCTCCGGCGTGAGGCCGAGGCCGCCCGCGACCTGGAGCTCGGCCTCGTCCCCGAAGCCCCGGCGAACGAAAGCCCGGCCGACGGGAACCCGGCCGACGAGACCGTGGCCCACGGGAGCCCGGCGACCGAGACCCCCGCGCTCTCACGCGACGAGGACAAGGCCTCCGCCTGAACCCGGGCCCGGGGGGCCCGGACCACTGCCCGGACCACTGCCCGTGCCGCTGCGGCCGGAAGCCCTGCGCCCGGGAGCGCTGCGGCCGTGACCCCGGGCCCCGGCCCCAGAGTCCCAGCCCCGGGCCCGGGGCCCGGACCACCGCCGGTGCTGCTGTGACCGGGACGCTGTGACCGTGGCCCCGGGCCCCGGGCTGGATCGGGGGAACTCCCGGAAGTTCACGGTCACAGCGTTCCGGACCGTGGTGCTCAGGCCGTGCGGAAGGGCACGTAGTCGGTCTCGTACCCGAAGTAGCGCGGCCCCGCGAGTTCCAGGCCCCCGGGGCTGGTCCAGCGCGGGTCGCACGGTGCGGCCAGCACGCTGATGCGCAGCCCGTAACGCAGGCCCTCCGTGGTGACCGGATCACCGGAATCGGTGTCCAGCACGCAGATCAGGTCCGGGGTCGTGGCCACCGTCTCGCCGTCCCTGGTGGCGAGCAGGTGCTCGTTCTGGAAGTCCAGCTCCAGCGTCCGGCCCGCGTCCGTGCCGACGCCCTCGACGCGGGCCCGGCCGCGGGCGAAGCCGCCCTCGGTGCGCCGGCTGACGTCGATCACCTTGCCGGTCAGCAGGTGGGTGCCGGACAGCAGGTTCCGGGCCGCGGCCACCGGGTCGGTGTGTGCAGCGCGGGCCTCCCGTACGGCGGCGCCCAGGTCCTCGGCCAGTGTCAGGGTCGCCGGGACCAGGCCCGCCGCCAGCTGGTCGCCCCGCAGGACCGTGTCCGCGCTGGAGATCTGACAGCCGAGCTCGACGCAGACCGCGCGGGCGATGCGTTCGGCCGCGTGGTTGTCGACGGCTTCGACGATGATGCTGTTGCCCTTGTCGTCGGAGATCGCCATCGGGGTGTTGCGGACCCCGATCAGTCCGGGCAGCACCATCTGGGCCTCCGGGAACGCCCGTCCCATCGCGTCCCCGTC
Organism: Streptomyces sp. NBC_00654; assembly: GCF_026341775.1. NCBI lineage: Bacteria > Bacillati > Actinomycetota > Actinomycetes > Kitasatosporales > Streptomycetaceae > Streptomyces > Streptomyces sp. NBC_00654. The sequence goes on along the minus strand of NZ_JAPEOB010000001.1, from coordinate 585,148 downwards.
CACGATCGGCAGCCCCGCCTCGGCGGCGCAGGCGATCGGCAGCATGGAGTTGACCCCGCCGATCTCGATCGGGGCGATGTGCGTGGCGGGGCGCCCGATGTACTTCTCCAGGGCGCGCAGGGCGGCCAGCTCCTCGCCGCCGTTGGGCACCCGCTCCAGAAGGACGGTCGGCGCCCCCATGCCCGAGATCGGTACGACCGTGGCGTCGGGTGCCACCTCGTCGAAGTCGACGACGCGGACGGGTCCGTGCCTGCGGATGGCCTCGCGGGCGAGCAGCATGCCGATGTAGGGGTCGCCGCCCCCGCCCGTACCGAGGATCCCGGCGCCCCGGGCGATGTCTTCCAGGTTGTCCAGGGTGATCTCACGCATGTGCCGCTGCTCCGGTGGTGCGGGCCGTGCCGTTCACGGCGGTGTGTGCTGCCTCGGTGATACGGGTCAGGTCCAGATCGCCGACCGCCTTGACCCTGATCCGGGTGGCGCCGCCGGGCAGATAGGCGAGCGGCACCTCCTCCAGGTCGACGATGCGCACGGTGCCCTGCCGGGCCCCGGCGTCCAGGGCCCGGCCCTCGGCCTCCTCGCGGGCCTGGGCGAGTACCTGGTCCCGGCGGCCCTCGGGGACCTGGAAGACCCGGTCGACCTCGCCGCCCACCTGGGCGATGGCGGCGCCGACCGCGTTGGCCACGTCGAAGTGACCGGGCCTGCGCACATCGTCGAAGCCGGGCAGGGCCCCGGGCACCAGGATCGAGCCACCGCCGACCGCGACCACGGGCAGCGGGGCGGCGGAGGTGCGCATCCGGTCGACGGTCTCCGCGAGGCGCTGGGCGATCCGGTCCAGGGCGCGTTCGGCGAAGTCCCGGTCCAGGTGCGCGACCAGGGCGGCGTCGCCCACCTCGGCGCGGCCCGCGGCCACCGCGAGGTCCGTGGCCGTCAGTCTCGTACCGCCGAAGACCAGGGCCTCCTCGGTGAGCCGGTAGCCGACCGATCGGGGCCCGGTCTCGCCGTCCTCCGATACGTGGGACCCGCCGCCGATGCCGAGGGAGAGCACGTCGGGGATACGGAAGTTGGTGCGGATTCCGGCTGCCTCGCTCTCACCCGCCGCCTCCCGGGGAAAGCCGCCGACGAGGATGCCGACGTCGGACGTCGTGCCGCCGACATCGACGACCGCGCAGTCCCCGAGCCCGGAGAGATGGGCGGCGCCTCGCATCGAGTTGGTGGGCCCCGAGGCGAAGGTGGCCACCGGGTACGTACGGGCGAAGTCGACGTCCATCAGGGTGCCGTCGTTCTGCGAGAGGAAGAACGGCGCGGTGATGGACACCTCGGCGAGCGCCTTGCCGAACGACTCCACGATGACGGTGGCCAGGTCGCGCAGCCCGGCGTTGATGATCGTCGCGTTCTCGCGGGCCAGCAGCCCGATGCGGCCCAGTTCGTGGCTGAGCGAGAAGTGCACGCCGTCGCCGAGTTCGCCGGCGAGTATCTGTGCGGCCCGCCGCTCGTCCTCCTCGGCGACGGGCGAGAAGACGGACGAGATCGCCACGGAGGTGATGCCGCGCGCGGCGATGTCGGCGGCGGTCCGCCGCAGTTCCTCGGGATCGAGGGGAGAGAGCGGCCGGCCGTCGAACTCGCGCCCGCCGTGGCACAGATAGCCGTGACCGCCCACGGCCTGCCGCTGCCGCTCGGGCCAGTCGACCATCGGCGGCAGCGCGGCGGTCGCGGGCAGTCCGAGCCGTACCGCGGCGACGGGTGCCAGCCGGGCGCCCTCGATGAGCGCGTTCAGGAAGTGCGTCGTGCCGATCATCACCGCGGTGATGGCCTCGATGGGCGGATTCAGGGCACGGATCGCCGCGGTCACACCGGAGGTGATGTCGGACGTCGTGGGGGACTTGGCGGCGGCGATGACCCGGCCGTCGTCCCTGAGGAGGGCGGCGTCGGTGTTGGTACCTCCGACGTCGATACCGATACGCATGGGGAGTGTCCGTCTCTCGAGTTCGTACGCGGGTGGCTCGTAAGGGAGTTGGCTCGTACGGGGGTGCCTCGTACGGGGGTTGGCTCGTACGGGAGGGGTGGGGTGAGGTTCAGGTCTGTGTGGGTGGTTCCCGGTTGTCCGGGGGTCCCGGGGCTGTGTGGGTGGTTTCCGGTCGCACAGCCCCGCCCGCTCGTACGGGGCTCAGGGGATGTACGGGGCTCAGGCGCCGTACGCGGCTCAGGGGGTCGGCTGCGCCGCCGCGCCCGTCGCCGCCCTTGCCCTCGCCTTCGCCTTCGCCTCGGCCTCTGCCCTCGCCTCGGCCTCGATCTCCACTGCGGCGGCGGGCCGGTCGGGCTGGGTGAAGGGCAGTTCGCGGGCGGCGCGCACCAGCCCGAGCCTGCCGAGAACGACGTAGCCGACTCCCGCCAGCAACAGGGAGTTCAGGGCCGGGATGCCGCCGACCTGGTAGTGGTCGCCGAGCCAGCCGACGAGGGAGGCGACCGCCCACAGGGCCATGGTGGCCGGCACCCAGCTCGGCTCGGTCTCCGGGAGCCGGCCGAGGGCCCGCGAGGCATCGAGCTGCGGGCGCCAGCGCTTCACGATGAAGTACTCGGCGACCATGATCCCGGCGACGGGCGGGGTGAGGACACCGAGGATCGTGAGGAAGTCCGTGAACCTCTCCAGGATTCCGGCGGCGGCGGCGAGCGAGCCGAGCACCCCGATGACGACCGTCGTGCCCACCCGGCCGAGGCGGATCTTGAAGAGCGACTCCACCGCGCTGACCAGGCCCAACGTGGACGAGTACAGGTTCCAGTTGTTGATCTTCACGGTGGCGGAGACCAGGACGATCACGCCCACCACTCCGGAGGACGCGGTGATGATCGCGATCAGGTCGGAGGACTTGACCGCGTAGGCGAGCAGCACACCCGCGAGACCGAGGACGTATTCACCGAGCGAGATGCCGATGACGGTCTGCTTGACGACGTCGCCGGTGTTGCGGTTGAAGCGGGTCATGTCGGGGGTGGTGACGGCGCCGACGATGTACGAACCCGCCACGATCGTGGCGCCTGTGGCGATGGAGATACCCGCGCCGAACGGCTGTGCGGAGATCAGGTCCCCGAAGGAATGCCGGGATATCTCGACGCTCATCGCCCAGCCGGCCAGGCCGAGGAAGGCCGGAACGGTCACGAAGGCCGTCCAGCCCATGGCCCGGAATCCGCGCAGGACGAGGGCGGTGACGGCCAGGCCGCAGATCAGGCACCAGGCCCAGAGGGCGACCGAGGGCACCAGGGAGTGCAGCCCGGCGGCGAAGACAGCGGTCTGCACGCCGAACCAGCCGAACAGGCTGACCGCGATGACCAGACCGATGAGCGTGGAACCGTAACGGCCGAATCCGGTCCAGCGGACCAGCATCGACGTCGACAGTCCCTCCCGCATTCCGGCGATGCCCACGAAGATGCAGACGATCTCCAGGATCACCGAGCCCAGGGTGAACGCCCAGAAGGCACCCCAGAACGAGAGGCCGGCGCCGAGCGTGGCGCCGAGCAGGAACTGGGTGAGGTCGGAGAGCTGGCCGAACCGCTGCACAGCCACGTTGAACCACGAGTAGCGGGCCGCCTTGGGGACCCGCTCCAGTGGGTAGTCCTCGTCGGTCCCGCCGGGAACGTCGGCTGCTTCACGGAGGCCTGGAGCGCCCGGTGTGCCGGGCGCTGCTGGTGTGCCGGACGCTCCTGGTGTGCCGGGCGGGGTGGCGGCTTGCGAGTGGGTCATGGGGACGTCCTTGAGGAGTGAGCGGGCACGGCGGGGAGAGGCAGCGCGGCGGCGGGCTGCCCGAACGGGAGGGCGGAGGTGGGGGCGAGGCGCGGTGAGGGGCGGTGAGCGAAGGGGGCTGTGTGGTCCGGGTCCCGGTTACAGCGGTAGCGGTGGTCCCGCCGCCCTCGCCCGGAGCAGGGTGGCACCCGGGAGGTACGGGACCGAGATGTCCGGTTCCAGCGCGGTACGGACCCGGCGGGGATCTGCCCCGGCCCGAACGGCGGAGGCGCGCGCCAGTTCCCGTACCTCGTCGCGGGCCGCCGCGAGGCGGGCGGGGAAGCCGGGGCCGGGTGGCACGACGCGTTCGTGGTGTCCGCCGACCGGGCTGGCGGCTGCCCCGAACGCGCCTGCCACACCACCGTGTTCGGGGCGTACGACGTCGAACCCGGCCAGCGCGGTGGCCGGTACCGTACTCGCGCCGCCGCCCACCAGAAGTACGGGGAGGCGCCCCGCCGCGGGCTGCATCCGGTCCACCGCCTCGGCGAGTTCACGGTGTGCGGCGATACGGGCCGGCGAAAGCGGTCCGGGGTCCGGCCCCGCCCCCGGCTCCGGGGGCAGGCCCTGTCGCGGCGCGCCCGCCGGTGGCAGGCCGACGGTCAGCAGATCGGGAATCCGGATGCTGACCGGCACCCCTCCGATGCGCTCCCCGGCGCCCGCCTCGCGCGGATAGCCGCCGGTCAGCACACCGACGCGCGCCCGCCTGCCGCCGATGTCGGCGACCACCGCCTCGCTCACCCCCGCCAGCAGTCCGGCGCCGCGAAGGGTGCAGGCAGGACCGCTGCCCAGGCTCAGCCCCGGATAGCGGCGCAGATAGTCCAGGCTCATCAGCGTGCCGTCGTGCCGGGTGACCAGGACCGAGGCGCCGGGGGCCAGTCCCAGCAGGGGCAGCGCGGCGGTCAGTTCGTCGGCGATACGGACCACGAGGTCGCGCAGCGCGGCGTACAGGACGGTGGCGTTCTCCCTTTCGAGGAGGCCGAGGGTGCCGACCTCGCCGGAGAGCAGGACCGGTACGGAGGGGCCCGCCTCGGCCTGGAGGATCTCGGCGGCCTCCCGCTCCTGGCCGGCGTCGGCCGGTGAGAAGATCCCGCACACCGCGAACGCCTCGGCACGACCGGCGAGCCGGGCACCGAACCGGGCCACCGCCTCCCGGTCGAGGGGCATGCCACCGTGCGGGCCGAGGACGCTGCCGCCGTCCACGTTGGCGTACCCGGCGCAGACGGCGTCCCGCAGGTCCGACGGCCAGCCGAAGAGCGGACGCACCGAGTCCGCCGCGGCTCCCCCGATGCGCAGCACGCCCACCTTGGCCAGCCCTCGCCGCTCGTTCACGGCACGCGCGGCCGCCCTGAGCCCGACGGCGAGCTGAACCGCCCGCCCGCGCGGCCCGGCGGGCAGCGCGGACACCGCGGCGATGATCGAGGCCACGGCGTCGTCGGGCACGGACGGCACCTTGGCCACGCCCACGGCGACGAGGTCACGGCCGGCGCCCGTGCTGTCGTCGCCCGTGCTGTGGTTGCCTGCGCTGCCGTTGCGCGTACCCGAGCCGACATTGCCCGAGCCGACACTCCCCGCTCCGACACCGCCCGAGCCGACACCCCCCGTGCCGACACCCCCCGTCCTCGCGCGTTCGTCGAGCAGGACGGCATCGGTGCTGGTGGGGCCGACATCCACGCCGACGATCACGTGAGCCCCCGGAGGCGGTGCCGGTCCGGTCCCCGTCACGGTCCAGGCCCGCCAGGCCGAAGACGGCGGGACCGGCCAGGGTGAGGCCCTGTGGGGTGTACCAGGCGGGATCGGAGCGCAGGGTGAGGAGTTGGACGCGGAGCCCGTAGCGTACCGACTCGACCTGGACCGTCTCACCGGTCCGCAGATCGAGCAGGCAGATCACATCGGGCACCAGCGCGAGCGGCCTGCCGTCCTCCACCGCCGCGACGAACTCGCTGCGTCCCTCGACCAGGACGAGCCGACCCGCGTCGGGCCCCATGCCTTCGAGCAGCACGCCCGTCGCCTCGCCGCCGTCGCCCTGTGGGGAACGCCGGACGGAGGACACCTTGCCGGTGAACCCGGGGCCGAGGTCGTAGGCAGAGCCGGAGTCGTAGGCAGGGCCGAGGTCGTGGGCAGGGCCGAGGTCGCCGCTCAGGCCTGACTCACGGCCGGTGCCGCCGACGCCGGTGCCGGTACTGATACTGGTGCCGGTACTGATACCGATACCGATACCGATACCAATACCGGTGCCGGAGTCGCCGTGGCCCCGCGTCCGCGCGGTCCGGCGTCCGAGGCGCAGGGCCCGGGTGACCGAGCCGGCGACCGCGTGTGCCGCGGCCTGTGCCGCCGTGAGCGGGTAGTCGCTGGAGACCACCCGGCCTCCGAAGGCGTCCACCGTGGCGCGGCCCAGGAGTTCGAGATGGGCACCGTCGATGTGGTCGAGGATCACCGTGCGGCCCCATTCGTCCGCGAGCACGGCGGGGCCGGGGCTCATCCCGGCGAGTTCGAGGACGTTCTGGTCCATCCGGGGGAACGCCCGGCCCATGGAGTCGGCGTCCAGCAGCGGAAGGCCCAGCCGGGCCGCCCAGGCCAGCGCGAGGCAGCCGTTCAGGCCGCCGATCTCCCCGCTCATGACGGCCTCGACGGGCCGTCCGTGCTGCTCCTCGACCCTGGCGCGCAGCCGCGCGGGTTCGGCGCGGCTGCCGATCCGTTCGCCGGCGACGACGGGTGAGCCGATCTCGCTGACCGGCATGATCAGGGCGTCCCCGGGGAGCCGGTCCGGGGCGATCACCGGCACGGGCCCGCACTCCTCGATCGCCTGCGCGGCGACAGCACGGGCGGGGGCGACGGGGCCGCCGCCTCCCGAGCCGAGGACGGCACAGCCCCGCGCGAAGTCGGCGAGCGCTCCGGCGTCGATGTGCATACCTCTCAGCGTACGAAGGCTCCGGGCGCATCCCATGGGCCACGCGCCCACGGTTGCCGTGCCCGCTGTGCCTCCAGCACACTTCAGGAGTGCCGAACCTCGCCGACCTGCTCACCGCGCCCGGCCTCGAATCGGTCCGCCCCCTGGCCGGGCCGCTGGACGCCGTCGCGGTGGCCGGGGTCCGCCTCGTACCGGCCCGGGACCGGATCGTGGAGGTCCCGCCGGGTACGGTCGCCGTCCTCCTCGCCCCCGTGCCGGGCCTGCTCCTGGACGTGGCGGTACGGGACGCGGCGGCGGCCGGAGCGGCGGCGCTCGTCCTGACCGGGCCGGACGACGCCCCGCTCTCCACCACCGTGCGGGTCCTCGCCGAGCGGGGCGGGGTGGCCGTGCTGCACGCCGAGGGCGATCTCGCCGCCCTCGTCATCGCGGTGCACCGTGCCGCCGCGGGCGACCCGTCCGACGCGCTGGCCCGGATCGAGGCCGCCGCGCGCCGGCTCCCCCCGATGGCGGGCGATCCGGACCGGGTGGCCGCGACGGCCGGACAGGTGCTGGGCCGACCGGTGGAGCGCCGGGCTCCGGGGCCGGACGAGGAGGGCGCGGCAGCGGCGGGAGCGGACGGCGAGGTGCGGCTCGCCTCGGCCGCCCGGCCGGGTCACGCGGGTACGGCCGTCCGCGCCGTGCTGGCGCTGGCGGCGCTCGCCGCCACCGGCGGGGCCACGGGCGACGTACCCGTACGCTCGCGCGGGCAGCTCCTCGCCGAGCTGCTGACCGCGCCCCGCGACCGGGCGGTACCGCTGGCGGCCCGAGGGCGGGCGCTCGGCCTCCCGGTGGATTCCTGGCACATCGCGCTGCGCCTGGTGCCCGTGGCGCTCGACGGCACGGAGCGCTACCGGGTCCTGGAGAACGTCGCACCGGAAGCTCTGAACCTGCTGCGCACCGTCCTCCCGTACGCCGCGCCCCCGGCCGCGCCCGCGCCCCTGCCCGCGCCCGCGCCCCTGCCCGCGCACGCCTCCCCGCCCCCGCCGGTATCCGCCGCCCCGCCCGGATCCGCGCCCGCGCCCGGCGTCCAGTGGAACGCCACGGTCGTCGACGACGCCCTCACCCTGCTCTGCACCCTGCCCGCCGATCCCGGCCCGGACGGTCACCGCCAGGTGCTCGGCGCGACCCGGCGGGCCGTGGAGCGTCTGCGCCGTCTGCACCCCGACGCCGACCTGCGCTGCGGCGTGGGCGTCCCGCACCGCGGCCCCCTGGGGATCAGGTCGTCCGCCCGTGAGGCGCGCGCCGCGCTGCCGCGGGCCGGGGGCGAACCGGTGGCCGCGCACGACGCCGCGGGCGTGGACCGGATGCTGCTGGAGTGGTACGCCTCCGAGGCCGCACGCGAGGCGGTCGGTGAGCTGCTGGCCCCCGTCATGGCCCTGGGCCCCGAGCGCGCCGAACCCCTCCTGCGCACCCTCCAGGCCTACCTGGACCACAACAACTCACCGGCCCGCGCCGCCGAGGTCCTCCATCTGCACCGCAACGCGGTGGGCGCCCGGATCCGCAGGTTCACCGAGCTGACCGGCGCCGATCTCACCGACCCGGAACAGCGCATCGCCCTTCAGCTGGCCTGCCGCGCGGGGCTCGCCCCAACACCACCGCCCTGAGCCCCCGCACCTCCGGCAGGCCCGCACCTACGACGCGGTGAGCACGCCCGTCCGGTAGATGGTGCCCGCGCAGGCGTTCTGGATCTTCGTCTCGGCGGTCGGTGCGCCCGATTCCGGGGTGTGCGTCACGGCCACGCTGCCGTCCGCCGTGCTGCCCCCTTCGCCGCTCGCGAACTGCGCCTCCGGCCCCTCGGCCGAGGGGACCTCGCCGGTCGAGCCCCCGGCGCCGTCCGGCGGGGTCGGGCTGGGGCTGGCACCGGTGGTCGGACAGGTGTCCGTCGGCACCCAGGCGAACTGCACCTCGTACGCCATGGACGGCTTCAGCAGCACCGTTCCCGGCTCCTGCGAGGGGTCGGGGAGAGCGCTCGCCGCGTCCCCCGCCGTGTGCTGGACGACATCGATCTTGTGCTCGTCGGCCGCGCCCATGGCGGTGAACCCCACCGTGCCGTCGCTGCTCACCGAGCAGTCCTTGCCGGACACGTTGGCGATCTTGAAGCTGCCGTACACCGTGCCGTCGGCACCCGCCGCGCCCGTTCCGGCCGAGGCGACGCCGAGCTGGCCGGGGTCGCAGGCCGGCATGGCCGCGACCTCGGAGCGGGGTGCGTCGGCGGTGCCGCCGGTCTCGGAACCCTCGGCGTCCTCGCCACCGCTCGCCGAGGGCGAACCGGAGGCGTCGGGCAGGCCCTTGCCGCCCTCGTTCTCCCGCTCGGAGGACCCGGAGGGCAGGTCGTTGCCCGCCTCGGCACCGGTCTCGGTGCCGTTGCCGCCATGGGCCTGCTCGCCGTGTCCGGCGATGGCGGGCCGGGCGGCGGAGGAGCCGTCCGAATTCGCGACGTGGACGAAGGCGGGGATGGCGGTGCCGATGAGCAGGGCCGCCGCGGCCGCCCCGACGACGGCCTGCCGCCGCTTGGTGCGCCGGGCGGGAACCGCGCGGCGCAGATGGTCCAGGGTGCCCTCGGCGGGTTCGAGGTCGTGCACCGCTCCGCGCAGCATGCGGCGCAGCGCCACCTCGTCCAGTTCGCCGCCGCCCGCGCCACCGTGACCGCCACCGCCGCCGGGCGCCCGGCCCGCGAAGAGGTCGGTCAGCGTGCCCGGGAGGCCGGCGTCCGCGGACTCACCGTCCGCGTCCGGCGAGGCACTGCTCCCCGGTGTGTCCGCCTGGGCGCTCCCCGGAGCGTCGTCCCGGGCGGTCTCCGGCGTGTTGTCCCGGGCACCGCCCCGGCTGTCGTCCTGCGCGCTGCCCGGGGTGTTCTCCGGCCCGTGGTTCACAATTCCGTTTCCAGTCCGGTCATTCTCTTGCCTGCCCTCGGGCCCGCTCATGCCTGCGCCTCCATCACGACGCGCAGGGCCGCGATACCGCGCGAGCCGTACGCCTTGACCGAGCCCAGCGAAACCCCCAGCGTCTCCGCGACCTGCGCCTCCGTCATGTCCGCGAAGTAGCGCAGCACCAGCACCTCACGCTGGCGCCGTTGCAGCCCCTTCATGGCCTTGATCAGCGCGTCCCGCTCCAGCTGGTCGTACGCGCCCTCCTCGGCGCTCGCCATGTCCGGCATGGGCTTGGAGAGCAGCTTCAGCCCGAGGATGCGGCGGCGCAGCGCGGAGCGGGAGAGGTTGACGACGGTCTGCCGGAGGTACGCGAGCGTCTTCTCCGGTTCCCGTACCCGGTTGCGCGCGGAGTGCACGCGGATGAACGCCTCCTGCACCACGTCCTCACAGGACGCGGTGTCGTCCAGCAGCAGGGCGGCGAGGCCGAGCAGCGAACGGTAGTGGGCGCGATAGGTCTCGGTCAGATGGTCGACCGTGGTTCCCGCTGCCACCGTCTCCTCAGCGCCCTCGCGCTGCGACGGCAGCCGCGCCGGGCGCGCAGCGGGCATGGGCGCGATCACCGGCATGCCGCCGGGCGCGCGGGGCCGCCGGAACGGACGTACCGAAGCACCCCGCAACGGGCCCACCACTGTGATATCGAGAACCTCTGCCACGCCAGTTGGACACGCTGCCCCCCATCAGGGTTGTACGCGTACGGCACCGCGTTCAGCGCTGTGCGATATGCCCTCATGCGTACCTGCTCTTCCCCAAATGCCCCAAAATTGCGCCCCGCCGCGCAAGAAGTGACGGCATAGACGCTGCCCGACCGACATGCGGTTGCAGGTGGCCGGGAGATCATCGTCGGATATGACAACGCCCCAGCTCAAGGGGTTCAGACCAGCGAATTCTGCAACGGGTGTTCACAGATCCTACAAAACAGGTTCGATCAGCCCCGGGGGAATTCGGCGGCCACGGATTCTGCGATCTGAGCGACGTTCAAAGCGGCCCCTTTGCGCCGATTGTCGCCACAAATGAACATTTCGAGTGCGCGCGAATCGTCCATTGAGCGCCGCACCCGCCCGACCCAGGTCGGATCGGTTCCCACCACGTCGGAAGGCGTGGGGAAATCGCCGGAGGCCGGGCTGTCGAACAGCACCACGCCGGGGGCGGTCGCCAGGATCTCGTGCGCCCGGTCGACGGCGACCTCGCTCTCGAAGCGCGCATGGACGGACATCGAGTGCGTCGCGACGACGGGGACGTACACACAGGTCGCCGCGACCTTCAGATCCGGCAGGTCCAGGATCTTGCGGCACTCCTCGCGGATCGCCAGCTCCTCGGACGACCAGCCGTCCCCGGCATCGGTCCCGGCCCATGGCACGACGTTCAGGGCCACGGGTGCGGCGAAGGGGCTCCCGCCGTCGTCGCCGAGTGCCCGCCGTACGTCGCCGGGGTGCGTACCCAGCTCCGTACCGGCCACCAGCGACAGCTGTTCGCGCAGGGCGGCGACACCGTCACGGCCCGCGCCGCTCACCGCCTGGTACGAGGAGACGATCAGCTCCCGCAGCCCGAACTCGGCGTGCAGCGCGCCGACCGCGACGATCAGCGACAGCGTGGTGCAGTTCGGGGAGGCGACGATGCCGCGCGAGCGGAGCCGTACGGCGTGCGGGTTGATCTCGGGGACGACCAGCGGCACGTCGTCGTCCAGCCGGAAGGCCGCCGAGTCGTCGATGACCACGGCGCCCTTGGACGCGGCGAGCGGCCCCCACCGGGCGGACACCTCGTCCGGCACCAGGAACAGGGCCACGTCGACGCCGTCGAACACGTCCTCGCCGAGCGCGAGGACCTCGGTCTCCTCACCGCGTACGACCAGCTTGCGGCCGGCCGAACGCGGTGAGGCGATCAGCTTCACCTCGCCCCAGACATCCGCGTGCTGCGAAAGGATCTGGAGCATGACGCCACCGATCACCCCGGTCGCGCCGACGACCGCGAGCGAAGGGCGGCGGGCGGTCATCGTCCGGTGCCCCCGTACACGACGGCCTCGTCGGAGTCGCTGTCGAGGCCGAAGGCGGTGTGCACGGCGCGCACGGCCTCGTTGACGTCGTCGGCTCGGGTGACCACCGAGATACGGATCTCGGAGGTCGAGATCAGCTCGATGTTCACGCCCGCGTCGGACAGCGCCTCGAAGAAGCCTGCCGTGACGCCCGGGTTCGTCTTCATACCCGCGCCGACCAGGGAGATCTTGGCGATCTGGTCGTCGTAGCGCAGCGAGTCGAAGCCGATGGTGGCCTTGGTCCGCTCCAGGGCGTCGATGGCCTTGCGGCCCTCGGCCTTGGGAAGCGTGAAGGAGATGTCCGTCAGCCCCGTCGACGCGGCGGAGACGTTCTGCACCACCATGTCGATGTTCACTTCCGCGTTCGCGATGGCGCGGAAGATCGCGGCGGCCTCGCCCGGCTTGTCGGGGACGCCGACAACGGTGATCTTGGCCTCGGAGACGTCGTGGGCGACTCCGGAGATGATGGCGTGCTCCACCTGCTGGTCCCCTTGCGGCTCGTTGCTGACCCAGGTGCCGCGCAGTCCGGAGAAGGACGAGCGGACGTGGATCGGAATGTCGTATCGGCGTGCGTACTCCACACAGCGGTGCAGCAGCACCTTGGAGCCGGACGCGGCCAGCTCCAGCATGTCCTCGAAGGAGATCCAGTCGATCTTCCGGGCCTTCTTCACGACCCTCGGGTCGGCGGTGAAGACACCGTCCACATCGGTGTAGATCTCGCAGACCTCGGCATCCAGCGCGGCCGCGAGTGCGACGGCGGTGGTGTCGGATCCGCCCCGGCCCAGCGTGGTGATGTCCTTCTTGTCCTGGGACACACCCTGGAAACCGGCGACGATCGCGATATTGCCCTCGTCGAGCGCGGTACGAATCCGCCCCGGCGTGACATCGATGATCCGCGCTTTGTTGTGAACCGAGTCGGTGATGACACCGGCCTGACTGCCGGTGAACGACTGGGCCTCGTGGCCCAGGTTTTTGATCGCCATGGCCAGCAGGGCCATGGAGATCCGCTCTCCCGCGGTCAGCAGCATGTCGAATTCACGCCCGGCAGGAATCGGGGATACCTGCTCGGCGAGATCGATCAGCTCGTCCGTCGTGTCGCCCATCGCTGACACCACGACAACCACTTGGTTGCCGTTCTTCTTGGCATCGACGATTCGCTTGGCGACCCGCTTGATGCCCTCGGCATCGGCTACGGAGGAGCCTCCGTACTTCTGCACGACAAGGCCCACGTGCGCTCCTCGCTCAGTCCATTACTGCGGTCGGCTCAGTTTAACGAGCAGTCCGGAATCGCCCGCCTCATACCAGATGGTGAGATGTCCCGCCCGCCACATGATCCGGCGTGTCGTCCCGGACTGCTCGTACGGGGCTGTTGCCCGCCGATCGCCCCCGCACTCCCGTATGTGTCCCAGCCCACACACGGTGTCACCGGGGCGGCGGTCAGTCCGCGTAGTCCTTGAGCTTCTCGGTCTCCAGCGTGAAGCCCACCGGTTCGGGCAGCTCGACGACCGCGCCGAAGGGCCGGGTGGTGGAGGAGCGGTACGTCCCCTTCTCCGGCTCGGTGCACACGGTCACCGAGCACGCCTCACGGTCGATGAGCAGGTAGACCGGGATACCGGCCGCCGCATAACCATCGGGCTTCTCGACCCGGTCGCGCCGGTTGGTGTCGGAGTCGTGGGAGGTGACCTCGACCGCCATCAGTACGCCGGTGGGGTCCGCCCACTCCCCCGCCCCGGCGAAGTAGTCATCAGGGGCGAGTGCGCTGTCGGGCCGGGCCCGTCCCTTGCGGTACGCCTCGACCTTCAGCCCCTGTTCGGGGTAGAGCCAGAGCTCCGGCCGGTGCTGCATGCACTGCCTCTGGAGCCACTTGACGATCTCCGCGTGATTCCCGTCGGGCACGGGCTTTACCTGGACCTTTCCACTGATGAACTCAAGGCGCACGAACTCGGCAGCACGGCGGGCGAGCTCCTCGAACTCTTCGACGGACATCTGGGGCTGAGCGGTGGTCCTGGGGGTCATGGCGTCGCCTCCTTGACTCCATGGTGCCCCGACCGGGATCTCCTGCACGCTCATCGGCGCGGCCTCGGCACCGTGACCGTCCCGCGCCCCGCGGCCGACCGCAGTTCGGCCACCCGGGCGGCGACGTCCAGCGGCTGACACGGCCGGGCCAGGAAGGTGTCCGGTACGTCGCCGGTCGCCCCGCTCGCCTCGTCGCGGTCGATGTCGGCGCGGCAGTCCCCGCAGACACCGTCGACCAGCGTGGTCGTGGTCTCGTCCTCGTCGCAGAAGGCGCACATCATCAGGGCGCCGAGAATCTCCTCACGGTGGCCGTTCTCGGTCCTCGCGGGCTGCGGGACAGGGGGCATCTTGTTCTCCAATCGGGTACGGAGGAAGGCCCCGGCGGAATGCACGGAGGCGGGCAGCCCCGCCACCAGGGCCCGGGTGATCTGCTCCCGGCCGAGCCCGCGCACGAACCACTCGTCGACCAGGTGTTCCAGCGCCACGCACTCGCCGTCGGACAGCTGGAGCCTCGGCTCCTGACCGCCGAGCGCGGCAAGCACGTCGTACGCCTCCGAGCGCGGGGCGGGTACACCGGGCTCGGGCTCGGGCGCCGACTCCGGCTGCCGCTGCGGCTGTTGCGACGGCCGGGGCTGCTGCGGCTGCGGCTGCTGCGCTCGGGGCCGCTCCCCCTCCACCGCGTCCGGGGCCGGTGGCTGGCCGGGGGCGTCGATGCCCCGGACGAACCGCACGTACCGCGCCCACCAGGCGGCGTCGCGGGCGGTGCGGGAGAAGTGCGTACGCGTCACCCAGCGCTTCCCGCCGTCGGCCACGGTGACATGGACCTTGATCCGCCGCAGGTGCCCGGCCCGGGTCAGCCGGTCCAGCGCGCTGCGGCAGGCCTGTTGGCCGTACTGCGGCAACTCCTCGGCCAGCACCTTGTAGCCGATGGCGGCGCCTTCGGGGAGCCGGTCGATGTACGCGGCGAGCGCGGCTTCCCGGGCGTCCAGATGGCCGAAGTCATCGGCGCCGCGCGGGGCTTCGTCGGGGACGTGACGCTTGCCATACCCGGCTTTCGCCATGGGATGGGCGGGCGCACGCAGGGCAGCACTAACATTGGCGTCAGCCATGTGGATCGAAGTCTCTTTTCGATCTGATACGGCCAGACCCCGGTTGGTGTTGGCGCACCGCTGGGGTCGTCCGTTTTTTCGGACTGTGGGTTGCTCGGCACGAATCTAGAGCGCACACACGCTGCGGCGCAAACCGATCACCGAATGTCACCCCTCGCCCTGCCGGCCGGCTCATCCGCGCAGGTCCGCACGGGACTTGGGAGGGTGGGTGGGTTCAACCTCCACCACCCGTTCCTACAGAAGAGAGCTCGGAGCCCGAGGTTCGGAACTCGGAGCTTGAGCCCCGGGACGACCTGCGGCAACAGCCTCGGAACGGCAGCGGGGAGGCGACAGGAAGGCGGCAAAAGGCGGGCCGTCACCACGCCCCCGGTGCCATGATGATCGCCGTTCGGCGGGTTCCCGCTCGTGGACCACCTGGTCCGCCGGTGGACCCGCCTCACCCGGTTCGAGCATCGTGATCCCTGCCGAAGGAGAGCCCGTGGAAGACCAGTCACAGCAGGAGCGGAAGCAGGAACTGGAACAGGGGCAGGAGCAGGAGCAGGAGCAGGAGCAGGCGAGTCCCGAGGTGCAGGCCCGTATCCGGGCCGGATTCGACCGCCACGGTCTGATGCACCACCTCGGCGCACGGATCTCGCGGATCGCGCCGGGGCGCGTGCACATCGTGCTTCCGAGCCGCCCCGAGGTCACCCAGCACAACGGTTTCATCCACGCGGGCGCCACCGGCGCGATCGCGGACACCGCCGGTGGCTTCGCGGCGGTCACCCTGTTCCCGGACAACGCGGAGGTGCTCACGGTCGAGTACAAGATCAACCTCCTCGCACCCGCCCTCGGCGACCACATCGAGGCGGTCGGAACCGTCCTGAAGCCCGGACGCACCCTGACCGTGTGCGGGCTGGAGGTGTTCGCCGTCCAGGACGGCCGGAGGAAACTGGTCGCCAACGGCCAGCAGACCCTGATCCGCGTGACCGTGCCCGGCCAATGAGCCCCCGACCGCCCCCGTCCCGTGCGACTTTCGCCGGGACGACACCGGGGAAGGACGCCCGAAGGGATCGCGCCCGCTACTTCACCGGCCGCAGCCCCAGCGGTCCCGCGATCTCCTGCACCATCACGCGGCCCGCCTCCTCCGCCAGGTCGTCCTCGCCCGGGTCCTGGTCGATGTCCAGGCCGTCCAGCTCTTCGAGGGGCTGGTTGAGGCGGATGTGGGCGATCAGGGACTGGAGGGCGCGCAGGGTGGCGGAGGCGGTGGAGCCCCAGTTGGAGAAGTACGAGAACTGCCACCACCACAGCGCCTCGGCGGTGCGGTCGGCCTCGTAGTGCGCCAGACCGTGGCCGAGGTCGGTGACCAGATCGGCCAGGTCGTCGGAGATGCGGTGCGGGACCGGGGCCTTGCGGGGCTCGTACGGGTCGAAGACCTCGGAGTAGACGTCGATCGGCTCCAGGAGGGCCGCGAAGCGCTCGCGCAGGCCGTCCGCGTCCGGCTCGGCGCCCAGGTCCGGCTCGTAGCGCTCGTCGGGCAGGACGTCCTCGTACGCTCCGAGGCGGCCGCCCGCCAGCAGCAGCTGGGAGACCTGGAGGAGCAGGACCGGAACGGCTTCCTCGGGCTCCTCGACCTTGGACACCTCCGTGACCGCGACGATGAACGTCTTGATCTGGTCCGCGATCTGGACGGCGAAGTCGTCCGGGTCCTGTGTGACGGAGTTCAGCGTGGCGTCAGACATCGAGGGGACCTCCCGTGGGCGCGGTCTCGAACGGTGAGTGGGGCCGGACGTGCACGGCGGCGGCATCAGACATCGAGCAGCCGCCTTCCTTCGAAGGCGCGGCCCAGGGTGACCTCGTCGGCGTACTCCAGGTCACCGCCCACGGGCAGGCCACTGGCCAGCCGGGTCACCCTGAGCCCCATCGGCTTGACCATCCGGGCCAGGTACGTGGCGGTGGCCTCGCCCTCCAGGTTGGGGTCGGTCGCCAGGATCAGCTCCGTGATGGAGCCGTCCGCGAGCCGGGCCAGCAGTTCCCGGATGCGCAGGTCGTCCGGGCCGACGCCCTCGATCGGGCTGATCGCGCCGCCCAGGACGTGGTAGCGCCCACGGAACTCGCGGGTCCGCTCGATCGCGACGACGTCCTTGGGCTCCTCGACCACACAGATGACCGTCTGGTCGCGGCGCGGGTCCCGGCAGATCCCGCACTGCTCCTGCTGGGCCACGTTCCCGCACACGGCGCAGAACCGGACCTTGTCCTTGACCTCCAGGAGGGCATGGGCGAGACGGCGTACGTCGGTGGGTTCGGCCTGCAGGACATGGAAGGCGATCCGCTGCGCGCTCTTGGGACCGACGCCGGGCAGCCTGCCCAGCTCGTCGATGAGGTCCTGAACAACGCCTTCGTACAACGGAACGCCTTTCCTCAATGCTGCTTCGTACCGTAGTGGGTACGGGTCGGTACCAGTAGGGCTCGGTCAGAAGGGCAGACCGGGCATGCCGCCCAGTCCCTGCGCCAGCGGGCCCAGCTTCTGCTGCTGGAGCGCCTGCGCGTTCTCGTTGGCCGCCTTCACCGCGGCGACCACGAGGTCGGCCAGGGTCTCGGTGTCCTCCGGGTCCACGGCCTTCGGGTCGATCACCAGGCCGCGGAGCTCACCGGCACCGGTCACGGTGGCCCTCACCAGGCCGCCGCCCGCCTGGCCGTCGACCTCGGTCCTGGCCAGTTCCTCCTGGGCCACGGCAAGGTCCTGCTGCATCTTCTGGGCCTGCTGGAGCAGCTGCTGCATATTCGGCTGACCACCACCGGGTATCACGGTCACTCCTGGCATTTCGACGACGAATGTTTCGGTAAGCCGAGCCTACGTGCTTGCCGGTCGCCACGCTCCACCCGCCGGGGACCAACTCTTTCGGGTGAGATTCCGACGGCCTCTCGCAGCCTCCTATACCTGATCACAGGCCGTGTGCAGGCGGGAATCCCGCGATTTCGACCCCACGGCCCACCATTCGGCGGTAGGAAGGGCACGCGCATCAGTACGCACACCGGCATCGCCGGTAACGCAGAGTTACCCGGGCGGGGCCGTCGGCCGCGCCGGCTGCCCCCGTCCCCGAGCCACGCCCGGGAAGCACGTCGAGTCAGTCGAGTCAGTCGCTCCGCCGAGTCCGTCGAGTCCGTCGCGTTCTTGGACAGAGTCCTTAAGCAGAGTCCTTAAGCAGAGTGCAGAGGAGTGCCCCGGTGAGTCAGCCGGAGATGCAGCCCGAGGGGCCGCCCCGCAAGGAGACCGACGCGGGATCCGGTGGAGGTACCGGAACTGGGCGGTCCGTTCCGGGTTCCGGTGCGGGGCCCCGCGACCTGACCGCCCGCGCCTTCCCGCTCGGCGACTGGGGCGATCCCGCCGAGCGTCTCGACGAGCTCTACCGCTGGGTCGAGTCCGGTGCCCTGCGCACCGCCGACTGGTATCTCCGCGACCGGGTCCGGAAGCGGCGCTGCGCCCGCGCGCTGCGGCTCGGCACCGCCGCCGGGGTGGTCGCGGGGGCGGCGCTGCCGCTGCTCGACCTCACGGGCGCGCTGGACGGGTCGGCCGGCTGGGGCTATATGTCGCTGCTGCTGGGCGCCGCCTGCATGTCCTGCGACCGGTACTTCGGTCTGACCTCCGGCTGGATAAGGGATTTCGCGACGGCTCAGGCCGTGCAGCGGCGCCTCCAGGTGCTCCAGTTCGACTGGGCCTCGGAGTGCGTGCGCGAGGTGCTCGGGCCGACCGAGGGCACGGCCAGCGAGGCCGCGGAGCGGTGCCTCGGGGTGCTGCGCCGGTTCTCGGAGGACATCACGGAGCTGGTCCGGTCGGAGACCGCGGACTGGATGGTGGAGTTCCGGGCCGGTCCCGCGCCCATGGGCATGCAGTCCCTGGTGACCGGCGGAGGCAACAGCCGTACGGAGCCGGCGCCGGGGGCGGGGCGGTTCTCGATGCCGTCGGTCGCCACCCGGCCGAACATGCCCCGGCAGCGACCCCCGGAGTCACCCCGCTGAGGGTGCGGTCTCCGAGAGGGCGGCCTCAGCGTGGGTGGCCCGTTCCTGACCGGGGCCGGGGACGGGCCCCGGTCAGGAACGGGCCCGTTCGGTCAGCTGAAGATGATCATCGACCCCTGCGCCAGGCTGCGCGTCACGGCCGCGTGCAGGCCCAGCCAGACGTGCCGCTCACGCGCGAACGGGCTCTCGTCGTACGGGATCGGGGCCGCCGGTTCCTCCAGCGAGGTCGGCCGGGCGGGCGGCTGCGGAGCGACCGGCGGGTTGGCCGGGTCTATGCCGATGGACGGAGCCACGAACTGCAGCTCCCGCAGCAGCCCGTGCGCCGAACCCAGCGGACCACCGCCCTCCAGGAGCTGGTCGTCGGCGAGCGGGTACAGGTAGTCCACCGGGACGTACGCCCCGGCGTGGTCGTAGTGCCAGACCAGGTGCGACTGCTGCGCGCTCTGCTCGAACATCTCCAGCAGTTGCTCGTAGTCCCCGCCCAGCGCGTCGACCGGAGTGACGGCGAGCCCGCTCAGCCGGAGGAGATACGCGCGGCGCAGCAAGTGCAGGGCGTCGTAGTCGAAGCCCGCGACGGGAGCGACGTCCCCGGTCAGGCCCGGCATATAGGCGTAGACGGGGACGGGTGGCAGCCCCGCGTCGCTCAGCGCCTTGTCGTAGATGGCGATCTCTTCGGCGAACGGGTTGTCGGGGCTGTGGCACAGCACATCGACGAGGGGGACCAGCCACAGGTCACAGGCCACGAAGTCTCGCTCTCCAACGGGTTCGGGCGGTCGTCGGGACAGCGTAATGCGACCCGTACGTCGCGCACAGTGCCCCTGCACGGACTGCGGCGGGGACGGAAGTGATGGTGGTGGGGGAAGGAAGTGGCAGGGGGCAGGCAGCCGTTGGCAAGGAGCCGGAGCCCCGGCCGAGCCGGGAGCCCGCCGAGCCGCGCGCCCCCGCCGTCAGTCCCGCGTCCCCCCGGAGGCGGGATCGGGGACGGGATCGGGAACAGAAGCCGGAACGGGATCGGGGACGAGATCGGGATCGGGATCGGGATCGGACGAGGCGGGGTCCGGGGCGCCGGCCCGGCTCTCCTCCTCCGCCAGCCGGTCCGCCCACGCCAGCGCGTGCAGGTAGTACGCCCGCATCGTCGCGTGGACCTGGTCGCGGTCGTCGCGCGCGATCGCCTCGACCAGTTCCTCGTGGCCGAACCACAGCCAGCTCCCGCTGTCCTCGTTGCCGCGCAGCCGGTGCACGGCGAACACCCACGCCTGGACGCGCAGCCTGCTGAGGAAGTCGGTGATGTACGGGTTCAGGACGAACGCCCCCAACTCCCGCCAGAACCGCAGGTCGTACCCGATCAGTACGTCGAGGTCGCCGCCCTTCGCCGCGCGTACCGCCTCCGCCGCGCGGCGCCGGATCGATGCCATCCCGTCGCCGCGTACGGCCACCTGGTCCCCGGGACTGCGGAAGATGCCCTCCACGACGAGGGAGCGCGCTTCCACCATGGCCCGGTAGTCGGCGACGGTGAACTCACGGACCTGGAAGCCGCGGTGCTGGTCGGATGCGAGCAGCCCCTGCGCGGAGAGGTCGAAGAGCGCTTCGCGGACGGGCGTCGCGGAAACGCCGTACTGCTCGGCGATCTGCTTGACCGTGAACTCCCGCCCCGGTGTCAGACGTCCCGCCAGTACCTCGTCACGCAGTGCGTCAGCGATCTGCTGACGCAACGTACTGCGGGTCACACCTCCGCTCGCACACATGACGCCCCCTCCCCTTTTCGCTCCGGTCACCTTAAGCCAGGCCGTTGTGCCCGGATCCGGGCAGGGCGGGCAGGAGGGGAGGGCGGGGAGGGGGCGTCGTGTGCGGTCGGCTACGCCGTGTGCTCGTCGGCGACCGCGAGGGCCGCGTCCAGGGCAGCGAGCCCTTCCTTGGCCTCGGCCTCGGTGACGTTGCAGGCGGGGACGGCGTGGGTGCGGTTCATGTTGATGAAGGGCCACAGGCCGTGCTTCTTGGCGGCGGCGCCGAAGGCCGCCATCGGCGCGTTGGCCTCGCCCGCGGCGTTGTACGGGACGAGGGGTTCGCGGGTCTCCTTGTTCCGGACCAGGTCCAGCGCCCAGAACGCGCCGAGGCCGCGGACCTCGCCGACCGAGGGGTGGCGCTCGGCCAGTTCGCGCAGGCCGGGGCCGAGGACCGTCTCACCGATGTGCGCGGCGTTCTCGATGACCTTCTCGTCCTCCATCACATGGATGGTGGCGACGGCGGCGGCGCAGGCCAGCGGGTGGCCGGAGTAGGTGAGGCCGCCCGGGTAGGGGCGGGTGTCGAAGGTGGCGGCGATCTCCGCGTTGATGGCGACGCCTCCGAGCGGTACGTAACCGGAGTTGACGCCCTTGGCGAAGGTCATCAGGTCCGGCACCACGTCGTAGTGGTCGGCGGCGAACCACTTGCCCGTACGGCCGAAGCCCGCCATGACCTCGTCGAGGACGAACACGATCCCGTACCGGTCGCAGATCTCGCGGACGCCCGCGAGGTAGCCGGGCGGCGGGGTCATGATCCCGGCCGTGCCGGGGATCGTCTCCAGGATGATCGCGGCGATGGTGGCCGGTCCCTCGAAGGCGAGGGTGTCCTCCAGGTGCTGGAGCGCGCGGGCGCACTCCTCGGCCTCGGTCCCGGCGTGGAACGGCGAGCGGTAGAGGAACGGGGCCCAGAAGCGGACGACGCCCGCGGAGCCGGTGTCGGAGGGCCAACGGCGCGGGTCGCCCGTGAGGTTGATCGCGGTGGAGGTGGCCCCGTGGTACGAGCGGTAGGCGGAGAGCACCTTCGTACGCCCAGTGTGCAGCCGGGCCATGCGGACGGCGTTCTCGACGGCCTCGGCACCGCCGTTGGTGAAGAAGATCTTGTCCAGGTCGCCGGGGGTGCGCTCGGCGATGAGGCGGGCGGCCTCGGAGCGCGCCTCGATGGCGAAGGCGGGCGCGAAGGTGGCGAGCTTGCCCGCCTGTTCCTGGATCGCGGCGACGACGGTCGGGTGCTGGTAACCGATGTTGGTGTAGACGAGGCCGCTGGTGAAGTCCAGGTAGCGGTTGCCGTCGTAGTCCCAGAAATACGCCCCCTCGGCGCCGGCGACGGCGAGCGGGTCGATCAGGCCCTGGGCGGACCAGGAGTGGAACACGTGCGCGCGGTCCGCGGCCTTCACGGCCGCACCGGCCGCGGAGTCGATGAACGGGACATGAGGGGCATGAGGGGTCATGCGGCGAGCGTAGGCGGCGGCAGGGGCGGCACTCCATGGCCACCTTGTATGGCATGGGGCGCGTGGTTCGGCAGGGTGTCGGGTTTCGCGAGAGGCCGCAGCTTTTGACAGCACCCTGTCGTTATGACAGTATTCTGTCATAACGATTGAGGAGCTCACCATGACCGGCAAGACCGTTCACCTG
This sequence comes from Streptomyces sp. NBC_00654, assembly GCF_026341775.1. Lineage (NCBI taxonomy): Bacteria > Bacillati > Actinomycetota > Actinomycetes > Kitasatosporales > Streptomycetaceae > Streptomyces > Streptomyces sp. NBC_00654. The sequence continues at coordinate 562,936 of NZ_JAPEOB010000001.1, read as the reverse complement.
GCCGTCTACGACACGTTCGCCGACTGGGAGACCGGGCACACCACCGCCCATCTCGCCCGGAACGGCTACACCGTGCGGACCGTGGCGGCGGGCACCGAGCCCGTCACCACCATGGGTGGCATGCGGGTCCTGCCCGACCTGACGCTCGACGCCCTCAGGCCCGAGGACAGCGCGTTGCTCATCCTCACCGGGGCCGACCTCTGGGACTCCGGGGACACCCTGGCCCCGTTCGCCGCCAAGGCCCGCGCCTTCCTCGCGGCGGGGGTGCCGGTCGCGGCGATCTGCGGAGCGACGGCCGGACTGGCCCGCGAAGGGCTGCTCGACGACCGGGCGCACACCAGCGCGGTCTCCTTCTACCTCGACGCCACGGGGTACGGAGGCGGCGAGCGGTACGTGGACACCGACGCGGTCACGGACGGCGGCCTGCTCGTGACGGCCGGACCGACGGAGCCGGTGGCCTTCGCACGGGAGGTTTTCGCCCTGCTCGGGGTGTACGAGCCGAAGAAGCTGGACGCCTGGTACCGGCTGTTCCACGACTCGGACGTGAGCGCGTTCGAGGTGCTGGAGGGATGAGCGGGGAACGGGACCGGGGCCGGGAGAACCAGGACCGGTTGAGCAGCGCCGCGCTCACGGCCTTCCGGCTCAACGGCCAGTTCCTCGGCGTCGCGGACGAGCTGGCCCGGCCGGGCGGGCTGACGGCGGCGTGGTGGCAGGTGCTGGGCGCGGTGCTGCACGAGCCGTTGCCGGTGGCCGGGATCGCGCGGGCGATGGGGATCACCCGGCAGAGCGTGCAGCGGATCGCGGACCTGCTGGTCACCAAGGGGCTCGCGGAGTACGCGCCGAACCCGGCCCACCGCCGGGCCAAGCTGCTCCGGCCCACCCGGGAGGGGCTGGCCTCGGTGGGCCGGATCAACCCCGGACACGCGGAGTTCGCGGAGCGGCTGGCCGAGGAGCTGGGCGAGGAGGGGTTCGCGCGGACGGTGGAGGCGCTGGAACGGCTGTCGGCAGCCCTGGACGTGGTGACGGCGGGCTCCCGGGCGGAGGGCCCGGCAGGGCCGGCGGCCGCTCCCCCGGACGCGCAGGCGGTTTGACCGGGTCACCGCACCGTCCGGGTCACTCCGAGCGGTCGGCGGCCAGTTGGCGGATGGTCGGGGACATGTACAGGTCGCGCATGGCGACCGTGAAGCCGCCGCCGTGCCGGCGCAGCGCCGCGCCGACCCGCATGGCCAGCAGCGAATTGCCGCCGAGGTCGAAGAAGTTGTCGTCCGGGCCGACGGCGACACCGAGCACGTCCTGCCAGATGCCGAGGAGGACGGTCGTGAACGCGTCGTCCCGGTCCCCGGCGCCCCGCGAGGGATCGGTGGCGGCACGGGAGGCCGGAGCAGCCACGGCGGCCACCGCCGGGCCGGGGGCCGGAAGCCTGCCCGTGTCGAGCTTGCCGTTCGTCGTCAGCGGCAGCCTGTCGAGCGCGGTGACCGTCGAGGGCACCATGTACTCGGGCAGGTACCTGGCCGCACGCTGCCGCACAGCGGCGGTGTCGTCCCCCTCCAGCACCACGAACGCGTCGAGCCGGGCGGTGGCCGGGTCCTCCGGATCGGTCCGGTTGAGCACGACGGCGGCCGCGCCGACCAGCGGGTCGTCCAGCAGCACCGCGCGGATCTCGTCCGGCTCGATGCGGAAGCCGCGCAGCTTGACCTGGTTGTCCAGCCGGCCGAGATGCTCCAGCCGGCCGTCCGGCAGCAGCCTGCCCCGGTCGCCGCTGCGGTACATCCGCTCCCCGGTGCGCGGATCGACGAGGAAGCGCCGCTCGGTGAGGTCCGGCCTGTTCAGGTAGCGCGACGCGACCCCGGCCCCGCCCACCAGGATCTCTCCGGCGACACCGACCGGCAATGGCCCGCCCTCGGGGTCGGCGACCCGCACCCACCAGCCGGGCAGGGGGTGCCCGACCGACCTCGATCCGGTGAGCGCTTCGGCCCGGGTGACGGTCTGCGCGGTCACATGCACCGTGGTCTCGGTGATGCCGTACATGTTGACCACCCGGCACGCGGTCTCCGGGTGCCGGTCGAACCAGGGCAGGAGCATGCGCGGTTCGAGGCCCTCACCGCCGAGAATCACCAGCCGTACGGGGACGGGACCGGGGCCCGCGCCGTCCCGCTCGGCGTCCACCAGGTGGGCGAAGGCCGACGGAGTCTGGCTGAGCACCGAGACCCGCTCCGTCACGAGCAGTCGGCGGAACTCCTCCGGCGAACGCGACACCCAGTACGGAACGACGACCAGTCGGCCACCGGTGAGCAGGCAGCCCCAGATCTCCCACACCGAGAAGTCGAAGGCGCTGGAGTGGAACAGCGTCCAGGTGTCGTCCTCTCCGAGGCCGAAGTCCCCGGCGGTGGCGGCCATCAGGCTGAGCACGTTCATGTGCGGGACCACCACCCCCTTGGGGCGGCCGGTCGAACCGGAGGTGTGGATGACGTACGCCGGGTCCTGCGGGCCGGTCGTCGAGGGCGGCGGTCCGTCGCACACCCCGGGGGCCAGCTTCGCGAGCGCGGCCGTACCGATCACCCGGACGTCCCCGCCGACAGGGAACTCCGCAGGGCCGAGGTCCGTGACGACTGTGGCCGGGGCGGCATCGGCGACGGTACGGACCAGCCGCTCCTGCGGGTACGCGGGGTCCATCGGCACATAGGCGGCGCCCGCCCTGAGCACGGCGAGCAGGGTGACGACGAGGTCGGCGGACCGCTCCAGACACACCCCGACCAGGTCGCCGTCCGCCACACCGATCCGGCGGAGCGCGTGCGCCAACCGATCGGCCCGGTCGACGAGTTCGCGGTAGGAGAGCTGAAGGCCGTCGAAGGACACGGCGACGGCGTCGGGGCGGGAGGCCGCGACGGCGGCGAGCACCGCGTCGATCCGTCCCGACGCGAACGACGGCAGCCGGACCGGCCGGGCTGACCGGGCTGACGGGCCGGGCGGGGCGAACCGGCCGAGGGCCGCCACTCCGTCCCGCTCCTCCTCGTCCAGCAGTTCCACGCGCACGACCGGGATGTCCGGCGATTCGGCGAGCATCCTGTGCACCCGGCGCACATGCCGGAGAAGCTGGTCGGCGATCCCGGGGTTCAGGGTCCGCGACGAGAAGTCGCAGCGCAGTTCCCGGTTGCGCGCGCTGTCACGCGCCACCGAGACGGTCACCGGGAACGGGGCGCGCTGGAACGGCCGGTACACGTGGTCCCCGCCGAGGTGATCACAGTCCCGCACGACGACGACCCCAACGGCGGGCCCGCCCGTGACGTCCCCGTCCCCGGCCGCCAGTTGCCGCCGAAGCTCCTCGGTGTGCCAGGCCGGACCGTCCGCCAGTCCCGCCCGGACGCGCTTGTCGACGGTGCCGAGCGTGCTCGCCGGGTCGGCGTCCACGGGTATCAGTGCTATCCCCTCGACGGCGTACGCTCCCATCGTTCCGGTGGCTTCAGAGGGGTCCGAGGGGTCCGAGGGGTCCGAGGGGTCCGAGGTGTCGGTGACCATCGCCGCGAGCACGGGCCGGGCAACGCCCTCGTAACGGGCGAGGACGATGCCCAGCGCGGCCACCCAGCTCTCGGTGTCGCCCGGCGGGTGATCGGCGGGCAGCGGCAGCACACGGGTTCCCGGCGTCTCCGGACCGTCCGGGGAACCGAGCCCCCAGTCCGTCCGCATCTCGAACCGGCATCCGGCGAGCGCGGCCGCTTGCGCGGCGGTGCCGGAACGCTTCCTCTCGCTCTCCCGCCCGGCGGCGGGTGCCAGGTCCGGGGCCGGGGCGCGGCCCAGCAGCGCGGCGGTGAAGCCGTGCAGCGCCTCGGCGCCGAGCACCGCGCGGTGCGCGATCACGACCAGTTCGGCCACGCCGTCGGCGTACTCCAGCAGCACGGCGCGCACCGCCGCGTCCCGGTGCGCCACCAGCGGCCGGGCGAGCTCCCGGCTCCGCCACCGTTCCGCGCCGGACGCGTCGGAGCGGCACGGCACCGGCTGCCGCCACAACCGGGCGGCCGAGCGGAACACCGCCGCCGTCCCGGTGGCGGGCGGAAGCGCGGCGGCCAGGGCGGCGAACCGCCCGGACAGCCCCTGCGGCCCCGACGGCCCGTTCCGCGGGTCCGGCCCACGGTCCAGGCCCGGCTCCCCGGTGCCGGTGAACCGTACGCACAACGCGTGGCACACCTCGCCGAGGGCTTCCCGGTCACTCCCCCGGACCCTGTCACCGGGGCGAACGACGGTGCGCCGCGCCGGAGTCAGAGCCTCGACGGCGCCCTGTTCAGAGATCGACACGAGTGTTTCCCCTCGGCTTGTCATTCATCACCAACGGATCCGGTGGGATCCTCCCGCCGGACGGCCCCCTGTGTGCGGGCGCGGCCCGCACGCGCCCGCACACCGCTCGCAGCCGTCACCGTGCGGTGAAGCCTCCGTCGACGGTGAGTACGGAGCCGGTCACCTGCCGGGACTCGTCCGAGGCGAGCCAGACGGCTGCCCCGGCCACGTCCTCCGGTTCGATCAGCGCGTTCATCGGCTGCGACTGGACAAACGTCTCCTCATGTCCGGCGACCGGGAGGTCGAGCGACCTCGCGATCTCGGAGAGCATCCGACCCTCGGCCGGGCCGTCGTCCCGGATCGACCCGGGACACAGGGCGTTGACCCGTACCTTCAGCGGCGCGTAGTCGAGCGCGGTCGCCCTGGTCAGGCCGATCAGCCCGTGTTTGGACGCCGTGTATCCGGCGAAGTTCCGGTATCCGACCAGACCGGCGGTGGAGGCGACGTTGATCACGCTGCCCGACCGCTGGGCGATCATCAGGGGGCCGACCACGGAGGTCATCCGCCAGGCACCGGACAGGTTGATGTCGAGCATCACCTGCCACTCGTCCTCGGTGACCTCATGGGCCGCCCTTCCCGAAGGCGCCGCGATCCCGGCGTTGTTGAGGAGCACGTCGACGCGGCCGAACCGCTCGACCGTCCGGTCCACGGCCGCGCGCAGCGCCGCGCGGTCGCGGACGTCGGCCTCGGCGGTGAGTACGGCGGCCCCCTGTTCACGGCACAGCTCCGCCGTGTACGCGAGCTGGCTCGCGGTACCCAGCGGGTAGGGAACGCCCTCGATGTCACCGCACACGTCGAGCAGCGCCAGATCGGCGCCCTCCCGGCCGAACGCCAGTGCACAGGCCCGGCCGACGCCCCGTGCGGCTCCCGTCACGATGACGGTCTTTCCCTGCAGGCGCACCCAGTCTCCTCACGTCGGGGCGGTCGGTGGCCCCGCGCTCCACCCGCTCCGCGACTCCCCGCCCGGAACCCTAAGGGCTGTCCCGCAGGATGTGTCCGCAGGACCTGTCGGGCCCTGGGCCCCGGGCCGGGGACCGGCGTCCGGCGCTATTCTCAAGCACGGTCTGCCACGGCCGTACGGGGGAGGAATCGCACCATGGAGCAGCTGAGGTCGGACGACCCGCACCGGATCGGGGCGTACCGGCTCCTGGGCCGCCTGGGAGAGGGCGGCATGGGCATGGTCTTTCTCGCCCGGTCCGACCGCGGCCGCACCGTCGCCCTCAAGCTCGTCCGCCGTGAACTGGCCGAACAGCCCGAGTTCCGCGCCCGGTTCCGCCAGGAGGTCCGCGCCGCCCATCGGGTGGGCGCGGCCTGGACCGCCCCGGTACTGGACGCCGACACCGAGGCCCCCGTCCCATGGGTCGCCACCGGCTATGTCGCCGGGCCCTCCCTCCAGCACATCGTCTCCGGCCGCCAGAGCGGGCCCGTGTCGGCCTCCGGGGCGTACGGCCCCCTGCCAGAACGCTCGGTCCAGCAGCTGGGGTCCGGTCTGGCCCACGCCCTCCAGCACATCCACGGCGCCGGGCTCATCCACCGCGACCTCAAGCCGTCCAACGTCCTGCTGACCATCGACGGCCCCCGGGTCATCGACTTCGGCATCGCCCGCGCCATGGAGTCCGTCGCCGACGGCGGCCTCACGCGCACCGGCGCACTGGTGGGATCGCCGGGCTTCATGGCCCCGGAGCAGGTACGCGGCGAGCGCGTGACCACCGCCTGCGATGTCTTCTGCCTCGGCTCCGTCCTCGCGTACGCGGCGACGGGCCGCCTGCCGTTCGGTTCCGCCGACAGCGGTGGCGTCCATGCCCTGATGTTCCGCATCGCGCACGCGGACCCGGACCTGACGGGCGTCCCGGTTGGCCTGGTCGAGGTGATCGCCGACTGCCTCGCCAAGGATCCGGCTGCGCGTCCGTCCACGGACGAGATCCTGGAGCGGCTGGGCGAGTCCGAGGCGACCGAGACCTGGCTCCCCGGCAGGCTCATCGCCCAACTCGGCCGCCATGCGGTGGAGTTGCTCGACTCCGAGGATCCGGAGCAGCCGCCCTCAGGGGCGAACGGCGGGGCGGACGGCGGGGCGGACGGCGGCGCGCAGGGTGGAGCGCGGGGTGGAGCGAACGGCGGGGCACCCACCCCACCGGCGTACCAGCGGACGGCCGACGGGCAGCAGAGCCGGCCCCACCATCAGCCCCACCAGGCCCAGCAGACGCACCCTCAGCCCCACCAGGCTCACCAGGCTCACCAGACCCACCAGGCCCGGACTCCCCTGCACCATCCTCAGCCTCACCCGAGTCCTCAGCCTCAGCCGAGTCCTCAGCCTCACCCGGGCCACCAGGCTCAGCAGGTGCACCACCAGACCTTCAGCCAGCCGTTCGCAACGACGTATCAGACCCCCGCCCCGCCACGGCGCCGCTCCGCCGGTTCCACCGTCGCCCTCGTGGTCGTCGCCCTGATCGTCGCCGTCGGGGCGGGCGGGTCCGTGTACGCCTTCATGAACGGCAAGGGCACCGGCGCCACCACCTCGGCCGACTCCCCTTCCCCGGACGCGAAGAACGGCGACGGCCACGTCCCCGGCGACTACATAGGCACCTGGACCGGCACCATCGACGGCGCCTCCGGACCGTCGACCCGCCGCCTCGTCATCCGGCAGGGCGGGGTGGGCGACCCCGTCCTCTCCCTGACGGCGGACGGCCCGCTGGCCTCCGGCGGTACGTACCACTGTGTGTTCAAGGCCCCGCTGGCGGAAAAGCCCGCCTCCGACGACCAGGTCCGCATCGGCCCCTCCACCGTCTCCGAGGGCGAGCCCTCGACCTCGTGCAGCCCCGGCCGGGCCACCGATCTGACCCTGCTCCCGGACGGCACCCTGCGCCGGGCGACCGCCGGAACCGACGAGAGCCTCGTCTACACGAAGTCCGAGTGACCCTCCCCGCACGCCACGAGCCCCCTCACAGCAGGCTGCGCGCCGTCAGACCGATGCCGACCGCCAGAACCGCCACGGCCGTCAGGACCGCGCCGTACGGGGTGTAGCGGCGCAGCGCCGGGAGCCGCCGCTCACCCAGCGCCGCGAGCCTGCCCCCGCCTCCGGCGAGCAGCAGCCCGGCGGAGGTCAGGGTGAGCGCCATGCCCAGGCCGTAGGCGACGACCAGCAGCACGCCGAAGTACGTACGGCTCAGCGCGATCGCGCCCAGCAGGACGACGAGCGCGGAGGGGCTGGGGACCAGACCGCCCGCGAGCCCGACACCGAGCAGCGCGGGAAGCCCCTTGCGACGGCCCGCAGAACCCTGTTCGTGACGGTGCCCGTGATCGTGCTCGTGCTCGTGCTCGTGCGCATGCTCACCCCCGTGCGCATGCTCACCCCCGTGCCCGTGCCCGTGATGACCGTCGTGAGGGTGAGGGTGAGGGTGATCGTGATGGTGGTGCCCGTGCAGCAGGCGGCCCGAGCCGCCCCCCGACCGCACGCCCCGCACCGCCGACACCACCAGCACCGTTCCCAGCACCGCGAGCACCATCCCGCTCACCGCGCCCAGCCGGCCCAGCAGTTGCTCCCCCAGGAGCCCGCCGCCCGCTGTCAGCGCGAGGCCCATCACGAGCACCCCGGCCGTGTGCGTCACGGTCACCGTCGCGCCCACCGCGACCGCCGCCCGTACGCCGCCCTCCCGGCGGGCCAGACAGGCGGCCACCGCGAGCTTGGCGTGGCCCGGGAGTGCCGCGTGGCCCGCACCCAGCAGCAGAGTCAGCAGCACCGCCAGCAGACCGACCGGCAGGGTGAGATCACGGCCCGCCATGAGGTCGGTGAGCCGGTTCTCCAGGGCGGGGAAGAGCACCGCACCCCGGTCCACCGCCCCCGCGCCCGGCGCCTCGTCCGCCCCCGCGCCCCCGCCCGCGACCGCTCCGGGACCGGGCGCGCCCGCCCCCGCGCCCCCCGGTTCCGTACGCAGCGTCGCGGCCACCACGGCCGAGGGCTCGTCGCCGCCGTTCGCCGGGTAGCGGCGCAGCACGCCGCTCGGGCTGGTCGCGGGCACCGGGGAAGCCGTCACCCGCACACCCGCCCCCGCGACCGCCGTGATCTCCTTCCAGCCCGTGCGCGACGCGTCCGCCGACGAGGCGAACGTGATCGCTGCGGGTGCCGACAGGTCCGCATCGGCCCGCAGCACACAGGTCAGCCGCGCCACGGACAGACCGGCCGCACCGTCGGCGTACGTGAGGTGCGCTCTCCGCACCCGCCAGTCGAGCCGCTGCCCGTCCACCGAAGCCCGGGTCCGGCGGGCCAGGTCCGCACAGCGGCCGGCGGCCCGCGCGGTGGCCTCGCGGCGCGAGACGGACCCGTCGTGGTCGGTGTCCGTGGCGTCGGCGTCCTGTGCGGTGGGGATCTCCGCGCTGTCGACGACCGCCGTGTCCTCGATCGCGTCCCGGGTCAGGCGAAGCCCGTCGTGGTGGTTGACGCTGAAGTTGCCCAAGGGGTGTGCGAGAGCCGGAGGGGCTGCCGCGAGCGCCAGCAGGATCGCGGCGGGCAGGACAGCCGCAGCCCGGCGTGGATGGCTCATGTCCGGCTCAGCTCCTCGGCGCGCGGCGCGTGGTACGGGGAGAAGCGCGGGTTCAGCGCCAGCGCCTCGCGCAGGTGGCCGGTGGCTCCGGGCAGTCCGAGCGCGTGCTCGATCGCTCCCAGGTGGTAGCGGAACAGGGCGTTCTTCCACCCGGTCGCGGACGCCCTGCGCGCGTACTCCATCGCCTCCGCGTTCCGTCCGTCCCGGTGCAGTGCCCATGCCAGCGCGTCGGCGGCGATCACACCGCGGGTGTGCTTCCACTCGCGGCGCATCAGCTCCACCGCGACGGCCGGGTCACCGTGGTCGGCCGCGTACAGCGCGACGTGCGGATCGACGGGTCCGCCGTCCGCCCGCGACAGCCGTACCTGCGCGTCCAGCGCGGCCCGCTCCCCACCACTGCCGCTGTCACTGCCGCTGTCACTGCCGCTCTCACTGCCGCTGCCACTGCCTTCTCTGCCGCCGTCCGCCGAACGCCTCAACTCCACGGCTTCCAGGAGGAACTGCGGCAGCGGGGTCCGGTCCAGCAGCCGTTCGTACGCGGCCATCGCCTCGTCCGTCCGCCCGCGTGCGGCGAGCACCCTGGCCGTGCCGGCCTGCGCGTAGGGGTGGCCGGGTACGGCGTCCAGGGCACGCCGGTAGTGCTTCTCCGCCCGGCCGACCGCGCCCCGGGACCAGGCGAGGTCGCCCAGCCGGGCTTCCGCGAAGGCCCGTTCGTCACGCGTGGCGGAGCTGTCCACGGCCCGTTGGAGAGCGATGGCGGCGTCCTCGGGACGGCCGTTCGTCTCCAGGTCGTAGGCGGCCCTGCTGTACGCCGCCGAGGCCGGGGCGAGGTCCAGCATCCGCTGCACGGCGGTGCGGGCCGCCGGGTAGTGGCCGAGCTGGATCTCCGCGTCGGCCAGGATCGCGTACCCGTCGGGCCGGTCCGGGGCCATCCCGGTGGCCCTCAGCGCGTGTGCGCGCCCCTCGGTGAACTCGTGCCGGGCGTTGGCCAGCAGCCCCTGTCCGGTGAGCGCGGCGTAGTTGTCCGTGCCGTCGAGGTCCAGCGAACGGCGCAGGGCCCTCCCGGCCGCGTCCAGCCGCGCCGCGTCCAGCGTGGTGCGGGCCGCCTCGATCTCGGCGTGGCCGAGGGCGGCCCAGACGGTGGGGTCGTCGGGGTACGCCCGCGTGCGCTCGCGTGCGGCCTCGACCGCGCCACCCGCGCCCCCGGCTCCCCCCGCCCCGCCCGCCGCAGCGGTCGCGGCGGGCGGGGCGGCGGCCGGGGCGTCCGCCGAGGGCCGGCCGGTGCCGGGCCCCAGGTACAGGAGGCCCGCCACACAGCCGGTCACGGCCACGGCGCCGGCCGCCCCGGTGATCAGACCCCTCACGGGCCCGCGTGCGGGAGGTTGACGTAGGGGAACGTCGCCCGCGCGTCGGCGGGTTCGAGGCGCACGATCGGGTCCGGCAGCAGACCGCGTGCGGACGGGCCCGCCGGTTCGCCCTCCAGCATGCGGATCAGCGGTCCGTCGATGTTGTCGTTCAGACGGCGGCCGTTGGGGAAGCCCTGGAGGTCACCGTCGAGGACCCCGTGTGCCTGGGGATCGGCGGTGACGGGCGTGGTGAGGTTGAGGCGGAGCTGCTCGGCGAGCACGATGCGCGAGGCGTCCGCATCGCCGTTCAGGGCATGGCTGTTGAGGTCGAACCCGAACAGCGAACCGTTGCCCTTGGCGATCCCCTTCATGAAGAGCGCCTGGATGTCACGGCGCGGGGTGGCCGGAGCCTTGCGCCCCTGCGCCGCCTCGATCCGGTGCGGCGGCGCCGGGTCGAGCATCGCGGCGACGAAGGCGTCGTCCAGGTGATCGTCCTTCGGGGCACGGGCCTGGAACCGGTCCTCGGGCCCGCCGGGCTTCGACAGGCCGATCGTCGAGCCGTAGACCGCGAACGCGAGGTGCGGGGTGCCGTTGCGGGAGACCTGCCGGTACGAGGGCGCCTGGGCGGCCAGACCGCTGCCGAGGTCGGCGCCCTGGCGCGAGACGGTCGACCAGACGCCGATGACCGGGTTGCGCTCGGCGTCGCCGTTCAGCGCCACCTCGCTCTTGGGCACCTGGAGCACCAGGCTGTTCACATTGAGCGCCGACAGCGGCTGGGCGTCGGGCAGCCAGCCGGGCACCGGGCCCGAGGTGCCGACGGTGAACAGCCCGAACACCTGGGTGTCCGCCTTGAACGAGTCCGCCGCCTGGGTGGCGACCGTACGGCCGCCGCCCGGCAGATCACGGGTCGCCTGGGCGCGCAGCCTGCCGTAGTCGGGCATCAGCACACGGCCGGTGTTGGTGGGCGAGGCGATGGCGTCGCGCAGCAGTGTCCTGCTCGTGCCGTCCGCCGCGACCTTCTCCAGCGTGTACTTCTGCCGGACCCCCAGCGAACGGTCCTCCAGCGAGGTCACCGGTAGCGGGCCGACCTTCGGACCCATCCCGAACGGCCGGCGGTCCTCGTCGCGGAACGTCCAGCGGTACGTGGCGTCCGGCGCCCCGTCCCCGTCGGCGTCCGTGTGGATCTCGTACCGCGCCCCGGTGGCGAACGGGAAGTCCACCAGGGCGTTCGCGGCGGTCCCCGGCACCTGGAACGGCCGGACATTGGCGATCAGGGTCACCATGTCGGTGTCGTCGGGGCTGGTGAAGGCATAGACGTCGGTGATGTCCGCCGGGGCGTCGGACACGGACGACGGTGCGTCGATGTGGCCGCCCGCCTCCCCGGTCCCGGTGAGCGGGCCCGCGACGGACGCGGCCGCCAGGGCGGCGACGGAGGCGGCGAGCGCGCAGAGCCTGCGGCGCGAGAAGCGCGGCTCAGGACGCGGAAGTCTGTTGAATCCGGGAGCTTCGTCCGGTCCGGACATGCGGATCTCCAGTGCTGGGTGTGGGGGGAGTCGAGCCGCACCAGGGTGATCGTTTCGCCGGTCTCCACGCGACCTTCTCACCCCCAAGGCACCCAGTCGCGTGCAGTTTTCCGTCTATGGGGTGAGCCGCGGTTTGATCTTCGGCTCGACTATGCATGGATGGACCTGCCCCAACAGGAGGCCGGGCGTTCCTCGGTCTCGCCGACCTCCGACGAACTCGGCCTGCCCCCCACCCTGTTGGGCGCACCGCGGACCGGATCTCCGGCTCCGCCCCTTCCCCCCACACACAGAAGAAGGTCAATGACCATGCACGGATTCCGCCGCCTCACCGTCCTCGCCGCCGTGGCCGCCCTCGCACTCCCGCTGGGGATGACCTCCGCCGGAGCCTCCGCCCCGCAGCAGGCCGCGGCCGCCCCCAGGACCGCCGTCGCGGCACCGTTCCCGGGCGCGTACATCTCCCCGTGGGGCGACGCGCAGGTCGCCCTGAGCGACGAGGCCATCGACTGGATGAAGCGCGAGGGCATCACGCTGGATGCCATCGGCCCGTTCGCCATGGACAAGGACGCCCGCGGCTTCTCCATGCCGATCGGCTCGACCGCGGGTGACGGCCTCGACTCCCAGGGCCGGATCTTCTACCCGGGCGGCCTGAACTTCCGCCACGCGGCCTCCGGCAAGACCATCACCCTCAAGCCGACCTACATCCGCGTGATGCCGACCCCGGCCTACTCGGCGGGCGTCCTGGTCGACGGCGTGCCGTTCGACGACGAGGTCACGATCGCGGAGTCCACCTATGTGGAGGTGATGGCCGGGGCCCGTCCCAGCCTCACCGGCTTCCGCATCAAGCAGGCGCCGTTCTACATGACGGAAGAGGCGTCGAGCATCTTCGCCTCCGTGACCGGCGGCGAAGCACCGCGTGTCGGCTCGCTCTTCGGCACCCTGACGCCGAACTTCGACTACGTCCCCACCAAGTAGTCACCACTCTTCCTCCTCGGAACCGGACAGCGGCAGTACGACGTCCCCCGTCGTGCTGCCGTTGTCGTCTTGTGGGGGGCATGCGTCACATGTGGTCCGTCCTGGGGATTCTCTTCGCCGCCGCGCCCCTGGTCGTCTGGAGGATGCTCTCCCGCAGCCGTGGCGTCGGCCTGACCGTGGGCGGGTTCCTGCTGGCCGAGGCGTGCCTGCTGGTCGCCGCCCAGCAGTCCTGGCTGGACATACCCAGGGCCGACGCCCACCTCATCCACACGGTCCTCGCCCCGATCATCATCGCGTTCGGCGCGATCCTGGAGCACGGCGAGAAGGGCCCCGGCCCGGCGGACTGGATCCCCCGGCGCAACGGCGCCATCGGCTTCCTGGGCATGCAGTTCGCCCTCGTCCTGGTGGCCTCCCTGCTGTACGTCGTACTCAACAGCGAGGGTTCCGACGCCCCGCCCGCCGACGCGGTCCCCCCACTGCCCGCCGGCCTCACCATCGAGTCACAGGGCACCGGCTGCGGGTCCGGCGGCTGCTACCGCACGGTGCGGATCGGCAGCAAGGACAACCTGTCCCGCCAGGAGATCATCCGCCGCCTGAACCGCCCCCACGAGACCTGCCGCCCCAACGGCTGGCTCCTGGACCGGCGAGACCTGTGCATCGGCGTCACGGACAACGGCCAGTACCCGGTGCTCTACATCAGCCTCAGCAACCTGATCGACTGAGCGCGGCCCACCGCCATCACCCGCCGCACGCTTCCCGCGCCTCCCGCGCTTCCCGCCACTACCCGAGCAGCAGGCACGCGGCGTTCAACAGGATCAGCGTGTGGACGAACCTGCCGGGGTACGTCGGCGGGTACCGCCACGAGATCGGCCAGGTCCGGCCGAGCAGCGCCGGGACGGGTACGTAGCTGATGGACCCGGCCGCCGCGTTGAAGGGCAGCACACCCTTCGGCCACGCCCGTCTCACCGTCGTACCGGCCGGAACGAGGAAGTACACCGCCCGCCGCCCGTTCGCCTCGGTGACGACCGGCCCCGGCTCGCCCCCGACGATGGCCTCCATCAGGTCGGCCAGCCGCCTCCCGTCGTCGCCGTCGACACGGACGGCGTCGAATTGCACGCCCGCTTTGCGGAGCTGGAAGCCGGAGTCCGGGATCCACTCAATGTTCAGCCCACGATTCGGTGCATTCACGAGACGATTGTGACGCCGATCACCTAGCGTTTTCCACAACTGGCGAGGGGCGTCGCACACCCGTTGACCTGCGCGAACTCGCCCGAGTTTTAGTTGAGTTCCGCATCATCGAGTAGTGACCGGTTGAGTTCGGTTGAGTCGGAAAGAGATCGACATGGCGAGTGCGCAGAACAGGGAATCGGCCAGTCCAACGGTCAGGCTGGTGGCCGATCTCGCCAGAATGGCGCGTGTCCGAAAGGGCCTGACCCAGGAGCAACTGGGCAAGCAGACCGGCTACTCGGCGGCGGCGATCAGCGCGATGGAAACCTGTGCCCAGCCCGCGAGCGACCATCTGCTGATGAAGCTGGAGGAGGTGGTCGGGGACGGCATGGGCACCTTCGAGCAGGCGCGGCAGTACATGCGGATGGAGGCGTACCCGCCGCAGTTCAAGAACTACGCGCCACTGGAGCAGACAGCCGTAAGCCTCCACTTGTGCTCGATGCAGGTCGTGCACGGCCTGTTCCAGACGGAGGAATACGCGAGGGCACTGATCGGCGGCAGCTTCCCGCCGCTGCCCGAGCAGCGGGTGGAGCAACTGGTGAAGGGCCGCGTCATCCGCAAGGAGCTGTTCGACCGGGACCCGATGCCGATGATCGAGCTGATCCTCGAAGAGTCCGTGCTCACCCGGGTCATCGGCAACGAGATGATCATGCGCGAACAGATGCGGTACCTGGTGGAGTGCGCACAGCGTCGCAACGTCACGCTCTACGTGCTGCCGCTGAACGCCGGGACGTTCGGGGAGTACGCGGGTGATCGCGGCGAGATGACCCTGGTGGAAACACCGGAGCACCAGCACCTCGTTTACCTGGAGCCCCAGGACGAGAGTCTGCTGATCAGCGACCCGGCAAAGGTAAGTACATACGCCCAGCGTTATGCGAAGATCCGATCACAGGCCCTGGGTCCTCGTGAATCGCTGGACCTCATCATGCGGTTGGCAGGAGTAGAGGAATGAGCGACACCCTTCGGTGGTTCACGTCCAGCTACAGCGGATCCAGCGGAGGCGAGTGCGTCGAAGTCGCCTACGACTGGCGCACGTCCTCCTACAGCAGCGGCAGCGGAGGCGAGTGCGTCGAGGTGGCCACCTGCCCCCACGCCGTCCACGTCCGGGACTCCAAGGTCCACGAGGGCCCCACGTTCACCGTCGCCCCCGACGCCTGGTCGGCGTTTCTCACCTGGGCGAACTGAGCGAATCGCCCTCCGCTTCCCGATTGCGGGAGCGTGATCGTTCGTGGCTGAATGCCCTCACAACACTGGATCTCTCAGGGGTGGGGGCAACAAACACCATGGCTGGACACGCTTCACGTACCAGACGTATCGCCGCGCTGGCCGCGATGACCGCCGTCGCGGCCGGGCTGTCCGGGGGGACGGTTCACGCGGCGCCGATGCCCGTACCGCAGGACATCAACGGGGACGGGTACCGGGACCTCGTCGTCCCCGCGCCCGGGGCCGCCGTGAAGGGCCTCGACTACGCCGGGTCCGTCGTCGTCCTCTACGGCTCGGCCAAGGGCGTTTCCGCCGCCAAGCGGGCGGTGATCAGCCAGAGTTCGCCGGGGGTGCCGGGGGCCGCCGAGGCGGGAGACATGTTCGGCGCGTCCGCGTCGCTGGCCGACCTGGACCGGGACGGGTTCGCCGACCTGGTGGTGGGGGCGCCGGGCGAGAGCATCGGTTCCGCGACGTCGGCGGGATCGGCCACCGTTCTGTGGGGCAGCAAGCAGGGCCTGGTGTCCGGGGCCGCGCTGCCGGCACGGGTGGAGAAGAACGGGCAGGCCGGCCGGGACGTGGCCGCCTGGGCGGGACCGGACGGCACGTCGGTCCTGGTCGTCAACGACAACACCACCACGCGGCTGACCGGCCCGTTCACCCGCGCGGGGAAGGTGGGTGCGTCCACGCTGCACGACGAGACCGGTTGGATGCGCTCCGCCACGTTCGGCGACCTGAACGGGGACCGGGCGGCGGACCGGGTGCTGGTCAGCGGCCGGATGGGCGGGTGGAGCGGCGGACTCGCGTACGTGAACTCCGCGTTGAGCGACCCCTTGCAGTCGACCCACAGGATGAAGGGCGGCGACGGCCTCACCCCGGTGATCGGGGATGTCAACGGGGACGGCTACGGGGATCTGGTCCTCGGCGACCCCGACGAACCGGATGCCGTCGAGGGGCCCTTCGGCCACCTCGGCGGTGCGGTGCACGTGTGGTTCGGGTCCGCCAAGGGTGTCTCGTACGACAAGGCGCCCATGACCATCCACCAGGACACGGCAGGGGTGCCGGGCGGCGGTGAGCGGTACGACAGGTTCGGCGCCTCCGTGGCCGTCGCCGACCTGAACCGGGACGGGCTCGACGACATCGTCGTGGGTTCGCCCGGTGAGGGCATCGGCACGAAGCAGGCGGCGGGGGCCGTGGTCGTCGTACCCGGTCTCCGTACGGGACAACTCGGGGCGGGCTCCTACAGCTTCACGCAGAACACCGCCGGGGTTCCGGGCGGGGCCGAGGAGCGGGACGAGTTCGGCTGCACGGTCACGGCCTCCGACCTCACCCGTGACGCCCGGCCCGAACTGGCCGTCGGAGCCTGCTGGGAGGACGGCCGGGGCGCGGTGTGGGTGCTCCCGGGAGGGGCGACGAAGCCGGTGTTCACGTCGTCGGTCTCGTTCGGGACGGCGCAGCTCGGGCTGCCCTCGATCTCGGGAACCCTCCTCGGCGGCGACCACCAGCAGTAGTAGCGGCGTCCTTTCCAGCAACGTCCGCGACACCAGCAACGCCCGCAACACCCTCGACGCCCTCGACACCCGCGACACCCGCGACACCCGCGACACCGGCAACGGCCGCGACGGTACGACGGGGAGCGGGGGGACACCCTTCGCTCCCCTATCGTCACCATAATTGCGCCCTGGGTGTCATTGTCGTGCCATACCCTGCGATTCGGGCCGCACCCCTCTCTCATCTCCGGGTGCCACGCGGCCCGCTTACCGTGGGGGTATACGTCACTGTGCGTACGCGCAGAATCTCGACCGCGACAGCGCTCGCGGTCCTCTTCAGCTCCGTAGTACTGGTCGGCGGTGCGGCGAACCCGGCCGCCGCCGACTCCAGTGCGTCGCTGCCGATCACATCGAGCGGCGACATCGTGGTGGACGGCGTCCACCACCGGGTCTTCATCAGTGACCCGAAGTCGGGCAAGGTCGTCGCGACCGACTACAGCGGCAAGGTCGTCGGCACGATCTCCTCCCTGCCCGGCGTGCTCGGACTCGAACTGTCCAAGGACTCCGGCACCGTGTACGCGGCGGTGCCCGGCGACGGATCGATCGCCGCGATCGACACCGCCTCCCTCACCGAGAGCAAGCGGTACGCGCTCGGCAAGGGCATCGAGCCGAAGTATCCGGCTCTCGCGGGCGGCAAGCTCTGGTTCGGCTTCAACGCCCTGGACGTCGCCTACCGGGGCCAGATCGGTTCGATCGACCTGACTGTTCCGGAAGCCACCGTGACGCTTCCCGAGGGCGGGGGGAACAGCTGGTACTCGGCCCCGAGGCTGGCCTCCGACCCCGCCGCACCCAACGTGCTGGCCGCCGCCCAGGAGGGCAGCAGCTTCATCACGCTCGCGGTGTACGACGTGGCGGAGGGGACGCCCCAGCGCGTGGCCTACGGCCCCGACAGCTCCGGCGGCGAGTACCAGTCCTACCTGTCCGACTTCGACGTCACACCGGACGGCAAGCAGCTGCTGGTGACGGGCGGCGGGTCCCCGTACCAGGCGCAGGCGTACTCGACCTCGGACCTGTCCCGGGTGGGCGCGTACAACACCGGCAGTCACGGCGCGGCGGTGGCCGTCGCGCCGGACGGCATGGTGGCCGCCGGGACGACCCAGTCGTCCCCCGACGTCTTCGTCTACAAGCAGGGCGCCGCAAAGCCGCTGCGCACCTACGACATCCCGTACTCGACCGGCAGCATCACGGCGACCAACGACCTCCATGAGGCGGGTCTCGCCTGGGCGCCGGACCGCAGCCGGGTCTTCGCCGTCACGACCAACGTGTACAGCGACGTCTACGCCCTGCGGGTGCTGACCGACCCGACCAAGTCGGCGGTGAGCCTCACGGTGAACGCGCCGTCCAAGGCGACCCGCGCCAAGAAGCTCACGGTGACCGGCAAGGCCGCGTCCGGGGCGGCGTTCCCGGCGGGCACCAAGGTCTCCGTCGTGCGCACCGACGTCGACTCACCGAAGGGCAAGTCGCTCGGCTCGGTGTCTCTGGCGTCGAACGGCACGTTCTCGTTCACCGACACCCCGCCCGCCGGCGGCACGGTGACGTACCGGGTCGCCTACGCGGGCGACGCGACGCACTCCGCCGCCTCCGGGGCCGACTCGGTCGCCGTCTCCCGCGCCGCGACCTCGCTGACGCTGAACCGGAACAAGGACGTCTACTCGTACGGCAAGGACGTCTCGTTCACGGCGCACCTCGGCAAGACGTACAAGAACCGCGTCGTCGAGCTGTGGGTGGACCCCTTCGGCTCGGACAAGCCGAAGAAGCTGGCCAAGAAGGGCAAGGTCAACTCCAAGGGGAACCTGTCCGTCACGGTCGACATGAAGCGCGACACGACGGTCACCGCCGTGTTCGCCGGGGATGCCCGGAGCGCGTCGAAGTCGGTCAGGTCGACCGCGTACGCGAAGGTGAAGGTCTCGACCTCCCTCTCCAAGCAGTACAAGACGGCGAAGATCGGCAAGACGTCGTACGCGTACTTCCACAAGAAGAAGAACCCGGTCTTCACGAACACCATGAGCTACTACAAGGGCCGCTCGCACAAGCTGTCCCTGGAGCTCTACTACCAGGGCAAGTGGTACGACGCGGGCCAGCAGTACTTCAAGCTGGGCACCAACGGGAAGTCGATCGTGACGCTCACCGGTACCCACGAGACCGGCTACAAGATGCGGGTACGCGCCTCGTACGTGAACGGTTCCTCGGGTGACAGCGTGAACTCGACGACCCACGGCGCCTGGAAGTACTTCATCTTCACGAAGTAGCGGCCTCCGGCGCCGGTTCGAGCTCCAGTGCCCTGAACGCCAGCCACAGGTCGTAGCGGGCGCTCGGGGCCTGGAGCAGCGAGCGCCGGAGCACGGTTTCGAGCCGGGCCAGGCGTTTGCGGGCCCCGGGTACGGAGATGCCGAGCGCGGCGGCGGTCGGGCCGAGCTGGGCCTCGCGGTCCAGCCAGGTGCGCAGGGTGGCACGGGCGGTGTCCGGGGCGGGTGTGTCCACCGTGTCCAGGGGGCGCAGTTGCTGGGTTGCCCAGGCGCGGACGGCGGGGCGGCGCAGGATCTCTTCGAGGTCGTGCGCCGCCTCTGCCGTTCCCGCTGTTCCTGTCGCCCCTGTTGTTCCTTTTGTTCCTGTCGTTCCCGCCGTTTCTGCTGTTTCCCCGCCCGGCGCCGTCCCGGCGGCCGCCCGGTGGGGGGCCGGGGTGGCCCGGATGCGGAGGGCCAGGTCCAGGGCGGCCTGGTCGGCGAGGGTGCCCAGGTCGAGGCCGAGCAGTTCGCCGATGAGCTTGAGCCGGGCGGCCAGGGTGTTGCGGTGGACCTTCAGGTGCTCCGTGGCGTGGGTCGAGAAGGACAGCCAGGACGCGGCGGTGGCCGCCAGTTCCTGGCTTCCCGGGTCCTGCGAGCGGCGTGGCAGGTGGTGCAGGAGCGGGGCGAGCAAGGCGTCGGCCCACAGCGCGCCGGCCCGGCCGACGACGAGTGCCGGTTCCGGCGAGGCCCCGAACCTGGCGTGCCGGCCGGGGAGCCCACGGGCGACGGCGAGGGCGTGGAAGGCCTGGCGGTATCCGGTCGCGGTGTCCGGGAGCGGCAGCTGTTCGCTGACACCCACGACGCAGTCGGCCACGAGAGCGGCGACGTTCTCGTCGAGCGGTTCGTCCCCCTTCCCTCCCGCGGGCATGACGAGGATGAGGTGGCTGGCGTAGACGGGACACCGCACGATCCAGGAGCGGCCGCCGTCCGCCTCCGCGCAGACCCGCGCCACCTCGTCGCGCTGCCCGCCCGCACACTCCACGACGCACACCCGCACCGGGTCGGGGAGCCTGGGGCGCAGCGCGCCGGCCACCTGGTGGGCGATGGACAGCTGGCCCGTCATCAGCAGGTGCAGCACCGCCTCCCGGCCCCGCGACTCCGCGAGGTCGACCCGGCGCCGCTTGCGTTCGACCGTCTCGGCCCGCCAGCACAGGGCCACCGGCGCCAGCGCGTCGGCCAGCAGGGCGGTGAGCCCGGCGGGCACGGGCCGGGGGACGACGACGGCCAGCGCCGGGGCGGGCGGTGCGTCGAGCGGGAACAGCAGCGCGGTGTGCGTGGCCGAATCGAGGGAGTGCGCCTGGGCGCCGCGTGCCGTCAGGGCCCGTGCGCCCTCGGCCGCCAGCTCGGCGGCGTCGGGGGCGTCGGGGGCCGGGAGGTGCGGGGCCGGGGCGGCGGATGCCGCGTGCAGTACGGTGCCGTCGCCGTCGACGAGACCGGCCCAGCCGCCCGCGCGTCCCGACAGCCAGCGCAGCAGCTCGGGCGTGCCGCCGGTGCGCACCAGCCGGTGCATCCGCAGTACGTCGTCGGCCCGTTCCCGCGCGCGCAACAGGGTCCTCTTCTCGCTGATCGTCCCGATTCCGGTGGTGCCGCTCGGTTCGCCGCGCCCGGCCCGCGAGCTCGCGACTGGCCGGAAACCATCCGTTCGGCCTGAAACCGGAGTGCAGCGTACCGGTTTGATTGTGCGGACTGATACCCCCGCCGCGCCACACAGGGCGAAATGAACCTGCCGCTCCACCGCCCGACGCCCTAAGGTCCGAACGTGTTCCGGCACGTCGGCGACGACGGGGGACATCGGGAGTCGTCGGGGGACGACGGGGGACGGGGCCGGAACGCACGGGGAGCGCGGCGGCAGCGGCTCACGGGGGTGGTCGCTGTCGTCGGTTTCCTGTGATCATGAGCATCATGATGAGCGCCGAAGACGTGCTGGACATCCTCGACCTTCTCGGCAACGCCGGGGTGGACGTGTGGCTCGACGGGGGCTGGGGCGTGGACGCCCTGCTCGGCAGGCAGACCCGCGCACACGACGATCTCGACATCGTGGTCCGGCACTCCGACCGGGACCGGTACACCGACGTCATGGCGAACGCCTCCTTCACGCTCTGGCACGACGGCGGCCCCTTCAACTGGGTGCTGAGCGACACGGCGGACCGGCGGGTCGACGTCCACCTCGTGGACCTCTCCACGACCCTTCCCGACGAACGGGGCAACCTCGTCCACGGCCCCAACGGCCTTGCCTATCCCGTGGGTTCCCTCGACGGAAGCGGTACGGTCCTGGGCCGGACGGTGGCCTGCGGGACCGCCGAGTTCCAGGTGCAGTCGCACACCGGCTACGCCATCGACGACAACGACATCCGCGATGTGCTGGCACTGCACCGGCGCTTCGGCATGCCGCTGCCGCCGCCGTACGCCGACCTGGCCGCCGGGGCCTGACCGCGGTCCGGAAGCCGGTCGTCAGGGCTGGCGCTGCTGGATGAATTCCAGGACGGCGCGGGCCAGCGACTGGAGGACCCGGTCGGAGGCCGGCTTCTGTTCCACCTCGAAGGAGACCGTGTTCCTGCCGTCCTTCCGCTTGAACGAGACACCGACCCGGAGCCGGAGCCAGCCGACCACCGCGCCCAGCACGATCAGGTCGTCGGTCAGATTCTCCAGCGCCATCTGGTCGTCGGCGGGCGGATCGGCGAGGACGGGACCGACCAGATCGGCGCTGCGCTCGTCCTCCGCGAGCGCGGAGAGGACCCGGCGCGCGGTCTCCGGTGACGCCAGTTCCCTGCGCGTGGGGCCCAGTTCACCGGCCGCCGCACAGACCGCCTCCAGCACGTCCCACGCCTCGAACTGATCCCGGGGACCGTCCGGATGCCGTGCCGCCAGGGCGTACGAGATCTCTTCGAGCGCCAGGACCACGGCACGGTCGTCCAGAGTGTCGAGGTCAGCTTCCCTCATGGTCATCTCCAGTCTCCCAGCGGGACGAAGCCCGCCCAGTGGTACGGATGCGAAAGATACGGCCGCTCGGTGTCGGTCAGAAAGCTCTGCTGCGCCCGCCACATGGCCTTCCAGACCGGCAGCCCCGCCATGCGGTTGCGGATGAACAGGTCCAGCAGCTCCGCCGAACTGCGGCTGTACACACGCCAGACGGGAGCCACCACCGTCCTGGTTCCCTCGCGGAACAGGGACCGGGTCAGCCCCGTGAAGTCCTCGCCCCGGTGGGCGGGGGCCTGCCAGCCCGCCGAACAGGCCCGCAGGACCACCGTGCCCGGCAGGCCGCGCGGCGTGGTGAGTTCACGGGCCCGCAGCAGGAAGGGCAGGGCGTCCGGGGAACCGGTGGACAGGTCCCGGCTCGGGCGCCTCCGGCCGTCGGAGAGGATCAGCGCCGCGTCCCGGGGGTCGCTGCCCCCGGCGTACCCGTGGCAGGCGACGTACGCCAGGTCGCACTCCTCGAACGCGCTCAGCACCGCGTGGGGTGTCGCCGCGAGCCCGGACAGCTCGGTCACCTGCCAGCCGTCCGCCCCGGGCAGCCGGTACGACTCGAAGTCCGTGTCGCCCGAGGCCGCCAGGTCCTCGTCCGCCGCCACGTTCACGCACAGGGCGCGTCCGCGCGGTACGGGCCCGGCGCCGAGCAGGTACTCCAGGGCCGAGACGCTGGGGGCGTACACCGTGGCCGCGCGCTCCCCGACGTACGCCCCGTCCGCCAGCCGGAGCGCGGTGAGCGGAAGAACGGCGAGCGGACCGTGCGGCGCCGCACAGATCAGCTCCCGGTCACCCAGCGCGTCCTGGAACGGCAGCAGCAACGCGGACAGCTCCTCCAGGGGCAGCGGCACCGGGCGGCGGGGCCGGATGGGCGGAATGCTGGGGAACACGGACCCGTCCCCGTCCACCAGCCGCCTCACGGCCTCCACCCTCGTGTGCAGCTCCGCCCGGCCCAGCGCGATGCGGTAGGTGCGCAGCCGGAGTTCGCCCGAGGCGATGACGAAGCAGAACGTCTCGCGGTGCCCCACGAAGTACGAGACGAGGAGCATCCCCTCGTCCGGTGCGTGCCGCTCCACCAGCCGGGCGGCGTCCCGCACATCGGCGCCGAGGGCGCGGCGCAGCCGCTCGTACCCCGGGGCGACCCTGCCGATGGACGCGCTGATGCTGTCGAGCCGCTGCTGGAACGACGTCACGTACGAGGCACCGACGCGGGCCGTCGGCGCCCCGCTCTCCAGACCCGCCAGAATCCGGCGCACGGTCAGGAGCAGTCCGGCCTCCTCCGCCAGCACCTCCCGGGACACCCCCAGGGGCGGCGGCAGCGGATGGAGGGCCAGCCCCTCGACCACGGAACGGGACTTCCCCTCCTCGTGCAGGACGAACGCGAGCTGTTCGGCCGTGCCGCCGTCCGGCAGGCTCAGCCGCTCCCCCCGGTCCAGGAGCAGCCCGATCAGTTCCTCGTACACGGGCAGTGCCTGGCCCGCCAGCTCGTCGCTGGACATCCGGACCGGACCGAAGACACCGCGTTTCCCCAGCAGTTCACGGCAGGTCCACAGTTCGTCGAACGCTTCCTGGTCATGGCCGGGGAGCCCGGCGAGCAGCCGGGCCAGCGGGAGCCTGACCCACATGCTGTCCTCGGAGCGGCCCTGCCTCTCCTCATGGGCCAGGACGGTGCGCAGCAGGGCCACCTCACCTTCGGCGCCCTCGCTGTCCGCCACCACCCCGGCGGCCCGGACCGCCAGTTCCTTCAGGGCGCTCCAGGCGTCGCGCTCGACGGCCCCCTCGATGCCGGACCGCAGTTCGCGCGCCAGCTCCCGGCGTTCCCCGTCGTCCTCGGAGACCTGCCACAGCCGCTCCATGACCCGCATCCGGAGCGGCGGGACACCGTCGACGGCATCGAGCCTGTCGAGCCGTTCACGGATGCGGGCGCAGCCGGTGGTGACCACGTCGGTGAGCCCGTCCCTCTCCTCGCCCTCGGGAAGCACGAGGAGAAGACGCTCCGTGACATGGACGGCGGACCGCTCCCCTTCCCCGCTTCCCGGGCCTCCCGTGGCTGCGACGCTTCCCGGGCCTCCCGTACCTGCGGCGCTTCCCGGTTCGAAGAGCAGCGCGTCCCGGTAGTAGCCCGCGGCCTCCTCCGGGCGGTCGTCCTCGCGGGCGAGATCGCCCAGCGCCACGAAGACGTTCCCCACGCCGGGCCAGAAGGGGCCGGGCGTCATTCCGGCGAACAGACTCAGCAGCAACTGCCGCGCGGCCTCGGCGAACCGGCCCTGCCGGATGTGGACCCGGCCCAGCTCGTGCCGCAGCGGGGCGAGGAAGCGGGAGTCCGTCCGTTCACCGGTGAGGACGGACTCCTCCACCAGCTCCGCGGCCTCCCGGCCCCTGCCCCGCTCCTCCAGGCACCCGGCGAGCTCCAGCACCGTCTCGTACCAGACCGCCTCCTGCGACGGATGCGCCCGGTCGACGGCTTCGAGAATCCGGCGGTAGACATCGGTGGCCGCCCCGAGCGCACCCGCCTCCCGCCAGACCCGGGCGTGCAGAGCCAGGATGGCGACCGGGGTGTGCAGCGGAACGCCGGCGGGGGCGTCGGGCAGGGCCTGCGCCGCGTCGAGCTGCCGGAGCGCCTCGCGGTAGCGGTGCACCCCGGCCAGGGCACCGGCGCATTCGACCCGGAGCGCCTTCTCATGGGGCCGGTCCACGGTGCCGTCGGCCTCCACCGCGGCGACCGCGTCGACGTACACCTGTGCCGCGGCCACCGCGTCACCCATCTCGGCCAGGACGGCGGCCAGCCCCAGATACGCGTTCGTGAGGGAGCCGGAATCCCCGGCGGCACGCTGCTCCGCCACGGCCCGCGAGGCATGGAACAGCGCCCTTCGGTACCGCCCCCGGGCGCGCAGGTGCGTCGCCCAGTCGGACCGGGCGGTGACACGTCCCGCTCCGTCCTCGGCCAGCAGGGCGAGGGCGCCCATCACATGGGCGTAGGTGTTCCGCGCCTCGGTGTCGTCGCCGATGAGGTGGAGCACGGCCCGCACCGGGGAGGGCGGCAGCAGGTGCCGGTGGCGGCGCAGCAGCGTATGGGCGGTGAGCGGGCTGTCGGCGGCGTGGGCCATCCGTATCAGCGTCCGGAAGTCCTGGGGCTCCGCCGGCAGGCTCCTCTCCCGGGCTTCGTCCCGGCCTTCCCGGGCTTCCTCCCGGCCCTCCTCCCGGGCTTTCCGCCGGTCGTTCCGCCGGCCCTGCCCGAATCCGCGCCACCGGCCTCCAGGGCGGCCCTGCTCGGGGACCGGGACCGGCTCCGGCTCCGGCTCCGGCTCCGGGTGTTTGTCGCCGGAACCGCCGGGCACGTCCCGCGTGCAGAGCGTGGCGAGGAAGTCCCCCAGATCGGCGAAGACGGGCCGCCCGATGTCCCGGTGGATCTCCGACATCGACCTCAACGACGCGGCCAGATCGAGCCGTTGCGACTCCGGAACCTGGTCGATGGCCGCCAGGACCTCGTCGAAGGTGGGCATGTGCAGCATGCGCAGCGCGACGCTCATCATCGCGCCGCCCCGGTCCCTCATGAGCCTCCCCCGCCGGTCCTCGTCAGCAGCTCCGCGGCGACCGCGCGCTCCCCCTCGTCCTCGCACAGCTCCAGCGCCCGTTCCGCGTGGGCGCGGGTCTCGTCCGCCACGCCGCCCTTCCCGAATTCGAGGGCCAGGACCAGATGGTCCTGGCCGGACAGGAACGAGCCGCTCAGCGAGGCCCTCGACAGCCCCCGGGCACTGTCGAGCCGGCCGGAGTCCACCGAGGCCCGGATCCAGGCCACCAGATACGGGGCCGGGTGGTCGGAGGAGACGAAGCGCAGATGTATCCGCTCCACCGGGTTCTGGCCGCCCTGCTGGTCCTGGCAGATCTCGGTGTACAGTAGCGAGGCCTCGAACTCGGCCTCCGACTGCTTGAAGTACCGGTCGGCCATGGACGGCTGACGGGCCTCGCGGGCCACGCGTGATCCGGGCATGACCCGGTTGAGCTCGGCCAGCACCCGGTCCCGCTCGGCGACCGGCCCCCCGGCCATCCGGGCGGTCGCGAGGTGTTCGAGCACCTGCGCGCCCGGATGCGCCGCCAGGGCTTCGTCCAGCACCGACGCCGCCTCGTGGTACGGCTGTGCGGCGTCGAGGCTCCGGCCCAGTTCCATGAGGGCCGTGGCCAGCGCCATGAACACCTCCACGACGGGCGTTCCCTCACCCTTCTCGAAGACCTCCGCGAAGGCGGCGATCCGCAGGCGCAGGAAGTCCCGTTCCACTTCCTGCCGTTCGATCAGTCCCATGAGCGACCGCAGCCGCCGGGCGGCCTCGTGCTCCTCCCCGCTCCCGGCCGGATAGGGCCGGGCCGGACGGGCTCCGCCGTCGTCCGGGCCGGACACCGTGGGGGCCAGCGTCCGCGACAGGGCCCAGGCGGCCGGCTCGGGCCGTCCCGCGCGGGCCAGCGCGGTCGCCAGGTCGACCCAGGCCGCGCACTCGTCGGGGTTCTCGCCGGTTGCCTGCATCAGCGTGTGAACCGCCCGGCAGGGCATGCCGCACAGCAGGGCCGCCACTCCGTGGGCGTGGCGGTGCGCCGGGCTCAGGCCGGCCTCGGACGCCAGCAGTTCCATGCCGCGCATCCGGTCGGGCCCCGGGCTCAGGCCGATGCCGTGGACCGTCGTGAGGCTGCGCCGGGGCAGGGCCGCCGTGGAGAACGGGAACGACCACTCCCGTGCCGAAGAAGCCACATCCATACGCCGTCCCCCGAGGCTGGTCGAAAATCCATGATGGTCAGGCCCCGCCGCACCGCACAAGAGGCGCACTCGGCCCGAGCGCCCACCCCCCGAGCGCCCCTCCGGCGTACGGAACCTCCGGCGTACGGAACCTCCGGCGTACGGAACCCTCCGGCGTAGGGCCCTTCGACGTACAGCGAGTACAGGCCCTTCGGCGTACGGGGGCGGAACGCCGAAGCGGGGGGTGCATCCGGCCGGAGCCGGACGCACCCCCCGCCCGGGTGGGGGACCGTGGAGTCAGCAGCTCAGGTTCGAACCGGTGGTCGTGCCGAGGATCTGGGTGAAGGCCGTGTACTTGTCGATGCGGCTCTGGACCTGGCCGGGGTTGCCGCCGTTGCACTCCAGGCTGCCGTTGATCGAGCGGATCGTCTCGCCGAAACCGGCGCCGTTGACCATGGCGTTGTGGGGCGTCATGGTGCCGGGGCCGTTCTGCGTGTTCCAGTACCAGAGGCCGGTCTTCCAGGCCACGGAAGCGTTCTGCTCCACCAGGTACGGGTTGCCGAGCAGGTCGATGCCGAGGGCGTCACCCGCCGCCTTGTAGTTGAAGTTCCAGCTGAGCTGGATGGGACCACGGCCGTAGTAGGCGGCCTGTCCCGCCGGGCAGCCGTAGGGCTGGGTCGCGTCGCAGTAGTGCGGGTAGTTGGACTGGTTCTGCTCGACGATGTGCACCAGACCACCGGTCTCGTGGCTGACGTTGGCGAGGAACGCCGCCGCCTCCTGGCGCTTGACCGTGTCGCTGCCGGTGTTGGCGAAGGCCGGGTAGGCGCTCAGCGCGGCGGTCAGACCGCTGTAGGTGTAGAACGAATTCCGGTTCGGGAACATCTGGTTGAACTGCGCCTCGCTGACGACGAAGCCCGAGGGGTTGGGCTCACCCGGGTCCGTACCGCCGCCGCAGGCGCCCTTGTCCGCCCAGACGTCCGAGGTGCCCGGAGTCTCGTTCTGGGTCCACCACTTGGCGGACCAGTTGTGCCCGTTGTACGAGGCGGACCCGCCGCCCGTGTACACGGACGAGGAGTTCCAGGCCGGGGCGCAGTCGGCCGCCACGGCCGTGGAGGCGGGGAGAACGACGATCGTCGCGACGATCGCGCCGAGTGCGGCCAGAAGACTCATGACGCGTTTGACCACGTGAACACTCCTTAGGGCGCGGCGCCACGTCCGACTGTGAAACGCCGCCATGGGGGTGCCCGTCACTCAAGCGACATGGTCTGGACCTGTCAAGGTCTAGACCATGTCGAACACATCTGCGGATCCGAGGTCCACGCGCGCGCGGCGGACACCCCGACGTCCGGACCGTACGGCTGGAAGCGCTCTCAACAGCGGGAATTCCGGAGGTGGTCGGTCCGGATCAACAGGTCGCGGCCCCGGAGGAACCGGCGGACCCGGGGAGAAAACCTTCGGGCCCGTCCAGCATGTGGACGGGCCCGTCCGGGCGCGGCTCAGCAGGTGAGCCCAGCCCCCGGGGCCGTACCGATGATCCCGGTGACGCGCTCGTACGCGGCGACCCGCGCTGCCACCGATTCGGGGTTGCCGCCGTCGCACTCCAGCGCGCCGTTGAGCGAGCGGATGGTCTCACCGAAGCCCGCGCCGCTGACCATGGCCTCGTGGGAGGTCATGGTGCCGGGGCCGTTCTGGGTGTTCCAGTACCAGAGGGCGGTCTGCCAGGCGACCGACGGGTCCTGCTCGACGAGCCACGGGTTGTTCAGCAGATCGAGGCCCAACGCGTCCCCGGCGGCCTTGTAGTTGAAGTTCCAGCTGAACATGATCGGGCCGCGCCCGTAGTACGCCTTCTGGCCCGCCGGGCAGCCATAGGGCCGGCTGTAGTCGCACTTGCGCCAGTAGTTGGCCTCGTTGATCTCCTTCACGTACTTCAGTCCGACCGACTCGAAGTCCGCGTGCGTCAGGAAGGCCGCGGCCTCGCGGGCGCGCGTCGCGGGAGTCCCGGTGTTCGCGAAGCGCGGGTAGGCGTGCAGGGCGTCGATCAGACCCTGGTACGTGTAGAAGGAGGCGCGGTCCGGGAAGATCTCGTCGAACTGCGCCTCACTGATCACGAAGTCCGAGACCCCGCCCGTACAGGCACCGAGGTCGGACCAGACGGAGGTGGCCCCCGGATTCTCGTTCCGCGTCCACCACTTGGCGCTCCAGTTGCGCCCGTGGTGCGAGACGGTGCCACCGGCCGTGTAGGCGGTGGAGGAACTCCACAGCGGCGCGCACGGCTCCGTGGCACCGGAGGGTGCGGCGGCAGCGGAAGGCCGGGCGGTGACGGAAGGCCCGGCGGCCGGGGAGGCCGAGGCGCCGGGGGCGAGGACGGCCGTCGCGACAACGGCGCTCAGGACGGTCAGAAGGCTCTTGATGCGGTTCAGCGCTGCTCACTCCTTCGGCGCGGCGCGCCGAACGCCGCGACCGGCGGAGCCGACGGGCCGACTCGGCGTGCCGAACACTCAAGCCCTACTGGTCTGGACCTGTCAAGGTCTGGACCAGACAGGAGCATCCTGGCCACCGGCACCACTGGTCACGCTCCCCGGAGCCGCGAAACAGCCCCTGTGCGAGGATTCCCGAGTGGATCAGCTGACACATGACGACCCCTCACATATCGGCCCCTACCGACTGCTTGCCCGGCTCGGCGCGGACGGCATGGGCGAGGTGCATCCGGCATCCGCGCCCTCCTCCTGCCGGCGCGTCCGCTGACCCGCGGCGCACGGAAGGGCCCCCGGACCGGCGTACCGGTCCGGGGGCCCTTCCCCACACAGTGCTACGGGCGCCCGCTCCCCTTACAGGAACGAGTTGATCTCGATGGTCTCGGTGCGGCCGGGGCCGACACCGATCGCGGAGATCGGCGCGCCCGACATCTCCTCCAGTGCCTTCACGTACGCCCGCGCGTTCTTCGGCAGGTCGTCGAAGGTCTTGGCCTTGGTGATGTCCTCGGACCAGCCCGGCAGCATCTCGTAGATCGGCTTCGCGTGGTGGAAGTCGGTCTGGCTGTACGGGAGTTCCTCGACGCGCTTGCCGTCGATCTCGTACGCCACACAGACCGGGATCTGCTCCCAGCCGGTGAGCACGTCGAGCTTGGTGAGGAAGAAGTCGGTGAGGCCGTTGACCCGGGTCGCGTACCGCGCGATCGGGGCGTCGAACCAGCCGCAGCGACGGTCACGGCCGGTGGTCACACCGCGCTCGCCACCGATGCGCCGCAGCGCCTCGCCGTCCTCGTCGAGCAGCTCCGTGGGGAACGGACCGGCGCCGACGCGCGTCGTATAGGCCTTGAGGATGCCGATGACCCGGCTGATCTTCGTCGGGCCCACGCCGGAACCGGTGCAGGCACCGCCGGCGGTCGGGTTCGACGAGGTGACGAAGGGGTACGTGCCGTGGTCGACGTCGAGCAGGGTGCCCTGGCCGCCCTCGAACAGGACGACCTTGCCCTCGTCGATGGCGTCGTTCAGGATCAGCGTCGTGTCGGCGACGTAGGGCTTGATCTGCTCCGCGTACTGGAGCATCTCCTCGACGATCTTCCCGGCCTCGATCGCGCGCCGGTTGAAGACCTTGGCCAGGAGCTGGTTCTTCTGCTCCAGGGCCGCTTCGACCTTCTGCTCCAGGATCGACTCGTCGTAGAGGTCCTGGACACGGATGCCCACACGGTTGATCTTGTCGGCGTACGTCGGGCCGATGCCGCGGCCGGTCGTGCCGATCTTGCGCTTCCCGAGGAAGCGTTCCGTCACCTTGTCGAGCGTGACGTTGTACGGAGTGATCAAATGAGCGTTGCCGCTGATCAGAAGCTTGGACGTGTCGACGCCACGCTCGTTCAGACCGCTCAGCTCGGAGAGCAGGACCGCCGGGTCGACCACGACACCGTTACCGATGACCGGAGTACATCCCGGCGACAGGATTCCGGAGGGGAGGAGATGCAGTGCGTACTTCTGGTCGCCTACGACGACCGTGTGACCGGCGTTGTTGCCGCCTTGGTAACGCACCACATAGTCCACGGATCCACCGAGGAGGTCGGTGGCCTTCCCCTTGCCCTCGTCACCCCACTGAGCACCGAGCAGCACAAGTGCGGGCACAGGCGTACACCCCTTCCGGGCGGGGCATGTCCAAGGCCAGGGGGCGTACGTAAAGGTCGTACCTGCCGCACGACGATGTACGGCAAAGCCTGAGCCGTCGAACCGGGTGCCCCGGAATAGACGAAGCCCCTGGCGCAATAGCGCAAGGGGCTCTTGCACCAAGATGCTACCCGAGGAAGGACCGAGGTGTCGGCTGCAGAGCCCCCCGGCGACGGCGACCACCAGCTCCTGGTGCTCATCGACCCGGTTGCCCGCCGGACCGACGGCGAGTCCGTACGTATCGCCAAGGACGTGCTGAGCGCCGGCTCGCACGCCAAGATCTGCCTTCCGGACAGTCCGGAGGAGTTCGCGCGGGCCCTGGCCCGGCGGGGCAATCGCAGGCCGGTGGTCGTCGGCGACGATCACGCGCTGCTGCGCGCGGTGGCCCAGCTGCACCGCGAGCGGGAGCTGTCCGACGGCGCGCTGTCCCTCATCCCGGTCGGCGCCGCGCATGCGCTGGAGCTGGCGTATGCGCTCGGCGTGCCCCGGGGCGCGGTGGCGGCCGCGAGGACGGCCCTCGACGGGGCCGTACGGAAGCTGGACCTGCTGGTGGACGACAGCGACGGCGTGGTCCTGGGCCATCTGCGCATCCCCGGCCCGCCCCCGGCTCCCGGCACCGGCGCGGACCACGCCGATCCGGACCCGGGCGAGCCGCACACGGGCGTCACGGCGGTCTGGGACACCTGCCGCTCGCTGGTCGCGTCCCTCGTCCGCCCGGCGCCGCCCGGCCATGCCGCGCCGCCGCGCAGGCACCGGCTGCGCGTCGAGGCCGACGGGGTCCTGCTCAATGACCTGGACCGGCCGGTCGAGTGCGTCTCGGTGGCCGCCCGGGGCGACGGCGGCCTCGCCGGTGTGGTGGTGCACACCTCGTCGGGCGAGAAGGTCACGGCGGAGGCGTTGTCCGTCACGGTCTCCGGCGCGGACTTCCGCTACCGGGCGGACATACAGGTCGGCGGCCCGGTGCGGACCCGGACCTGGACGGTGCGGGCGGGGGCGTGGGGGCTGATGCTGCCGTGCCCGGCGAGCGCGGACGGGGCAACGGGCGCACTCTGAGAGAGAGGCCGGGGGCTTTGGGGGCTGCGGGGGACCCTGGGGACCGTGGGGCCCTCAGGTTTCCGAGTTACTGAGGTTTCGGGGTTCCGAGGTTCCGAGTCACCGAGGTTCCGCGTTGCTGAGGTTCTGAGGTTTCGGAGGTGACCGTCATGACCCGGACCGCTGTGGGCTGGCACATCGAGCTGGAATTCGAGGAAGACACCCACCGCACCCGTGCGGCGGCCATGGTGAGGCTCTCCGACGGTACGGAGATGCGGGCGCACGGCTACGCCAGCCGCCACCCCTCCGACTCCGACCAGCAGAGGGTCGGCGAGGAGATCGCGGGCGCGCGGGCGCTCAACGAACTGGCGATGAGGCTGCTGACCAAGGCGCACGAGGAGATCGACGAGGCGTCCGGCAGGACGTCGCACCCGCTGGTGTAGGGCACCGCGTACAGGGCATCGCCTACAGGGCGTCGCGGACAAGGCACCGCGCACAAGGCGCCGCGTACAGGGCGCCGCGTACAGGGCGCCGCGCCCGCCGGCGCGGGGAAGCCTTCAGCGCTTCACCGCGTCCGGCGTGAGGCCCAGCGTCTCGCGGTGGGCCTTCCAACGGTCCAGCATCCCCACCAACTCCGCCTGGACGAACTCGAAGAACGCCGCCGTCTCCGCGAGCCGGGCCCCTGCCGGTGAATCCACGCCCAGCGTGCGGGCGCCCTCCCGGAGGGTGTCCTCCCAGCGCGTGAGCACTCGGTCCCGGCTGGCGAACGCGGTGTACCAGACCTCGTTCTGCAGGCGGTAGCGGTCCCGGCGCGAGCCC
Organism: Streptomyces sp. NBC_00654; assembly: GCF_026341775.1. NCBI lineage: Bacteria > Bacillati > Actinomycetota > Actinomycetes > Kitasatosporales > Streptomycetaceae > Streptomyces > Streptomyces sp. NBC_00654. The sequence goes on along the minus strand of NZ_JAPEOB010000001.1, from coordinate 530,274 downwards.
GGCTCGCGCTCGCGGCTGACCATGCTGACCTGAGTGAGATAGCTGACCGCACCGGACACCGCGGCCGGGGAGATCTGGAGCGCGAGGGCCAGCTCGGCCGAGGTCATCGAGGCGTCGTCGTCGACGAGGAGCGCCGCGAAGACGCGGGAAGCCATGCGCTGCATGCCTGCGTCGGTCATGTCCGCGGCGAACCGCTCGACGAACCGCGACACGGCCTCCATGTCCCGCCCGTCCTGCTCGTCGCGCGTGTCCGCGCCGTTGTCGCTGCTCATCGCCCCATCGTCTCCCCTGGCCGGTCCTGCCTCAATTTTATACGCTTCCTTAACTTCACAAGTTTGTGAAAGTAGCGTACGTTCAGAACATGACGAAGGCAATCACCGTGGCCGGACTGCACAAGTCGTTCGGGCGGACACACGCGCTGGACGGCCTCGACCTCACGGTCGAGACCGGTGAGGTTCACGGCTTCCTCGGGCCGAACGGCGCCGGGAAGTCCACCACCATCCGGGTCCTGCTCGGGCTGTTGCGGGCCGACTCGGGCGCCGCGCAGCTGCTGGGCGGGGACCCGTGGCACGACGCGGTAGCCCTGCACCGGCGCGTGGCGTACGTCCCCGGTGATGTCACCCTGTGGCGCAACCTCTCCGGCGGTGAGGTCATAGACCTCTACGGGCGGCTGCGCGGCGGCCTGGACCGCTCCCGCCGCGCCGATCTGGTCGAGCGGTTCGAGCTGGACCCGACGAAGAAGGGGCGTACGTACTCCAAGGGCAACCGGCAGAAGGTCGCCCTGGTCGCCGCGTTCGCCTCCGATGTCGACCTGCTGATCCTGGACGAGCCGACCAGCGGGCTCGACCCGCTCATGGAGGAGGTCTTCCAGAGCTGTGTCGAGGAGGAGCGGGAGCGCGGGCGGACCGTGCTGCTCTCCAGCCACATCCTCAGCGAGGTCGAGGCGCTCTGCGACCGGATCAGCATCATCCGGCAGGGCCGGACGGTGGAGACGGGTTCGCTGGCGGACATGCGCCACCTGACCCGTACGAGCATCACCGCCGAGCTGTCCGGCGCGCCCGACGGGCTCGCCCACCTGCCCGGGGTGCACGATCTGAACGTCCGGGGCAGCCGGGTCACGCTCCAGGTGGACACGGACAAGCTGGACGCGGTGCTCGTCTCGCTCACCGCCTCCGGGGTCCGCTCACTGACCAGCACCCCGCCCACGCTGGAGGAGCTGTTCCTGCGGCATTACGCGGCGGACGAGGCGCCCGAGGGGGTGACGGCGCGATGACCGCCCTCACGACCGTCCCCGCCGCCGTGCCGCGTCCGGCGCCCCGCCACGGCCCGCTCGCCGGGACCGGGGCCCTGCTGCGGCTCGCCCTGCGCCGCGACCGGCTGATGATGCCGGTCTGGGTGCTGGCGCTCGGAGCGTCCTTCTCCTCCGTGGCCACCTCCTTCTCCTCGCTGTACGGGACGGCCGCCCAGCGCGCCGAAATGGCCGCCTCGATGAGCGGCAACAGCTCGTTCCGCGCGCTGTACGGGCCGATCTTCGACGACTCGCTCGGCGGGCTCGTCACCTGGCGCATGGTCGGCTTCGGGGCCGCGCTGGCCGCCGTGATGAGCCTGATCATCGTGATCCGGCACACCCGTGAGGAGGAGGAGACCGGCCGCCAGGAGATGCTCTCCTCCGCCATGGTGGGGCGGCGCGCGCCGCTGACCGCCGCTCTGCTGGCCGCCGTGATCGCCAACGCCGCGCTGGCCCTGGTGATCGTCGGCGCGCTGGCGGGGGCGGGTGTGGGCGGCGCGGGTGCGGTGGCCCTGGCCCTGTCGGTGTCCGGCACCGGTGTGCTCTTCGCCTGCACGGCCGGCGTCGCCGCCCAGTTCACCGAGAGCGCGCGGCCGGCGAAGGGGCTCACGGCGGCGGCGATCGGGGCCGCGTTCGTCCTGAAGGCGGCCGGCGACTCGGCCACGGGCGACGGCTCCTCCGTGCTGACCTGGCTCTCCCCCATCGGCTGGGCGGAGAACGTCCGCGCCTACGCCGACGAGCGCTGGTGGGTCCTGCTGGTCCTGGCCGCTGCGATCGGGGCGCAGGCCGCCCTGGCGTACACGCTGGCGGGCCGGCGCGATGTGGGCATGAGCTTCCTGCCGACGCGCCCCGGTCCGGCCACCGGGCGGATCGCCACGGCGTCCGGTCTGGCACTGCGGCTCCAGCGCGGTTCGCTGGCCGGCTGGACACTCTCCTTCGCCGCGGTCGGCGTGATCTTCGGCGGGCTGACCGCCGGCGCGGCGGACCTGGTCGGCGACAACGAGAAGACGCGGCAGATCTTCGAGCGGATGGGCGGCCAGTCCGGGCTGACCGACGCCTTCCTGGCGGCGATGACCGGGATGCTCGGGATGGTGGCCGCGCTCTACATCGTCTCCTCGGTGCTCCGGCTGCACGGCGAGGAGAGCGCCCAGCGCGCCGAACCCGTTCTCGCGGGCGGCGTGGGACGTATCGCCTGGGCCGCCGGACACCTGGTCATCGCCTTCGGCGGGGCCGCGCTCATCATGGCGGTCGGAGGCCTCGGCCTGGCCCTCGGCTACGGCCACCGGCTGCCGGAGATCCTCGGCGCGGCCCTGGTCCAGCTGCCCGCGATCTGGCTGCTCGGCGGTCTCGCGGTCCTGCTCCACGGGGCCGCGCCGAAGCTGGCATCGGCCTCGTGGGGCGTCGCCGGGATCTGCCTGGCGATCGGCTGGATCGGCCCGGCGGTGGACCTGCCCCGGGCGGCGACGAACCTCTCCCCGTTCAGCCATCTGCCGAAGCTGCCGGGCGGGGAGATGGCCTGGACCCCGGTGCTGCTGCTGACCGCGGTCGCGGCGGCCGTGGTCGCGGCGGGGCTGGTGGCGCTGCGACGCCGCGACATAGTGACCTGACCCCGCTACCGAGGTCCCGCTGTCGTCACGGCCGTTCGGAGACCGCGGCCGGGGCGGCGGCGGTGGCGGGGACGGGGTGTTTCACGGCGGCGGCGCGGACCGCCGTGAGCTGGAGGAGCAGCGCGGCGGCGGCGAAGCCCGCGGCCCAGAGGGGGAGGACCGATCCGCTCCAGCCGAAGGCGAAGGCCACGCCACCGAGGCCCGAACCGATGGCGCTGCCGAGGTAGAGCGCCGATTCGTTGAGCGCGACGGCGACAGGACCGCCGCGTTCGCTGCGGGCGGCGAGCAGGTCGCTCTGCTGCGGCACCTGAAGGGCCCAGCCGACCGCACCCCAGACCGCGATGGGCAGCAGTGCCAGCAGTGGCGTGATGGACGCCGCGAGCCGGAAGGCGAGCAGGGCCACGACGAGGATGGCCAGGATGCCGACGACCAGCGTCGCGGGACGGCGGACACGGTCGACGAGGGATCCGATCAGGAAACTGCCCACCACACCGCCGATGCCCCAGGCCCAGAGATAGGGGGTGATGGTCTCGACGCCGCCCATGGCCCCGGTCGCCATGACGGGCACGAAGTAGGTGTACAGGCCGAGGCTGGCGATGGCGGCGAGGAGCGAGACGCCGACGATCGACGCGACGCGCGGGTCGGTGACGACCTGGGCACGCTGCCGGAGGGTCACCGACTCGGTGGCGGGCAGCGCCGGCAGCCGGACGGCGAGCCCGACGAACGACACGGCGCCGATGACGGTGACGAGCCAGAGAGTCGCCCGCCAGCTGGTGTGCTCGGCGATGTAGACACCCGCGGGGACACCGAGGACGGTGCCCGAGCTCATCCCGCCCATGATCACGGCGAGTGCCCTGCCGCGGCGCTCACGATCGACCAGGGACGCCGCGGCCGCCGCGGCGAGAGCCAGGTAGAGACCCGCGCCGACGCCCGCGAAGGCCCGTGTGACCAGGAGGAAGGTCAGGGAGGTGGAGACCGCGGAGGCGGCGTTGGCCAGGGCGAAGACGGCCAGCGAGGCCAGCAGCCCGGCCCGCACGCGGGAGGCGGACAGCAGTGTGGCGAAGATCGGGGAGGCGATGGCGTACGCGAGCGTGAAGGCGGTGACCATCTGGCCGGTGGCCGAGACGGACGAGTCGAAGTCGTCCGCGATGGACGGCAGCAGACCCGCTGTGACGTAGGCGTCCAGGCCGAGCGCGAACGCTCCGAGGCCCAACAGATAGACGAGTTTCACCGGTTCCTCAATGTTCGAAGGTCGCAGGACATACAGACATCATGCCGGTGCGGGACCGCCGCGCAACCGGAGGGAGCGAAAATCGGACACCGCGTCCACACGATTGGCTGTGCGATTCTTGAAGGGTGCGCCACTACTTCCACCCGGACATCGAGGACGTCTGTCTGCCCGACGTCCTCTTCGCGCTGAGCGACGCGACCCGCCTGGGCATCGCCGTCACGCTCGCGGACGGCCAGGAGCGGACCGCAGGAGAGCTCGGCGGCTCCATCGCCAAGTCGACCATGACCCACCACCTCAAGATTCTTCGCGAGGCCGGCACCCTGTACGTGCGGTCCGAGGGCACCCGCTGCTTCAACTCCCTGCGCCTGGAGGAGCTGGAGTCCCGCTTCCCCGGTCTGCTCGACCAGCTCCTCGGCTTCGCGGTCAGATGCGGCTACACCTCCGCCGACGCCCGGCGCTGAGCCGCTGAGCCGCTGAGCCGCCGCAGCGATGAGCGGCCGCATCGATGAGCGGCCGGGCCGAGGACGGCCACAGCGACGGACGCCGGACGGCGGGCGTTCCGCCGGGGATCAGAGGTCCAGTTCGATCCCGTAGGCCGACAGCCAGGAGTTCAGCCCCAGCGCCATCTCCAGCCCCGAACGGTCGTACTGGGCGCTCATGTCACCCACCGGCCGCGCCAGCAGAGCGCGGCCCGCGGCGTGGTCGAGCAGCGGCAGCACCGGCGACGAGGAGTCGGCGAGGACCTCGGTGAACGCGTTCCGCAGGCCGGTCTCATAGGCCGGGTCCTGCGTGGTGGGGTACGGGCTCTTGACCCGCCGCACGATGGACTCCGGCAGCAGATCCTTCGTGGCCGCCCTGAGCAGGCTCTTCTCCCGCCCGTCGAAGGACTTCATCTCCCACGGCGTGTTGAAGACGTACTCCACGAGCCGGTGGTCGCAGAACGGCACCCGGACCTCCAGGCCGACGGCCATGCTCATCCGGTCCTTCCGGTCCAGCAGGGTCTGTACGAACCGGGTGAGGTTCACGTATCCCATTTGGCGCATCCGGCGCTCGGTCGCGCCCTCCCCGGCCAGGACCGGCGTCTCGGCGACCGCCTGCGCGTAGCTGTCCCGCAGGAAGCCGCCCATGTCCAGCTTCTGGATGAGGCCGGGGTCGAAGAGCGACTTGCCGTCGAAGTACTTGCCGGTCGCCGAGGTGAGCCAGGGAAAGGTCTCCGCCTCGACGGCCTCGTCGTCGAAGAACCACCGGTACCCGCCGAACACCTCGTCGGCCGACTCCCCGGAGAGCGCGACCGTCGACCGTTCCCGCACGGACTGGAAGAGCCGGTAGAGCGAGGGCCACATGTCCCCCCAGTAGGCCGGCGGGAGGTCGAGCGCCCGCAGCACCTTCGCCCGCAGCCCGGGATCGGCCAGCGAGGCGCTGTTCATGATGATCTCGGAGTGGTCTGCCCCGACGTGCTCCACGAGGTCCCGGACGAAGGGCGCGTCCGAGGAGCCGCGCACCGGGTCCACCACGAAGCCCGCGCCGTGCTCCTCGAAGTCGACGGAGAAGGACCGCACCGGGCCGTCGCCGCGCGCCGCGAGCTTCTGCGAGGCCAGCGCGGTGATGACGGAGGAGTCCAGTCCGCCGGAGAGCAGGGAGCAGAGCGGGACGTCCGAGATGATCTGCCGCTCGACGATGTCCTCAAGGAGTCCCCGGACGGTGTCGATGGTGGTGGGGAGGTCGTCGGTGTGCTCCTTGGCCTCCAGGGCCCAGTACACCCGCTTGGTCAGCCCGGAGCGCCCCACCTTCACGATCTGGCCGGGGCGGACCTCGTACATCCCTGCGAATATGCCCTGCTCAGGCGTCTTCACCATCTCCAGCACCTCGCGCAGCCCCTCGGCCCCGACCTTCCGGGGCACCGTGGGATGTCCGAGAATGGCCTTCGGCTCGGACCCGAACACCACCCCGTCCGGCGTCGGGTAGTAGTAGAGCGGCTTGACGCCCATCCGGTCGCGCACCAGGAGCAGCGTCTGCGTCCTGACGTCCCAGAGCGCGAAGGCGAACATGCCGTTGAGGCGGTCGACGACGCCCTCGCCCCATTCGAGGTAGCCCCGTACCACGACCTCGGTGTCGCTGCGCGTGCGGAAGGAGTGCCCTCGCGAGATCAGTTCGGCACGCAGCTCCTTGAAGTTGTAGACCTCGCCGCTGTAGGTCAGGCAGGCGAGGGTGCGCCCGTCCGCGTCCGCCGTCATCGGCTGGCGGCCACCGTCCAGGTCGATGATGGACAGCCGCCGGTGGCCGAGGGCCACGTGCTCGTCCGTCCACCTGCCCTCGGCGTCGGGACCCCGGCAGGCCATCGTCTGTGTGACGGCCTCCAGCGTCTCCTGCTGCTGACGTACGTCGCGGGCGAAGTCCACCCAACCGGCGATTCCACACATGGCTGTCTCCTTGCTCGACGACGGCGCGGGGGCGCGCCGCCGGACGTGGTACGGGTCCTACGGGTCGGATTCGTACGGGTCGTTCGGGGCGGTACGCCGTACGGTCGGCACGGCGCACGGTCGGCACGGCGCACGGTCGGTACGGCGTACGGGGCGGGTACCGCATACGGGGCGGGTACCGCGTACGGGGCGGTACGGCGGGGGCGATCCGGGATGCGGGGCTCCGTCAGCCCAGCCGCTCCCAGTCGGCTTCCTCAAGGACCGTCCGGCCGTGCGGGAAGTAGCTGACGGGGCGCACTCGGCGTACCTGCCCGTCCATCTCGTTCAGCCGGTGCTGGAGGGCCAGCGCGTCGGCGATGCCGGGAAAGGCGAACTCCGGGGTCCGCCCGCGCGTGACGAACTCGGTGACGTCCAGGGCCATGCGGCCCAGCTTCACGACGGTCTCGAAACCCGCGGGCACCGGCCGGTCCCCGGTGTCGAGCTCGTGGATCACCTCGTCGCCCCCGGACGTACGGCGCCACAGGCGCAGCCGGTCCGCGTCCCAGGCCGGGGTGTCGAGGACCAGGGCCGCGTAGAGGATGTCCCCCCGGGCGTCGCGGAAGACGAAGTCGACCTCGCGCTTGCGCGTGATGTTCACGAAGCTGCTGTAGCCGGTGACGGTCCCGGGCCCGAGCGTCCCGGACAGGGCGACGCTGTCGAGCACCCGAGGGCCCGAGACGGAGAAGTCCGAGCGGGTCCCCAGGGCGGATTCCAGGACGAGTTCGCCGCTGCGCCCCGCGATCCACTGGACCAGGTCCAGCGGATGGACGACCTCGCTCTGCACCCCGCTGGTGGGGCGGTGGTCATTGATCCGGTCCTTGCCCCAGGTGAAGTGCGCCCGGACCAGTTCCAGACCGTTCCGCAGGACATGGGTACGCAGAAAGCGGGACGCCTCGGAATAGCGTTCCACCAGATCCAGACAGAATCCTGACGCCTTGCCGAGCGCGGACTCCACGGCGGTCAGGTCGTCCCCCGGTATCGCCAGTGGCTTCTCCGCGACCACGAACCCGTCATAGCCGTCGAGCTCGGAGAGGATACCCGCGTGCGCCATGTCGGGCACGGTGACGACAACGACATCGGGACGGCCGTCGCGCAGCGCATCGGAAACGGACGGAAAATAGGGGATGTCCACGTCCTTGCGCGTGCGCCCCACATACGAGACTTCCATCGGCACCCGGGTGTTGGCGAAGGCGGTACGGAAACGCGTCCCCGCATATCCGAGTCCGACGATCAGAACCTTCATGGGTCAGGCACCTCCAAGGCTCAGGGAAAGAAGCTCCTCACCCGACGGCCGGAACCCGAGCTTGCGGTACAGCGGGGAACCGGCGTCGGTGGTCTGCAGGACGACCTCCTCGGCGCCGGCGCCCCGGAGCCAGCCGAGAGCGTGGTCCATCACGAGCCCCCCGAGTCCGCCCCGGCGCGCCGCCGGGTCGACGACCACCGTCTGCACCCAGCCCGACCTGCCGCTGGGACAGTGCGCGGTGGGGGCGCGCTGGTCCACGACAGCGACGGCGCAGGCGAGCAGGGCGGGCGCCGCGCCGATCACCGACACCTGCACGGCGCCGCCGCCGGCGTCACCGTCACCGTCACCGTCACTGGCGAGCACACGGCGGAGCCAGGCCCGGTAGGCGCGCTTCCAGAGGGCGTCCTCCTCGGGGGTGCGGGCCACATAGGCACCGCTCCCGGAGCTGAGCAAATAGCCGCGCAGGCGCACGAGTTCTTCTATGTCACCCATGCCGGCCGACCGCGGCTGCGGTTTCTGCTGGGAACTCATACCGAGGGACTCTAGGGCGATATCCGCACCATGAGAAATGGGTCCGCTCGACCGTCTATGCACTTTCGGAATGAGTGTTCCCGGCTCCGCTCCGACCTCGATTTATACAGTCCTGCCATGACCCAGCGGATTCGACATTTCCCTGCACCCGGGGACGGCCTATACGTTCCTGGCGCCAGATCCGGAAAGCCGAGTTCACCGGAGGATCAATGTTTCGTTACGATGAATTCTTCACGTCCGAGATTGACACACTCAAGGAACAGGGCGGATACCGCACGTTCCTGGAGATCGAACGCCGCGCCGGTTCCTTCCCCACCGCACTGAAGTACGGGCCCGGTGACGGCAGGCGGATCAGTGTGTGGTGCAGCAACGACTACCTCGGGATGGGGCAGCACCCGCTCGTCCTGGCCGCGATGAAGAAGGCCGTGGACGAGGCGGGCGCCGGCAGCGGCGGCTCGCGCAACATCTCGGGCAACAACCGTCACCATGTGGCGCTGGAGGAGGAGTTGGCGGACCTCCACGGCATGGAGTCGGCACTCATCTTCCCCTCCGGCTACTCGGCGAACGACGCCGCGCTGACGGTGCTGGCGGGGCGGCTGCCCGGATGCGTCGTGTTCTCGGACGCCCTCAACCACGCCTCGATGATCGCCGGTATCCGGCACAGCGGCGCCGAGAAGCACGTCTTCCGGCACAACGACACCGATCATCTGGAGGAGCTGCTGGCCGGTACGGATCCGTCGCTGCCGAAGATCATCGCCCTGGAGAGCGTCTACTCCATGGAGAGCGACATGGCCCCACTGGAGCGGATCGCCGAACTCGCCGCGCAGCACGGGGCGTTCACCTATCTCGATGAGGTGCACGCGGTGGGCATGTACGGGCCGCGAGGTGCCGGTCTGGCCGCCGAGCGAGGTATCGGCGCACACTTCGACGTCGTCCAGGGAACACTGGCGAAGGCGTTCGGCACGGCGGGCGGCTATGTCGCCGGGTCCGCCCCGGCGATCGACGCGATCCGGAGCTTCGCCTCCGCGTTCATCTTCACCACCTCGCTGCCCCCCGCCGTCGCGGCCGGGGCGCTCGCCGCCGTACGTCATCTCAAGCGCTCGGAGACGGAGCGGGCGGCGCTGCACCACAAGGCGGCGCTCCTCCAGGGCCTGCTGCGCGACAGCGGCATCCCCGTGGCGTCCGAGGCCGCGCACATCGTGCCCGTCCTCGTCGGCGACGCCGTCAAGTGCCGCAATGTCGCCCGTCAGCTCCTGGACCAGTACGGCTGCTACGTCCAGCCCATCAACGCGCCGAGTGTGCCGGTGGGTTCGGAACGGCTGCGCGTCACGCCCACACCGCACCACAGCGATGACGAGATCGTCGGGTTCGCCCGTGCGCTGGACTCCATATGGGAGCGGGAGAACCTGCCCCGCACACTCACCCGGGTACCCGCGTGACCTCGCCGGGCCCCGCGTCCCCCACCGAAGCGCCCGCCCCCGTGCCTCCGGGCCCCGCCGCCCCTCCCGCGACCGTGGGGCTCATCGGGGAGCGGGAGCTGCGGCCGGCCAAACCGTCCCTCCGGCTGGTGGACACCGCCCGGGGCGGCATCGTCGACGAGAACGCGCTCGCCCTCGCCCTCGCCCTCAAGGAAGGCCGGGTGGCGGGCGCCGCACTCGATGTCCTCGAGATCGACCCGACGGTGGGAAACCCCCTGTTGGCCTTCGACTCCGTGGTCGCCACCCCCCGTCTGGGCGCCGGTACCGCGGAGGCCCAGGAGCGGGCCGGGCGGGTCGCGGTGGAGGCCGTGGTGCGGGCCCTCACGGGAGGTGTCCCCGACCACGCGGTCAACTCCCGTGCCGCGGGCGCCCGTACGCCGGGGGCGCCCGGCCGGGTCTGAGCAGCGGGCGGCAGGAGCGTGTGGGGTGGCCGTCGTGCCGGACGGTCACCCCACACATGTCATCAACGCCGTCCGCCGGCCCGCGCGGTCAGTCCCCCGCCGCCGGAGCCGCCAGGGCCGATTCGGCGGCTCCGCCCCGCCGCCCGGCCGGTGCCAGGACCTGCTGGACCACCCGGACGAACCGGTCGGCCAGGGGATGACTGCCCTGCACCGGCTGGATCAGCGAGATACCGATGGAGGGGCCTCCGCGCAGGGGCACGAAGGCGACGGAGGGGTGGACGTTGCGCCGGAGCACCAGGTCGGGCACCACGCTGATGCCCTTGCCCGCGGCCACCGACTCGATGCACTCGTCGAAGTTGAGGCAGTGCAGGACGGTGCTGGGGCGACGGGCGATACCCCAGTCCCGCTGCTGGATCGGACCGGTGACCTCGTTGAGGACCAAGGGGTACTCGGCCAGTTCGAACCAGTCCACCCGCTCCCGGGCGGCGAGCGGATGCCGGCGCGGCACGGCGGCGACATAGCGCTCGGTGCCGAGCGGGGTCTCCTTCACCCCGCTGCGCCGCAGCCGGCCGCGCAGGATCGCGACATCGACCGTCGCCCGGCCCACTCCGGCGCCCGCGTCGTCGCAGCGCCGCAGTTCGACCCGGGCACCGGTCTCCGCCTCGAAGCGCCGGATGGCCTCATGGACCCACTCGTCGGGGAGCAGCCAGGCGAACCCGAGCCGCAGGCCGGGCGCGGAGCCGTCGGGGAACAGGGCCTTCTCGAAGCGGGGCAGCAGCACCTGGAGTTCTTCACGCAGGGTCGCGCCCGCCGGGGTCAGGCAGACCTGGCGGGTGGTGCGGTGGAAGAGGCGTACGCCCATGTGTTCTTCGAGCCGGCGGATGGAACGGGTCAGTGCGGGCTGGTTGCTCGACATCCTGGCGGCGGCGTCGGTGAAGCTCAAGGTGTCGGCGACGGCGAGGAAGGCGTGCAGATGGCGCAGGCTGACGCCTGCGAGGCGCGCGGCGGGGACGGTGCCGGGGCCGGTTCCCTTTCCGGGGCCGGGGCCGGGGGCGTATCCGTCGCCGGGGGCGATTCCCTCACCGGAGGCGGAGGCGGAGCCGTTGCCGGGGCCGGGGCGGTCGGGTGTCCGGGGTATGTCCTCGGGCTGCTGTCTCATGCCGCTCTACCGTCCCCTGCCGGTCCGTCGGCCCCGGTCTCGGCGGCCGTCACCGGCGCGGTGACCGTGACCGTGGCCGCGAAGGCGACCCGGCCGGCCTGCACGGCTTCGACCCGGAGCCGGGCGCGGCCCGCGGCATCGGGGTCGAGGGGCTCGGAGCGGAGCGCACAGGGCTCGTCCAGCTCCACGTAGTGGAAGAACGCACAGTCCAGGGCGGCTATTTCGACCCTGGCGTCAGTGAAACGCACGTGGTCGTAGGTCAGTTGGTGGGCCGCCTCCAGCAGTATCATCCCCGGCACATGGTCCACGGGGTGATCGAAATAGATGGGGTGCGGGACGGGGACCCTGAGCCGCCTGCCGCCGTCCGCCCCGCCCCGGACACCGGGACCGCCCTGGACACCGGGACCGCCCTGAACGCCGGAGCCGCCCTGAACGCCGGAGCCGCCGGGGCCGATCACGACATCGTCCGCGCGGGAACGCCGTACGTCCCCGGCGGCGGCCGGTATCGGGGCGGGCACGGAACGGGCCATCACCGCGGACGCGTCGGCCCGGTCGCCGCGCAGCCGCCGGTAGACCCCCGCGGTGTGCGTGGTGAACCGGGTCCGCGCCGTGGCCACGCGGACCCCGCCCCGGGTGATGACCATGCGCAGGGAAAGGGCGGTGGGCCGGCTTCCCCGGTACGACAGATCGAAGCACTCGACCTGGAGTTCGACCTGATGGCCGAGATCGGCACCGTACGCGGCACTGTCGATCCGATAGGCGAAGTCCTCCCAGATGAGCTGGTGTCCGACCGGAACCTCGTACGCGGCGTGGCACAGCAGCGGGAACGTCTGACGGATCGCCTCGCAGAGCAACAGCGGGTCGAGGGCCGCCCCCGCACGGTAGAAAGTGTGTGTGGACGGCCAGTTCGCGGCGATGCGAAAGGCGTCGGGGCCCGTCCTGGTCCATTCCGCGAGGTAGACCTCGGCGGCGTTCGACTTATGGACGTAGTGCTGCGGCACTTGGTCGATGACTGGATCGAGGATGCAGTTTCCGGCAGCGTCGTGTGCGGGCACGAGGACCGCCCCCCTCCGAGTAAGAACCGTCGCCGCCTAGTTGAGCGGCGATCATCATTTCATTTAACATAGAGGGAGGTCTGTTTGTTTGTCGAGAAAGCATGGGTCATCCAGATGAAGTCCAAACAACCGCAGGAACGAGCCATCCGCACGCGGAGGGCTCTCCTCAAGGCCGCAGCCGAGTGTTTCGACGAAAGCGGGTACTACGGAGCGGGCACCAACAAGATCCTCGCCCGTGCGGGCATGACGCAGGGGGCCATGTACTTCCACTTCAAGTCGAAGGAGGAACTGGCCCACGCCGTCATGCTGGAGCAGGCGGCCGACCTCGTACTCCCGCCGGAACCACGCGGGTTGCAACAGCTGGTGAACATCACCCTCATGCTGGCCGTGGAGATGCAGCACAATGTCCTGCTGCGCGCCGGAGTACGGCTCGCCGTGGACCCCGGAGGGCCGGCCCGGAACGACGACTCGATCTACGCCTGGTGGGCGGCGCTCTTCCACAAGGAGCTGGTCGTGGCCCGCGAGGCGGGCGAACTCCGGCCGGAGGTCGACGAGGAGAGCTTCTCGCTCACCCTGGTCGGCGCGTACACCGGGACGCAGCTGATGTCGGAGATAACGACGGGCCGCTCGGACCTGACCCCGCGCATCATGACCCTGTGGCGCTTCCTGCTGCCCGGCATCGCCACACCGGACATGCTCGCCGCACTCGACCTGAACGGCGAGCCCGTCATGAGTGCGGGATGAACAGCACCCGGATCGTCGTCACCGGTGGCACGGGGTTCGTCGGCACACACGTCGTCAGGGCACTGGCCGCCCGCGACGGGGTGACCGTCCGCCTCGCCGGCCGGCGGCCCGCCCCCGACGGCCCGCCCGGCGTGGAGTGGGTTCCGGCCGAACTCACCGACACCGGCTCGCTGCACGGGATCTGCGAGGACGCCGACGTACTGATCCACCTCGCGTCCAAGGTCTCCGGTACCGAGGAGAGCTGCCGCGCGGTGAACGCGACGGGCACCGGCGCCCTGATGGCGGAAGCGGTCCGGGCCGGGACGCCACGCGTCGTACAGCTGTCCACCACGGCCGTCTACGGCCGGGGGCCGCACACCGGCCAGGACATCGCGGAACTCACGCCCGCTCCCGTATCGGCCGCCAGCGCCACCCGGCTCGCGGGCGAACAGCACGCGCTGCGGGCCGGAGCGGTGGTGCTCCGCGCCGGGCTGGTCCTGGGGGCCGGAGACCGCTGGGTCGTGCCCGCGCTGGCCGACCTGCTGAAGCGGGTGCCCGGCCGGTGGGACGGCGGCGCCGCGTCGCTGTCGGTCGTGGACGCGCCGGACCTGGCGCGGCTGATCACCTCCGTCGCACTGGCACCGGGGCCCCCGGGGCCCTCGGTGTTCCACGCGGCGCACCCCCGGCCGGTACGGATCGGCGACCTGGTCGCGGCCCTCGCCGGGCACGGCGTCGTCCCCGCCCCCGCCGACGAGGACCTGTCCTGGGAGCGCTGCGTCGAGGAGCACGCCGCCCACCCGGGAGCCGTGAGCGAGCGGCAGTTCCATCTGCTCGCCCAGGACCACTGGTACCGCTCCGACGCGATCTGGGAGCGCACCGGAGTGGATCCCGGCCCCGGCCCCCTCGCCGGGCTGGCCGCCTCCGCCGACTGGTACCGCGCCCTGCTCGCCTGACCCACCCGGCCGGACGCGCCTGTGCCCCGGGAGAGTCCCGGGGCGAAGCGGAACCGGGTACACCGCCCGGCGCGTCCCCCGGGCCCCTGCTGATCCCGGGACCACCCCTGCTGATCCCGGGACCACCCCCGCTGATCCCGGGACCACCCCCGCTGGTCCCGGTGCGCGCCCGCTGATCCCGGCAGCGCCCCTCACAGCTCCACGCGCAGCTCCTTCAGCCCCCGGATGACGAATCCGGGGTTCCACTCCGGCTCCGCCGCCAGCCGCATCTCCGGCGCCCTGCGCAGCAGCTCACCGAAGGACGCGGCGAGTTCCACGCGGGCCAGCGGCGCCCCGAGGCAGTAGTGGATGCCCGCGCCCAGGCTGATGTGCGGGTTGTCCGGCCGGGACAGATCCAGCTCGTCCGGCCGGGCGAACCGCTCCGGGTCCCGGTTGGCCGAGCCGAACAGCAGCGCCACCTCCGAGCCGCGCGGAATCACCGTGCCGTCGATCTCGATGTCGTCCAGCACCCAGCGCTCGAACAGCTGCAACGGGGTGTCGTACCGCAGCAGTTCCTCCACGGCCGTCGGCAGCATCCCGTGGTCCGCGCGCAGCGCCTCCAGCTGGTCCGGGTGCCGGAAGAGGGTGCGCCAGCCGTTGACGGTGGTGTTGACCGTCGCCTCGTGGCCCGCGTTCAGCAGCAGTACACAGGTGGAGATCATCTCCTGCTCGCTGAGCCGCTCCCCCTCGTCATGGGCGGCGATGAGCGCGGAGATCAGGTCGTCCCCGGGCTTCCCGCGCCGCTCGGCGATCAGCCCGCGCAGATACGCGGAGAAGTCGGCCGAGGCCCGGACGGCGGCCCGTGCGGTCTCCTCGGACGGGTTCAGCTCGTACATCCCGCAGATCGCCGCCGACCAGGGCCGCAGCAGCGCCCGGTCGGACTCCGGAACGCCGAGCATCTCGGCGATGACGGCGACCGGCAGCGGCTCGGCGACGGCCGCGAGGAGATCGCCGCCGCCCTCCGCGACGAACGCGTCCACCAGCTCGGCCGCCAGCCGCCGTACGGTCGGGGCGAGCCGCTCGACCGTACGCGGGGTGAACGCCTTGGAGACCAGCCGCCGGATACGGGTGTGGTCCGGGGCCTCCAGATCGAGCAGGCCCTGCCCGTTGAGGACGGTGAACGGCTCGTGCGCGGCGGGCGGCGCCGCGCGGCCGAACTCCTCGTGGCTGAAGCGGTGCAGATACGTGCGGCCCAGCCGCCGGTCGCGCAGCAGGCCCGACACATCGGCGTAGTGCGGGATCAGCCACTGCCGGGTCGGCTCGAAGTAGTGCGCCCGGCCACCGGCGCGCAGGGCCGCGTAGGTGGGATACGGGTCGGCGACGAACGCCGGGGACCAGGGATCGAAGGACACGTGCATGACCCGACGCTACCGGCACCGGCCGCCGGCGCAAGGGGACCGCCCCGGGTACCGCCCCGGTACCGCCGTCCCCGCGCTATCCGGGCGTGACCAGCCGCGCCTCGTACGCGAACACCGCCGCCTGGGTCCGGTCGCGCAGCCCGAGCTTCACCAGGATGCGGCTCACATGCGTCTTGATGGTGGATTCGGCGACCACCAGATGCGAGGCGATCTCCGCGTTCGACAGGCCCTGCGCGATGAGCACCAGCACCTCCGTCTCGCGTTCCGTGAGGTCGCCGACCCGGGCGAGGGCCGGCGGCCGGGGGGTCTCGGCGAGCTTCGAGAACTCGGTGATCAGCCGCCGCGTCACCGTCGGCGCGAGCAGCGCCTCCCCCGACGCCACCACCCGTACGCCGTCGGCCAGCTGCCGCGCGGAGGCGTCCTTGAGCAGGAAGCCGGAGGCCCCGGCCCGCAGTGCCTGGTACACGTACTCGTCGAGGTCGAACGTCGTGAGCACCAGCACCTTCGCGTCCGCGTCCTGCGCCACGATCTCGCGGGTCGCCTCGATGCCGTTCATCACGGGCATCCGGATGTCCATCAGCACCACGTCGGGGCGCAGGGCCGCGACCTGCGAGACGGCCTGCCGCCCGTCGACCGCCTCGCCCGCGACCTCGATCCCCGGCATCGCGTTGAGCAGCACGGAGAAGCCCTCGCGCACCATCATCTGGTCGTCGACGATCAGCACCCGGATGTCGTTCATGCGCCCTCGCCCTGCCCGGTGCCGTCCGTGTCCCGCGTGCCCCGGTCGCTCTTCGCGTCCCGTGCCGCGCGGGCGTCATGGGCCTCGTGGGTGTCGTCGTGCGCCGACTGCACGGGGATGAACGCGGCGATCTCGTATCCGCCGTCCCCGGTCGGCCCGGCGGTCATCTCCCCGTTCAGCATCGCGACCCGCTCCCGCATCCCCGTGATCCCGTGCCCGGCCCCCGGCGACGGCTTCACCAGCCCGGTCGGCGGCCCGTTGACGACGCGCAGTCCGAGACCGCCGAGCACATAGCCGAGCTCGACCCGGGCCGTCGCCCCCGGCGCGTGCCGCAGGGTGTTGCTGAGGGCCTCCTGAATGATCCGGTACGCCGACAGCTCGACGCCCTGCGGCAGTTCGCGCACCGCGCCCGTGATCGTCTTCTCCGACTCCAGACCCGCCTCCCGCACATTGGCGAGAAGGCCGTCGAGCCCGTCGAGGGTGGGCTGCGGGGCGTCCGGCGCCTCGTAGTCGTCGGCGCGGACCACTCCGAGCACCCGGCGCAGCTCGGTGAGGGCGGCCACGGCGTTCTCCCGGATGGTGACGAACGCCTGCTCCAGCTCGGGCGGCGGGTTCTCCACCCGGTAGGGCGCGGCCTCCGCCTGGATCGCGACGACCGACATGTGGTGGGCCACGACGTCATGCAGCTCACGGGCGATGGTGGTGCGCTCCTCCAGGAGCGTGCGCCGGTCGCGCTCGACGGCGGTGACGGTGCGCTGCACGGTCACTTCGCGCTCGGCGTCGCGCCGTACCTGGATCATGCTCACCACGAGCAGCGCCAGGGCGGAGAGCACGAGCATCGGCCCGGCGCCGTCGGAGTCCCGCATGGGCCCGACGCTCTGCAGCAGCATGCCGAACAGCAGGGTCAGCGCCCACATCCAGGCGGCGGTACGCGGCCGTGTCCTGGCCGCCACGACCACCAGCACCACCAGGTGCGAGAACAGGCTGGCGGGCCCCCACAGCCCGTCGCCGCTCCCCATGGCGGAGATCAGGGAGGAGACCATCGACACCCAGAACGCGGCGACCGGCCTGACCAGGCTCAGCGCGACCGGAATCGCGGGCAGCGCGGCGACGACGACCTGGTGGTCCCAGGTGTCGAGGCCCAGCAGCACGGTGAACACGGCCGCCAGCAGCACCACACCGTGCGGGGTCCAGACGGCGTACTGCCGCAGCCGCGCGGGCACCAGCCGGAAGATCCGCCCCTCGCCCCTCCTCGGGCCCATCGGGCGGTAGGCGAACGCGTCGTGGAAGAGGTCCTGCCGCAGGCCCGCGATCGCGCCTGAGGCCACCCGCAGCTCCGGGCTTCTGGTGTTCGTATGGGTCTCGGTCACGTCTCCACGGTAGGCGGCGGCGCGGCGCGGGTCGTCAGCACCGATACGGATCCTGGACCGTCCCCCTCAAGTACTACGGGACGGCGTCAGGACCCGCGCCGCAGTCCCCGCGTACCACCGCACACACACCACGGGCGCCCCGCGCGACCACCGCACACCCCACGGGCGCCCCGCGTACCACCCGGGTGCCGGAGCCCGAACCGGCCGCGCTCACCACGCCAGCTGGGCCAGCTCCTCCGCCACCACCGCGCACGCGTCCGCCGACGGATCGATCAGCGGGAAGTGGCCGACGCCCTCCAACAGGGTCAGCCCCACCATCTCCCCCGCCTTCGCCGCCGCGTCGACGAACGCCTCCGACACCGCCTGCGGCACGGTCAGGTCGTCGGTGCCCTGCACCACGGCGGTCGCGATGCCGGTCGGCAGCAGCGCGGCCGGATCCGCGCAGGCGCTCCGCTCGGCGAAGTCCTCCTCCGCGCCCAGGAGTTGCCGGACGGCCCCGGAGCAGATGTCCAGCTCGACGGCGGTCGCGAAGTCGGCGATCGGGGCCAGCGCGACGACCCCGCGCAGCGGCGGCGGGGCGGGCAGCCGCCACGGCGACCCCTCGGGCAGTTCGTGCCGGGCCGCTGCCCACAGCGCCAGATGGCCGCCCGCCGAGTGCCCGGTCACCACGGTCCGCCGCACATCGGCCTGCGGAAGCTCCCGGGCGGCCAGCACCGGCATGGCGTCCATCGCGGCGGCGACGTCGTCGAAGGTCTCGGGCCACCGGCCCGCGACCGGCCCCGAGCCGCGCTGCTGCGGGATCTCGCGGCCGCACCGGTACTCCACGCTGGCGACGGCGAAGCCGCGCCGGGCCAGGAAGTCCGCGAGCGGCGACACATGGGCCCGGTCGTAGGGGGCCCGCCAGGCCCCGCCGTGGAACAGGACGACGAGCGGCGCCCCGGTCCGCCCGTCGCGCGGACCGTAGAAGTCGATCACCTGGTCGGGATGGCTGCCGTAGGAGGCGGACCGATCGGGGGCGACCACCGGATGCGCGAACGCCGACTCGGTCTCGGCGGCGTCACGATCACGCGCGGCAGAATCCGACATGCTGCTCCAACCGTCCTGTGCCAATGCCTGTGCCGGTGCGTGTGCCCGAGCCAGTGCGTGTGACTGTGCGTGTGACCGAACCAGTGCGTGTGCCCGTGCGTGGTCCCGTGCGTGGTCCCGATGCCAGTGTGCACCCACGCACGGTGGCCGGACCGTGCCGGGGTCATGTGCCCAACTGGCGTGACCTGCGGGGACGGTACCAGTCGGACGCGTGCCGTCCGGACCGCCCCCGTCCGGTCACTTCCCGCTCGGCACCTCGGCCGGCACCTCGGCCAGCACCTCGGCCAGGACGCGCGCCGCCCGTTCCGCATCGGCGAACCCCACGTACAGCGGAGTGAAGCCGAACCGCAGCACGTCCGGCCGCCGCAGGTCCCCGACGACACCGCGCCCGATGAGCGCCCGCATCACCGGCTCCGCGTCCGCGCAGCGCAGCGAGACCTGGCTGCCGCGCTCCGCGTGCGCGGCCGGGGTGACCGGGGCGACCCGGCCGTCCGGAACGTACGCGGCGACGCACTCCAGGAAGAAGTCCGTCAGCGCGAGGGACTTGGCCCGCACGGACTCCACGGAGACCCCGTCCCACACGTCCAGCGAGGCCTCCAGCGCCAGCATGGAGAGGATGTCCGGCGTCCCGACCCGGCCCCGTACGGCACCGTCCGCCGCAGCGTACCCGGGGGTCATCGCGAACGGGTCGGCATGCGACGTCCACCCCGGCAGGGGCGAGTCGAAGGCGGCCTGGTGGCGCTCGGCGACGTACAGATAGGCGGGTGAACCGGGGCCGCCGTTCAGGTACTTGTACGTGCACCCGATGGCCAGGTCCACGCCGTGCTCGTCCAGGCCGACCGGCAGCGCGCCCGCGCTGTGGCACAGGTCCCAGACCACCAGACCGCCCGCCGCGTGCACCGCGGCGGTCAGCCCGGGGAGGTCGTGGAGCCTTCCGGTGCGGTAGTCGACGTGGTTGAGCAGGACCACGGCGGTACGGGGGCCGAGCGCGGCCCCCACCTCGGCGGGCGCGACGGGGACGATCCGGTGACCGGTCATCCGGGCGGCGGACTCGGCGATGTACCCGTCCGTGGGAAACGTCGTCGCGTCAACGAGGATCTCCTCGCGTCCGTCCGCCGCGAGACGGCTCGCGGCGACGACGGCCTTGAAGACGTTCACGCTCGTCGAGTCGCCCACGACGATCTGCCCGGCGGCCGCCCCGACGAGCGGCGCGATCCGGTCGCCGATCCGCTCGGGCGCGGTCCACCAGCCGCTCTCGTCCCAGGACCGGATGCGCAGCCGGCCCCACTCACGGGTGAGGACCTCCTGCATCCGGGCGGGTACGTGGGCCGGCAGCGCGCCCAGCGAGTTGCCGTCGAGGTAGACGGTGTCGTCGAGGACGAACAGCTTGCGCCGGGGCGCGAGTTCATCGGCGGCGTCGAGCGCGGCGGCCCGTTCGGCGAGGCTGTCGGCGGTCTCAGACATGGCTGCGCGCCGTCCACAGCTCGGGGAACACGTTCTTCGTGGCGCGCTTCTCCAGCCAGGCCACCCCGGCGGAGCCGCCGGTGCCGGTCTTGGAGCCCATCGCCCGCCGGGTCGCGACGAGATGGTCGTTGCGCCATCGCCAGACCAGTTCGCCGACGTCGGTCAGCAGCTCACCGAGCCGCACCAGCTCGTCGTACCGCTCCGGGTCGGCGTAGATCTCCGTCCACACGGCCTCGACCTCGGGGGACGGGTCGTACTTCTGCGTGAGGTCGCGGCGGAGCACCGCCTGCGGCACGGCGTGGCCGCGCCGGGCGAGCAGGGCGAGGACCTCGTCGTACAGGCTGGGCTCGCCCAGCGCCTTCTCCAGCTCGGCGTGGACACGGGGCGCGCCCCGGTGCGGCACGAGCATGGACGCGGACTTGTCGCCGAGCAGGAACTCCATCCGCCGGTACATCGCCGACTGGAAGCCGGAGCCCTCGCCGAGCGCGCCGCGGTAGGAGTTGAACTGGCCCGGGGTGAGCGCGGCCAGCGGGGTCCAGGAGGCGTTGAGCGCCTCCAGTTCGCGCAGCGAGCGCTTCAGGGCTTCCCGGGCGACGGGTATGCGGTCCTCGCGCAGGGCGTGTGCCGCGGTCTCCCACTCATGGACGATGACCGTGAACCACAGCTCCATGACCTGGGTGGTGACCAGGAAGACCATTTCCCCGGGATCGTCGGAGCGCAGGTGCTGGAGATGGGTCAGGACATCCGCCTGGACATAGTCCTCGTACGGAGTCGTTCCCGCGAAGTCGAGGTGCGGGGTCTGCGCACCGGTGGCTTCGGGGTCGGGGTGGTTCGTCGACATTTCTGTCTCCTCGACACGAGCTTCCGGGTAGCGGTCCGCCCCTTCCGTGAGGTGGTGGAGCTCCGGTCCCCTGTCGGCATCCTAAACCGGGACCGCGCCGCGTGTCCGTGGGGCGGCCGCGCCCCGGACACGGGCACCGCCCCGGACGCCCCTGGACGGTGCGGGGCCCCGCAGACGGGTGGATGCGGCCTGCGGGGCCCGGTGACCTGTGGTGCGTACGGGTGGGGCGGTTCAGCCCAGGATGTCGGCGGCGGTCGGCGAGGAGTCCCGCAGGAACGTCGCGCAGCGCTCGTACTCCGCCTCCTCGCCGATCGCCTGGGCGGCACGGGCGAGGGCGTGCAGCGCACGCAGGAAGCCGCGGTTCGGCTCGTGCTCGAACGGGACGGGGCCGTGGCCCTTCCAGCCCGCGCGGCGCAGGGCGTCGAGGCCTCGGTGGTAGCCGGTACGGGCGTACGCGTACGACTCGACGACCCGGCCGCCCTCGAAGGCCTCGTCGGCGAGCTGTGCCCAGGCCAGCGACGAGGTGGGGTACTTCGCGGCGACGTCGGCGGGCGGCGTGCCGCCCGCGAGCAGCTCACGGGGTTCGGGGTCGTCGGGCAGATGCGTCGGGGCAGGGCCCCCGAGAAGGTTCTCGTGGATGGACATGGGATCAAGTGTGCCTGGCCCGGCGGGCCGGTGGGGCCGCGTACGGGTTCACGCTCCGGCACGCGCGGGCGGCTCGTGCTCCGGCTCCAGGGGCGGCGCGACGACCCCGCAGTGCACCTGGCACTCCGGCCGGGTCCCGCGCGCCCCGGCGGGCGCGGTGCGCACCGTCCACCAGGCGACCGCCGCTCCGGCGACCAGCAGCCCGGCGCACATCGGCATGGCCCGCCGGAAGGTCGCGGCGAACTCGTCCGCGTCCCGGTACGCCTCCGGTCCCATGCCCGCGAGCAGCGGCAGCGCCGCCACGGCGATCAGCCCGGCGGCACGGGCCGCCGCGTTGTTGATGCCGCTGGCCAGCCCCGCCCGCCCCACGTCCACGGCGCCCAGGACGGTCGCGGTGAGCGGTGCGACAAAGGTGACCATGCCCAGGCCGAGCACCAGGACGGCGGGCAGCACCTCGCTCAGGTACGAGCCCACGGAGGCGCCGGGGCCGACCCGCAGCATCAGGAGCATCCCGGCGGCGGCCAGCAGCGGGCCGACGGTGAGCGGGATGCGCGGTCCGATGCGCCGGCCCAGGTCCCCCGCCGACGCGGAGAACAGCAGCATCAGCACGGTGGTGGGCAGCAGCGCGGTGCCCGCGCCCAGGGCCGAGTACCCGGCGACCACCTGGAGCTGGATCGCGGTGAGGAAGAAGAAGCCGCCGAGAGCCGCGTACACACAGAACGTCACGACATTGACCGCGGTGAACAGCCGGGAGGAGAAGATGGACGGCGGCAGCATCGGATCCGGGCGCCGCCGCTCCACGCGCACGAACGCCGCCCCCAGCAGCACCCCGCCGACGGCCGCCCCGATGACGAGCGGCGAGGCGCCCCGCCCCGGCGCCTCGATCAGCGCGTATGTCACCCCGGCCAGCGCGAGCGCCCCGAGGACGGCCCCCAGCACATCGAACCGGCCGTGCGCCGCCGGGTCCCGGGACTCCGGCACATGGCGCAGCGCGACGGGCACGCAGATCGCGGCGAGCGGCAGATTGAGCAGGAACACCCACCGCCAGCCGGGCCCGTCGACGAGCCAGCCCCCGACGAACGGCCCGACGGCCGCCCCGACCCCGCCGAACCCCGACCACAGGCCGACGGCGCGGGCCCGGTCGTCCGGGTGGAAGCTCGCCTGGATGAGGGCCAGCGACCCCGGGGTGAGCAGCGCCCCGCCGACCCCCTGGAGGGCCCGTGCGGCGATCAGCACCGCGGCGTTCGGGGCGAGCCCGCAGAGCAGCGAGGCGAGCGCGAACCACACGACCCCGACGACGAAGACCCGCCGCCGCCCGTACCGGTCCCCGAGCGCCCCGCCGAGCAGGATCAGCCCGGCGAGGGTGAGCATGTACGCGTTGACGGTCCACTGCAACGCGGCCAGGTCGGTGTCGAGGTCCTCGCCGATACGGGGCAGGGCGACATTGATGACCGTGGAGTCCAGCATCGCCATGCTGGAGCCGAGGACGGTGGTCAGGACGACCCAGCGCCCGACGGGCGAGGCGACGCGGATGCTCCCCGTATCGGCAGCGGACATAGGAGCAGCATCCCCGCTCCACGCCACGCCGGCCATCGGAAGGCGACCGGAGCCGGAGGCACCCGCCGGGCGCCCGGGGGCGCCCTCACGGGGGCCCGGGCCCCCCGCGCCCCCTACCGCAGCGACCTCACCGCCCGCACCAGCGCCGCCGTCCCCGCTTCCACCTTGCTCCGCGGGCACCCCACGTTCAGCCGGACGAACCCTGGTGCCCCGTACACCCCGCCCGGCATGATCGCGACCTTCTCGCGCTCGATCAGCGCCCGCTGCAACGGCTCCTCGGACACCCCCAGCGGACGCAGGTCGATCCAGGCCAGATAGCCCGCCTGCGGCGGCTCCCAGCCCAGCTCGGGGAAGGCCGTGTTCAGCCGTTCGGCGACCAGTGCCAGATTCCCGGCCACATACGCCCGTACCGCGTCCAGCCACTCCCCGCCGTCGCGGTAGGCCGCGATGTGCGCGGTCAGCGACAGTACGGCGGGGGAGGCGAGACCCTCCGCCGTCCGCATCCGGCGCAGGAACTCCGCCCGGTCGGCCGGGTCGGCGATGATCCCGTACGAGCCCGTCAGCGCCGGGAAGTTGAAGGCCTTCGACGCGGAGGTCACGAGCGCCCAGCGCCCGTCGCCCGCCACCCGCGTCCACGGCACGTGCCGGTACCCGTCGTGCACGAAGTCCGCGTGTATCTCGTCGCTGATCACGGCCACCCCGTGCCGCCGGGCCGACGCCGCCATCGCCTCCAGCTCGGCCTCCGTCCACACCCGCCCGGTCGGATTGTGCGGCGAACACAGCACGAGGACCTTGGCGTCCTCCCGGGCCAGCTCACGCTCCAGCGCCTCCGCGTCCCCCACCGGCACTCCCCGCAGCTCCCGCCCGAGCCCGGTCACGGCCTTGCGGAAACCGTCGTACGTGGGGGTGTGGACGACGACCCCGTCGCCCTCGCCGGTCCACATCTGCAGCAGCTGCGAGAGCTGGCTGAGGACCGAGGGGCCGTAGACCAGCTGCCCGGTGTCGATCGCGGTGCCGTAGCGGGTCGCGTACCAGTGGGCTATCGCCGACAGGAAGTCGTCCTGCTCCCAGTCGGTGTAGCCGAACACCCCGTGATCGAGCCTGGCCCGCAGGGCGGCCAGCACCGCGGGAGCCGTCTCGAAGTCCATGTCCGAGATGGTGAACGGCAGCAGCCCGTCCACTCCGAACCGGTCGGCGACCCCGTCCCACTGGACGCACCAGGTGCCGCGGCGGTCGACGACGGTGTCGAAGTCGTAGGACGAAATCGGCGTACTCACAACGGATCCCTCAATTCCCTGCGTCATTGATGCCGCCCCGGACATGCCATGGGCCCGGCACCCCAAGGGGTACCGGGCCCACGACGGGTGTCCGTACGGACTACTTCAGCTTCGTACCGGTGGAGCGCAGGTTCGCGCAGGCCTCGGTGACGCGCTTGGCCATGCCGCCCTCGGCGGACTTGCCCCAGCTGCGCGGGTCGTACACCTTCTTGTTGCCGACCTCGCCGTCGACCTTCAGGACGCCGTCGTAGTTGCGGAACACGTGGTCCACGATCGGCCGGGTGAAGGCGTACTGGGTGTCGGTGTCGAGGTTCATCTTCACGACGCCGTTCTCCAGCGCGGTGGCGATCTCCTGCTCGGTGGAGCCGGAGCCGCCGTGGAAGACGAAGTCGAAGGGGGACGCCTTGCCGTACTTGGCGCCGACACCCTCCTGGAGGTCCTTCAGCAGCTCGGGGCGGAGCACGACGTTGCCCGGCTTGTAGACGCCGTGGACGTTGCCGAAGGAGGCGGCCAGCAGGTAGCGGCCCTTCTCGCCCAGGCCGAGCGCCTCGGCGGTGCGCAGCGCGTCGTCGACGGTCGTGTACAGCTCGTCGTTGATCTCGTGCGTGACGCCGTCCTCCTCGCCACCGGTCGGGGTGATCTCGACCTCAAGAATGATCTTGGCGGCGGCGGCCTTGGCGAGCAGCTCCTGACCGATGGCCAGGTTGTCGGCGAGGGTCTCGGCCGAGCCGTCCCACATGTGCGACTGGAACAGCGGGTTCAGACCCTTGGCGACACGCTCCGCGGAGATGTCGAGCAGCGGACGGACGTAGCCGTCCAGCTTGTCCTTGGGGCAGTGGTCGGTGTGCAGCGCGACCGTGATGCCGTACTTGGCGGCGACGATGTGCGCGAACTCGGCCAGGGCTACGGCGCCCGTCACCATGTCCTTGTTGTACTGGCCGCCCAGGAACTCCGCCCCACCGGTGGAGATCTGGACGATGCCGTCGCTCTCCGCCTCCGCGAAGCCGCGCAGTGCAGCGTGCAGGGTCTGGGTCGAGGTCACATTGATGGCCGGGTAGGCGAACTTGCCTGCCTTCGCCCGGTCGAGCATCTCGGCGTAGACCTCGGGGGTTGCGATGGGCATCTGACCGCTCCTTGGGATGTGCGGGTGTGCAGTGCTGGTCCCTGACCTGGGGGCGACGTCATCGTCGCCCCCATCTTCCCAGACTCTTCCTCCGGCTCCACCCGGAGGACCCCCACGGGTACGGGTACGGGGTGGGCGGTTTCACGTGAAACCGCCCACCCCGTAGAAAAACCCCAGGTCAGACCCGTATCAGCCCAGATCGAGGTCGGCCACCGAGTAGACCTGGACATAGGGCAGGCCGGCCTCGGCGATGGCCTGGGCGGCACCCCGCTCCACGATCACGGCGACACCGACGACCTCACCGCCGGCCTCGCGCACCGCCTCGACGGCCGTCAGCGGCGAGCCACCGGTGGTCGAGGTGTCCTCGACGACGAGGCAGCGGCGGCCCTTCACATCGGTGCCCTCGATCCGGCGCTGCATGCCGTGGGCCTTCTGCGCCTTGCGGACGACGAACGCGTCCAGGCTCCTGCCGCGCGCCGCGGAGGCGTGCAGCATCGACGTGGCCACCGGGTCGGCGCCCAGCGTCAGGCCGCCGACGCAGTCGTAGTCCAGGTCGGCGGTGGCGTCGAGCATGACCTGCCCGGCCATCGGCGCGGCCGTGCCGTCCAGCGTGATCCGGCGCAGGTCGATGTACCAGTCGGCTTCCAGCCCCGAGGAGAGGGTCACCTTGCCGTGCACCACGGCCTTGTCCTTGATCTGCTGGAGCAGCTCAGCGCGTACGTCAGTCATGTCAACGAGGGTAAGCGCTGCGGCCCACCCCGGCGTACGGCTCAGAGCCGCACCCAGCTCCACGTTGTCGCGATCTCCAGCGGGTCGATCGGGGTGACCAGGCGCGGGGTGGTGTTCAGACCGTTCGGCGGACCCGACTGCGGCTCCACGCACACCGTCTCGTCCTGCTCGTCGTAGATCACCACCCACTCGTCCCGGCTCCGCACGGTCAGTTCGAGCCGCTCCGGCCAGGTGAGCTTCACATCGACACCGTCGGGCATCCCGAAGCAGTCGTCCCACGGTCCGGGCAGGGGATCGATCCGGCGGCCGGTCGGCAGATGGTTCTCGCCGCGCTCCTCCTGCCAGGCGGCGTCGAAGGAGAGCCGGACGTCCTGGCCCTCCAGGTCGCGGCGGAACCAGGGGTGCCAGCCGGCCTGCGCCGGGAAGGAGTCCCCGTAGGTCTCGACGGACAGGCGCAGCGTGAGGGAGTCCTCGGCCAGCTCGAAGCTCTGCGTCACCCGGCCCTGGTACGGCCACGGCTCGGCGAGGTCGTAGTAGAAGGCCGCCTCCGCCCCGTCCTCCCGGGCGGTGTGCCAGGCCGCGTCGCGGCCGGTGCCGTGGATGGCGTGCGGCGGGGCGTTCAGCGGCAGCCGGTGGACCGCGTCACCGTTGCGGAACTCCCCGTCCCCGGTACGTCCGCACCACGGCACCATCGGGAAGCAGCCGTACCGCTCCCCCTGGCGCAGCAGTTCGGTGCCACCGATCCGCAGGCTGCTGATCCGGCAGCCATGGACGGGGTCAACGGTCAACTCGGCGTCACCGACGGACAGCCGGACGTTCTTCGCAGCTCTGCTCACGCCCCGACACTACTGGCGCCGCTACCTCCGGCGACGCAGCGCCCGGCCCAGGACGACGGCGGAGGCGATCGCGAGGGCCGCCGCCGGGGCGACCCAGCGCAGGGCGGTCCCCGCACCGTTCGCGTCGGGCGAGGGCACCGGGGCGTACCGGCCGCGCGGCGGCGCGTGGTCGACCTCCTCGGCGCTGCGTCCGATCATGGTGCGCCGGGCGTGCGCGGCCTCGGCCGGGGGCTCGTCGGGCACGGTGAACTCCACTTCGGCTACGGGGTCGAGCGAGGGCGGCGGCACGGGCGCGTCGAACACGGACCCCTTGCCGTCGGCCGGGGGCCCGCCCCCGGCGTCATCGGAGTCAGCGGAGTCGTCGGAGTCGGCGTCGGAGTCGGAGTGGTCGGCGTCGGGGTGGTCGGCGTCATCGACGTCGTCGTGCAGGGCCTCGGCGCGCAGATCCTCGTCGTCCTCCGCGCCGGGCCGCTCCGCGCCCGCAGCGGACTGTCCGGCGCCCGCCGCGGGCCGTTCCGCGTCCTCCGCGGGCCCGGGGGACGGCTCCGCCTCCGCGCCCGACTCCGTCGCGGCCGGCTTCGCTTCCTTCTCGTGGGAGGCCAGCGTCTCCGTCACCAGCTGCTGCGTAAAGCGGTCCAGCAGCCGGTGGGCCGCCGCGAGGGCCGCCGCCGGGTCCAGCTCCTTCAGCCGGCCGTCACCGCTCGCGGTCCCCGTGAAGACGAGGGTCGTACCGCCGTCGGTCTCCATGAGGCCGATGGTCAGCTCCAGCGTGACCGCACCGGTGCCCCGGGCCTCCGTCCCCTCCCCGGTCACCGCGATACAGTCCCCGTCCGGGCCGGACAGCCGCAGCATGCCCCGGTACGTGATCGTGTGGCCGCCGACCCGGATCTTCAGACGGCCGGCCAGCGGCCCGGCCGTCTCCTCGGCGTCCTGCTGGAGGCCGGGTACGCAGCGGGCGACGCGGGCGGGATCGCCCAGCGTCCGCCGAAGGGACGGGGCCATCACCGGAACGAACACCTCATGCTCCATGGAAACCGAGCCTACTCAGCCCCGGCCGGTACGTCAGCGCTTCCGCACCCGGGACCACCCGGACCGGGCCCGCCCCCCGGCGCCGCTCCCGGACCCGCCCCGGAGGTCACGTCTCCTCCCGGTACCGCGGATGGATCAGGGTCGACGGTGCCTGCCCCTTCACCCGTACGTGCTCCGCCGACCGCCCCGCCTCCCGCAGCTCGCGCTCCCCCAGCGACCGCAGCCCCGGCGCCCCGGCGGCCAGCCCCAGCGGTGGCACCGCGCCCGGGGAGGCCAGCACGAAGCCCCAGTCCCGCGGGGCGGGCCCCTCTCCGTCGTAGCGGTCCGGGCCCGCGGCGATACCGGAGAGCCTGCCGGTGACGCGGTACGGCCGGGCCGCGAGGCCGCCCGCCCGGACCGAGGCCTCCACCGTCCAGTACGTCCGCCCCCGGCTGCCCGGCGACCCCGCGTGCACCACCAGCCGCCCGCCCGGCGCGAGGGCCTCGCCGACCAGTCCGTAGAACTCCGCGGAGTAGAGCTTCGTGCTCGCCGTGATGCCCGGGTCCGGGAGGTCGGAGATCACCACGTCGTAGCGTTCGCTGCCCGCCCTCAGCCAGTTGAACGCGTCCCCGCCGACGGCGGTGAGGCGCGGGTCTCGGTAGGCGTGTCCGTTGAGGCCGCGGAGCGCGGGGTCCGTACGGGCCAACCGGGTGACGGCCGGGTCCAGCTCGACGACCGTGACCTCCCGGACGTCCCGGTAGCGCAGCACCTCGCGGGCGGCGAGCCCGTCGCCGCCGCCCAGGATCAGGACCCGCTCGTGCCGCCCGTTCATCGCCGGGTGCACCAGCGCCTCGTGGTAGCGGTACTCGTCGCGGGCGCTGGCCCGCAGGCGCCCGTCCAGATACAGGCCGAGGGAGTCGCGGCCGGTCCCGGTGAGCACGACCTCCTGCACCCCGGTCCGCACGGCGACCCGCACCTGATCCCCGTAGACGGCCCGCCGCGCCGCCCGCTCGAAGTCGTCGACCAGCAGAGTGGCGCCCGCGAGCAGCCCGATCACCGCGAGGTTGGCGAGGACGAGCAGCCACCGGGACCGGGAGCTGAGGTCCCGCCGGAACAGCCACAGCACCAGCGCCCCGCCCGCCGCCGCGTTGACCGCACCGGTGAACAGCGCGCCGGTCAGCTGCCCCAGCGCCGGCAGCAGCAGAAAGGGGAACGCCAGTCCGCCCACCAGCGCTCCGACGTAGTCGGCCGCGAAGAGATCCGCGACGGCCCCGCCCGCGTCCTGCCGGTCCACCCGCTGGATCAGCGTCATCAGCAGGGGGATCTCGGCACCGATCAGCATCCCGATGGCCAGCGTGAACCCGACCAGCGCGTAACGCGATTCACCGAGCCAGGCGAACGAGGCGTACAGCACGAGCGCGGAGGAGCCGCCGATCAGCGCGAGGGCGGCCTCGATGAGCCCGAAACCCACAGCGGCCCGGCAGCGCAAACGTTTCGCGAGAAGCGATCCGATCCCCATCGCGAACACCATCACGGACAGCACGACGGACGCCTGGGTGACCGAGTCTCCGATCAAGTACGAGGCGAGCGCGACCAGTTCGAGTTCGTACACCAGACCGCAGGCGGCACAGACGAAGACTGTGGCCAGCACGAGATACCGGCCGGTCCTGGGCCGTACGGGAAGCCGCGCGGCGGCCCCCCGCAGCGGCACCTGCTGGTCGATCATAATGCGAACGCTACGTGACGAATTGATCGCCACCTGTCACCCACAAGGGTGCAAGTGCCCCGGGGAGCAGCCGCGGAGGGCATTCGGACGAGCCGTGCGGGCCCCCGGGGCCCGCCCCGCTCAGAGGGCCGGCACCGGCATCCGCACGCCCACCCGGGTGCGGGTCACCACCAACTGCCCTTCCTGCGGGTACGCGTGCCAGGTACGCCACCGCACCTGCCCCTCGGACCGCTGCGCCAGCATGGCGGTGAAGGCGTGCGGGCTGCCGGGGAACGTCCCGGCGAGACCGTGCGGATGGTCGGCGACCAGCGCGAGGAGCTCCTGGGCGCGCACGGCGAACGAACCCTCCGAGAGCGTCTCGACGCGCGCCGCGAATTCGTACTCCCAGTCCCCGAGCCGCTTGGCGACGCCGAGGGGAAGGGGCGTACTGCTGCCCGGAATACAGGCAACGGTCTCCGAACAGGAGCCTCGGTCCTCCTCCAGGAGGACCTGATGGGAGGCGCCGAGGAGCCTCAACTGGAGCTTGGCGTCGGCGAGCTGGAGATCGAGGACGGCGAGGGCGGGCAGCGGCTCCCGTCCCAGCGCCCAAGCCAGGTCGGCAGCTCGGGTATCGGAATAGGCCGTCTGGAGGGTCGTGAGCATGGGTCGGCTCCGCAAAACACACATGGACACATGGACAGGGGGCGCCCCCGGGACGACACACATGGGAGTAGGGGAACGCCCGATCAGGTCCAACTGGGGTCCGAGGGCTGGATGTTCTCTAGAGCGAGGGAATCACGAAGTACGCCGCACCCACAGCGTTTTTGCCCAACTTGACGTGGTTTCCATCCCCTCGGGGGCTGCCCGGTTCACCTGTTCAACCCGAACACCTCACGTATCCCAACGAAAAGGTGCCCGGCGGGAGTTCACCCGCCGGACACCTGAGGGAACTTCCCCCGCACCAGCCGTCCGGGTCACTTGCCAGGGGCACCCGCCCGGTCAACTACCCACAGTCACAAGCCATATGCTCCGGGTCAGTTTCCCCCGCCGCAGCCGCCCCCGCCGCACGATGAACCGCCCCCGCACGAGGAACTGCTGCCCCCGCACGAGTGGCCCCCCGAGTGCCCGCTGCCGCAGGACGCGCCGACTCCTCCTCCGCCGCCGCCGTCACCGCCGCCCGCCCACCAGCTGCGCCTGTCGGCGGTCCGGCGCAGGCCGTCGAGGGTGGCGGCCCGCCGGCGGATGCCCGCCACCACCAACCTCGGGATCACGGACACGACCACCACAAGCACGATCATTACGACGAAGAAGGTTCCCACCTGTCCCCACATCCTTCCGTCCCCCGAAGCGGAACCCCCCGCTTCATGTTCATGGCGATTCTTGCGTGTAGCGGGGATGCCCCGCCCCGCCGGGGCCGAAAGCGGACTTGAGCAACTCCAGAGCTTCGGCACAGGATGGCCCATGACACAGGGACGACCGCTGCTCAACCGCCGCCTCACCGAGTTCGGCACGACGATCTTCGCGGAGATGTCGGCGCTGGCCGTACGGACCGGTTCCATCAACCTCGGCCAGGGCTTTCCCGACACCGACGGCCCCGACGAGATCCGCGAGGCGGCGGTCCGGGCGCTGCGCGACGGCCGCGGCAACCAGTACCCACCGGGGCCCGGCGTCCCCGAACTCCGTACCGCGATCACGGACCACCAGCAGCGGCGCTACGGCCTCGCCTACGACCCCGACACCGAGGTCCTGGTCACGGCGGGCGCCACGGAGGCCATCGCCGCCGCGATGCTCGCCCTGCTCGAACCGGGCGACGAGGTCATCGCCCTGGAGCCGTACTACGACTCGTACGCCGCCTCCATCGCCATGGCGGGCGGCACCCGCGTCCCGGTCACACTGCACCCGGAGGCGGCGTCCGGGACCTACCGGCTCGACCTCGACGAACTGCGCGCCGCCGTCACCCCCCGTACCCGCCTGATCCTGCTCAACACCCCGCACAACCCCACCGGCACGGTCCTCACCCGCGAAGAGCTCGCCGCCGTCGCCGGCCTCGCCCGCGAACGCGACCTGCTCGTCGTCACCGACGAGGTGTACGAGCACCTGGTCTTCGAGGGCGAACACATCCCGCTCGCCTCCTTCCCCGGCATGCGCGAGCGCACGGTCACGGTGAGCAGTGCGGGAAAGACCTTCTCGTTCACCGGCTGGAAGGTCGGCTGGATCACCGGGAGCCCGGAGCTGGTCACCGCCGTACGCTCCGCGAAGCAGTTCCTGACCTATGTCTCCGCCGGCCCCTTCCAGTACGCGGTCGCCGAGGCCCTGCGGCTGCCCGACAGCTACTACGACGCCCTGCGCGCCGATCTGCGGGCCAAGCGGGACCTGCTGAGCACCGGGCTCGCCGAGGCCGGGTTCGGGGTCTACCGCCCCGCCGGAACGTATTTCGTCACCACCGACATCCGCCCGCTCGGCGGCGAGCGGGACGGCTTCGCGTTCTGCCGCGCCCTGCCCGGCCGCTGCGGGGTCGTCGCGATTCCGAACGCCGTCTTCTACGACCACCGCGACCAGGGCGCGCCCTTCGTCCGGTTCGCGTTCTGCAAGCGCGCGGACGTGCTGGAAGAGGCGGTGTCCCGGCTCAAGGGCCTGGCCGGGTGAGAGGCGGCCAGGACCGGAGCCGGACATGACAGAGCCCGGACATGACAGAACCCGGCCGGTCGGGGACGCGGGGGTCCCCGGTCGGCCGGGCTCTCGTTCGGGAGGGGGCGCTCAGCCCTCGGAGGGCGCGTCGCCCTCGGCCTTCTCCTCGGCCTTCTCCTCGGCCTTGGCCTCGGCCGGCTCCAGGCCCAGGCGCTCCACGAGCCACTTGTCGAACTCGATCGAGGCGCGCACCCAGCTGACCGTCGAGGAGACGAAGTGCTCCAGGCTGACGCCGGTGCCGATGAGCATCTGCGCCTCACCGATCAGCCGGACGGAGCCCGCCTCGCCCTCCTCGCCCTCGTGGGCGTGCGTGTAGACCTTCGGCCACAGGGTGCGGCGGTTCCAGTCGTCGATCGCGTCCAGGAGGACGGGGCGCTGGTCGAGGTCGTGCGGGCGGTCGTAGAACGTACGGACCGAGAAGACCTGCTGCTCCTCCTCGCCCCGGAACATGAAGTACGTCCGGAACTCTTCCCACGGCGCCGCGAGGTCGCCCTCGTCGTCGACGACGTACTTCAGCTCCATCTGGTCCAGAAGCTGCTTGACGAGGTCCTGGTCAGGGACGACGGGGCCCTCCGGTCCTGCCGCCTGCGGTTCGGGCTGGCCCCCGAAATTAGGAATCGAGGACGGATCGATGCTCACCGTTATTTCCCTTCGTGACGGTTGCGGCCATCCTCTCCCATGCCGGGCGGGGCATGGCAAGCCCCGGCGGCCCCGATCCGCCACAAGCTGACACGCAGCCGGTGCGGACCGGGCCCGCCGGGGTCCCGGAGGCCGGTGCTACGAGGCGCGGCCGACGCTCAGGCCGTCGTCGGACCGGTCCACCCGTACGGTGTCGCCGTCCGTGACCTCGCCCGCGAGGATCTCCTTCGCCAGCCGGTCGCCGATCGCCGTCTGGATCAGCCGGCGCAGCGGCCGTGCCCCGTACGCCGGGTCGTTGCCCTCCTCGGCCAGCCAGGCCAGGGCCTCGGGCGTGACGTCGAGGGTGAGCCTGCGGTCGGCCAGCCGCCCGGCCAGGCGGTCGATCTGGAGCCCCGCGATGTGCGAGAGCTCGTCGCCGGACAGCGCGGAGAAGACCACGATGTCATCGAGCCGGTTGAGGAACTCCGGCTTGAAGGATGCCCGTACGACATCCATGACCTGCTCCTTCTTCACCTCGGGCTTGACCAGGGGGTCGACCAGGTACTGGCTGCCGAGGTTGGAGGTCAGGATCAGGATGGTGTTGCGGAAGTCCACCGTCCGGCCCTGCCCGTCCGTGAGCCGGCCGTCGTCGAGGACCTGGAGCAGGACGTCGAAGACCTCCGGGTGGGCCTTCTCCACCTCGTCCAGCAGGACGACGCTGTACGGGCGCCGGCGTACCGATTCGGTGAGCTGGCCGCCCTCCTCGTACCCGACGTAGCCGGGCGGGGCGCCGACGAGCCGCGCGACGCTGTGCTTCTCGCCGTACTCGCTCATGTCGATGCGGATCATGGCCCGCTCGTCGTCGAACAGGAAGTCCGCGAGCGCCTTCGCCAGCTCGGTCTTGCCGACCCCGGTCGGGCCGAGGAAGAGGAACGAGCCGGTCGGGCGGTCCGGGTCGGCGATCCCGGCACGGGTGCGCCGTACCGCGTCGGAGACCGACTGCACGGCCTCCCGCTGCCCGATGAGGCGCCTGCCCAGCTCGTCCTCCATGCGCAGCAGCTTCTGGGTCTCGCCCTCCAGCAGCCGGCCGGCCGGGATGCCGGTCCAGGAGCCGACGACGTCGGCGATGTCGTCCGGGCCGACCTCCTCCTTGACCATCGTGTCCTTGGCGGCCTCCTGCTCGGCCTCGGCGGCCTCCTCCAGCTCGCGTTCCAGGCCGGGGATCTCCCCGTACAGCAGCTTGGAGGCGGTGTCGAAGTCGCCGTCGCGCTGGGCGCGCTCGGCCTGTCCGCGCAGTTCGTCGAGACGTTCCTTCAGCTCACCGACGCGGTTGAGGCCCTGCTTCTCCTTCTCCCAGCGGGCGGTGAGGCCGCGCAGCTCCTCCTCCTTGTCGGCGAGGTCGCGGCGGAGCTTCTCCAGGCGCTGCTTGGAGGCGGCGTCGGTCTCGTTCTTGAGAGCCAGCTCCTCCATGCGCAGCCGGTCGACGGCGCGCTGGAGCTCATCGATCTCCACGGGCGAGGAGTCGATCTCCATCCGCAGCCGGGACGCCGCCTCGTCGACCAGGTCGATGGCCTTGTCGGGGAGGAAGCGGGAGGTGATGTAGCGGTCGGAGAGCGTGGCCGCCGCGACCAGCGCGGAGTCCGCGATCTGGACCTTGTGGTGGGCCTCGTAGCGGCCCTTGAGCCCGCGCAGGATCGCGATGGTGTCCTCGACGGACGGCTCGGCGACCAGGACCTGCTGGAAACGGCGCTCCAGGGCCGGGTCCTTCTCGATGCGCTCGCGGTACTCGTCCAGCGTGGTGGCGCCGACCATCCGCAGCTCGCCGCGGGCCAGCATCGGCTTGAGCATGTTGCCCGCGTCCATGGCGGAGTCGCCGCCCGCGCCGGCGCCCACGACGGTGTGCAGCTCGTCGATGAACGTGATGATCTGGCCGTCGCTCTCCTTGATCTCGGAGAGGACGGTCTTCAGCCGCTCCTCGAACTCGCCCCGGTACTTCGCGCCCGCGACCATGGCCCCCAGGTCCAGGGAGACGAGGCGCTTGTTCTTCAGGCTCTCGGGTACGTCGCCCTTGACGATGCGCTGGGCGAGACCTTCGACGACCGCCGTCTTGCCGACGCCGGGCTCACCGATGAGCACCGGGTTGTTCTTCGTGCGGCGGGACAGGACCTGGACCACGCGGCGGATCTCCTGGTCCCGCCCGATCACCGGGTCGAGCTTGCCCTCGCGTGCGGCCGCCGTGAAGTCGGTGCCGAACTTCTCCAGGGCCTTGTACTGACCCTCCGGGTCCGGTGTGGTCACCCGACGCCCTCCCCTGCTCTTCTCGAACGCGTCCAGCAGCCTCTTCGCACTGGCCCCCTGTTCACCGAGGATCTCACCGGCCCGGCCCCCCTTGGCCGCGATGCCGATCAGCAGATGCTCGGTGGACAGGTACTCGTCGCCGAGCTCCTTGGCCTGCTGGGCGGCGTCCGCGATGACCGCGAGCAGCTCGCGGTTGGGCTGCGGCGGCGCGACGGTGGAGCCGGTGACGCTGGGCTGGGCGCCCAGGAGCTTCTCCGTCGCGCCGCGTACGGCGGCCTGGTCGGCGTCGACGGCGGCCAGCAGGTCGGTGATGTTCTCGTTGTCCTGGCCCTCGAGCAGCGCGAGCAGCAGATGCCCGGGGGTCAGGTCGGGGTGCCCGTCCTTCACGGCCCTGCTGGTGGCCGCGTTGATGGCGTCCCGGCTCTTGTTGGTCAGCTCGGCGTCCACGTGCGCTCTCTCCTCCTTGCGGTGGTGCTTGACCCGGTTCCGGCGTCGGGTCCGGCGGTCGTCGGCCGGGCGGCGGTGACGGCGGCCGGTGGCCCGGCGGCCGTACGGGCACCGCCCGCACCATTGACTGAATCAACGTACACAAAGTTGAGTGTATTCCGCTCAAGCCTGAATACGCGCACCCGCGCCCCGGCTCCGCCGCGCACGGCGGCTCCCGGCCCTGATCCGAGTGAACCGCTCACCCCCGGCACCCGCCACCGCACACCGCGCGGTGCGCGCGCCCGCGCTGTGTGCCTGCCCGCGCTGTGCGCGCGCCCGCGCACCGGGGGTCACCACACCGGCGGAATGTCTACGCTTTCGGCATGCCCGACGTACGCAACCTCAGCCCCGAGTACCTGGCCTTCTGGCGCGAGTACCACCTCTGCACCCTGACCACGCTCCGCCCGGACGGCACACCGCACGTGGTGCCGGTCGGCGTGACGTACGACGCCGGGGCCGGGATCGCCCGCGTGATCACCAACAAGAACAGCCGCAAGGTCGCCAACATCATCGCCGCGGGCCCGGACGGGGCACGGGTCGCGGTCTGCCAGATGCACCGGGCCCGCTGGGCGACGCTGGAGGGCCGTGCGGTGATCCGCCCGGAGTCGGACATCGTGGACGACGCCGTACGCCGCTACACGGACCGCTACGGGCGCACGCCCAAGCCCAGCCCGGACCGGGTCGTCATCGAGATCGCCGTGGACCGGGCGCTCGGCAGGGCGTGATCCGCCCGGCCGCGGCGGGACAGCACAACGGCGCCACCGCGTTCAGGTCACGGTGGCGCCGCTGTGTGGGGGAAGTACCTGAGCGACAAGGAACGACGGGGGAATCGCTCAGGCACTGCGGGGGGTGGCGGAGATGGTTTCTGGCTCGAACAGCTCATGGTCCCGCTGGTCGAGATTGACGAAGATCATGCCGTAGCGCACGGCGCAGCGGACCGGCTGCGGAGCGCCGCGGGGGCGACGGAGGCACCGATAGGCACGGACGCCCTCGTCCTCCTCCAGCACGACGACGATCGGCTCTCCGAACAGGGTGACCATCAACGAATCGCCACGGCGGGGGAGTGCCGTGAGCAGATCGATGAAATGCCACCCTGAGCGGTAGGCCGTGGCCATCTCCCGCCGGAAGGTGCGGTCATCCGGGGGGATGCTCATGCCTCTGCCGTCGCTCGCGGTGCGATGTCCCACACCAGGTCGTACGCCTTCACCCCGGCCGGCGCGGTGTCCCACACCAGGTCCGGCGGAG
Organism: Streptomyces sp. NBC_00654; assembly: GCF_026341775.1. Classification (NCBI taxonomy): domain Bacteria; kingdom Bacillati; phylum Actinomycetota; class Actinomycetes; order Kitasatosporales; family Streptomycetaceae; genus Streptomyces; species Streptomyces sp. NBC_00654. The sequence goes on along the minus strand of NZ_JAPEOB010000001.1, from coordinate 493,034 downwards.
GCGCTGCCAGAGTCCGCGTCGCCTGCGTTCCGACCGGTGCGATGTCCCACACCAGGTCCGGCGGGGGAACGGCCCGCACCTGCGTGCCGGTCGCTCCGGTGGGCGCACTGTCCCAGACCAGATCCTGGATACTGACCGCTCCGAGCGCCAGCCCGGCGGAGAAGGCCGCGGCAAGCGCCGAGCGAAGCATTTTGCTACCCATAGTCGGCTTCGTCCTCACTTCCAAGGTTTCCTCTCCCCCGCATGACAAGACGATGGCTCATTCAGGCACGTCAATGCCACAGGATCGATGCATCATGTTCCTGTAGTTTCATGTTCCTGGGGGGTGGAGAATTGATAACAAACAGCACAAATGCGACACATCCCCACTCTGTTACCGCCTTGTGCGAGGAGGGGATACGGCTCTACGCCAGCGCCCTGAGCGTGGGCAAGATAGCCCGTTCCGAGGTGGGGTCCGCGCCCTGTCTGCTCGAATTCGCCCTGCTTCACCCGGATCCGGCCGATGACGCCTGGCTCCGGCCGGTACCTCCGTCCGCCGCACTGACGCAACGGCTCTACCCGATCGAACGGGAGATCCAGGCTCGAAGACAGCTCTCGGTCGAGCTCAGCGACACCTTCGAACCGTTCATGGCGATCAGTGCCCAGACCCCCACCACGCACGCCATCACCGTGCTTGAAGGCAAGGACAGGATCAACGCCTCCATCGAGCTCGCCATGGCCGAATGCCGGTCGGAGGTACTGACCATCCAGCCCGGTGGCGGGCGCAGCGAGGGCACCCTGAACATCGCCGTGGAGCGCGGCAACATGCTCACCGAGCGCGGTGTCGGCATGCGCTCGCTCTACCAGCACACCATCCGGCACAGCCACGGAACCCTGACGTACGCGGACCGCATGACGGCGGGCAAGGTCGAGATCCGCACCCTCGAAGAGCTGATCGAGCGTCTGATGATCTTCGATCACACCGTCGCGTTCATTCCCGCCACGGACGACCGCCGCGTGGCACTCGAACTGCGCCACCCCGGGCTCGTGCAGTACCTCGTCAAGGTCTTCGAGCAGCTGTGGAACCAGGCCGCGCCGCTGCGGGAGGAAGTCAAGTACGAGCCGACGCCCAAGGGAATCAGCGGCGTCCAGCGCTCCATCGCCCAGCTCCTCGTCGAGGGCCATGTGGACGACTCCATCGCCCGGCGGCTGGGCATGAACGTCCGCACCTGCCGGGCGCACGTCGCCAAGCTCTCCACCGCGCTGGGCAGCAGCAGCCGGGCCCAGCTCGGCTATCTGATCGCCCGGTCCGGAATCCTCGACCAGGAGTCCTGACCGCCCCGACGCGACAGGGCCCGCCCCCGGAACGAACTCCCGGAAGACGGGCCCTGCGGAGCGGACCCGGACGCCGCGTACGCGTCCGCCGCCCGCCTCAGTCCTTCGGCTTCTTCGGCCGCCAGACGACCAGCGCGCTGGTGTGCTGCACATCCTGGTACGGGACCAGATCACGGCGGTACGAGGCATGCACCTGCGCCTCGCGCTGCTGCATGGCCACCGCCGCGCCGTCCACCGCCGCCGAGAGCTCGGCGACGCGCTGCTGGAGCGCGGCGACCTGGTTCTCCAGCTCGATGATGCGCTTGATGCCGGCCAGGTTGATGCCCTCGTCCTGCGACAGCTGCTGCACGGTGCGCAGCAGCTCGATGTCACGGGCCGAATAGCGTCTGCCGCGCCCGGCCGTACGGTCCGGGGAGACGAGGCCGAGACGGTCGTACTGACGCAGCGTCTGCGGGTGCAGACCCGAGAGCTGCGCCGCGATCGAGATCACATACACCGGTGATTCATCGGTCAGCTGGTACGGGTTACGTCGCCGGCCGTCCATCTCAAGCTCCCTTCGCAGCCTGGAACAGCTCCGCCCGCGGGTCCTGGTCCGCGGTCGCCTTCCGGTAGGCCTCCAGCGCGTCCTCGGCCTCTTGCGCGAGGTCCTTGGGCACGTCCACCTCGACGGTGACCAGCAGGTCGCCGCGGGTGCCGTCCTTGCGTACGGCGCCCTTGCCGCGGGCGCGCATCGTACGTCCGTTGGGGGTGCCTGCCGGGAGCTTCAGGGTGACCGCGGGCCCGCCGAGCGTGGGCACCTTCACCTCGCCGCCGAGCGCCGCCTCCGGGAAGGTGACGGGCACGGTGATGGTGAGGTTGTCCCCCTTGCGGCCGAAGACCGGGTGGGCGTCGACATGGACGACGACATAGAGGTCGCCGGCCGGGCCGCCGCGCTCCCCCGCTCCGCCCTTGCCGCGCAGCCGGATCCGCTGGCCGTCGAGGACGCCCGCGGGAATCCTGACCTGCATGGTGCGGGCCGACTTCGCCCGCCCGCTGCCCTTGCAGACGTCACAGGGGTCCTGGGCGATGAGGCCCCGGCCCTTGCAGTCGACACAGGGGTCGGTGAGCGAGAAGCCGCCGCCGGTGCCGCGCGAGACCTGGCCGGTGCCGACACAGGTCGGGCAGACCCTCGGGGTGCCGTTCTTGTCGCCGGTGCCCGAACACGCCTTGCAGGGCGCCTGGCTGGACATCCGCAGCGGGACCGTGGCCCCGTCGACCGCCTCGGTGAAGCTGAGCGTCACCTCGGACTCGATGTCCTGGCCGCGGCGCGGCTGCACACGCGTCCCCGCACCGCCCCGGTTGAACAGGCCGCCGAAGACGTCGCCCAGACCGCCACCGCCGCCGAATCCACCGGCCCCGCCGCCCTGACCGCCGCCGCCCTGGGTGCCGCCGAAGAGGTCGCCCAGGTCGAAGTTGAAGTTGCCTCCCGCGCCACCGGGACCGGCCCGGAAGCCACCGTTGCCGAAGAGGGCGCGCGCCTCGTCGTACTCCTTGCGCTTCTTGGCGTCACCGAGGACGTCGTTCGCCTCGGAGATCTCCTTGAAGCGCGACTCGGCCTTCGCGTCACCCTTGTTGGCGTCCGGGTGGAACTCGCGGGCGAGTTTGCGGTACGCCTTCTTGATCTCGGCGTCGGTGGCGTCCTTGGGGACGCCGAGGACCTTGTAGTAGTCCTTCTCGACGAAGTCCTTCGTGCTCATCGACGTCCCTCCTTCCGGACGATCGGCCGAGCGACCGGCCTGTGGGCCGGTCGCTGGGCCGGGCGGTACACACCGGGATGGTCGGACGGAATGTCAGACCTCCTCGGTGCCACCGCTCTCCTCGTCATCTGCCTTCTCTTCCTTCGCCGCCGCGGGCGTGGCGCCCGGCTGCGGCTCGGCGACGGCCACCCGCGCGGGGCGGATGGTGCGCTCGCCGATGCGATACCCCGGCTGAAGGATCGCCACGCAGGTCGTCTCGGTGACGTCCGGCGCATAGCTGTGCATCAGGGCCTCGTGGATCGTCGGGTCGAAGGGCTCGCCCTCCTTGCCGAACTGCTGGAGGCCCAGCTTCGCGACGGTCGTCTCCAGCGATTCGGCCACCGACTTGAAGCCGCCGACCAGCTCACCGTGCTCCCGCGCGCGGCCGACGTCGTCGAGCACGGGCAGCAGCTCGGACAGGAGGTTCGCCGAGGCGATCTCCTTGACCGTGACCCGGTCCCGCTCCACGCGGCGGCGGTAGTTCTGATACTCGGCCTGGAGCCGCTGGAGGTCGGCCGTGCGCTCGGCGAGCGCCGTACGGACCTGGTCCAGCTGTGCCGTCAGGCCTGCTGTCTGGTTAGCGTCCCCGGCCGGGGCCGCCGCCTCCTCCTCGGAGGGAGCGGCGGCCTTCGGCTCGGCGTCGTCGGAGGTGGCGCCGGAGGGGACGTCGGGCTTCTCGTCGAAGCCCGGGGTCTCCTCGGTCACGCCGCACCGCCCTTCGTGTCCTTCTCGTCGTCCACGATCTCGGCGTCGACGACATCGTCATCGGCCTTGGCACTGTCGCCCGGCGCGTCGGCGCCCGGCGTCGCACCGGCCTCGGCGTTGGCGTACATGGCCTGGCCCAGCTTCTGGGAGACGGCCGCGACCTTCTCGGTGGCGGTACGGATCTCGGCGGTGTCCTCGCCCTTGAGCTTCTCCTTCAGCTCGCCGAGCGCGGTCTCCACCTCCGTCTTCACATCACCGGGGACCTTGTCCTCGTTGTCCTTGAGGAACTTCTCCGTCTGGTAGACGAGCTGCTCACCCTGGTTGCGGGACTCGGCGGCCTCACGACGACGGTGGTCCTCGTCGGCGTACTGCTCGGCCTCTTCGCGCATCCGGTTGACCTCGTCCTTCGGCAGCGAGGAGCCACCGGTGACGGTCATCTTCTGCTCCTTGCCGGTGCCGAGGTCCTTGGCAGCGACGTGCATGATGCCGTTGGCGTCGATGTCGAAGGCGACCTCGATCTGCGGCACCCCGCGCGGGGCCGGCGGCAGACCGGTGAGCTCGAACATTCCGAGCTTCTTGTTGTACGCCGCGATCTCGCGCTCGCCCTGGTAGACCTGGATCTGCACGGACGGCTGGTTGTCCTCGGCCGTCGTGAAGATCTCGGAGCGCTTGGTCGGGATGGTCGTGTTGCGCTCGATGAGCTTCGTCATGATGCCGCCCTTGGTCTCGATACCCAGGGACAGCGGGGTGACGTCGAGCAGCAGGACGTCCTTGACCTCGCCCTTGAGGACACCGGCCTGGAGCGAGGCGCCGATGGCGACGACCTCGTCCGGGTTCACACCCTTGTTGGCCTCCTGGCCACCGGTCAGCTCCTTGACGAGCTCGGCGACGGCCGGCATACGGGTCGAGCCACCGACGAGAACGACGTGGTCGATCTCGGAGAGCGCGATGCCCGCGTCCTTGATGACGTTGTGGAACGGGGTCTTGCAGCGGTCCAGCAGGTCGGCGGTCAGCTGCTGGAACTGGGCGCGCGTGAGCTTCTCGTCCAGGTGCAGCGGGCCCTCGGCGGACGCCGTGATGTAGGGCAGGTTGATCGTGGTCTCGGTCGAGGACGAGAGCTCGATCTTCGCCTTCTCCGCGGCCTCGCGGAGACGCTGGAGAGCCATCTTGTCCTTGGACAGGTCCACACCGTGACCGTTGGCGAACTGCTTCACCAGGTAGTCGACGACGCGCTGGTCCCAGTCGTCACCACCGAGGTGGTTGTCACCGTTGGTGGCCTTCACCTCGACGACGCCGTCACCGATCTCCAGGAGCGACACGTCGAAGGTGCCGCCGCCGAGGTCGAAGACGAGGATCGTCTGGTCGTCCTTGTCGAGGCCGTACGCCAGAGCGGCGGCCGTCGGCTCGTTGACGATACGCAGGACGTTCAGGCCCGCGATCTCGCCGGCCTCCTTCGTCGCCTGACGCTCGGAGTCGTTGAAGTACGCCGGGACGGTGATGACCGCGTCGGTCACCTTCTCGCCCAGGTAGGACTCGGCGTCCCGCTTCAGCTTCTGCAGGATGAAGGCGCTCATCTGCTGCGGGTTGAAGCTCTTGCCGTCCAGGTCGATCTTCCAGTCAGTGCCCATGTGGCGCTTGACGGAGCGGATGGTCCTGTCGACGTTGGTGACCGCCTGGCGCTTGGCGACCTCGCCGACGAGCACCTCGCCGTTCTTGGCGAAGGCGACGACGGACGGCGTGGTCCTGGCGCCTTCGGCGTTGGTGATGACGGTGGGCTCGCCGCCTTCGAGAACGCTGACGACGGAGTTAGTCGTGCCCAGGTCGATGCCGACCGCACGTGCCATTTCAATTCCTCCAACTGACTACTTGAGTGGATCTGACTCAAGAATGCATGACTCCCGTCCCAGAGTCAACAGACCTGAGTCGGCTGCACTCAACTTAAGTGCTCACACCCCTCGCGGCCAGGGCTTTCCAGACCTCGACGCACGCCACACACCGCCTCGGGCCCACCCGGCGCCCCGCATCACGCGCCACACCTGCCACCGCAGACCGCGCGCAGCCCACCCACACGGGAGGCCACGCCACACCCCGGCGCACCCCCCACCCACCATCCCACCGTGGGATCGTTCTGTCACAAAATGCCGTGAGCCGGTCATAACCGGCACACCATCGGACCTCGAACCCCGGGTGGGCACGATGCAGGACGCGAGGCAGCGGCGCGTGAGGCAGCAGAGGCAACGGCGACAGCAGCAGCAGCGACAGCAGCAACGGCGGGAGCGGAGCCGACGGAGCCCGTACCGGCACGGCGTGATCGCACCGCGTGCCCCCGTACGTACGGCCGCGCGCGCGGCGGCACACACGACGGCGGACGCGGCGCACCGCTTCACCTCCCGCGTGACGGCCAAACGCGTGCTGGACCTGCTCCTCGGCTCGGCCCTCCTGGTCCTGGCCGCCCCGGCCCTCGCCGCGGGCACCCTCGCACTCGCGGTGAAACACCGGTCCGGCGGCGTACTGGAGCGCCGGACCCGGATCGGGCTGCATGGCCGGCCCTTCGAACTGCGTTCCCTGCGCACCCGCCGGCTCCGGCTCGACCTGCTCTCCCGGCTGCCCCACGTCATCCGGGGAGACCTCTCCCTCGTGGGCCCCGCACCGCTGGCGCCGGGCGACCCGGGGGCCGGAACCGCCGGAGCCAGGTACTGGCGTCACGAGCTGCGACCGGGCCTGACAGGCTTGGCCCAGGTGCGGGCCCGGTCCGGAATGCCCTGGGACGAACCCGCACTGCTCGACCAGCACTACGCCGAGCACCATGGAACGGTGCTCGACCTCGCCGTTCTGGCCGAGTCCGTACACCGCCCGCTGCGTGCGGCGCTCCGCCGGCCCGCCCGGCGCGGCAAGGCACACCTGAGCGACACAGATCACCGCTTGTCCGGCTACAGAGCCGCGGAATAAGTGGGTAGTGTCAGCACAGACTGATTAAGTTACTGCTTAGTAGTGTTGGATCCCACCCTCGCAGGCCCGAGGAGCCCCCACATGCAACTCGCCGCGATCATCGTGTCGCTGGTGCTGACCGTCGTCGGCGTCGCGCTCCTCGCCCGAGCCGTCGCGCAGATCTACCGTTTCGTCCGCCTCGGACAACCGGTACCCGCGGGCAGCCGCACCGACGACCCCAAACAGCGCACGATCACCCTGGTCAAGGAGTTCCTCGGCCACACCCGGATGAACCGGTGGGGCATCGTCGGCTTCGCGCACTGGTTCGTCGCCATCGGCTTCCTGACCCTGCCGCCGACGCTGCTCCAGGCGTACGGACAGCTCTTCCAGGCGGACTGGGTGCTGCCCGTCATCGGGGGCTGGCTGCCGTTCGAGATGTACATCGAGTTCATCGGCCTGATGACGGTCGCCGGGATCGTCACACTGATGGCGATCCGGCTGCTGAACCTGCCCTCCCGGGCCGGCCGCAAGTCGCGCTTCGCGGGCTCCAAGGCCTGGCAGGCGTACTTCGTCGAGTACGTCATCCTCGTCATCGGTCTGGCGATCCTGGTCCTGCGCGGCCTTGAGGGCGCGATCCACCACGTCGAGGGCTACGGGGCCGCGTACTTCGTCTCGTACCCCCTGGTGCTCGCCTTCAAGGGGCTCTCGCTCGGCACGCTCCAGAACCTCATCTACTTCACCGCGATGATCAAGATCGGCACCTCGCTGATCTGGATGATCACCGTCTCGCTCAACACCAACATGGGTGTGGCCTGGCACCGCTTCCTCGGCTTCCCGAACATCTGGTTCAAGCGGAACGCCGACGGCGAGGTCGCCCTCGGCGCGCTCCAGCCGATGACGAGCGGCGGCAAGGAGATCGACTTCGAGGACCCGGGCGAGGACGACGTCTTCGGTGTCTCGCAGGTCGAGCAGTTCTCCTGGAAGGGCATCCTCGACTTCTCCACGTGCACCGAGTGCGGCCGCTGCCAGTCGCAGTGCCCCGCCTGGAACACCGGCAAGCCGCTCTCCCCGAAGCTCCTGATCATGTCGCTGCGCGACCACGCGCACGCCAAGGCCCCGTACCTGCTCGCCGGTGGCGGCAAGGACATGGAGGGCAACGAGAAGGCGTCCGAGGAGCAGCTCAAGGACGTTCCGGCGGCCGCCCTCGCGGAGGCCGAGCGCCCCCTCATCGGCACCGCCGAGGAGAACGGCGTCATCGACCCGGACGTGCTGTGGTCCTGCACCACCTGCGGTGCGTGCGTGGAGCAGTGCCCGGTCGACATCGAGCACATCGACCACATCGTCGACATGCGCCGCTACCAGGTGATGATCGAGTCCGCGTTCCCGTCCGAGGCGGGCACGATGCTCAAGAACCTGGAGAAGAAGGGCAACCCCTGGGGTCTCGCCAAGAAGCAGCGCGTCGAGTGGACCAAGGAGGTCGACTTCGAGGTCCCGATCGTCGGCAAGGACGTCGAGGACCTCAGCGAGATCGAGTACCTGTACTGGGTCGGCTGCGCGGGCGCACTCGAGGACCGTGCCAAGAAGACGACGAAGGCCTTCGCGGAACTCCTCCACATCGCGGGCGTGAAGTTCGCGATCATGGGCGGCGACGAGAAGTGCACGGGTGACTCGGCCCGCCGCCTGGGCAACGAGCCGCTGTTCCAGCAGCTCGGCCAGGAGAACGTGGCGATGCTGAACATGGCGTTCGGCGAGGACGACGAGGACGAGGCGACCAAAAAGCCGAAGTCCTCCAAGAAGATCGTCGCGACCTGCCCGCACTGCTTCAACACCATCGCCAACGAGTACCCGCAGCTCGGCGGCGAGTACGAGGTCATCCACCACACGCAGCTGCTCCAGCACCTGGTGGACGAGGGCAAGCTGATCCCGGTGACCCCGGTCGAGGGCCTGATCACGTATCACGACCCCTGCTACCTGGGCCGTCACAACAAGATCTACACGCCTCCGCGCGAGATCATCGCGAAGGTCCCGGGTCTGCGCAACGAGGAGATGCACCGCCACAAGGAGCGCGGCTTCTGCTGCGGCGCCGGTGGGGCCCGGATGTGGATGGAGGAGCGGATCGGCAAGCGCATCAACAACGAGCGCGTCGAAGAAGCCCTCTCCCTCAACCCGGACATCGTCTCCACCGCCTGCCCGTTCTGCCTCGTCATGCTGACCGACTCGGTCAACGGCAAGAAGAACGACGGCAAGGCCAAGGAGTCGATCCAGGTGGTCGACGTCTCGCAGCTCCTGCTGGAGTCCGTGAAGACACCGGCGGACCCGACGGGCGAGCCGGAGACGGTGGACGCACCGGAGCCCGAACCGGCGAAGTAGCCGAACCCGTCGGCGTACGCGAGCGGCCGGACCTGCCTCGGGGGCGGGTCCGGCCGCTTTCGCGTACGGGAGCTTTCGCGTACGGGAGTCCGCGTGCGGGAGCTCCCGCGTACGGGAGTCCGCGCCTGCCCCGGACGGCCCGGGATCACGTTCCCGACGGCCCTGTTGCTGCCCTGATGGCTCCCTCCCACACCTCCCGGCGGCCCCCAAAGACCCCCCAGCTGTCCCCCCAGGGCTCCCTTAGGGGATGTCACAGCTCGGCCGCAAAGGCGGGCGGGTTCACCGGGCCCCCTCACCACACCCACCCGGACCAGGTACGTTCGATTCGTGGCTGGATTCAGGATCGGACGCGGCCGGGACAACCGCACGCCGCAGCAACCGCAGCAGCACCCGCAGCAACAGCCGTACGGGGGGCAGGCACCACAGCCGCCGTACGGCCGTCAGTCGTGGCCCCCCGCAGGGGGCAACGGCGCACCGCCGTACGGAGCACCCCAGGGCGCCCCGTACAACGGCGGACACGGCGGCGGGTACGGCGGCGGACACGGACAGCAGGGCGGCCCCGGCAACGGCGCCCACGGACACGGCGAGCCCGAGTACTTCGGCGACCCGTACCAGGAACCCCCGCACCAGGACCCGTACGCCAACAGCCCGGGTCACACACAGGCGTTCAGCATCAACGAAGACCCCTACAACGACGGCGGCGCCTACGGGGCCGGCCAGGCCCCCGCCCAGCCCGCAGGCCCGCGCCTGCCCTGGAAGGACCTGCTCACCGGCATGGTGATGCGCCCGGGGCCGACGTTCTGGCAGATGCGCGACTACCCGGTGTGGGGCCCGGCGCTCATCGTCACGTTCCTGTACGGGCTGCTCGCGATCTTCGGCTTCGACCAGGCGCGCGACGAGGCGATCAACGCGACGATCTCCACGGCCGTCCCCTACGTCATCATCACCGGCATCGGCTTCGTCATCGGCGGCCTGGTCCTCGGCGCGGTCACCCACACCCTGGCGCGCCAGCTGGGCGGCAACGGCTCCTGGCAGCCGACCGTGGGCCTCTCGATGCTGATCATGTCGGTCACGGACGCCCCGCGCCTGCTCTTCGCCCTCTTCCTGGGCGGTGAGAACTCCCTGGTGCAGGTGATCGGCTGGATCACCTGGCTGGCGGCCGGAGCACTGTTCACGTCGATGGTGAGCAAGTCGCACGACCTGCCGTGGCCGAAGGCGCTGGGAGCCTCGGCGATCCAGCTGATCGCGCTGCTGTCGATCATCAAGCTCGGCACGATCTGACCGGGCACCACACGAAGAACCCCCGGAGCGCACCGCGCTCCGGGGGTTCTTCGATACCCGTCCCCGCCCCGGGGAATGCCCTCAGGCGTCGAGAACCTGCCCGTCACGGCGTACGACGGGCTTCTCCACACTCCACGGGAAGTTGATCCACCGATCGGTCTTCTTCCACACGTACTCGCATTTCACGAGCGAGTGCGACTTCTCGTAGATGACCGCGCTGCGCACCTCGGCGACATGGTCGACGCAGAAGTCCCGGACCAGCTTCAGCGTCTTGCCCGTGTCGGCGACGTCATCGGCGATCAGGACCTTCTTGTCCGAGAAATCGATGGCATTCGGAACGGGCGCCAGCATGACGGGCATTTCCAGCGTGGTGCCCACGCCCGTGTAGAACTCCACGTTCACCAGGTGGATGTTCTTGCAGTCGAGCGCGTACGCGAGCCCGCCCGCGACGAACACCCCGCCCCGGGCGATGCTCAGCACCACATCGGGCTCGTACCCGTCGTCGGCCACCGTCTGCGCCAGCTCACGCACGGCGAGCCCGAAGCCCTCGTACGTCAGGTTCTCCCGCGCCTCGCTCATCGGTCCGCCCTCACACCTGGGTCCGGTGGAAATTCATGTACGACCGGGAGGCGGTCGGTCCGCGCTGCCCCTGGTAACGCGATCCGTACCGCTCGGATCCGTACGGGAATTCGGAGGGCGAACTCAGCCGGAACATGCATAGCTGGCCGATCTTCATTCCCGGCCAGAGCTTGATCGGCAGCGTCGCGAGATTCGAGAGCTCCAGGGTCACATGCCCCGAGAACCCCGGGTCGATGAACCCGGCCGTCGAATGCGTCACGAGCCCGAGCCGCCCCAGCGAGCTCTTGCCCTCCAGCCGCGACGCGAGATCGTCGGGCAGCGAGATCACCTCGTACGTCGAGGCGAGCACGAATTCACCGGGGTGCAGGATGAACGCCTCATCCCCCTCCGGCTCCACCGTGCGCGTCAGGTCGACCTGCTCGATGGCGGGGTCGATATGCGGATAGCGGTGGTTCTCGAACACCCGGAAGTAGCGGTCCAGCCGCACGTCGATGCTCGATGGCTGCACCATCGACGGGTCGAACGGATCAATGCGGACCCGCCCGGCGTCGATCTCGGCCCGGATGTCCTTGTCTGAGAGAAGCACGTCCCGAGGATACGCAGAACGCGCGAGCCCGCCCCAACCGGACCGCCCCGCGCGCCTGCCGAACCACTTCCCGGACCACCCGACGACACCCCGAAAACCCCGAGCGCCGCCTCCGGAAACCGGGCCTGCCCCGCTCCTACCGCTCCTCGAACACCACCGGCACCGCATGCCTCAACCGGGCACAACGCGGACACCGGATCAGCCGCCCGGGACCGATCCGGCCGGCCCCGAGCTGCTGCATCGGGAACGACGAGGTAGCAAAAACGTGCCCTTCGGCACAGCGGACGACGGTGCGCTCCATCGACTCCATCAAGTCCCTTCCCCAACCAAGCCTTGGACGAAAACGCCACATTAGGGGATGAACGGGACGCCACTCCAGGCGGCACTCCGACAACCCACGCTACGCCCCCAACTCCCGCCCCTCACACCCGCATCCACCCCTCCCCACCCCCGGAAACGACGACCGGCCCCACGACGAATACGCCGGGGGCCTGCCATGGGGTACAGTGTGCGACGATGCACCGCCGATGATCGGCGCGCTTCGCGGGTGTAGTTTAATGGTAGAACATGAGCTTCCCAAGCTCAGAGCGCGAGTTCGATTCTCGTCACCCGCTCCATGATGAAGGCCCTGGCCGGAGACCAGGGCCTTGTTTGTTGTCTAGACCACCCAGGGTGCTCCGTGCCCTCCTTGTGCCCTAAGTCGCCATTGGGACGCTGTTTCGCGAGCCGTTCGCGGCCCACTCCAGGAAAGACTGATCCGGGCATCTCGGATCACGAGACGTAATCCTTGTGACCTGCGTCACCGTTCGGGCGGTCAAGCGGGAACTCTCCACTCGACATGGACAGCGGTTCGCACAGCCATGTACGAGCAGCCAGCGTCAGAGCGGAGGTCCCGAAGAGAAGAACGTGCTGATGCTTCGCGTCAGACGTGACGCCTCGTTGAGCCCATGCCGCGCCGCCAAAAGCACGTATACGGCCACAGGGAAGGCCAGTATCGCCAATGGCACCATCAGCTCCGCCGGCACACCTAGCCCCGCGAGGAGCAGCGAGAAGAGTGTTACGCAGAGTACCGACCACGTGCACGCCTTCGCCAAGCGGAGGCCGTCCACCCGGTCAGGTGCCAACGAGCCCTCTCCAGATTCCCCGCTCGGGAGCAGCGCCTCCGGGAGGATTTCCTGAAAGCGATCGGCGGCGATGCTGCTCGCGGCAGTCGCGGCAAGCAGACCAAGCTTCCGCGCCGCGCCCTCGCGATCCCGCAGAAGTTCGTCCGCCGCCTGCGTAAACGTCGTCTCCACCAGCCGTACGTGGCTCACGAGTTCCTTTCGGATTGCCCGGCTAACCCCGAACGCAGACGCAGCGTCTCCGGCGACCTCCCGCAGAGGGAGACCAACTCTCCAGACCTTCTTTCGGAGTCGCCCTGCATCCGTGTAATGGCTTTCCGCCATACCGACCAGATCCCCACTGGCCGAGAGCAGGCTGAGGAGTGGGTAGAGCGGCTCGTAGCACCGCGCGATGTGCTCCGCGCGCCATGTCGACCACACGAAAACGAGGACCAACGAGGCGCAGACGAAGACCCCAGTCGCCCGCGGGTCGCCCCCGGGTCCGAGAACGTAAGCAGAGTAGGACCCGCAAGACGTGGGACCAACATCGAGGATCCCGCCAGGTCGACAAGCCGGGCGGTAGGTAACAACGGCTGTAACGCCCAGCACCACGAAGAAGATCAGCACTCGCCGCAGTCTCAGCAGATAGGGGGCCCATCGAAATCCAAGTGCCTTACGGACACTGTGCGTATCGAAGGCGACACCCAGATCAGCGGCAGCCTTTTCCGCCCGTCCCACATGTTTCTCAACCTGCCGATTGTGCACTCTCTGTACTGGATGCCATCGCTGCGGCGATCCTGCACCACTCACCGTTCCCCCTGTGTCCTCGGTGAGAGGCAGCGTAGATGCAACGTCTGACAGCAAGACCGAAGATGGCTATTCCGGAGGCGTATTTCGCCGCTGCGGAAGCACGCGGCACGCCGGCCGGACTCCGAAACGTATCGAGCTCGGGGCTGTGTTCGGACAGCCCCGAGCCGGTCTGCTCGTTAGGCTTCGCGAGCGCTCTGCGACCCAACGACCTCCGCTGCCTTGATCCGTTGGGCACGGACCAGGTCGTTGATGCCGTCCGCGACCTCCCGCTGCCGCTCACCATCGGAGTGCTGGTAAATCAGCGCCGCCTTCTCCGAGGACTGGCCGGCGCGGACCATCGTGTCCTTGAGCGTGGCGCCCGACTGGGTGGACAGGGTGTGGCCGGTGTGCCGGAGGTCGTAGAAGCGGAAACCCTCCGGCAGGCCGACCTCGGTCCGAGCCCTGCGCCACTTGCGGCCGAAGGTGGACCGGCGGAAGGGGGCGCCCCTCTCCCCGACGAACAGGAGCCCGTCGGGTTCCTTCTCGGCGTACCAGTCGAGGTGACGCTTCACCTCGATGTACAGGAAGGCGGGCAGGAAGACGGTCCGCCTTCCCGCGGCCGACTTGGTGTCGCCTTCGACGCGACGCCCGGTGGTCAGCTCGGGTGCAGCGTCCCGAACCTTGACCGAGAGGGGTGCGAGCGTGACGTCGGGCCGCCGCAGCGCCGCCTGCTCCTCCGGACGCATCGGTCCGTAGGCGCCGAAGTACACCATCAGCCGCCACCTCGGCCCCATGGCGTCGGCAAGCGCGTCGACCTGTTCGACGGTGGCCGTCGGGCGTTCCTTGGCCTTCTCGCTGCCGGCGCCCCTGATCCGGCAGGGATTGCGGCGGATCAGCTCGTCGTCGGCCGCCGTCTCCATGACGGCCTTGAGAAGGCGGTAGGACTTGGCGACGGTCGTCGCACCGGTAGCCTCCAGCCGCTCGACGCGCCAGGTCCGCACGCCAGGCGGCGTGATGTCATCCAGGTTCATCGAGGCGAACGCGGGCAGCAGGTGCAAGCGCAGGAGCCTTCGGTACAGCTCCTCCGTGGTGGCGGAGAGACCGCGCTCCTCGATCCACTTCATGGCGTACGTCTCGAAATTGATCGAGCCCGCGTCGGGGTCGACCCAATGCTTGCGCTCGATGTCGGCCTGGGTGAGCGTGAGCCAGGTCTGGGCCTCGGTACGCGTCTCGAAGGTCTCCGGGGCGGTGCGACGGCTGCCGTCCGGAGCCCAGTAGCGCGTCTGCCACCGTCCCGACGGGAGCTGACGGACGGTGCCGAATTCACGTCGCCGCTGCGGCTTCCGGGCGGCCATCAGGCAGCCTTCCCGAAGCGGGAACGCGCGTCGCCGAGAGTCGGAACGGTGCGCTCCTCGATGTACGCGGCGATGGCGCTCTCGGGGATCCGTACGGGCTTGCCGAGCTTGACGTAGCGGATACGGCGCTCCTGGATGAGTCGCCGGATGAAGCGCACGCCGGTGCCGAGGCGTTCGGCAGCCTGTTCCACGGTGAGGAGGGTGTCGGTAGTGGTCACCTCCCCCTGCGGTCGCGGGCGCTTAACGGGGGCGTGCGGTATCGCCGAAGGGCGCAAGTGAGTGCTCCGGTTCTGGCCGGCGGATGGGGCGGCAACCCCGGGCCTGGCCTCATGTCGTTCAGGGATGGGATGGGCATGACGGCCACAGCGGGGGTTTGCGTTCCCGCTGCGCCACGTGGTGTGGGCCGCTATGAGTCCGAGGCGGGCCCGTACTCTTCGTTGCTCTTCATCAGTTCGGTGGCGATGGCGTTGGAGACCATCACGTCAGCCTCTTCGCGGATGTCCGGGTGGTCGGCGAGATAGGCGTCGAGCTGGTCGCGGGCCTTGCGTGCCTCGTGGTTGGCACGGTTGGAGGCTCTGTAGGCGGCGACGACGTTGTCGATCAGCTCCATGGCACGGCCCATGGTCGCCAGGCTGGGCGGCCCGACGAAGTTGCTGAGCGGGATGCCGAAGATCTCGGCGAAGCCGATGGCCTCATCGAGGTTGATCCGGCGCTTGCGGTTCTCGATGCGCCAGACCGCAGACGGGTTCATGTCGAAGCCGACGTCGTTCATGCGGTCGGACAGCGTGGTGGTGCTCCAGCCGCGTTTCTCGCGCTCCAGTTTGACCCGCACAGCGGCGTTCTCCTCGCCGCTGAGGAGCACGCCCTCAGGGTTTCCCTCGTCATCCGGCATCGCCCCCTCCTCCCGTTCGCTGCGTCTACCGCCGGTTGTGCGGCATGGAACAAGATTAACATCTGTTCTGCAGATCGCATAGCACTATGCGATCTGCATAGTACTGTAGAGCACCCCAGCAGACCGCACCGATCCGCTGAGGCATGCCTTCAACCAGCACCCGACATACAAAAAGCCCCCCGGTGACCCAACACCGAGGGGCTCAGAGCGCAAACCTCACGCCGCCCATCCCTGAACGACTGACCTGCGAGGCCGGGATTGCCGTCCCATTGGCCCGCAAGCGGAGGAGCTACGTGTCCAGTATGGACGATCCCGCCCAGAGCACGCCATCCCTTCAAAACACCGCCGCCCTATGGCCGCCGGTGGCCATACCCGGCCGCCCCGCCGAGCCCGTACCGCCGCCGGCATAGGAGCCCGAACCTGCTCCGCCGTCCGAGGGCGAGGCGCTGCTCGCGGAGCTGCGGGAGCAGATTCGCCGCTACGTCGTACTGCCGAGTGGGGAGGCGTTCACGGCCGTGACCTTGTGGGTTGCGGCTACGCACTTGCAGACGGCGTGGCAGCACGCTCCGCGGCTGGCCGTCGTGGGGCCGGCGAAGCGGTGCGGCAAGTCGCGGCTGCTGGACGTGATCACCGAGAGCGTTCACGATCCGTTGATCACGGTCAACGCGTCGGCCGCCGCGGTGTTCCGGTCGATCACCGCCACACCGCCCACCCTGCTGGTCGACGAGGCCGACACGCTCTTCGGCTCCGCGAAGGTTGCGGAGAAGAACGAGGAGATGCGCGGCCTGTTCAACGCGGGGCACCAGCGCAACCGCCCCACCCTGCGGGTTTCCGGACCCAACCACGAGGTCTCGAAGTTCCCCACGTTCGCCATGGCGGCCCTCGCCGGCATCGGCGACCTGCCGGACACGATCATGGACCGGTCGATCGTGATCCGGATGCGGCGCCGCAGGCCGGGCGAGAAGGTGGCGGAGTTCCGTACTTTCCGTGACACCCCGCCGCTCCACGCGCTACGTGACCGGCTCGTCGCCTGGCTGACTCCCCTGCACGCCGAGGCGATGGAGCTGACACCGGCCATGCCGGTCGAAGACCGGGCGGCCGACACCTGGCAGCCGCTGGTGAGCGTCGCCGATCTCGCCGGCGGAGCATGGCCGGACCTCGCTCGCACCGCCTGCCAGATCATGGCCAAGCACGAAGCCGAGCACGACCAGGACCGCAGCAGCCTGGGCATCCGCCTCCTGGCCGACATCCGCCGTGCCTTCACCACTGAAGGCAACCCGCCGGCACTTCGCACCAGCCGGCTCCTCGACATCCTCAACCAGGACGACGAGATGCCCTGGGCGGAGTACACCCCCCACGGACTGACCCCTCGGGGCCTGCAACTCCTGCTCAAGGAGTACGACATCAGCTCGGTCACCCGCCGCTTCCACGGCAACGTCCAGGCCAGGGGCTTCACCCGCCTGCAGTTCGCCGACTCCTGGGCGCGCTACTGCCCCGAGCCCACCCCCGGCACGGCGACCGGGGCCTGACCCGGCACGACCCGTCACGACCCGTCTCCGCGCAGGTCAGCGCGGTGACGAGTCGCGGTCCGGTGACGAGTCGACTCATCACTACCGCCGCACTCGTACCAGCCCTGACCAGGCACGCGACGAGTCGTGACGGGTCCCCCGCCCTCAGGGCCACCTCAGCCGCAACCCGCATTCTGGAGCATTTCCCTTTGTCCTCCCCCGCCATCACCGCGGCACCGTCTGCCCCGCTGCCACTGGCCACCGCGATCCGCACAGGCGTGTCGCTGCTGGCCGTGGCCGCCTTCGCACTGTCCTACGACGCGCTGCGTCAGATGGCCGCCGCCAGCCACATCCACCGGGCGCTCACCTATGCCTTCCCGCTCGTCATCGACGGGTTCATCGCCATCGGGATCGGCGCCTTGCTCATCCTGCGGACCGCACCCCTGTCCGCCCGCCTCTACGTCTCCGCCCTGGTCGGCGTCGCCACCGCCACAAGCATCTGGGCCAACGTCCTGCACGCCATCCGCCTCAACCAGCAGACCCGCCACACCAGCCTCGCCCTCGACGACATCACCGTCGGAGTCATCTCCGCCATCGCCCCGCTCGCCCTGGCCGGAGCCGTCCACTTCTACCTCCTCGTCGCCCGACGCCCCACAGCCACCGACCGCCACAACAGCGGCGACCGCCACGAACCCGGCGCGGAACACACCATCGGGGAGCTCGCGCCACCACACACCACGGACACGGACACCGATGTGCCGCAGCAGCCCGGTAAGCCGGGAGGCAAGCAGTCGAGCGTTTCCCTGGAGCAGGCCGTGGCCATCGGCCGCACGGCTCCCCTCGGACGAGGCGACAGCGTTTCCCGCCGCAACGTCGAGAAGGCGATCCGGGACAACGGATTCGGCATGTCACGCGCCCGCCTGGACAAGGTCAAGGACCTGCTGCAGGCCGAACTCGATGCCGTCACCACAGGCACCGACTGAACCTCGCACCCCACGTCATCCCAGCCCGTTCCTCCCATGGATCAGCACGGGGGGAACGGGCCTCTCCCTCCACCACCGCTTGCAGGAGCCCCCATGCACGGCCTCGACCGCGAACCCTCGTCAGCGCAGCAGCAGATGACCTTCACCTCGGCATCAGGCGGAGCAAGGTATGGCGTTGGACCGTCCACGGGTCGGTCCAACGCAGATGCCTCCGCCCCAGGGGTGGCGGAGGAGCTCGGGCGCCAGGGGACGCCCGACCGGAACAAGCTCGTCGACACCGCCACCCGTACCGTGCTGCCGCAGCGTGCCGCCGAAGCCGCCGCCCTGCACCGAGTTTCCCGCCGCCGTCAGCGCAAAGAGACCCAGCGCAAAGAACGCGTCGACGTCCGCTACAGCATCGACGAGAAGGCAGCGATCCTCGCCGTGGCCCGGTCACTGAACATCGCCGCCGCCCACTACGTCGGCGCCGTCGTCATGGCCCACATCCACGGAGACCTCACGCTGCCTGGTCAGCGCACCCAGCTCGACGACTACATCGACGAACTCACCGCCCTCCGAGGTGAGGTCTCCAAGATCGGCCACAACATCAACCAGATCGCCAAGAAGCTCAACTCCGGCGACCGTCCACACCCTGGGGACACCGCACTCCTCGACCATGCGGAACGCGTCCTCGACACGGCCGGCACCGCCGTCCGCCACATCGCAGCAGCCACCAATCAGGCCGCCGCCACAAAGGGGCCACGGTGATCGCGAAGATCAGCAGCGGCAAGAGCACAGCCGGCCTCATCCGCTACCTCTACGGCCCCGGTCGGGCCAACGAACACACCGACCCGCACCTCGTCGCCTCCTGGGACGGCTTCGCACCCGACCCCGGCCGCACCGACGACACCGCCGCCACGAAGAAGCTCCTCGTGGCCGACCTCGACCTACGCGTCCAGCAGGCCAGGCGACTCGGCCGGGCCCCGAAGCAGCACGTGTGGCACTGCTCCGTCCGCGCAGCACCCGGCGACCGCATACTCGACGACGCCGAATGGGCGGACATCGCCCGCCGTGTCGTCACAGCAACCGGCATCGCACCGACAGACGATCCGGACGGCTGCCGTTGGGTCGCCGTCCGGCATGCCAACGACCACATCCACATCGCCGCCACCAAGATCCGAGGCGACCTGCGCACCGCACGCCACTGGCACGACTACCTCACCGCCGACCGCGAACTCGCAGCCGTCGAGAAGGAATACGGCCTCTTCCAAGTCGTACGCGGAGACCGCACCGCCGCGAATCGGCCCACCCGCGCCGAACAGGAAAAGGCCCACCGCACCGGCCACGACAAGCCCGCCCGCATACGCCTGCGCACCCTTGTCCGCACAGCAGCGGCTGCCGCCACCAACACCGAGGAGTTCCTCGCTCTACTCACCCGCACCAACGGCGTCCTCGTCGAGGTCCTGCACTTTCCCTCCGGAGAACCACGCGGCTACAAAGTCGCCCTGGAACACGACACGAACGCCGAAGGAGAACCGGTGTGGTTCTCCGGCTCCACGCTGTCACCGGACCTCTCCCTTCCCAAGATCCAGAGCCGTCTCGCCGCAGCCAAAATCTCTGCCGACAATCCCAACGGGCATGTACGGCCGCACCCGTGGCACCAAGCCACCGCGGCCACAGAGCGCATCCCTCACCACCTCGGCCGGCCGGACGCGGAAGCCGCCCAGGCCCACCTGGCCGCCCTCGGCGAAGCACTCGACGCCGTGGCCCTCACCGCACCGCCGGACATCCGTAGCGAACTCCGGTCGGCAGCCTCTGCCTTCGAACGGGCAACCCGTTCACGTATCCATGCCGAACACCACCACGCCCGCGCGCTGCGCGGGGCTGTGAAGGCCATGCTCCGCGAGCCCTCACCCAAGGACGGAGCTCTTTTGGCGATGTTCCTCGACGCCGCGCTCCTCGCCGTCATCGCCGCCGCCCGCTGGCACGACCAACGACACCACAACCAGCAGACCGCAGCCGCCCACCAGGCTCTGCTCCACCTCCAGACCGCCTACGACCGAACCTCATCCGGGCACCTGCTTGCCGCCGGCCAGCATCGGCCGCCTCAGAAGGCCGCAGTCCGGTACGCCCAGCTCATCCGCCAGGCCGCCCCCACACACGCCGACCAAATCCTCGCCGACCCCGCCACCGATGCACTGACCACCGCATTGGCCGCCGCGGAGACCGCAGGCCACGATCCCGGACGCCTGTTGCAGCGGGCAGCAGACGAACGCGCCCTCGACGACGCCCGCTCCCCAGCACGCACACTGGTCTGGCGCGTACAACGGCTTGCGCAGAGGCCCGCTCCAAGTCGGCAAGCTCAGGCGGCACAGGCACGCAGCACCGTCCTACGCCCCGTAGCTCTCCCGCAGCCTGCGGCGACGGCCCCACCCACCATTCCCGCGTCTCGCCCTCGGCGGAGGTGATCGTCCAGCGGCTACCCCTCAGCGTGAACGAATCAACGGCTCTTCTCTGACCGGAGCTGGGAGAGGGTGTGCACGACCGGCAGGTGGAACTGGTCCTTGTCCTGCTCCCAGTAGGCGAGCACCCGAGCCGTGGCTTCGGCCATGTCCGTGGGCAGGTCAGCCGCGCGGAGAGTATCGGCGACCTCTTCCATCTCGGGCGTCCAGCGCCAGGCTCGGGCTGCCACGCTCGGTAGATACTCCGGATCGGAGAGGATCGCGGAGATCATGACCTCGGCTTCGGCTGTGAGCTGATCACCGACTCCATGGGCGTCGGCGAGCGCGTGAGCGACTCCGGCGAGGGTGCGGGCGGCCTTCTGGTAGCTGGAGAAGGCCATCTTCAGCGCGGAAGCGGAACCGAGTGTGTCCCCGACGCGGCACACGTGCAGCGCAGAGTCCGCGAACAGCGACGCCACCAGCTCGACGGCAGAGTCGGCCCCTGCGAGATAGAGCCGTGTGGCACGCCCCTCGCCTGGCGGCTGACCGAAAACGGCACCGTCGACAACTGCGGAGCCGGGGCGGATCTCGTCAGCGATGCGCCGTACGCGTTGAGGGCTGATGGCGTTGACGTCGGCGTACACCCCCGCGAAGCCGTGCGCTGCCACCGCCGCCGCGACGTCCTCCGCCGCCTGTGGTGGGCAGACCGAGAGAACGACCGCGCTTCTGGACAGGGCCTCCGCGAGCGAGTCGTACGCCGTGGCACCGGCCTCTCTCCCGCGGAGCCAGGTGTTCTCACTGCGGCCCTTGGTCACCGACAGCGCCTTATGGCCGCCGGCCACGAGCTCGGCGGTGATCGCCGCGCCCATGGTTCCAGGGTGGAGGACGGTCACGGTGATCACTGGCTGCCTCCGGCGGTGCGCGACGTGGAAAGTTCCTCATCCCCATGATCCGCTGTCGTTCGGCACCGGCGGCTTCGGAATCAATGCCTGATGGCCGTCTGGGCACTGATGGCGGACAGAAGTGCCTCCGGTCTCGGACTCGCCGTTCAGGACGGGACAGCAGTACACGGGCCGCGGCCCCGACGGTCCTTGCAGCTCGTCTCACGCTGAAGCCGCGTCATGGGTACCGTGCAGGAGACGAACTCTGTACGGACAGACCGGCGGCCGCGCCGGATCGTCCGGCGGCCGGGAGGTGTCCTGATGCTGGAGGAAGCCGAGGAGATCGGCAAACGCGCTCGCAGGGCGAGGCTGCGACTGGGCATGCCGCAGGCCGACCTGGCGACGGCCCTCGGGAAGTCGCAGGGCTGGGTGTCGAAGATGGAGCGTGGCCTGATCGAGCTGGACCGGGTCGGGCTGCTCAACCAGGTGGCTGCGGAACTGCACGTCCATCCGAACGACCTGATCGGCCGCCCGTACAGCAGTTCCCCCGACGACAGCCAGTGGCAGATCGCCGCCTCGTCGATCCTGCGCGAGCTGCGCCGCTACGACCTCGTTCCCGTCTTCGACGGGGTTCCGCGACCGTCACCCCAGCTATGGCGTGAGGTGACCCGGCTGCACCGCCTTCGGGACACCGCCTCCAACGTCGCGATTCTCCGAGTTCTCCCGGATCTGTTCCGGGAGGCGCGCGCTCTGGCGGAGGACTCGGACGGGCACGAACGGGAGGAGGCGTATGCCATTTACGCCGTGTGCTGCAAGTTCGCGCACACCGCCGCGCACGCCCTCGGGCACCCCGAGCTGGTGGCCATGGCGTGCGAACGGGCCGCGTGGTCAGCGAGGCTGTCGGGAGATCCAGTGCTGCCTGCCGTCGCCGACTGGATGCGCGTCTGGGACATGTGGGCGACGGCCGACTGGACCGACGCCCTGGTGCTCTCGGACAAGGCGATCGCGTCGGTGCAACAGCCGTACGAACATGGTGATCCGCTGGCCGTACGGGCTTGGGGCACGCTTCAGCTTCGGGCGGCCATCTCCGCCGCTCGGGCCAACCGTCCATCGGAAGCGGAGGACCGGATCGGACACGCGAAGGACGCGGCGGAACGCATGGACGCGTACGTCGGCGCACCGGTGTACGACCGGCATTCGCTGACGTTCTCCGCCGGGAACGTGCAGATCCACGCGATCAGCGTGGCTCTGGAAATGGGCAAGCAGGGTAAAGCTCTGGAGATAAACCGCCGCACCAGCCCGAGCTTGGTCGGGGCACTGCCCAACTCACGTCAGGGCCACCACCACATGGACGTGGCGCGGGCCTGGCTGTGGGACGGGAACCGGGCAAAGGCCCTGGCCGAGCTGGAGGCGGCTGAGCGGATCGCGCCGCAGCTCGTACGTAACCACCCCATCGCCCGTTCAACACTCCGCAGCATCGTCTACGCCGAACGAGCAGCCACGAGGGAGAAGCTGCGGCACATGTCCGACCGCTTTCACCTGGACGGATAGGGGTCGTATTCCTCCGGCTCATATTCGAGGCTCGTCCTGTCCCTAACTTCGGGGCATGACGCGACGACGCTCTTCTCATCTCCCCTCGCAGGGTGCCGAGTTAGGTACGGCAGCACCGTTCGTTCCACGACTCGGCGACCTCGTCACGGACAGTGCTCGCAATGGCCGTGTAGGGGTCGTGGTCGCCCTCCCTGGTGAGGGCTCTGCTACGACGTACCACCTGCGTCCGCCCGGGGGCGGGGCCCCGTGGTCCGCGCCCGCCGACGGGACGACGCTCAGGCCCGTGCCGGTGAGGGCCACCCACGCCACGCTCTCGGCCGGACGGGACGCGGTCTATGACTTGAGGGCCCGACAGGGATCGGTTCCCATCGAGTTCCACCTGGATGACGGCTCGACCCTCGATGGCGCGCTCATCCTCACCTCTGCCGAGGTGGAGTGGCTGCACCAGCAGATCAGCCGCCTCGTCGACGCACACGAACGCGCCATCGGCGGCACCCCGTGACCGAGCCTCGGCGGCGCCACGCCCGAAAGGCCGCGCCGCGCTCCGTACGCTCCGAAGGCGGAGGCATCGCGCTCACGCTTCTGGCCGTCGCCGGCCTGGTGGGACCGGCCTGGGCACTGCGTGAGCAGGCCGCCCCGCTCCTCAACGGCCTCGGTCATCAGCCCGCCGCCGTCTCGGCGGGCGCGAGCTCGCCCTCCGACCACTGACTCCGCTCCGCTGTCCGGGACGTTCACCCCACGTTCCCGGCAAACGGAGCCTGCCATGCACCCGGAACATCCAGGCGTGATTCTCCAGGGAGAGATCGTGGACATCCCGTACATCGTCATCGACCAGCTCACCGCCGACCAACAGCAGGTCTGGAAGACCTACTTCGGCGACGCCGACCGACCCCGCTACATCGAGGAAGGCATCTGGCGTCGTACGCAGGAGAAGGCCACGGCCAAACAGAGCGGCTGGACGGCCGCCGACGACGCCCGGCGGCGGATCATCCACTACCGCTACCGGTACGGCCTGGTCCCCACCACCGCCGCGCCGGCCATCGGCCTGACCGACCTGTACCTCTACCACTCCGCTACCGCTCCAGCGGATGAGATCGACGCGCACCACGACGCCCTGCGGGACTCGCTCGCCACCGGCGGCTGGAAGGAGGCTCCTGGCGGATTCTTATGGACACGCCGGGATCTGAAGTGCCGGATCACCGAGCACGACGCCCACCCCCAGGACGCGGCGGCGGGCCGTACCCTCCCCGTCGGCTACCGGAGCCTGGACGTGCAGATCACCTCGGTGTCCTACGCACCGCCGCCCGCTGTCCGGCAGCTGCCGTGGAACGTCCTCTCCACCGGGATCAGGTGCAAGGACCGCCCCGGTACGCCGACCCGCGTCCCAGACCTGTCCGTCCTCGCGAACCTGCTGCCGTTCCAGGTGGAGATCGGCTGCGGTACGTCGGTCGAGGCGGGTATCCCGCCCCTGCACCGGCTCCACGAGATCTACCGGGTGACCGACCGCCAGGGCCACGAGCCTCGGGAACACCGCTTCACCCTCTCCCCGACAGCGGACACGCTCCTCCACGAGGTTCTTACGGAGCCGGAGGAGAAGACTGCGGAGTTCGTGGAGATGTTCCGCGCCTGCTTCCTGGCCGAACCGACTCCGGCGATGTGGGCGCTGAACGAACTGAAGGACGCCGGTCACCTCGTCGGCCCGGTCATCACCAACAACTTCGACGTGCTCGCGGCGCGCGCCGGGCTCGACGAGTGTTTCATGCGCCGCTACGACCAGGCCGTACCCGACGTCGAGTGGGTGGACGGCGCCAAGGCCCTCCTCGTCGTCGGCCTGCACGCCGACCGACGCAAGGTCCAGGCACGCGCCCGCGCTCGCGGCATGCAGGTCGTCTACCTGGACCCGGAGGGCTTCTGGCGCGACGGCCGGTTCATGCCGTACCCGCTGGAAGGCCCCCAGGACGGCGACCTGGTGTGCCGGGCGACCGCCGCCGAGGCACTGCCCGCCCTCGTCAACCTGCTCAAACAGCACGCTGGTTGATCCACCTGCACGAAGAGGGCCGCGCCGGGTGTTGGCGCTAGCGTGACGCACCCGGCCGGCCCGGACTCCCCCGGGCGGGCGAGAGGCAAGGAAAGGAGCGTCGACCCATGCGCGTATCCGTCATCGGCTGTGGTCACCTGGGCATCCCCCACGCCGCTGCCATGGCCGAGATCGGCCACGAGGTCATCGGCGTGGACCTGGACCAGGCGAAGATCGACCGTCTCAACGCCGGCGAGTGCCCCATCTACGAGGACGGCCTGCCCGAACTCCTCAGCACCCACACCGCCACCGGCCGCCTGCGGTTCACCACCAGCCTCGCCGAGGCAGCCGAGTTCGCCGACATCCACTTCCTCGCCGTGGGCACGCCGATCGACGCGGACGGACGAAGCTACGACACCGGGCAGGTCTTCGGCGCAGCCCGCGCCCTCGCCCCGCACCTGACCCGCCCGACCGTCATCGTCGGGAAGTCCACGGTCACCGTCGGCACCTCCCGCGACCTCGGTGCTCTCCTCGCCCGTCTCTCCCCGGCCGGTGAGGACGTGGAGGTCGTCTGGAACCCCGAGTTCCTACGCGAGGGCCACGCCATCGACGACACCCTCCGCCCCGACCGCATCGTCGTCGGCGTCCCGTCGGCCCGCGCCGAGGACGCGGTACGCCAGGTCTACGCACCCCTCCTGGCGAACGGCATCCCGCTGTTCGTGACCGACCCCGCCACAGCCGAACTCATCAAGGGCGCCGCCAACGCCTACCTCGGCATGAAGATCTCCTTCATCAACGGCGTCGCCGACATGTGCACCGCCGCCGGAGCCGACGTCCAGCAACTCACCGAGGCCATCGGCCTGGACCCCCGCATCGGCCGCGGCGGCCTCAACGCCGGCCCCGGCTACGGCGGCGGCTGCCTCCCGAAGGACGTCCGCGCCTTCACCGCCTCCGCCCGCACCCTGGGCGCCGCCGAGGCAGCGACCATGCTGCGCGCGGCAGAGGAGGTCAACGAGTCTCGGCCCACGGCCGCGCTGAAGCTCATCGAGCAGACGCTCGGCCGACCCGTCGACGGCGTACGCATCACCGTCTGGGGCGCCTCCTTCAAGGCCGGAACCGACGACGTCCGCGAATCCCCGGCCCTGGCGATCGCCGCACTCATGCACCAGAGCGGCGCGACCGTCACCGTCCACGACCCGCACGCCGTGCCCACAGCACTGCGCCGCCACCCCGAACTCGACTACTGCGAAACCCTCGAAGACTCCCTCGCGGCAGCCGAGTTGATCGTCCTGGCCACCGAATGGCCCCACTTCCGCGAGGCCGACCCCAAGGCCCTCGCCCCACTGGTCGCGGACCAGGTCCTCGTCGACCTCCGCAACCTCATCGACGCCGACGCCTGGCGCATGGCCGGATGGACCGTACGCCAGCTCGGACGACCCGCACAGGAATAGCCGAACCCATCGATCGGAGGTCCGACGTGGACACCCTGTGGGACAACATCGAGAAGCTCTCCGCCGTCTGCCGAGCGGCAGGCGCCCACCTCCCCGACGAGGAGCTCAAAGCCCTCCAGGTCGGCAAGGTCGGCGAGGAAGCCGGCGAGGCGATGCACGCCCTCCACGGCCTGAAGGGCCTCACCACCTGCGGCGACGACCACACCTGGTCCGAGGTCCAGAACGACCTGGTAGGCGCCGTCATCGCGGCTCTCCTGGCCATGCACTACATCGACCCCACGGGCGCCCGCGCCACCTTCGACGAGATCCTCCACCGTCGGACGCGAAGGGGGCGCGAGGCCGCTGCGGCGACCTGACGGCCTCCGGATGTGGTTGTCGACCGCTCCGGTTGGACGCGGGCGGCGGCCACGTCCGGCACACAAGCTGCGCCGGGCGCCTGCTTCCAGCGCGGTAGAACTTTCCCTACTTCATCAAGGCGGCTCGCTCCGCTCGCCGCGCGCTCCCCGGCTACGCCGGTCGCGCGGCTAGGGCGAGCACCATGGCGAGGAGAAACCCGCTGTGGCTGGGGCGGTGCGGTGGGCTCCGCGGCTTTAGCCACCGCCCCGGTTCGGGTCCCGCGTCGAGCAAGACCAGGGGGCCACTCGTTCAAATTCCGGGCAGGATCACAGCCTGCCCAAGTTGCCGGCCAGCGTGTGGCCCCCTGATCATGCTCGACCCCAAACCGGGCAGGACACCGGCCAAACCCGCTCCGCCGACCTAATCTCGCCCCTTGCCCTGAGTGAACCCACTGAGGCGACCGATTACCCCGTTTATTTCCACGTAAGCAGAATACAGACGCGGCAGAATAAGAACGAAGATCAACAGAACGTAAAAACTAATGCCGGATGGCAGCGCAGCCCAGAAACCCACAAGTCGCCCCTCGGAGTCAAGCCCCAAATTCATCCCGATAACCAGGGCTGCAGCATCCAGGATGCACGCAAAAGAGCCCGCCAAGAGATGAGCGGCGGTTTCATCCAACATTTCCCTCTCTGCGCCAAAACGACTTTCACCGGACTCGCCGTCCCACTCGGTGATTTTAAGCCGCAGCGTAGAAAGATGCGTGAAGGCACTCAGCATTCCGCCTGCCAGTAGCGCCGCCCCCGTCAGAAGAGCGCCCGGTGCCGAAAGAGTTGCCCCACGGATGAGCAGGAAAACGAACAGGGCTATCGGCAGCAGCATGATCACACGCGCCAAAACGTCCGGCCGATATGAAAGATATTGCCCGTTCGTCAGGCCCTTCCAATGACCTCTAAAAATAGGAGCGACGTTAAATCGATCAAGCACCGATTCCCCCTAATCGCTACTGGAGGGGCCACTCAATGGCGATCTTCGCTGCCGCCTGGAGCCCCACTGCCGTTCCCCGCACCTCAGCATAGAACTTGGGTGTGTCAACGGGCTGGTCCTCGGACAGCTTGTAGGTGAACACATCAGTCATGGTGCTTGGGTTGATACGCCTGACCTGGTCATCTGGATCGGCAAGCTCCACCCACCCATCGTTGAGGTCAAGATCCTTGATCTCCGAGCTGACGATGGCCGCCAGTTGCCGAGCTGCCTGTGCGTTGGTAGTGGCCGCATGCGACCCGTCGCCGTCCTTAGCCTGGGCAGCCCACCCCCTGACTAGAGCGGCCACCTGCTTCACCTTTCCGTCATTGACCAATGGTGCGCGGATCTCGAATTCCTTTTCCGCCCGCGTGCGCCCTGGAGTAATGGATTGCTTTACCAGAACCAGACCTTGAGCAAGCCCAGCTTCAATCATTTCAGAAAGCCGGGCCTCATCAGTCAGCCCCTCAACCTTTGAGCGCCAGCCGAGGGCAACCACCCCTGCACCCTGATTCTTTTTATGATCTTCCTCTAGCGACCTGTACCGCAGCCACTTGACTAGCGGCGCTACGGGGCAGGATCGACTGATTGACTCGACGGCGAGAATACCTTTAGTGCCATCCTCGGGAAACGCAAAGACCACTCGGAACCCATTAATTGCAGCCTTATCAGAAATATCAAAGTCTGCCACGGAAACGTCACGGCTCATTGCTTTTGCATGGCTCCCGATTTTGCCAACCCACACGGTAGCTCGCACCGTATTATCAACCAACTCCACCCCCTCGATGCGGAGAGCAGGCTTACCCCGGAAATCATCCGGCGCACTAGCAGCCGCCTCCTCGAGGCTGGAAGGAGGATCTCCCACAACAGGGACTTCCAAGGACTTCAGCAGCCTCGCCACAGTTTCCTTGTAATGCTCCCCCTCGCAATCCTTGAAATTAATCGGAGTTCGCTTGCTACCCCGAAAAACGGAAAGAGTGAAGAGCCTGTAACCGTAGCTAGTCATGTCCGCCCCCCTGGCCGAGATGGTTTACCTACGAGCTTATACAGGAAAGCAGCGACTTCTGCACCCCTCGCAACACCTGGAGGCGGCCCGCAGCCAGCTCGACACCCTAATCGAACTAGTGAACTATCTAGGTGGATGATGATCAAATCCCGTGCCAAAGGCGCTCAAGGTCGATCGGTGAACGAGGGGAATCATGGCCAGGAGACGTGCCATCACGCAGCGACATTCCAGGGCCCTTCGTAAGGACCCTCGAGGACCACGATCCGCTTCCCGGCGTCAGACTTGGTGTCGCCGAGGGCTGGGCGTCGTGCACTCCGGAGCAGTCATGCGGACACGAATGCCCCCGCTCGTTCCTCCGGCCGGAATGGACCGTGCGTCCCGAGGAAGATCATCAGTCGCCAGCGCGATCCCAGCGCATCGGCGAGGACATCGGCCCGAGCGACGGTGGCGATCTGTAGTTCCACCGCACCTCCCCTTCCAGCACTCCGGATGCGGCAGGCGTTGCGGCGGACGAGTCATCGACCGCAGTCTCCACGACGGCTTTGAAAAGCTGGCAGGGCTTGGCGACGGTCGTGGCTACCCCCTGTCGGCGCCAAGCGCTCGGTGCGCGCGGGGCGCGGTGATCTGCTTCAGGTCCGCGCCCTCCCCACATGCGTGTCGGGGTCGACGGCGGACGGGCGGGAGCCCGGATAGGTGGTGGGCAGAGGTAGCTTCGCTCAAGGCGAAGCTCAAACTGTCCTCAAATTCACGTAGACCCCCACGCCACTCCCGGATAATCATGTCCCCAATCATAGAGTCTCCGGGAAGAGCCAATGGAATTTCTGTATAAATTCTTTTCGCCCATTGAGGCCAGCGTGACGCAGCCTTGGCTTTCCATTCCCTTGAAGGCCGCCGTAGTTGCTGTCATAATGCTCGGCGCGCTCACAGTCACCCGGTTCTTGGCCATCAGATTCTGGGCCATAGTGAGCATCCGCGTCGAGCGGCGGATTTGGTATTCAGACATCCTTGAATCCGCCAGTGAGATCGGTGTCCGGGTGGGGGATCCCGGCTGGCGAAATAATCTACCGCGATCATGGGCCAATGTGGGGCGAAGGAGCCCTTCTTGGTTCCTTCACTATTCCAGAGCACGTCGCCTTGTTAGGCAAGTCTCGGTGGATAAGCTCGAAAGGATGACAAAGAGGAGGAACACTCTAGGGCAGTTGTCGCGGATACCGAAGAGAGTCGTCAATTTTGCTTCTCGCCGATCATTGGTTCTCCTCGCATCGGGTGCGGTGGTGTATCAGTATGAGCGCCCAGGTAGGACGAAGGGCGATCTCCAGATCATTGCAGACAAAATCCCGCGGATCGCAGACCAGAGGACGTGGGTGCCGATCCTGGTCCTGGCTGTCGGAGTCTTCGCATTCACTCGAAGCGGGAATTTGATCGACAGGATCAGGGCGAGGGACGAGGCGGCAAAGGACGCGAACCGCATGCTTGCCGAACTCCTTGCCAAGCTCTCTAAGTTGGACGTCGCACTACACGAGGTGCACGAGAACATCGATGCGTATCGCTCTGCCTACCTTGACGTTGTCTCCGGGGCGGCGGAGTCGGGACGCGTATGGTCTCCGGGATTCGGGTTCGAAAGCAATCACTACAGGTTCAAGGTGAGCCTCTACGGCAGAAAGTCATTGGAAATCCTCCTTGAGGAGCCAAAATTCCAGAGACTGCAGTGCGCCCTGGACGAAGTCGCTGAAAATTTGGCAGAAATTCGAGAAAAGGGCATATCTTCGGTAGCTCTCAGGATCCTTTCTCCCGTCTGGGAAGAGCTTTACGACTGCAGTCTCCAATCGCACCTATACCACTCCACAAGTAGCTCCACCGCAGGCATCAAAGATTCGATGCTCGGGCTAGGGTGGATGAGGGAACGTCTCGAAACCAAGGAACGCCACTTGGGACGCCTCGCAAAAAGAGATGATCGCGACGACGGCGAGCTTGATTCGAAGCTTGTCGAGGAGTCTTACCACCTGGATGACCTGATCCTGCAGAGCAGATTGGCGCACTGCCAGTTGCAAAAGATCAATAGATTCCTGCTCCAGCGTCTGCACGGCACGTCGCTAACGAAACTGGTCAGTGCCGTAGGGCATAAGTAACTGGCGCTCGGCGCGGCTGTCGGTGCACTCATCTTCTGTCGGGCGCCCACTCGGCCGACGCCGGGGCATCAACCCTGCGCGCCCTGGTCCAGTGAGGCGGACATCTTAGGCGCACGACAGGGCAGCATTCCGCCACCACAGGCGCTTGGCGGAGCTCGGGCGCTAGCCACCGACGACCTCACGCATACTCCGGTATGCTCCGAGTATGTCCTCAACGACTCGCATCACCGTCACGCTCCCCAGCGATCAGGTGGCGGAGCTTCGCAAGATCACGGACAACGTCTCCGGCTACGTGGCGGAAGCCGTAGCCCGCCAGATCCGGCACCAGCTCTTGGGCGACGACCTCCGCCGTCACGAGGAGGAGCACGGCGCCTTCAGCGACGAGGAGCTCGCCGAGGCGCGCGGGAAGATCTTCGGCTCCGCCGGCACCTCCACGGGCGCGGATGCCGCGTGAGCGAGCGCATCGAAACCGTCGTCCTGGACTCGGAAGGGCTCTCCGCCTGGATCGCGCAGGATCGCAAGCTGCTCGCGATGCTTCAGGTCTTCCACGACATGGGAGCCGACCTGGTCATCGGGGCCAACACCATCGTGGAAGTCACCCACTCCCGCACCAACATGCCTCGCCTGAACTGGGCTCTCTCCCGCGTCAAGGTGGAGCCCGTCACCGAAGCGGCGGCGAAAGCAGCAGCGGAACTCCTCAAAGGTGCCGGACTGCACGGGCACAAGTACGCCATCGACGCCACAGTCGCCGAGGTCGCCCTCCGCCAGCCGAAACCCGTCGCCCTGCTGACGTCCGACAGCGACGACATGAACAAGCTCTGCGGCAACCAAGTGCGCATCATCTCCCTCTGACCAGCCGGCCCGCCCGGATCACGCGTCGCACTGCCAGCTCTCGTGCCCCATCCGTGCCCAGCAGAGCGGACAACAGCGGTCAGATGCGGCTCCCAGAGACCGGGGCCCGCCCACCTGCAATATACAAAGGTGCAGCTCAGAGCCCCTGTAACAGCACAAGAACCGCTGATTCCCAAGCTCAGAGCGCGAGTTCGATTCTCGTCACCCGCTCCACATGAAAGCCCCAGGCCAGCGGCCCGGGGCTTCTCTGTTTGGGTCACCTTGGATGCGTCCGGTCGGCTTCGGTGGCCTCTCCCTGGATTATCGACGTATGGCATCACAGTCCAGTCTTTCTGATCTCCGCCGTGCCAAGTTCGCCCGGCGAACGCCCGCAGCGCTCTCCGAGCTTGTCGGCCCCGAGCACGGCACGGTGCGCCTGCCCCTACACCTGGCATGGTCGGGGCTGACCGTCTTCGACCTCGACCAGCCACGGCTCCGGATGAGCTATTACCGCATCGTGTTGGCCGAGGGCCAGCATGCCGACCTGGTCCGGTGCCTCAACCGCGGCCTCCTCGTCAGCTTGTGGCCCACACTGCGCACACTGATCAGCCGTGATGTCCGTGAAGTCTGGGAACACTCCTTCGACGAGCTGACTCACAGCGCCCGGCTGCTGCGTGAACCTCACCGACCTGCACCGCCGCCTGCTGGCTGATGTACTCGCCGTAGGCGGTGCCTACCCTCTGGCGCTTACCGGCGGCTACGCAGTCCAGGCACACGGCCTGGTCGACCGGCTCAGCCAGGACCTCGACGTAGCGACCGAGAACCCCGATCGCATGGAGGACATTGCTGCTGCCGTGCGCACCAGCCTGGAACAACACGGGTGGCAGGTAAGCGCTCTGGAAACGGACCCGCTCTCCGCACGCCTGATCGTCACCGATCCTGTCAGCGCCTGACCGACGACCGTGCGGCCCGTAGGGCTGATTGCCCGGGCGGGCGCAGCATCAGAAGGCAAACGGTCGCGCCACCGCTCCCGGGCCCGCGGTGTCGTCTCAGCGGTGGGGCTATCCCCTGCTCACCAGGGCGCCGAAACCTGCCTTCAGGTCATCCATCAGGTCGTCCAGGCTCTCGAAGCCGACGTGTACCCGGACCAGCGGCCCGCGTCCGGCCCAGGTCCCCGGCAAGCGGTGGGTCTCGGGGTCGGTCGGCACGATCAGGCTCTCGTAGCCGCCGTAGCTGTGACCGATGCCGAAGATCCGAAGCCGGTTGAGCATCGCGTCGATGGCCGGCTTGCCGAAACCCGGCTCCAGTTCGACACCGAACAGCCCCGCCGCTCCTGTGAAGTCGCGGCGCCACAGCTGGTGGCCGGGATCCTCGGGGAGCCCTGGGTGCAGGACGGCCGCCACGCCTTCCTGACCGGCGGTCCAGCGTGCCAGCTCCAACCCCTGCTGCTGATGGCGGCTCATCCGTACGCTCAAGGTACGCAGCCCGCGCAACCCCAGGTAGGCGTCGTCGGCGCCGGCGCACTGGCCGAGCCGGATGGCCGCCCCCCGGATCACCGGGTAGCTCTCCTGCGTGCAGACGACCGTTCCGAGGATGCTGTCAGCGTGTCCTGTCAGGTATTTGGTCGCGGAGTGGACCACCGCGTCCACGCCCAGCGTCAGCGGTCGGCAGAAGGCAGGCGTGGCCCAGGTGTTGTCCGCGATGGTGGCTACGCCCCGGGCCCGGCAGACGGCGGTGATCGCCGGGATGTCCTGCACGTCGAAGGTGGTGGAGCCCGGGGACTCCAGGTAGACCAACCGCGTCCGGGGGCGCATCAGTTCCACGATCGCGGCGCCGTCCGTGAGCGGAGCGTAGTACTCGGTCTCCACTCCCAGGGCCGCGAGCGAGTCGCAGAACCTCCGGGTCGGCAGGTAGACGGAGTCGCTGACGAGGAGGTGGTCGCCGGCCCGGACGTACGCGAGGATCGCCGTGGTGATCGCTGAGAGACCGGAGCAGGTCGCCACCGCCGCGTGCCCACCCTCCAGTTCGGTCAGCGCCTCCTCGAAAGCGCGGCTGGTGGGGGTACCGAAGCGCCCGTAGACCGGGCCTTCGCGTTTGAGCGGATCCGCCTGGGAGATGTCCATCTCGGCCATGTCCCGGTAGAGGACGGTGGAGGCGCGGTGTACGGGCGGATTGACGTAGCCGCCCTGCTGCCGGTGGTCGGAGCCCGCGTGCACGAAACGCGTCTCCTGCGAGAAGGCTGACTCGTTCACCGGGCCACCCCCGTTTCGACCGCGATCGTTTCGGGAACGGCCGGGCGTCGGCGGCCACCCAGCAGCAGGGCGAGCAGAGCCGCGCCCGCGCACTGGGCCGCCACCACCAGCCAGAACGTACCCAGGTCCCCGGCAGCCTCGAAGTGGGCGAAGACGAACCCGCCGACGACACCGGCGAGGAGGCCGCCGATTCCGGCGGCCAGCCGCTGGACACCAAAGGCGAAAGCCGGGTTGCCGGGCACACGGTCGACGAGTTCCAGGTCGCAGCGGAGGAAGAGGAAGATCTCGCCGAGGGTGAAGAGTGCGGTGCCGGCCAACAGGGCAGGAAGGCCGCCGAGCGCCATGCTCGCCATGCCGAGTGCCATCAGACCGAACGAACCGGCCATCAGCAGGCGGTAGTCGGCGGAGGCGATGCGGTCGGCAAGCGGAGGCTGGAGCAACACCACCATGGCGCAGTTGAGGAGCATCACCCACCCGAGAAGCTGGATGTCGGACACTCCGGCCGCGTACAGGCCGATGAAGCTCTGGAAGAAGAAGTAGAGGTAGAAGGCGAGCGCGGTGAAGAGGACCGGGCGCAGCGCGCCGCGCAGCGCCGCCCGCTTCCCACGGACCTTCTCGCTCCCGTGCGCCGTCGGAGGCGCGTCCGGCCGGCGCTCGACCGGTTTCAGGGCAGTTTGGTGGGCCGCGGTGATCAGCGCGAAGAGCCCGGCGAGACCGACGAGCAGCAGCACCGGATCGGCGTCGATCAGCAGTGCGGCGAGCAGCGGCCCGATTCCCATGCCCGCGTTGAGTGCGGCGCTGCTCACTCCGAGGAAGAGCGGACGCAGTTCGTCGGAGACGCTGGTGACGATGTACGCCTTGTTCGCCGGCAGGTACAGCGCCGGACCGGCCGCCACGAGGACGACGGCCGGGTAAGCGACGCAGGGCACCGTGACGGCCACTCCGAGCAGAGCCAGGCCGGCCGTGCGCACGGTGAGCGCGAGCACCATGGTCCGCTTGAGACCGATCCGGTCCACAACCGCACCCCCGAGGATGCTGCCGCCGAACTGGATGAAGGTGGCCACGGCCACCAGGGTTCCGGCCACCCGGATGTCCAGGCCGATCGCCTTGACCATGAGCACCCCGATGAACGGCGTGACCATGTAGCTGCCGAGGGCGACGACGAAGGACAGGCCGATCAGGGCCTTGAGGCCGGCCGGCAGGCTGGTGAAAGTCCGCCATTTCGCGGTGAGCCGGACACCGCGAGTTCCTTCGGTCACCGCGGGCCGCTCTCGTCGAGGGCGTCGCCTGTGACCACCGGCCGGTCGGAGGGCAGGCCCCACTCGCTCCATGAACCGTCGTACACGGCGAGGTCGCCGTAGCCGGTCAAGGTGGCCCCCAGTGCGAGGACGCAGGCGGTGACCCCGGAGCCGCAGCTGAAGTACAGCTGCTCACGCCCCCCGGCCGCCCTCTCGAACACCGTGCGCAGCTCGGGCGTCGGACGCATCACACCGCCGTCCCGTTGGATCTCCCCGAAGGGGAGGCTGACGGCACCCGGCATGTGGCCCCCGCGCAGGCCCGGGCGCGGCTCCGGCGCCGTGCCGGCGTAGCGCTTCGCGGTGCGTGCGTCGAGAACGGCGGCTGCCGGGTCGGCGAGGGCGGAGGCGACAGCATCGGCGTCCACGATCAGCCCCCGCCGGGGCCGGGCGGTGAAGGTGCCGCGCGGGCCGTCGTAAGCGGCGGGCGACTGCTCGACCGGGTGGCCGGCGGCGATCCAGGCGGGCAGTCCGCCGTCGAGGACGGCGACCCGGTCGAAGCCCATGGCGTGCAGCATCCACCAGGCGCGGGCGCTGGAGTAGACGCCCTGGGCGTCGTAGACGACCACCGTGTCGGAGTCGTGCACGCCGAGCGCGCGCAGGGCTTCGGTGAACTGCCGGGCGCCGGGCATGGTGTGCGGCACGGTGGAGGTGTGGTCGGACAGGTCCCCGTCGAGATCGAAGGGGCGGGCCCCGGGGATGCACACGGCCGCGCCCCGGTGGGCGCCGACAGAGGCGTCGAAGAGGATCACGCCCTCCTCGCGCAGGGCAGCCAGCCGGTCGGCCCCGACGAGCGGGCCGGTGAGTTCGGTGGCAGCAGTATCGGGGCGTGTCGTCGCACTCATGCGGTACCTCCGAGGGAATCGGCGGGCCGCCACCGGGTGTTGTCGGAGAACCAGCCCGCCACATGTTCGAGATTGGCTGCCACATCCTCCTCCGTGGTCCCGTCGACCACGTAACCGGCCAGGAAGAGACCGGACTTGACTCCGCCGTTGAATTGCTGGCCGGCCGCCCCGGTGATGGTCGTTTCGCGGACGCACTCGGGCTGTCCGGCCCCGGGGCCGGTCGTCGGCAGGTATTCGAGTACCCCTTTCCGGGGCGGGATGCACAGCGCTCCGGCAGGTCGGTAGGTGAGGGCGCCCGGCGTCGGGGGCAGGCCGCACTCCGCGTACAGCCACTCCTTGTCCAGGTCGATCCCGAAGGCGTGCCGGACCATCCCGCTGATCATGCCGCCACCGGTGCGGCTGGCGATCTCGCAGAAGACCAGTCGGTCATCGGGCGTGATCCAGAACTCGGCGTGGAAGGCTGTCTGCGAGGGGGTCGGCAACTCGGCGAGGACCGCCCGTGCCGCCTTGACCAGCCGGTCGTACGACGGGTCCTGCCGGGTGAGCGGAAGGTTGGCCACCCAGTCGTCGTCCCGGAAGGACAGGCAGTCGTTGAGGTACCGGAAGGGATGCACGAAAACCACTTCTCCCCCGGCCACCAGCCCGTCCACGTGGTACATCTGCCCCGGTACGAACTCCTCGATCCCGCTCTCTCCCCGCCACGGGTCGGCGAGGTACGCGTCCAGCTCCGCCTCCTCGCGTACGATCACCGCTCCCAGCGAGCCCGATTCGGACACGGGCTTGATCACGACGGGGTATCCGTGCTCGGTGACGAATTCGAGGGCTGTGTAAGCCGAGTCGAGCCGTCGGTAGGCGGGCACGTCGACGGGGCCGCCCGCGAGGTGGTCCTTCATGACCACCTTGTCGCGGAAGGCGAGCGCGCTGGATACGTGCTGACCCGGCAGCCCGAGCAGCTCCCGCAGATGGGCGGCCCGCACGATGTCGGCCTCGGCGCGGGCGAAGACCGCCTCGACCGCGAACTCGCGGGCCAGGTGCAGCGCGGTCTTCTCGACCAGCTGGTTGGTGTCGTACGCGTCGAAGGCATGGACGTGCGGGAGGTGGGAGTAGCCCGCGGCGTACTCGGAAGCGGTCACGATGACGGGGACGATTCCCGAACCCGTCAGCCACTGGTCGTACGGGGTCCTGGCGTAGGGCGTCTTGGCGAAGACGAGGATGTGGGGCATCGTGCTGGGAACCTCTCGGGTCAGGGCCGGGAGTCGGTGAGGAGCGGCAGTCGGCGGCGCGCTGGGACCCGGGAGATCAGGCCGAGCTCTTCGGACAGCTCGGTGGCGAAACAGCCGTCCTTGTACGTACCGGAGAGCCGCTTGGCGGTGAACGTCTCGATCCCCTCGTGATCGAACTCCACGTCGTACGTGGTTTCCTCACCCGCATCGCCCTGGGTGACCGTGCGGACCAGGTGCCCCAGGTGCGGCTCGAAGGTGTTGACGCAGCCGACGATGTCGCCGATCTTCTCGCGACGGCCCTCGGGCCCGTCGGAAAGCGTCTCCTCCTGCGCGGGGATGGCGGCGAACAGCTGGCGTCCTGCCCGGCACCAGCCGACGTGACCGGGGAAGCCCATGACCTTGATGCCGAAAGTGCCGAAATCCTCGCTGCCGCCGAGTTGGAAGCCGAGCGGAACAGTCTCGTGAATCCACTTGAAGTCCCGGTACGCCTGTTCCGTCTCCTCGCGGGAGAGACGGAGTTCAGGGTGCCGGCCGCCGTGGTCGGTGAAGTTGTTGAACCGGACGGTGGCGACACCCAGCTTGTTGAAGTAGCGGGCGTAGCGCTCCAGGGAGGTGCGGCCGTGGTTGTGACGGCCGACGGTGACGCCGATGTTGACGCGGAACGCGTCCTCGGGGTCGATGCCCTTGTTGTACTCGGCGATGCGGCGCAGCACCTCCTCGGTGTCCGCGCCGGAGAAGACGCCCTTGATGGGATACGTCTTGTGGTCGACGATTTCGAGGTTCTCGTCGATCACGCCGTGATAGGTGATGGAGATGGTGCCGTAGCCGTTCTCCACGGCCAGGTCGAGGAGTTCGGTCCAGTTGTCGGCAAGCAGGGGGCGGCCGCTGGTCCAGGCGTCTCCCTTCTCCATGGTCTCGGTGGGCTTGTGGTCGGATTCCTGCCGGAACTCGCGGTTGTTCGCCGGCCCGTAGATCCGCATGAAGGCACCGTCGTAGGCGAAGCTGTCCACGTAACGCGGGTAGACATGGTAACCGTGCGACTGGAGGCCCTGAAGAATGAGGGGTCCTTCCTCCAGTGCGAAGGACTTGTCGTAGAACTTCTCGTAGTTGACGAACCAACAGTGGCTGCACTTCTGGCCGCAGGTGTTCTTCCCGATCTTCGTGTCGAGGTCGAGGTAGATGTGGATGTCCTGGGGCTTGATGTCCTTGAAGGGCATCGAGAACGGAGCATCCCCGTGGAAATCATAGGAAATGGGATCATTCTTGACAGACATGTGTCCCCCCTGTGTTGGTGTGCGCGATGAAGGAGTGAGTGAAGGAATGAGGCCGCGCGGGCCAGGCAGTACGGCCCGCGTTCCTGTCAGAGCGAAGGGCCGGGGGTGGTGGTGACCACTCGATGGGAGATCAGCTCCGCCACGGCCGCCGCGCAGGCGCCGGTGTCGGCTGCGGTCAGGACGGCCATACCGAGCCGATCCGAGGATGAGCGCACCGGACGGACCTCGTCTCCAGGAAGAACGGAAACATCCCAGGTGTGGACGTGCCCGTGGGTGAGGTCGGGCCGTGGCGCGACAGCCGCCACTCGTCCGGGCGTCGCGGTGAGAAAGACGGTGGCAGCCGCGGACGCCGATGCGGGCCCCCGGGGGGCCTCCGCGCCGATGGCCCAGCCGAGCGCGGCACGCCGCCACTCGACCCCGGTGGTGAGGCGGACCAGGTCCGCGAGGCCGTCGCCGCCGAGCCGGGTATGGGTCTCGATCACGACGACCTTGTCACCGTCGACCTTCACCTCGCTGTGGCTCGGTCCGTCGGTCAGGCCGATGGCGTCGAGCAGTTCGCCGACCGCCCGGACGACCAGCTCCTGGCGGCGCGGGTCCAGCGAGGGCGGCGGCATCATATGGCTGACTTCGACGAACCCGTCCGTGGTGCCCTTCTCGGCGATGCCGACGACCGTGTGGTGGCCTCCCACCGAGAGGGCCTCGACACTGAACTCGCTTCCCTCGACGAACTGTTCGAGCAGGTGCGCTGCCGTACGGCGCTCGGCGGGAAATCCATCGACGCCCTCCACCAGGGCGATGGAGGTGCTGCCGACCCCGTCGACCGGTTTGACCACCCCCCGCCGGTGCACGGAGAGCAGACGCGCCACGCCTTCCGGGTCGTCGCCCGCCGCGAAAGCCGGATTCAGGTGCGGGGCCTGGCGCTCAAGGATCCGCCGCATCTCCAGCTTGTCGCGGGTGGCCCGCACCACAGCAGGTGCGACGCCGGTCGCACCGAGCCTCCGCGCGGCCTGCGCGGCCGGCTCCAGGCCGAATTCGGTCAGGGAAACCACGGCGGTGGGCGCCAGCGGCCGCAGGACCTCGTCGGTGAAGTCGAGAAAGGCCGGTAGGTCCCCGTAGTCGGTGGTGAGAACCCGATCGTCAGGGCCGAGGGCCGGCGCGCCGGGCAACTGCACGTGAATCAGTTCACCGGGCAGCGTCGCCGCCTCCCGGGCCACCGTCGGATTGGCACCGACGATCACGAGGACCGGCACATCGCCCACACCCCGCGGACTGCCCCCCTGCGATGTTTCCACCGCCACCACTGCGCACACTTGCTCTCCCCGTCCCCCATGCCGACTGCTCGTTCGAACTGCGCGGCAGGCAAAACATCGCAAGGGGCGGCGACCTCTGCCAACGGGTTGACAAAAGACCAGGAACCGTTCTGCCCAACGATTCCTGGTCGTATCCGGCCCGTTAGGCCACATCCCGCTCAGATGGTTATGCGGCGAGAAGGCCGTTCACGCTCGGATGCGACACAGGCACGCCAGGAGCATGATTCCAGCCAACTTTTCGACGGCCACGAGCCGAGCCCGTGCACAACACGGGCCAGCCCGTGCACAAACCGTAGAACTTGCCACTTCTTGGTGGCCAAATGTGGCAAAGAGACCTCTCAAGAGGGCCCGCCAGAGTTTCCATGGAATTCAGCCACTCCCGCACCAACATGCCTCGCTCGAACCGGGCATTCTCCCGAGTCAGGTGGAACCGGTCACCGAGCAGGCGGCGAAGGCGGCGGCTGAGCTTTTCGAAGGCGCCGGGCTGCACGGGTGCACGTGTGCCATCGGCACCACGGTCACGCTCCGCGGGCCCAGGCCGGACATACTCCCTGGCTGGGTCCGCAGTACGCCGCACTCGTGCCCCATCCGTGCCCAGCAGAGCGGACAACAGTGGTCGGATACGGCTCTCAGAGACCGGGAGACCATCCACTTGCCCACTACAAAATCCCAGTTCAGAGCACCTTTACCAACCCAAGCACCCCAGATTCCCAAGCTCAGAGCGCGAGTTCGATTCTCGTCACCCGCTCCACGAAGAAGGCCCTAGTCGGAGACCGGGGCCTTTCTCTTGTTCCGGCTGCTACGGCTCCGTGTCGAGGACTCGGGCGGCCTCACGAGGGTCCATCAGGTTGGACCAGGCTTGTTCGGCGGGGAGCAGGTCCCGCTCCGGCAGGGCGTATTCGGGGTACCAGCCGTCGGCCTCGCAGCCGGGAACGTTGCGCAGAATCAATGTCGTGAGGTTCGGCGGGACCGAACCCGTGATCCGCACCGCGAGGTAGGTCTCGTGGCCGTCGTCGGCGCGGACCTGAAGGCCGACGGTGAAGGTGTCGAAATCCACCGTGTGCTCCTGACCGTCCCGGAGGGTGGCACGGCTCAGATTCAGAACCGTGGTCCGGAGCCGCCGGACGAAACGGACTCCAGCTTCGGCGCGATAGCGGACGTGGTCCTCGCGAGCGGGGAGCAAGTGAGCGGTGTACGTGGCGGACTTGAGCGCGTCGGTGTTGCCGGCGTTGTAGCGGGTTCGGGCAGTCTTGCCGTCGGCCTCGAGAGCGGCATAGAAGTCGTCGGTGGAGCCGTCCTCGCGGCGGCCGGCCGCCACCAGCCACGGAAGGTCGGCGTCCACCCAGACCGCCCCGCGCCAGCGCTGGACCTTCACCTTGAACAACACCTGGTCATCGACAGCGCGGATGCGCTCATGCTTGGCATCGTCCGCCGCGAACTGCTCGGCGGCCTTCGCCAGGATCGGGTGCTCGATCTCGTCCAGGGGGTCGGTCACCGCCGGTAGGGGCAACCCGAGGTCATCGCGTAGACATCGCAGGGTGGGCCTGGCGGGACGCATCGCAGCGTGAAGGGTCATTCGTCGATCCCGCCGACCGCGTCGATCTCCTCCGCGGTCAGACCGGTCAGGAGCATGACGTCCGACTTCAAGGAGCCGTCCAGGACGCTGAGCGCTTCCACCATGCCCTCGCGCAGATCCTCACGCCGCTGGTCCAGGTAAACCCGTACCGCCTCCGCGACCAGGTCCTTCTTCGTCAGGCCCAGGAAATGCGCGCCCTGGCTGATCAACTTGTCCGTCGCCGGGTCCACCTTGAGCGGCGACTGCCGGGGCGGCTTCGAAGCCGTGGTCATGATTCCCACCTCCACATTCACGGTACCTTAGTACCTCATGTTGGAGTTTTCCGCTGGTGACCGCGATGAGTTGCAGTCCGCCGACCGCCAGTACTGCGGCTCCGAATCGATGACGGCCAACCGAATTGCCCTGCGACAGATCGCCAGGGATGAAATCGCACGACGGCAAGCGCCTGGTCCAGCACGGTGACACTTTCCCACCCACGGCACGGCGGCATCGATCACCCTCGTGCCCCATCCGTGCCCTTCGGAGCGGACAGCAGCGGTCAAGCACGGTACCCAGAGACCACGCCGGCCTCGACCACTCCAGCCAAACATGCAGGTCAGAGCCACTACAGTCGTTCAAGAACTGTTGATTCCCAAGCGCAGAGCGCGAGTTCGATTCTCGCCACCCGCTCCGTGACCCCCCGGTCGATAGGCAGGGCTTCCTTGCTGTCCAGATCTCTTTGACACGTGCCATTCGTGCGACATAACTGCCTTGGCCTTGCCTCAACCTCGCTGTTCTGTGGGTATGCGCCGGGTTCCGCAGGGCCGGTGCTCACGCCGCCAGTGTGCTCGCGACCACTGACCACGCCCGCGGCGGCCCAGTAGCGTCCGTCTGGGCTGCACCGGGCGCTCGACGACCACCGGCGGGTGCTGGCGGGTACTGGCGGTGCGGTGCTGAGATTCTCGGAAGGAGACGGCTGACCCCGGCCGGCGCCGGGGCGGCGAAGGGCTTGGCGTGCGGGGCCGACGGGACCGGGTAACGTCTTTGTCATGTTCTTCCAGACGCCGATTTACGAGTGAGAGTGTGACGGGCCCCTGCTGACGTCCCTCGATGTCGCCGTGCCCGCCCCCACCGATGAATCCGTAGATCACTTCACCTCATTACCGGGAGAACCCATGACCGTGAGCAAGAACATCAACAACCCCGTGGGCATGGGCGGCGGCCAGCGCAAGAAGCTGTCCCGCGCCGAGCGGCAGAACAATGGTCCGCACCGCAACCTCGACCGCCAGGGTGCCGCCGACCGGAAGGCCGAGCTGGTGCGCAAGATGCGCGAGAAGGCAGGCGCGGCCGGGGACGCAGGGCAGACGGGCGACGACACCTCACAGAGCTGACGCACCGCCGCCGCAGGGCGGCACGGCACGGGGCAGGGGCCCGGACCGCGACTCTCGGTCCGGGCCGTTCTGCCGTACCGGGTGCTTCCCAGGCTCGGAGCGCGAGTTCGATTCTCGCCACCCGCCCCACACGAAAGCCCCAGGCCGTTGGCCTGGGGCTTTCGTGTTGTCTGGGACCCCTTCGAGCATCCCGCACCAGAAGGCTTCTCCTCGGCCTTCTCGCGGGCGGCCCGAACCGGCACGCATCGGGCCACGTACCGCCTCCGGTTCACCAGGCGCCCTGTCTCCGCCGGGCATTCGCTGCGCATTTCGACGAATCGCCGTGCTGTTCGGGTGACAACCGTTCGCGCCGCCCGTATCCGGCGCCCATCGGGGTCCATACCTGAGCCCATGGACGGGAAACTGCCGAGACGAACGGTGCGTATCGCAGTGCGAGGCGAGAATGTCGGATCCCTTCGGCATCGCGTGGTCGCCGGATGCTGTGCCCTGCTGCTTCTGGCCCTGACTTCGGGCGCGGCAGCCCAGGCGGCCTCCTCGCCCGACGACGGCGGTTCCGACCGGCTCGACCCGCGGATCACGGAGATCATGCGGAAGCCGGACTACCCCAACGCCCAGTGGGGCCTGCTCCAGCAGGACCCGGACAGCGGGCGGGTCGTCCACAGCCGGTTCGCCGAGCAGTTCTTCATCCCTGGATCGGTGGCCAAGCTGTTCGGCACCTCCGGGGCGTGGAACACCCTCGGCGGCGACCACCGCTTCAGGACGCCGGTCTACGCGGTCGGCGAGCGCCGGGGAAGCACACTGGACGGCGATCTCGGCCTTGTCGCCCAGGGCGACCTCACCATGGGCGGCAGGACCCGTCCCGACGGCACGGTGGACTACACAGACCTCGACCACACGTACGCCAATGACTTCCCCGGCGCCACGCTCACGCCGGAGAACCCGCTCGCCGGGATCAACGAGATCGCGCGGCAGGTGCGGCGTTCCGGCATCACCCGCGTCGAAGGGAACGTGATCGTCGACAACCGGCTCTTCCAGCCCGAGCCGGTCTTCGTCCCCGTCCCGACCCCGCTGATCATCAACGACAATCTCATCGACCTGCTGACCACCCCCGGTGCCCGCGCCGGTGCGCCCGCGACACTGGACTGGCGGCCGAGAGTCGCCCCGTACCGCGTCACGTCGACCGTGCGGACAGTGGGGGTGGGTGAGCCGACCGACATCGAGGTGACGACCTCCGGCAACGGCACGCGGATCCAGCTGTCCGGCACCATCGCGG
Source organism: Streptomyces sp. NBC_00654 (assembly GCF_026341775.1). NCBI lineage: Bacteria > Bacillati > Actinomycetota > Actinomycetes > Kitasatosporales > Streptomycetaceae > Streptomyces > Streptomyces sp. NBC_00654. The sequence continues at coordinate 448,806 of NZ_JAPEOB010000001.1, read as the reverse complement.
CCGACTCCGAACCGGCTCTGAAGGTGTCGCCCATCGCCGATCCGGCGGCCTTCGGACGCACCGCGCTGATCGAGGCGCTGGGGCGGGCCGGTGTGGAGGTGACCGCCGATCCGACCGGTGCCAACCCGGTCGGCCAACTCCCCGGCTCGTACGAGGGCCGACCGCGTGTGGCGCTGTACACCTCCCCCTCGTACGCCCAGTACGCCAAGCTCATCTTCAAGGTCAGCCACAACCTGGGCGGCAACCTCGCCATCTGTTTGATGGCGGTCGCGGCCGGCAGCAAGGACTGCATGGACGGGTTCCCGACACTGGCCGACTTCCTGGAACACGCGGGCGTCGACCGCGAACAGGTCCAGCTCCTGGACGGCCGTGGCGGAAACCCCGTCGACCGGACCACACCCAAGGCCGTCGTGCAGTTGCTGACGTACTGGCATCGCACCCCCGAGGCGGAGCTCTTCCGGAATGCGCTGCCCATCCTCGGCGTCGACGGCCTGCTGGCCGACAACTGCACCGACTGCCCCGCGCGCGGAAAGGTGTTCGCCAAGACCGGCGCGGCCGTCGGGCTGGACGCACTCAACAACCGCCTGGCCGTGGGCGCCATCACGATCGCCGGCTACCTGGACAAGGGCAACGGCCGCTTCGACGTCTTCTTCGCCGGCGTGAACGGCGCCTCCACCCCGACAACCGACGTCAACGGTGTGCTGGATATTGCCGATGACCTCGCCATGATCTCCGCGTACCTGCAGGAGGCGGCGGCGCGGCGAGAAGACTGAGAGCACTGCGTCACGGCCGATTGAGGGGATCCGCACACCACGCGGCATACCAGCGGCTGTAACACCCGCTCCGCGGCTCGACCCGGATGCCCCAGGCCAGTGGCCGGGGGCATCCTTGTTGTCCAGACCTCAACACCCGCGCGCCATGCCGCGTGCCATTAGTGTCCTGTCCGAGCGCCAGGCCGGCCAAGGGGCAGCGCCTCGGACGGAAGCCGGATCCGGCGTGGCGCCGAGACGTGCGGGTCGCTCCTGTTCCTCGTACGCGTTGACAACGCCGACACCTGGAAGGCCGAGCGGCCGCACCGGGAACAGCCGGTCCGGCCGGCACGGTTGCATCGACCGAAGGACCGACGCGCAGCACAGGCGGGGAAACGGAGACCCCAAGGCCGTCCGCCCCACCAGGAGCCGGGCCTCAGGATCGCGGTGCGCCCGCCGCGCACTCGGACCACGACGTACTTCTACAGAAGGAACTGTTTTCATGACTGACCAGCCCCTGACTCTCATGGCAGTACACGCCCACCCCGACGATGAGGCCACCGGAACGGGAGGGGTTCTCGCGCGGTACGCGGCGGAAGGCATCCGCACGGTCCTCGTGACATGTACCGACGGCGGTTGCGGTGACGGAACGGGGGGTGTCAAGCCGGGCGATCCCGGGCACGATCCGGCGGCCGTCGCCGCGATGCGCCGTCAGGAACTCAAGGCGAGCTGTGACGTCCTGAAGATCAGCGCCCTGGAGATGCTGGACTATGCCGACTCCGGGATGGCCGGCTGGCCGAGCAACGACGCCCCCGGCTCCTTCTGGCAGACCCCCGTGGAGGAAGGCGCCGCCCGGCTTGCGGAACTCATGCGGCACTACCGACCCGATGTGGTCGTCACCTACGACGAGAACGGTTTCTACGGGCACCCCGACCACATCCAGGCCCACCGCATCACGATGGCGGCGCTGGAGATGACCGCGCTGACACCGAAGGTGTACTGGACGACGATGCCCCGTTCGATGATGCAGCGGTTCGGGGAGACCCTGCGCGAGTTTCAGGAGGACATGCCGGAGCCGGATCCCGCCGAGGCCGCCGCGATGGCCGAGATCGGCCTCCCCGACGATGAGATCACCACGTGGGTGGACACCACCGCATTCAGCGGTCAGAAGTTCGATGCGCTGGCCGCGCACGCCAGTCAGGGCGAGAACATCTTCTTCCTCAAGATGGGCAAGGAGAGGTTCGGCGAGTTGATGGGCATGGAGACCTTCACACGTGTCAAGGACGCCACCGGCGCGGCCATACCCGAGAACGATCTCTTCGCCGGACTGCGCTGATCCGCCCGTCCGGCCGGCCGGGGCCCGGGGAAGCTCATCGGCCTCAGCGGACCTGCCCCCAAGCGGTAGCGGTCGGCGGTCGGCGGTCGGCGGTCGGCGGTCGGCGGTCGGCGGTCGGCGGTCGGCGGTCGGCGGTCGGCGGTCGGCGGTCGGCGGTCGGCGGTCGGCGGTCGGCGGTCGGCGGTCGGCGGTCGGCGGTCGGCAGAGGCTTCACCGCAGCATTGAGCGAACGGCCGCAATCGAGCATCACCCCCGGTCAGATACCACTATCTGGCCGAAGCCCGGGGTGATTGCCAAGCTCGGAGCGCGAGTCCGATTCTCGTCACCCGCTCCATATGAAGGCCCTGGCCGAGACCAGGGCCTTCATCCTTGTGTCCGGACCTCTCAGTGCGGGACCGGGCCCATTCACGGTTCGGCGCGACCGGCCCGTCCGGCCCCGTCGACCTTGCTCGCGGCGGGCCCGCTGGAAGCGGCACCCCCGGGGACGGTGGTCTCGACCGCAGGGCGGCTGACCCTGGAACCCTCACACCACTCACCGGGCGGCGCGCCTGTCAGATCGGCCGGTCGAGCGCGTCCGCCAGCACCGTTTCGAGCTGTCGCGCGACGCGGTCCAGGGGCTCCGTACTGCGCTTGGCGCGGCACATGGCCACCGTCCCCTCGACGGCCGCGACGATGAGCGTGGCGACCTGAGCGGCGCGGTCCGGTTCGACACCGTGCGCCTTCAGCGAGGCGGCCAGCAGGTCCTCCCACTGATCGAACGCCTCGGCAGCCGCCGCGAGGGCGGGTGGGATCTCGGCCTCCGGAGGCTCCTCGATGGCGACGGCGAGGACCGTACAGCCGGCACGGAAGTCGGTGCCGACGACGGTCTCGCGCCACAGGGCGAGAAGGGCCCGCAGCCCCGCGGCCGGGCCGGCCTCCAGTTCCCTGCGCAGATTCCGGGCGATCGTCTCCCCCGCGTACCGGACGGCCTCCGTGGTGAGCTGCTGCTTGCCACCGGGGAAGTAGTGGTACGTGGAGCCGAGCGGCGCCCTGGCGTGTTTGGCCGTCTCACGGATGCTCGTAGCGTTCAGGCCGCGACGCCGAATCATGTCGGCCGCACCGGCCACGATCCGTTCGCGCGCCTGTGGGGCGACCTCGGTCACGACATGCCCTCTCCTTGGGGGAACACCCTTGGCTATATCGACTGTCATAGTCTAGCGTGACCCCTGGTTATAACGTTCGACATAATCGAGCGTCGCGAGTGAATGAGGAATTGCCGTGCCATTGATCCGACTGACCGCACCGACCGGCTCCCTGACCGAGGAAGGACGTGCGGCCATCCGGCAGGACCTCGCCGCAGCCGTACTGCGCTGGGAGGGCTTCCCCGACACAGCCTTCTTCCGTGGCCTGTCCTGGAGCTACCTGACCGAACTGCCCGAGGGTGTCCAGGGGACCGCCGGTGATGACGCTCCTCGGTTCCTCGCGGAGGTCACCGTGCCGCAGGGGACTCCGCCCGTCCTCGACAAGTCCGGACTGATCGAGGACGTGACGCGGGCCGTGCTGAAGGCCGCCGGTCTGTCCCGGAACGATGCCTCACGGGTGTGGGTGCTGGTGCACGAACAGCCCGAAGGCTCCTGGGGTGCCGGAGGTTCCGTCGTCCACCACGCCGACCTGGCCGCGCTCGCGGAGGCGCAGCGGTCGGTCTCGTAAACCCTCAAGGCCCCGGCCGGCGCCCTCCCCACCGTGCCCTCCCCACCGTGCCCTTGCGCGCCGGCAGCGCGGCAAACAGTGGTCAGTGATGAGGTTCCTCCTGGCGCCCTCAAGGATGAGGGCGTCCGCCGCCTCGGCCCCGAAGAACTCCGCCCGGATGTCGTCACTGGAGACAACGGCTTCCGGGTCGAGGCTCCCCTGAGCGACCACCTCACGGACGAAGGCGGTCTTGCCCGCGGCCGGCGGTCCGACGAGTACGACGAGTCCTGCGGGGATCGCCCTCGGCCCGGAGCTCATGGTGCTTGGCCCGGCAGGGAGGACAGGCCGGCGCGGGCCGCGGTCATGAAGGCGGTCTTGCACTCCTCCAGGTGCTCGTTGACCTCGGTGTCGCCGATGTCCCGCCACACCGCTTGGTTGAGCGCGCGACCGTACGCATGGACAGTGGCGTGCAGGTCCGGGTCGCAGAGCAGCACGAGGTGCCGTTCAGCGACCCAGAGTGTGGTCATGGTGGCGCCGGCGGGCGCACTCCATCCGTCGTCACCGCCCCATGGATCGGGGCGGCTGTAGGCCGCTCGTTCGGCCGCCTGGGCGCATGCGATGAACTCCTTGATCGCCTGGAGCTGTTCGGCCCGGCGCGCCTCGCCGGTCGCCGCCCTCAGCCGTCGTTCCTCGGCCCGGTCCGCGGACCGCTGGGTGGCGCGCTGGGAGAGGGCCGTCAGCCCGCCGCCGAGCGCGACACCCGTGAGCGAGAGGACCGAAGTCCACACTTCCGAGGCCACGTTGTCCCCCTAAGACACGTCCTTGCACATCAGCGTGCACATGGTCTCGTACCACCGCGGCGAACCGCCCGGCGCCTCCACGTGCGTCCCAGGCGTCCGGCCGGCCGGCGTGGGCCACGTACCCCGGCGTTCGTACGGCGTGCCGATGTTCGTACGGTGTCCCGGCGTTCGTACGGCGTCCCGGTGCGTGGATCGCTCTCCTCCAGCCCGGGTTCCGCACTCTGCGGCCTTCCCGGGTCCGGAGCGCGAGTTCGGCTCTCGTCATCCGCTCCCTGGTGAAGGCCCTGGTCGGCGACCCGGGCCTTCGTGTTGTCCGGAAGGGGCTCGATCAGAGGCGGCAGCTGATTTCGAGGCCGTCCTCGACGGGGAACGTGACGCTGTGGTAGCCGTTGGCGGTGTCGCGGACGTGGTCGAGATAGGGGCCGAGGCCCGGGAGGTCCACGTCGTCGGCGACGACGAGGGTGCCGGGGGCGATGTGTGGTTCGAGGAGCCGCAGGACGGGCAGGCAGAGGTTCTTCCAGCCGTCCAGGAACAGGAAGCCGACCGGCTGCCGCAGTGCGGCGAGCGTCTCCAGGGCGTTCCCCTCCAGCACGGTGATCACGTCGTCGAGGCCGGTGGCGGTGAACGTGTCGCGGGCGGAGGCCGCCTTGATCCGGTTCATCTCCGTGGTGATGACCTGGCCCGTGCCGTTGTCGCGAACGGCGGCGGCCAGGTGCAGGGTGGAGATGCCGTACGAGGTGCCGAACTCGACGACGTTGGTCGGCCTGGTGGCGCGGATAAGGTTGTAGAGGAGCTTGCCGCCGTCGGCGGAGACCGGCATGTAGATCTCCTGCGCCGCGTCGGCGAGTTCCTGCGCCGACAGCGACGCCCGGTCGTCGAGCGGGATGCTCCACAGGCGGGCCGCGGTCTCGTCGTCGCGGGTCGCGGCTCCGAACATGCGGATCAGGGCGGCGGAGACACGTGGTTCCGCGAGGGTGCAGGGTTGCGTGGGCACAGTACTGACTCCTTCGGGCGGTGCGATGGGTGGATGCCGTCTCGTCAGGCCGTGTGGGCGAGGTGGGCCCTCCGCTAGGGCGTGGTCCGCTGGGCGCGGCGGGCGCCGGCGACGACCAGGGCTCCGGCCAGGAGTACGACGAGGGCCGCGGCACGCAGGGCGGTGTTGGCGCCCTGGGTGAACGCGTCGGTGACGGCGGTGTGGTCGGCCGGGGCCAGCGCGAGCGCTTCCTGCACCGTACGGGGAAGCGGCGAGTGCCGGCTCAGGTCGTCGGGCAGGTGGTGTGTGAACCCGGCGGTGAGGATGGTGCCGACGACAGCCACCCCCAGAGCGCTGCCCAGTTCGCGGGTCGCGGACTGCAGACCTCCGGCGATGCCCGCTCTCTCCACGGGCAGGGCCGCGGCGATCTGAGCGGTCAGGCAGGGCGCGGCCAGCATGATGCCGAGCCCGATGACGAACAGGGCGACCGCGTACACGGGGTAGGCCATGGTCGAGGCGTACGAGAGGCCGAGCAGGCCGGCGCTGGTGAGCGCGAAGGCCGCGGCGAGGGTCGCGGGGTTGCCGAAGCGGCTGATGAGCCCGGGAACGTAACGGGTGCCCACCAGGAGCGGGAGGGTGAGCGGGATGATCCCGATCCCTGCCTGCAGGACGGAGAAGCCACGCCCGTATTGCAGGAGTGAGGCGTTGACGTAGAAGAGCCCGAAACTCCCGAAGAAGGTGATGGTCATGCCCAGGCTGGCGCTGCTCAGTGCCGCGCTGCGGAAAAGCCGCGGGTCGAGCATGGGATGGGTGGCGCGCAGCTCGACCCGCACCCACCACAGGCTCAGCAGAACGCTGCAGGCGAAGGCGACGAGGACGACCGTGCTGCCCCAGCCCTGTTCGGGCCCTTCGATGATTCCGATCAGCAGTGCCACGAAGGCTGCCACGAACAGCAGTGTGCCGGGCAGGTCGAGGGTGCGCTCAAGCCGGGCACTGCGTGGTACGGAGCGTGCCACCCACACCAAGCAGCAGGCCGCGATCAGGGCGACCGCCTCGAACAACGTGCGCCAGGAGCCCGCGCTCAGCACCGCGCCGCCGCCGACGTTGCCGACGACGCCGCCGATACCGGTGGCCGCCGCCCAGACGGCCAGCGCGTGAGGGCGCCGCGCGGGGGCGGTGGCGTGCAGGAGGACGCCGACGCAGTTGGGCAGGACGCACGCGGCGCCGAGGCCGGTGATGGCGCGCCCGGTCAGCATGATCGCCACGTTCGGCGCCACGGCCGACACCACGGCGCCGAACGCGAATATGCCGAGCCCCGCCATGAGGACGCCCTTGCGGCCGAGCTTGTCGCCGGCCGCACCGGCGGGGATGACCAGGCAGGCGAAGATCACGACATAGGAGTCGACGATCCACAGCAGGTTCGACGAGGTCGGTTCCAGTGAACTCGCGGCCAGCTGCGGCACCGCCAGGTTGATCGCCGCAACGAATCCGACGACCAGGGCGGTGCACACACTCACGCAGGCGAGCACCGTGCCGGACCGCTGCGTCGGGCGCGGAGCGCCCTCCGTTATGGGAGCCATCGCTCTCGATTCCTTCTGGGATTGCCGTACACGGAGCACGGCAGGACACCCACTTACGAGTCACCGTGCACCGTAAAGGTAGCACATACGAGACACCGTGCCTCGTATAGAGTGGCAACATGGTGGATGGAAGTGGTCGCGGACGGCCCCGCAGTGAAAGCGCGCGTGCCGCCGTGCTGCACGCCGTCGACGACCTTCTGGTCGAAGTCGGGTACGCGGCCCTGACCATGAAGGGCATCGCCGAGCGGGCGGGCGTGGGCCGTCAGACCGTGTACCGCTGGTGGTCGAACAAGGCGGAGGTCCTCTATGAGGCCAGCGCCATCGACGCCCGGCACGAACTGTCCGTGTCCGGCAGCGACGACCCCCGCAAGGACCTCAAGGCTTATCTCGACGCCCTCGTCGCCTTCTTGTCCCGCTCCCACGCGGGCGCGGCCTACCGCGCCCTCATGGGGGAGGCCCAGCACGACGCGGACGTCGCCGCGCTGCTCGCCTCCCGCGACATCCTCGGGGAAAGCGCCGCAGAGGTCGTGGAGGCGGCGCGGAAGGCGAGCGGCACCACCCTCTCGCTCGAACAGGCGACCGCGCTCCTGATCGGCCCGCCGTTCTTCCACATCCTGTCCGGGCACAGCGCGGACGACATCGACACCGAGCAGCTCGCGGAGCAGTTCGTGCGCACCCTGAACCATCCGGGGACGTGAGGTGCGGGCCAGTGCCCCAGCGCCCCGTACACCCAGCACACCCAGCACGCCCGAAGCGGATGCAGCCGGCACGGCGCCGGTACGGAGCCTGATCCCCACGTCATCTGCCAGGCGGCGGCCTGCGGGCCGCACCGGCTGTGGTCATGCCATGGCGCGCGAGCAACGGCGGTGAGGAGCGGTCGGAACGAGTGCGCCGACCCGGCCGAACGACGAGTGGGCGAAGGTTCTCGAGGCTGTCCCGTAATCCCTGGCGGATCAGCGTGCGGCGTAGCTGTCGTCGCGCGCCCGCCAGGAATACGAGACAGCCTTTAGACGTCATCTCATTTGGTGAGTCTGCGGTAGCAGATGAGGGTGCAGGCGATGCTCGTGAACGCGAGGAAGTGGGCGGCCTTGCGTTCGTAGCGGCGGTGCAGTCGGCGGCAGCCGGCGAGCCAGGCCATGGTGCGTTCGATGGTCCAGCGGTGTCGGCCGAGTCGCTGCGAGGTCTCGATTCCCTTGCGGGCGATGCGGTGCCGGATGCCCCGCTGGGACAACCACTCCCGCAGGTGGCGATAGTCGTATCCCTTGTCGGCGTGGAGCTTGGCGGGCCTGCGTCGACGGGGGCCGCGGCGGGAACGGATAGGCGGTATGCCCTTCACGAGCGGGATCAGGGCCTGGCTGTCGTGGACGTTGGCTCCGGAGATTCCGACAGACAGGGGCAGACCGGTCCGCTCGGTGATCAGGTGGATCTTCGACCCGTACTTGCCCCGGTCGACAGGATTCGGACCCGTCAGGTCCCCCTTTTCAGGGCCCGCATGTTCACCGAGTCGATCGCGCAACGAGACCAGTCCAGCTCGCCGCGGGCACCGAGCTCGTCGAGGACCACACGGTGGAGCTTGGCCCACACCCGGGCCTTCGACCACTCCGAGAAGCGCCGATGGGCGGTCGCTCCCGACGGGCCGAACGACGCGGAAGGCAACTGCTGCCACGTGCAGCCTGACGTGGCCACGAACACGATTGCGGCCAGCACTTCCCGGTCGCCGTGCCGACGCCGACCGCCACCCTGAGGCCGCGACGGTGCCTCCGGCACCACCCGCTGGAACAACTCCCACAACTCGTCCGGCACCAGACGCTCAACGATCCCCACCATGACCAACAGACTACCGAATCAGCCAAATGAGATGACCTCTTAGTCTCCTGGCATGGAGTGGATATCCCCAGTCAGCACGGCACTTGGTGCGGTGATCGGGGTGGGTTCGACTCTGCTCACCGATCGGTTCAGGTGGCGCAGGGAGCGGGCCGGCCAGAATCTCGACACGCGGAGGCAGATGTACGGCGACTACACCGCCTCGCTCTCGCGGATACGAACGGCCCTCAACGAGTGTGCGCGGATGAGCATCCCCGTGGAGGAGCACCCTCAGAGGGTGCGTGAGCTGTTTCTGGCACCTGGGGCGTACGAGATCCGCCACCAGTTGGCCATCATCGCGCCGCGAGAGGTTGTGGACGCCGCGCGCACCGCGTTTGTGGTTCTGAGGGACACGCGGGACCTGCTGGTGGAAGGGGCCACGGCCGACAGCCGGGCCTACAGGGACCTGGAGGACAGGTTCGACGCGGCGGTGATCGAGCTGCGCAACGTGATGCGCCGGGACCTCGGTGCGGTCGATTCGATCACGACACGATGAGGTTCACCGGACCGGGAAGCCGAAGGAGTACCCCTGTTCCTTCAGCCAGGGCAGGATCTCGCGCAGAGCGGCCAGGGTCTGGGAGCGTTCGCCTCCCGCGTCGTGGAAGAGGATGGTCGGTCCGTTGGAGATCTCTCTCTTGACGGTGGCGACCATGGCGTCCGCGCCGGGGCGCTCGAAGTCCTTGGTGTCGACGTTCCAGCCCAGCGGCCGCATCCCCCGGGACGCGGCGAGCTGGCGGCTGTACGGGGTGAAGGCGCCTCCCGGGGCCCGGTAGTACTGCGACCGGACGCCACCGGACGCCTTGGTGATCATGCGTTCGGCATCCAGGATCTGCTGGGACTGATAGGCCTCGGACTTGGTGTCCATGGCGGTGTCGTGCGAGACGGTGTGGTTGCACAGTCGGTGCCCGTCCGCCACGACCTCCTTGACCAGGTCCGGGTACGCCTGGGCCTGCGTACCCACCATGCAGAACGTGGCCTTCACACCGCTGTCCTTCAACAGCTGCAACACCTGCGGCGTCCACGCCGGGTCCGGTCCGTCATCGATCGTGATGTTGACGCCTCGCTTGCCGCGGTCCGAGGCATGCGCGATGTCCGCCGCCACGGGCCGGGAGTCCGGCGCCGAGACACGGGCTTCCGGCTGCCGGCCTCCGGTGGGCTCGGCCTGCGCGGTCCACACCGAGGATCCGGCGGCCACCACTGTCACCCCGAGTGCCGCCGAGAGAAGCCTGCCGTGCCATCCCCTTCCCTTGTGCTTCGCCATGTCCGCCCGCCCCTTTGCTGTCTCCGCCGATGCCCTGCCCTCATCAAGACATACGAAAGCCCGCACAAGATCCCCCTGTTACCGATCGCGGACGAATCCGCAGGGGACCGGCGACAATCACCGGAGCCCCGGGACAGATGAGGGCCGCGCGGCGCCCGCGAACGGAGAAGAGCCCGTCAGCAAGCTGACGGGCTCCCGCGAAGGGCCGAGGCTAACCTGCCATCAGGTCAGATCGTCGGTGTGTCGTCGACGATCTCCTTGTGCGGTTCGATGATGAACTTCCAGCCCTCGCTGGGCTCCAGGAACCGCACTCGGGTCGGGTAGATGTCCAGGGCACGGCGGTCGCGGTTCTGGCTGTTGTTCTTCCGCCCCCGGGCCGGCTCCTCGTAGAGGTCGACCTTGACGTCCGGCACCGCGACGGCTTCCTCGCTCCAGCGCTGCACGACCCCCGCGCCGAACGCGTCCCGTGCGGCGGAGTAGAGCGCGTCCAGGGATTCCTTGTTCCCGCCGGGCACGAAGAGGGCAAGGTTCAGGAGGACGCCGGCACTCCGGAGAACCTCGATTTCCTCCCCGGCCTTGTCGGCGATCCAGATCCCGGCCTCTTCGGCGTTTTCCGGGAGGACGTGAATCTCCTCACCGAACACCGTCCTCGCAACGAAGGCCCCTCCCTCAAAATTCTTGCCCGGCTCCGTGAGGAAAGCCGGGGCATAGCAGTCGAGAGGAAGGCCATCCATCCCTGCCGAGACGAAGATGGCGTCCTGGAGACCCAAGCCTGAAATCTCTTCGGCCGTAAGACGTCGAGCCGTAACCTTCTCGGTATTCACGCCATTCCCCTTTTAATCGCGGCGTCCTGTGAATTCATCAAGACTCTACCACGAAAGGGACCGACCACTTCCCATTACGCGCGCCTTCGCCGCACGGTAAATGTAGCCACATCCAAGAGGCGCCATCCCGCTTCCGCGCGGCTTTCAGCAACGAAGTCAGCCGTCCGGAGAAGTCGGCGAGACTTTCGATACGAGGACCGTACGAGGCAGGGATAGAGCAAGCAAATTGCACATTCGCAGCATTCTGCGTTCATATCCAGACAAAGCAGCGAACTACACGCACGGAACGGGAAACCCGGTCGAGTGAAATCGGGCGGGCTTCCCGTTCTCAGCTGCGATTCTCCCGCCCGCTCCCCGTACATACCCGGGGACAGTGGCGGTGGGGCTCCCCCGCTGTCAGCCCGTGAAAGGCCACATCTGAGACCCGCAGATTCCGTCAACGATAATCTCCGGCGCGCCCGTGGTCTGAAATTCCTTCAGCGCCACGGTAGTCCCAGGGCCGAAGATGCCGCTTATGGGTCCGGGATTGAACCCCTGTCGCCGCGGGCACCGCTGAAGCAGCGCCACGGCCCCGCCCGTATCTCCCTCACTGATGGTGGGTATGCCTCAGGTCTTCCGCCGGGAGCGCTTCCCACGTCGCTGGTCCTACGACACCGTCAGCGGTAAGTCCACGCGCCGCCTGGAAACTCTTGACCGCTGTGCCCGTGTCGGCCGTGGAGCCTCCGTTGACAGGCCCGCCATACACTCCTTCCCGCCGAAGCACTCTTTGAAGTAGCTCCACGAAGGAACGAGGGCCCGGTTGCTCGATTCCTGGTATTCCCCCAGGGAGGGTGGAATACGGCAGCATCTTTCCTCCAATATGGCCGCGCGTTCTGCCTTGTTCCAACGTGACACTCGGCGCATGGACGCGCATGCCGTAAGGAACGAACCATTCATCGTCGTATCCGCTGGGCGGCCACGTACCTGTGTCACCTCCGGCCCCAGATGCGTGGCCGTCCTCCGTGCCACACGCTGGACATACAGCGTTTCTCTTCTCTCGTAGAGGGGTGATCAGTCATGTCCTCACCCGATCGGATCAAGCAGGAGTCGGCAGTCAGTCAGGTGCTCGACGAGATCGGCACACCTGACTACTTCGGCCGTGCCCTGCTCTCCGCAATTCTTCGTGACGCCACGGAAAAGCTGCGTTCCGGCGATGGCGACAGCGATCACGTGGAGTTGTCCGCAAAGATCGTTGTCTCCTTCTCGGCGCCGACAGCGCGTTCCGACGGCTTCTGCTTCCACACGGATCACGTGTGGGTCTGCGTCTTCCCGGAGTAAGGGCTGTCCCGTAATCCCTGGCGGATCAGCGCGCGGCGTCAGATGCGGTGGCGAGGTGCCGTAGCTGTCGGCGTGCGCCCGCCAGGGAGTACGACGACAGCCCTTAGCCGTCGGCGGGAACATCGGCCTGAAGCGGGGGGTGCCCGGGGCGGGGCATCAGCCCTGGGTGCGGACCCGGTTCGCTGTCGCCGTTCCCCGGCGCAGTCAGGCGCCTCCCCGCTTCCTTGCACCCGCCTTCCTCGCACCCGCCCCCGCCATCCGCGCCGACGCGTGTCATCACTCGACCGAGAGCGCTTTACCGGCCATAGCTGCCCGGTGGGGAAATGACCCGAGAAGTCCCGGGCCTCACCCGCCCCCTGCCGCTCCGGAGCACCGGAACACCGGTCGTGTCCCGGTGGGGCCCTCGTCGCCGGGAGGGGGCCGTGCCGCTCCGGTCGGTCGCGGCCACCTCGTAAATGACCGGATTACGGTGCCTCGCAGGGCGGACACGGTGTCCTGGCGGGAACGCCGGTCCGTCGAAGTGGCCGGCGGGATGGTTCCCGGACGCTGTTCGGCAGACAGTTCGCAGGCGGCTCTGCAGACGATTCGCAGACGGTCTGCGGAGGTGTACTGGCACTGGGGTTTCGGTGCACCTCCGCCTCCATCAACTGCTTTCGCAGCAAGGGCGGTTACCCCTGCCGGAAGCGCCCGGCCGAAGAGGGAGATCTTGCACATGTCCACAGTCACGGCGTCCGGCACCTGGACGGCTGTCAGCCCCGCCCCGCCCAACCTCTCGGGTCTCTCCACCGACAACGTCACCTGGGGTGTTCCCGTCGGCGGAGGCAAGAGCGGTTACCGGTTCGCCGGTGGCACGACCGAAGTGAAGGTCGGCGGCACGGAATTCACCCTGGGGACCTTCACCCACCAGAACTTCCCGATCCAGGGCGGGGCGAACAACCAGTTCGATGTCGATCTCGCGGTACGCATCCGGTTCGAGGAGGACGACGCCGACCGCCAATTCAGCTTCCGCTTCCACCACTTCGAGACGCCCAATGACGGCCCGACCCCCGACGACGAGGTCGACCTGCCCACTCGGGTGTCCCCGGAGAGCGTGACCATCGACGGCGAGGAGTACGCCGTCGTGATCACCGGCTTCAAGCAGAACGGCCAGATCGTCAACAAGTTCATCAGCCCGGAGAACGGTGCCAACAGCGCCGACATCGTCGCGGTGCTGTCCCGCGTGGGCAGGCCGGACGTGGTCATCGCCGACGTCCGCTCCAAGGGTCAGGTCAAGCGCACTCAGGCGGACGAGTACGTCGAGATCGTGAACCAGGGCACGGCATCCGCCGACATCTCCGGCTGGACCCTCTTCGCCGACGACCCCGGCCAGAACTTCACCTTCCCGCCGGCCACCGTGCTCCAGCCCGGTCAGCGGATCCGCATCTACACCAACGAAGTCCACCCCGAGTGGGGCGGCTTCACCTACGGCAGCGGACGCCCCCTCTGGAATGACAAGGGCGACACCGCCCACCTCCGCGACGCCGATGACACGGTCGTCTCCGACTACAGCTACGGCGCCGGCAACCCCTGATCGCCCTGCCCGAAGCCCCTCCCCCGGACGGCCCGGACGGCCCGGACGGCCCGGACGGCCCGGACGGTCCTGGTGGTCCTGGTGGTCCTGGTGGTCCTGGTGGTCCTGGTGGTCCGGGGGAGGAGGTGGCCTCGTGACTCGTCGTCGTCAGCGCCTCGTACCCGCCGGCGCCCGGCCCGTCGCCGTCGTCACCGCCGCTCCGGCCGCCAGGGCCGCCCCCAGCCACATCACCGCCGTGGTGCCGATACCGTCCGCCACCAGGCCGCCCAGCAGCGCGCCCAGGGCGATGGCGCCGTTGAACGCCCCGACGAACAGGGAGGACGCGCCCTCGCGGGCTTCGGGGGACGCGGCCAGGATCCAGGTCTGGGTGCTCACCGAGACCCCGCCGTAGGTGAGGCCCCACACGGCCATCAGCGCGCCTGCTGCCAGGAGTGATCCGCCCAGCGCCGGGAGAAGGACGACAGTGAGCGTCAGGGCCGTGGCGATCACCAGGAGGGTCCTGCGGGGGGAGCGGGCGGCACCGGCGCCCGCGAGGAAGTTCCCGGCGACACCCGCGGCTCCGTAGACCAGGAGCAGCGTGCCGATCAGGCCCTCGCCCGCCCCGGAGACGTCCTCCAGGACCGGCCGGACGTAGGTGTACGCGGCGAAGTGGCCGGTGACCAGGAGGACGACGACGGCCAGGCCGGTGCGGATACGGGCGTTGCCGAGCAGCCGCAGCACGTCGCCCAGCGGCGCGGGCCGCTCCGCGGGCAGCGGCGGCAGGAGGACGGCCAGCGCGACCAGTACGAGGAGTGCCAGGGCGGCGGCCGCGACGAAGGCGGCGCGCCAGCCGGCGAGGGCCCCGGCGTACGCCCCGGCCGGGATGCCCAGCACCGAGGCCACGGCGATGCCGCTGAAGACCAGCGAGGTCGCGGCGGCGACCGACCTCTCCGGCACCAGGCGTACCGCCAGCCCCGCCGCTATCGCCCAGAACCCGCCCATCGCGATCCCGACCAGCACCCGCGCCGCGACCATGACACCGAAGCCGGGGGCCCAGGCCGCGCCCAGGTTCCCGATCATCAGCACGGCCGCCAGGGCGCAGAGCGCCACGCGCCGGTCGAGCCGGCCCCCGGCGGAGATCAGCAGGGGCGCGGAGACCGCCGCGACGAGCCCCGTGATCGTCAGCGTGAGACCGGCCGTGCCCTCGGACACCCCGAGCGAACCGCTCATCGGGGTGAGCAGCCCCACGGGCAGCATCTCGGAGGTGACCACGGTGAACGTACCGACGGCCAGCGCCACCACCCCCAGCCGGCCCCGCGCCCCGGAACGTTCCCGTGTGTCCGCCGTCCGTACGGATTCCTCTGCCTGCGTCATGCCTCCAGACAACAGACCGCCGGCCGCCGGAACAACGGCGAATCCCTCATCGATTCATTAGCCGGGCTCATGGATCGATAGACTGGCGGTGCCGGACATACCGGTCCGCCGTCCGAGGGGAGGAGACCCGTGGGCACTCCGGAGACCCGCGAACTGGAGGCATTCCTCGCCCTCGCCGAAGAACTCCATTTCGGCCGGGCCGGGGAACGTCTCTACGTGTCGCAGAGCCGCGTGAGCCAATTGCTGCGCACCCTGGAGAACAGGGTCGGCGCCCGGCTCGTGGAACGCACCAGCCGTCGCGTACGGCTCACTCCTCTCGGCGAGCAGCTGTACGGGGGCCTGCGCCCCGCTTTCGACGCCATCAACACCACGCTCGACGACGTCCGCGCCGTGGCCGCGGGCGGTGGCGGGCTCCTGCGCCTCGGTTTCCAGGGCACGGTCAACAACGACGTGATGGAGGCCCTGGCGCTGTTCCAGAAGGAACATCCCGACTGTGCCACCGAGTTGGTGGAGATCGCCTTCTCCGACCCGTTCGGTCCGCTGCTGCGGCGCGAGGTCGACACGGCGGTGGTCCTGATGCCGGTCGAGGAGAGCGAGCTCGT
Organism: Streptomyces sp. NBC_00654; assembly: GCF_026341775.1. Taxonomy (NCBI): domain Bacteria; kingdom Bacillati; phylum Actinomycetota; class Actinomycetes; order Kitasatosporales; family Streptomycetaceae; genus Streptomyces; species Streptomyces sp. NBC_00654. Next base: position 432,910 of record NZ_JAPEOB010000001.1, on the reverse strand, counting down.
CGTCGGACAGGTCTTCTCCGCACAACCGCAGACTCTCGCGGTCTCCCCCCGGCACCCCTTCGCGGCTCGCGACAGTCTGGACGCCGAGGAACTCGCCGCCTGCCCGCTCATCAGCGTCCGAGGCGCGGCGCCGGAATACTGGCGCCGCGCGCAGGCCCCGGACACCACCCCCGAGGGGCTCGCCATCCCCGTCGGGCCCACGGTGGCCACGTTGCAGGAGGGCCTGGCCCTCGTGCGGGCGGACCGCGGTTCCCTGCTTCTCTGCCGTCCCACCGCCGACTACTACGGCCGCCGCGAGATCACCTTCGTCCCCGTCACCGGGCTCCCCGACTCCTACCTCGGCCTGGTCCGGCGCCGGGGCCACGAGACCGCACGCGTACGCGGCTTCTCGCAGGCCCTCGCCACCGTCACCGGCCGCCTGCGGGACAACCCTTAACCGGGTCGCATACTCGTACGGAGATCGCGTACGGGGATGACGTACGGGGATGACGTACGGGAAAGCGGGGGAACAGGTGGGCAACTGGGCGCGGCAGCACCGCGGGTGGCTGTGGGGTTCGGGCTGTGTGCTGGCCGTACTGGTCATCGTCGCGTTCTCCGTCCGGGCACCGGTGAAGCAGTGGTGGCTGGCGCGTGAGGCGTGCGGGGGCGAGCTGACCGGCGCCGATCTGGAGACCGTACGCGCGGGCGTCCGCCTCGGCGCGGAGCAGGAGTCCCTCGACGGGGAACTCGGCCGGTACCACTGCGTGCTGACGAGCGACCAGGGAAAGGTCGTGGTCGCCGTCGACGCCTACCCGGGCGGGCGGGCCCGGGACGAGAAGCTGTCGTACGTCGCCCGCTCCTATCCGCCGCACGCGGTGCTGCCGGGCGGGCTGCCCGGCTTCGAGACCGAGGACAGCCTCGTCTATCTGATGCCCGAATGCCCGGACAGGCGCGAGGGACCGCCCGGGGAGCACCGTCGTCTTCTGGTGGGCACCTGGACCTACTTCGCCAAGAGCCGCGCGGAGAAGGCGGCCATGCTGCGGATCGCGGTGCGGATGACGAACGCGGTGACCGAGAAGCTCGGCTGCGGTGGCGAGCCGCTGCCCGCGCCGGAGCACGGGGCGGTGCCGGACACGGGCGGACATGTGCCCCTCGCCGAGGCGAAGGGCACCGCCTGCGACGCCCTCGCCACCACGCGGATCCCGGCGGAGGGGCGTGGCGGAAGGGTCCGTATCGCCGTCGCCGACGGCGGAGTTGTCGGCCGGTGCACCCTGTACGCACCGGCGGCGGACGGCGGTGCCACCGCGCGGAGCGACGGCGAACCGCGGGGCAGGCCCGTCGTCGAACTCACCGGGTGGCGCGGGGACTGGGGCACGGGACTGCCCACGAGCAGCTGGGGACCCGACCTGCCGCCGGGGGACGCGGGCGCCGCCTGGCAGCCCGCGCTGAATGACCAGCGCGCGTGGGCCGTCGCCGAGTGCGGCGGTGAGCAGGCCGGCTTCGCCGCGCACTGGGGCGAGGGTTATCCCCACCGGGTGAAGGGCGGGAAGTCCGAGCCCCCGACAGCCGCCGAGCGGAAGGAGCGGAGCATGCTGCTCAGCGCGTACGTGACCGCGTTCGCGAAGGACCAGGTGCGACGCGGGAACTGCACGGGGCTCCGGTTGCCGGACGGGGCGTAGAGCCCTGCCGGGCAGGCCGTGGAACCTCTGCCGGACCGAGCGTGGAAGGCCCCTGCCGGACGGGCCGCTGAACCCCTGCCCGACAGCCCGTAGAGCCCTGCCGGACCGGCAGGGGAACCCTGCCCCACCGGCCGTGGACCCTCACATCTGCTGTTGCGGAGGGTAGAGCTCCTCGATGCGGCGTTCCAGGGCGATGATGCGGTTCAGCGCGCTGTCCCGGTCGGCCACGAGCTTGGTGATGCGGTCGTCGACCTGGCCCCGGTCGTAGCCCCGTCGCACCAGTTCGAAGCCGAAGGGGGACCCCGTGTCCGACGCGACCGGCCTGGGTGGGGCCGCGAGGTCCTGCCGGAGGGCGGCGCGTACGCGGGCGGCCTCGTCCTTCGCCCCGGCGAGCAGGCCCTCCGCCTCGGCCCGGATCCGTCCGGCTTCGATACGGGCGCGCTCCAGCGTGGCCTCCGCGTTCCAGGACGCCTCCTCCAGCCGCTGTTCCGCCCTGCGGCGGATCTGATCGGTGTGCTTGGTGACCTCCTGCGCCTGCGCCGCGGCCGCGTCCAGCAGCCGTTCGGCGTCCGTGCGGCTCCGGTGCAGTTCCTCCAGGGCCTCCGCGCGGGCCGACTCCGCCTCAGCGCGGGCCGACTCGGCGACCGCCTCGGCCTCCTCGCGTCGGTCGGTGGTCTGCCGCAGCGTCCCCTGCCAGAGCTGCCACGACTTGTTCAGCAGCCGTCCGGTGACCGAATCGGCCCGCTCCAGCTGCGCGATGCCCAGAATGTCGGCGCCGGGCATCGCGACGGCCTCGTCGACGAGCAGTGTGCTCAGGGCGTCGTGGACGGCTGCGGCGTCCGCCGGCCGGTCCTCGGGGCGCTTGGCGAGCAGTTTCAGGATGAGGTCGTTCAGCGCGGCGGGAACGCCCGCGACGAGATGGCCGGGCGGGGTCGGGATGTCCTCCATCTGCATCCGGAGCACCGCCAGCGCCACCCGGCTGGTGAACGGCGGCCGGCCGGTCACCGCGTGGTAGAGCAGGCAGCCCAGGGAGTAGAGGTCGCTGCGGTGGTCGATCTCCCGTACGCCGTGGGCCTGTTCCGGGGACATGTACGGCGGGGAGCCCAGCAGGGCGCCGGTGACGGTGAGTTCGTGGACGCTCATGGTGTCGCCCATGAACTTCGCGACCCCGAAGTCGAGGACCTTGACCGTGCCTTCGGGCGTCAGCAGGACGTTGGCGGGCTTGATGTCCCGGTGGATGACGCCCCGGCGGTGCGCGGCGTGCAGCGCGTCGGCGATCTGCACGGCCCATCCGACGGCGAGCGGCCACGGCGGGCCGGCCTCCTTGAGGCTCTGGCGGAGGGAGACGCCGGGGACGAGTTCCATCACGAGGTAGAGGGTCTGGCGCCCGCCCACCGGCACCTCGCCCCAGTCGTGCACGGTGACGATGTTGCGGTGGGAGAGCCGCCCCGCCAGCTGCACCTCGCGCTGGAACCTGGCCTGCGTCTCGTCCTCGCCCATGCCGAACTGCGCGTGGACGAGTTTGACCGCCACCTCGCGCCGCATCCGCTCGTCCAGCGCCGACCAGACCTCCCCCATGGCGCCCGCGCCCAGCCGGTCCCCGATCCGGAACCGCTCGGCGAGCAGTACACCCTTCACCCGTTGCCTCCCCCGTCGCCTCCCCCGCTGCCGGACCGCCGCCGCGCCATGAGGGCCGGGCCCGGAACCCGTTGACGAGTATCACCCGTCCCTCGCGCGTCGCGGGCGGTCACGGACCGCCCGAGTTGCCCGAGCTGCCGTACGATCCGCCCGCCAGGAGCCTCAGCCGCCGGGCCTCCTCCTCCAGGCGGTGCGCCACGCCTCCGGCGCCGCCCGCCGTGTCGTCCAGTCCGCTGGCGAGGAGCTGTACGGCGAGTGCGGTGAAGTAGTGGGCCGTGGCGAGGAGATGGTCCTCCACGTCGAAGGGGGGCGCGCTGCCCTCGTCCGGCGGGAAGCCGTTGGCGTCGTCGAGCACACGGCTGATCCGTTCGGTGATCTCGTCCCGGGCGTCGTGCCCCAGCGTCACCGCCCGGCCGACCTGGTTGAGGACGGAGTGACAGGAGCGGCCGAGCTCCCCCAGCAGCCGCCGGTCACGATTGACGGCCGTGGTCGCCGGCCCTGCGGGGCCGACGCTGCCCGAGGTGACACGGGAGCCCGTCAGGAGCGGCTCGTAGGTACGGAGGTCGATGGCGCTGGTGGCACCGAGCGCCGCCCGGAAGCAGCGATGGACGTGGAACTCCGTCTCGTGCGGCTGCGCCGGAAGGTCGTCGTCGCCCGCGAACACCACGTCGTTCCCGCGCCGCACCCCGAGGAAGCCCACCCCGTACAGGATGTCGACGACTCCGGGGAGCGTCAGCGCGTCCGCGTACGCGGGAAACAGCCGGTGGAGCGTCTCGGCCGCCGCCTCGTAGCGGATGCTGAGCGCGGCGCGGGTGACGACGTAGCCGGTGTTCTGGAAGAGCGGGAAGAGGTGTTTGAGGAAGGGGTGCGCGACCAGGTACTCCATCGCCAGGTCCTTGAGCTTCCACGCGGAGAACTGCCGTCCCGCCTGGAGGACGTCCGCCTCCGTGATCCGGTCCCGGCCGTGGACCAGTGAGGCCGTCTCCTGGCAGAGGTTGAGGAACTGGATGGCGTCCCGGGGCCTCGGCAGACACCGGCTGAAGAGGTACCGCGCCGTGTCCTCGTCGCCCACGGTCGCCGGGAAGATCTCCCGCCACAGCTGTTCCCCGGTCAGCTCCGCGCCCGCCGAGGCCCGCGCGCGGGCCAGGGCGAGTTCCCGCAGGGCCTGCGGTGTCCAGACGATGCGCAGTTCGTCACCGTGGAACTTGTCGCCCTCCCCGAAGGAGAGCGAGTCATAGATGTCCGCGCGCAGGAACAACAGGAACCGCACGGACCGCCCGTAGAGCCCGGCGGCGTGCTTCGCCGCCAACAGCAGCCCGATCACCAGGGAGTTGCTGTCCGGCTCGGCCGACCACACCTGCTCCAGCTGGTCGACCATGAGCAGCAGGGGGCCGTGCGCGCCGTCGCAGGCCAGCTCGTCGAGCGCGGCGGCCACCCCCTGCTCGACCACCTCCAGCTGGGCCGCCGCACGGGCGCCCTCCGACGGCGAGCGGGCCATGTCCATGCTCGCCTTGACGCCGAACGCCTCCAGGGACAGGGACGTCTGCAGGCCCCTGGCCCCTTGCGCCAGCCGGTCGGCCAGCCGGCCGCCGGGCAGCTCGTCGTTCTGCTTCAGGAACCGGGCCAGCGCCTTCACCGCGTCGGGCCTGCGGCCGTGCGCCTCCTTGGCATGGGTCACCAGGTGGCGTGCCGCGTGCACGGCGAACACGTACCGCCAGATCAGCGCCTTGGCCGAGTCCCCGGGCAGCCCCTGCAGTTCGAAGCGCCGGATCTCCTCGCCGGCCGCCTCGTCCGGAGTGATGAGGGCCTTGCCGGTGTGGTGCGTCCCGTCGGCCGCCAGTCGCATGCAGATGGCGCTCTTGCCGGAACCCTTGCGGCCGATGATCAGCATCTTCCGCCCGCTCACCGCCGCGCGGTAGGCCGCGTTGGGCAGGAACCCGCCGCGCAGCAACAGCCCCTCCGTCACGTCCCGTTCGGCGTCCTCACGTCCGAAATGCAGGTCCGCGAGGACCGGCCCCTCAGCCATCCGCACTCCTTTCACACACCCCGTGTCACCCGCACCTGTCAGACCCCCATGTGGAGATGGGCGGACCACAGCGTCGGGAACCGGGGGTAGCGGTCCCGCATCAGCCGTGTCGCCCGGTGGACGCACTCCCCCGCGCGCGCGGAGTCGAACCCGTCGGCCGCGAGCCCCGTATAGATGTGCTCGGCGATCCCGGCGGCGATCCGGTCGTCGACCTGCCACAGGGTGCCGACGACGTTCGGGAAGCCGGCGAGCTGGAACGCGGTCGCCACATGGATCGACTCGTCCGCCAGCTCGGGCGTGGTCGCCGCGGTGCTGCACGCGGAAAGGAAGGCGAACTCGGAGGATTCCAGGCGCAGTCGGGAGATGTCCAGGACGGTCAGCGGGTGGCGGGCGTGGTCGTGGACCAGCAGGTGGCCGCGGTACGGGTCGGCGGGGTCCGTACCGGCGTGGCAGGCGAAGTGCACCCAGGGGTGGGTGGGGAGCCGGGACAGCACGGACGCGCGGGTGGCGTCCCGCGCGACCAGTTCGTCGACCGCGGGCAGCAGCCGGGCCAGATGCTCGTACTCGCGCTCGGCGCCCGGCAGTTCCGCCGCTCCCGGAGTCTGCGGCATGGCGACCGCCAGTGCGCGCAGCGGGCCGCGCGACTCCCCGGACGCCGCCCGCTGACCGGCGCGCAGGGACCGGGCGTGGGCCAGGGCCCGTACCGTCGGGGTGTACGAGGACACCGCCCGGTCCATGACCGTGCGCCGGGACACGCCCTCGGCGGGCGCCTCCAGGTGGTGGCCCGCCGCATGGAGCGGGAAGTGTGCCAGCGGACCGCAGGGGACCCACCACAGGCGGCGCGCGGCGTCCTCGTCCAGGGGCCCCGTGAAGCCGACGCGGTCGAGCACCGGACCGGCGACGGTGTCCCACAGCCAGGGCAGCGTCCCGGCCGCCAGGCCGTGCTCCGCCTCCCGGCGCCCCGTGGCGTCGAGCCCGCCGATTCCGCCCAGCAGGCTCTGGAGGGAGCCGAGCCGGCTGTGGATCTCGTCGAGGTCCAGCCGGGGCAGCTCGCAGACCTGGATGCCTTCCGCGGTCACGATGAGCGCGTCGCAGCGGTGGTGGCTGACGTTGACCACGGCCACGGGGCCGTCGCACGCCTCGGCGGTCAGCGCGGCGGCCCGGGGCGGCAGCAGGAACCGTTCCAGGCCGGGCAGGGTCCGGATGTCGGCGACCAGGGCGTCCAGCTCCTGGGCGAGGGCGCGGCGGCGGTCCGGGTCGTCCTCCGCGGGGGTGCCCGCCGCGATGTCCAGGACCGCGTCGGGGGAGCCGTCGCCGTCCAGCCGGGCGCAGATGCGGTCGAAGCCGGAGGCCAGGTGCGGGGCGCGCTCGCGCAGTTCCGTGAGGTCCGTACGGGACTCCAGTACCTGGGCCAGCAGGACACCGCGGCCCACTTCGAGCAGTTCGACGGCCTGCTCCGGCCGGCCCACGACCAGCGCGCAGGCCGCGGCGTCCCCGGCCAGCCGCCCGTACTCGGCCATCCACCGTGCCGCGTCGGCGCGCGGCAGACCGCGGGCGGCGAGGCGCGGCAGCAGCCCCACGCCGAGCGCGAGGCCGCGGGCCGCGTCCTCGTGGTCCCCTCCGCGTGCGGCGAGGGCGCCCCACTCCCGGGCGGCCGACACCCGGACCCCGGTCGGGGCGGTGCTCCTGGACGCGGCGCTCTCCAGCAGCCGCACCGCCTCCTCGACCGGACCCGCCTCCTCGGCCGGACCCGCGCCGTCGACCGGACCCGCTTCCTCGGCCGGACCCGCGCCGTCGGTGCGCAGGCCGGGCTCGCTCAGCACCATGGCGAGGTTGAACTCGCACTGCGACCTGTAGGCGTGGTCCTCGCCGGTCCCGGCGACCGCCGCGCGGCAGACCGAGACCGCCTCCTCCAGCGCGGCGGTGTCGCCGGTGCGGTGGTGGAGGAGACGGAGCGCGTTGCCGAGGTTCGAGAGCGCGGCGGCCCCGTGGCGGCCCGTTCCGACGGCCGCCTCGGCCGCCCGGCGTCCGGTCCCGATGGCCAGCCGCAGGGCCCCGAGGTCGTCGGTGCGGTCCGCCCTGGCCTTCAGACAGACCGCGAGGTTCGCCAGGTGCATCCACCGCTGGGGGTGGTCCCCCGGAGTCGCCTCCACCGCCTGCCGGCCCAGATCCACCGCTTCGTCCAGGGCCTCCGCGTCCCCGGCCCGTACGAAGCGCTCGTGCAGCTGTCCGACGAGGGTCGAGCGGTAGAGCGGGCCGTCCGGATGGCCGGGGGGCGTGTCGTGGACGACGGCCCGTACGTTCTCGATGGCCTCGTCGAGCGCGTCCAGGTCACCGGTGCGGGCCGCGAGGACCTGGAGCAGGGAACCGAGGTTGTACCGGCTGATCTGTCGGCCCGGTGTGCCGGGCCGCGCCGACCGGGCCGCGCGCCGCGCCATGGTGAGGGCGTCGTGCAGCACGGCCGTGTCCCCCGTGCTCTCGAACGCGCACCGCAGCAGGATGGAGGAGTTCACCAGGACGGCCGCCGGGGGCTCCTCGTGCTCCGCCACGGAGTCCAGGGCGGCGGCGCTGACCGTGAGTGCCTCGTCCAGGACGGCGGCGTCGTCCGTGCGCTCGTACAGCATCCGCAGCGAGTCGGCGTGCCCGGTGAGGGCGAGGTGGCGCCTGTCCCCGGCCACGGCCCGGTCCTGGTGGGCGACGACCTCCCGCCCGATGGTGACGGCCTCGCGGAGGTGGGCGATGTCGCCGGTCCGCTCGGACAGGACGCGCAGCGCGTCGGCCAGGTTGTGCAGGGCCATCGTCCGGTCCCCGCTCTCCGGGGACGCCTGCGCCGCGGCGCTGCGGGCGACCGAGACCGCCTGTTCCAGCGCGGCCGTCTCGCCGGTCTGCTCGAACAGGCGCTGCCACGCGATGCCGAGGACGCGCAGGCGTCCGGACAGCCGGGCGGGGTCGCCGAGCGCGTCGGCCACCGCGTTGCGGCCGGCGGCGACCGCGACCCGGGCGGTGTGCGCGTCCGTCCCCTCCTCCAACCGCAGGCCCAGGACCTCCAGAAGGTCCTCCCAGGTGGGTTCGCCGCCCCGGATCATCAGATGCGCCGGGAACACCGGCACCTGGTCCGGGAGCGGAAGACCGGTCCCGGCCCGGCTCACCAGGACCAGCAGCGCCATGGCGGTCCGGACCTCGGGCAGTGACCGCTCGTCGGCGAGGGCCGTCGCACGGTGCCAGTGCAGCATCCCCGCGAGGTGACAGGTCTCGACGATGTCGTACGTCTCCGTCGTCGCGGCGAAGAGTTCCACCGCCTCGGTCAGGGCGCCCGGATCGAGGAGACCGTACGGCCCTCCGGAACCGGCGATCCTGGACCGCAGCGCCCTCGTCCACCGCTCCCGCATGCGCGGCCCCCCTCACCGATCACCCGGCCAACACCCCTTGCACACACCTAAGCTGATCTTATGTCAGCTACCGCTTTCCTCTTCGACAGCCTTCTCGATGTCAGCGACACGCTGCTGCGCGACCACGGGATGTGCCTCCCGCCGCAGGTGCACATGGTGGCCGAGGACATGGACAAGCCGTACGTGGGATTCGTCTCCTGCCGGCCCTTCTACCGGGGCGCCGACGCCGTCACGGCGATCACGGACCTCGGGCAGTTCCCGTCGGTGCTCATGGCGACACATCTCCTCGTCGCCTGGGAGGACTGCGACATGCGCACCGCGCTGGAGCTGCCGGGCGACCACTTCGCGACCGGTATCGCCCTGCTCGACGCGGACTTCGAGCAGCACACGCTGCACTGGCACCCGTACGACATCGAATGGGGCCCCGACGGCGAGTCCGGCGCGCCCACCGTCATCCCGCACTGGGGCACCCCGGCCCACTACGAGAACCCGCCGCTCCTCGCCCCCTTCCAGGCCCTGCTCGACACCTGGCGCGAGCTGCGGAACGACGACATCCAGCAGACGGCCGTCCGGCTCCAACAGGCGGGCTACGAACTGAACATGATCAAGCACTGAGGGGAGACGGCCACGCGCCGACCGGCGGGGGGCCGTCTACGCGTCGGAGCCCTCCGGCGCCGGCGGCGGGTCCGGCCGCGCGGACGGGCCCGCCGCACCGGGCGGCGGCGCGGCGGGCTCCCCGGGCACATCGCCCGCCGCCTTGGGCTGATAGCCGCGCGGCTCCGAACCGCCGTCGAGGAAGTCCCGCTCCCACGCCGTCAGTTCGTCATCCTGTGCCGTCATGTCCGCTCCCTTCGGGGGCATTGACCAGTTCCACCAGGTCAACGTCCGCCATCCGCAGATAGATCCCGTCCGTGCCCTCGACCCGTGGCCCGAACGAGCCGTCCGCGCCCATCCGGTAGGACGACTGGAGGTAGAGGTCCGGCTCGCTCGGATAGCCGGAGGCGTAGGACCGCTCCCCGAACCAGCCGCCGACCCAGGTCCCGTCCTTCAGCCGCGCACGCACATAGCGCGGCCCGCTGTCGGCCCGGACACCGAAGGCGTAGTCCCACGCGCTCGGCACCGGCCGGTACACGGAACGGGCGCGCCGCCGCTCCCCGTACGACACGGCGGCCGCCGCGGCCGCCGGTACGACGAGGAAGAGCAGCAGGGCGCACAGCCCCGCCGTCCGGGGCCGTTCGGCCACCGGACCGCTCAGCCCCGCGCGCTCCACCCTCCGCCACGCGCCGACGAGCGCGGGACCGGCGATCACGGCGTACACACCGTTCAGCGCCACGCCCGCGGTGACGGCCCGCAGGATCCGCGTCCCGAGTTCCGCCTCGCCGGGCACGGGGCCGCGCCATCGTTCGCGCAGGAACTGATACGTCATCCCCGGGACCAGGAACACTACGAGCCCCAGCAGTTGGTTCACCGTGGACGGTGCCTGCACATCGTCTCCTCCCCCGCGCCCGGCCGGGCCGCCCGGTGCCGGGTCCGCGCGGACTCCCCCGTGGGCGGCCGGTGTTGCCGGTCCATTCTGGCGAGACGCGCGGCCCCGTGCCCGCCGGGGTGGCGGAGCCGGCCGTCCTCAGGCGGCGGGGTCCAGGTCGAGGGTGGCGACCGCGCCCCCGTCCGGAGCGTTGGCGAAGGTGAGCCGGGCCCCGAGGACCCCTGCCTGCCCCTGCGCGACGGTCAGCCCCAGACCGTGGCCGTACCCGCGCTCGCTCGCGCCGGTGCGGAAGCGCTGCGGGCCCTGGTCGAGCAGCGCGGCGGGGAAGCCCGGCCCGTGGTCGCGTACGACGACGCGGGCACCGGTGACGGTGACCTCGACGGGCGCGGCACCGTGCCGGTGGGCGTTGGTGACGAGGTTGACCACGACACGCTCCACCCGGCGCGGGTCGGTCTCCACCACCCGGGCGTCCCCGGCGGTGACCCGGGTGTCCGTCGCCGTGCGGCGCACCACGTCGGCGACCAGTTCGCCCAGCGGCACCGGGTCGAGCCGGGCCCGCTCGGCACCCGCGTCGAGGCGGGAGATCTCCAGCAGGTCCTCGATCAGCCCGTGCAGCGCCCGCACCCGGTCCCGTACCAGCTCCGTCGCCTCGTCGTCCTCCGGGAGCAGCCCGGCGGCGGTGACCAGGCCCATCAGCGGGGTGCGCAGCTCGTGCGCGACATCGGCGGTGAAGCGCTGCTCGTTCTCCAGCCTGCGTTGCAGGGCCCCGGCCATCCCGTCGACGGCCGCCGACATCTCGGTGATCTCGTCGCGGGTCCGTCCGGTGCGGCCGATGCGGGCGTCGAGGTCGCCGTCGGCGATCATCCGGGCGGTGCGGGCGCCGTGCCGCAGGCGCCGGTTGACCGGTTCGGCCGCCAGGGCGGCGAGCGGGACGACGACGGCGAGGGCGGCGAGTACGGACGTGAGGATGCTGCGGTCCAGGAGCTGGAGGCCGCGCACCTCGGTGCTCATGTCCGTCCGTACGACCAGGACCTCGTCCCCGACGGCCACGGCCCCCCACATCCAGTACCAGTTGGGGTCCTCGACGTCGTACCAGATGCCGTAGGTCCCGCCCTCCCGCGCCTGAGCGGCCAGGTCCCGCGCCAGCGGCGCGGGCAGCGCGTCCGGCGCCATGAGGTCGGCGCTGGGCGGCCGCTTCCCCGTCCGGGTGTACTCCCTCTCCGCGGCGGCCAGCGCGGCCGAGACCCGTTCCCGCCCCACCCGCAGCCCCCGCTCCCGGGTCTCGTCGTGGACGAGCAGGCCGATCACGGCGGCGACCGCGCAGCAGGCGGCGGCGGTCAGCGCGGCGATCTTCCAGCGCAGGGAGAGGGGGTTGACGAAGCGCACGGCGGTCAGCCGCGGACGAGTTTGTAGCCGAAGCCGCGGACGGTCTCGATCCGGGCGCCGCCGATCTTCTTGCGCAGGCGCAGCACGCACAGGTCCACGACGCGGGTGTCGCCCTCCCAGCCGTAGTCCCACACCTCGCGCAGCAGGTGGCGGCGGTCCAGCACCGTGCCGGGGGAGGCGGCGAACTCCAGCAGCAGACGCAGTTCGGTGGGGGCCAGCGGTACGGTCTCGCCCGCCCGGCGCACCACCATGCCGAGGGTGTCCACGCTGAGGTCGCCGAAGACCAGCAGCCCGTCGGGGACCCGGGCGCCGCTGCCGCCCCCGGGCCGGGCCGGGCCGGCGGCGGGCGGCTCGAAGGTGGCGCGGCGCAGCAGGGCGCGGATCCGGGCGACCAGGACGGCGGTGTCGACGGGCTTGATCACATAGTCGTCGGCGCCCGCCTCCAGACCGGCGACCACATCGAGGGCGTCGCCGCGCGCCGACATCATCAGGACCGGGACGAGGCTCGCCTCACGGATCCGGTAGCACAGACCGATCCCGTCGAGCTCGGGCAGCATCACATCGAGGATCAGCAGATCGTGCCCGCCCGCGCGGAAGGCCTCCAGCCCGCTGAGCCCGTCGGCGGCCACCGTGACCTGGTAGCCGTAGCGTTCCAGGGCGAGCTGGACGGCCCGGCGGATGGTGGCGTCGTCCTCGACGACGAGCACGCTGACTGGGTCCGGGACCCGGGCTTCCGACACCGCACCTACCTGGCCGTCATGGGTCATTCGTCCCTCGCATCGTAGTCAGTCGGGGGTCCGGGGCGCGGGGCGCGAGGCGCGGGGCGGTGTCCGCCACCCCCCGGGCCGGTGCGGGGCGCGGGGCGTTTCACAGGCGCAGGGAGGCCGCCACGGGGAGGTGGTCGCTGCCGGTGGCGGGCAGGTTCCAGGAGGAGACCGGCTCCATCCCCCTCACGAGGATGTCGTCGATGCGGACCACCGGGAACGCGGCGGGCCAGCTGAAGCCGAACCCGTCGCCGGCCTCCCGCTGCGCGGAGCGCAGCCGGGAGGTCACCGGGGCCAGCGCCCGGTCCTGGAACGTGCCGTTGAAGTCGCCCACCACCACGACACGGGGCGAGCGTTCCGCCCGCAGCGCCGCGGCCAGCTCCCGGGCCGCGTCGTTGCGCCTGCCCGCGGTGAACCCGGCCACCGGGTGGACCCGTACCGACGCGAGATGGGCGGCGTAGACGGCGACGGGCCCCTTCGGCGTCAGGGCCGTGGCCCGTATCGCGCGGGTCCACGGCATGATCGGCACCGCCGCCACGTCCTTGAGCGGGTACTTGCTCCACAGGCCGACCCCGCCGATCACCGCGTGGTGCGGGTAGCCGGGGGCCAGCTCGCGCCGGTAGACGTCCGCGGCCTCCTGCGACAGCTCCTCCAGTGCCAGCAGGTCGGCGTCCGCGGCGGCGAGGCCGCGGGCGGTCCCCACCGGGTCCGTGTTGCCCTCGTCCACGTTGTGGCTGACCACTGTCAGGTCGCCGCCGGCGGAGCCCTTGTCGGTGAGCATGCCGCCGAAGAGCGTCACCCACACCGCGGCGGGCGCGAGCACCGCCACGGCCGCGAACCGGGAGCGGCGGAGGGCCGCCGACACCAGCAGGACGGGAACGCTCAGCCCGGTCCAGGGCAGCAGCGTCTGGAAGAGGCTGCCGAGATGGCCGACGGTGTTCGGGATCTGCCCGTGCAGCGCCATCAGCGCCGCGCACAGCAGCGCGGTGGCGGCGAGCAGTACACCGTCCCGCCGGGGGCCGGTGGTGCGACGCCCGGCGGTCGCGGGCCCGGGTTCCATGGCGGGCGCGGGTTCCGTAGCGGGCGCGGGTTCCGTAGCGGGCGCGGGTTCCGTAGCGGGCCCGGGTTTCGTAGCGGGCGCGGAAGCCTCCGGAGAACTCAGCACGGCATGTGCCTCCCAACCTCTCGTACGCCGGGGGTCGGGTACGTCCCCCAGCCTCCGGGAGGCGCGCTTCCGGCCCGTCAGGGGAAGGCTTCGGGCATCGCGCGGCTGTGTATCAGGTGGGTATCACGGCGTACGTGGTCCGGGGACGGGGCGGTCCGGGGACGGGCGTCCGGACCCGTCCGGGGCGGGCCCGTCCGGGCGCGCCGCCGCACGGGTCCGCCCCCGGACCGTCAGTCCCTCACGCCGTCCGGTAGGCGTCGATGATCGTCTGGGTGAGCGTGTTCCCCCGGGTGTCGGTCAGCTCGGCGCGCAGCGAGACGCCCTTGCCCGCACGCGGATTGCGGATCGTGACGGCGCCGCGCTCGACCCGTACCCGGGTCCAGGTGGTGCCGCCGTCCACGGAGACCGAAACCGCCGGAGTGCTGACGTACCCGCCGGCCCCGGCACCCTGCACGGTGACCGGAACACGCAGGGCCGCGTTCGCCGGCGCCGTGCCGGCCGGGTCGAGCGCGGGCGAGAACCGCACGGCGCTCACCGGGACCGGGACCGGTCCGGCCGTCGTGCCCGAGGTGAACGTCCACACGGAGGTCACCCGTGTGGCGGTGCCGGGCGCGCCCTCGCGGTCCACCGTGCTGGTGAGGCGGTACGCCGCGTTCCCCGGCGGCACGGTGAACGCGGCCCTTCCGGGGGCGTCCGTCCGGGAGCCGACGCGCACACCGTTGCGGTGCAGCGTGGTGCGGGCCGTTCCGTACGACGGTGCCGACGGCACATGGCCGTCGCCGTCGGCGAGCAGCGGGACATCGACGGTGAGGCGGTCGCCCTGGCGTACGACACCGGGGCGGCCGGTGAGGTCGGGGCCGAAGACGGCGTTGTCGAAGGTGTGGGTGGTCGTGCGCCCGGCGCGTACGGCGATGCCGTCGGCGGCGTAGCGGTTCGGCCGCGCGCCGGGCGCACCCGGGGCGGTGTAGGTGAGGTCCCAGGTGCCGCGCTCCGGTGTCACGTAGGAGGTGGCCGTGCCGGGGGCCGCCAGCCGCCGGGAGAGCCCGACGGTCGGTCCGGCGCTCGGCTGCAGGTCGAGGGAGGCGGCTCCGTCCGTACCCGGCCGGGCCGCGCCGCGCGCCCGCAGAGTCGCCAGGTCCCGCCGCGCGGGGTGCCGGGTGAGCCCGGTCAGGGCACGGGGGCCGGTGAAGGTGTAGCCGAGCGCGTAGTCGGCGGCGCCGGCGCTCCAGTACGCGTCGAACCACTGCCGGACCGAGCCGGGTTCGCTGTCGGGGCCCAGGTGCGCGACGCGCAGGTCCGGCGTGGAGTTGATCAGGTTGGCGTCCCGGGTGACCCCGTCGTGGGTGACCCGGACGAACATCGCGCTGTGCAGGAAGCCCGCCGAGCGGTCGGGCGGCCGTACGTCGACGGGGGCGGTGGTCCGCGCGTCGACGGTGACCTCGGTGTCGCGGTCGAGGTCCAGGCGCGGCTGCACGATCCAGTCCGTACCGTCCCCCTCCTTCCCCGTGGTCAGGGAGCTGTCCAGCAGGTACCGGCCCCGGGGCAGCCGCACGGTGGTCGTGCCGGAGGCGTCGTACGGATGGACCGTCTCCTCGGCACCCGGACCGGAGATTCCCGTGACGTTGGTGGCGTAGTCCGCCGTTCGGGCGCCGGTGCGGTCGAGGTGGGTGATCGTGAGGGTGTACGTCGTCGGCTCCGCGGCGGACGCGGCGGCGGAGGCGGTGGCTTCCCACAGCGGGGCGGCGCCGGCGGTCAGGGCGACGGCGACGGCCAGGGTCCGCAGGGCGCTCCGGCGGGATACGGATGAACTGTTCATGCTCTGCACTGCGCCGCCGGGCCCCGGAGTTCCTGTGAGCCGCGCCACACCACCGGCCGGGTCCACGACGTCCCGGCCGCGTCCACGACGTCCCGGCCGGCCCCTGTGGTCCACGTCACGGGAACTCCCGCAACGCAGGTGGCAGTGCAGAGTGTGGAATCACTCATGAGGAACCGTTTCCGCCGCGGGGACCGCGACGCCCTGGCAGAGCTGTACGACGAGCACGCCCAGGTGCTGTACCGCTATGCCCTGCGGGTGACCGGCGACTGGGCGGAAGCCGAGGACGTCGTCTCGGCGACCTTCCTGGAGGCATGGCGCGGACGGGAGAAACTCCGCCCCGACGGGGACAGTCTGCGCCCGTGGCTGCTGGGAATCGCCACCAACATCATGCGCCGCGGCGCACGCGCACGGCGACGCCGCGAGATCGCGCTCGCCCGCGCCCCGGAACGCGACGCGGTCCCGGACTTCGCCGACGATCTCGTCACGCATCTCGCCGACACCGAGCAACTGCGCGCCGCGCACGCCGCGCTCGCCCGCCTGCGGCGCCGTGACCGGGAGGTCTTCACCCTCGTGGTGTGGGCCGGTCTGGACTACGCGGCCGCCGCCGACGCGCTCGGCGTACCGGTCGGCACCGTCCGCTCACGGCTGTCCCGCGCCCGGACCCGGCTGCGCGAACTCGCCGCCGAGGAGACCCGCGCCGCCAGGTCAGGGGCCCGCGCCGCCGGCCCCGGAGCCGACCGGCCGCCCGCGGCAGGGGGCAGAGCCCCCTCCGCCACCCCCGACAGGCCCGGACCGGGCCGCTTCCCGGCCGTCCCGCCGTTGACCCAGGAGAACCTCGGATGAACACCCCCTCGCGGCCCCGTCCGGACCACCGGACCGAGGAGGCCGAACGCCTCGGCCTCACCGCCCTGCTGCCCGCGCCGCCGGTCCCCGGCCTGCGCGCCGACCGTGAACTGATGCTGAAGGAAGCCATGCTGCGCGAGACCGCCCGTACCGAAGAGTCCGTCACCGCCAACGCCGCCACCGCCCGCGCCCCGCGCCCGCGTCGGCGTACGGTCCGGTTCCTGGTACCGGCCATCGCCTGCGCGCTGGCGGTCGGCGGCGTCGTCGCGGTGAACCTCACGGACACCCCCGGCCGCGGCACCCCCGACGTCGTGAGCGCCTCCCCCGCCGCGCCGGAGGCGGCCCGGCTCCTGGACCGCATCGCGCTCGCCGCCGGCGGGGAGAAGCGGCAGGCCGTCGCCGACGACCGGTTCGTGTACATCGAGAGCAAGGTCGCGTACGCCGGACAGAGCGCGGGCGGCGGCCCGGTGACCCTGCCTCCCGCGCACTCCCGGCAGGTGTGGCTGTCCGCCGACGGCAGCCGCCCCGGACTGCTGCGCGAGGAGGGCGAGCCCGACAGCCGGCTCGGCGCCGAGGCCGGCACACCGGTCCACTCCCTCGAAGGCCCCGGAGCGAAGCCCCGGCCGAGCACGCTGTCCGGGAGCGGGCCGTCGATCAGCGACCCGACCCACGCGTACGTCGCATCGCTGCCCACCGACCCCGACGCCCTGCTGAAGCTGATCCGCGAGGAGACCAGCGGATCGGGCCAGGACCCGGACCAGCGGGCGTTCACCGCGATCGGTGACCTGCTGGCCGAGACCTGGGCGCCGCCGCGGGTCGGCGCCGCACTCTACGCGGCCGCCGGGAAGATCCCCGGGGTCACGGTGGTCGACACGGCCACCGACGCCGCGGGCCGCAAGGGCGTCGCCGTCGCCCGTACGTCGCACGGACAGCAGACACAGTGGATCTTCGACCGGACCACGTACGCGTTCCTCGGTGAGCGCACCGTCCTCACCGAGGCGGGCGACGCCGGGCCGGCCGGGACCGTGGTCGGCTCCTCCGCCGTCCTGACCAGGGCCGCGGTCGGCCGCGCCGGTGAGACCCCGGCGCCGACGACGGCGTAACGGCCGAAGAGCACGGGAGGCCGGGAGCCCCGGCGGTCATGGGGCGTTCCCGGCGTCACCGCCCGGACAGTTCACCCGGACAGTTCGGCCGGGCGGCGCGGTCGGGGCCCGCCGGCCGTGCCGACGCCTGCGCGTCCCCCCGGTCCAGCGGCCGGAAGTAGTGGGCCAGCGCCCAGCCGCCGATACGGTCGCCGACCCGGCATCCGGTGATGTCCGAGGTACGGAAGTGGATCCCGCCGAACACACGGGCGTCGATCATGTCCTCGTTGAACTGGTCGGCGTACTCGTAGTGCCGTGTGGTGCCGGTGATCTCGGAGGGGACGTCGAGGTCGACCCGTGAGGTGCCGAGGACTCCGGTGACCGCCCGCATCACCGCACCCGCGACCGTCGCGTGGCCGCTGACGTACTCGGGATGCGGGGGTGTGACGAGCAGCGGCTCCCACTGCGGGTCGGCCTCCGTCGCGGGGTTGCCGTCGGTCCCGGCGAGCTGGATCGCGGTGACCGGCCGCCAGAAGCCGTACTGGAGCTTGGAGTCCCACGCGGTGATGGCGGCATCGGCCGCCGCGGTGTTCGCCGCGGCGAACAGCCGCGCCGTCTCCGCGATGCCGAGGCCGTGCCGGGCGGCATGGTCCCGAAGGGCCGACTGGACCTGGACCAGCAGATTGCCCCCGAAGAAGAGGGCGGTCCCGGTCTGGTGCGCCGTTCGGCCCGAGCCGGTCTTCGCTCCCATGCTCTTCGCCTCGTTCACGTCCCGCGCGTAGCGGGCCGAGGGCAGGGCGGGCGGCGGTCCGGGGCGGAACTGGCCGGGCGAGGTGAGCAGGAGCGGCCGGAGCCTGCCGAGCCAGGTGTCGATGAAGGGCAGCCGGGCGGGTGCGGTGGGGCGCCAGACGCCGGGCGCGGGCGGCATCGTGAAGGGCACGTCCGCGAACCGGCCGTCGCCCTCGCGCAGCTCCATGAGGTGGGCGGCGGCCCGTTCCCCGAAGGCCACGCCCCGGTCCTTCGCCGGGCCTGCGGGGATCTTGTCCAGGGAGGCGGCGTACGCGGTGTCGAGGCTCGCCCGCGAGGGCGGGAAGCAGGTGAGCAGGACGTGGTGCGCGGCGGTCACGGCCGCCGCTTCGGGGGACGCGCCGGCGGGCCCGCGCTCCTTCCACTTGTACGGGGCGTAGGTGCCCTGGATGCCGACCACGGCGTTGTAGACGGCGGCGGAGACGAACCCGTGCCAGAGCGCCACCTGCCCGGAGGGGCGGGTGGCGCCGAGGTTGGCGCTGATCGTCTCGGTGGCGATGACGTTCCAGTCACGGATCGCCGCAGGGTCCGCCGCGGGGTCCGCCGCGGCGGCCGGACGGTGCCCTCCGGCCGCGGCCGGAGGCGCCTGCACGGGGACGGTGACGACCGCGAGGACCGCGAGGCCGGCGACGGCGGCGGCTCGTAGCCGCGCACGGACGGAACGCGACGCACGGGGGAAAAGGCGGGACGAAAGGGGGTGAAGTTGGCGCACGGCGCTCTCCCTTGGTTCGGTAGAGCCGAAGTAGCACCGCCGGGAGCGCGGGATCAAGATCAACCGCCGTGGCCCGGACTCCATGAGCCGAACGCCGCAGCGCGTCGCCCTCCTGCCCGCGCCCCGCCTGTCCGCGCCCCTTCGCGACCGCGCGCGGCCGTTCGCGCCGGTAACGCGTCCGACACCTCGCCGCACGGCACGGCGTCCGCCGCCCCGCCCCTCCGCGCCGGAACGGGAGGAACACGGCCATTCCACCACTGGCACGACCCGGCATCAAGGACGCGTAAAGATTGCCGGACTCCGGCAATGCGAACAATCGTGCCCCTTTGCCAGGATGGCCGTGGGGAGCGCGAGGGACAGTACCGCTGCCGGAACGCGGAAGCGGTGACATCCCGGAGCGGGGCCGTACCGGCGTCCCCGCCGACGGAAGTCACGGACGTAGGGGGCGGAACAGTGGGCGAATTCCTTGATGCCGCGTTCGGATTTCCCGCCTCACTCTTCAGCGCCGCGCTCGTCGTGGTCGTGGCCTTCTGGCTGCTGGTCCTGTTCGGTGCCGCCGAGCACGACAGCTTCGAGGGGGACCTGCCCGGCACCGCGCTGGGCATCGCCGACGGGGTGCCGGTCACGGTGGGGGCCTCCCTGATGACCGGCCTCGCCTGGTTCACCGGCCTGGCCGGGACGCTGGCCCTGCATCGCGCCGGGCTCGCCGGACCGGCCCACGCCGCCCTCGCCGCCGGGGTCCTCCTCGGCTCGCTGCTCCTGTCCTGGTGGCTCACCCGGCAGCTCGTACGACCACTGGCCAGGCTCTTCCCCGATGAACCCGGGCCGTCCCGGGAAGACTTCATCGGGCAGACCTGCACCATCCGCACGGGACGGGTGGACGGTGCGTTCGGCCAGGCGGAGGTCGCCGCGACGGACGGCTCCACCGCCCTCGTCCAGGTCCGCCGCCTCGGCGAGGACCTCGCGGCCACGCTGACGCGGGGCAGTACGGGGCTGTTGTACGCCTACGACGACGACGGCGAGTTCTTCTGGGTCGCGCCCTACGACGCGGCGCTCGATCCACGTACCGCCGCCTGAGCGTCCGCCCGGACCGCACCGGAACACCGCACCGGACCACCGCAGTACGTACCGGAACACCGCGGACCCCCCGGACCCCGGCGCCTTCTCCCACTTCCGGCGACCTTCGCCGCACCTCCACCGCTAGGACTTCACCATGGATGCCATCTCCTTGGGCGTCGGCGTGCTCATCGCCGTTGTCCTGCTCATCGCCGTCGCCCTGCTCCTCGTCGTCAGCCGGCTCTTCCGGAAGGTCGAGCAGGGCAAGGCACTGATCGTCTCCAAGATGCGGAAGGTCGACGTCACCTTCACCGGGCAGGTCGTGCTGCCCGTGCTGCACAAGGCCGAGACGATGGACATCGCCGTCAAGACCATCGACATCAGCCGGACCGGACGGGACGGACTGATCTGCCGCGACAACATCCGTGCCGACATCCGGATCTCGTTCTTCGTCCGCGTCAACAAGACCGTCGAGGACGTCATCAAGGTCGCCCAGGCCATCGGCACGGCGCGGGCGAGCGACAAGGAGACGCTGCAGGAGCTGTTCAACGCCAAGTTCTCCGAGGCGCTCAAGACCGTGGGCAAGCAGCTCGACTTCACGGATCTGTACACCAAGCGCGACGAGTTCAGGGACCGGATCATCCAGGTCATCGGCACCGATCTGAACGGCTACAGCCTGGAGGACGCGGCCATCGACTACCTGGAGCAGACACCGCTCCAGCAGCTGGACGCCACCAACATCCTGGACGCCCAGGGCATCCGCAAGATCACCGAACTGACGGCGATCGAGCATGTGCGCACCAATGAGTTCCAGCGCACGGAGGAGAAGGAGATCACCCGGCAGAACGTCGACGCCCGGGAGGCCATCCTGGAGCTGGAGCGGCGTCAGGCCGATGCCGAGATCAAGCAGCGCCGTGAGATCGAGACCGTCCGGGCCCGTGAGGAGGCCGAGACCTCGCAGGTGCAGGAGGAGCAGCGGCTGCGGGCGCAGGCCGCCTTCCTCAAGACCGAGGAGCAGCTCGGTATCCAGCGGGAGAACCAGGCCCGCGAGGTCGCGGTCGCCGAGAAGAACCGCGAGCGGGTCATCGCCATCGAGAGCGAGCGCATCGAGAAGGACCGGCTGCTGGAGGTCATCGCCCGGGAGCGGGAGACCCAGCTGCGCCGTATCTCCGCCGAGAAGGAGGTCGAGGCGGAGCGCCGGGACATCGCCGAGGTGATCCGCGAGCGGGTCGCGGTGGACCGTACGGTCGCCGAGCAGGAGGAGTCGATCAAGAAGCTGCGGGCCGTGGAGGAGGCCGAGCGCAACCGTCAGGCGATCGTGATCGCCGCCGAGGCCGAGGCGCAGGAACTGCTGGTCAAGGACATCAAGGCGGCGGAGGCCGCGGAGCAGGCGGCCGTGCACCGGGCCGCCGAGGAGCTCACCCTCGCCGAGGCCCGGGTGAAGTCGGCCGAACTGGACGCACGGGCCAAGCTGCGGCTGGCCGAGGGCGCCCAGGCGGAGGCGGCGGCCCCCGGACTCGCCGCCGTGCAGGTACGGGAGAAGGAGGCCGACGTCATCGAGAAGGCGGGCCTCGCGGAGGCCGAGGCCACGTCCGCCCGGCTGCGGGCGGAGGCCGAGGGGTCCCGGCTCAAGGCGCTGGCGGTCGCGGAGGGCACGCTGGCGCAGGCGGCGGCCGACGCGGCGGTCATCGGCGAGAAGCTGAAGGCCGAGGCGGCGGGGCTCACCGAGAAGGCGGCCGCGATGGCGGCGCTGGACGAGGCCTCGCGCGGTCACGAGGAGTACCGGCTGCGGCTGGACGCGGAGAAGGAGATCCGGCTGGCCGGGCTCGACACCCAGCGCCAGGTCGCCGAGGCGCAGGCCACGGTGATCGCGACCGGCCTGGAGAGCGCCGACATCAGCATCGTCGGCGGCGAGTCCGTCTTCTTCGACCGGCTCGTCTCCTCCATCTCGCTCGGCAGGAGCGTCGACGCCTTCGTCCAGAACTCCGACACCGCGCAGGCGCTGGGGAAGAACTGGCTGGACGGCACGTCCGACTTCACCGAGGACATGACCCGCGTGCTCGGCTCCGTATCCACCGCCGACGTACGGAATCTGACGGTGTCGGCCCTGCTGATGAAGCTGATGAAGTCCGGTGGCGCCCAGTCCGGGCCGCTGCGTGAGCTGCTGGAGAAGGCCGGGCAGCTGGGTCTCGCCGATGTACCGCTGGCGGAGCTGGGGGTCGGCCTCAACGGGGCCGGGGCGGCGGCGGCCGGGGCCAAGGGGATCTGAGGCCGGGGAGCCGAGCCGCACGGCCGCCACGGCCGGGCGGCCGCCACGGCCCGCCACTGCCCACCACGGCCCCTCACGGCCCGTCACGTCCACTGCGGCCGCGCCTCACGGGGGCCGGCCGCACCGCACGGGGCCGGCCGCACCACCCCGTCCCGCCCCCACCCCGCCCCCCGGTCCGACCGTCCGGGCACGTACGTATCCGCAGGGAGCCATCACCATGAACAGCACGTCCGCCATGGACGCGGGTACCTACGAGGTGCTGCGGGACCGGCTCGGCGCGCAGGCCGGCGAGCTGGCCCGCCGGGCCGAGGCGCTCAACGCCCGCCGCACCGAGGAGTTCGGCTCCACCGAGCTGGCCCTGGCGGGCACCGGGAACCTGCGCACCGGGCAGCCGTCCGTGCCCCGTGACATCGTCGCCGTGGGGGACCGGCTGCTCCTCGGCCACAACGTGTCCCCGGGTCCGCGGCCCGGAACGGCGGTGGGCGATGTCTTCGCCCTGCACGACCGCGATCTGGAGCGGCTCCCCGAGGACGCCGTTCCCGGTCTGCTCGACGACCCCGCGTTCCGGCGGGAGTTCGCCGCCCTGTACCGCTACTTCCGCGAGGCCCGGCTGCTGAGGCTCCGGCACGTCGAGGGGAAACTCCTCGCCGTCTTCCGGACCGGGGAGAAGAGCGACGACATCCGCGTCCTGCGGTGGACCCTGGACGCGGACGGCAGGGCCGCGTTCCTGGACGCCCGTGGTGAGCGGGACCATGTCCTGCCCCCGTCGCACGACGTCGAGTGGACCGCCGCCACCCGTGAGGACCATGTCCTGGGCCGCCACCCGCATGTGTCCATCGGCGGCGAGGTGTTCGTCGCCACGGTCGGCGGCACGCTCACCGTGAAGAGCGTGGACGACACCGGGACGGGCGAGGGGATCCACTCGGAGCCGGTCGACGACCCCCTCCAGTCGCTCGCCGACGCCGAGATCGAGTACGCGCGGGTGGGGCCGCTGGTCCTGCTGCGCGTGCGCCCGTACAAGGAGGAGCGGCGGCGCCACCTCGTCTTCAACGGCGTCACCGGGACCGTGACGCGGCTCGACGGCATCGGCCAGGCGTGCCGTCGTCTTCCCGAGGACCAGGGGGTCGTCTTCCCCGGCGGCTACTACCTCACCTCCGGCGAGGCGAAGACGTTCGACACCGGAGCCCACGCCGACGACGCGTCCGGCGACGAGGCCATGGAGTTCGAGCGGACGGTGCGCTCGCCGAACGGCGAGGACGTGCTGTACGAGTTCCGCGCCCGGCTCGCGGGCCGCAGCCTTCTCCTCCCGTACAACATCATCCGCAAGGCCGTCGCCACACCGGTCTCCTGTTACGGCCACGCGCTCTTCGACGACGGCACGCTCCTGGTGCTGCGCGACGGGTCCGACGAGCCGTCCCGGGTGCACCCCGTCCAGCGGTGGCGCTCCCCGTTCGTCTCCGACACCCACGCCGCCGCGCGGACCCCCGGCACCGGCGCCCTGTCCCGCATCGGCAACGCGGACCTGGTGCGGGGCATCTCCGACTGCCTCTCGATCGCCCGCGGCGTGTCCGGGACGGAACCCACCACCGGGGTGTACGGGACGCTCGTCACCGCCTGCGTACGGGCCGGGGACCGCTACCACTGGCTCGGTGACCCGGAGGCCGGTGATCTGCGCACACCGCTGGACCAGGTACGGGCCACGGCCGAGCAGGTGCTGTCCGAGTTCGAGACCGTGACGGCGCTGACCCGCCGGGCCGCCGAGGCGCTGGAGGAATCCGCCGGGACCATCGCTTCGCTGGTACGCCGCGTCCGCGGGGAGGTACCCGACGGCGCCGCCGGCTGGGTGGACCGGCTGACCGCGCTGCGGCGGGCACAGGGACAGCTGCTCACCCTCAAGGAGATGCGGTACGCGGACACCGGGCGCATCGACGAAGTGGCCGCCGCGACCGACGCCGACATCGCGTCCCTCGCACGGCGTGCCGTCGCGTTCCTGGAGCGGGAGGACGCCTTCGCCGACTTCCACGAGGACATCGACCGGCTCGCCGAGGAGGCCGGGGCCATCGGCACCGTCGCCGCGGCGGAGCCGATCGCCGCGCGGCTGGACGAACGGGCCGAGGGGCTGCGGACCGTCACCGAGGTGGTGGCCGGGCTCGACATCGGCGATGCCACCCTGCGCACCTCCGTCCTGGAGCGGATCGCCGAGGTGCTCGGCGGGGTCAACCGGTCCCGCGCCCTGCTCGACGCCCGCCGCCGGGAACTCCGCGTCCATGAGGGCCGGGCCGAATTCGCCGCGGAATCCGCCCTGTTCGGCCAGTCCGTCACGGGTGCGCTCGCCGCCGCGGACACTCCGGACGGCTGCGAGCGGCAGCTCGCCGGGCTGCTGCTCCAGCTGGAGAACCTGGAGTCCCGGTTCGCGGACTCCGACACCTTCCTCACCGACCTCGGTGCCAAGCGCACCGAGGTGTACGAGGCGTTCTCGGCGCGCGCGCAGACCCTTCGGGACGACCGCTCCCGCCGCGCCGAGCGGCTGGCGACCTCGGCCGTCCGGGTGCTGGAGACCGTCACCCGCCGGGCGGCGACGCTGGCCGATGCCGACGCGGTCAGCACCTACTTCGCCTCCGACCCCATGACCGCGCGGATCCGCCGGATCGCCGAGGAACTGCGCGGGCTGGGCGAGGAGGTGCGGGCCGGGGAGCTGGAAGGCCGGCTCAAGGCGGCCCGGCAGGAGGCCGCCCGCGCGCTGCGCGACCGCACCGAGCTGTACGCGGACGGCGGCCGGACGGTGCGCCTGGGCCGGCACCGGTTCGCCGTCAACACCCAGTCCCTGGAACTCACCCTGGTCCCGCAGGACGACGGGCTCGCCTTCGCCCTCACCGGCACCGACTACCGCTCACCCGTCACCGACCCGGAGTTCGCGGCCACCCGCCCCTACTGGGGCCGGTCGCTGCCGTCCGAGAGCGACGGTGTCTACCGCGCCGAATACCTCGCCGTACGCCTGCTCACCGAGCACGGGCCCGAGGCCCTGGCCGGGGCCGACCTGCCCGCCCTCGTGCGGAGCGCCGCCGAGGCCGCCTACGACGAGGGCTACGAGCGGGGTGTCCACGACCACGACGCCACCGCGATCCTCGGCGCGCTGCTGCGCCTGCACGAGGGCGCGGGACTGCTGCGCTACCCGCCCTCGGCACGCGCCGAGGCCCAGCTGTTCTGGGCGCACGGCACGACCGGGCCGGGCCGCGCGTCCTGGCTGCGGCGCATGACCTCGCTGGCCCGCGCCCGCGCCGCGTTCGGACCCTCCCCCGCGATCGAGGGCCTGCGGACCGAGCTGGCCACCGCCATGGGCGGTCCCGCCATGGACCTCGCCGCCGAGTACCTCTTCGAGGAGCTGACCCGCGGGCCGGACGGCTTCGCCACGAGCGCGGCCGCCCGCACCCTGCTCGACGCGTTCCGCCGTGCGGCGGGCGGCGCCTACGACGAGGATCTGGCGGCGCTGGACTCCCTGGCCGACCGGCGTCAGCTCGTCGAGGCCTGGCTGGCCTCGTTCACCGCCGCGACCGGCGGGCCCGCCGCGCCCGAGGACCTCGCGGAGGCGGTGGCCCTCGAACTCTGCCCGGGGCTCGACCGGTACGAGGCGAAGGCGCCCCTGTCCGAGACGGTCGACGGGCTGCTCGGCACCCACCCGCGCGTCACCGGCCGCCGGCTCACCCTCCGTATCGACGAAGTGCTCGCCCGGACACGGGACTTCACCACCCGGGACGCGGCCGGATTCCGTGACTACCAGCGTCGGCGGGCCGCGCTCGTCGCCGCCGAGCACGCCCGTCTGCGCCTCGACGAGTACCGCCCCCGGGTGATGTCCGCCTTCGTCCGCAACCGTCTCCTCGACGAGGTCTTCCTCCCCCTCATCGGCGACAACCTCGCCAAGCAGCTCGGCACCACCGGCGAGAGCAGGCGGACCGACACCCATGGCCTGCTGCTGCTCATCTCACCGCCCGGCTACGGCAAGACGACGCTCATGGAGTACGTCGCCGACCGGCTCGGACTGGTCCTGGTCACGGTCAACGGCCCGGCCCTCGGGCACACGGTGACCTCGCTGGACCCCGCCGAGGCCCCCAACGCCACCGCCCGCCGGGAGGTCGAGAAGATCAACTTCGCGCTGGAGACCGGCAACAACACCCTGCTCCACATCGACGACATCCAGCACACCTCGCCCGAACTCCTCCAGAAGTTCATCTCGTTGTGCGACACCACCCGCCGGATGGAGGGCGTCCGCGAGGGCCGAAGCCGCACCTACGACCTGCGGGGCAAGCGCTTCGCCGTCTGTATGGCGGGCAACCCCTACACCGAGGCCGGCCGGCGCTTCCGCATCCCCGACATGCTCGCCAACCGGGCCGACGTCTGGAATCTCGGCGACGTCCTCACCGGCAAGGAGGACGCCTTCGCGTTCAGCTTCATCGAGAACGCCCTGACCTCCAACGCCGTCCTCGCTCCGCTCGCCGGGCGGGACCGCGCCGACCTCGACCTGTTCGTACGCCTCGCGGAGGGCGACCCCACCGCACGCGCCGACCGGCTCGGCCACCCGGGCACCCCGGCCGAGCGGGAGCGGGTCCTCGCCGTGCTGCGGCACCTGCTCACCGCGCGGGCCACCGTCCTGGCGGTCAACGCGGCCTACATCGCCTCCGCCGCGCAGCCCGACGCCACACGCACCGAGCCCCCGTTCCAGCTGCAGGGCTCCTACCGCAACATGAACAGGATCGCCGCACGCGTCGACCCCGTGATGAACGACGCGGAACTCGCCGCCGTCATCGAGGACCACTACACCGGCGAGGCCCAGACCCTCACCACCGGCGCCGAGGCCAACCTCCTCAAGCTCGCCGAACTGCGCTCCACGCTCACCCCCGCGCAGTCCGCCCGCTGGGCCGAGGTCAAGGCCGCCCATGTGCGCGCCAGGACGCTCGGCGGCCCGGAGGGCGATCCGCTCACGCGCGCCGTCGCGGCGCTCGGCCTGCTGGCCGACCGGATCGCCGCCGTCGAGTCGGCGATCGACCGGGCCGGGGACCCCCGAAACGCGCTCGCCAACCCGCTCGCCCGGCACGCGGTACGGCCGGTGGCACCGGGCCCGGGATCCGGCTGCCGGGCCACCGCCGGGGGCGCCCCGGGCCCCGTGTCCGGCCCCGTGTCCGGCCCCGGAGATGCCCCTGTTTCCCCGTGAGAAATCGGCTGTGTCCGCGTTGTCTGCCTTGTCGGGCGCCGTGTGAACATTCCGCATGGAAGGCAACTGGCGTGGCTGTCTTGACATTTAGCCATCACCCCAGTGGTAAGATCATCTTACTTCCAGTGGGCTGATGGTGTATGGGGGCATTCCGGGAGGGATGAATTCCTCGGCCCCACGTTCGGAGGGGCCTTCCCAAGAGGTGCACACCGCGACTCGGCGAGTCCGGACCCGCGCACCGCCTGAGGGAGTGTCACACCGTCTTCCAGCCATGGCACTTGAAGTGAGTCTCATGACATTTCCGCAGGGCCCTGTCTTCTGGGCACTGGTTGTCGTAGCACTGGTCGCTGTGGGTGCCGTTCTGCGGGCTCGCACGACCAACATCAGACTGCGCAGACACAACTCCGAACTCCGCAAGGAACGCGACACGCTGCTCCGGCAGCGCGACGAGCTCCATGTCGCCCACAACAGCCTGCTCCACCGGCACGCCTCGGAGCTCTCCGAGGTCCGCAAGGACGCCGAGGAGGAGACCAAGGCCGTCCTCAAGGCCGCCGTGCGTACCCTCCAGGGTCTCGCGGACGAGCAGCAGGTGGTCCTGGAGAAGGCCCAGCACAAGTACGGCGACGACCCCGGGATGCTCGCCGACCTGATGGCCATCGACCACGCCAACAGCCAGTTCGGGCGGCGCGCCCAGGGCATCGCCGTACTGTGCGGCGGCTGGCTCGGCCGCCGGGAGACCGTCGCCTCGGTCTTCGACGTGGCCCGCAGCGCCCAGGGGCGGATCCGGCAGTTCGACCGGGTGCGCGTCAACGGACAGGTGAACTTCTCGGTCGTCAGCAAGGCCGTCGAGCCGGTGGCCGTGGTCCTCGCAGAGCTGCTGGCCAACGCCACCAACTACTCCGCCCCCGGCACCCCGGTGGAGATCAACATCCAGGCCGTCCCCACCGGCGTCTGCCTCATCGTGGACGACGCCGGACTCGGCATGGGCCAGGAGGAGAAGGACCGCGCGGCGGACCTCCTCTCGCCCCGGGCGGCGATCAGCGTCTCCAGCCTGGGCATCCCGCCGCAGTTCGGGTTCGCCGTCTCCGGCATGCTGGCCGCCCGCTACGGGTTCAAGATCTCGGTGGACTCCGTTTCCCCCTATGGAGGCGTACGCGCGGTGGTTCTTCTGCCCGACGAGCTTCTCACCAGCGAGGTGCCCCCGGCCCCCGACGCCCCCACGCACGACGCGTCGGAGTTCTCCCGGCACCGGACCCCCACGCCGCCGCCCACTCCGCTGTTCCCGCCGGCCGCCCCGCTGCCGGAGGCCGCCCCGCAGTACGCGGGACCGGTCACCACCGCCGGCGGTCTGCCCAAGCGTCGCCGCAAGAGCCCCGTGTCAGCGGTGCCGTCGACCGACTCCGGGCCGGCCCGCAGCAACGAGGAGTCCGCTTCCCGGCTGGGTGCGTTCCAGCGCGGTACGCGGTCCGGGCGTGACACGACGACGATGGAAGGACCCGAGATCCAGTGAACCCCGATCTCTCGTGGGTACTGAACGACGTACTCCAGGTACCCGGCGCACGGCACGCGATCCTCGTGTCCGCCGACGGCCTGTTGCTGGCCAACTCCAGTGAGATCGGCCGGGACGACGCGGAGACCGTCGCGGCGGCCATGAGCTCCATGCAGTCGCTCAGCCGGGCCGTCGCCCCCTTCATCGGGACCCAGTCCCCCGGGCGCTGGCGGCAGACGCTCCTGGAGTACGAGGACGGCTGGATCTTCCTGATCGCGGCGGGCGCCGGCGCCTACCTCGCGGCGACCGCCGCGGCCGACGTGGACATGGAGGCCATGTCCTTCCGTATGCAGCAGCAGGTCACCGCGCTGGGGAAGGCGATGACCACTCCTCCCCGCCAGAACGCGGGAAGCGACGCATGACGGCGCCGGGCGAGGAGCAGCAGGTCAGCAGCGGGTTCGTCCGGTCCTATGTCATCACCGGCGGGCGCGGGCTGCCCGCCGCGGAGGACCTCTCCCTCGTCACCCTGGTCACGCTCGCCCCGGACGCGGCACCGCCGCCGAACCAGAGCCCCGAGGTCCGGGCGATCTGGGAGCTGTGCTCGGGCGGCTATCTGTCGGTGGCCGAGGTGGCGGGGCATCTGGAGCTGCCCGTCGGAGTGGCGCGCCTGCTGCTGAAGGATTTAGCGGAACAGGGGCATCTGCTCCGCCGCAAGGCCCCGCCACCGGCCCAACTCGTTGACAGGAAGATCCTCGAAGAGGTGTTGCATGGACTCCAGGTCCGGTTCGGCTGAGAACATGTATGTGCCGGACGCGGTGCAGCGTGCGGCGAAGATCCTCGTCGTCGGACACTTCGCCGTGGGCAAGACGACGCTCATCGGCACTCTCTCCGAGATCACCCCGCTGCGCACCGAGGAACGGATGACGCAGGCCGGGGCGCACATCGACGATCTCCGGGGCGCGCCCGACAAGAAGACCACCACGGTCGCGCTGGACTTCGGCAGGCTGACCCTGAGCGACGAGCTGGTCCTGTACCTGTTCGGTACGCCCGGCCAGCAGCGCTTCGTGGAGCTGTGGGAGGACATGGCGCGGGGCTCGCTCGGCGCCCTGCTCCTGGTCGACCCGGCCCGTCTGGCGGACACCTTCCCGGTCATCGACCTGGTCGAGACGTACGGCCTGGAGTACGCGGTCGCGGTCAACAGCTTCGACCAGCAGTCCCAGCACGCCGAGGCCGAGCTGCGCGAGGCGCTCGACCTGCTGCCCGACACCCCGGTCGTGTACTGCGACGCCCGGGACCGGAACTCGTCAGCACAGGCACTGATCACCCTGGTCCGGCACCTTCTCGCGCACGCGGCCTGACCTCCCTTCCGCCCGGGGCTCCGCGGAGCCCCGCGATCACACCGAGGAATCACACATGGACTCTCAGCCGGGAGCCACCCCGTACAGCGCCCCCGCTGGGTGCCCCATGCACCAGGAGGGGCAGAGCTCGCTCTACGGGCCGGAGTTCGCGTCCGACCCGCACCGGGTGTACGACGCGTTCCGCGCGAACGGGCCCGCCTCGCCGATCGAGCTGGCCCCCGGGGTGGAGGCCACGCTCGTCGTGCAGCACGAGGCCGCGCTCCGGGTTCTGCAGAACCCGGCGCTCTTCCCCCGCGACTCGCGCCGGTGGGCCGCGCTGCGCGAGGGCCGGGTGCCGCTCGACAGCCCGGTGCTGCCGATGATGGCGTACCGGCCCAACTGCCTGTTCACGGACGGCGCCGAGCACCTGCGGCTGCGCAAGGCGGTGACCGAGAGCCTCGGGCGCCTGAGCTCCAGCCGCCTCAGCCGGGACGTCGAGCGCATCGGTGACTACCTCATCGACCAGTTCATCGAGCGCGGCAGCGCCGACCTGCTGGGCGAGTACGCCAAGCTCCTGCCGCTGCTGCTGTTCAACCAGCTGTTCGGCTGCCCCGGTGACATCGGTGACCGGCTGACCCGCGGCATGTCCGCCATCTTCGACGGCGAGGACGTCCTGCGGGCCAACGCGGAACTGACGGAATGCCTGATGGAGCTGGTCGCGCTGAAGCGCCGCCAGCCGGGCGAGGACATCACCTCCTGGCTCATCCAGCACCCGGCGGGCCTGCGCGACGAGGAACTCAAGGACCAGCTCGTCATGCTGATGGGCGCGGGCGTGGAGCCGGAGCGCAATCTCATCGCCAACGCGCTGCTGCTCCTGCTGGCCGGGGACGCCTCCGGCCCGGGGCCGGAGCGGCGCGGTACCGGGATGCTCGTCGAGGACGCGCTCGACGACGTGCTGTGGAACAACCCGCCCATCGCCAACTACGCGACGCACTACCCGATCCAGGACATCGACCTGGACGGGGTGACCCTGCGGGCCGGCACCCCGGTCCTGATCAGTTTCGCCGCCGCGAACAGCGACCCCGCGCTCACCGGCGCCCGCCAGACCCTGAGCAAGGGCGCCCATCTGGCCTGGGGTGCGGGCCCCCATGTCTGCCCGGCCAAGTCGCCCGCGCAGCTCATCGCCCTCACCGCGATCGAGAAGATCCTCAACACGGTGCCGGACCTCACCCTGGCCGTGCAGGCCTCGGGCGTCGAGTGGCGGCCGGGCCCGTTCCACCGGGCCCTGGTCTCCCTGCCGGTGCGCTTCAGCCCGACCGCCGCACGCGGCACCGCCCCCGGCGCACGACCGGCCGCACAGCCTGCCGCGCAGCCGGCCCCCAACTCCGCGGTCCCGCATCATCACGCTGCGGAGTCGCACAAGAAGCCCAAGGGCTGGTGGAGCTCGTTCCTCGACGTCTTCCGGGTGTGAGCGGGCGGCCGACGCGCAATTGAGCGCACATATGAGTGCGCGTTTGAGTAAGGGCGTACGCGGATGAGTGCGTACGCCATCGATGAGTGAGTGCCCATATCGCTATTCGCATATGACAAAGGGCATTCACGACTTTTGCATGTGACGGGGGCAACAAAGATCGACGCTTGGCGGAGATATGCGGAGGGGTAGGTTCAGGCGGTAACCCGGAGCCTAGGTCAAGGAACTCTGCGTGAGCGCTATCAGTGGCATAGGGACGCCCCCCGCCGACCGCCGTGCTCTCATCTCGCTCCTGCGACGCCTGCACTCCCCCCAGGGCCAGGCCGACCCGTACCCGCTCCTGGGTGAACTGCGCGCCATGGGGGACGTCGTCCGCGCTCCGTGGAACGGCTATTTCGTCACCGGTTTCGACGCGTGCAGCCAGGTGCTGCGCGGCCGCCACTGGCTGGCGCCCGACTTCGCCTGGCAGGAACGCCAGGACGACACCGGGCGCTGGGACGCGGTCGCCACCCAGGAGATGACCAAGACCCTCTCCCGCCTCAACGCCCCCGCGCACACCTGCCAGCGCCGCAGCCTCGGCAACCTCTTCGACCGCTCGACCATCGAGCGGCTGGCCCCGCAGGTCGAGGGGCATGTCACCCGCCTCCTCGACGAGCTGGCCGACAAGCTCCGGTGGGGCGAGGCCGACCTCGTCAGCACCGTCAGCGAACAGCTCCCGATCAGCACCATCGGCTCCTGGCTGGGCATCCCGCCCGAGGACCATCCGCACATCCTGGAGATCACCCACAACCAGGTGCACGCCCAGGAGCTGCTGCCCACCAGGAGCCAGCTCGCCGTGTCCGCCGAGGCGACGGCGCAACTGCGCGCGTACTTCACCGACCTGGTCGCGCGGCGCCGTGCCGCTCCCGGCGATGACGTCCTGACCGGCTGGATCCACACCTGGGACGGGCTCGAACCCGACCGTGAGACGGCGGACGAGGTCCTCTACCGCCTCACCATGTTCGTCACCATCGCCTCGCTGGAGACCACCGCGACCCTGCTGTCGTCCATGGTGGCGCTGCTGCTGGAGGAGCCCGGCCGGTGGGCCTGGCTGCGGGAGCACCCCGAGCACATCGACGCGGCGATCGACGAGGTCCTGCGGTACGACCCGCCCATACACATCAACAGCCGGATCGCCGCCGAGGACACCGTCCTGGCCGGAGTCCCGATCGCGAAGGACAGCATGGTCCACGTCCTGTACGGGGCCGCCAACCACGACCCCCGGCGCAACGAGGACCCCGACACCTTCGACATCCTGCGCGGCGGCGGCCACCTCACCTTCGGCGGCGGTGTGCACTACTGCCTGGGCGCGGCGCTCGCCCGCCTGGAGGCCCGTACGCTGCTCACCGCGCTGCTGGACCGCTTCCCGGCCCTGCGCGCCGCCGCACCACCCGACTACGCCTCCCGCATGGTCTTCCGGCGGGTGACCTCGATGAGCGTGACGGCATGAGGCTCTCCCTCCCCGACTTCCTGACCCCCTACGGCCGGCCGGGCACCGTACGCACCGTGCGCGAGGGCCCCGTCCTGCGCGTGGAGCTGAACAGCCCCGCCACCGGCAACGCGGTCACCGAGGCGATGCTGGACGACCTCCTGGAGGTCCTGGCCGCACCGGACCCCGACGTACGGGTGCTGGTGCTCAGCGGTGCCGGGGACGACTTCTGTCTGGGCGGGGACCGGACCGAGTTCGCCGACTGGCTGGAGGAGGACCCGACCGGGCGCGGCATCCGGCTCGCCGGGGACAAGGCCCGCCGCGTCTGCGAGGCGCTCTCCGGGAGCCGGGCCGTCACCATCGCCCGGGTCCAGGGCAAGGCCATCGGCGCCGGGCTGGCCCTGGCCCTCGCCTGCGACCTGCGGGTCGGCGCCGACACCGCCGGATTCCGGCTGCCGGAGCTGGCCCTCGGCCTGCCCACCGCGTGGGGCGGCGTGCTGCCCCGGCTGATCCACGAGGTCGGCGCCGCCCGCGCCCGCGAGCTGATCCTCACCGGACGGGCCTTCGACGCCACCGAGGCGTACAGCCTGTCGATCCTCCAGCGCGTCGTGCCCGAGGACGCCCTCGACGAGGCCGTCAGCGCCTGGGCCAAGCCCGTCGTCCGCCGCCCCGAGGCCGCCCTGCGCGTCACCAAGGCCCTGCTCAGCTCCTACGCCTCCGCGACCCGGCTGGCCGATCCGTCCTTCCTGGACGCCGAACTCATGGCCTCCGTCGCCGCCGCGACCCGGCGCCCCCGTGACACCGGCGGGACCGGGGCCGGGGTCGTACCGATGCGCTGAGGGCTTCCGGCGGGCCGGACACCGGCCCGGTCCGGAGTTGCGGAACGGCCGCGAACGGGGTTGCGTCGAGGTAGGCACGTACTGCGTGGTGTGTACGTACGTGGCCTCCGTCCGCCCTCGCTGGGGGTGACCCATCGTGCTGTTCACCGATCGCACGGACGCCGGACTGCGGCTCGCCCATGCCCTCCGGCGGTGGAAGGAAGAACGTCCCGTCGTCCTGGGCCTGCCCCGCGGCGGAGTCCCGGTGGCGTACGAGGTGGCCAGGGAGCTGGGCGCACCGCTCGATGTGATCGTCGTCCGCAAGCTCGGCGTCCCGTACCACCGGGAGCTGGGATTCGGCGCCATCGGCGAGGACGGGGTACGGGTCCTCAACGAGGACATCGTCCGCCGCGCGGGCGTGACGGAGGAGGATCTCGCCGCGGTCGAGCGCACCGAGTCGGCGGAGCTCGCACGGCGGGCGCACCGGTTCCGTGACGGCCGTCCGCGCCGGGCGCTGGAGGGCCGGACGGTGATCGTGGTCGACGACGGGATCGCGACCGGCTCCACCGCTCGGGCCGCCTGCGCGGTCGTACGGGCACAGGGCGCGGCACGCGTCGTCCTGGCCGTTCCGGTGGCCCCGCCGGACGCCGTCGCGCGGCTGCGCGAAGGGGTGGACGAGGTGGTGTGCCTGGCCGCGCCGCAGCCGTTCTCGTCCGTCGGCGAGTGGTACCGCGACTTCTCCCAGACCTCCGACGACGAGGTCGTCGCCCTGCTGGCACGGGCGGCGGCGGACCGGCCCCTGCGCCCCCGGTCCACGCGCCCGCCGGCCGTGCGTACGGAAGAGGTGCGGCTGGCCGTGGGCGGCGCGCCCAGCTCGGGCGGGCCGGCCGGGACGGGCGGCATCGAGCTGACCGGGGATCTCGTCCTGCCGGACGGCGCCGGCGCGGTCGTGATGTTCGCCCACGGCTCGGGCAGCAGCCGCCACAGCCCGCGCAACAGATCGGTCGCGGCGTCCCTCAACGAAGCGGGCCTGGGCACGCTCCTGTTCGATCTGCTCACCCCCGTGGAGGCGGCCGACCACGGGCATGTCTTCGACATCGGGACCCTGGCCGGGCGCCTGTCGGAGGCCACCCGCCTGCTGCGCGCCCGGGTGGCGCTGCCGATCGGCTACTTCGGGGCGAGCACCGGAGCGGCGGCGGCGCTGCGGGCCGCCTCGGAGGCGGGCGCGGACATCGGCGCGGTGGTCTCGCGGGGCGGCCGGCCCGACCTCGCCGGGAGCCGGCTCGGTGACGTACGCGCTCCGACACTCCTTGTCGTGGGCGGCCTCGACACAACGGTGCTCGCGCTCAACCAGCAGGCCGGCGAGCGGCTGACCTGCGAGAACCGACTGGAGATCGTCCCGGGGGCGAGCCATCTCTTCGAGGAGCCGGGCGCGCTGGACCGGGTCGCGGACCTGGCCCGGGACTGGTTCACCGGGCACCTTCTCCCGGCCGCCGGGGGACGCGGCTGAGCCCCCGCGTCCCGCGTGCCCGCGCGGTCCGCCGACGCGCGGGACGCGGGCCCCCGGCGCACACTCGTAGGACAGGACCCCATCCACCTCTCGCGACCGATCCGGGGTCGCCCACATGCTCGACGTACCGCTGTGGCTGTGGGGGGCGTTCGCCACGACCGTGGTCGTGGCGCTGGTGATCGACCTCCTGGCGCACCGCGACACCCATGTCATCGGCTTCAGGGAAGCTGCCCTCTGGAGCGGGCTGTGGGTGAGCCTCGCGCTGGTGTTCGGCGGGGTGGTGTTCCTGGTCCTCGGGCCGACCGCCGGAACCGAATACACCACCGCGTGGCTGCTGGAGAAGAGCCTGTCGGTCGACAACCTGTTCGTCTTCGCCCTGATCTTCGCGTATTTCCGGGTGCCCCGTGCCTATCAGCACCGCGTCCTTTTCTTCGGCGTCTTCGGTGCGCTCGTATTTCGCGGGATATTCCTCTCCCTCGGCGTCGCGGTGGTCGGACGTTTCACCGCCGTGCTCTTTGTCTTCGCGGCCATCCTTTTCTACAGCACCTATAAAATCCTCAGGGGAGAAGAAGAAACCTTCGACCCGGGCAAGAGCCTCGCCGTACGCCTGCTGCGCAAAGTGATTCCGGTCCGGGACGAATACGCCGGTGCGAAATTCACCGTCAAGGAGGCGGGCCGGCGGGTCGGCACCCCCCTGCTCGCCGTCGTCGCCGCGATCGAGGCCGCCGACCTGGTCTTCGCCGTCGACAGCGTGCCGGCGGTGCTCGCGGTCAGCGACGAGATGTTCATCGTCTACACCAGCAACGCCTTCGCCATTCTGGGACTGCGGGCCCTGTACTTCATGCTCGCGGGCCTCCTGGACAGGTTCCACTACCTGAGCCACGGGCTCGGGATCATCCTCTCCTTCATCGGCGTCAAACTGATCCTCCAGGCGTCCCACAAGATGATCAGCGAGGACGTCCCGGAGATTCCCTCGCCGCTGAGCCTGGCGGTCATCGTCGTGGTCCTGACGGTGTCGGTGGTGCTGAGCCTGCGCCGCCCGCCCGAAGGGAACTCCAAGGGGAACTCCCGTGCGGATCCAGAACCCTGAGGGGCGCCCACCCGGCGGACGAAACCCCGTGCCGGCAAAGGCGAGGAAAAAACTTTTCAAACAATCCAGCCAGGCTTATGGTGAGGTTATGGCCAGCAATGAG
This sequence comes from Streptomyces sp. NBC_00654, assembly GCF_026341775.1. Taxonomy (NCBI): domain Bacteria; kingdom Bacillati; phylum Actinomycetota; class Actinomycetes; order Kitasatosporales; family Streptomycetaceae; genus Streptomyces; species Streptomyces sp. NBC_00654. The sequence goes on along the minus strand of NZ_JAPEOB010000001.1, from coordinate 396,321 downwards.
CGTGAGATGCAGCGGCAGGCCGCCTTCATGTGTCCGACCTGCAAGCAGCCCGTCGCGACCGAACTGAAACGGCACAAGACCCTCGGGATCTTCGTCCCCGTCTGGGGTCCCGGTCCCTGCCGGAACCCGGACTGCGCCGACCACCTCGTGGACGACGCACGGACCGAGCACCGGGCCCACCGATGAGAGGCCGGCCGGGACGGATCATCCGCCCGGCGGCCCGCACGCCCCTCGTCCCGGCGCGCCTTCGTCGCTAGGATTGAAACGAATCAATCCCCCCGACAGAGGTGCGAGAGATCCATGCGCAGGTACGACATCGTTGTCATAGGCGGTGGCCCCTCGGGGGTCCCGGCCGCCGTCCAGGCCGCCCGCCTCGGCGCCCGCACGCTGCTGGTCGAGAAGAACGCCGGACTCGGCGGCACCACCACCTACGCGAACATCGCGTTCCCCGGGCTCTTCCACGCATGGGGAGAGCAGGTGATCGCCGGTATCGGCTGGGACCTGGTGTGCAGGGCCGTCGAGCTGAGCGGCGAGGAGCTGCCGGACTTCTCCGACGACGACCGCCCCCACTGGCGGCGTCAGGTGCGGCTGAACGCACCGCTGTACGGCGCGCTCCTCATGGAGGAGGTCCAGCACCGCGGGATCGACCTGCGCCTGCACACGATGCCCGCCTCGGTGCGGTGGACCGGTGAGCTGTGGGAGATCCAGCTGTGCGGCAAGGACGGGCTCGAACCGGTCACGGCCCGGCGGCTGGTCGACTGCTCCGGCGACGCGGACGCGATCGGCCTCGCCGGACTGCCGCGCAGGCGCAATCCGGAGCGCCAGCCCGGCACCATCGACATCCGGCTGTCCGGCTACGACGTCGCCTCCCTGGACCGGGACGAGCTCGACCGCCGCTGCGCGGAGGCGATCGGGTCGGGGGCGCTGCACCCGGCGGACCTGGGCTCCCGGGGGCGGCCCCTGCTGCCGTTCCTGGACAAGCGGGGCGAGAACGCGATCCATCTCGTCGGGATCGACGGCGCGACCAGCGAGGGCCGTACGGCCGCGGAGCTCGCGGGCGGGGCCGCGATCCTGCGGATCTACCGGTTCCTGCGCACCCTGCCGGGCCTCGAAGCCGTCCGGCTCGACTTCCGCGCGGCGGAGGTCGGTGTCCGCGAGAGCCTCACGATCGACGCCCGGACCGAGGTGACCGGCGAGGACTATCTCACCGGCCGCAACCGGCCCGACGCGGTGTGCCACAGCTTCTACCCGATCGACATCCACCGGCCGGACGGCGACGGGGTCGCCAAGACCCATCTCCGCCACGGCGTGGTCCCGACCGTGCCGCGCGACGCGATGGTCCCGGCCGCCAACCCGTACGCCGTGGTCGCGGGGCGCTGCGTCGGGTCCGACCAGGCGGCGAACTCCGCGCTCCGCGTCCAGGCCACGGCCATGGCGACCGGGCAGGCGGCCGGCGCGCTCGCGGCCCTGTCCGCGGACCGGGGCGGCGACATCGTCTCCGTACCGATGTCCGGGCTGCGTCAGACGCTCGTGCGCTTCGGGGCGATCGTGCCGCCGCTCTCCGGGGACCCGGCTCCGTAGAGACGCGCGGCGAGGCGGGCCTTGGCCGCGGGCCACTCCTCGGCGAGCAGCGAGAAGTAGACGGTGTCCCGCCAGGTCCCGTCGTGGCGGAGCCGGTGGCGGCGCAGGACCCCCTCCCGGCGGGCACCGAGGCGGGCGATCGCGGCCTGCGAGCGCTCGTTGAGGTGGTCGGTCTTCAACTGCACGCGCCCCATGCCCAGTTCCTCGAAGGCATGGGTCAACAGGAGCAGCTTCGCCTCGGTGTTGACCGGCGACCGCCAGTACGCGCGCCCGTACCAGGTCCAGCCGATCTCCAGACGCTCGTGCTGCTCCTCGACATCCATGTACGTCGTCCAGCCGACCGCCCGGCCGCTCTCGCGGTGGATGACGGCGAACGGGACATACGTACCCCGGTCCGCGGCTTCGAGCAGGTCCGCGAGTCTGGCTCCGAGCTCGCCCGGCGTCAGCGGCGCCGGGCCGCCCTGCCAGCGCCACACCTCCTCGTCCCGGCCACCGGCCGCGAAGAGGTCGTCGAGGTGGTCCATCGTCAACGGCACGAGGCCGACATGGCGCCCGGTCAGGGTCACGGGCCGAGGAGTGGTCGCAGGCATGGCGAGAGTGTAGACCACTTTGAACTAGCGTCATCATTTTATGCACTAGAGCAATAGTGCCAGGGAGGCCGCTCGGCGCGCGGAGGGACGGGGGGCTGGCTAGCGTGGCAGTGCGGGGCGGGACCACCCGACCGACGGAAAAGAGTCAGAACCATGGCTGTACAACCTGAGGGAACACCGTGCTGGGCGGATGCGATGTTCGCCGATATCGAAGGCGCGAAGAGCTTCTACGGAGACGTGCTGGGCTGGACGTTCGGCGAGTCCGCTTCGGAGTACGGCAACTACACGCAGGCGTACGCCGACGGCAAGGCGGTGGCCGCCGTCGTCCCTCCGATGCCCGGCGCGGAAGGCCACTCCGCCTGGTGTCTGTACCTCGCGTCGCCGGACGCGGCGGCGACCGCCGGAAAGATCCGCGCCCAGGGGGGCGAGGTGCTGATGGAGCCGATGACGGTCGGCGACTTCGGCACGATGGTGCTGGCCCGCGACCCGAGCGGGGTCGTCTTCGGCGTGTGGCAGGCCGGCACCCACGAGGGGTTCGAGGCGACCGCCGTACCCGGCGCCTACTGCTGGGCCGAGGTCTTCACCCGGGAGCCCGAGAAGTCGGACGCCTTCCTCGCCGGCGTCTTCCCCTACCGGATGCAGCAGATGAAGGACGCCGCGATCGACTACCGGGTGTTCGACCTCGGTGACGAACCGGTCCTGGGGCGGATGAAGATGGGCGACGAGTTCCCGCCCGAGGCTCCGCCGTACGTCAGCGTGTACTTCACCGTCGAGAACTGCGACGCGGCGGTGGCGAAGGCGACCGAGCGCGGCGGAGTGCTGCGGTTCGGGCCGATGGACAGCCCCTTCGGCCGGTTCGCCGCGCTCAGCGACCCGCAGGGCGCGACCTTCGCCGTGATCGACGTCGTGACGGTCAAGGGCGAGATGCCCGAGCTCACGCCCGTGACCTGACGGACGTACGGGAGGACGGCGCACCGGTTCCGGGGGGGGCCGGGCGCCGTTCCGCGTGTTCCGGGCGCCGTTCCGGGTGTTCCGGCGGTCTCCGGGCGCTGTTCCGGGTGTTCCGGCACAGTCTCCGAGTGTCTGATCCGGGTGTTCCGGCGGTCTCCGGGGCGTCCGGAACACCCGGGCACACCGGCCGGGTGGGGTGACGTACGGCGAGGCCGTCGGCTCCGGCGCGCGCCCGGGGACCCGGCGCGCCGCGGACTTCGTCCGTTCCACCGACCGAACCGCATCTGCCATGGACAATCGTCCAGACAATTGCGTATGCGAGCCAGATCGCCCTAGCGTGTCGCACATGCAGTCCTACACAATCGGCCAGGCGGCACGTCTGCTCGGCGTCAGCCCCGACACCGCCCGACGCTGGGCGGACGCCGGACGGGTCGCGACCCATCGCGACGAAGCGGGCCGGCGGCTGATCGACGGCCGGGATCTGGCCGCCTTCTCGATCGAGGTCGGCCAGAGCGGCAACGGCGAGGAGGAGGCCCCGTACACCTCGGCCCGCAACGCCTTCCCCGGCATCGTCACCGCCGTCAAGCTCGGCGATGTGGCGGCCCAGGTCGAGATCCAGGCCGGACCGCACCGGCTCGTCTCGCTGCTCACCCGGGAAGCCGTCGAGGAACTGGGCCTCGAAGTCGGTATGCGGGCCACCGCCCGCGTGAAGTCGACCAGCGTGCACATCGACCGGACCTGACACAGGTACGCACCGGCCATCGGCGCCCGCGCGCACGCACCCCGCGCACCACGCGCACGCCCCGTACCGCCCGGAACGCACCTCTCGCACGCACGCACCTCTCGCACGCACGCACCACGCGCACGCACGCACCACCCGCACCCGCTCGCCGTCCCGCACCCGCCGCGCCGTCCCCGTCCGGAAGGCGTCCACCATCCGCCGACCGCGTACGGCACCTCCGTACGCACCCAAGGAGCCCGACCTCATGTCTCCCCTGTTCACCGGACGCCGCGCCACCGTCGCCGCCGCCGCGACGGCCGCCCTGCTGCTGCCGCTGACGGCCTGCGGCAGTGACGACAGGGCCGCGGACGACAGCGCCAAGGCCACCGGTTCCGCCTCGGGCGCCCCGAAGGCCGATCTGACGGTGCTGGCCGCGTCCTCGCTGACCGATGTCTTCACGACGGCGGGCGCCGCGTACGAGAAGTCCCACCCGGGCACGAAGGTCACGTTCTCCTTCGCCGGTTCCCAGGAGCTGGCCGCCCAGGTCAAGCAGGGTGCCCCCGCCGACGTGCTGGTCACCGCCGACACCAGGACGATGGACACGCTGGCCTCCGACACCGGTACCCCGACCGTGATCGCCAGGAACCGCCTGGTCATCGCCACCGCCGAGGGCAACCCGGAGAAGATCGAGAACCTCAAGGACCTCGCCGACACCGATCTGAAGGTCGTCCTCGCCGCCCCCGAGGTGCCCGTCGGCCGGTACGGCAAGCAGATCCTGGACGCGCAGAAGATCGACGTGAAGCCGGTCTCCCAGGAGCCCAACGTCCGCGCCGTCCTCAGCAAGGTCGAGCTGGGCGAGGCCGACGCGGGGCTCGTCTACAGGACGGACGCCGCCACGGCCACCGGCAAGGTCGACGCGATCGAGATCCCCGACGAGCAGAACGCCGTCGCCTCCTACCCGGCCGCCACCCTGAAGGCCTCCGAGCACACGGAGGCGGCAGCGGCGTTCGTCGCCTGGCTGTCCACGCCGGAGGCCCGGAAGATCCTCCAGGGCGCGGGCTTCCAGCAGCCGTAACCGCCGTCGCGGGCTGCCCGGCCACCATGAGGCTGTCCCGCCAGGGATGAGGGACAGTCTTCAGCAACGGGCAGCCCGCACAACGCACTTCGAGGACGGGACCAGGGGTCAGCCAGTCATGAAACGTCTCCGCGGCCACGCGCCGGGCTCCCGCGCCCCGCTCGTCCTGGCCGTGCCCGCGCTGCTTGCCGTGGCGTTCCTGATGATGCCGCTGATCGGCATCCTGGCCCGCACGTCCTGGGGCGACCTCGGCGCGCACCTGACCTCCGAGGGGACCACCCAGGCACTCAGGCTGTCGCTCCTCGTGTCGCTGTGGGCGCTCGGGCTGTCGCTCGTGCTCGGGGTGCCGCTGGCGTGGCTGCTGGCCCGGGTGCCCTTCCCCGGCAAGGCGTTCGTCCGCTCGCTGGTCCTGCTGCCGATGGTCCTGCCTCCCACGGTCGGCGGGGTGGCGCTGCTCCTGGCCTTCGGCCGGCGCGGGCTGCTCGGCCCCTGGCTGGAGGACACCTTCGGCATCACACTGCCCTTCCACACCTCGGGGGCGGTGCTCGCCGCCACGTTCGTCGCAATGCCGTTCCTCGTCATCAGCCTCGAAGGCGCGCTGGGCGGTCTGCGCCCCCGCTACGAGGAGACCGCGGCGTCCCTCGGCGCCTCGCCGCTACGGGTGTTCCTCACCGTCACGCTGCCCATGGTCGCCCCCGGACTGATCGCCGGGGCCGCGCTGACCTGGGCGCGGGCGCTCGGCGAGTTCGGCGCCACCATCACGTTCGCCGGGAATCTCCCCGGCACCACACAGACGCTGCCCCTCCAGGTGTATCTGCTGCTCCAGGACTCCCCCGAGGCCGCCACCTCCGTCTCCCTGCTGCTGCTCGCCATCGCCATGGCCGTCCTCGTCGCGCTGCGCGGCCGCTGGACCGGTACGCCGGGCGGCGGCGACCGCCCGCGTCCGCCGAAGGCCGTACCCGACACGCGCGATCCCGCCGGTCCGCCGCCCGGCGCGCTCCCCGGTCCCGTGCCCGGCCGGCTCCCCGCGCCGGTCCCCGCGCCGCCCCCCGGGCCGCGGGAGCGCTGGCCGCTCCGGGCCGAGGTCACCGGTTTCACCACCCTGGCCCTGGACGCCGGCCCGGGTACCACCATCGCGGTCGTCGGCCCCAACGGCGCGGGCAAGACCACGCTGCTGCGGGCCCTTCTCGGGCTCACCCCCCGCGCCCACGCCGAACTGCGCCTGGGGGACACCGATGTCACGGCCCTGCCCCCGCACCGCCGGGGCGTCGCCTGGGTACCCCAGGACGGGGCCCTCTTCCCGCACCTGAGCGCCCTGACGAACACGGCGTACGGGCTCCGCGCCCACGGGGTCGCCCGGAGCGAGGCCCGGCGCGAGGCACAGGCCTGGCTCGACCGGCTCGGCGTCGGCCACCTCGCCCACCGAAAGCCCGCCCAGCTCTCCGGCGGCCAGGCCCAACGCGTCGCCCTGGCAAGGGCGTTGGCGGCGCGCCCCCGGCTGCTGCTGCTGGACGAACCGCTCGCCGCCCTCGACCAGACCACCCGCGCCCAGGTACGCCACACCCTGCGCGGCCACCTGGCGGACTTCGGCGGGGTCTGCCTGATCGTCACCCACGACCCGGTCGAGGCGGTCTCGCTGGCCGACCGCGTCCTCGTCCTCGAAGAGGGCCGTGCGCTCCAGGACGAGCCGCCCGGTGAGGTGGCCCGGAACCCCCGTTCCCCGTGGGTCGCGCGCATGCTCGGCCGCAATGCCTGGCCCGGTACCGCCGCCGCCGACGGCCTCGCCCTGCCCGGCGGCGGGCTCCTCGTCGTCGCCGACCCGCTCCCCGCGGGCACCGAGGCGCTCGCGATCATCGCGCCGGAAGCCGTCTCCGTACACCGGGACCGGCCCAGCGGCAGCCCCCGCAACGTCTGGCCCGGCACCGTCCGTGAGATCACCGGCAGCGGCAGCCGGCTGCGCCTGCTGATCACCTCGCCCGAAGCACCGGACCTGGTCGCGGAGATCACCCCGCAGGCCGCCGCCGAACTCGGGATCGCCGACGGCACGGAGGTCTGGACGAGCGTCAAGGCGACCGAGGTGACGATCGTGACGCTGTGACGGCGCCGGTACGGCAACGGGTACGGGTACGGGTACGGCAACGGGTGCTCGTGCCGGAAGGGAACCAGGACCCCCGACAAGTGCGTAATAACGTAGGAAGATCGTCCGACTCGGACACCTGAGACATAGGAAGACGGGGGCCTCCATGGCACTGTTCGGCAACGCGCACACGGTCAACCAGGGCAAGGCGCAGCAGGATTACGCACGGCTCCTGGGCCAGGGCGAGCAGGTGCACGCCGCGTATCAGCTGATACGCGACACCATCCTGTTCACCGACCGGCGGCTCCTTCTCGTCGACAAGCAGGGGATCACCGGCAAGAAGGTGGAGTACCACTCCGTCCCGTACCGCAGCATCACGCACTTCGCGGTGGAGACGGCCGGGACGTTCGACCTGGACGCGGAGCTGAAGATCTGGATCTCGGGGAGTGCCGCGCCGATCCAGAAGACGTTCACCAAGGGGGTCGACATCTACGAGGTGCAGGCGATCCTGACCCAGTTCGTGGCCCGGTAGTCACGTGCCCGGTCATCACGAACCCGGCCGTCACGCACCCGCTCGTCACGTGCCCGGCCGTCATGTGCCCGGCCGTCAGAGCGTGGGCCGCAGCCGGGCCGTGGCGGCCTGCCGCCCGGTCTTCGCGCGCAGCGCGGCCACCTTCTCCCGCAGCACGGGCAGCAGTTCGTACAGCACCTCACCGGGACAACTGGTCCCGTAGCTGTCGCGGTGCCCCGAGATGACCGCCAGCCGGGCCACCTCGCCCTTGTCGTACAGGCTCTCGTCGTTCGTCGACACGAGTTCCACCGTCCCGCGCGGATCGATGCCGGGCCGCAGCTTCCAGGCGGCGACCTTGGCGATCCCGTCGGTGAGCGCCTTCGGCACGGTCGTCCCGGAGCCGAAACTGCCGAGGGCGGCGATGCCCACGGTGTCGGCGTTGAACCCCTTGGTGTGCGCCCCGCGCACCGACCGGCCGACGCCGCCCGCGCGCCCCTCGTAGATGGTGCCGCACCGGTCGACGACGAAGTTGTAGCCGATGTCGTCCCAGCCCTCGCCCCGGATGTGTTCCGCCTGCACGGCCCGGATCAGGTCCGGGGCGTCGGCGCAGTCGTACCCGTTGGAGTTCCCGGTGTGGTGGACGAACACCGCCTTCGCCGCCCCCGTGTAGCGTGGCCGCTCCTTGACCATGGCCTCGTCCGCGTGCCAGGCCGCCCGGCTCACGATCGCGGGCTGCGGCAGCCCGCGCGGCGGCACCGGGCCGATCGCGCTCTGCGCGGGCGGGACGAGCCCCGCCGGGGCGTCCCGGAACACCAGGAAGGCCAGCGGCAGGAGCAGGACGCCCGGGGCGAGTCGGCGGGACCACATGGTTTCCAGCCTGCGCCCCGACCTCGCGCTTCGCAGAGCGGCGTGCCAACCGGGTGAGAGCGCCCCGCACCGCACGCCCCCGCACCACCCGCGCACCGCACGCTCCCGCACCACCACCCGCCACGCGCCCTCCACCACGCGCCCTGCTCCCTCCGCCCCGCTGCCCGCTCCCCCCGAGCCGCTCACCAGGGGTCGGCCGCCTCCGCCGAGGGGGACGGGGCGCCGGGCCCCTCGCCGGGCCTGCCCCGGCGCAGCAGCCGGAAGGCCAGCAGGGGGAACGTCAGCACGGACACCATGGCGGCACCGACCAGCGCGGCGCCCTCGCCCGCTCCGAGCACCTTCTCGTCCAGGCCGATGGTGGTGATCGCGACGACGAGCGGCAGACAGGTCGACGCGAACAGCGCCAGAGCCGGCCGACGGGGTCCGCCCGCCAGGTCACGCGGCGCGAGCAGATACACCGGACCGCCCCTGACCACCAGGAAGAGCAGCAGGAAGACCGGCAGGAGCAGCAGCGGACGGCCGCCGTCCAGGAGCGCCGCGAGGTCGAAGTCGATGCCGGTGACGATGTAGAAGAACGGCACGAGGAAGCCGAAGCCCATGGCCTCGATCCGGCCGAGGATCTCCGTACTGCTGTCGGGCACCGCCCCCTGGAGCACCAGCCGGGTCAGCATCCCGGCGGCGAAGGCGCCGAGCAGGGTGTCCAGGCCGAAGACATGGGACAGGCCGAGCATCCCGGCGAGCACCAGCATCACGAAGCGGACGGCGAACTGACCGCTGCTGTGCAGGGTGTGGGCGATGATCCGGGCGAACCACGGCGGCCGGGGCCGCATCGCCCAGAACACCGCCCCGGCGGTGACCACGGCGAACGCGGCCAGCACCGCCCCGGCCGCCCCGGGGCTGCGGCCGCTGAACAGCAGGGCCATCGCGATGATCGGGCCGAACTCTCCGACCGCGCCGAACGCCATCACCACCGTGCCGAAGCGGCCCTCCAGGCGCCCCGCGTCACGCAGGATCGGCAGGACGGCGCCGAGCGCGGTGCTGGTGAGCGCGGTGCCGATGACGAGGCTCTTCGCGAGGTCCGCCCCGGACAGCGCCAGGGCGACGCCGAGTCCGGCCGCGAACGAGATCACCCACGCCCAACCCGAGCGCCGCAGGGTGTCACCGCGGACGGCGCCGAACTGGATCTCGTACCCGGCCAGGAAGATCAGCATGGACAGGCCCAGGTCGGAGAGCGCGTCGATGACCGCGTCGTGATGGGCCCAGCCGAGCACATCCGGTCCGATGACGATGCCCAGCGTGATCTCGAAGATGACCATGGGGACGGCGAACCGGCGCCCGACCGCATAGGAGAGCAGCGGCGCGAGGACCGCCATGGCCATGATCAGGATGAGGGTCCCGGGGTGCTCCATCGCTCGTGTATAGCAAGAAAGTATCCGGAATCACCCGATTACCACCCCGCCCCGTCCGGCCCGGTCAGGTCCGGACGGCCCCGGTCCGGCCGTGTCCCGCCCGATCCCGTCCAGCCCCGTCCGATCCCGTCCAGCCCCGTCCGATCCCGTCCGATCCCGTCCGATCCCGTCCGGTTCAGTTCGCGCAGTGCGTGTCCTGGGCCGGGCGCCGCCCGGTGACGAGGAATTCGCTGACCGTACGGTCCCCGCACGCGTTCCCGCCGCCCAGGTACATGCCGTGCCCGCCCTGGCCGACCGTGACCATCCTGGCCCGCTCCCCGAGCGCGCCGCGCATCTTCAGGGCGCCGCTGTACGGGGTGGCGGGGTCGCGCAGGCTCTGGATCATCAGGATGTTGGACGGGCCCTCGTCGGTGATCCGGGTGGGGCGGTCGGCCGGAGCGCCCTTCCAGAACGCGCACGGCGTGATGTTCGCGGGCATCCCGGCCGTCAGCGGGTAGCGCTGCCGGTCGGCGGCCACCTCCCGCCGGTACCCCGCGACGGACCCCGGCCAGCGCACGTCGTTGCAGATCACCGCGACCATCACCGCCGCGTCCTCGTCCGGGACCACCTGGACCAGGTCCGGCGTCAGGACCGGGCTCCCCTGCGGGTCGAGCGCCGCCCGGATCATCCCGGCCAGCGGAGCGAACGCGCCGTCGCCGAACAGGGCGCTCTGCACCGCCTGCCGCAGCCGGTTGCCGGTCAGCGGGAGGCCGGGCACATCCGACTCCCTCGGCTCCCGGTCCAGCTCCCGGGCCAGGGAGAGGACCAACGGCTGTACGTCCTCGGCCCGTTCGGCCAGCCGCAGGCCCTGCTGCTCGCGGGCCGGGTCCGAGGCCCAGGCCGCGAAGTCCGGGAAGCGGTCGGCGGCGCCCACGGCCATGTTCCGCATCCAGCCGTGCGCGACCCGCGCCGGGTCCGGGTCGCCGTTGCTGTCCAGGACCCAACGGTCCGTGTGCCGCGGGTACTTCTGGGCGTAGACCGCGCCGACATAGGTCCCGTACGAGCTGCCCCAGGCCGACAGTTTCTCCTCGCCCAGCGCCTGCCGGAACCGGTCGATGTCGCGGACCTCGTTCCGCGTGGAGAAGGAGCGCAGGACCTCGCCCCCGTTGCGGGCACAGGCCTCGGCGACGCGCCGGGACCGGTCGGCGTTCGCCGTGATGTCCCCGTCCGCCCCCGGCCAGGCCCGCAGGGTCACCAACTGGCGGTCCGCGTCCGCGGTTCCGCAGCCGGCCCGGGTGCTGCCCCCGACGCCGCGCGGATCCAGGCTCACCAGGTCGTACGCCCCTTCCGTGGCCGCCCGCAACGCCTCCCCCTTCCGCGCGAGACGCTCCACGCCCGACCCGCCCGGCCCGCCGGCGATCACGAGCAGCGTCCCGCGCCGCGCCTGGGGCCGGTCGCTGCGCAGCCGGGTCACGGCGACGGTGAGCGTACGGCCGTCCGGGTTCCGGTAGTCCAGCGGTACGGGCAGCTCCGCGCACTGCTGCCCCTCGGCACCGGCCGTACCGTCGGGCAGCTCGCACCCGTGCCAGACGAGGGAGGGCGGGGAGGAGGGCGGGGAGGCCCGAGGCCCGGCGTGGGCCACCGGAGTGACGGAGGTGGCCAGCGCCGAGGCGACGGCGGTGGCGGAGAGAGCCAGCAGGAGGGCCTTTCGCGTACAAGTCGTCATGTGGCAAGGGTTGTTGACGGTGTTTCCGTTTTCCATGCGGCAGGCCCGACACCCGGGGTGGTGCTAACCCGTCAGGGTTCCCGTCGGGGTACCTGTCGCGGTACCCGTCGGAGCGGCGCGTCCCTGCGGCCACGCCCGCCGCCCGTCACCCGTTCCCCCGCACCGGGGTGCCGCATCCCGGCAACCGCCCTTGAATACGGAGTGTCCGAGGCACCCGCCCGAGGTGCCCCTCTCCGGGAGCGGGAGCCCCCTCCATGCCGTCGACACAGGCCCCCGGGCCCCGGGCGCCGGGCCCCTCCGCCCACCGCCGCACCGGCGTACTGTGCCGGACCGGGCAATGGTGCGCCCGGCACTTCGTGATCGTCCTCGTGCTGTGGCTGGCCGCCCTCGCCGGGCTCCAGGTCCTCCAGCACGCGTACGGCGGTGACTACTCCGACGACTTCTCGCTCCCCGGAACCCAGTCGCAGGACGGCCTCGACGTACTCAGGGCGCACGCGCCCACCGCCGGCGGCTACAGCAGCCAGGTGGTGCTGCACGACGGGACCAAGGCGCTCAGCGAGGTCGGCGACCAGGTCTCCACAGCCGTCGCCGACCTCCAGAAGCTCCCCGACGTGCTCTCGGTCCAGAACCCGCTCCCGCCGTCCGGCTCGACGCCGCCCCCGCCGCCCACCGGCACACCGAACACCGGGCCGCTCTCCACCGACGGAAAAACCGCGTACATCACCGTCCGGTTCAGCGTGCAGCCGTCCACCCTCGACCCCTCGTACCTGGACGGGGTCGACGACGCCGTCCAGCCGCTGCGGGCCGCGGGCGTCGAGGTGGAGTACGGCGGGCCGCTCGGCGAACTGGCCAGGCCCGAGGCCGACGACCGCACCAGCGAGGCCATCGGCTTCGGCGTGGCGATCCTGGTGCTCCTGATCGGCTTCGGCAGTCTGCTCGCCGCCGTGCTCCCGCTGGTGACCGCGCTGGTCTGCGCCGTGTGCGGGCTGGCCCTGCTGGGGCTGCTGGCCGCCACGGCCACCTTCGCCACCGTCTCACCGACGCTCGCCACGATGATCGGCATCGGCGTCGGCATCGACTACGCGCTGTTCCTCGTCACCCGGCACCGGCAGAACCTCATCGACGGCGAGGACCCGCTGACCGCCGCCGGGAACGCCGCCGCCACCAGTGGCCGGGCCGTCCTGTTCTCCGGCTGCACGGTGATCATCGCCCTGTCCGGGCTGTGGGTCTCCGGCATCGGCTTCATCGGCAAGCTCGGCCTCGCCGCGGCGGTCACCGTGGTCACCGCCGTGATCGGGGCGCTCACCCTGGTGCCGGCCATCCTGGGGCTGATCGGGCGGCACATCGACCGGCTGCGGGTGCGGACCCCCGTCGCGGAGACCGACGCGGCACCCGGCGAGGAGGCGCACGGCGGCTGGCACCGGTACGCGCAGCGGGTGGAGCGGCGCCCGTGGTGGTTCCTGGGCGGCGGTGTGGTCGTCCTGGCCGTCCTCGCCTTCCCGGTCTTCTTCATCCAGCTCGGTCACATCGGGGACGGCGCCGACCCGAAGTCCTTCACCGACCGGCGCGCCTTCGACCTGATGTCCACCGCCTTCGGCCCCGGTTCGAACGGTCCGCTGACGCTGGTGATCGACCAGAGCGCGGTCCCGCAGTCCGACCGCTCCGCGCTGGCGGACCAGGCCCAGAAGGCGCTCACCGGGGTGCCGGACGCCGCCGTGATCACCCCACTCACCGCCACCTCGGACGGCGACGTGCTGACCGGCACCGCGTACTCGGTCGCCGCCCCGCAGGACGCGCGCACCACCGGCCTGGTGAACCGGCTGACCGACGATGTCCTCCCGCAGGCCGTCTCCGGCACCGGGGCGAGCACCTATGTGACCGGCACGACCGCCGCCCAGGTCGACTTCCTGGACATCGTCGCCAGCAGGCTGCCCCTGATCATCGCGGTCGTCGTCGCCCTCGCCTTCCTCGTCATCCTCGTCGTGTTCCGCGGGCTGCTCGTCGCCGTCAAGGCCGCCGTACTGAACGTCCTGTCGATCGCGGCCTCGTACGGGGTCGTGGTGGCCGTCTTCCAGTGGGGCTGGGGCGGCCCGGCGCTGGGGGTCTCGGGGGACGTCCCGATCGAGAGCTACGTACCGATGATGATGTTCGCCATCGTCTTCGGGCTCAGCATGGACTACGAGATCTTCCTGCTCTCCCGCATCCACGAGGCGTGGCTGCGCACCGGGGACCCCAGGGCGAGCGTGGCGCACGCGCTGGAGATCACCGCCCGCGTCATCACCTGCGCGGCGCTCATCATGGTCAGCGTCTTCGCGGCGTTCGTCATCAGCGACAACATCGTGGTGAAGATGCTCGGCCTCGGCCTGGCCGCCAGCGTGCTGATCGACGCCACCGTCGTCCGGCTGCTGCTGGTGCCCGCCGTGATGACCCTGCTGGGCCGGGCCGCCTGGTGGACCCCGCGCCCGCTGGACCGGATCATGCCGCACCTGGAAGCGGAGGGGAGAGAGGGGAGAGGGGAAGGGAAGGGGGAAAGGCGAGGGAAAGGCGAAGGGACGCGGGACGGCCGTTGAAAGCTCTCCCGCGCCCGCCGGGGATCACGGGCCGGCCCTTAGGGTGTCGGCGTGTCCTCCCTGACCTCGCAGACCTCACCGGCCCCCGAGCCGCCGCGCTCCGCAGCTCCCGGTAAGGGGGCCGCGGGCGGACGTACGGCCGGGCGCGACCACTTCTTCGACAACGCGAAGTACCTGGCCATCGTGCTGGTGGCGATGGGCCACGCCTGGGAGCCGCTGCCGGACAGCGGCCGGCTGGTGGAGACGGCGTACACCTTCGTCTACACCTTCCACATGCCGGTGTTCATCATGATCGCGGGCTACTTCTCCCGCGGCTTCGAACTGCGGCCCGAGCGGGTGTGGAAGCTGGTCACCGGGATCCTCGTCCCGTACGCCGTCTTCGACGTCGTCTTCGCGTACTTCCACCGCGCCGTGGGCGACCCCGCCGTCTCGGTGTTCCCGTCGCTGTTCGCCCCCTACTGGCTGCTGTGGTTCCTGCCCGCCCTGTTCTTCTGGCGCCTGTCCACACCGCTCTGGCAGGCCGTCCGCGCTCCGGTGGCCGTGGCCCTGGGGGTAGCGGCTCTGGCCTCGATGTCCCTGGGCATCGACCAGGGGATGCAGGTGCAGCGCATGCTCCAGTTCCTGCCGTTCTACGTGCTCGGCCTGCGGCTGCGGCCCCACCACTTCGACCTCGTGCGCGGCACCCGGGTGCGTGTCCTGTCCGTCCCGGTGTTCGCACTCGCCCTGCTCGCGGCGTACTGGGCGGTGCCGCGGGTGTCGACGCTCTGGTTCTACCGGCAGTACAGCGCGCAGGAGCTCGGATCGCCCGCGTGGGCGGGGCCGCTGGCGACGCTGATCCTGTTCGGCTGTGCCGTGGTGCTCGGAGCGTGCTTCCTCGCCTGGGTGCCGAACCGCCGGTCCTGGATGAGCGCGCTCGGGACCTGCACCCTCTACGGCTATCTGCTGCACGGCTTCGTCATCCGCACCGCGCTCTACCGGGGCCTCTACGACGAACCGTTCCTCTCGACCCCCCTGGGTACGGTCGCGGTGACCGTCGGCGGCGCGGCGGCGGTGACCCTCCTGTGCACACCGCCCGTCCGGCGGGTACTGCGGCCCGTGGTGGAGCCGCGGCTGAACTGGGCGCGGCAGAAGCGCGTCGGGGCGGCCGGCTGACGTACGTCCTGCGGTCTCAGTCGACGACGCTCGTGGTGCCGAGCACCGCCGCGTGCTCCAGGACGTCCTCCAGCGGATCGTCGATCTGGCCGGTGGAGATCAACGCCACCTGAGGACCGTTGTGCGCGTTCGTGTGGGTCTCGTCGGCGTACGCGGTTCCGGCGGCGGGCAGCACGACGGCGAGAACCGTCACGCCGAGCGCGGTGAGCTTGGTCTTCATGCCGCCGATCCTCCCCCTGTCCACAGAGGCGACACGCGCGATCCCACCCGTTCGGCGGTGCGCTTGTTACACGACATCCCCCGCCGGTGTGAGTCCCCGCCGGTGTGAGCCCCCGCCGCTGTCGTCGCCGCCGCTGTCGGGCCCCGACAGCCGTACGGGCCCCGCCGGCCGGTGGCCCGATGGCCGATCCGGCCCGCGGGGCCCGTACGTACAGCGACCGGGAGGACCCGGCCTGACTCACATCCGGCCGAGTCCCGGCGCGGGCTGCGGATCCGGGAGGGGGAGCAGCGGCTCCGGTGCGGGCGCCGGCGTCCCGAGCATCGCGGACGCCGCTTCCAGCGGGGTGAGCGCGGGTGCGGGCACGGCCGCCTGGGCCGTACGGCAGGTGAAACCGAGGCGGGTCAGCGCCCTGGTCACCTCGGCGGCGGTGAAGTCACGGCGGTCCTGCCGGGTGATCACTTCCCCGACCTGCTTGACGGGGTAGACGCGGCGGCTGATGACGACGGCGTCTCCGGTGACGGGTTCGGGCTTGATGCCCTTCATCGAATCCTCCACTTCGTTCTTGAACAGATCGAAGGGGAAGCGGGCGATGACACAGCGCATGGTGCCTCAACAGGGTCGGGTCGAGAGAAACCGGACGGGAACTGCCAGGGGGAACTGCCAGGGGAACTGCCAGGGGAACTGCCGGCGGCGGGGAACCGCCAAGGGAGGACCGCCGGTACGGGACCGCCGGTACGGGACCGCCGGTACGAGACTGCCAGGAGAAGACGGCGGTACGAAACCCATCGCACCCGATGGCACGAAACCATCGGCGGGGACGGCGGTCCCGCCCGTCCCCGCCGGCCTGTCCCGTGCCGGCCGTGCCGTCGCCCGGCCGCCCGCGCGGCCCCGCCCGCTACGCGGCGCGGTTGTTCCGGCGCTGCGCGGCGGCCGCCCGCGCCTCCGGGGTGGGCTGGCCCGGACGGCGTCCCCGCGAGGGAGCGCCGCCGCCGCGCTTGGTGCCACGGCCCATGAACGCGCCGCCGCCGCTCCTGGAACGCTCCTTCGGCGGTGCGGTGATGACGACGGGGACGCCCGAGGGCGCCTGCGCACCCGTGATCCGGCTCAGCTCGGCCTCACCGGAACGGACCTGGGCCACCTGCGGGGTGATCCCGGCATCCGCCATCAGGCGCGTCATGTCGCGGCGCTGGTTCGGCAGGACGAGCGTGACGACGCTGCCCGACTCCCCGGCGCGGGCGGTACGGCCGCCGCGGTGCAGGTAGTCCTTGTGGTCGCTGGGCGGGTCGACGTTCACGACGAGGTCGAGGTTGTCGACGTGGATTCCGCGGGCGGCGACGTTCGTGGCGACCAGGACCGTAACGTGCCCGGTCTTGAACCGCTCCAGGGTGCGGGTGCGCTGCGGCTGCGACTTGCCGCCGTGCAGCGCGGCCGCCCGGACACCGCTGTGCAGCAGGTGGTCGGTCAGCTTGTCCACGGCGTGCTTGGTGTCCAGGAACATGATGACGCGGCCGTCGCGGGCCGCGATCTCCGTGGTCGTGGCGTACTTGTCGGAGCCCTGGACGTAGAGCACGTGGTGCTCCATCGTCGTCACGGCCCCGGCCGCGGGGTCCACGGAGTGGACGACCGGGTCGTGCAGGTAGCGGCGGACCAGGAGGTCGACGTTGCGGTCGAGAGTGGCCGAGAAGAGCATCCGCTGCCCCTCCGGATTCACCTGGTCGAGCAGCTCGGTGACCTGGGGCATGAAGCCCATGTCGGCCATCTGGTCGGCCTCGTCGAGAACGGTGATCGTGACCCGGTCCAGCCGGCAGTCACCGCGCTCGATGAGGTCCTTGAGCCGCCCCGGAGTGGCGACCACGACTTCGGCACCGCCGCGCAGCGCGCTGGCCTGCCGGCCGATCGACATGCCGCCGACGACGGTGGCGAGGCGCAGCTTGAGCGAGCGGGCGTACGGGGTCAGCGCGTCGGTGACCTGCTGGGCCAGTTCCCGGGTGGGGACGAGGACCAGCGCCAGCGGGCGGCGGGCGTCGGCGCGCCGACCCTCCGTACGGGCCAGCAGAGCCAGGCCGAAGGCGAGCGTCTTGCCCGAGCCGGTCCGGCCGCGGCCCAGGACGTCCCGGCCGGCCAGCGAGTTCGGCAGGGTGGCCGCCTGGATGGGGAACGGGACCGTCATGCCCTCGGCGACGAGAGCCGCCTTGAGCGAGGCCGGCATGTCCAGCTCGTCGAAGGCGGCCGCTGCGGGCAGCGCCGGAGTGATGGTGACCGGCAGGGCGAATTCCCCCTGCTTCGCGGCGGGCCGGCGGCCATAGCCACCGGAACGCTTCGGTCCGCCGCCGGAACGCTGGGGCGCGCCGCCGGAGTACCTGGGGGCACCTCCCGTGCGGCTGCCGGTGGATCCGCCCGAGCGGGTCCGGGAATATCGGTCGTTCGTGCGGGGTGCGCGTTCGCGGTTCATGCAGAACCTTTCCTCGATGTGGGGCACGTATCGAGGGATTCTTTTTGTGCGGGAGCCCGAAAACAGCACCCAGAATCGCAAGAACGAGCCGATGAAATGACAAAAGAAAACGAAGCCCTGCCGCCGGGAATCACCGCACCGGACATGGCTTCGGACGGGGACGCGCCAGGCGTACCCCGGAAACGACAACGAGCTGGGGCCCGCACCCCAAGGTGCGGGCCCCAGCTGCGCAGTACAACCTGAGTGATCAGGCGGGGGTGATGTTCTCGGCCTGCGGGCCCTTCTGACCCTGCGTGACGTCGAAGTTCACCTTCTGGCCTTCCTGGAGCTCACGGAAGCCCTGGGCGGCGATGTTCGAGTAGTGGGCGAAGACGTCGGCGCCGCCGCCGTCCTGCTCGATGAATCCGAAGCCCTTTTCCGCGTTGAACCACTTCACGGTGCCAGTAGCCATGTCATATCTCCTTCGGGGCAGTGCCCGTGGGCCCACACTGTGCGAGCCCCACGTCGCCGCGATGATTACCCCGTCCGGAAAGCACCGGAAATACAAAAGCGCACCCACCGGTACAGAACCGGCGAGAGCACTTGAAGTTTTTGGGAACCACAACTGCAACTGAGATCAACCGTAGCACGATGCGAGGGGAAGAGCGCTGTACGTAATATCACTCCGCCGCGCGGAACATAAACCCTCCCCGCGCATTGCGCAAAATCCTGTGCTCGCGAATACAGATATGTTCAGGAGCCGGCCGGCCGGCGCAGCTCCTCGTTGAGGCGCAGCGCCTCTTCGAGCTGGTCCTCCAGGATGACGATCCGGCAGGCGGCCTCGATCGGTGTCCCGGCGTCGACCAGCTCACGGGCGCGGGCGGCGATGCGCAGCTGGTAGCGGGAGTAGCGGCGGTGGCCGCCCTCGGAACGCAGCGGGGTGATCAGGCGGGCCTCGCCGATCGCCCGCAGGAAACCCGGTGTCGCACCGATCATCTCCGCGGCGCGCCCCATGGTGTACGCGGGGTAGTCGTCGTCATCGAGCCGATCGGTGGCGTGCGAGGGGGTTTCCGGGGTCATCTGCACCTCTTCTGTCACACATGTTCTGCCGCACATGACAGGGGGCCCGGCGTCGTACGCCTCCAGGGTGTCCCACTGCCGCGTACCACTGTTTTAGCTTGACCGTACAAGAAACCCTAATCGTACGAGAACGCCATGTCTATCGCGGCCGGAACAGATTTCCCGCGCCGGGGGCGGGACGGACGGAGGGCCGTTCAACACAGCTGACCGACCGGTCAGTTGTCGCCAGGTGAAGCAAGGGTCATAATGCACGCGTAGCCCTTCACGCATCCCCCGTCGTGAAGGGCTACACCCATGTCCGGCCGGAACAAACGGAGTTCAAGACTCCGGATATCCCGCGCCGATGCGCTTACCGGACAGGGACCGCGCGTCACCGGGGCGCCGCGCCGCACTCGCCGCGCATTGCGCCGACAACCCCGAAGAATCATGGGCAAGGGACTCCCCTCGTGGTCCCCTGCCCATGTTTTTTCGAGTTAACAGTGACGTAGAGTGTTTGCGCAAGCTCACTTCCGGCTCCGGAGTGGATTGGTCCGCTTCGTCACCCGCGCTGCGGGATCCCTGTCGGGGTTGGTTACAGTACGAGCCCGTTGACCGAATCGAACACCGCGCGGCGCACGACCGAGCGCTCTGCGGCGGACGTGATCGTGGGGGCCCGGATGGCAATGGACAACAGTGAAGAGCGCACGCCGGAACTGAAGTCATTGCGCCAGAAGGTCGAGTACATGGTCGAGAAGACCTTCCCCGGCCAGAAGATCTCGGGCCGGGTCTTCGCGGAGCTGGTCAGGGAGCGCGGCGGGTCGCTCTCGCACAGCTACTTCTCCAACATCCTCGCCGGCAAGGTCACCCAGCCGTCCGAGGAGATCCTCAAGGCGCTCGGCCTGGGGTTCGGCGTGGACTGGCACTTCTTCAAGGAGGAGTCCGACGTCGTCGACGACGTCGTGGCCGGGCTGCAGTTCCTCGCCAAGCGGCGTACGGGGGAGATCAGCGGGCTGGCGGGACGGGGAATCGGCGACGACGGACTCTCCCCGGAGCTGCTGCAGTTCGCGCTGTCCCTGCTGGAGGACGCCACCAGGAGCCGGGACAGGGCCCCCGGCCACGGGGACACCGGCGACGGCACCGGCAGCCCCGGCCCCGGCCCCGGCCCCGGCCCCGGCCCCGCAGCGTAGGCGGCGGGAGCGCCATGTCTCTGCGCGAACTGCGCAAGGAGTGCGAGTCGGGGCTGGCCGACCTGCCCATCCCGACCCCTTTCTCCCTGCCGCGGCTGGTGGCGAACATGGAGGCGGCACGCGGCCGCACCATCCGTCTGCACGAGATGCCGGACCGTCTGGCGCGCGTCAACGCCGCCTGCGGACTACGCCTGAAGGCGGGCGACACCAGCTTCGTGCTCTACCGGCGGCGGCCGTCCGCGTACCAGACCCAGCACGTCATCCTGCATGAGCTGTGCCATGAGTGGTTCGACCACGGAACCACGCTTTCCGCGGACCAGCTCCGCACGCTTCTCCCGGTCTTCGACACCTCGCTGATCGCCCGGATGGTCTCGCCCGCGGTCGCCGACGCGTTCCGGGCGGACGGCAGCACGGTCCAGGCCCGCGCCCAGTACGACACCCATGACGAGCGCATGGCCGAATTCGGTGCCTCGCTGATCCCCCGGATGGCCAGGGACATGACCACCGATGACATGGTGGGGCGGCTGGCCAACTCCCTGTCCCGCCCCGTGGCGCACCGCCGCCGCGGCCTGTTCCGACGCACGGACGGCACATGACCCCGCATCCCTGACTCATGTGACACGTGACATCGCCGCCCGACGTCCGTGATCCCGCGCGAGACCCCCACGCCCGGCCCTCGTGCCCGGCCCTCGTGCCCTGAGCCCCGCTCCGAAACCGACCCCCGACCCCCGACCCCGAGGAACGAAGACCGCCGTGACCCCCCTCGATCTCGCCGGCTACCTGATAGCCGGCCTGATGACGGCCGTTGCCCTGTGGCGCATGCCCGCAGCCCTGTGGGGCGACGAGGAGGACAAACGCCGACGGGCCCTGTGGGGCTGCTACGCCGGATTCGCCGTCGCCCTGTGGACCAAGACCCGGGCCGTCCGTATCGGCCTCAACAACAGCGCCGTGACCGACCTCGCCGTACTGATCAAGCACTACACGGCGACCATCGCGATTCTGGCCATCCTCAGCTACATCGTCGCCATCTACGGCCGCTACCCCGACGCGGACGGCGTCCCCCGGCACGTCCGGTTCGCCCGTCTCGTCCAGCAGATCGCGGCCAAGGCGTCCGTGGCGACGCTGATCCTGCTGACCGTGCTCTTCTTCACCGTCGTCGACCGCTCCGTGCCCTCGGACCGTTTCGTCTCCGACCACGCGGGACAGTGGGGCGCCACGCTCTACATGAGCGTCTTCTACCTCTACCTGGGCGCCGCCTCCGCCGTGTGCGCCTACCAGTGGGCCCTGGCCACCGCCGACGCGCGGCTGCGCCATCTCCGTGTGGGCCTGGGGATGATGACCTTCGCGATGTTCATCGGCGTCGGCTACACCGTCAGCCGGACCCTGTTCCTGTGGGTCAGTGTGGTGGACCGGCCGAGCGAGGACTTCGCCCTGCGGTTCGACGAGATCACCGAGGCGGCGCAGCTGGTGCTGTTCGCGTTCTTCGCGGTCGGTGCCTCGATCCCGGCCTTCAGCAAGGGCGCGCACCGGGCGAAGCTGTGGCGGGCCCAGGTGAAACTGCACGCGCTCTGGTACGAGTTGATGGCCGCCTTCCCCGACCAGCCCTTCGACCCGCCCGGGTCGCTGGCCCGCGAGCTGACCCGGTTCGACACCCCCGCGGACCTCCGGATCGACCGGTGGGCCGCCGATATCGCGGACGCGGTCGAGAAGTTGCGGCACTACGTGCCCGACGGTCTGCTCCCGGCCGCCGCGCGGGCGGCCGCCGAGGACACCCGGGACCCGCGCCGGACGGGCCCGCTGACCGACGCCTACTGGATCAGGGCCGCGCTCGCCGCCAAGGCGTCCGGGGCACCCGCCGGGCCCGCCGCCGCGGTGGCGGCCCAGCACACCGCCGAGCAGGACGGGGAGACGGCCACCGACCAGGACGGCGAGGTGGCCCGGCTGGTGCGGGTCGCCGACGCCTGCCGGACGATCACCGAAGCACGTGTCCGCCGGCTCCTGCCGTCCGCTGGAGCAACGGCGGAGTGCGCACAGGAGCAGGGAAAGGAAGCGAGGACAGCATGAGCACCACCACCGGGGACAGCACCGCCGGGGACAGTGCCACCGGGAACGGTGCCACCGGGAACGGTGCCGGAACGCGGGCGACGGTCCCCTCGGACCCCACCGGCACCCCGCCGGCCCCCGTCCCCCCGTCGCCCCCGGCGACCGCCACGGCCTCCGCGGCCCGCACCGTCACCGACGCGCTCCAGCCCCGCAACACCCTGCTGGCCGGCATGCTCGGCGTCGGGCTGGCCGCCGCGGGCGACTGGACCGGACTGCTCTGGGGCTTCCTCGGCGCGCTCTGCGCCGGGCTCGTCCCCGCGGGCTACATCGAATGGGAGCGCAAGCGGGGCACCTGGGGCGACCGCCATGTCGTCGACCGCACCAAACGCGCCCCGATCTTCTTCGTCATCCTCGGCTCCATCGGCGCCGGCTCGCTGGTCATGGTGCTGGGGCACGCGCCCACGGGGATCCTCCTCGCGATGCTCGCCCTGTGGGCGATGACGGTCGTCCTGCTGACCGTCAACACCGTCTGGAAGATCTCGGTGGACGCCGCGGTCGCCTCGGCGGTGGTCGCCCTGCTCTCCGCGGTGCACTCCCCGTGGTGGCTGGCGGCCGGCACGCTGACCGCGGCCGTGTGCTGGTCCCGGGTGGCCCTGCGCTACCACTCGGTCGCCCAGGTCGTGGCCGGCGCGGCACTGGGCGCGGCCACCGCCGTGGCCTACGCCTTCGGCTGACCGGGCCCCCTTGCCCGTACGTCCTCCGAACAGGCCGTCGGCACGCGTGCTGAACGGCTCCCGGACGGGGTACGTCTGGTCCGTGCCGACTTTCGAGATCACCACCGCGAGCGCCGACGACATGACGACCCTGGCCGCGTGGGCCCATGACGAGGGCTGGAACCCGGGACTCACCGACAGCGGGACCTTCTTCGCCGCGGACCCGTGCGGCTTCCTGACCGGACGCCTCGACGGCGCACCCGTCTCCTCCGTCTCGGTCGTGCGCTACGGCGACGGCTTCGGCTTTCTGGGCATGTATCTGACCCGTCCCCCGCTCCGGGGGCAGGGCTACGGGATCCAGGTCTGGCGGGCCGGGATGGCCCGTCTCTCCGGGCGCACGGTCGGGCTGGACGGCGTACCGGCCCAGCAGGACAACTACCGCAGGTCCGGCTTCCGTTCCTGCTGGAGCAACGCGCGGTACGAGGGCGTGCCGCCCACGGACGTCCCCGCGCCGCCGGGTGTCACCCTGACCGATGCCCGCACCCTGCCGTTCGGGCAACTCGCCGCGTACGACCGGCGGTTCTTCCCCGCCGCCCGGGACAGCTTCCTGGCGCCCTGGATCGCTACCGCCGGGCATGCCGCGCTGGCCGCCGTCCGCGACGGGGAACTCCAGGGCCTCGCCGTCCGCCGCCCCTGCCGGGCCGCCTCCCGCATCGGCCCCCTGTACGCCGCGTCGCCGGAGGTGGCCGCCGCGCTCGTGAGCGCGCTCGCGGCCACCGCGCCGGGCACCCCCGTGGCGATCGACATCCCCGACATCAACCCGGTGGCGATGCGTCTGGCGGAACAGCTGGGCCTGACACCGTCGTTCGACACCGCCCGTATGTACACCGGACCGGAGCCGGTCATCGACCGGTCGGGGTTGTACGGCATCACCAGCCTGGAACTGGGCTGACCCCGGCTGCCCGCGCCCGCCGGGGATGACGGGACAGCCCTCTAACCCAGTCCGAGGCGCTCCCGCACCCGGCGGGCGAGCAGTTCGTACTCCTCGCGCAGCCGGACGAACTCGGCGGGCCTCGGGATCACCGTGCCGCCCGAGACGATCTCGTGCGGGCCGAACTGCTCGCGGGTGAGGTCGATATCGACACCCGCCCCGAACCGGTTCCACCAGTGGAAGTCCGTCTGCCGGCCGTCCACGTGCACCTCGCCGCGGATCAGCTCACCGCCGAGCAGGTCATTGACCACCATGGCGGTCACCCCGCACTGGTCGCGGGCCGGATTCTCCGGGCTCCACGCGTCCCGGTGCGCCGGCGTCGTGGTGCCGGCGTCCCAACTGGCGCGGATGGCCGCCTCGATGTCGGTCAGGAGCAGGGGGGCGGTACCGGCCTCCGCCGGGGGCTCCGTACGGGACTCCGTACGGGAGTCGGTGCGCGCCCCGGCCTGGGCTTCGGGGAGGACTTCGGTGCTTGCGTCGGGGAGGGCTTCGGTGCGTTCCTCGGTGCGGGATTCCATGTCCCGCATCCTCGCACCGGGCACTGACAACGCCCCTTCACCTGCCCGGCAGCGCTCCCTCCCGGATGCGCGAGGCGAGGACCGCGATGTCGTCCTCCGCATCGTCCCCGAAGCGGTCCAGGACATCGTCCAGCAGGTCTTCGAGCCGCCCGCTCACCGGCAGCGTCAGCCCGGCCAGGCGTCCCACGGACACATCGATGTCCTCGCCCCGGCGCTCCACCAGGCCGTCGGTGTACATGAACAGCACCGTGCCCGGCCCGCACGGCACCGACGCGGTCCGGTACCCGCCGAACCCGGTGCCGAGCGGCGGCCCCACCGGCACCCGGACCACCCGCGCCCCGGCCGCCCCCGGCTCGATGAACACCGGCGGCAGATGGCCCGCGCTGGCCACCTCGCAGTTCCCGCCCATCCGGTCGACGACCGCGAGCAGACACGTCGCCGCACGGTCGAGGCCGGACCGTTCGACCATCACGTCGAGCCGCTCCAGAATGAGGTGCGGCGGCAGATCGTCATCGGCCAGCAGCCGCAGCAGCGAGCGGTACTGGCTCATGGCGACGGCCGCCTCCACCCCGTGGCCCATGACATCGCCCATCGCCTTCAGATGGCGCCCGTCCCGCAGCGGTACGACGTCGAACCAGTCGCCCCCCACCAGGACGCCGCGCTCGGCGGGCCGGTACCGGGTGGCGACCTCGACATGGGAGTGCGGACCGCGGGGCTCGGAGAGCAGGGAGCGCTGGAGCTCCCGGGCGACGCTGTGCTCATGGGCGTAACGGCGGGCGTGGTCGAGGTCGACGGCGGCGCGGTCCGCGAGTTCCCGCGCGACGACGAGGTCGTCGTCGCTGAAGTCGGGCGAGTCCCCGGC
This sequence comes from Streptomyces sp. NBC_00654, assembly GCF_026341775.1. Taxonomy (NCBI): domain Bacteria; kingdom Bacillati; phylum Actinomycetota; class Actinomycetes; order Kitasatosporales; family Streptomycetaceae; genus Streptomyces; species Streptomyces sp. NBC_00654. The sequence continues at coordinate 371,088 of NZ_JAPEOB010000001.1, read as the reverse complement.
CCGTACCAGATTCAGGACACCCAGCGCACGGCCGCGCGCGGTGAGCGGCACGGCGGCCGCCCCGCGCAGGCCGAGCGCACGGTAGGCGGCGCGGAAGTCGTCCACCAGCAGCGCGCCGAGGAACTCGCCGGTGTCGTCGCGGTTCTCGGCCACCGGCTGACCGGTCGCCAGGCAACGGGCCACGCCCGTCTCCTCCTTGTAGTCGATGTACTCCCCCAGATGCCCGAACTGCGCCATCTGGTGAGCGAGTTCGCCGGCCGCCGCCAGACCGGCCCGCCGCAGCCGCAACACCCCGGGGGCCGCGCGCCGCACCTCGTGCCCGATGTCCGGCGGGAAGACCTCCACGGCGGCGATGTCGGCCAGTGCGGGGACGACGAAGTCGGCGAGTTCGCGGCAGGTGGTGTCCATGTCCAGCGTGGTGCCGATGCTGACGGCGGCGGTGTCCAGGAGGGCCAGCCTGCGCCGGGCTTGTTCCAGCTCCTCCTGCTGCCGCATGTAGTCGGTGATCTCCAGGATGATCGCGACCAGCCCCTGGACCCGCCCGCCGTTCTCCAGCCGGTGGAACGCCGAGTGCCAGTACCGCCGCTCCAGTGGCGAGGCCACCCAGGTGTGCCCGCTGAGGGTGGTCTCGCGGGGCCTCCCGTCGTCGAGCACACGGTGCATCAGGTCCCCGTGCACGCCCAGCTCCGGCAGCAGTTCGGCGGGGGTCCGGCCGAGATGGGCGGCGGCGGGGATGCCGTTGATCCGTTCGAGTGCCGGATTGACGTAGAGGTAGCGCAGTCCGGGGTCGAGAAAGCCCACCCCGGCCGCACTGCCACCGAACAGGGCGGCGAGCGGCGCGGGGTCCAGGGGCACCGGCGCGTCGTCGTCGTACGGTTCGGCCTGCAAGAGGGCCTCCTGCCGTCGTCGGCCACCGGTCTTTCATCGTCGGCCGCCGTCTCCCGTCCCGCATCCCCAGCCGCAGCCGCAGCCGCAGGCTCAGCCCCGGCCCGGCCCCGGGCTCAGTCACACGCACACGCACGGGCACAGGCACAGGCACGGGCACAGCCTCAGTGCACGTGCGGCCCGCCGGCCGACTGCGGCTTCCCGCGCGGTACGAGCACCAGCGCCACCAGCGCGCTCACACCCGCCGCCGCGGCGCAGACGGTGAAGGCGTCACCGAACGAAGCCACCGCACCCCCGTCGGAACCGGCCGCCCCGATGCCGGCCGCCGCGACCGTCGAGACGACCGCCACCCCGATCGAACCGCCCATCTCGTGGAAGGTGTTCACGACCCCGGAAGCGAGCCCCGCCTCGTGATGCCCGACCATCGCCAGCGCCGTGGTGGTGGCGGTGACGAACACCGCCCCGATCCCGAGCGAGGCCACGACGAGCCCCGGCAGCAGTGCCCCGTACACGCTCCCGCCCTGGCCGAGCCCCGTCAGCGGTACGGAGCCGGCGGCGGCGATCACCATGCCGCCCACGGCCGTGGCCCGGCTGCCGATCCGCCCGACGAGCCGGGACCCCAGATGGGCACCGATGCCCACGGCGACGGCCACCGGCAGGAAGACCAGCCCGGTCCGCATCGGGCCGAAACCGCGCACATGCTGGAGATACACCGAGCCCAGGAAGAAGTACGAGATCAGCAGCCCCGTGGCGATCAGCATCAGGAACGCCCCCGCCAGGACCGGCCGCCGGGTGAACATCCGCAGGTCCATCAGAGGAGCCTTCGCCACCCGCTCGACCAGCGCGAACCCCGCGTACAGCAGCACCGCGCCGAGCACCGGCAGCAGTGCGGCGGCCGAACCCCACCCCGTGTCCCCCGCCTTGACCAGTCCGTAGATCAGCGCACCCGTACCGGCGGTGACCAGCAGCGCCCCGGGCACATCGAGCCGGGCACCGGCCCGCGGCGCACCCGGCGGCACGATCAGGGGCACGGCGGCGAGCAGGACCAGTCCGACCGGGACATTGACGAAGAACACCCAGCTCCACCCCGGACCCGCGGTCAGCGCCCCGCCGAGCAGGACGCCCAGCGCCGAACCGGTCCCGCCGATCGCCGCCCACACCCCCAGCGCCCTGTTCCGTTCCTCGCCGCGGAAGGTGGTGGTGACCAGGGACAGCGCGGCGGGGGACAACAGCGCTGCCCCCACCCCCTGGGCGATCCGCCCGCCGATCAGCACGGTGGCGTTCTGGGCGAGACCGGCGGCGAGCGACGCCGCGGTGAAGACGGCCAGCCCGGCGAGCAGGGTGCGCCGGGCACCGAGCGCGTCGGTGAGCCGGCCGCCGAGCAGCATCAGCCCGCCGAGGCAGAGCGTGTACGCGGTGACCACCCAGGTCAGTGTCGTGCGGCCGAGGTGCAGGTCGGCGGCCATGTCGGGCAGCGCGACGTTCACCACGGTGACATCGAGCACCAGCATGAACTGACCGGCGCAGACGAGCGCGAGCAGCACCCAGCGGCGCGGGTCGAGGCGGTCGGGCGGACCGTCCTCCCGGGAACCGGCGGGGGCGCGGTCCGGTACGGGGGCGTGGACGGGTACGGGTGAATCGGCTCCGTGGGGACTCATGAACTGAACTGTACAGTTCGGTACACATGAACTCAACTGTTCAGTTCGCTCCGCTGTTAGCCTGACCCCATGAACGCGAAGCAGCCCCCCGGCGGCCCCCGCGCCGAGGCCAAGCGGCAGGCCATCGTGAGCGCGGCCCGCACCGCCTTCCTCCGCGAAGGGTTCGGCGTCGGCATGGACACCATCGCCGCCGAGGCGGGTGTGTCGAAGGTGACGGTCTACAACCACTTCGGCAGCAAGGAAGCGCTGTTCACCGCCGTCATCGCGGGCGCCCTGGACGAGCCGCTCGGCGGTACGTCCACGGCGGCGCTCGCCGAACTGGCCGACGCCGAGGACCTCCGCCCGGCCCTCGTCGACGTGGCCCGCACCTGGGTCGCCGCCGTCCGCGGCGACTCCGACGTCACCGCCCTGCGCAACCTCGTCGCCGCCGAGCTCCACCGCTTCCCCGAACTGGCCGGCGCCTGGCAGGGCCACGGCCCCACGGGGCACCACCCGGCCGTCGCCGAAGCCCTGCGTGCCCTGGCGGACCGGGGCCGCCTGGACATCCCCGACCTGGAAACGGCGGTCATCCAGCTCTACGCGCTCCTGGTCTTCCCGCACATGGTCTTCGGCTCGTACGGCACGGAGATCGACGACGCCGCGACGGACCGGCTGATCACGAGCGGCGTCGACATGTTCCTGGGCCACTACACCCGCAGGCCGTGATCCGGAGGCCCGAGGATCCGGGGGTTCCGGGGAGGCCGGGGCCGAGGGCGGGCCGGGGGCCGGGGCCGAGGGCGGGCCGGGGGCCGGGGCCGAGGGCGGGCCGGGGGCTGGCCGGTCTCAGCGCCGGGGCCTCGCGGCGGCCGGGCGCGCACGGCCGGCCCGGAGCGTGTCGAGGTCGAGGGTCCCCTCGGTGGCCTCGGCGTGCAGCGGCAGCCCGAGCGCCGTCGTGACCGGGCCCGGGAGCGGCGCCAGGCCCAGCAGGCCGGTGACCAGCGCCGTCGTCAGGTGGTGCCAGGCCGGGGCCCGGCGGATCATCGCGTGATCGCCGCCCCGGACGGTGATCATGCACGTACGGGCGCCCGCGCGGCGGGCGCGGGCCGTGAGCGACTGGGTGGCCTGGGGGCTCGTGACACGGTCCCGGGTGCTGTGCAGCAGGACGACATCACGGCCCGCGAGCTGGGTGACCGGATCACCCGGGGGGCACCACGGCGCGAGGCCGACCACGGCCCGGACCAGGGAGTGATCGGCGGCGCGGAGGGCCGCGCGGGCCCCCATGGAGTGGCCGAGGAGAACCACCGGAAGGTCACCGGCCTCCCGCCGCAGCGCGTCCAGGGCGCTCACGGCGTCATGGAGCGGGTCCTCGCGGGTGCCGTTCCAGCCCCGATGGGCGTATCTGACATTGCGCACCAGGACCGGCCCGCGCCTCTCACCATCGCGCCTCTCACCATCGCGGCCCTCACCGTCGCGGCCCTCACCGTCGCGGGCATCCCGTTCCTCCCGGGCATCCAGGGCATCCAGGGCATCCCGGTCCCCCTCGCCGCCGGTGGCCCGTGAGACGGCCCGGAAGAACGGCCGCATGCGCAGGGCGGGGAGGTTCAGGAATCCGGGCGGGGGCGCTTCGACGCCCGTCTCATGGCCGCCGTGAAGGATGAGTACCGCTGCCGACGGCGGTCGTTGCGCCACGCGTACCTCCAGATCCGGGCGCGGGCCGCACCGCCCGCTCACCCCATATTCGGTGCGGGGCGGACCGCGGACGGGGCGAACGTGTCATTGAGCGGGAAGTGCCGTTCACTGTACGGGGCACGACCTCGTCCACGTACCTTCGGCAAGGGACACGACATGGCATCAGGACCGCAAACCGGCAGCCCCGCACCGGACTTCACCCTTCCGGGAGGAGTCCTGGCCGGCGAATCGTTCGCACGCGCCGACTACCGTCTCTCCACCGCCCGGGGCCGGGCCGTCGTGCTGGCCTTCTACCCCGGCGACAACACCGCCGTCTGCACCAAGCAGCTCTGCTCGTACTCCTCCGGCCTGGAGACCTTCGACGGGCTCGACGCCGACGTCTGGGGAATCAGTCCACAGGGTGTGGACAGCCATGAGTCGTTCGCCCGGACCCATGGGCTGCGCATGCCGCTGCTCGCCGACGAGGGCCGGGAGACCGCCAGGGCGTACGGGGTCGCCGCACCCGGCATCGGAGTCCGCCGCGCGGTCTTCCTCATCGGGCCGGACGGGATCCTGCGCTGGAAGCACGTGGCGCTGCTCGGAGCCACGTTCCAGTCGCTCGACACCCTGGCCGGCCAGCTGTCCGGCATCAAAGCCGCGTAAAGACTGCCGGGTCCCGGCAGTGTCCCGATCCGGTCACGTATGGGATCATCCAGCCAGTTCGACGGAAAATAATCGGGGGAAATCGAAAATCGGGGAGTGATCACGTGACCTTGTTTCTCGGTCTCGGTATTGCGGGGATCATCCTTCTCGCGCTCTCCCTGATCTTCGACGGAGTCCTCGAAGGGCTCTTCGGCGGCGTACTGGACGGCCTGTTCGACGGTCTCCTCTCGCTGCCGGTGATCGCGGGATTCCTTTCGATGCTCGGCTTCGGCGGGGCGATCGTGCTCGGCACCACCGGTGCCGGGACAGTCGTCGCCACCGGTGCCGGAGTCCTGGCCGGGCTCGTCGCCGCCTGGCTGACCTGGAAGTTCAGCCAGGCTCTGATGCGGGATCAGACCACCGCGACACCGCGCGGCGAGGATCTCGTCGGCACCTCCGGATCCGTCGTCACGGCCATTCCGGCCGACGGCTACGGCGAGGTGCTGCTGCGGCTGGCGGGTCAGACCGTGAAGTACGCGGCCAAGAGCGCCGCGCCCGTCGAACGGGGCGCCGAGATCTGGGTGGAGGCGGCGCTGTCGACCACCTCGGTCGCGGTCCGCCCGGTCGAGCGCTGACCACGCCGACCAGCACCCGGCCGCCCACCATTCGCACCTGTCTGTAAACGATCTGCCGTCCCCCGTCGGGAGGCAGGGGGGACACCTCTTATGAGCCCAGTTGTGATCGCCGTCATCGGCATCGTCGTACTCCTCGTCCTGCTCGCCCTCGTAGTCATCACGCGCTACAAGGTCGCCGGGCCCAGCGAGGCGTTCATCATCACCGGCCGCCGCGGCAAGAAGTCGACCGACCCGGTGACCGGCCTCACCAGCACCGACAACAGCGGCCAGAAGGTCGTCGTCGGCGGCGGCGTCTTCGTCGTGCCGTTCGTGCAGCAGAAGTTCACGCTCGACCTCTCCAGCCGCCACATCCCGATCGCCGTGCGCGGGGCCGTCACCCTGCGCGGCGTGAAGTCCAACCTCGAAGGCGTCGCGATCGTCAAGGTCGGCGGCAGCGAGGACGCGATCCGGGCCGCCGCCCAGCGCTTCCTCCAGCAGCAGGACGGCATCGTCGGCTTCACCCAGGAAGTGCTCTCGGGTGCGCTGCGCGCCATCGTCGGCCGGATGTCGGTCGAGGACATCATCCGCGACCGCGCCGCGTTCGCGGGACAGGTCGCGGAGGAGGCCGAGGCCAGCCTCTCCGGCCAGGGCCTCATCCTGGACGCCTTCCAGATCCAGGACATCACCACCGAGGGCTCCTACCTGGAGGACCTCGGCCGGCCCGAGGCCGCCCGCGCCAAGCAGGAGGCCGACATCGCCGAGGCGATCGCCCGGCGCGCGTCGGAGCAGGCCCGGCTGAAGGCGGCCGAGGAGATCGCCATCGCCGAGCGGACCTTCAACCTGAAGCAGGCCGAGATCAAGGCCGAGACGGAGGCCGCGGCCGCCAAGGCCAACGCGGCGGGCCCGCTCGCCGAGGCCGCCCGTCAGCAGGAGGTCCTCCAGGAGCAGGAGAAGGTGGCCGAGCGCCAGGCCGCCCTGACCGACCGCGAACTCGACACCAAGGTCCGCAAGCCCGCCGACGCCGCCCGTTACCAGGCGGAGCAGGAGGCCGAGGCCCGTCGTATCGCCCAGGTCAAGGAGGCCGAGGCGGACGCGGAGCGCTCACGTCTGACCGGTCAGGGCGAGAAGCTGCACCGTTCCGCCCTCGCCGACGCCGTGCGCATCGAGGGTGAGGCCGAGGCCGCCGCCATCGCGGCCAAGGGCTCCGCCGAGGCCGAGGCCATGCAGAAGAAGGCCGACGCGTTCGCGCAGTACGGCGACGCGGCCGTGCTCCAGATGCTGGTCGAGGTCCTGCCCCAGGTCGTCGCCAAGGCCTCCGAGCCGCTGAGCGCCGTCGACAAGCTGACCGTGATCTCCACGGACGGCGCGAGCCAGCTGGCCCGTACGGTGACCGACAACGTGGCCCAGGGCATGGAGCTCCTCAACTCCACCACCGGCGTCGACTTCGCCGCCCTCCTCCAGAACCTGAAGGGCCGCACGGCCGGTCGGACCGACGTACCCGCCCAGGGTGCGGAGACCGCCGGTGCCACCGCATCGGCGCCGGCCCCGGCCAACGGCAAGATCGAGATCACCGACTGACCTGACCCCCGTCCCCAAGTACCCGTGCCCGGCGGCGACCGCTCACCGCCGGGCACGGGTGTGTCGGCGGCCGGCCGGACGCCCGCGGCCGGTGCGGCCGGGGCGTCGCGAGCGGCCCGGGGGACGCCCGAAGTCTCCGGATAAGGTAATGAGCGGATAAAGAGATCACCAAGTGCGCCGTCGCCCGCCGCACACCTCGGGAGGAAGTCATGGGAACCCGTCACACGTCGCTGCCCGGAGTCGGTGCTCAGTACGACTTCACCACCGAGTCGGGACAGCACATCTCCGTCGTCGTCCACCACGACGGACGGCGGTTCATCGGCTTCTACGAACAGGACGATCCTGATTCATGCCAGCTGTCGGTGCCCCTGACGACGGCGGAAGCGACGGCGCTCGCCCACCTCATCGATCCCGCACCCATCGACGCCGTACGGACCGAGGGCATCGACCTCCTCACCGAGCACATCCCGCTCGGCGCCCGGTCCCCCTACGGCGGGCGGCTGCTGGGCGACACGCGGGCGCGGACCCGCACCGGGGCGTCCATCGTCGCCGTGCTGCGGACACACAGCGCGCACCCGTCACCGGGACCGGACTTCCGGCTGGCCATCGGGGACACGCTCGTCGTCGTCGGTACGCGTGAGGGCGTCGACACGCTCTCCGAGATCATTGCGGAGGGCTGACCGTGCATGACACCACCGCACTGCTGGTGGAGCTGGGCTCCGTCATTCTCGGGCTGGGGATCATCGGCCGGTTCGCCGGCCGCATAGGGCTCTCGCCGATCCCGCTCTATCTGCTCGCCGGGCTGGCGTTCGGCGAAGGCGGCCTGCTGCCGCTCGGCGCCAGCGAGGAGTTCACCGCCGTCGGCGCCGAGATCGGCGTCATTCTGCTGCTGCTCCTGCTGGGGCTCGAATACAGCGCCTCCGAACTCGTGACCAGCCTCAAGACGCAGTATCCGTCCGGGGCCGTCGACTTCTTCCTCAACGCGACACCCGGTGCCGTCGCCGCTCTGCTCCTCGGCTGGGGTCCGGTCGGGGCCGTCGCGCTCGCCGGGGTCACCTGGATCTCCTCCTCCGGCGTGATCGCCAAGGTGATGACCGACCTGGGACGGCTCGGCAACCGCGAGACCCCCGTCATCCTCGGCGTCCTCGTCATCGAGGACCTCGCGATGGCCGTCTACCTCCCGCTGCTCACCGCGATGCTGGCCGGGGCCGGCCTCGCCGGCGGCAGCGTCGCCCTGCTCATCGCCCTCGGAACGGTCGGCTTCGTCCTGTATCTGGCGCTGCGCCACGGACGCCTCATCAGCCGGGCGGTGTCCTCCGACAACCCGGAGATGCTGCTCCTTGTCGTCCTCGGCCTCACCGTCCTGGTGGCCGGTGTGGCCCAGGAGCTCCAGGTCTCGGCCGCCGTCGGGGCGTTCCTCGTCGGCATCGCGCTCTCGGGCGAGGTCGCGGAGGGCGCGCGCAAGCTGCTGACGCCGCTGCGCGACCTGTTCGCCGCGGTGTTCTTCGTGTTCTTCGGCCTCTCCACGAACCCGGCGGAGATCCCGCCGGTGCTGCTTCCGGCCGCCCTGCTGGCCGTCGTCACCGTCCTGACCAAGATCTTCACCGGCTGGTACGCGGCCCGGCGGGCCGGAATCGCCTCGCGCGGGCGCTGGCGGGCGGGCGGCACGCTCGTGGCGCGCGGCGAGTTCTCGATCGTCATCGCCGGTCTCGCCGTGGCCACCGAGCCGCGGATCGGGCCGATCGCCACGGCGTACGTCCTGATCCTCGTCATCCTCGGACCGCTGACCGCCCGCTGGACCCAGCCCGTCGTGGCGAAGATCCAGAGCATGCGCGGGCACGGGGAGGGGAAGAGCGGCGGTGGCGCGAGCGGTACCGGCGCGGTAACGGGTCCCGAGGCCCAGGCCGTACCCGTGGCCGAAGAGGCCGCCGCCGAGGTCCGGACGCCCTCGCACGACGGCCTCACCCCCGAACCGGTGGGGGACCCGCGCGACTGAAGGCCGTCCGCGAGGAACACGGCCGGAAGAACACGGCCGGAAGAACACCGACGAACGCCTCGACCGGGCCGTACGCCACCCGCGGTCGGGGCGTTCGGCGTTCCCCGGCGACCGGGCGGACCGGCACCCCGTGCTGGACACGGGGGCCACTCCTGCTAACTTCTACACGTCTGTAGAGTTCCACTCGGTTCCGGCAGTGCACAGCAATGCACGGCAAACGCACCGCAACGTATGGAGACGTCATGGCCCTGTGGGATCGGATCAAGGAATCCGCATCGTCGATGCAGACGCAGCTGGAGGCGAAGAAGAACGACCTGAAGAGCGGCGCGTTCCGTGATGCCAGCATGGCCATGTGCGCCCTGGTCGCCGCCGCCGACGGTTCCATCGACCCGTCCGAGCGGCAGCGCGTCGCGTCGCTGATCGCGAGCAACGACGTACTCCAGAACTTCCCCGCGGACGACCTCCAGCGCCGCTTCAACGACTACGTGAACAAGCTCACCGCCGACTTCGCCTTCGGCAAGGTCAGCGTGCTCCAGGAGATCGCCAAGGCGAAGAAGAAGCCCGCGGAGGCGCGTGCCGTCATCCAGATCGGCATCGTCATCGGCGGCGCCGACGGCGACTTCGACAAGGACGAGCAGGCCGTCGTACGGGACGCGTGCTTCGCGCTGGGCCTCCCGCCGCACGAGTTCGACCTCTGAGGGCAGCCCCGCAGGGCTTCCCGTCCGGCCCTCGGACCCCTCAGCACCACGGCCGGACCCCAGCGCCCCGGCCCCACCCCAGTACCGCCGGAAGACCGCGGACCGGCTGACCACCGGTCCGCGCCCGGCAGGCCGGGGGCGTGTCACCCCCCCCTGCGCGCCCCCGGCCACCTCCTTCGCCCGCCCGGCACCGGACCCCGTCCCCGGACCCCACCCCCGTACGCGCATCAGCATCGCGTCACCGGGGTGGGGTTTTGCGTCAAGTGCGCGTCAAAGCCGTATCCGTCCCCCTCCCGCCCGGGCATAGCTTCGGCAGACGGGCCGATGACAGCAGCGGCCCCGCACACGCAGGAGGAACACCATGTCGGACCCCGACCCTCTCGAACCCGTCCCGGCCGGACCGCTCGTCGTCCCCGTCCGGCCGGGCTTCCCAGGCTGTTCGCCCTCCTTCACGGCACGGTTCTTCCGTACCCCCCTCGGTGACCGCACGGCCGTCGCCTTCACCTCCGTGTGGCAGCTCGAAGCCACGCTGGGCGCCGGGCAGCCGTGGATCCTTCTCGCGGAGCCCGCCCTGCGCGCGCTCGCGGCACCGCTGGGGGTCGGTGCGCTCACCGTCGACCCGCAGCTCTCCGCGCCCCGGACCGCGTCGTGGCCGCCGTGCACCGGCACCCGTACACCCGCCATCGCCGCGGTCGCCCTCGCCCGCCACGGCTGCTGAGAGGCCCGCGCCATGACCACGACTCCTGTTGTCCGCACCCCGGCCCCGGGCGTCGCCCCGGCCCCTCACGTCACCCCTGACGTCACCCCGGGCACCGCTCCGTCCGAGGTTCCGACCGGTCTCTGGCCCGCCTCCGCGCGCCCCGGCCCGGACGGGGACGTCGCCGTCGGCGGGGTCTCGCTCACCGAGGCCGCCGACCGGTTCGGGACACCCCTGTACGTACTCGACGAGGGCGAGGTGCGCCGACGCTGCCGCACCTACCGCGCCGCGTTCCCCCCGGACAAGGCCGACGTCGTCTACGCCGCCAAGGCCTTCCTGTGCCGGACCGTCGTCCGCTGGGTCCGGGAGGAGGGGCTGGGGCTCGACGTCTGCTCGGCCGGTGAGCTGCTGCTCGCCGTCGGCGCGGGGTTCCCCGCCGAGCGGATCGTCCTGCACGGCAACGCGAAGAGCCCGGAGGACCTGCGGACCGCCGTACGGCTCGGCGTCGGCCGGATCGTCGTCGACAGCACCTCGGAGATCACCCGGCTGGCGGCGCTCGTGCTGCGGGGAAACCGGCAGCCCGTCATGATCCGGGTCGTCCCGGGCATCTCGGCGGGCGGGCACGCGGCCGTCCGTACCGGCACCGACGACCAGAAGTTCGGCCTGTCCCTCACCGACGGCTCCGCGCAGCACGCCATCGACCGGGTGCTGGGCCAGCCGCGCCTCGAACTGGTCGGCCTGCACTGTCACATCGGATCGCAGATCACCGCCGTGAAACCGTATGTCGCGGCCGTGCGCCGCATGGTGGGGCTGCTCGCCCGCGTCCGCGAACAGCACGGCATCGCCCTGCCGCAGCTCGACATCGGCGGCGGGCACGGGATCGCGTACCGGCCGGGCGAGCGCGCCCTCGACGTCCCGGCCCTCGCCGCCCGGGTCCGCGCCGAACTCGTCGACGGATGTACGCGGGCGGGCCTGCCCGTGCCGCGGCTCACCGTCGAACCGGGGCGGGCGCTGATCGGGCCCGCCGGGGTCGCCGTCTACCGCGTCCTCGCGGTCAAGCGGACCGGCACCACCACCTTCGTCGCCGTCGACGGCGGGATGAGCGACAACCCGAGGCCCGCGCTGTACGGAGTGCGGTACGCGCCCCGCCTCGTCGGCAGATCCTCCGCCTCCCCGGACCGGGTGGTCACCGTCGTGGGGCGGCACTGCGAGGCGGGTGACGTCCTGGCCGACGGGGTGGAGCTGCCCGGTGACGTCCGGCCCGGCGACCTGCTGGCGGTGCCCGCCGCCGGGGCGTACCACCTGTCGATGGCATCGGGCTACAACCTGGTCGGCAGACCGCCCGTCGTCTCCGTCGACGAGGGAACGGCGCGGCTGCTGGTGCGGCGGGAGTCCCTGGACGACATGCAACGGCGCGACGTGGGGGTGTAGCCCCGCAGCCCACAGCGGTACGGCCGGCAGGAGTGCCGCCGGATTGCCGCCGGCAGCGCGGCGGTCCCGTCCCGGGTGAACAGCGGTGGACAGGGCCGCCGTTCACCCGGGGCGCTCCCCCGGGGTGGTCCCCCAAGGCGCTCCCCCCGCGCCACGGCACCGCCTCAGAGCTCCTTGGCGGGCCAGTCCAGCAGCCGGGCCCCGATCACCGCGGTCTGGAGCGCGTAGCGGTGCATCGGGTCGGACGGGTCGGACCCGGTCAGCTGGTGGATGCGCTCCAGCCGGTACGTCAGCGCCCGCACGCTCAGCGTCAGCCGCCGGGCGGCCTCGGCCGCGACACAGCCGGAGTCGAAGTAGACGGAGAGGGTCTTCAGCAGCGGCTCCGCACCGCCCCTGGCCTCCTGGAGCGGCCCCAGTTGGCTGCGGACGAGATCGGCCATCGCCTGCCGGTCCCGGGTCAGCACCGGAAAGACCATCAGGTCGGCGGTGTACAGCACGGGGTCGTCGAGCCCCATCCGGACGGCCAGGTCGAGGGCTTCGAGCGCTTCGTCGTACGAGTGGACGACGCCGCCCGGCCCCCGGTGCGGGCGGCCGACCGCGACCTGACCGCCGTCCGTCGCCGCGTGGGCCTGCTTGGCGAAGTACCTCAGGACGTCCGGCTGACTGCCGGGGGCGATGCAGACCAGCCGCCCGTCCTTCGTCGTCAGCAGGATCTTCCGGCCGCTGAACCGGGCCAGCAGGGCCGCCTCCACACTGCGCGGCACGGCGTCCGTCTCGGTGTACGCCTCGGGGCCCGTGGCCACCGCGACCGCGTGGGCCCGGGACAGCCGGAGTCCGAAGCGGGTGGCCCGTTCGGCGAGACGGCCCAGATCGCTGCGCCCGTAGAGCAGGTCGTCGATGAACTCACGGCGGGCCGCCTCCTCGCGGCGCACCGTGAGCCGCTGGGCCCGCTCGAAACCCTCGGCGAAGGCGTCGACGGCCTGCTCCACCGCGGCCAGCACGGAGTCCGTGCCCGCCTCGGTGCGGACGAGCGCGGTCCGCGGCCAGTCGGTACGGGTCACCGACAGATGCAGCGTCACCAGGGCGCGGAGCTGATGCCCCGCCTCGGCGGCGCGGCGGCCCAGGGCGCGGCGGTCCTCCAGTTCCTCACGCGTGAGACGGCGGCCGGTGACGGCGACTTCCCCCAGAATGCGGGTGTAGTCCCCCAGAAGCTCCTCGGGGATCTCCGGCTCGGCCACGCCGACTCCTCCACAGTTGAAAATTCACTGACACTTTCTTAACGCACTCGGGCCGGTGCCGGTGCCCGGCACCGGGAGCACATGAAGATTGCCGGATCCCAGCAGTGCGGCGGTCCGGCCACGGGTGACACGATCCGGTCAGCACCACGGGGGAAGCACGGGGGAGCAACGGGGGAGCAACGGGGGAAGCACGGGGGAGCAACGGGGGAGCAACGGGGGAAGCACGGGGGAGCAACGGGGACGACCCGGCCGGTGCGGCACTGTCCGCAGTGCCGCACCGGCGGCCCCTCCCCGTCCCGGGCCACGGGCCCGCATCCGTCCCGGCTCCCCATCGCCCCCTCATCGCCCCATCGGCTCACCACGGGCCCCCATCGGCCCCAGGCGCCCCACCACCCCCACACGCACCGTCGCACAAAGATCACCGGCACTCCTCACCGATCGGGACGGAGCAAGGCATGCTGGGTTTCGTGCCCCCACTTCCCGTGCCTCCGCAGCCCCAACACCCCGCGTCCGCCGGACACATGGTCGTCTGCGGCGACGACGCGCTGGCCCGCAGGCTCGCGGTGGAGCTGCGCTATGTGTACGGAGAACGGGTCACGCTCCTCCTCCCGCCGGGCCGCGACACGAACCGCCCGGAGCTGCCGCTGAACCAACGGGGCCGGGCCGCGGCCCTGTTCGGCCGGATGTCGTCGGCCATGAACCGAAACGGCGGCGGCACCCTCACCACCGGCACGGGGATCGGCGCCAACGACAGTGACACCAACGCCGGGGTCGAGGCGGTCCGCATCATGGAAGCGCCGGAACCCTCCGACGACGTACTCGAAGAGGCGGGCGTCGACCGGGCGGCGGCGCTCGCGCTCGTCTACGACGACGACGAGCGCAACATCCGCGCCGCCCTGACCGCCCGCCGCCTCAATCCGCGTCTGCGCCTGGTCATCCGGCTCTACAACCGCAAGCTCGGCCAGCATCTGGAAGCCCTGCTCGACCAGGCCGCGGCCGTCACCATGCCGGGCATCGACCCCGCGGCACTGGACGCCTCCACCACCGTCCTGTCCGACGCGGACACGGCCGCACCCGCGCTGGCCGCCACCGCGCTCACCGGCAGCAGCAAGGTCATCCAGGCCGAGGGCCTGCTCCTGCGCGCCGCCGAACGCACCCCGCCGCGGCCGGGCGATACGGCCGACCCCGGACTGTGCACGCTGGCCCTGCTGTCCTCCACCACCCACGACCCGGCGGGTGCCGAGGGGTCCGACAGCAGCGGCGACGAAGGCCCCCAGCTCCTGCCCGACCAGGCCGCGGTGGACGCGGCGACCGGCCGCGGCACGGTCGTCCTGGAAGCCATCAGCCGGGCGGACCCGGACCGGCCCGCCACCCGGATGGGAGGCCGGGGCGCACCGCTCGCCCAGGTCTTCTCCCGGCGGCTGCGCTGGTCGGCGCTGGGCGTGGCGACGGCCGTGGTCGCCCTGGCCGTGGCCTCCGTCCTGACGACGGGGGACGACGCGCTGCACGCCGCCTACCTCACCCTGCTCGACCTCTTCGCGATGGGCGACCCGGCCGAGGGCGCCCGGCCGGCCCGCCAGATCATCCAGCTGCTCTCCGGCCTCGCGGGCCTGATGCTGCTGCCGCTCCTGGTCGCCGCGGTCCTGGAGGCGTTCGGCTCGCTGCGCACCGCGTCCTCGCTGCGCCGCCCGCCGCGCGGCCTCTCCGGTCATGTGGTGCTGCTCGGTCTCGGCAAGATCGGTACGAGGGTCCTGGTGCGGCTGCGCGAACTCGACATCCCCGTGGTGGTCGTGGAGGAGGACCCCGAGGCGCGGGGCATCCCGCTGGCCCGCAGCATGCACGTCCCCACGGTCCTGGGCGACGTCACCCAGGAAGGCGTCCTGGAGGCGGCCAAGATCCGCCGGGCCCGCGCCCTGCTGGCCCTCACCAGCATCGACACCACCAACCTGGAAGCCGCGCTGTACGCCCGCTCGGTCAAGCCGGACCTCAGGGTCGCCCTGCGGCTGTACGACGACGAGTTCGCCACCGCCGTCTACCGCACCCTGCGCACCGCGCACCCGCAGGCCCTGACCCGCTCCCGTTCCGTCTCCCACCTGGCCGCCCCGTCCTTCGCGGTCGCCATGATGGGCCGCCAGATCCTGGGCGCGGTCCCGGTCGAGCGCAAGGTGATGCTCTTCGCCGCGCTGGAGGTCGCGGGCCACCCCCAGCTGGAGGGACGCACCGTGGACCAGGCCTTCCGCGCGGGTGCCTGGCGGGTCCTGGCCCTGGACGCCACCCCGCCCGCCGACCGCCGGCCGGACCTGGCCGCCGTCCCGCCGTACCGTTCCGACGGCGCCGACCAGCCCGCCGGCCTGATCTGGGATCTGCACCCCGGCTACGTCCTGCGCGCCGAGGACCGGGTGGTGATCGCCGCGACCCGCCGGGGACTGGCCGAACTGCTGCGCAGACAGCGCTCGGTATCACTGCGCCGCTGACAGCGGTCCGGCCCGGCCCCCGCGTCGCGCTCCCTACCCGCGCATGCCCATGACCTCGCGCACCTCGTCCAGGGTGGCCTCGGCGATGGCGTTGGCCCGTTCGTTGCCGGCGCGGAGCACCGACCGTACGTACGGCATGTCCTGCGCGTACTCGGCCCGCCGGGCGCGGATCGGGGCCAGGAAGGTGTTGACCGCGTCGGTCACGGTCCGCTTGAGCGCCGCGCCGCCGCCGTCCCCGATCTCCTCGGCGACGTTGTGCGGGTCCCGGCCGAGACACAGCGCGGCCAGTTGCAGCAGGCCCGACACCCCGGGCCGGTTCTCGGGGTCGTAGGTGATGTGCCGGTCGGCATCGGTCTTCGCCCCCTTGATGAGGCGGGCGGTCTCATCGGCGGTGGCGCCGAGCGGGACGGAGTTGGCGCGGCTCTTGCTCATCTTGGTCCCGTCCGTGCCGAGGAGCAGGGGCGCGGCGGAGAGCAGCGCGTCGGGTTCCGGGAAGACGGCCCCGTACCGCTCGTTGAAGCGCCGGGCGACGGTGCGGGTGGTTTCGAGGTGCGGCAGCTGGTCCTGGCCGACCGGCACCACATTGCCCTTGCAGAAGAGGATGTCGGCCGCCTGGTGCACCGGGTAGGTGTACATCAGCCCGCTGACCGTGGACTGCCGGGAGTTGGCGATCTCGTCCTTGACGGTGGGGTTGCGGCCCAGTTCGGCGATGGAGACGAGGCTGAGGAAGGGCAGCAGGAGCTGGTTGAGGGCCGGCACCGCGCTGTGGCTGAAGACCGTGGAACGGGCCGGGTCGATGCCGGTGGCGAGGTAGTCGAGCAGCAGCCCGTCCTTGTACTCGCCGAGCCGGTCGGCCATGTCCCGGTCGGTGAGGACCTGGTAGTCGGCGATGATCACGAAGACGTCGACCCCCAGGTCCTGGAGCCGGACCCGGTTGTGGAGGGTGCCGAAGTAGTGCCCGAGGTGCAGGGCTCCGGTCGGCCGGTCGCCGGTCATCACCCGGAAGCGGTCGGGCGTCTGCTGGAACTGCCGCTCCAGCTCGGCGCTGCGGCGCTGAGCGGGGGCGAGGGACACGTGGTCGGTGCCGGAGGGGGTGCCGGGGGCGGTTGCCGGGAGCGTGCTGGTCATGGGTCTCTCCTCGCTGGTGGTGTGCGTGGAGGACGGCCCGCCGGTTTCCGGTGTCTGTCCGTGTCCGTACCGTACGCGGATGCCGTACGGGGGCAGCGAAAAGGGCCGTCCATCTCGAACGGCCCTGGTTCCGTGCAGGTGCTGTGGCCGCTCCTAGGAGGAGCGCCACCAGTTTCGGCACAGTACGGAGGTCATGGGGGCGAGTCTAGCGCGTACCCCGGTCCGGTCTCCAGCGTTCGGCCGGACCGGAGACGGGCCCAGGACGGGCCCAGAACGGGCCGGAGACGGAATCGGGCGCCGTTCCGGGCGCCGGACCGGGCCTCGGAATAGGACGAGGGGGCGTCCCGTTATAGGGTGTGTTCACATAGTTCAATGTTCAACAACTATCAGCTCCTTGATCAGTCAGTTCCACATCTTTGGAGGCGGGCGCCATGCAGTTCGGGATCTTCACCGTCGGGGATGTCACCACCGACCCCACGACCGGCACGACACCGAGCGAGCACGAGCGGATCAAGGCGACCCTCGCCATCGCGCTCAAGGCCGAGGAGGTCGGCCTGGACGTGTTCGCGACGGGTGAGCACCACAACCCCCCGTTCGTCCCGTCCTCGCCGACGACGACGCTCGGCTACATCGCCGCCCGCACCGAGAACCTGATCCTGTCCACCTCGACCACGCTGATCACCACCAACGACCCGGTGAAGATCGCCGAGGACTACGCCACCCTCCAGCACCTCGCGGACGGCCGCGTCGACCTGATGATGGGCCGCGGCAACACCGGACCGGTCTACCCCTGGTTCGGCAAGGACATCCGCCAGGGCATCCCGATGGCCATCGAGAACTACGCGCTGCTGCACAAGCTGTGGCGCGAGGACGTCGTCGACTGGGAGGGCAAGTTCCGTACGCCGCTCCAGTCCTTCACCGCGACCCCGCGCCCGCTGGACGGCGTCCCGCCGTTCGTCTGGCACGGCTCCATCCGCTCCCCGGAGATCGCCGAACAGGCCGCGTACTACGGCGACGGCTTCTTCCACAACAACATCTTCTGGCCCATGGAGCACACCAGGAAGATGGTCGACCTCTACCGCAAGCGCTACGCCCACTACGGCCACGGCACCGCCGAGCAGGCCATCGTGGGCCTCGGCGGCCAGGTGTTCATGCGGAAGAACTCGCAGGACGCGGTACGGGAGTTCCGCCCGTACTTCGACAACGCACCGGTCTACGGACACGGTCCGTCCCTGGAGGACTTCACCGAGCAGACCCCGCTGACCGTCGGCTCCCCGCAGGAGGTCATCGAACGGACCCTGTCCTTCCGTGAGTCCGTCGGCGACTACCAGCGCCAGTTGTTCCTGATGGACCACGCGGGGCTGCCGCTGAAGACGGTCCTGGAGCAGCTCGACATCCTCGGCGAGGAAGTCGTGCCCGTACTGCGC
Organism: Streptomyces sp. NBC_00654; assembly: GCF_026341775.1. Classification (NCBI taxonomy): domain Bacteria; kingdom Bacillati; phylum Actinomycetota; class Actinomycetes; order Kitasatosporales; family Streptomycetaceae; genus Streptomyces; species Streptomyces sp. NBC_00654. The sequence continues at coordinate 352,975 of NZ_JAPEOB010000001.1, read as the reverse complement.
AAGGAGTTCGCCAGCCTGCGCCCGGCCGGTGTGCCGGACGCCCCCGTCCACCCGGCGGTGACCGCCGCCCGCGCCGCGCACGGCGCGACCGATGCCTCGAAGGAGGTCTGACCACCGTGTTCGACACCATCGCGACCGAGCCGCTGAGGATCGTGGCCGTCTCCGCCGGGCTGAGCAAGCCCTCCTCCACCCGGATGCTGGCCGACCGGCTGGCCGGGGCGGCCCGCGAACGGCTGGGGACGGAGCAGGACCGCGGCGTCGAGGTCCAGGTCATCGAGCTGCGCGATCTGGCCGTCGACATCGCCAACCACCTGGTCACCGGCTTCCCGCCGCAGGCCCTGAAGCAGGCGATCGAGACCGTGGCGGAGGCCGACGGGCTGATCGCGGTGACACCGGTGTTCACCGCCTCGTACAGCGGACTGTTCAAGTCGTTCTTCGACCTGATCGACAACACCGCCCTGACCGGGAAGCCCGTCGTGATCGCGGCGACGGGCGGCACGGCCCGGCACTCGCTGGTCCTGGAGCACGCGATGCGTCCGCTCTTCGCCTACCTGCGGGCCGTCACCCTCCCGACGTCCGTGTACGCAGCCTCGGAGGACTGGGGCTCGTCCGGTGACGAGTACACCGAGGGCCTGCCGTCCCGCATCCGGCGGGCGGGCGGCGAGCTGGCCTCGGCGGTCATGGGCCGGACGGTCTCCGGCGCGGCCCGAACGCCCGGCCTGGACGCCGGCGAGGACGCGGTCGTGCCCTTCGAACAGCAGCTCGCCGACCTCCGGCTCGACTGAGCCGGACCGGTCCGGCGGTGGGCCGGTCCCCCGCCGGACCGACCCACCGCACGACGGCTTGTCCTGTTTGACTACAGTTGGATCGAAAGCTGATCTTTGACCTAGCTGGAGGCAGATATGGGCAGGATCGTCGTAGGTGTGGACGGCTCCGATTCGTCGATCAAGGCACTGCGCTGGGCCGTACGCCAGGCCGAGCTGACCGGTGACTCGGTGGAGGCCGTGAACAGCTGGGAGTACCCCGCGACCAGCTGGGCGTCCATGATGCCGGGCATGCCGGAGGACTTCGATCCGCAGGCGCTGGCGACCGTGTCCCTCAATGAGGCGCTGGAGGAGTCCCTCGGCGCCGAGGGAGCGGCCGGGGTCAGCAAGATCGTGGTCATCGGCAACCCGGCCCAGGCCCTGCTGGACCGGGCCAAGGGCGCGAATCTGCTGGTCGTGGGTGCCCGCGGGTACAGCGGCTTCAAGGCCACGCTGCTCGGCTCCGTCAGCCTCCACGTCACCCAGCACGCGCCCTGCCCGGTGACGGTCGTACGCGACTGACGGCCGTGGGCACCTGAGGGTCGTACGAGACTGACCGTCGGGTGACTGACAGTCCTGACCGGCGGTCGTGACCGGCGGGCCGGGCTCCGGGCCCGGGGTTTCGGGGCAGCGGGCGGCCCCGCGTGATTCCACGCGGGGCCGCCCGCTGTCATGGGGTACTCCTATCGTGTAGCCATGACCCCTGCTCTCTTCGGGCGCGACCATCCCGCAGGCGTGCTCCGCTCCGAGATCGGCCGGGCGACGGACAGCCACGGCGGCCTGGTGCTGGTCACGGGCGAGGCCGGCATCGGAAAGACGGCGCTCGTCATGGACGCCGCCCACGGGGCGAAGCGGCGCGGGGCACTCGTGGTCGGCGGTTCCTGCTGGGACTCCGACAGCACCCCGGGCTACTGGCCGTGGGTGCAGGTGCTGCGCGGTGTGCGCCGCGCCGCCACCGGCGAGGAGTGGGCCGCGGCCCAGGAGGCGTCGGACGGACGGCTGGGCGTGCTGCTCGGCGAGCCGGGGAGCGGGCCGGGAACAGCTCCGGAGCCGGAGGCGGGTCCACCGGACGGCGCGGAGGCGTTCGGGCTGTACGACGCGGTGACCACGGCCCTCGTCACGGTCTCGCAGAGCCGCCCGCTGATAGTCGTCCTCGACGATCTGCACAGCGCCGACCCGGCGTCGCTGCGGCTCCTGGAGTTCGCCGCCCAGCACGCCTGGTTCGAGCGTCTGCTGCTCGTCGGGACCTACCGGGACGTCGAGGTGGAAGCCCCGGAACACCCCCTCCAGCAGCTGATCCCTCCGCTCGTCTCCCGCGCCTCGGCCACCCTCACCCTGACCGGCCTCGGCCGCGACGAGGTGGGCGCGCTGATGGCCGTCACGACGGGCCGGGAACCCTCGGCGCGGCTGGTCGACGAGGTCCACCGGCGTACGGGCGGCAATCCCTTCTTCGTCGAGCAGACCGCCCGGCTCTGGCACAGCGGCAGCCCGCTCTCCACCATTCCGCCCGGTGTGCGCGAGGCGGTCGGGCAGCGGCTGACCCTGCTGCCCGAGCCGGTGGTCGCCCTGCTGACCACCGCGGCCGTCCTCGGCCGGGAGTTCCGTCGCCAGGTGCTCGCCGTGGTGCACGGCGCACCCGTCCCGCAGGTGGAAGCCCTGCTGGAACGCGCGATCTCGGCCCGCGTCGTCGTCGCCCGCCCGTCCGGGCACTACTCCTTCGCCCACGACCTGCTGCGCGAGACGCTGTACGCCTCGCTGGACACGACGGCGGTCCGCACGCGCCACGCGGAGGTCGTACGGAACCTGGACGCCCACAGCGGGCTCGTCGGGGCCGTCTTCCCCGGTGACCTCGCCCGGCACGCCCATCTGGCGGGCGGGGCCCTGGACCGCGAACGCCGTGTCGACCTGTTGCTGGAGGCCGCCCGCGACGCCTCGGGACGGCTGGCCGGCGAGGAGGCCGTCGGCCACTACCGGCGGGCCCTGGCCGCAGCGGAGGGGGAGACGGCGACCGGCGAGGCGCCGGACCACCGCCGGATCGCGCTGATCTGCCTGGACCTCTCCTGGCAGCTGCGGCTCGGCGGTGAGCAGGAGGAGGGGCAGCGCTGTCTGGACCGGGTCGTCGCACTCGCCCAGGAGCTGGACGAGCCGGAGCTGCTGGCCCGGGTCGCGATGACCCTGCACCGCGAAGGCGCCCTGGGCTCCCGGGACGCGTCCACGGCGACCCTGCTGCGCGAGGCGCACCGCAAGCTCACCGGCAAGGACGGGCAGGAGAACCTCTCCGCCGACCGGCTCGCCCAGGAACTGGCCATCAACATCGTCTCGCTCGCCCGGCGCGGCTCGGACGACGAGGCGCTCGCCTTCTCCCTCTGGGCGCTCCACGACTCCCTCTGGGGGCTCGGCTCCTCGGCGGAACGCCTGGCGCTGACCGACGAGATGACCGCCGTGGCCCGGCGCACCCACCACCGCGAGATGGAGCTGCACGCCACGTCGATGCGGTGGGTGACCCTGCTGGAACTCGGCGACCCGCGGTTCGTGGACCAGTTCCGCACCTACGTCACGCTCGCCGAGCGGTCCGGCATGCCCCGCTTCGACCTGGGCATCGCCGTGGACACCGGCCTGATCGCCTCCCTCCAGGGGCGGTTCGCCGAGGCCGACGAGGCCCTCGCGGACAAGGCGCTGGGCAAGGGCGAGGCCGAGGCGTCGCCGTTCGGCTTCACGGCGGACCATCTGCACTGGGCCCACCAGCTGCTCCAGGGGCGGTACGAGAGGGCCGAGGCGGTCCTCACCGGCCTGCCGGGCTCCGGATATCCCTACTCCCGGCTGCTGGAGGCGATCACGGCGGTGGAGCAGGGCGACGCGGCGCCCGCGCTGCGCCATATCGCCGAGAGGTCCGACCGGGCCGCCCCCTACTCGCGTCCCCTCACCCCGCTGTGGCTCCGGCTGCTGGCGCAGACGGCCGCGCTGACGGGTGACCGGCAGCTGATCTCCCGGGCCGAGGAGGCGCTCGCGCCGTACACCGGGCAGTGGGTCGTCTCGCTGTACGGGTGCGACATCAGCGGTCCCGTCGACCTCTGGCTCGGTCTGCTCGCCGCCGCCCGCGAGGACCGGGACGCGGCGGTGGCCCGGCTCACCGCGGCCGTCGCCTCCTCGGACCGCCTGGGCGCCCGTCCCTGGTCCGTGCGCGCCCGGCTGCACCTGGCGGAGTCCCTGCTCGCCCGGGGCGGGTGCGGGGGCGGAGCCGGTGCCGCGGCGGGCGACCCGGTGGGCGCGGCAGTGGGAGCCGCTTCGGAGGACGCCGCGTGGGCGGGCCGGCTGCTGACCGAAGTCGGCAGGGAAGCGGCCGAGTTGGGCCTGACCCATCTGGCGTCCGGGGCCGCGTCCTCGCGGGCCCGCTCCGCCCCGCGGCCGCCGTCCGGGGACATCGCCGTACCGGCCGCCCCGGAGTTCCGGCGGAACGGGCCCGTGTGGTCGCTCCGTTGGGCCGGGCTGAGCGTCCATGTGCCCGACGCCAAGGGCCTCCGCGACCTGCACACCCTGCTGCGGATGCCCGGCTCCGACGTCCCCGCCGTACACCTGCTCGCCCCCGAGGGCGGCGAGCAGGTGGTCGCCGCCCGCCGGCTCGGGGGCGACCCCGTGCTCGACGAGGAGGCCAGGCGCCGCTACAAGGAGCGCCTGGACCGGCTCGACGCGGAGATCGACCGTGCCGCGGCGCGGGACGACGTGCGGAGGGTCGGGGAATACGGCCGGGAGCGGCGGGCCCTGCTCGACGAACTGCGCCGCGCGGCCGGGCTCGGCGGCAGGACCCGCCGTCTGGGCGACGAGTCCGAACGGGCCCGCAAGACCGTCACCGCCCGCATCCGGGACACCCTGCGCAAGCTCGACGCGCTGCACCCCGAACTGGCCGCGCATCTGCGGGATTCCGTGACCACGGGCACCACCTGCGCCTACCGCCCCGGCGACCTTCCCGACTGGCGCCTGTGACGCGGACGGCCCGTCCGCGCGCCCGCCTCACAGCGCCACGACATCCGCGACGACACACGCCACGTTGTCGGGACCGCCGGCGTCCGCGGCCAGGGCCGCCAGATCACGTACGGCCGTGTCGGGACCGTCCGCCGCGGTGACCGCCCGGCGCAGGTCCCCCTCGTCCACCACCGCCGACAGCCCGTCCGAGCACAGGAGGTAGCGGTCACCGGGACGGGCCTCGTGCAACCGGACGTCGGGCCGGGTCCGCACCGTGCCGGCACCGCCCGCCAGCGCCTTGAGCAGGAGCGCGCGCTGCGGGTGGGAGCGCGCCTCCTCCACGGTCAGCGCACCGTCGTCGATCATCGACTGGACCAGGCTGTGGTCGTGCGTGATCCGGAACAGCTCGCCGTCCCGCAGCAGATAGGCCCGCGAGTCCCCGATGTGCACCAGCCCCAGCCAGGAGCCGGTCCACACCATCGCGGTGAGCGTGGTCCCCGACTCCTCCGGCGCACGACGCCCCGCGACGGCGTCCCGGACCGCCCGGGACGCGCGGTCCGCCGCGTCCTCCAGCGCGTTGAGCAGGTCCGCGGCGCCGACCACCGCCTGTGCGGCCGGTTTCAGCGCGTCGAGGGCCGCCGCACTCGCCTCGGCGCCGCTCTCCCCGAAGCCGTCGGCGACGGCCAGCAACCGGGCCCCCGCGAAGGCCGCGTCCTGGTTGGACTCCCGCACCGCCCCCGTCTCGGTGAGCGCCGCGTAGCGGATGCCGAGCGTGCCCAGCCCCCACCCGGCCCCGCCCCGCGCCGCTGTTCCGGCTCCGGCCCCGCTGCCGGGACCGTCGTACGCATACGCGTCCTTGCTGCCTTGTGCATCGTCCGGCGTCTTCGGCATCGCGACATCCTCCGTTGACAGATGGTCGATGAGGAACGTCGCCAGATCGCGCCGGGCCGCCGTCTCGGCCTCCACCCGCGCCCAGTAGGCCCGGATCTCCGCGGCGGCTGCGCCCGGGTCGAGCGCCACCACCGCGGTGATCCGGCCGAGCGGCATGCCGACCCTGCGCAGCCACGCCACCAGCCGGGCCGTCTCCACCTGCGCCCGGCCGTAATACCGGTAACCGTTCTCCGGATCGACCAGGGCGGGGCGGAGCAGGCCCAGTTCGTCGTAGCGTCGCAGCGCCTTGGCGGAGAGCCGGGACAACCGGGCGAACTCCCCGATCGTCACCAGCCCGCCCGCCGCACGGCCTTCGCGTTCCACCACGTACCTCCTCGTGCCGGACGTCTTCCCGCCCGGCCCCACCGATGCTGGGGCTTCCCCCGCGGGGAAGGTCAAGGATGCGCCGCCGGAACGGAACGCCGAGGTCCGGGGCGGTGTCCGTGAGGCCCGCCGTACGCCCGCCGGGCGTGGCCCGTCACTTGCGGTTGTAGAGCCGCATCGTCACCGGGCCGAACACCGCCACGAACAGCCCGGCCCAGCCGAGCGTCCAGGCGATCTCCGCCGTGGGCCGGTTCCCGGCCATCAGCTCACGTACCGCCGAGGCCAGATGTGTGACCGGGCTGTTGTTCACGAAGGCCTGGAGCCAGCCCGGCATCGTCTTCGGGTCGACGAACACATTGCTCAGGAACGTCAGCGGGAAGATCACCATCATGCTGACGCCCATCACCGACTTCTCGGTCTTCAGCAGCAGACCGAACATCGTCCAGATCCAGGAGAACGAGAACGAGAACACCAGCAGCAGGGCCACACCCGCCACCATCCCGACCACTCCGCCGTCCGGCCGGAAGCCGATGATCATGCCGACGACGAGCATCACCAGCGAGGCCAGCACATAGCGCAGCACATCGCCCAGCAGATAGCCGACCATCGGCGCGGGCCGCCAGATCGGCAGCGTACGGAAGCGGTCGAAGACACCCTTGGCGATGTCGGTGTTGACCGAGATCCCGGTGTACATCGTGATCATCACGACGCTCATCACCAGGATGCCGGGCAGCAGGAACTGGATGTACTCCTCGGTCGAGCCGGCCAGCGCCCCGCCGAAGAGGTACGTGTACATCAGGACCAGCATGATCGGGAACGCCGTCACATCGAACAGCTGGTCCGGCACATGCTTGATCTTCAGCATGGCCCGCCATCCGAAGGTGACGGAGGCCGACAGCGCGCTCGGCCTCGGCGGCCGTTCCTGACCCATCAGAAGGGACGCGAGCCGCTCCGCGTCCGGTGCGGCGAGCGCGACCTCGTCGAGTTCGGTCCTGGCAGTCGTGGTACTCATGCCGCCGCCCCCTTCTTGTCCGTGAGTGCGAGGAAGACCTCGTCGAGGCTGGGCTGTCCCAGCGAGAAGTTGTCGACGGTGATGCCGGACCTGGCGAGTTCCGCCAGCGCCCGTGCGGCCTGCGCGGCCGCGCCCTGCTCGGTGCCGTTCCCCGTGACCCGGGCCGTCAGCGCCAGGGGGTCCGGTTCCCGCTGGACCGTCGCGTCCAGGGCGCTCGCCAGCACCCGCTCGGCCTCGGGCCGCTGCGCGGGGTCGCGCAGCCGCAGATGGACAGTGCCGGAGCCGACCGAGGCCTTCAGCTCGCCCTTGGTCCCCTCCGCGATCACCTTGCCGTGGTCGATGACGGCGATCCGGGACGCCAGCTGGTCCGCCTCGTCCAGATACTGGGTGGTGAGCAGGACCGTGGTGCCCTGGGCGACGACCGTCCGCACGATGTCCCACACCTGGTTGCGGCTGCGCGGATCGAGACCGGTCGTCGGCTCGTCGAGGAAGAGCAGGTCCGGGGTGTTCAGGATGGAGGCGGCGATGTCGATCCGGCGCCGCATGCCGCCCGAGTAGTTCTTCACCTGCTTTCCCGCCGCCCCGGTCAGCCCGAAGCCCTCCAGCAGCTGCTCCGCCCGGGTCCGGGCGGCCGGCTTGGCGTGCCCGAGGAGGCGTCCGAGCAGCACCAGGTTCTCGCTGCCGGTGAGGTCCTCGTCGACCGAGGCGTACTGCCCGGTGAGGCTGACCCTGCCGCGGACGGCGTCGGCGTCCTTCACGACGTCGTTGCCGAACACCCGTGCCTCGCCGCCGTCCGGCCGCAGCAGCGTCGCGAGCATCCGTACGGTGGTGGTCTTCCCGGCGCCGTTGGGTCCGAGGACTCCGTAGACCGTGCCGGTCGGGACAGCCAGGTCGACGCCGTCCACCGCGCGGTTCTCGCCGAAGGTCTTCACCAGCCCCGCGGTCTCGATGGCCAGTTCAGTACTCATGATCCGTTCCCTGTACGTCGATGGGGCGGGGTGCGCCGAAGACCGGTCCCAGCAGTTCCGCCCCGTACTGACCGGCGGACCCGTGCCCGTGGCTCCCGAAGGGGACCGGCTTCGCGGCTCCCTCACCCCAGGGGCGCCAGACGACGGGGCGCGGTCGCCAGATTGAATCTGGCGGCCACGCCCGCGGAGGGAACGGGACCGCGCGCTCGGTCCTGCCCGGTGCCGAACGCTCAGTCCTCCCGGGTGTAGAAGACATAGAACGAGACGCACAGCATCACGGCCCCGACCACCAGTCCCAGCCCGGTGGACCGCAGCACGCTGGTATCGGTGAGGCTGACCAGGAATCCGATCGCGCAGGCGGTCAGTCCGCCGTAGGCCGCTGCTCTCAGCTCACGCGGCAGCGCGTGCTGGATCCGGCCCAGTACGAAGCAGAGCGCGGCCAGCGCCGCTCCCGAGACCAGCCCGAGCACCACCTGCCCGCCGGTGCTCGGGCCGCCGTCGCGGCGGATGAAGGCCGCGTAGAAGCCGAAGATGACGCCCAGCGTGAGCGGCAGGGCCCAGGCGAGCGGACTGTGATGGCGTGCCCGTGCGCGGACCCGCGAACCTCCACGGGTCGGCATGGCTGCGTGTGTGGCCATGGCGGACAGCTCCTTCCCTCTCCCCCGTCGCACGCCCCCGTCCATCCAGCGCACACCCGACCACGCCGGACGGCAACTCGAATGGCGTACGGCCTGCGGCGTGCGGCCTCCGCAGGGGATTTGCTGGGGAGTGTGCGGACCTCCCTCTCAGCGGCCCTGTCGGCAGTGCTCTTCCTCCTTCTCGCCGTCCTGGTGCCGCTGAGCGCGCTCTCCGCCTGGGTCGACCTGGAGATCGACGACACCGACCGGTACCTGGCCGCCGTCTCCCCGCTCGCCTCCGATCCAGCCGTGCAGAACACCGTGGCCGAACAGATCACCGACGAGGCGATGAAGCAGATCGACTTCGGACCGCTCCAGGACACCGCCCGGAGCCTCCTTTACGAGACCGTGCGGTCGTTCACCACCACCGAGGCGTTCCGGACGGCCTGGGACACGGCCAACCGCACCGCGCACGAGGCGGTGACCTCGGCACTGGACGGTGAGACCGGGGAGGCCGTGACCATCGATCTGGCGCCCGTGATCGAGCAGGTCAAGCAGGAACTGGTACGCGACGGTGTCCCGTTCGCGGACCGGATTGCCGTCCGGCACACGGAGATCACGGTGCTCACCGCCGATCAGGCCGACAACCTTCGCGGCTCGTTCCGCCGGCTGCGGTACTGCAGCGTCTGGCCGGCCGTGGGAACCCTGGTGCTCCTGGTGCTGGTGGTGGGCATCGCGACGGTGCGGGGTGGCCGGCGGGCCGCGCTGACGGCCGCGGCGGTGGTCGGGGCGGGGTTCGTGGCCGGAGCGGTCGTGCTGTGGGTGCTGGTCGCCGTCGGCCGGAACCAGGTGCTGGACGAGGTGCCGGACGGCGACCGTGACGCGGCCGCGGCCGTCCTCGACGCACTGACCGCGTCGCTGCGGACGACCGTGTGGGTGGTGCTGGCCGTGGGCGCCGTCCTGCTGGTGGGGGCGGTGGTGGTGCGGCTGCTGACCCGTCGCCGGGCGGCGCGGCCGGAACGGGCGGCCCCCGGCGTTCCGCCGGGTTAGCGCAGCCGCCGTGCGGGCGGGCGTCACGCGGACGGACGGGGCGTCACGCGGACGGACGGGGCGACGCGCGGACGGACGGGGCGACGCGCGGACGGACGGGGCGACGCGCGGACGGACGGGGCGACGCGCGGGCGGACGGGCGGGGCCTCGTACGGAGCGGGCAACGCGCGGACGGGCGGGCCCCGTACGGGCGGGCGGACCCGACGTGCGGGTGGGCGTGGGCCGGGCGACAGTGGGACTCGTGAGTACCGGGCGCGACGGAGAGGTCTTCCCCCATGCGAGCCATCGCGGTCAGCGCGTTCCGTACGGAACCGCGCCCCGTCGAGATCCCCAAGCCGGAGCCCGGAGCCGGCGAGGTCCGGGTGCGGATCGAGTACGCCGCGCTCAACCCGCTCGACTGGCAGACCGCGGACGGCGCCCTGGAAGGCTCCGCCCCGCATGTCTTTCCCCTGGTCCTGGGCGTCGACTTCGCGGGCCGGGTGGACATGATCGGCAGGGGCGGGAACCGGTTCCGGGTGGGTGACCCCGTCTTCGGCCGCGTGACGCGTCCGCCCGTGGGACAGGGGACGTACAGCGAGTACGTGTCGGTACCGCAGAACTCCCCGATCACCCTCGCCCCCCGTGACCTGCCGCTCCAGGTCGCGGCGGCGCTCCCGTCCGCCGGGATGAGCGCCGCGCAGATCCTTTCGGCCGCGCGGGTCGGCAGCGGCGGGACCCTGCTCGTCATCGGAGCGGCGGGCGGTGTCGGCAGCTATCTGACCCAGCTCGCCGCCGCCCGCGGTGTGCGGGTGATCGCGGTGGTGCGCGGCGACGAGGACCGGCGGATGGCCGCCCTCGGCGCGGCCGCCACCATCGATACCACCGCCGGGCCCGGGGCCCTCGAAGCGGGACTGCGCGGGATGTCCCCGGACGGGGCCGACGCTCTCGTCGACCTCGTCTCCACCGACCCTGCCGCCTTCGCCGCGGCCTCCGCCCTCGTGCACGAGGGCGGAGTCGCGCTCACCACCCGCCCGGTCGCCGGACGAGGCGCGCCTCCCACCGGGGTGGAGTGCGTCGGCTTCCGGCTCGCCCCGGCCCCCGGCCTGCTCGACGTCCTCGCCGCCGGTGTCCTGTCGGGCACGCTGCGCAGCCCCATCGACATCGAGCTCCCCCTGGAGAAAGCCCCGCAGGCCCTCGCCCGGAACCGCGCGGGCGGCGCCCGCGGCAAAACCGTCTTCGCCCTCTGACCCCGTCACCGGCTCTCACCGCACCCACCGCACCCACCGCACCCACGAGACTCCAACGGAGGAACCCCCATGGCCGACCGCGACATCTTCGAGAACATCGACGGACTGGTCGCCGAGGAGCGGGCCCTGCGCGACCGGTCCACCGGGAATCCGGGCCTGTCGGCGGAGGAGAAGGCGCGCCTGCGTACGGTGGAGATCCAACTCGATCAGTGCTGGGACCTGTTGCGTCAGCGGCGCGCCCTCAGCGAATTCGGCGAGGACCCGTCCGTGGCGAGGGTCCGCCCCGCCGACGAGGTGGAGGGCTACCAGAGCTGACCGGAGACCTCGAAGAACAGCCAGGGGGTACGCAGTGGCCACGGCCGACGACGCCGCCGATGCGGATGCCGAAGCGGAAGCGGAAGCCGAACGGAAGCGCGCGGCACCACCGCCCTGGCTGCTGAACGGGCTGCTCCCGCAGCCCACGCCCATTCACCGGGCCGCGGTCCTGCGCGCCTCCATCGCCCTGGCCGCCCCGCTGGCCGTCGGCTTCGCGGCCGACCGGCCCGCGTACGGCGCACTCGTGTCGATGGGCGCCCTGTCCGGTGTCATCGGCGACACCGCCGACGCCTACCGCATGCGGATCCTCAACATCGCCGTGCCGCAACTGTTCGGGGCCCTCGGCATCATGCTGGGCACCTTCGTGTTCGGGACCGGCTGGGCGGCCGTCGCCGTACTGACCCTCGTCGGCCTGGTCTCCGGCATGATGTCGACGATCGGCGCCGTCGCCTCCGTCTCCGGCCTGCTGCTCCTGCTCAACGCGGTGGTCGGCGCCGGGCTGCCGATGCCGGACCCCTGGTGGGTGGCACCCCTGCTGCTGACCCTCGGCGGCCTGGTGGTGCTGGCCCTGACCCTGCTCTCCTGGCCGTTCCGCGGCAAGCTCCCCGAACGCGTCGCGGTCGCCGACACCTACCGGTCCATCGCCGATCTGCTGACGGCCGCCGCGACCCCGGAGTACGAACAGCAGCGCCAGGCGGTCACCCAGTCGCTCAACACCTCCTACGATCTGATCCTCGCCCGTCGTGCCCGCTACCACGGGCGCAGCGCCCCCATGGTGCGGCTCCTGTCCCAGCTCAACGTCGTCATCCCGCTCGTCGAGGCGGCACCCGCCGTGCATCTGCGCCGCCACCCGCTGCCCGCCGAGATCCCGGCGGCGGTCCGCGAACTGGCGGACGACGTCGAGCGGAGCCGTACCGGCGAGCCCGAACTCCGGCTGCCCGAACCGGACTCCCCCGAGGCCCGTGCGGTGGACAGCGCGCTGCGGCACACGGCGACCGTCGTACACAAGGCCGACCCCGACCCGTACAACGTGGACGACCGGCTCGGACGGCCCGCCGCGCTCGGTGTACGGATCCGCCGGACGACCCGCAGTGTGCTCCTCTCCGCCACGTCCTGGCGGTACGGGCTCCGGCTGGCCCTCTGCATCGGTCTGGCGCAGGCGCTCACCTCGCTGGTCCCGGTGCCCCGCTCGTACTGGGTCGCGCTGACCGTCACATTCGTCCTGAAGCCCGACTTCGGTTCGGTGTTCTCGCGTGCCGTGCTGCGCGCGGTGGGGACGGCGGCCGGGCTGGTCATCGCCGCCCCGGTGCTGTCCGCGGTACCGATCGGGTGGTGGGACGTGCCCGTGATGGTGGTGCTCGCGGCGCTGATCCCGGTGCTCACGGCGAAGGGGTACGCCTTCCAGACCGCGGCCATCACTCCGGTCATCCTGCTGCTGTCGGACCTGCTGAACCATCAGGGCGTGGGCCTCGTCTGGCCACGCTTCCTGGACAGTCTGATCGGCTGCGGAATCGTGCTGATCGCGGGCTATCTGCTGTGGCCCGAGAGCTGGCACACCCGGATCGGCTCCCGGCTCGCCGACGCCGTGACGGACATCGCCGACTACGTGGCCTGCGGCTTCGACGGCCACGGCACCGACCAGGCCGAACGGGTACGGGCCCGCCGCCGCCTCTACCGCGACCTGTCCTCCGTACGGTCCGAGTTCCAGCGGGCCCTGACGGAACCGCCCCCGGTCGGCACCCGGGCCGCCGCCTGGTGGCCGCTCGTCGTCGCCGTCGAACGGATCGTGGACGCGACGACGGCGGCCCGGGTCCGGGTGAACCACGGCGTCCCGGAGCCCTCGCCCGACGAGGTGGCGGGGATCGAGCGGCAGCTGCGGGAGCTGGCCGACGGCATCCGGAGCAGCGAGGTCCTGGTGGAGGTGCGGGCCGAGCTGCCGGGCGACGAGGACAGTGTCCTTGAGCCACTGCGCCAGGAGGTGGCGGCTGCCCGCGCCATCGCCTCGCCCCAGCCCTGACCCGGTCCGGCCTCGCGGCGGCTCCCGCTCAGCCCCGTACGGGCTCGACCCTCCTCGGCCACAACCGTCCCGGTGGGGTGTTTCACGTGAAACACCCCACGGACCCGTACGAGGCCCAGAGAGCCCGTGGGAGCCCGTGGGAGCCCGTGCGGGTCAGTACGGGTCAGTGCCGCGGGCCGGGCGCCTGTTCCGGGGCGCGGCCCTGAAGGCGCTCCATCTCCCGCCGGTCGCGCTTGGTCGGCCGGCCGGCGCCCCTGTCCCGGACCGGTACCTCGATCGCCACTTCACGGGGCGGCGGGGGCGGGCTGTTGTCGACGAAGCACTCCGCCGCGACCGGCGGGCCGACCCTCTTCTTCACGATCTTCGACACGACGACGATCCGGTCCCGCCCCGCGTGCCGGAGCCGCACCTCGTCGCCGACGCCGACCGTCTGGGCGGGCTTGGCCCGTACCCCGCCGACCTTCACATGTCCTGCCCGGCAGGCGGCAGCGGCCTGCGAACGGGTCTTCGTCAGCCGGACCGACCAGATCCAGACGTCGACCCGGACGCTTCCCTCCGTCTGTGGTGCGTCACCGGAAACCATGGGTCCGACTCTAAGCGCTGTCCCCCCATCCCTGGTGGGCTCGCGGGGCACCGGACGGAATGCGCGGGACGCGCGTCAGGCCCGCACCGGGTCGGTACGGGCCTGACGCGCGTCCCGCGACCGGCTCCCCTGCCGGAAGCGCGTCCGGTCTCAGACGCCGATGTCGCGGCCGTCCTTGCGCCAGACGGCGACGACCGACGGGCGGACGATCTTCCCGGGACCGTCGGGCCAGCTGCTCGCCGGCTTCTCGACGGACGCGCCGTCGATCTCGCCCGGGTGCTGCACGGCGACCAGGACCCGGCGGTCCTGGATGAGCGGGCCACAGGTCTCGGCGCCCGTCGGCACGGTCAGGAACTGCTTCAGCTCCCCGCGCCGGTCACCCTGTGTGGCAACCCCGAACAGCCCGTCGTGCGAGCCCAGTTGGTTGCCGTCCGTGGAGATCCACAGGTTGCCGTGGTCGTCGAAGGCCACGTTGTCCGGGCAGGAGATCGGGCTGACCTTCTCCTTGGGGAAGCCGGCGAAATACGTCGCCGGGTCGTTCGGGTCGCCCGCGACGAGGAAGAGCCGCCAGGCGAAGCCGTCACCCGCCGGGTCGTCCCAGTTCTCGGCGAGCTCCAGGATCTGGCCGTGCTTGTTGGCGTTGCGCGGGTTCGCCTCGTCCGCCCCGGCCTTGCCCGCCTTGCCGCGGTCGGAGTTGTTGGTGAGCGCGATGTACACGCGGCCGGTACGCGGCGAGGGCTCGACGTCCTCGGGGCGGTCCATCTTCGTGGCACCGACCTTGTCACCGGCCAGGCGCGTGTAGACGTACACCTCCTCGGCGGTCATGCCGGGCACATGCGAGGTGTTGCCCGTGGCCAGCGGAATCCAGACGCCGCTGCCGTCGAACTCGCCGTCCTTGGGCAGCTTTCCGGTGCCGTCGAACTCCTCGACCGGGGAGTCGCCGGACAGCTTCGCGACGTACAGCGTGCCCTCGTCCAGCAGCGTGAGGTTGTGCTCGCGGGCCGCCCGCGAGTTCCCCTTCTTCATCCGCTTGCTGGAGACGAACTTATAGAAGTAGTCGAACTTCTCGTCGTCGCCCATGTACACGACCGGACGCCCGTCGGAGGTCAGCCGGGGCTGGGCGGCCTCGTGCTTGAACCGGCCCAGCGCGGTCCGCTTGCGCGGAGTGGAGTCCGGGTCGTACGGGTCCAGTTCGACGACCCAGCCGAAGCGGTTGGCCTCGTTGGGCTCCTCGGCCAGGTCGAAGCGCTTGTCGAACCGCTCCCACTTGCGCTCCGTGGCACCCGCCCCGATGCCGTACCGCTTGTGCATGTCGGTGGAACCGTTGGCGAAGTACTGGTTGAAGTTCTCCTCGCCGTGCAGGGTCGTGCCCCACGGCGTGGTGCCACCCGCGCAGTTGTTGAGCGTGCCGAACACCTTGCGGCCGGTGCGGTCGGCGGACGTACGCAGCAGGGCGCTGCCGGCGGCCGGGCCGGTGACCCGGAATTCGCTGGTCGCGGTGAGCCGGCGGTTGAGCGGGTGCCGGTTGACCGGGCCGAGCTTGCCGGTGCGGTGCTCCTCCTGGACGACGACCACGGAGAGTCCGTGCGCCGCCCAGGCGATCTCGACCTGCTCGCGGGTCGGGTTGGCCGGATCGTATCCACGGAACATCAGGATCTCGTCCGTGTACTCGTGGTTGGCGACCAGGACCTGACGGCCGCGCTCACCGCGGAGCGGGAGCAGGGAGAGGAAGTCGTTGTTGTAACCGAACTGGCCCGCCTGCGCCTTCGCGGACTGCTTGTCCGGATTGAAGGCGGGCGCACCGCGCAGGATCGGCTCGCCCCAGCGGATCACCACGTTCTGGCCGTACCCGTCCGGGACGGTGACCTTGTCGTTCTTGTTGGGCGCCACGGGCGTGAAACGCAGACCGCGGGCACCGGAGGGAGTGGGCCGGTGCGGGTGTCCGGGCCCGTGGCCATGACCGGCGAGCGCCGCGGCCTCGGCCTGCGGGACGTTCGGGCCGGTCAGCGCGGCGGTCCCGGCGGCAGTGGCCACGGTCACCACGGCGGCGGCACGCATCATCGAGCGACGCGACAGGGCACCGGCGATGACATCGCCGGCGTACTCGTTGTCGCTGGTGTTCGGTATCTCCTTGAAGCAGGCGTCACCGCAGCGGAAGCGGCAGGTCAGCGCAGAGCGCCCGCCCGGGTGCGAGCTGATGAGCGGCAGCAGATTGCGCACGTGGTTTCCCTCCATCTATGTGTCTTGCGTGACGGTAGGTGCGCATCCACGCGGTACGACGGACTCCCGGTGAACGGACGGTGAAGTCCGGGACACCGCTGCTCTCTTGATGATCCACCGGGGCACCGGCACGGTCCGGCCGGAAATCGATCGCGGCTCAACCGTGCCGGGGGCGGGCCGCACCACCGAACGGCCGGATCCGGCCGCTAACCTTACGTATCCGTCCTGGTCAGGGATCATTTTCCGCAGGTCGGACATTTACCGCACCCAACTCATGCGAAAGGCCTCGCCCATGGGCATTCGGAGCTTGCTGCGCAAGGTGTTCGGCCGCACGGAGCAGGACGAGCCGCCCACGGCCACCGTCCCGCCCCAGGCCGAGCGCACCCCGCCCACGGAATCGGAGCCGGAGACCACTTCGGCGGCCGCACCCGTGCCGGAAGCGAAGGCCTCGGTTCCTGCCCCTGCCTCGCCTTCCTCTGCTTCCACCCTTACGTCGGTCTCTTCAGCCGCCGCCGGTTCGGGCTCCGGTTCGGGTTCCGGTTCGGGCTCCGGGTCCGCCGAGAGCGGGCTGGCCTCCGATCTGGTCGCGGCGGCCTTCGACAAGGCGGCCACCCCGACGGTCCCGGCCCAGGGTTCGTCCCCGGATCCGACGAAGCCGAAGCCCGAGCCCGTCGAGGCGACGGCCAAGGCCGACAGGACCCCGGACGCGGAGCCGGAGACCGCGCCGGAGCCGATCACGATCGACCTGGAGCCGGAACCGGAGGCCGAGGCCAAGCCCGCACCCGCCGCCGAGGCTCCGGCGGAGACAGTGGCAGAGGCCGAGGCCGAGACAGTGGCAGGGGCCGAGGCAGGCGCCGAGGCCGAGCCCACGTCCGCGGTCACCGCCGAAGCCGACGCCGAGGCCGGCACCGAAAGCGATACCGAGCCGGAGCCGGCATCGGAGCCCGCGCCGGCTCCCCGGGCGGCGACCGAGTCGGCCGAGGCACCTGAAGCCGTCACCGCACCTGAGCCCGTCGAGACCCCGGACGCCCCCGAAGCCGTCGAGGCACCTGAAGCCGTCACCGCACCTGAGCCCGTCGAGACCCCGGACGCCCCCGAAGCCGTCGAGGCTCCCGAGGCCGCCGAGCCCACTGCCGCACCGGAAGCACCCACCGCACCGGCCCCCGCCGACACCGCTGCCCCCGCATCCACACCCACCCCCGGCAAGCCCGCGATCACCCTGGCCCGGGTCAAGTCGCGCGCCCCCCAGCTCGCCGCCCCGTACAAGGCGGCGCAGGCCGGGCTCAAGGCGCACGGGCTGACGGGGCTCCGTGCCACCGTCTACCTGGTCCTGGACCGCTCGGGCTCCATGCGGCCGTTCTACAAGGACGGCAGCGCCCAGCACCTGGGCGACCGCGCCATGGCCCTCGCCGCGCACCTCGACGAGAGCGCCACCGTGCCCGTCGTCTTCTTCTCGACCGACATCGACGGCACCGGGACGATCGACCTCGCCGCCCACGAGGGCCGGGTCGACGAGCTGCACGCGGGTCTCGGCCGCCTGGGCCGTACCCACTACCACCGGGCCGTCGAGGAGGTCGTCGCGCACTACGAGAAGTCGGCGGCCACCGGCCCCGCACTGGTGATCTTCCAGACGGACGGCCCGCCGGACGCCAAGCAGGCCGCCAAGCAGGCGCTGGCCGAGGCCGCGCGGCTGCCGCTGTTCTTCCAGTTCGTCGCGTTCGGCGAGCAGGACGCGAAGGGCTTCGACTTCCTCCGGAAGCTGGACGCCGACAACGCCGGCTTCTTCCACGCGGGCCCGGCCCCGCGCGAGGTGACCGACGCCGAGCTCTACCGGGAGATCCTGGCCGGACTGCCCGCCTGGATCGCGGCCCGCGAGACCGTGACCGGAGGCTGATCCACCGGTAGCCGTACGGTCACGGCGAGGCCGCCCTCCGGGCCCGGAACCGCCGTGACCGTACCGCCATGGGCCTCAGCGATAGAACGTACGATCGAAAGGCCGAGCCCGGACCCCGGACCCATCCGGTCCCGGCCCTCGCCCCGCCGGAACGGCTCGAAGAACCCCGGGATGTCCGCCTCGGCCACCATCGGGCCGGTGTTGCGCACCGCCAGGCGCCCCTCCGCCGTCAGCGACACCTCCACATACCCGCCGGGCACGTTGTACGTCGTGGCGTTGGCCAGCAGGTTGGCCACCAACTGGGCGAGCAGCAGCCGGTTGCCCCGTACGGTGCAGGGCCCGCTCACCACGGTCCGCACGTCGATCCCGTCCGTCTCCGGCCCGCCCCGGGCCCGGCGCGCGGCGCGCAGCCGGGAGTGCTGCCGGGCGACCTCTTCCTCCACCACCCGGGCGAAGCCGACCGCCTCGCGCTCGCCCGACGCCAGCCCGCGTTCGCTGCGGGCCAGCACCAGCAGCCCTTCGATGAGCCGCTCGCTTCGCCGGTTGGCGTCCAGGAGCATCTGCCGGGTCCGGACGAGATCCTCCGGGGTCGGGTCGTCCAGCCCCACCTGGATCGCCGCCCGCTGGGTCGCCAGCGGGGTCCGCAGCTCGTGCGAGGCGTTGGCGATGAACCGCCGCTGGCTGTCGAACGCCTTCTCCAGCCGCGCCAGCAGCGCGTCGAGGGTCTCGCCCAGCTCCTTCAGTTCGTCGTCCGGGCCGCTGGACGCGATGCGCTCGTGCAGGGTGTGCTCGGAGAGCCGGCGGGCCTTCGCGGTCATCGCGTGGACGGGCCGCAGCACCCGCCCGGCGGTCCACCAGCCCACGCCGACCGCGCACGCCGTCATCACGAGCAGCGCGGCGACCGACCAGTACATGAGCTGCTGCCCGGCGGCATCGCTGACATGGTCGGTGAGGTCGTAGACGGTGGGCGGTCCGAGCCGTCTTCGGGTGATGAGGGGTCCGTTCACCGCGTAGCCCGGCTGCACGACCGCCGCCGAGGAGGCGATGGCCCGCGCCTGGGAGTCCGTACCGGCGCGGGAGGCCAGGTTGACGGTGGCGAGCAGCGCCGTCCCCAGGACGAGGAACACCCCGCCGTACACGAGGGCGATGCGGGTCCGGATCGTGGAGCGCGGCGTCCTCGCCGCGCCGGGCACCCGCGGGAACCAGGACCGCCGCTTCACAGGGCGTACCCGACGCCCTGCACGGTACGGATCAGCGCGGGCTCACCGAGCTTGCCGCGCAGCTTGCTCATGCAGACGCGGACGGCCCCGGTGAACGGGTCGGCGTTGGCGTCCCAGGCCCGCTCCAGCAGCTCCTCCGCGCTGACGGTCCCGCCGTCGGCCTCCAGGAGCAGCTGGAGCACCGTGAACTCCTTCGGTGACAGATCCAGGTCCCGGCCGTCCCGGGACGCGGCCCGCCGTACGGTGTCGAGCCGGATTCCGTGCCGCTCCAGCTGCGGCGGTACGGGCCTGGCGCTGCGCCGCCGCAGCGCGCGTACCCGTGAGACCAGCTCGGGGAACTCGAACGGCTTGGCCACGTAGTCGTCGGCGCCGAGGTCGAGCCCGGCGACGCGGTCCTCCATGGTCCCGGAGGCGGTGAGCATCAGGATCCTGGTCCGGGAGCCGGAGGCGACCAGTCTGCGGGCCACGTCGTCGCCGTGCACGCGGGGCAGATCGCGGTCGAGGACGACGACGTCGTAGTCGTGCAGCCCGAGATAGGCGAGTGCCGCGTCACCGCTGTACACCGTGTCGACCGCGAACCCGGCCCGGCGCAGCCCGGTCGCGACCAGCTCCGCCAGGATCTCCTCGTCCTCGGCGACAAGTACCCGCATCGTGATGTCCCCTGCCTCGTGCATGCGTGTCCACTCCCTCCCAGGATGCGTCTTAATTACCGGAAGGCATGTTTCGCAAAGCTCTCCACAGGCTGTCCACAGGCGCCCGGCACATGCGGGGCGGGGCTCCCGGGGCGCTCAGCAGGCCCTTCCCGGGGCCGGCGGCGTTTATCGATGTGAGGGGATCTCCCACAGGCCGTTAGGATTTCGACCATGGCGGCCACTGGATCCGAGAAGCAGGGGGCGAAGGCGTGAATTCCTTCTACGTATCGACCCCCATCTACTACGTCAACGACGCTCCTCACCTGGGCCACGCCTACACGACCGTCGCAGGCGACGTGCTCACCCGCTGGCACCGCCAGCGTGGCGAGAAGGTGTGGTACCTCACCGGCACGGACGAGCACGGTCAGAAGATCATGCGCACTGCCGAGGCGAACAACGTCACTCCGCAGGCTTGGTGCGACAAGCTCGTCGAAGAGGCGTGGAAGCCCCTCTGGGAGCATCTGAACATCGCGAACGACGACTTCATCCGTACGACGGAGAAGCGGCACACCGACCGTGTGCAGGAGTTCGTGCAGGACCTGTACGACAAGGACGAGATCTACAAGGGCGGGTACGAAGGCCCGTACTGCGTGGGCTGCGAGGAGTACAAGCTCCCGGGCGACCTCATCGAGGCCGAGGACGGCACGAAGCTGTGCCCGATCCACAAGAAGCCGGTGGAGATCCTCAAGGAGGAGAACTACTTCTTCAAGCTGAGCGAGTACGGCCCGAAGCTGCTGGAGTTCTACGCGGCCAACCCCGGCTTCATCCAGCCCGAGTCGGCCCGCAACGAGGTCGTCAACTTCGTCAAGCAGGGCCTTCAGGACCTGTCGATCTCCCGCTCGACCTTCGACTGGGGCGTCCCGGTGCCGTGGGACGAGAAGCACGTCATCTATGTGTGGATCGACGCGCTGCTCAACTACGCGACGGCGGTCGGCTACGGCGCCAACCAGGAGAAGTTCGACGGGACTTTCCCGGCCGATGTGCACCTGGTCGGCAAGGACATCCTGCGCTTCCACGCGGTCATCTGGCCCGCGATGCTGATGGCGCAGGGGCTTCCGCTGCCGGGCCGGATCGCGGCCAACGGCTGGCTGATGGTCGGCGGCGAGAAGATGTCGAAGTCGAACCTGACCGGCATCAAGCCGCAGGACCTGACCTCGCACTTCGGTGTGGACGCGTACCGCTGGTACTTCCTGCGCGCCATCGCGTTCGGCAGCGACGGCTCGTTCTCCTGGGAGGACTTCTCCGCCCGCTACACCTCCGAGCTCGCCAACGACTACGGCAACCTCGCCTCGCGCGTCGCCGCCATGGTCGGCAAGTACTTCGGCGGTGCGCTGCCGGAGGCCACGGCCGCCGGTGACGCCGAGCGGGCCGTCCAGGAAGGTCTGGCGGCGGCGGTCACCGCGGCCGACCGGCTGATCGGCGAGGAGCTGGACTTCCAGGCGGGCATCCTGGCCATCTTCGACTTCGTGAAGCAGGTCAACGGCTACATCACGGAGCAGGAGCCGTGGAAGGTCGCCAAGGACACCTCCCCTGAGGGCCAGGCGCGGCTCGCGACGATCCTGTACACCGCCGCCGAGGCGCTGCGCGGGGTGGCGGTCCTGCTGAACGCCGTCATGCCGGACACCTCGCAGAAGTTGTGGGAGTCGCTGGGCGCCGAGGCGTCCCTGGGCGCCCTGGCCGACCAGCGGGTCCAGGACGCGGGCACCTGGGGTCTGCTGCCCGCGGGCACGACCGTCACCAAGGGCGCGGTGCTGTTCCCGCGTCTGGAGGAGAAGCCGACCGCCTAGGGCCTGTGTCGGATCAGACAGCGCAGGGGCCCGGGACCGATGAGTGATCGGTCCCGGGCCCCTGTGCTGTCGAGGTCTGCCGCGGCACGGTCTCAGCGCCCCAGCGCGGCGGCGTCGCCCATCACGATCACCGGTTTCTTCGCCGGGTCGAGGGTGAGCAGGAGTTCCTTCATCCGCTCCTCCGGGAGCGAGACACAGCCCTGGGTCGGTCCGCCGTGGTCCACATGGATCCAGATACCGCCGCCGCGCTCCAGGCCGAGCGGCCGGGCGCGGTCCAGGGGGCTGACGCCTTCCGCGCGGTTGTAGTTGATGGCGACCACGTAGTCGAAGGACCCCTCCAGGGGTTCGCCGAAGAACCCGTCACCGCTCACCGCGAAGTGCGGCTGCTCGTCGTACGGCAGCAGGGAGCCGGGGTCGGGCAGCCTGCCGCCCGCGTCGGTGAGCGAGTAGACGCCGTTGGGGGACTTGAGGTCGCCCGCGACATGGAGGTCCGTCCACCCCTTCATCCCGTTGTGCGCGGGCCAGGGGGCGGTCACCCTTCTCCAGCTCCTCGCCGGGGCGTCCCGGGTGTAGAGCGCGGCGGTGGCCCGGTGGGAGTCGGCGGCCTCGCCGGTCACCACGAACGCCTGGAGGGCGGTGGACGGGATCAGGGCCCTGGTCCCCGGACCCAGGCCCGGGATCTCGGCGGGACGGGCGGGCGGTGCGGGGCTGGACGGGGCGGCACGCATGGCCTCCACCGCGGGTTCCGGGCCCGCCGCACCGCGTGGGGGACCGGCGGGCGAGGCGTCCGGGGCGACCATGGAGCAGCCGGTGAGGAGCAGGATCAGAAGGAGGAACGGGGCGGTGGAACGGAGGGACGGGCGGCGGGGGACGGACACGGTGGCGGGCTCCTCGGTGGTTCCGGCGGCCGGCACGGCACGGCACGTGGTCTCAGGTGCCAGTCTTTGCCGGGCCCGGCCCGGCCGAATCCGGACCGGGGCCATCCGGCTGTACCGGTGACCGGGGCGGGACGGGCCCGAACTCCACGTGCCCGTACGCGCCGGTCAGTTGGGTGCGCCGCAGTTACCGCTCATCGCCCGTCGGCCCCGCACGGTCCGTCACCCGCGGGGCCCCGCACAACGAAACAGTCCCCGATCAGGTGACCGGGGACTGTTTCACGTGAAACGGGCGCGGGACTACTTCTCGGTCTTGTCCTTCGAGGAGGCGACCGGCTTGCGCAGCTGGATGTTCAGCTCCCGCAGGCGGGTCTCGTCCAGCTCGGTGGGAGCGCCCATCATCAGGTCCTGGGCGTTGCCGTTGAGCGGGAAGGCGATCGTCTCGCGGATGTTCGGCTCGTCCGCGAGCAGCATCACGATGCGGTCGACACCCGGGGCGATCCCACCGTGCGGCGGGGCGCCGAGGCGGAAGGCGCGGAGCATGCCCGCGAACTCGTGCTCGACGGTCTCGCGGTCGTAACCGGCGATCTCGAAGGCCTTGAGCATCAGCTCGGGCTCGTGGTTACGGATGGCGCCGGAGGACAGCTCGATGCCGTTGCAGACGATGTCGTACTGCCAGGCGAGGATGTCCAGCGGGTCCTTCGTCTCCAGGTCCTCAAGTCCGCCCTGGGGCATCGAGAAGGGGTTGTGCGAGAAGTCGATCTTCCCGGTCTCCTCGTCCTTCTCGTACATCGGGAAGTCGACGATCCAGCAGAACCGGAAGACGCCCTCCTCGAAGTTGCCGGACCGCTTGGCGGCCTCGACCCGGACGGCCGACATGATCTTGGAGACCTCGTCGAACTCGCCCGCGCCGAAGAAGACCGCGTGGCCGGGGACCAGCGACAGCCGCTCGGTGAGGGTCTTGACGTCCGTCTCGGTGAGGAACTTGGCGATCGGACCGGCCAGCGTGCCGTCCTCGCCGACACGCACCCAGGCGAGGCCCTTGGCGCCGTGCTCGACGGCGTAGGCACCGAGGCCGTCGAAGAACTTCCGGGACTGGCCCGCGGTGTCCGGCACCGGGAGGGCGCGGACGTGCTTGCCGGCGAACGCCTTGAACTCGGAGTCCGCGAAGACGTCGGAGATGTCGACCAGTTCCAGCTGGGCCCGCAGGTCCGGCTTGTCGTTGCCGTACTTCAGCATCGACTCGCGGAACGGGATGCGCGGGAACGGCGAGGTGACATGACGGCCGTTGCCGAACTCCTCGAAGAGCTCGGTCATCAGCTTCTCGATCGGCCGGAAGATGTCCTCCTGCTCGACGAAGGACATCTCGACGTCGAGCTGGTAGAACTCGCCCGGCGAGCGGTCGGCGCGGGCGTCCTCGTCGCGGAAGCACGGCGCGATCTGGAAGTACCGGTCGAAGCCCGAGATCATCAGCAGCTGCTTGAACTGCTGCGGGGCCTGCGGCAGGGCGTAGAACTTGCCGGGGTTCAGCCGGGACGGGACCACGAAGTCACGGGCGCCCTCGGGAGAGGTCGCGGTGAGGATCGGGGTCGCCATCTCGTTGAAGCCGAGGGCGGTCATCTTGTGCCGGATCGCGGAGATGACGGCGGTGCGCAGCATGATGTTGCGGTGCATGCGCTCGCGGCGCAGGTCCAGGAAGCGGTACTCCAGACGCCGCTCCTCGTTGACCCCGTCCTCGGCGTTGATCGTGAAGGGCAGCGGGGCGGCCTCGCCCAGCACCTCGACCTCGGTGACCTCGATCTCGATCTCACCGGTCGGCAGCTCCGGGTTGACGTTGTCGGCGCCGCGGGCGGAGACCTTGCCGTCGATACGGACGACGGTCTCCTTGGTCAGCTTCGACAGGGCGTCGTTGCCGGGCGTGCCGGGGCGGGCGACCAGCTGCACCAGACCGTAGTGGTCGCGCAGATCGATGAAGAGGATGCCACCCAGGTCTCGGCGATTGTGCAGCCAGCCGCTCAGCCGGACGTCGGTGCCGACGTCAGAGGCGCGGAGCTCGCCGCAGGTGTGGGACCTGTACCGATGCATCGTCGTTCATCCAGTCTTCGCGGTTCGGGGTGGATTCAGCCACCCCAGGCTACCGCCCGCGCCCGCACCACTTCATTGCCTTTGACCGTTCAAGATCATCCGTAAGGGCTGCGGATGCCCGTGTACGACCATCCCTCGGTGGCGTCGGCCGAGTACATCTTCCTAAAGTGGGGCAATGCGCACCGAGGAAATCCTGGCCGCGATCGCGACAGGTCTGTGGCGCTGGGACAACGCCGCCGGCACGGTCACCCTCGACGGGGAGGCGGCCCGGCTGCTCGGGCTGCCCGCCGAGCCCGGCGTCTACCGGGAGTCCGCGGTGCGCTCCCGTTTCCACCCGGTCGACTGGAACGAGATCTACGGGGTCGTCAATCTGGCGGTCGCCGAAGGCACCCTGGCCGAGGCCCGGCTGCGGATCGTGGACGAGCGGGGCCGGGTCCTGCGCACCGTACGCAGCAGGTCCAGGCCGACCTACCCGGCCGGACACGGCGCCGAGAGCTATGTGCTGATGGGCACGCTCCAGGAGGTCGCCGAGCCCCGGCCGGGCGCCACCGCCGCGCACACCTCCATCACCGGGGACTGGCGCCGGTCCAGGGAGGCGTTCCTGCTGGACGCGGGGCGGGCACTGGCCGAGGCCCGGTCCACCCAGGAGGTGCTGCGGGTCGCCGCCTCGCTCTCCATGCCGGGGTTCTCGCCGGACGGGCTCGCCGTCTTCGGCGCCGCCGGGGAGCGGCTGACCATCATCGGGCACCACGGGCACAGCACGGGGGACGAGGAACCGTTCACCGACATGCCGCTGGAGACCGACTACCCGGCCGCCGAGGTCGTCCGGACGGGGCGGGCCATCTATCTCCCCTCCCCCGACGACTACCGGAGCCGCTACCCGGCCACCTGGCCGCTCGCCCGCCGCTTCGGGCGCCAGTCCTGGGCCTTCCTGCCCCTGGTCTCCGCGGGCCGCACGATGGGGGCCTGGATGGCGGGGTTCCGGCACCCCGTGGCGTTCTCCCCCGACGAGCGTGCCGTGCTCACGACCGTCGCCCGGATGCTCGCGCAGGCGCTGGCCCGTGCCGGTGTCGCCGAGACCGAACGCGAACTGTCCCTGGGACTCCAGCGCTCGATGATGCCGTCCCTGGGACCGGACATCCCCGGGATGACGGTGGCGGCGCGCTACATCCCGACCGGCGGCGGGCTCCAGGTCGGCGGCGACTGGTACGACATGATCCCGCTGCCCACCGGCCGTATCGCGCTCGTCATCGGCGACGTCCAGGGCCATGACGTGCGGGCGGCCGGTCTGATGGGCCAGCTCCGCATCGCCCTGCGCGCCTACGCCTCCGAGGGGCACCGCCCCGACGCCGTGCTCTCCCGGGCCTCGCGCTTCCTCTCCGGGCTCACCGAGGCGTACGAGGACCTGGGCGACGGGGACGGCGACGAAGCCACGGCCCCGCGCTTCGCGACCTGCCTGTACGCGGAGGTGGACCCGGTCGGCGGAACGCTCGACATCGCCCGTGCCGGTCATCCGGACCCGGTGGTGATCAGTGTCGACGGCACCGCGGTCATCCGGCCGACCGAGGGCGGGCTGCCGCTGGGCATCGAGGAGGACTCGGACTACCCGACGACCCGGGTGGTCCTGGAGCCCGGAGAAACGATCGTGCTGTGCACGGACGGGCTCATCGAGACCGGCGGACACGACCTGGCCACCGGCTGGGCCCGGCTCCGGCCGGTCCTGGAACAGCCCGTCGAGGATCTGGAGAAGCTCGCCGACGCCCTGGTCCAGGCCGTGCACGGGCCGACCTCGCACTACACGACAGGGCCTCTGGCGGACCGCCGCGAGGACGACATCGCGGTGCTGGTGCTCCGCCGCGAGAGCACCACGACCCGGGTCGCACAGCCGCGTCGCACCGCGATGACGATCGCCCAGGCCGAGCCCGAGCGGGTCGCCGTCGCCCGGCAGCAGCTGCGGGAGCTCCTGCACGACTGGGCCGACCCGGACCAGGTCGACTCGGCGGTCCTGATGCTCTCGGAGATGGCCACCAATGTGCTGGTCCACACGGACGGCGACGCGCTGATGGTCGCCGAGGCGGCCGGTGAGCGGGGCGAGCGGCGGCTCCGAGTCGAGGTGGCCGACGCCAGCGACGAACTGCCGCACAAGCGGCGGCCCGGCGAGATGGCCTCCAGCGGGCGGGGGCTGGTGCTCATGGAGCTGCTGGCGGACTCATGGGGAGTCGACCCCCGGGGCGAGGGCAAGTCGATCTGGTTCGAGCTGTACGAGCCGGCCGGGCCGGGGAAGGACGCGAAGGCTCAGGCGCCGGACGACGGCTCAGGCGCCGGGTGACGGCTCGGGGGAGCTTCCCGACGGTCCCGGCCGGTCCGGCCGGTCCGACGGGGTGCCCGAGGGTCCCCCGTACCCCTTTCTCAGTTCCCCGATCACACCGAAGGCCGCCGCGCACAGCGGTACCGCCAGCAGCATTCCCAGCAGCCCGGCGACACTGGCGCCCGCGGTCAGCGCGATCATGATCATGGCCGGGTGCATCTGGACCGTACGGCTCTGGATCATCGGCTGGAGCACGTGGCCCTCCAGCACCTGGACCGCGAGCACGACCCCCAGCGCCCAGAGGGCGATCACGAGGCCCCGGTCGGCGAGGGCGACCAGGACGGCGACGGCGCCGGAGATGAACGCCCCGAGGTACGGGATGTACGCGCCGACGAAGACCAGCGCCCCCAGCCCCACCGCGCCGGGCACATCCAGGATCAGCAGGCCGACCGTGATGCACAGGGCGTCGATCAGCGCGATGAACGTGGTGCCGCGCATGAAGCCCTCGACCGCCTCGAAGCCCCGCCGCCCCATGGCCTCCACCAGCTCTCCGGTGCCGCGCGGGGCGATGGAGTGGGCGAGGTTCACGGCACGGTCGGAGTCGCGCAGGAAGAAGAAGGTCAGCAGCAGGGCGAGCACACTGGTCGCCAGCAGCGATCCGACCAGGCTGATTCCGCTGAGCAGCCCGCCCGCCGCGCTCGCGCCGAACTTCTCGACGAAGGTCTTGGCGTTGTCGGCAAGGCTGTTCACGTTCGTCTCGTCGGCGATGCCGAAGTGGTCGACCACCCACTGCCCGGCGTCCTTCAGCGAGGAGACGATCTGATCGCCGGTGTCGATGAGCGCGGTGACGACGATGTAGCCGGCGCCGCCGACCACCGCGACGAGCGCGGCGCAGGTCAGACCGGCGGCAAGGGAACGATTCAGCTTACGGGCGATCAGCCAGCGGTGGACGGGGCCGAGCAGCGCCGTACCGAGCAGGGCGAGCAGCACGGGCGTGATCGCGGTCTTGAAGACGATGCACAGCCAGATGGCGACCGCGGCGACACCGGTGACCAGCAGGACGACACCGCACCAGGCGGCCGTACGCCGCGCGGTGTCGGGCAGGAGGGGCTTTTGGGTATGCACCCTCCCACCCGATCACAGCAGGGGCCCGCCGGCCCACCCGCACCTCCGTACGAGTGAGCAAACGTCACATGGCGAACGTCACATGCCGTGGACCGCGGGCACGGTGCCGAGGCGGCCGGCCTGGAAGTCCTCGAAGGCCTGCTTCAGCTCGGCCTGGCTGTTCATCACGAACGGCCCGTAGTGCGCCATCGGCTCGCGGATCGGACGGCCGCCGAGCAGGACGACCTCCAGGTCCGGGGTGTGGGCGTCCTGCTGCTCGTCCGCGCGGACGGTCAGCGAGGAACCGTTGCCGAACACCGCGGTCTGCCCCATGTGGACGGGGCGGCGCTCCGTACCGGCGGTGCCGCGGCCGGCCATCACGTACGCGAGTCCGTTGAAGTCCTCGCGCCAGGGCAGTGTCACCTCGGCGCCCGGACGGACGGTCGCGTGGATCATGGTGATCGGCGTGTGCGTGATACCCGGGCCCTCGTGCCCGTCGAGCTCACCGGCGATGACACGGAGCAGCGCGCCGCCGTCCGGGGAGGCGAGGAGCTGGACCTGGCCGCCGCGGATGTCCTGGTAGCGGGGGGCCATCATCTTGTCGGCCTTGGGCAGGTTCACCCAGAGCTGGAGGCCGTGGAAGAGGCCGCCGGACATGACGAGGGACTCCGGCGGGGCCTCGATGTGCAGGAGGCCGGAGCCGGCCGTCATCCACTGGGTGTCCCCGTTGCGGATCGTGCCGCCGCCACCGTTGGAGTCCTGGTGGATGAAGGTTCCGTCGATCAGATAGGTGACGGTCTCGAAGCCGCGGTGCGGGTGCCAGGGGGTGCCCTTCGGCTCCCCGGCCTCGTACTCCACCTCGCCCATCTGGTCCATCATGATGAACGGGTCGAGGTACTTGTAGTTGATCCCCGCGAACGCGCGGCGCACCGGGAAGCCCTCGCCCTCGAATCCGCTCGGCGCGGTCGTGACGGCGAGCACGGGACGGGCCGCGGCGTCGCCCGAGGCGGCGACCTTGGGCAGGGTCAGCGGGTTTTCGACGGTCACTGCGGGCATGGAAGCCACCTCCGGGCGAGTGTTCTGCGTCCAATTTAGTTGAACAGTGAACATCCTGCAAGGCGGCGTTCATTCCCGGGCAGCGAGAAGGCCCGCACCACGAGCGGTGCGGGCCCTCCCTGCGCTGTCCGGCGGAGGTGATCAGCCGTACATGCGGCGCATCGCGAAATCGACCATCTGCTCCACCGCCTTGGCGTCGAAGACCATCCGGTGATCGCCCTCCATGTCCAGGACGAAGCCGTACCCCGTCGGCAGCAGGTCGATCACCTCGGCGCCGGTGATCACGAAGTACTTGGACTCCTTGCCCGCGTACCGCCGCAACTCCTTGAGCGTGGTGAACATCGGGATCACCGGCTGCTGGGTGTTGTGGAGGGCGAGGAAGCCGGGATTGTCGCCGCGCGGGCAGTAGACCTTCGACGTGGCGAAGATCTGCTGGAAGTCCTCGGCGGACAGCGAGCCGGTGGTGAAGGCCCGTACCGCATCGGCCAGGGAGGGCGGCGAAGGCTCGGGATACAGCGGCTGCTCGGCGTAACCGCCGGCCATCTGCTGCTGTGCACCCTGGTTCTGGTCGTAGCCGTACATGCCACAAAGAGTAATCGGACACATCTGCGGCTTGAGGGGTTGCGCCTTATTACTGACGGGTAGCATCATCGGAGAGGTCAGCTGATACATCCACGCCGGCCTGCCGCCCGACCCGCATCACTCCCCGGGGCGCTGTGCGCCACTGCTATTGATTACGGAGCCTTCCCATGGGGCACTACAAGTCGAATCTCCGCGACATCGAGTTCAACCTCTTCGAGGTCCTCGGGCGCGACAAGGTCTACGGCGCCGGCCCGTTCGCGGAGATGGACGTCGAGACCGCGAAGAGCATCCTCGACGAGGTCAACCGCCTCGCGGAGAACGAGCTCGCCGACTCCTTCGCCGACGCCGACCGCAACCCGCCGGTCTTCGACCCGGAGACCAACACCGCACCGGTCCCGGAGAGCTTCAAGAAGTCGTACCAGGCCTTCATGGACTCCGAGTACTGGCGCCTGGGTCTGCCCGAGGAGATCGGCGGCACCACCTCCCCGCGCTCCCTGATCTGGGGCTACGCGGAGCTGCTGCTCGGCGCGAACCCGGCCGTCTGGATGTACTCCTCCGGCCCGGCGTTCGCCGGCATCCTCTTCGACGAGGGCAACGAGGCGCAGAAGAAGATCGCGGAGATCGCCGTCGAGAAGCAGTGGGGCTCGACGATGGTGCTGACCGAGCCGGACGCCGGTTCCGACGTCGGCGCCGGGCGCACCAAGGCAGTGGAGCAGGAGGACGGCTCCTGGCACATCGACGGGGTGAAGCGCTTCATCACGTCGGGCGAGCACGACATGTCCGAGAACATCATTCACTACGTGCTGGCCCGCCCCGAGGGCGCCGGCCCCGGCACGAAGGGCCTCTCGCTCTTCATGGTCCCGAAGTTCCACTTCGACTGGACCACCGGCGAGCTGGGCGAGCGCAACGGTGTGTACGCGACGAACGTCGAGCACAAGATGGGCCTCAAGGCGTCCAACACCTGCGAGATGACGTTCGGCGACAAGCACCCCGCCAAGGGCTGGCTGATCGGCGACAAGCACGACGGCATCCGCCAGATGTTCCGCATCATCGAGTTCGCCCGCATGATGGTCGGCACGAAGGCCATCGCGACCCTCTCCACCGGCTATCTGAGCGCGCTGGAGTACGCCAAGGAGCGCGTCCAGGGCACGGACCTGTCGCAGTTCATGGACAAGACGGCGCCCAAGGTGACCATCACGCACCACCCCGACGTGCGCCGCTCGCTCATGACCCAGAAGGCGTACGCCGAGGGCATGCGCTCCCTCGTGCTGTACACCGCCTCCGTCCAGGACGCGATCCAGGAGAAGGAAGCCGCGGGCGAGGACGCCAAGGCGCTGCACGGCCTCAACGACCTGCTGCTCCCGATCGTGAAGGGCTACGGCTCCGAGAAGTCGTACGAGCAGCTGGCGCAGTCGCTCCAGACGTTCGGCGGCTCCGGGTACCTCCAGGAGTACCCGATCGAGCAGTACATCCGTGACGCCAAGATCGACACTCTGTACGAGGGCACGACGGCGATCCAGGGCCAGGACTTCTTCTTCCGGAAGATCGTCCGCGACCAGGGTGCCTCGCTGAACGCCCTCTCCGAGGAGATCAAGAAGTTCCTCTCGGGCGCACAGGGCAACGAGGAGCTGGCGAGCTCGCTGGACTCCCTCGCCAAGGCCGCCGTGGACCTGGAGGCGATCGTCGGCGCGATGATCACCGACCTCACCGCGACCGGCGAGGACGTCAAGAACATCTACAAGGTGGGCCTCAACACCACGCGCCTGCTGCTGGCCTCCGGCGATGTCGTCGTCGGCTACCTGCTGCTCAAGGGCGCGGCCGTGGCGGCCGAGAAGCTGCCGACCGCCTCCGCGAGGGACATCGCCTTCTACCAGGGCAAGATCGCCGCCGCGAAGTTCTTCGCCTCGAACATCCTGCCCGGCGTCTCGGCCGAGCGCGCGCTCGCCGAGTCCGTCGACAACTCGCTGATGGAGCTGGACGAGGCCGCGTTCTAGGACACACGCCATAGTCCGCGGTCCCGCACTCCGGCACCGAATCGATACGGCCCGCCCCCTTCTCCGGGGGCGGGCCGTATCTATGATCGGCATCCAGGTACGAGGGGGAGGTTCATTCGTGAGTGCCAAGGGTTCGGCCCCGCGAAAGTGGTCCGTACGGTGTGCGGCGGCCGGAGCGGCGGCGATGCTGCTCACCGGATGCGGCGGCGGTGACGGTGGCGGCGACGGCAAGGCGACGGCGCTCGACGAGTCCCAGGTGGCGGCGCTGCTGCCGGACCAGGACGCGATGCCGGGCTGGAAGCGCAGCGGGGAATCCTCGACCGCGCCGATGAACAGCCTCGCCAAGAGCACCATCTGCCCCAACAAGGGCCACGCGGGGTGCGAGGAATCCAGCTACATGGGCTCCGTCTCCTTCCAGCGCGAGGACCGGGAGGCCTCGGTCCGGTTCTGGCTGGTCGCGTTCGAGGACGAGAAGGCCGCCGACGCCGCGTACGACGTCCTGTGGAAGGCGACCGCGCGCACGAACGGCCGCGAGAAGGCCGACCTGGGCACCGTGGGCGACGAGCGTGACGCCCGTTCCGGACCCCAGGGGTACAGCGGCGCGCACAGCGTCACCGGGCAGATGCGGGTGGGCACGACGGTGCTGTGGGCGGCCACGGACGCCCCCAGCGAGGCCAAGCTGGACAAGGGCCTCGCCAAGGACCTCGCGGCCCTGTTCGCGCAGCGGTCGCAGCAGGCGCAGGACGGCGACGAGCCGTCGGCCCAGCTCGGCTCGTAGAGCCCGGCGGGAACGCGTCGGGAAACGGGAACACCCGTCCGGACCGGTCGTCCGGATCACACGTCCAACGGGGGCAGGACACGATGGTGAAGCGGCGATGGTACGTGCGGGGCGGCGCGGCGGCGGGAGCGGCGGCGATGCTGCTCACCGGGTGCGGCGGCGGTGACGGAGACGGGGCGGGGGCGCGGGCCGCGGCGCTCGACCGGAAGCAGGTCGAGTCGGTCCTGCCGGACGCGGCGGCCGTACCGGGCTGGCGGACCCACCTGGAACCGGGGGCCCTGAAGCCGGACCCGGAGTTCCCGCCCTCGGTGTGCCGTGTCACCGACCAGAAGAAGGCGGACGAGATCTGCCTGGGCGCCACCTCCTGGGGTGTCTCCGCCTACGCACGGACGTCCGACAAGACCTCGCTCAACTTCTGGGTGCTCGCCTACAAGGACGAGAAGGCCGCCGGCACCGCGTACGACGCCCTGGCGAAGTGGTACGGCGGCGACCGGGTGGGGGTGGGCGCGCGGAAGGTGGACCTCGGCGACCTCGGCGACCAGCGTCTGGCGAACCGTGCCGATGTGGGCACCATGGGCGGTCCGGCGACGATCGCGCAGGTCCGGGTCGGTACGGCCGTGCTCGGCATCAGCACGGGCACCACCGGCGAGGACGAGACCTCCGACCGCGATCTCACGGCGTTCAGCGGCATGTTCGCCAAGCGTGCGCAGCAGGCGCAGGACGGCGGGAAACCCTCGGCGAAGCTTCCCTCACCGTAGGCACACGCGGGGCGCACGTACCGCACACGCTGAGCGCATGATCGGCATGTACACCCTCGGCCAACCGGCGATTCTCCCGGGCGGTCCTCGTTACAGTGAAGAACATGAGTTCTCCCCTCCGGTTCGACCGCGCGCACACCGACGACCTGATGTCCTTCCTGGCGGCCAGCCCGTCCCCGTACCACGCCGTGGCCAACTCCGCGGCCCGGCTGGAGAAGGCCGGCTTCCGCCAGGTCGAGGAGACCGCGGCCTGGGACGCTTCCACCGGGGGGAAGTACGTCCTGCGCGGCGGGGCGATCGTCGCCTGGTACGTACCGGAGGGCGCGGGTCCGCACACCCCGTTCCGGATCGCCGGGGCGCACACCGACTCCCCCAACCTGCGGGTGAAGCCGCTGCCCGACACGGGCGCGTACGGCTGGCGGCAGGTCGCGGTGGAGGTCTACGGGGGGCCGCTGCTCAACACCTGGCTGGACCGCGATCTGGGCCTCGCCGGGCGGATCTCGCTCAGGGACGGCACCCACCGGCTGGTGAACATCGACCGGGCGCTGCTGCGCGTGCCGCAGCTGGCCGTGCACCTGGACCGCTCGGTGAACACCGAGGGCCTCAAGCTCGACCGCCAGAAGCACATGCAGCCGATCTGGGGACTCGGCGATGTCGCGGAGGGCGACCTGATCGGCTTCGTCGCCGAGGAGGCCGGTGTCGACGCCGCGGACGTGACCGGCTGGGACCTGATGCCGCACGCCGTCGAGCCGCCGTCGTACCTGGGCCGGGACCGGGAGCTGGTGGCCGGGCCGCGGATGGACAACCTGCTCTCCGTGCACGCCGCGACCGCCGCGCTGGCCGCCGTCGCCGGGCAGCCGGACGAGGAGATCCCGTACATCCCGGTGCTGGCGGCGTTCGACCACGAGGAGAACGGTTCGCAGTCCGACACGGGCGCGGACGGGCCGCTGCTCGGCACGGTCATGGAGCGTTCCGTGTTCGCCCGCGGCGGTTCGTACGAGGACCGCGCCAGGGCCTTCGCCGGGACCGTCTGTCTCTCCTCCGACACCGGCCACTCCGTGCACCCCAACTACGGCGAGCGGCACGACCCGACGCACCACCCGGTGGCCAACGGCGGGCCGATCCTCAAGGTCAACGTCAATATGCGGTACGCGACCGACGGCGGCGGCCGGGCCGTGTTCGCGGCCGCGTGCGAGAAGGCCGGCGTGCCCTGGCAGACCTTCGTCTCCAACAACTCGATGCCCTGCGGCACCACGATCGGACCGATCACCGCCGCCCGGCACGGCATCCAGACCGTCGATGTCGGTGTCGCCATCCTCTCCATGCACAGCGCCCGCGAACTGTGCGGCGCCGACGACCCGTATCTGCTGGCGAACGCGCTGGCGGCGTTCCTGGCGGGCTGACCGCCGAAGCGTCCGACGCCCCGGGGCGCCGGGGACCCCGACAGCCGGGTGTCCCCGGCGCCCCGGCGTCTCCCCTGCCGCTCCCCGGGACATGGCCGTCGCCGGACCGGGTACCCGGTCGTCCACGGCCCGGAGCGACCGGGCCGTCGAGGAGGCAGAATCACATGGGACTCGGAGGATGCATTCTTCTCATCGGCGCCGGGGCGATACTCGCCTTCGCCACCGACTGGGAAATGGACACCGTCGACGTCGATCTGGTCGGCTGGATCATGATGATCGTCGGCCTCGTCGGCGTCTTCGTCTACATGAGCGTCGCGCGCCGCCGCCGCATGGTCGTGCCGCCCACCACCACCGTCGTGTCCGAGGACGACCGCCACTACCAGTGACCGGGTATCCGGGCGGAACGTTCGTCCCCGACCGGGTGTGACCCCTTCGTCGGCACCCTCGCTCCCCGATATTCTGAGCACCGTTCCACGCCCCGACCGCGGGTGCGTCCTGCCCGGAAGGGAAGCCGTTCGTGGAGTTCCGGCTGCTCGGCACCGTCTCCGTCGACACGCTCACCGGGCCCCTGCCCCTCGGACCCGCCAAACGGCGCAGTCTGCTCGCCGCACTGCTCCTGTCCGCCAACACACCGGTGTCCATCGGCCGGCTGACGGACTCCCTCTGGGACGACACCCCTCCGCTCCGGGCCCGCAGCGTCATCCAGGGACATGTCTCCCGGCTGCGCGCCCTCCTGATGGGCGCCGACGCGGTGGCGTACGGGGTGGAGCTGGTCACGCTCGGCGACGCGTACGTGCTGCGGGTACCGGAGACCCTGCTGGACTCCCAGCGGTTCGAGGAACTGCTGATGCTGGCACGGGAGCAGCGCAGCCCCGCCGACTCCGTACTGATGCTCAAGGAGGCCCTGTCCCTCTGGCAGGGCCCGGCGCTGACCGGGGCCTTCACCGGGGCACCGCTCCGGGCCGCCGCGCACTCGCTGGAGGAGTCGCGGCTGGCGACGGTCGAGCAGCTGGCGCGGTCCTACTCGGCGCTGGGGGAGCACAACCGCGCCGCGGCCGTGCTGGGCGCGGAGGCGGTCGCCCACCCGATGCGGGAGTCGCTGGCGGCGGCGCTGATGATGGCGCTGTACCGGGCCGGGCGTCAGTCGGAGGCGCTGGACCGGTTCCACCGCACGAGGCGGCTGCTCGCCGACGAGCTGGGGATCGATCCCGGACATGAACTCGCCGACGCGTACGCGCTGATCCTGCGCGGCGACCCCGGACCCGACGGCCCCGCCACGGGCACCGGCACCGCCCCGGCCGGCGCGGCGGGCCCGGTACCCGCCGCGCGCCCGGCGGCGGACCGGCGCGACGGTACGGAGGCGACGCGGGAAGCCGCCGTCGCCGCCGCCCCTTCCGCCTCTTCCGCTCCAGTCGCCCCCGCTCCCCCGGCCGCGCCCGCCCCCGTACCGCCCCGGCCCCTCCCCGCGCCGCTGTCCGCCACCGGCGAGCCGCACCCCACCGACCTGCTGCCCCGCGCACCCCGCGGCTTCCACGGGCGGGTCACCGAACTGGCCGCCCTCACCCGCGCGGCGGCGGGCGAGGCGCCCGTCTGTCTGGTCACCGGCCCGGCGGGCGTGGGCAAGACCGCGCTGGCCCTCCAATGGGCCCACCGCAGCCCCGCGGCCTTCCCGGACGGACGGCTCTTCGCCGACCTGCGGGGGTTCAGCGACACGGGCGAGCCGGCGCTGATCGAGGTTCTGCGCGAGTTCCTGCTGGCCCTCGGCGTCGCACCGCGCCGGGTCCCCGAATCCGTCCCCGCCGCCGCCGCGCTCTTCCGTACCCTGACCGACCGGCGCCGGCTGCTGGTGATCCTCGACAACGCCCGCGACTCCGCCACGGTCAGGCCCCTGCTCCCGGGCGGCACCGATTGCGTCACGCTGGTCACCAGCCGCCACCGGCTGGAGGGCCTCATCGCCTCGGACGCGGCCCGCCCCGTACCGCTCGACACACTCGAACCGCACGACGGCACGGCCCTGCTCGCCGGGGTGCTCGGTGAGGAGAGGGTCCTGGCCGAGCCGGTCGCCGCCCGCCGGCTCGCCGAACTCTGCGGCGGCCTGCCGCTCGCGCTGCGCGTCACCGCGGCCCGGCTGGCCGGACGTCCGCAGTGGACCCTCGCCGCACTGGCCGAGGAACTGGCCGACGAGCGCGGCCGGCTGGCGTACCTCGATGTGGACGACACCGGCGTCTCGGCCGCGCTGCGGCTGACGGTGCAGCATCTGCCACCGGACTGCGTACGTCAGCTGGCCCGGCTCGGCCACCATCCCGGCAGCCACTTCGACCCGTACGCGGCCGCCGCGCTCGCGGAGACCGACCCGGTCACCGCAGCGGCGGCGCTGGAGCGGCTCGCGGCGGCCCATCTCGTCACCGAGAGAGCGCCCGGACAGTGGGTGCTCCACGACCTCGTACGTCTCTACGCCCGCGGGCTCGACCCCGCCTCCGCGCCCCGGGCCCTCGTCGGTGTCCTGGACCACTACATCGCCACCGCGCTGGCCGCCGCCGACACCGCCGAACCCGGCGGGGAGCCCTGCTTCGTCCTGCCGGACGACTACCACCGCCCTTCCGCCGTCCGGGACTTCGGCTGCCGGGAGACGGCGATGCGGTGGCTGGCCACCGAGCGCGACGACCTGGCGCTGGCGGCCGTCGCGGCCCGCAACGCCGGTCTCGACGACCGGGCCTGGCGGATCGTTCTGCTCCAGTGGCCGCAGATCGTGTGGCGGGTACGGGACAGCTGGACCCCGATGCTGGAACTCGCGCTGGACGCCGCCCGCGCCCAGCAGGACCCGTACGCCGAATCACGGGTGATCACCCTGCTCGGGTGGGTGCTGACGGAGGAGGGCAGGACCGCCGAGGCCGTCGCCCTGCTGGAGCGCTCGCCGGCCCTCGCCCGGCAGGCCGGTGACCGGCTCGGCGAGGCGACCGCGCTGATCAACCTGTCCGTCGTCCAGGCCGAACAGGGCGGGTTCGACGCCGCGCTGGAGGGCTGCGCGCGGGCGGTCGGGCTGGCCCGCGAGGCGCGGGACCGGCACACCGAGATGCTCGGCCTCCAGCACCTCGCCCGGATGCAGCTCACCGCGAACCGGCCCGCCGACGCCCTCGAATCCGCCCGTACCGCGCTCGAACTGGGGCCGGAGGACGAGGAGGTGGCCCGGCGGGTGCTGTTGCTGACCGTCAGCGGAGAGTCACATCTGGCGCTCGGCGAGGAGGGCGAGGGAATCCGGCTGCTGGACCGGGCGGCCCTGGAGGCGGAACTCGCCGGATACGACGAGGGCGCGGTACGGGCACTGGCGGCACTGCTGCGGGTGACGGCGCGGGCGGAGTACCGCAGGAGGCACGAACAGGCCGTGCGGAGGCTCGCGGACGAGGCGTGAGCACGGCGCCCCGCCCGCCGCGCCCGCCCGCCGCGCCTTCCCGCCCCGCCGCGCTTCCCCGGCGCGCCCCCGCCGCGCGGTCAGCCCTGTGCGTCCATCCCCGCCAGCACCAGCGGCAGCCGGGCCGTTCCCTCCGCGGTCACTCGGAGGGGGACGCCCCAGTCCTGTTGGTGCACGTGGCAGGCCGGGTACTCGTTGAGCGGGTCGTCGTCGCACGACGCCGCCATCGCGGAGACGTGCAGGACACCTTCGGTGAACCCGTCCGCCAGCACCAGATCGCGGCCCAGATCGGTGCCTGGCCCGGCCCCGACCGCCAGCAGCTCGGGCGGGGTCGCGGAGACCAGCAGCCGGGTCGAGGGCCCGTACCGGGTGTCCAGCTTCTGTCCGGCGGGCGCCTGGAAGACCACATCGAGCCGGAGGGTGCCGGGGGCGACCTCGGTGGCCGCGCGCCGGGTGCGATGCGCCCGGTCCGTGACGCGCACGGCCTCCTCGGGCAGCCGCAGCCGGGTCAGCCGGTGACGGGCGGACTCGACGACGACCAGGTCACCGTCGACCAGCACGGCGTCGCTCGGCTCCCGCAGATCGGTGGCCAGGGTGGTCACCTCGCCGCTCGCGGGGTCGAAACGCCGCAGGGCGTGGTTGTACGTGTCGCAGACGGCGACGGACCCGTCGGGCAGCGCGGTCACGCCCAGCGGATGCTGGAGCAGCGCCTGGGCGGCGGCGCCGTCACGGTGGCCGAAGTCGAACAGGCCGGATCCGACGGCCGTGTGCACGTGTCCGTCCCGGTCGATCCAGCGCAGCGCGGACGTCTCCGAGTCGGCGATCCACAGCCGCTCCCCGTCGGCCGAGACGGCGAGCCCGGACGGCTGGGCGAACCACGCCTCATCGGCGGGCCCGTCGACCAGACCCTCGTTCGTCGTCCCGGCCGCGACCCGTACGGTCGCGCTCTCCGGGTCGTACGTCCACAGCTGGTGCACGCCCGCCATGGCGATCCACAGCCGGCCGGCGAACCACGCGATGTCCCACGGCGAGGACAGGTCCACCTCGCGCGCCGGGCCACTGGTGGGCGAGCCCTGCCACCACTGGCGGCCGGTACCGGCGAGGGTGCTCGTGACGCCCGTCGACGGATCGAGGACACGGATGGCGTGGTTGACGGTGTCCGCGACGGCGATCCGCCCGTCGGGGAGCGCGGCGAGGCCCTGCGGTTCGCTGAACCTGACGTCGGCCGGCCCCCCGTCCACCAGACCCCGGTCACCGCTGCCGAAGTGTCCGCGCACGCTCTCGCCGTCCGCGTCCAGCTCGACCAGCCGGTGCCGCGTCGTGTCGGAGACCAGGAAGCCACCGTCCGGGAGCACCAGTGCCTTGCCCGGGAAGCGCAGATACGTGGCGACGGGCTCGGGCGCGACGTACGGGCCGTCACCGCGCCGCAGCGTCCCCTTCGCGGAGTGCTCGGCCTCCAGCTCCTGGACGAGCTTCTCGATGGCGTGGGCGTGGCCCTCGCCCGCGTGCTGGGCGACCACATAGCCCTCGGGGTCGATGACGACCAGGGTCGGCCAGGCGCGTACGGCGTACTGCTTCCAGGTGGCCAGCTCGGGGTCGTCGAGGACCGGGTGATGGACCTCGTAGCGCTCGACGGCGTCGACCACGGCCTGATGCTCGGCCTCGTGCACGAACTTCGGCGAGTGGACACCGATGATCACCACGGTGTCGCGGTGCTTCTCCTCCAGCTCGCGCAGCTCGTCGAGGACATGGAGACAGTTCACACAGCAGAACGTCCAGAAATCTAGCACCAATGTGCGACCTCGGAAGTCCGCGAGGGACAGTTCCTTGCCACCAGTGTTGATCCAGGACCGCCCCTGCAGCTCAGGGGCGCGGACGCGGGCACGCTTACTCATGCGTCCAAGCGTGCCACTACCACCACGGTGGCCACGACGCCCCCGGCCCCGCTGCACCCGCCTCACATCGTCCGGGGGCACCAGCCACTCAGCACCCCCGCCCGCAGGCCGCAGAAACGCCGTAGGACGCTTGCGGCGCAGCCACAAGAGCTCGGCGGGGTCCTCATAGTCGGGGATCACGTCGCGCAGGATGCCGACACGGCCCGCAGCGTCCTCCGCCCGAGCGCCGATATCCGCCCGCGCGATCACCCGTGACCTTCCGGGTGCCGCCTCATGTAGACGTTGCAGTCGGACACCGTGGTCATGTCGCCCCCGGTACGGGCACGATCCCGCACGTTCGCGAGTTCGGTACAGCCCGGACACCCCTCCACCGGGGTCGGCTCCAACTCCATACGTAATGGCAGTTCCACCGGCATGGTCTGGTAACGCGTCGGTTCGGTCATTCCCTGATCGTGATGCGCCCTCATGGACGTATCCACCCCGAGCGGGCGACAGTTGAGCCGTTCTTCGCTACGGTCACGGAAAGGCCCAAACGTCTGCGAGAGACCTCTTGAACTCAGGGTGAAGTCGGATCACTCCGTGTCGGCAAGCGCCCGGTACAGCGTCGCGCGGGACACGCCCACCGCCTTGGCCACCGCCGTCACACTCTCTCCCTTCGCGCGGCGCGCCTTGGCAGCAGCGCGCTTGTCCGCGTCCATGACCGCCGGACGTCCACCCGTACGGCCCTGAACGCGGGCAGCGTCGAGACCCGCGCGCGTCCGCTCCTGAATCAGCGACCGCTCGAACTCCGCCATGGCGCCCACGACTTGGAGCATGAGGCGACCGTCCGGGGTGTTCGGATCGATGCTTGCCAGCGCACCCGTGAGCACCTTGAACCCGACACCCCTCGCGGCAAGGGCGTCCACCATGTTCACCAGGTCGATCAGCGACCGCGCGAACCGGTCCAGCTTCCACACGCACAGGGTGTCCCCGGGGCGGACGTAGTCGAGAACGGCAGTCAGCTCCGGGCGCTCCGTGTTCTTCCCGCTCGCCTTGTCAGTGAAGACCCGCGCGCAACCCGCTTCCGCGAGCGCCGCGAACGGCGCTCAGGCAGGCTTACGCCACCAGCTCCCCCGAGTGGTCCGCCCACGCGATGTCGCAGCGCTCGTGGCCAACGAACCGCGCACCCCGTCGCCCCTTGCTGACGGTCACGGAGTCCATCGCGAGCCGGAGCCGTTCCCGCCGCCCCACCGTATCGCTGGCTTCCCACGCCTCTCCGAGAAGTTCCCCGTCCAATAGCGGGGTTATATCGATGGTCGGCGCCGGCATCTCAGCGAGCCCCATACGCAGTCCCTCAATACGCCCTCGGAGCCTTCCCGCAAGCCTGTTGTACCGGTCGATGGCGTCCGCTCCGCTGAACTCCCCGCGCACGTACCGTGCTTCCTCAAGATCAGCGAGACGCGCTTCCTCTTCTCTGATCTCCGCCTCAATCGCATCGCGCTTCGCGAACACTTCCGGGTCTTCCTGCTTCACCCAGCGCTCCGCGATGACAGCAAGCAGGTCGTCGTCGGGCTCAAGTGCGGGAAGACGGCTCAGAAACGCGTCCCTCACATAGGCGTCAAGGCTCTCAACCCGTGCGGTGACTCCGACGCAACCCCGCCCCATCCGGTTCGAGGAACAGGCATACGACGTTCCCGCCTGACTCATGCGTGCCCCGCACAGACCACATCGGGCAATCCCGGTGAGGAGCGCCGTCCCCTGCTTGTGTCCGTGGCGCTTTCCGGCGAGCGGGAAGGTGCGGGACTCAAGCTGCCTGATGATGAGTTCACGTTCTCCCACCGTGATGATGCCTTCACCGATGCTCACGGTGTCCAGCGTCTCGGGATCGCGGTACGGAATGACCTTCGAGCCGTACTTCCGAGTTCCGTCCGCTGCCTCTTCGTACATGGTCTGAGGCATGAGACCTGCGAAAGCGGGTCCGCGAAGCAACTGCATCACGCTGGACGAATTCCACTTTCCACCACGCGACGACTCGATCCCATGCTCATTGAGGAAACGCGCCACATGGACGAGCGCCTTCCCCGAGAGCGCTTCGTCGGCGATCAGACGCGCGTAAACAGCTGTCTCCGGGTCGTGCACGAGCCTCTTCGTGTCCGGGTCCACCTTGAGCCCGTACGGGGGCTGACCGCCGATCCACTGGCCACGCTGCCGCAGGAACCGCTTCGCGCTGCTGACGCGCATGCCCAGGTTCCGGGACTCGTTGCGGGCAAGCTCAGCAAGCAGCGCGACGGTGACGCGGGCACTGTCGTTCGCCGTATCGAGACCGTCCATGACGGACACGAGCCGTCCGCCCACACGGCTGAAGTCGTCCAGCGCCTTACCGACTTCGCCGATTCCCTTGCGGCTCAACCGGTCGAGCTTCCACACGAGCAGCACACCGACGACTCCGGAGGTCACGGCGGTGATCGCGGCATCGAAGCCCTTGCGACTGACGTTCTTGTAACCGGACCGTCCCCGGTCGATGTGGACCTTGCGGACCGTGATCCCGTATTGAGCCAGCCGCCCCTGCCGATGAGCTCGGGGGCGCGGACGCGTGCACGTGTACCCGTGCCACAAGTCAACATCACGCCAACCTGCGCGCATTCCGCCGGGGCGCGGGAGAACCTGTGACTCATGAGACTTCTCGTACGTGAGCGGCTGTTCGCCGTCGGTGACGACTACTGGATCGAGGACACCGAGGGACGCAAGGTCTTCCTGGTCGACGGCAAGGCCATGCGGGTACGCGACACCTTCGAGCTGAAGGACCGCGACGGCCG
This sequence comes from Streptomyces sp. NBC_00654, assembly GCF_026341775.1. NCBI lineage: Bacteria > Bacillati > Actinomycetota > Actinomycetes > Kitasatosporales > Streptomycetaceae > Streptomyces > Streptomyces sp. NBC_00654. The sequence continues at coordinate 310,315 of NZ_JAPEOB010000001.1, read as the reverse complement.
GGTACTCGTCGAACTGCGGCAGAAGCTGGTCAGTCTGCGCGACACGATGGTCATCGAGCGCGGGGGCGAGGAACTGGCCAGGGTCAGGCGCAAGCGGCTCTCGCTGCTGCGCAACCACTACCGGGTGACGCTGGTGGACGGCACGGAGCTGGATGTCAGCGGCAGGATCCTGGACCGCGAGTTCGCCATCGACTACGACGGGGAGCTGCTCGCGCAGGTCTCGCGGCGCCTGCTGACGATCCGGGACACGTACGGCATCGAGGTCGTGCGCGAGGAGGCCGATGCCGCGCTGCTCATCGCCGTGTCGATGTGCGTGATCGTGCTCGCGGACAAGGAGCGTGAGGGGCACGAGGAGTGAGGCGGCGGTGCCGGGAGGCGGGAGGGCGGCCCGCATGCGCCGCGCGGCCCGGTACCCGCCCTTCGACGGGCCGGTTTCACGTGAAACCGGCCCGTCGAGGGGCGTAGCCGTACCTCAGCGCGCCGGGGCCACGTCCTGCGGCGTGTCCAGTCCCAGCCGGCGGTCCTTCAGCGCGGGGAACTGCTCCCGCGTGGTGGCGACCTTCGCCGGGTCGAACTCCACGCTCAGCACCTCCTCGCCCCCGCCCGCCTCGGCCAGGATCTCGCCCCACGGATCGACGGCGATGCTGTGCCCGGCCTGCTCGACCCCGCCATGGGTGCCCGCGGTGCCGACGGCCAGGACGTACGACTGGTTCTCGACGGCGCGGGCCTGCGCGAGGAGTGTCCAGTGGGCCCGGCGCCGCTCCGGCCAGCCCGCCGCGACGATCAGCGTCTCGGCGCCCGCGTCCACGAGTCCGCGGTACAGCTCCGGGAAGCGGAGGTCGTAGCAGGTGGTGAGGCCGAGCGTGGTCTGCGGGAGTGCGGCCGTGACCAGCTCCTCGCCCGCGCCCATCATGACCGCCTCGCCCTTGTCGAAGCCGAAGCGGTGGATCTTGCGGTACACGGCACGGCGTTCGCCCTCGGGCGAGAAGACGAGCGAGGTGTTGTAGAGCGTGCCGTCCGCGGCCCGTTCCACGAACGAGCCCGCGTGCAGCCAGACCCCCGCCTCGGCGGCGGCCGCGGCCATCGCCTCATGGGTGGGACCCTGGAGGGGTTCGGCCTCGGCGGCGAAGTCCGTATACGCGAACGCGCCGACCGGCCAGAGCTCGGGAAGGACCACCAGATCCGCACCGCGCTGGGCCACGACCAGCGAAACCGCGCGTTTCCGACGGGAATTGACTGATTCGTCCGGGTCTACTGCGATCTGGATGAGAGAGGCGCGCACACTACCACCGTCCTGGCATTCGAGCCGTCAACGCGGGCCTACGATCGTCACACCAAAGCACTGCCGGGGTGCCTGCTCGCAGCGTAACTTAGCCAACGAACCTCCCACGCAGCTCGCAGACAGCGCCGTCAGTGCCAGCCCGCCCGCCAGCACGCCCTGCTCTCCCAGCCCATGCACCGCAGAACCGCACGAGGGGTCCCGTGACCGTCCATCCCAGCCTCCAGACCTACGCCGACGCCGCGACCCACTCCATCGAGGCGATAGCCGAGCTGGTGAAGCCACTCGTCGAGGGGGAGTGGAACCGCCGTACACCCTGCCCCGCCTGGTCGGTCCGTGATGTCGTGTCGCACATCATCGGCATGGAGTGCGAGATGCTAGGCGACCCGCGCCCCATCCACACACTGCCGCGCGACCTCTACCACATACAGAGCGACTTCGCCCGCTACATGGAGATGCAGGTCGACGTACGGCGCCACCACACCGCGCCCGAGATGACCTCCGAGCTGGAGTACACGCTCATCCGCCGCGCCCGCCAGCTGCGCAACGAGAACCGCTCCCCCGACACGATGGTCCGGGCGCCTCTCGGCGCGGAGCAGACCCTCGAAGTGGCACTGCACATGCGGGCCGTCGATCTCTGGGTGCACGAGCAGGACCTGCGCGTCACGCTGGGCGTCCCGGGAAATCTGGACTCCCCCGGCGCCCACATCGTCCGGGACACCCTGCTCCAGGGGCTCCCCAAGGTGGTCGCCAAGGACGCGGGCGCTCCGGCCAATTCGGCCGTCGTACTCGATGTGCACGGGCCGCTGGAGTTCCTGCGCACGGTCCGGGTCGACGCGGACGGCCGCGGTTCGATCGACGGCGCGCCGTCGCTGGGCCCCGCGGTGACGCTCGCGATGGACTGGGAGACGTACTACCGCCTGGCCTGCGGCCGGGTCCGGGCGACAGCGGTCCCGGACCGCGTCAAGATCGAGGGCGACCAGGAGCTGGCCGCGGCGATCCTGCACCACTTCGCCGTCATGCCGTAGTTTCCCGACCCGCGGTCCCCCTGTGCGGGAACCCGCACACGGTGTACCGATCGGCGGCGCCCGTCCCGGAGTACGAGAGACGGGCGCGCCGCCGGTTCACCGCCCACCGCGCCGCCGGTGCGCCGCGCACCCGCACGCGCACCCGCATGCGCATGCGCTGTACGCACTCCACGCTTCGCCCGCGCGCCGATCATGCGCCGCTCGTGCGCGGCACTACGCGGGTACGTGGACCGCTTCGACCCGGCTGACCACATGGTGGTCGCGTTCCCTGAGCGTCGCCCTGGCATGCAGCCGCAGGATCTGTACGACGCCGAGCGCCTCCAGGACGAAGACCGAGGCGAAAGCGACGCGATAGTTGTCGCCGGTCGCGTCCAGCAGCACACCGACCGCGAACAGTGTGGTCATCGACGCGATGAAACCACCCATGTTGACGATCCCCGACGCGGTGCCCTGACGCTCCGGAGGATTGGCGGGCCGGGCGAAGTCGAAACCGATCATCGAAGCGGGACCGCAGGCCCCGAGCACCGTGCACAGGACGATCAGCAGCCACATCGGCGCATGGTCGCCCGGGTGGAAGATCGTGACGGCCCAGAGCAGGGCCGTCAGCCCCGCCGTGCCCAGCGCGAGCGGGGCGCGTGCGGCGTGGTGCCGGGCGATGATCTGCCCGTAGACGAGCCCGACCACCATGTTGGAGAGCACCACCAGCGTGAGCAGTTCACCGGCGGTCCCCCGGCTCAGCCCCTGCGCCTCCACCAGGAACGGCATCCCCCACAGCAGCAGGAACACCATGGCCGGGAACTGCGTGGTGAAGTGCACCCACATGCCGAGCCGGGTGCCGGGCTCCCGCCACGCGGCGGCGATCTGCTTGCGGACGTACGCGGGCCCGGCGTGCTCGGCGGGCGGCGGTTCATGCCCTTCGGGGTGGTCCTTGAGGAACAGCATCAGCAACACCAGCACCACCACACCCGCGACCGCGCTCCCGGCGAACGTCGTGGTCCAGCCGAGGCCGTGCAGCGCGCGGGCGATGAAGAGGGTCGAGACGAGGTTGCCCGCCATCCCGAAGAGCGCCGCGACCTGACCGATCAGCGGCCCGCGCCGGGCCGGGAACCAGCGGCTGCCGAGCCGCAGCACGCTGATGAACGTCATCGCGTCCCCGCAGCCGAGCAGCGCCCGGGAGGCGAGCGCCGTTCCGTAGGAGGGGGAGAGCGCGAAGCCCAGCTGCCCGACCGTGAACAGGACGGCCCCGACGGCGAGGACCTTCTTGGTGCCGAGCCGGTCGACCATCAGGCCGACGGGTATCTGCATGCCCGCGTAGACGAGCAGTTGGAGGATGGAGAACGTCGACAGCGCCGAGGCGTTGACGTCGAACCGGTCGGCGGCGTCGAGCCCGGCGACCCCCAGGCTCGTGCGGAAGACGATGGCGACGAAGTAGACGGCGACCCCGATGCCCCACACCCAGGCGGCACGCCGGCCGCCGGGCGGATCACCGGGCAGGGACAGGGTGGGAGCGGCGGCAGAGCTCACCGGTCCTCACCCCTGACCAGCACCTTGACCCGGCTGATATGGCGCCGCACGACCTGCGCGGCACCGTCCGCGTCACCGGCCCGGATGGCTTCCAGCAGCTCACCGTGCTCCGTGATGTTGGCGGCGATCCTGCCGGGGTGGGCCTCCATCACCGCGACGCCCATCCGCAACTGCCGGTCGCGCAGCTGGTCGTAGAGCCGCGAAAGGATCTCGTTGCCCGCGTTCCGCACGATCTCGGCGTGGAAACAGCGGTCCTTCACCGAAACGGCGGCCAGGTCCCCGGCCTCCGCCAGCTGCCGCTGCTCCTCCAGGAGTTGTTCGAGGCGGCTGATCAGCTGCGCCGAGGCCGGCACGGCCCGGCGCACGGCGAACTCCTCGACGAGCAGACGGGTCTCCACCACATCCGCGATCTCCTGCGCGGAGACGGCGAGCACCAGGGCGCCCTTCTTCGGATAGAGCTTGATCAGCCCCTCCACCTCCAGCCGCAGCAGCGCCTCGCGCACGGGCGTGCGGGAGACCCCCACGGCCTCCGCGAGATCACCTTCGGTGAGGAGCGTCCCGCCCTCGTAGCGACGGCCGAGGACCGCTTCCTTGATGTGGGTGTAGACGCGTTCGGCGGCGGGCGGCTGCTTGAGGGAGGTCTTGGGCGGCTGTGCGGGGGCGAGAGGCGCGGCAGGCATGCACACAGCATAGATACAACATGCGCGCATGTGTTTCAGGCGTCCGAAATCTGGACAGGAGCGGCAAACCTCGGCGCCCCTCCCCGTAGGGATGAACATTCCAGGATCCGGTGGCACATTCGATTTGCTCCGCTTTACGTTCCGTCACGGAGGTGGTTCACATGACCACGGCGGACAGGTCCGGGACGGCGGGGCGGACGCCCGTACGGCGCGACGCGATCGACATCAACGACTTCGTGTACGGGGCGACCGGGGCCCGGATCCGGCGGCTGACGATGCCGGACGGAAAGCACTGGTTCCCGGCGGTGGACGTGTGCGGGCAGCTCGGCTACACAACACCGCACAAGACGCTCCGCGACCACGTGCCCGAGAGAAACCGAGAGTTTCTTGAGACAGTGACTGGAAGTCATGGTCTCAGCGTTCCCCCAGGTAGAGAGTGGCGTCGAGACCTGCAACTCATTGATCTCCGAGGTCTGATCCTGCTGGTCAGCGGCAGCACGAAACCGTCCTGCCGCCCCTTCAAACAATGGGTCGCCGACGTCATCGCCACCGTCCAGCAGGACGGGTCCTACAGCCTCGGCGGGCCTCCGGCCGACTCGGAGACCACCGGTGCCGCACCTCCGGCGGTCCACGGCGTACCGGACCGGGTCGCCGACGCGATCGTACGCCTCGAAGAGCGGAACATCCGCCTCGACGAACAGTTCGCAGCCGCACAGTGCGAGAGTCTGGCTACCCAGCGGGAAGCCCTTCTCGCACAGCGCGCGACGGCGCACGCCCTGGAACGTATTGCCGATCGCCTCGACACCCTGTTCGCCTCCCCCTCCCCCGCCCCCGCGATCCCGGCCCAGGTCTCCGTACCGCCGCAGCCGCCCCGCCCCACCGCCCAGGCCGTTCTGGACGACTGGAAGTCGCGGATGTCCGTGACGGAGGACGTCTGGTCGGTGGCCGTCGCCATCGCCCCCGCACTGGCGGCAGAGGGCGAGTTACGTCAGTCGCTGGAGTCCATCGCGGAGCGCACGGGCCTCAGCGCGCACCGGGTGAACGAGTGCCTCCGGTTCATGCGCCGGCACGCCTGCATCCGCTCCCTCGGCGGTACGGCGGACGGGTCGCCGCACTACGCACTCAACCGCCCATGACGGCGCACTCCGCGCGAGGGGACGAACCGGCCGGGACCCGGTGAAAAAACCATCAGTTCGAGAGCACATCCATTGCCCCGCCCCAGGAGTCTCACCACCGAGCGGCACCCTTATGTGGCCGCAATTCAGGGGCATTTGGAGCGTTCAGTTGAATATCGGCATCAAGCGCATCAATCGCGCGACCGCCACGGCCACCGTGGCCCTCACCGCGGGCGCCGTTCTCTCGGGCAGTGCCTTCGCCACCCAGGCGCAGGCAGCAGCACCGCCGAAGCCGACGATCACCGCCAAGGGCGGCTTCGTGATGAACAACGGCAGCGGCAAGACCCTCTTCACCAAGTCCGCGGACACCCGCCGCTCCACCGGCTCCACCACCAAGATCATGACGGCCTTGGTGGTGCTGTCGCAGAAGAACGTGAACCTGAAGTCCAAGGTCACGATCCAGAAGGCGTACAGCGACTACATCGTCTCCAAGAACGCCTCGTCCGCCCGGCTGATCGTCGGCGACAAGGTCACCGTGGGCCAGCTCCTCTACGGCCTGATGCTCCCCTCCGGCTGCGACGCCGCGTACGCCCTCGCCGACAAGTACGGCTCCGGCAAGACCCGCGCGGCCCGTGTGAAGTCGTTCATCGGCAAGATGAACTCCACGGCCAAGAGCCTCAAGCTGAAGAACACCCGCTTCGACTCGTTCGACGGCATAGGGGGTGGGAACAACTACTCGACCCCCCGCGACCTGACGAAGATCGCCAGCAAGGCGATGAAGAACTCCACGTTCCGCACCATCGTCAAGACGAAGTCGACGAAGCAGAAGGTGACCACGAAGAGCGGTGGCTACCGCTACATGTCGTGGGGCAACACCAACACCCTGCTCGGCAGCTACAGCGGCGCGATCGGCGTGAAGACCGGCTCCGGCCCGACGGCCAAGTACTGCCTGGTCTTCGCCGCGACCCGCAAGGGCAAGACCGTCATCGGCACCGTGCTCACCTCGCCCTCCGCGGCGAAGCGCACCGCCGACGCGAAGAAGCTCATGGACTACGGCTTCAAGAAGTAGTCCGCTCGTCCCGCAGCACCCCGACGGGGGTGCGGTCACCGTGAGGGTGGCCGCACCCCCGTCCGCGTACCGGCGACAATCTGCCGATGACTTCATCCTCGCGCGGCCGGGACCGCGTACAGCGCCTGGACGCCGACCGCATGGCCGAAGCCGTGTACGCCGGCACCGGGATACGGCTCACCGTGGAGGGCCCCTGCCCCGGCGGGCAGGTGGGTGCCGCGTACGTGCGATGGCCGGACGGCCACCGGTCCGTACTCAAGTGGCGCGCCCACACGGAGCTCGCCGCACTCCGGGCCGGCCCGCTCGCGGTCAGCGAAACCCTGCGGGCGGGCGGCTTCCCCGCCCCGGCCACCGAGCTGGCCGTCCAGGCCGGGCACGCGGTCGTCACCGTCCAGGAACTCCTGCCCGGCACACCGGTCGAGCGCCTGGACCGGAACGGCCTGGACCAGGCACTGGCCCTCAACGAGTCACTGACCGGCCGGCTGGCCCACCGCACCGACATCCCGGCCCTCGCCCTGCACCTGCGCGAGGACGGCCCCGGGTACTGCCTGCACGGACCGCTGCGCGACCACAGCCCCCGTACCGCCGCCCTCGAACGCCGGATCGCCGCCATCGGTGCCGCCCGTCCGGACCGGCTCGACGGCACCGACGCGGTCCATCTGGACTTCCACCCCGGCAACATGCTGGCCGTGGACGCCACGATCACCGGGATCATCGACTGGGACGGAGCGGCCCGCGGGGACCGCAGATTCGACCTCGTCACCCTGCGCTTCGGCCTGCTCCACGCGGAACAGACCGAACCGGACACCGTGGCCCATCTGGACGCCGTGCTCGACACGGTCCCGCCGGACGTCCTGCTGCCCTCCTGGGCCCACATGAGCCTGCGCATGACCGACTGGGCCATCCGGCACTTCGCTGCGGCCGAGGTGGATCAATGGCTGGACCTGGCTGAGCGGCGACTGCCGTAGGCCGTGCGGGGCTCGGAGGTACGGGGCCGGGGTACGGGGCCTTGCTCGCGCTCCACGTGTGGCGGGCGCTCCGGCCCGTACTACGGCTGCCGGCGCACGTCTGCCGTGAAGGCGTCCCACGCGGCGGGGGTGACGGTGAGAACGGGGCCACCGGGACGCTTGGAGTCGCGGACGGCGACGGTACGAGGGATGTTGCGGGCCACCTCGACGCAATCCTTCTCCAGGGTGCTGTAGCTGGACTTGGCGAACTGGAACACCTTCACTCACTCATCCCTTTACCGATGCTCTGCATGAGCTGCATCGAGTCGTGCGGCGACAGACCTGAACGCGACAAGCTGTTGAACATCCCGACGAACGCCGCGCTCCGCTCCGCATCCTCGATCCAGATCTCGGAACGCGGCGTATCCATGTGGACCACGTCCACTGCCTCATCCTCACCGAACGACAAGATGTTGAACGGCCCGCTGACTCCGCTGTGCCCGCCTGCCCGGAACGGGAGCACCTGAATGTGAACGTTGGGCAATTCAGCCAGCTCACACAGATGATTGAGCTGGCGCCTCATGACTGCGGAGCCGCCGACCATCTGCCGTAGGGCAGCCTCCCAGATCACGGCGTGCATCAGCAACGGACTGTCTCCGTGAAGGCGCTGCTGACGTCGGGCCCGAGCCGATACCACCGCTTCAACCAGGTCCAAGTTCTCCCACAGCGAGTCCGCCACACCCATGGCCCTGGTGTACTCAGCAGTCTGGAACAGGCCGGGAATCAAGGACAGCTGCCACTGCCTATTGCGGAGTGCGGCGTCTTCCATGGCGATGTAGGACGCTGCACCAGGAGCAAGTCCGTCGTCCCACCAGCCCTTGACCTTCCTGCGCTCGCGGTCCGTCTTCGCGATGTCCAGCAACCCGCCGAGAACGGCACGATCTGTCATCCCGTACAAGTGACACAGCGCGCGGATGTCCGGATCACGGACGGGGACCAAGCCGCTCTCCATCTTGACGACCTTGGTCGCAGTCGCACTGAGGTACTCAGCTGCCTGCTGCTGCGTCATCTCTGCGGACAAACGAAGTCGTTGAAGCTCACCACCCAAGCGGCGGCCGAGCACGGTCGAGACCTGCTTGCCGCGTGTGCCGGTTCCAGATTTCTGCATGTCGCCCTCCCGCTGATCGTGCTCAGTGTGCCAGCAACGGCACGTCAAGCAGCCCCCGTTAGCTCGTTTGAGGAATATATTCCTCAAGCACTTGAGCGTGAGGAATATGCGTCGCTACTCTCGGTCCCCAGCCGCTCGCTACGCGGCAACGAACTGGCGGAACCGCGCCCGGACCCAACCGGCCCCCGGCCCACCGCAGGCGCGGCACCGCCACCGCCCGCACCCCCCACGGAGGCACGCGTCCATGACCGCAGCCCAGGAGATCTCCACCCCCGCGTCCGAACCCGTCCTTCGTCAGGACCGGGCCGACTACACCCCCACCGCCCGCAGCGTCTCGCTCAGCCGGCACCGCACCGCTCGGCTCGTGCTTCAGTGGGGTCACCCGGAGCTGGCCGGTGACGCGGCTCTCCTGGTCAGTGAGTTGGCGACCAACGCCCTGCTGCACGGGGTCATGCGGGGGCGCCTCTTCCGCGTACAGCTCACCCTCACCGCGACCGTGCTCCGTATCGCGGTCAGCGATCCGCGCGGCGAACGGCTGCCCGGTCTGCGGGAGGCCGATGCCGACGACTGCTACGGCCGCGGCCTCCAGATCGTCGCGCGGCTCGCGGACAACTGGGGCGTCGAACCACGCACCATCGGCAAGACCGTGTTCGCCGAACTCGCCGTACGGTGACAACCGCCGGACATGCCGGTGGGCCCGCGCGAGACGACGCGCGGGCCCACCGGAAACACGTACCGCAGAAGGGCGTTACGCCCAGGTGATCAGCCGCTTCGGCTGCTCCAGGATCGCGGCGACATCCGCCAGCACCTTGGAGCCCAGCTCGCCGTCGACCAGGCGGTGGTCGAACGACAGCGCCAGCGTGGTGACCTGACGGGGCTTCACCTTGCCCTTGTGGACCCACGGCTGGAGCTTGATCGAACCGACCGCCAGGATCGCGGACTCGCCGGGGTTGAGGATCGGCGTGCCCGTGTCGACGCCGAAGACGCCGACGTTCGTGATCGTCACCGTGCCGCCCGCCATCGCGGCCGGGGAGGTCTTGCCCTCGCGGGCCGTGGTGACCAGCTCGCCCAGTGCGGCGGCGAGCTGGGGCAGGGTCTTGTCGTGCGCGTCCTTGATGTTCGGCACGATCAGACCGCGCGGGGTGGCGGCCGCGATGCCCAGGTTCACGTAGTGCTTCTGGACGATCTCTTGGTTGGCCTCGTCCCAGGCGGCGTTGACGTCCGGGTTCCGCTTGATCGCGACCAGGAGCGCCTTGGCGATGATCAGGAGCGGGTTGACCCGGACGCCCGCCATGTCCTTGTCTTCCTTGAGCTCGGCCACGAGCTTCATGGTCCGTGTGACGTCGACCGTGACGAACTCGGTGACGTGCGGCGCCGTGAACGCGCTGCCCACCATGGCCTGCGCGATGGCCTTGCGTACGCCCTTGACCGGGATACGGGTCTCCCGGGCGGTCACCGAGGGCTGCGCGGCCGGGGCCTCGGTCCCAATGCCGGCGGGCTCCGCGGCGACGGACACGGCGGCGGGAACCTCGGCCACCGGCGCTGCCGCCGCGTGGACGTCCTCGCGGGTGATGATCCCGTCCTTGCCGGTCGGGGTGACCGTCGCCAGGTCGATCCCCAGGTCCTTGGCCAGCTTGCGGACCGGCGGCTTGGCCAGCGGCCGGCCACCCGTGGGCACCTCGCCCGAAGCGGCCGGACCCGAAGCGGCCGGGGCGGCGGGCGCGCCGTGCCCGTTCAGCTCGGCCTGCACCGCCGCCGCGACGGCGGCGGCCTCCGGAGCCGCGGCAGCACCCTTGCGCGGCCTGCGCTTGGTGGAGGACTCGGCCACGCCGTAGCCGACCAGGACCGGCTGTCGGCCCTTCGGTGCCTCGTCCTCGGCCGCCGGAGCCTTCGAGGGGGCGGCAGCGGGCGCGGCAGCGGGAACAGCGGCGGAAGCGGTGGCAGGAGCGGCCGCGGGAGCCGCGTCACCGCTGCCCGGTGCCACGTCCACCGAGATGATCACCTCGCCGACATCCACGGTCGTGCCCTCGGGGAAGCGCAGCTCGTGCACCACCCCGTCGAACGGGATCGGCAGTTCCACGGCCGCCTTGGCCGTCTCGACCTCGCACACGACCTGGCCGTCGGTGACCGTGTCACCGGGCTGGACATACCACTTGAGGATTTCCGCCTCGGTCAGTCCCTCGCCCACATCGGGCATCTTGAACTCACGGAAACGAGCAGACGTCTCAGTCATCGTCGTCACGTCCCTCTCCCCTTCAGTACGCCAGCGAGCGGTCGACGGCGTCGAGCACCCGGTCGAGACCCGGCAGGTACTCGTCCTCAAGACGGGCCGGCGGGTAGGGGACGTGATATCCGCCGACCCGCAGCACCGGTGCTTCGAGATGGTAGAAGCAGCGCTCGGTGATCCGGGCGGCGATCTCGGCCCCGGAGCCGTAGAAGACGGGTGCCTCGTGGACCACGACGAGCCGGCCGGTCTTCTCGACCGACGTCTGGATGGTGTCGAAGTCGATCGGGGACATCGACCGCAGGTCCAGGACCTCGACCGACTTGCCCTCCTCCTGGGCTGCCGCGGCGGCTTCCAGGCAGACCTTCACCATCGGGCCGTACGCGACGAGGGTGAGGTCGGAGCCCGTGCGGGCCACGGCGGCCCGGTGCAGCGGGCCGGGGATGGACTCGGTGTCGACCTCGCCCTTGTCCCAGTAACGCCGCTTCGGCTCGAAGAAGATGATCGGGTCGTCGCTCTGAACGGCCTGCTGCATCATCCAGTAGGCGTCGCTCGCGTTGGACGGCGAGACCACCTTCAGGCCCGCGACATGCGCGAAGAGGGCCTCGGGGGACTCGCTGTGGTGCTCGACCGCGCCGATGCCGCCGCCGTACGGAATCCGGACGACGACCGGCAGCTTGATCTTGCCGAGCGCGCGGGCGTGCATCTTCGCGAGCTGCGTGACGATCTGGTCGTACGCGGGGAAGACGAAGCCGTCGAACTGGATCTCGACGATGGGGCGGTAGCCGCGCAGGGCCAGGCCGATCGCCGTACCGACGATGCCGGACTCGGCGAGCGGGGTGTCGATGACCCGGTCCTCGCCGAAGTCCTTCTGCAGCCCGTCGGTGATCCGGAAGACACCGCCGAGCTTTCCGACGTCCTCACCCATGATGAGGGTCTTGGGGTCGTTCTCCAGGGCGTGGCGCAGTGACTCGTTGAGCGCCTTCGCGATGGACATCTTTTCCACGGCCATGGCTAGTTGCCCTCCTCGGCAGAGTCTGCGAACGATGCCTGGTAGGCGGCGAACTGGGCGCGCTCCTCGTCGACGAGGGAGTTGCCGTCGGCATAGCCGTGCTCGAAGATCGCCATCGGGTCCGGGTCGGGCATGGCCCGTACCGCTTCGCGTACCCGCTTGCCGAGGGTCTCGCTCTCCTCGTCCAGCGCGGTGAAGAACGCCTTGTCGGCGAACTTCTGCTTCTCCAGGTACGTGCGCAGCCGCAGGATCGGGTCCTTGGCCTCCCAGGCCGCCCGCTCCTCGTCGGCCCGGTACTTCGTGGGGTCGTCGGAGGTGGTGTGGGCACCCATCCGATAGGTGAACGCCTCGACGAGGGTGGGGCCCTCGCCGCGGCGGGCGCGCTCCAGCGCGGACCTGGTGACCGCCAGGCAGGCGAGTACGTCGTTGCCGTCGACCCGGACGCCGGGGAAGCCGTAGCCCTGGGCGCGCTGGTAGAGCGGCACGCGGGTCTGCTTCTCGGTCGGCTCGGAGATGGCCCACTGGTTGTTCTGGCAGAAGAACACCACGGGGGCGTTGTAGACCGCGGAGAAGGTGAACGACTCCGCGACGTCGCCCTGGCTGGAGGCACCGTCACCGAAGTACGCGATCACGGCGGAGTCCGCGCCGTCCTTGGCGACGCCCATGGCGTAGCCGGTGGCGTGCAGGGTCTGCGAGCCGATGACGATCGTGTACAGGTGGAAGTTGTTGGTGCTCGGGTCCCAGCCGCCGTGGTTCACGCCGCGGAACATGCCGAGCAGATTGGTCGGGTCGACCCCGCGGCACCAGGCGACGCCGTGCTCGCGGTAGGTCGGGAAGACATAGTCGTCGTCGCGCAGCGCCCGGCCGGAGCCGATCTGCGCGGCTTCCTGGCCCAGCAGCGAGGCCCACAGGCCCAGCTCGCCCTGACGCTGGAGGGCCGTGGCCTCCGCGTCGAAGCGGCGGGTCAGGACCATGTCCCGGTACAGACCGCGCAGCTCTTCCGCGGTCATGTCGATCGAGTAGTCCGGGTGCTCGACGCGCTCGCCCTCGGGCGTCAGCAGTTGTACGAGCTGGGGCTCGGAACTCTGCGGCGTCTTGGCGGCGCTGGTCCGCTTGCTGCTGCGTCGCGGTTTGCGCGCGGCAGTGCTCTCCACGGTCACGTGCGTGCTCCTCCGTCGGTCCGGCCCCCGGGGTCTGCCGGGAACCAGTGCGGCTCGCCTGTTTCCGGACCCGTGCACGGGGTGGGTGCCACTCGGCCGGGATCAGGCGTGACAGGTGCCCCGGCGAGCGTCCTGTCATAGGCACGTTACCCAGTGCTTCGCATAACTGCGAAACCCTATCTGACCTGCGATTTTGCTTGGATTTCCAAGTAAATCGAAAAAATCGTCAAGCCTTGCTGGTCACAGCACTGGTAACAGCCTCGCAGGCCGCCGGAACAACGGCACGTTATCCCGGCGAAAGGCGCCAGGGAAGGGCAGCGAGGAGCTGATCCACAGCTGATCCAAAGCCGGCCCGAGGCCGACAGGAGCGGAGCCGGGGTGAATATGTGAGACTGCGCTTGTGCGCAACGATGGAAAAATCACTGTATTTCTGCTCGATGACCATGAGGTCGTGCGACGCGGAGTCCATGAGCTTCTCTCCGTCGAGGAAGACATCGAGGTCGTCGGCGAGGCGGGCACAGCGGCGGACGCGCTGGTGCGGATTCCGGCCACCCGCCCCGATGTCGCGGTGCTCGACGTACGGCTGCCGGACGGCAGCGGGGTGGAGGTGTGCCGGGAGGTCCGTTCCCGTGACGAGAACATCAAGTGCCTGATGCTGACGTCGTACGCCGATGACGAGGCGCTCTTCGACGCCATCATGGCGGGCGCGTCCGGCTACGTCCTGAAGGCGATCCGCGGGAACGAGCTGCTGAACGCGGTACGGGACGTGGCGGCCGGGAAGTCCCTGCTGGACCCCGCGGCGACCGCCCGCGTACTGGAGCGGCTGCGCGAGGGCAAGAACGGCAAGGGCAACGACAAGCTCGGCAACCTCACCGAGCAGGAACGCAAGATCCTGGACCTGATCGGCGAGGGGCTGACCAACCGGGTCATCGGCGAGCGGCTTCACCTGGCCGAGAAGACGATCAAGAACTATGTCTCCAGCCTGCTCTCCAAGCTGGGCATGGAACGCCGCTCGCAGGCCGCCGCCTATGTGGCCCGCCTGCAGGCCGAACGGCGCTGAGCGGCGCCGTACGACACCGGGCGGGACCGGGCGGGACCGGGCAGGACGGGGCAGGACCGGGCAGGACCGGGCAGGACCGGGCAGGACCGGGCAGGACGGATCGGCAGCGACCGGCACCCGCGTCGGGCAGGTTCGGACCCTTCTGAGAAGTCCCGGCGGCCCCGGGTGATCTGGGACTTTGGTCCCGGACCACCCGGGGCCGCCGACTCTTACCCGCCCCCTACCCGTGCCGGACAGTGGACCTATGCCCTCTGAGGAACTCCACGCAATCGAGCTGCTCGGCCGCGTCCCCTACGGCCGGCTGGCGACGAGCATGCGGGCCCTCCCCTTCCTGGCGGTGGCCCGGCACATCGTGGTCGGCGACCGCATCCTTCTGCGGATGCACAGCGGCTTCGGCTACCACGAGGCGTGCAACGGGAGCGTCGTCGCCTACGGCGCGGACAACTTCAACGCCGCGACCCCCGGAGACGGCGGAAATCTCTGGTCGGTGCAGTTCACCGGCCCCGCCGAGATCGTGCGTCCCAGCCCTGACCTGCGGGAACTGTTCGGCACCGCCCCCGCCAGGGTCAACGGCGAGCCGTTCGAACCGGCCTTCCTCAGCCTGGATCCCCACTTCGTCAGCGAGCACACTTTGGACTTCCGCGCAAGTCCGCTGATCCGCAACGCAGCGTGATCTACCATTTGGTAAGTGCCGCGCTCATATGTAACCCGCCCGCCTGTTCCTCCGGTCGGCGAAGTGCTGCGCCGCTACCCGGACGTCGGTGAACCGCTCGCCTGCGAACCGATCACCAAAGGCCTTCTCAATCACGGATACCGCGTCTCCACCACCAGCGGCTCCTATTTCCTCAAGCACCATCTGGACAAGCAGCATCTGGACGACGCCACCGGCGAACGCGCCACGATCGTGCGCCAGCACCGCGCGACCCAGCGCCTCCAGTCGCTCGGCGTGCCCGTGGTCCCGCCGCTCGCGGACACGGAGGGTGACACGGTCGCGGTGATCGGCGGCCGCAGCTATGCCCTGCACCCCTGGGTGGACGGTCTGCACCGGGTCGGCGCCCAGCTGACCTGCGCCGAGTCCCAACGGCTCGGGACGCTCCTCGGAGCCGTACACACCGGTCTGGAACAGGTCATGGCACCCGGCAGCGGCGAGGACGGCGACAGCGGCGGACGTGGCGGTTGCCACGGCGGCGGTGAGGGTGGCTGTTCGGGGGCCGGACAGCCACCCCGGCCCGGTTACGGGAGTCCCGACCCGGCCGACACCTTCGCGCTGATCGACGATCTGCTGTCCGCTGCCCGCGGACAGCACCCCCGGGGCACCCCGCGGGACGCCTTCGACGAACTCGCCGTACACCGGCTGGTGGAGCGGCGCACGCTGCTGGAGCGGCATGCCCACCGCCGCCCGCCCACCCCGGAGGGACCCGCCACGGGCTGGGTGCACGGCGACTTCCATCCGCTGAACCTGCTCTACCGGGGCGCCGACCCGGTCGCGATCGTCGACTGGGACCGGCTGGGAGTGCAGCCGCGCGCCGAGGAGGCGGTCCGGGCCGCGGCGATCTTCTTCGTCCGGCCGGCGGGGGAACTGGAGCTGGAGAAGGTACGGGCGTACGCCCGCGCGTACCGGAACGCCGCCGGGGCCTGCGCGGCGGAAATGGCCGCCGCGGTGCACCGGGTGTGGTGGGAGCGGCTCAACGACTTCTGGATACTGCGCTGGCGCTACCGCCTGCACGACCGCAGGGCCGACCCGCAGTTCCCTGCGGTGTCGGCCCTGGCGGTGTGGTGGACGCGCGAGTACGAGGCGGTGAGCGAGGCCTTCACGGGGTGAGGCCGCCCTGCGACGTAAGGGCCCCGCGACGTCAGGGCCCCGGCGAATGCGCCGCTACGGGGTCAGACCCGTCGACGCACCGACGTTGCCGCCCGCTCCGCCGTCCTCCGAGCCTCCGTCGTCCCCGTTGCCTCCCGGGGAGCCCGGGGCCGTGGTCGGGTCGGTCGGCTGGTCGGTCGGCTCGCCCGTCCCGCCCTCGTTCGTGTTCCCGTCGGAGTTGCCGCCCGTGTCCGGCGGGCTCGGGGAGTCGGACGGGGTGTACGACGGCTGGGTCGGCTTGTGCGAGGGTGTCCACTGCGGCTGGCTGGGCTGCGTCTGACTGCCCGAGGAACCGTCCGGCTCCTCGGAGGGCTCGGTCTCCTCGTCGGTCGGCTCCGGGGAGGTCTCCTCGTCGGACGGCGAGACGGAGGTGGAGGGGGTGACCGGCTTCTTCGCCTTGCCGCTGTCGTTCGCCGCCTGGACGGCGAACGCGACGCCCGCGCCGATCGCGATCAGCGCGAGCACGACGAAGAGCCACATCTTGCCGCGACCGCCGCCGGACCGGTGCCCGCCGTCGTACGCCCCGTCGTCCGGGTTCATCGGCGGCAGGATCGGCCCCTGCGAGGTTTCCCCGTGCACCGGGTGACCCATCGCCGTCGTCGCGCCGGTCATGCCCATGGCCGGGGTGTGGCCGCCCTCGTGCATCGTGACCGGGCCGGTGTTCCACGTACCCGTGTGACCGCCCTGCACCTGGAGCATCTGCAGGCTGTACTGGACCAGGCCGCGCATCTCCTCGGCGCTCTGGAACCGGTCGTCGGGGTCCTTGGCCAGCGAGCGCATCACGAGCCCGTCCAGCTCCGGGGGCACCCCGTCCGACACCTCGGAGGGCGGCACCGGAATGTCCTGGACGTGCTGGTACACCACGGAGAGCGGGGTCTCACCGGTGAACGGGGGCCGCAGGGCGAGGAGTTCGTAGAGCAGGCAGCCGGTGGCGTACAGGTCGGAGCGGTGGTCGACCGCCTTGCCGAGCGCCTGTTCCGGCGAGAGGTACTGCGGTGTGCCCATGACCATGCCGGTCTGCGTCATCGTCGACTGCGCGCCGTGCAGCGCGCGGGCGATGCCGAAGTCCATCACCTTGACCGCGCCGGAGTGCGTGATGATCACGTTGGCGGGCTTGATGTCACGGTGCACGATGCCGTGCTGATGCGAGTACGCGAGGGCTTCCAGCACCCCCGAGACGATGATCAGCGCCTGCTCCGACGGCGGGGCCTCCGCGCTGAGGAGCAGGTCACGAATGGTGCGGCCCTCGACCAGCTCCATCACGATGTACGGGACGGTCTGGCCGCCCACGACATCCTCGCCGGAGTCGTACACGGCGACGATCGCATGGTGGTTGAGGCCCGCGACCGACTGTGCCTCGCGGGTGAAACGTGCCTTGGAGACCGGGTCCTCGGCGAGATCGGAGCGGAGAAGCTTCACCGCGACCGTACGTCCCAGGCGGACGTCCTCCGCGGCATAGACCTCTGCCATGCCGCCCCGGCCGAGCCGGTGGGTCATCCGGTAACGTCCGTCGCCGACGACACCGCCAATGCCCCAGGAGTCGGTGCCATCCGAAACTCCGCCGCCGTTTGCTTCGGAATCGGGTGCCATCAGTCCTCGCCGTCGTATCTGTCCGCGCGTCCGCGGGTTCTCACGGTGCCTAGCTGCATTGCCACGTCACGCTACAGCCTCTCCCGGACACACCTGTTCCGAGAGGGACGGGTCATCCAACCGACCGGCGTGCCGGACAAGCAAATTCCATGCACATCCTGTAACGCTTCCGAGACGCTTCTTGTGCTTAGGGTCACGGAACGGGCACCTGGCTTGACGTGTCGTACCCCTCGGGCAGACTTGGCCGTCGTACGGATCATCGCGTCAGTCGCGCCGAGGGGGAAGCAAGTCATGAGCCAGGACGGCGCACACGGCGCACAGGGTCGCTACGCGGGCGGTGCCATCGCGGGCGGCCGGTACCAGCTCCGGGACCTGCTCGGCGAAGGCGGGATGGCCTCCGTATATCTGGCGTACGACTCGGCGCTCGACCGCCAGGTCGCGATCAAGACGCTGCACACGGAGCTGGGGCGCGAGCAGTCCTTCCGCGAGCGGTTCCGGCGCGAGGCACAGGCCGTCGCCAAGCTCCAGCACACCAACATCGTCTCGGTCTTCGACACCGGCGAGGACGAGCTCGGCGGCGCGCTGATGCCGTACATCGTCATGGAGTACGTCGAGGGGCAGCCGCTCGGCTCCGTCCTCCAGGCGGACATCCGCAGCTACGGCGCGATGCCCGCGGACAAGGCGCTCAAGGTGACGGCCGATGTGCTGGCCGCGCTGGAGACCAGTCACGAGATGGGGCTGGTCCACCGGGACATCAAGCCCGGCAACGTGATGATGACCAAGCGCGGCGTCGTGAAGGTCATGGACTTCGGTATCGCCCGCGCCATGCAGTCGGGCGTGACCTCGATGACGCAGACCGGCATGGTCGTCGGTACGCCGCAGTACCTCTCCCCCGAGCAGGCCCTCGGGCGCGGGGTGGACGCCCGGTCCGACCTGTATTCGGTCGGCATCATGCTCTTCCAGCTCCACACCGGCCGGATCCCGTTCGACGCGGACTCGCCGCTGGCCATCGCGTACGCGCATGTGCAGGAGGAGCCCGTCGCACCCTCCAGCATCAACCGTGCGGTCACCCCGGCCATGGACGCGCTGGTCGCCCGCGCCCTGAGGAAGAACCCGAACGAGCGCTTCCCCAGCGCGGCCGCGATGCGGGACGAGATCGCCCGCGTGCTGAACGCCGGTGGCGGCCAGACCGGCGCTCCGGTGATCGTCAGCGGCGGAGCTCCGACGAACAGCGGTTCGGGTGTCGGCTCGGCGGTGTTCCCGCCCGTCGACCAGGCCACCTCGGCCCCGCACAGCGTCCAGACGCCCTACCAGCCGCACCCGCACCCGCAGCACCAGCCGCAGCAGCCCCACCAGCAGCCGGGGCCGTACAACCAGCCCACCCCGGCGCCCGCGCCGAGCTACGGCTACCCGCAGTCGGCCCCGGCGTACCAGACCCAGGGCCCCCTGGCCCACCAGACCCCGCCGCCGTACTCGACCGTCCCGCAGAACACGGGTGCCGGCGGCATGGGCGTCAGCGGTGGCGGTCCGGGCGGTGGTCCGGGCGGTGGTGGCTCGAAGCGGAACATGCCGGTCATCGTCGGAGCGATCGCCGTCGCGCTGCTCGCGATCGGCGGTCTGATCACGGTGCTGTCCCTCCAGGGCTCCGACGCCGACAAGGACGACCCGACGTCGAACGAATCGTCGGTGGCGGGCGAGCACAAGCCGCCGGAGCGCAACCGGACGATGAAGACCGAGAAGTGCACGGACGCGATGGAGGACTCGAACGACCCCTCGAAGGTCGCGGCTCCGAACTTCATCTACAAGGACATCAAGTCGGTGAAGGCCTGCGCCCTGGCGGCCGGATGGACGATCAAGGAGATCAAGGAGCCGGGCAACACGTACGCGGAGGACCAGGTCGTCGACCAGTTCCCGTCCTCGGGCACCGCCGTCTCCGAGCGGGGCGCCCACTTCGAGCTGCGGATCTCCACCGGCGACCCCGCCTAGGGACTGCACCCGGCACGCATCACACGTCACCCGGCACGCATGATGCGTGATGCGTGCCGGGTGACGTGTGATGCATGCCGGGCGATGCTGTGCCGGGGCGGGATTATGAGGGATGCCCCGGCATTCCGTGGGCGTCTCCGGTGTCCGGGATGCCGGATATATCGGCGCGTGTGACGCTGATCTCATGGCTCCAGGACTCCTCCCAGCGCGGTCGTCGACATACGTGGCCTGTCTGGTGATGGCGGTCGGCGCGGCGCTGGGGACCGTGAGCGGGACGGCGTACGCGGGCGTGGCCCCGGACGCCGCGGCCCTCGCCTCTTCCGCCCGCCCGGGAACGGCCCCATCGGGCGCCTCTCCCGCAGCTCCGCCCGATGCTCACCCGAGTGCCGCGCCGAGCGCCCCGCCGCCCTCGGCCCGGCCGTCGATGCTTCCTTCCGCCCCGCCTTCCCCGCGTGCCTCCGGCACGGCGACGCTCCGGCCCGCGGACGGCGGTCCGCCCGCACCGACCGGAGCGGCCGACGCGTCCGCCGGTGATGCCGCACAGCCACCCGCAGGGTCGGCGGAAGGGTCGGCGGGAAGGTCGTCCTCCGCCTCCTCCGCACCCCTCACCTCCCCGGATTCCGCTGCGGATCCCGCTGCGGCTTCGCCTTCCGCTTCGGCTTCGGACCGGCCGCTCGCCGGGCGGGAGGCCGGGGCGGGGCGGGCGCGCCCCGGGCGCTCGCTGTCGCCGCTGGAACTCGCGCGGGCCGAGGCCGGCCTCGAAGAGGACGAACCGGAGGCGGACGCCGTTGACGTGCCGGTATTCACCCCACCGGCCAGTGCGTTCTCCAACCCGCCCGGGGCTGCCGGGCAGGCGCTGGACGCGCCGTCCGTGGAGCAGGTGAAGCAGGTCTCGCTGGGGGCCGGGATCGCGCTGGTCGGGACGGGACTGGGCTTCCTCGCCTTCCGTATGCGCCGAACCCACTGAGCGTTCCCGGCCCTCGGAAACCGGCCGCGATCCGCCTGTGGTGCAAGGACACCGGGCTTGCCATCAGCGACATACTCGGTATACATACTGAGTATGTCGATCCGTCACGGGCTTCTCGCCCTCCTGGAGCGCGGGCCTCGGTACGGCTCCCAGCTCCGCACCGAATTCGAGTCCCGCACTGGTTCCACCTGGCCCCTGAACGTCGGCCAGGTCTATACGACGCTCAGCCGCCTGGAGCGCGACGGCATGGTCGCGCAGGACGGCGCCGACGACGCGGGCCACGACCTGTACACGATCACCGACGACGGCCGCGCCGAGCTGCACAGCTGGTTCGAGACGCCGGTGGACCGCAGCAGCCCGCCCCGTGACGAGCTGGCGATCAAGCTCGCGATGGCCGTGGGCGCCCCGGGCGTCGACATCCGGCACGTCATCCAGTCCCAGCGCCACCACACCCTGAAGGCGATGCAGGACTACACCCGGCTGAAGGCGCAGGCCCTCGCCGATGTCCCGGCCAACCGTGACGAGGTCGCCTGGCTCCTCGTGGTGGAGCAGCTGATCTTCCAGGCCGAGGCCGAGGCCCGGTGGCTGGACCACTGCGAGGCCCGGCTCGTCCGCCTCGCCGAGGCCGCCGCCACCGAGCCGGCGGCCGAGTCCGGTACGGCCGCCACCCGCGCCCCGGCGCGCTTCCCGGCCGCCCGCCCGCGTACCCGCCGCTGACCGGAACCACTGCCGCCCACCTGCCGGGCGCGGGACCGGAACCACTGCCGGCCGTCCTGCCCCTGCCCCGCCCCTGCCCCGCCCGGCTCGCCCCGCGGCCTGCCGGGCCCTGCCACGGCCTGCGGGCGGCCCTGCCCATGCACGACTCTGCACGACCTGCTCCGAGCGTTCCTAGGGGGAACAACCCACCATGTCCTCGCCCGCCCCTTCTCCGTCCACCGGCCTGCCCGTGGACGAGCCCGTTCTCGAACTGCGGAAACTGACCCGCACACACGGTTCCGGCATCGCCGAGGTGCACGCCCTGCGCGGCGTCAACCTCTCCGTGCGCACGGGCGAACTGGTCGCCGTGATGGGCCCGTCCGGTTCCGGCAAGTCCACCCTGCTGACCCTGGCCGGAGGCCTCGACACCGCCACCGGCGGCCAGGTCGTCATCGAGGGCCAGGACATCGCCGCCCTCGGCCGCAAGGGCATGGCCGCTCTGCGCCGCCGCAGCGTCGGCTACGTCTTCCAGGACTACAACCTGATACCGGCCCTCACCGCCGCCGAGAACATCGCCCTGCCCCGCGAACTCGACGGAATCCCGCTGCGCAAGGCCCGCAGGGAAGCCCTCGCGGCGCTGGCCGAGATGAACCTCGCCGAGATCGCCGACCGCTTCCCGGACGAGATGTCCGGCGGCCAGCAACAGCGCGTCGCCATCGCCCGCGCCCTCGTCGGGGACCGGCGCCTGGTGCTGGCCGACGAGCCGACCGGGGCGCTCGACTCCGAGACCGGCGAGGCCGTCCTGGCCCTGTTGCGCAAGCGCTGCGACGAGGGTGCGGCAGGGGTGATGGTGACCCATGAGCCCCGTTACGCCGCCTGGGCCGACCGGGTCGTGTTCCTCCGGGACGGCTCGATCGTCGACCAGACACTGTCCTCCGGGGCCGACTCCCTGCTCGTCGCCGAGGCCGCCGAGTGAGCCTCTTCTCCGGATGGCGCGCCGCCCTCCGTATCGCCCGGCGCGACGCGATGCGGGCCAAGGGCCGCAGCGCCCTGGTGGTCGCGATGATCGCCCTTCCCGTCCTCGGCGTCACGGCCGCCGATGTCACGTACCGCAGCGCCACCCCGACCAGGGCCGAGGAACTGACGGCCGTCATGGGCGCGGCGGACGCCCAGTACAGCGACCCCGGCCTGGGGAGGGTGCCCATCCAGCAGGTGCCCGACCAGAGCGCGTGGCGCAGTGGCGACGAGGCGGCCGGACCGCGGCAGGGCGAGGAGCGGAAGCCGGTGGATGTACCGGCCACGTTCCCGAAGGGCTCACGGTTCCTCACCGAACGGTCCGTACCCGCCTCCGTCACGACCGCCCACGGCATCACGAACACCGAGATCACCGAACTGCGCACCGCGGACCGGATGCTCCGCGGCAGGATCGAACTGGTCGACGGCGCGTTCCCGCACGGCAAGGGTGAGATCGCCGTCACCGAGGCGTTCCTGAAGTCGTCCGGCCTCCACATCGGCTCCCGCCTCACCGTGCGCGGCCCCGACCTGGCGTACACCGTCACCGGTTCCGTGGAACTCCCCGACGCGCTGGGCAAGCAGGCCCTGTACGCCGATCCGGGCGCCGTCATCGCCCCCTGGAAAGCCGCGGCCGACCGCGACGACAGGATCCTCCCGCCCAACCCAAACAGGACGGAGTGGCTGGTCCAGGGCCCGAAGGGCGCCGGGGTGACCTGGCCCGACGTGCTCGCCGCCAACGAGAAGGGCGTCCTGGTGCTGTCCCGCCGGCTCGTCCTCGACCCCCCGCCGGACTCCGAGATCCCGTTGGCCTCGCAGATGAGCGGAAGAGACGACGGCGGGCTGGTCATGAGCACGGCCGTCATCACCGTCGTGGCCATGACGGTCCTGGAGATCGTGCTGCTCGCCGGGCCCGCGTTCGCCGTCGGCGCGCGCCGGTCGCGCAGGCAGCTCGGCCTCGTCGGTGCGTGCGGCGGCGACCGGAGTCAGGTACGGGCCGTCGTGCTCGCCGGTGGTGTCGTGCTCGGCGGTGCCGGCACCGTGCTCGGCGTGCTGCTCGGACTCGGCCTGACCCTGGTGTTCCGCCCGCTGATCGAGGGCTACACCGGTAACCGCTTCGGCGGCCTGACCCTGCGCCCCGCGGAACTCCTGGCGATCGCCCTGCTCGGCCTGGTGACCGGCGTCCTCGCGGCTCTCGTCCCGGCCGTGGTGGCCGGCCGCCAGTCGATCCTGGAATCGCTCACCGGCCGTCGCGGCACCCGCCGGAGCTCCCGCGTACTGCCCGTCCTCGGCTCCCTCACGCTGGCGGGCGGTGTCGCCATCGCCGTCTACGGGGGTGTCAGCGGTGAGACCCCCCTGGTCGCCGGTGGCTCGGTCATCGCCGAACTGGGCGTGCTCGCCTGCATCCCGGTGATCATCGGTTTCCTCGGCCGGCTCGGCCGCAGGCTCCCGCTCACACCGCGCATGGCGCTCCGTGACGCGGCACGCAACCGGGGACGTACCGCGCCCGCCGTCGCCGCTGTGATGGCCGCCGTGGCCGGCACGGTCGCCGTCGCCACGTACGCCTCCAGCGCCATGGCCGAACAGGACTACGACTACTCCCCGGTCCTCACCAAGGGCACCTCCGCGCTCGTCGCCGAGGACCCGTCCGCGGCCAGGAAGCTCCCGGGCGCGCGGGCGGCCGTCGAGCGGAACATGCCCGTCAGCGGTGGCCGCTCCGACGTCGGACGGGTCTGGGCGGGCAGCGACTGCTACGTCTACTACGAGGAGGAGAACGGCTGTGGCAGCCTCGAACTGGTCAAGCCCACCGGCAAGGGCCACACCTGCCCCCTGAAGGGCCGGGGCGCCAAGGAGCTCGCCGCACGGCTCTCCGCCGAGGAGCACAAACGGCTGACGAACTCCCCCGCCTGCATGGACGAGTACATGAGCCTGACGTCCTTCGGGACCGACACCAACAAGATCGTCACCGGTGACGCCTCGCTGCTCAGCGCGTACGTCAAGCTCGACGACCCCGCGGCCGCCAAGGCCCTGAAGGCGGGCACTCCCGTCCTGCTGAACCCGGCCTACGCGAAGAACGGTGAGGTCACCCTCAAGGCCGTCCACACATACAACCCCCGCGACAAGAAGAACCGCGCACCGCACCCCGGCAAGGCCCGGACCACCACGGACCGGCTGAAGGTGTACGTCGCGCCCGCGAAGTACACCGCGACGCCCGGCATCCGCATGATCATGCCGCAGCCGACCGCGGAGCGGCTCGGTCTGCATACGCAGATCCACGCAAGCGTGTACACGACCACCCGCCCTCCGACGGAGGCGGAGAAACAGGCGACCTCGGCGGCGATCGACCAGGCCGGCGGCAGCGCCCACGTCATCACGGAGAACGGTTCGTCCAGCCAGGAGGACGCGGTCCTGCTGATCCTCGCCCTGTTCGCGGGCGTGGTGACCCTGGGTGCGGCGGCCATCACCACCGGCCTGGCCAAGGCCGACGCGGAGGCCGACCTGACCACCCTCGCGGCGGTCGGCGCGGCTCCGGGCGTACGGCGCTCGCTCTCGGGGTTCCAGTGCGTGGTGGTCGCGCTCACCGGGGTGCTGCTCGGTACGGCGGCGGGCATCGTGCCCGCGGTCGCACTGCGGCTGATCGACCTGCGCGACGCGATGCGGCAGATGCGCCTGGAGCCGATGAACTCCGCGTACACACCGATCGTGCTGCCCTGGCTCACGATCGGGCTGCTCGCGGTGGTCGTACCCGTGCTGGCCGGGCTGCTGGCCGCCGGTCTCACCCGGTCACGGCTGACGCTGTCCCGGCGGGCGGGGTGAGCGGTTCACGGGCCGACCGCTGACCGGCCGACCGGCCGACCCGGCGCCCTCGGGGAGGGTGGATCATGCTTTCCCGGGGGCACCAGGGTGGTGTACCGCATGTGTGCGAGACAATGGGCCCCAT
Organism: Streptomyces sp. NBC_00654; assembly: GCF_026341775.1. Lineage (NCBI taxonomy): Bacteria > Bacillati > Actinomycetota > Actinomycetes > Kitasatosporales > Streptomycetaceae > Streptomyces > Streptomyces sp. NBC_00654. The sequence goes on along the minus strand of NZ_JAPEOB010000001.1, from coordinate 284,997 downwards.
GGAGATGCCGAGGAATGACCGGTCGCAGGAGCACCCCCAGGTCCTCGTGGTGGGACAGGACGGAATGGCTATCGGCGGCGGTGCCGGTGACGACGAGTCGCGCGAGGTCCCGGTGACGGAAATGGTCGAGCAGCCCGCGAAGGTCATGCGCATCGGCAGCATGATCAAGCAACTCCTGGAGGAGGTCAGGGCGGCTCCTCTCGACGAGGCGAGCCGGGTCAGGCTCAAGGAGATCCACGCCAGCTCCGTGAAGGAGCTGGAGGACGGGCTGGCTCCGGAGCTGGTGGAGGAGCTGGAACGCCTCTCGCTGCCGTTCACCGAGGAGTCGATCCCCTCGGAGGCGGAGCTGAGGATCGCGCAGGCCCAGTTGGTGGGCTGGCTGGAGGGCCTCTTCCACGGCATCCAGACCGCTCTGTTCGCTCAGCAGATGGCGGCCCGCGCCCAGCTGGAGCAGATGCGCCGCGCCCTGCCGCCCGGCACGGGCCACGAGGACGAGGACGGCAGCGGGGACCCGCACGGAGCGATCCGCTCCGGCCCGTACCTGTAAACCGCCGGCCAGGAGCCGATCAGTACGGAACGGACCGGGCCCGGCACACACATCGCTGTGTGCCGGGCCCGGCCGTGTGCCGGCGGCGCCGGGCCCGGGTCGCCTCAGCCCTGCGAAGACTCGTCACGAGGAGTACTCGCGCACCTACGCATCAGGCGGGCTCGGGAGCGGGCTCGGACCCGGGGGCGGGCGCGGGCGCGGGAGCGAGCAGGAGCACCTTCCCGATGTGCGCGCTGGACTCCAGAACCCGATGCGCCTCGGCGGCGTCCTCCATCGGCACCGTGCGGTCCACGATCGGCCGGACGACGCCGCCACCGATCAGCGGCCACACGTGTTCGCGCACGGCGGCGACGATCGCGGCCTTCTCGGCGAGCGGCCGGCCCCGCAGGGAGGTGGCGGTGATGGCCGCCCGCTTGTTCAGCAGAGCGCTCAGATTCAGCTCTCCCTTGACCCCGCCCTGGAGGCCGATGATCGCGAGCCGTCCGTTCACGGCCAGCGCCTTCACGTTCCGGTCCAGATACTTCGCACCGACGATGTCCAGGATGACGTCCGCGCCCGCCCCGTCGGTCGCCCTGCGCAGCTCCTCGACGAAGTCCTGCTCGCGGTAGTCGATGAGGATGTCCGCCCCCAGCTCGGCGCAGCGCGCCAGCTTCTCCGGTCCGCCCGCCGTCACCGCGACGCGCGCGCCGACCGCCTTGGCGAGCTGAATGGCCATCGTGCCGATGCCGCTGGATCCGCCGTGGATCAACAAGGTCTCGCCGGGCCGCAGGTGGGCCACCATGAACACGTTGGACCAGACCGTCGCGGTCACCTCGGGCAGCGCCGCGGCCGTCGCCAGGTCCACGCCGTCCGGTACGGGCAGCAGCTGGCCGGCCGGTACGGCCACCTTCTCCGCGTACCCGCCGCCCGCCAGTAGTCCGCACACCTCGTCACCGACCGCCCATCCCGCGCCCCCGGGACCGAGTGCCGTGATCCGCCCCGCGCACTCCAGACCGGGGTAGGGGGAGGCACCGGGCGGCGGGTTGTAGAAGCCCTGGCGCTGGAGTACATCGGCGCGGTTGACCGCGCTGGACACGACCTCGACGAGCACCTCGCCCTCGCCGGGTACGGGATCGGGCACCTCGGCCCACACGAGCGCCTCGGGGCCACCGGGTTCGGGGATCGTGATCGCATGCATGGCGGCGAGGCTACTCCGTGCGGCCCACGAGGCCCGTGACGGCAGGCGGAACAGCCTGCCGGCCCTGTGGTCAGGGACGCTGCGGCGCCGACGGCGGATTGTTCGCCGGCGGGGTGTGGAGCGGACTCGCCCGCACGATGGTGATCAGCCGGTCCGTCAGCTGGAGGGGGCTGGCAGCCGGATCGTCGTAACCGAGCAGCCGGTGCCCGCGCAGCACGCTCACCACCAGGTCATCGGTCTCCCGGACGTTCTTGCCCACCTCGGCCTTTATCACCGGCCGCTCGACGAGGTCGAGGCCGCTGCCCTGCTGGATCAGGTCCTCCATCACGGTGCCCGCGCTCGGGCTGAGGACGGAGAGACCGAGCAGCCTGCCCGCCGCACTGGCGCTGGTGATCACCGCATCGGCGCCGGACTGCCGCAGCAACGGCGCGTTCTCCTCCTCGCGCACCGCGGCCACGATCTTCGCCCCGCGGTTGAGCTGGCGCGCCGTCAACGCGACCAGGACCGCCGTGTCGTCCCGCTGGGTGGCGATGATGACCTGCCGGGCCTTGTGAAGCTCGGCCCGCAGCAGCACATCGCTTCTGGTCGCATCGCCGACAACACCGGTGAAGCCCTCTGCGTTGGCCGCCTCGATCACCTTCGACGCCGGGTCGACGATGACGATCTGGTCCTTCTTCAGGCCGGTGGTGCACAGAGTCTGGATCGCCGAGCGGCCCTTCGTACCGAAGCCGACGACGACGGTGTGGTCACGCAAGTTGGATCTCCAACGCTTCAGCCGGAAGTCCTCCCGGGTCCGTTCCGTGAGGACCTCAAGAGTGGTGCCGACCAGGATGATCAGGAAGAGCACGCGCAGCGGTGTCACCAGCACCACATTGGTCAGCCGGGCGCCGTCCCCGTACGGGGTGATGTCGCCGTAGCCGGTGGTGGAGAGGGTGACGGTCGCGTAGTACACCGCGTCCAGCAGATCGACCTTGCCGTCGGCGCTGTCGTTGTAGCCGTCACGGTCGACCCAGACGATGAACACCGTGGCGGCCAGCACCATCAACGCCATCATCAGCCGCTTGGCGACCTGCCGCGCCGGTCTGTCGACGACCCTGCGCGGGAGCATCACCCGGGTGGGTACGACATGCTCCTCGGCGCGCCTGGCCATCGCGTCCTGGCCGGGAAGTTTCACGTGAAACACCCTTCCGTCCACGGCGTCGCCGAGGCCCACGGTAGATCGAGGATGTCCACCTCGGTGCCGGACCGTACCCCGCCCGGTGGCACAACGGCCAGCCCGTCCGCCCCGGCGACCCCGCGCAGCATCGCCGGACCGTTGTAGTGCAGGGGTACGACGTAGTCCCGGCCGCCCGCACGGCCGACGCGATGGACCACGGGGACGAGCCGGGTGTCATGCGGGTTCCCGTTCACCTCGGCATGGACGAGTGCCCGGTACGGCTCCTGGGACAGCCTGCCCGCGATCCCTCCGAGCAGCGGCTCGGCGAGCGTGAGCAGGCCCGAGACGGCTGCCAGTGGATTGCCGGGAAGGCCGACCAGGTAGGGCCCGTCCGATGGCAGCCGAGCCAGCAGCATCGGATGGCCGGGGCGCACGGCGACCCCGTCGACCAGCAGCTCGGCGCCGATCTCGGCGAGGACCGGGTGGACGTGGTCGACCGGTCCCGCCGCGGTACCGCCGGTCGTGATGATCAGGTCGGCCCGTGACGTGGTCAGGGCCTGGCGCAGGGCGTTCGCGTCGTCCCCGAGACGGCGGGGTTCGGACACCTCGGCTCCCGCCGCACGGAGCCAGGGGCCGAGCATGGGGCCGAGCGCGTCACGGATCAGCCCGTCGTGCGGGAGGCCCGCGGTGAGCAGTTCGTCGCCGAGAACGAGGACGTCGACGCTCGGTCTGGCCACAGCGGCCAGCGCGTCGTACCCGGCCGCAGCGGCGAGGCCGAGCACTGCCGGGGTCACCAGCGTTCCGGCGGGCAGCAGTTGGTCCCCGGACCGGCACTCCTGCCCCCGGGGCCTGATGTCCTGTCCCGGAACGACGTCCCGCCGGGCGTGCAGAAGCCCCTTCACCTCGTCGGCGTGGGCGTGCTCGCTGCGGATGACGGCCGTGGCGTCGGCCGGGATACGCGCACCGGTGGCGATCCGTACCGCCCGGCCGTCGGGCAGCGGCGCGGGCGCACCGCGTCCGGCGAGCAGCCCCTCGTCCTTCCGGAAGCCCCATGGCCCCGGCCCCGCGACGGCCCAGCCGTCCATGGCCGACGTGTCGAAGGACGGCAGGTCGGTGAGTGCGCCGAGCACCTCGGCGAGTACGTGCCCCAGGGCCCGGTCGAGGGGGACCCGCAGCGCGGCCACGGGTGAGGTCCGCCCGGCACGAGCGGCGATGCTCCGGGCCTGGTCCCAGGGGGTGTCTCCGGCCCTGTGCGTATGAGGGCGGCGGGCGGAGGCGGCCTGGTCCCCGGCAGAGGCGGCCTGGCCTCCGGCCGCGGCACCGGAGGCCGACGCCGGGAAGGTAGAGGTAGAGGTAGAGGGAGAGGGAGAGGGAGAGGGAGAGGGAGAGGGATCCGGCGAGAGGGAGGGATACAGGGAAGAAGCCGGGGCCGGGGCGGGGGCGTGGGCCGGAGAGCCCGGGGACTGCGCGGGGTGCCGGCCCGGGGACTGGACGGAGGCATGGCCCGGTGACTGGGCGGAGGTCCGGCCCCGGTGCCTGCCGGGCGACTGGGCCGGGTTCGAGGGGCGGGGCGCTTCGTGGGCCTGGTGGGCGACCAGCGCCAGGGCCTGTTCCACGGCTCGCTCCTCCTCGTCCGTCTCCGGAGAGACGTCGGGGGAGCTGCCACCGGCCCCGGGGCCGCGGGCGGTCATGGTGTTCCGGTCCCGTCGGCGCCGCCCGCCTCGTCCTCCCACCGCAGGGCGAGCGCGACTGCCTTGCGCGCGGCCTCCGCGACTGCCTCGGCGGCGCCTTCGGGACCGGCGCCGTCGGCCGCCTTCGCTGCCGCGTACCCGACGAGGAACGTCGTGAGCGGCGCGGCCGGCCGGGCGACACCGTGCGCGGCATCACGGGCGAGGTCGAGCAGGACGCCGGTGTCGACGTCGAGGTCGATGCCCAGTTCGGTCTTGACTGCGGTGATCCATTCGTCCAGCACGGTCCCATGCTCCCTGATACGGGCCCTGGCTTCGGCGATGTCCTCCCAAGTGTCGCAGTCGAACGAGGCGAGGGGACCGGCCGTGACCCGGGCCAGCTCCAGTTCGGCCGTCAGCAGCCGCAGCGGGAGCCCGGCGAGACTGCCGTGCTCGGTGGCGATGAGTGCCAGTTCCCGGCGCAGCGGCTCGCCCCGGTAGGCGGCGACCAGCGGCTGGTCGCGCCCGTCCGGGTCCGTGCACAGGGCGCCTTCCCTGCCGTCCTCCCCGGCGGCGGCCAGCAGGGCTTCGACGGTGCCCACCCCCAGGAACGGCAGGTCGGCGGAGAGTACGAGAACTCTCTCCGCCGTCGTGTGGCGTACTCCCGCCCCGAGCGCCGCCAGCGGGCCACCGCCCGCCGGGACTTCGCGCGCCCAGGTCACGGGCCTTCCGGTGGGCCTGCGGCCGCCCACCACGACAGTGGTGCGGGCCCCGGCGCAGGCCGCGAGAACCCGGTCGAGCAACGCCCGGCCACCGACCCGGACCCCTGGCTTGTCGGCTCCGCCGAGCCGCTTGGCGGCTCCTCCGGCAAGGACGATCACGTCATAGGCGGTCATGCGTCGAGTATGGGTGCCGGCCACCGCCCCCGGTCCCTCCGGGGGCGGTCTCCTGCCGGAGGGACCGCTACAGCGTGCGCAGCAGCACCGCCGGTTGCTCCACGCAGTCGGCCACGTACCGCAGGAATCCGCCCGCCGTGCCGCCGTCACAGACCCGGTGGTCGAAGGTGAGCGAGAGCTGGACGACCTGGCGTACGGCCAGTTCGCCGTTGTGCACCCATGGCTTGGACATGATCCGGCCGACGCCGAGCATGGCTGCCTCCGGATGGTTGATGATCGGCGTCGACCCGTCGACCCCGAACACCCCGTAGTTGTTCAGCGTGAAGGTGCCGCCGGTCAGCTGGGCCGGGGTGAGCGCCCCGGTCCTGGCCGCCTCGGTCAGCCGGGCGATCTCGGCGCCGAGCGACTCCACGTTCCGTGTGTGCGCGTCCCGTACGACCGGGACGACCAGACCGCGCTGGGTCTGGGCCGCGAACCCGAGGTGGACGCCGGGCAGCCGCACGATCTCCCTCGCGGCCAGGTCCACCGTGGAGTTGAGCTCGGGGAACCGGGCCAGCGCCGCCGTGCAGATCCGGGCCAGCAGGGCGAGGACCGACACCTTGGGCCCGGCCGACGGTCCGTCCGCAGCGTTCATCGCGGCCCTGGCGGCCATCAGCTCGGTGGCATCCGCGTCCACCCAGCACGTGGCGTCGGGGATCTCGCTCCGGCTGCGCGACAGCTTGTCCGCGACCGCACCCCGGACCCCGCGCAGCGGAATCCGCTCACCCGCCGGGCCCGCCGCGGCCCGAGCCCCGGGTGCCGCCACCGACGCGGCCCCGGCCGCATCCGCCACGGTGGGCGCATCCGCCACCGCCCTGATCGCGGATTCCACATCGGCACGCAGGATCAGCCCGTCCGGCCCCGACCCCGTCAACTGCCGCAGATCGAGATCGTGCTGCCGTGCCAGCTTCCGCACGAGCGGCGAAACCACCGCCACCGGGCCCGACGACACCTGATCGGTGACCGCTGCGGGAGCGGCGGGGGAGGAAGGAAAAGAAGGGGACACTGTGGCAGGAGCAGCGGCCGGAACAGCGGCCGGAACAGTGACGGACGCGGCTACGGGCGCGGGCTCGGACGCCGTGACGACCGGCATCCGCTCGGGCCGGATCCGCCGACGCCGTGCCGCGGGAGCACCCGTGCCGTATCCCACCAGCACATTGCCCGAGGACTCCGACGTCGACCCCGACACCGACTCCGCCGGCCGGGACGGCCTCGCCGCCCCACCCGTATCGGCCGCCCCCTGTGCGTCCGCTGTCCCCGCCGAACCGACAGCGACGGTCAACAGCGGTGAGCCGACGGGAAGTTCCGTACCCTCCTCACCGAACCGGGCCGTCACCACACCCCCGTAAGGACATGGCACCTCCACCATCGCCTTGGCCGTCTCGACCTCGACGACCGGCTGGTCGATGGCGACGACATCGCCGACCTCCACCAGCCAGCGCACGATCTCCGCCTCGGTCAGGCCCTCGCCGAGGTCCGGCAGCTTGAATTCGAGCACCTGCGGCATCAGCCCTCCGCCTCCCACTGCAACCGGGCCACCGCGTCGAGCACGCGGTCCACGCCCGGCAGATGGTGCCGTTCCACCATGGGTGGCGGATACGGAATGTCGAACCCGGCCACCCTCAGCACCGGAGCCTCCAGATGGTGGAAGCACCGCTCGGTGATCCGGGCCGCGATCTCCCCACCGGGGCCACCGAAACCGGTGGACTCATGGACGACCACCGCTCGCCCGGTCCGTCGCACGGACGCGGCAACCGTCGCGTCGTCGAACGGCACCAGCGAGCGCAGATCGACGACTTCGAGGTCCCAGCCCTCGGCGACGGCCGCTTCCGCCGCCTCCATGCAGACCGGGAGCGAGGGACCGTAGGTGATCAGGGTGGCGCTCCGCCCCGGACGGCGGACCACGGCCCGGCCGATCGGCTCGACCTCCGCGGGAGCATCGGGCGACCAGTCCGCCTTGGACCAGTAGAGCCGCTTGGGCTCCAGGAAGACCACCGGATCGTCGGAGGCGATCGAGGCGCGCAGCAGCCCGTACGCGTCGTCGACCGTGGCCGGTGTGACGACATGGAGGCCGGGCGTGGCCATGTAGTACGCCTCGGAGGAGTCGCTGTGGTGCTCGACCCCGCCGATGCCCCCGCCGTACGGGATGCGCACCGTGATGGGCAGCGGCATGGCGCCCCGGGTGCGGTTCCGCATCTTGGCGACATGGCTGAACAGCTGCTCCAGCGCCGGGTAGGCGAACGCGTCGAACTGCATCTCCACCACGGGCCGCAGCCCGTACATCGCCATACCGACCGCCGCCCCGAGGATGCCCGCCTCGGCCAGCGGCGTGTCCGTACAGCGGTCGTCGCCGAACTCCCTGGCCAGGCCATCGGTGATGCGGAAGACCCCGCCGAGCGTGCCCACGTCCTCACCGAGGACGTGTACGGCCGGGTCCTCGGCCATCGAGTCGCGCAGCGCCCGTCCGAGGGCCTGCGCCATGGTGGCCGGCTTGGCCTTCGCCGTCCGTGCACCGGTCGTCGCCGCAGCGGTGGTCATCGTCCGTCCTCCGCGCCGTGTTCGCCGTGCCGTTCCTGTTCGGCCGCCAGCTCGGCCCGCAAACCGTCCGCCTGCTCCCGCAGCTGTCCGGTCCGTTCCGCGTAGACATGGGTGAACAGGTCCATCGGATCGAGCACCGGGTCGGCGTTCATCCGCTCGCGCAGCGCGGCCGCCATCCGCTCCGCCGCCTCCCGCGCTTCCTCGATGCGGTCCTCGTCGAGCAGCCCGCGCCCGGTCAGCTCCCGCTCCAGGAGCGTGACGGGGTCGTGCGCCCGCCACACCTCGACATCGCTGTCGGTGCGGTACCGGGTCGCGTCATCGGCGTTCGTATGGGCGTCCATGCGGTAGGTGACGGCCTCGACCAGCGTGGGCCCTTCGCCTCGCCTGGCCCGTGCGACCGCTTCGCCGAGCACCTCGTGCATCGCGGCCGCGTCGTTGCCGTCGACCAGCCGGCCCGGCATCCCGTACCCGACCGCCTTGTGGGCGAAGGAGGGGGCGGCGGTCTGTTTGGCCAAGGGGACGGAGATGGCGAAGCCGTTGTTCTGCACGAGGAAGACGACCGGGGCCCGCCAGACCGCCGCGAAGTTCAACGCCTCGTGGAAGTCGCCCTCGCTGGTGCCGCCGTCACCCACCATGGCGAGGGCGACGACATCGTCGCCCTTGAGCCGCGCCGCGTGCGCCAGGCCGACGGCATGCGGCAGCTGGGTGGCGAGCGGGGTGCACAGCGGGGCGATGCGGTGCTCACGCGGGTCGTAGCCGGTGTGCCGGTCACCGCGCAGCAGGGTCAGCGCCTCGACCGGGTCGAGACCGCGCGCCACGGCCGCGAGGGTGTCGCGGTAGCTGGGAAAGAGCCAGTCGCGCTCCTCCAGCACGAGCGCGGCGGCGATCTCGCAGGCCTCCTGCCCCGTGCTCGACGGATAGACGGCGAGCCGGCCCTGCTTGGTCAGGGCCGTGGCCTGCACGTTGTACCGGCGGCCGCGGACCAGCTCGGCGTAGAGCCGCAGCATCAGCTCGGGGTCCGCGTCGGCTGCCGCGTCCGTACCGAGCACCCGGTACGGCTCGGGGTCCGGGAGCAGCGGCGCGGGGTCGGTGAGCGGTTTCCAGGCCGGGGGCGGCGTGGGCCGGTAGGCGGCCGCACCGGGCAGCTCCTGGACCGTCATGAGAAGCACCTCCTGGGCATCGAGGGAGATCGAGGGGTGTCGAAATATGTCGAGATGTCGAGGGGCGGGCGAGGCACGGGTGTGGCGTGTCTCACCTACCGATTGTTCGGTCGTGAGGGCATTTTGGCTACAGGCACCGCCAGCCTGTGGACAAACGGTTCTCCACAGCCTGGGATGGGGACAGGTCGTCCACCAGAGGGAGGCACGGGCAGATGGCAGCTGAACAAATGGCCGACAGGAGCGACGATCCCGGCCAGATTCCGCCCGCGCGACCGCTGGACGCCATCGACCGGGACATCCTCCGCATCCTGCAGACGGACGGCCGTGCCTCGATACGGTCGGTGGCCGAGCGTGTGCATGTCTCACGCGCCAACGCGTACGCCCGGATCAACCGCCTGGTCGAGGACGGCGTGATCCGGGGCTTCGGCGCACGGATCGACCACGAGCGGGCGGGGCAGGGCGCCTCCGCGTACATCACGCTCAAGATCGTCCAGAATTCCTGGCGCACGGTGCGCGAACAGCTTCAGGCGCTGCCGGGGGCCACGCACATCGCCCTGGTCAGCGGCGACTTCGACGTACTGCTGCTGGTACACACCCCGGACAACCGCGCCCTGCGCGAACTGGTCCTCACCCGGATCCAGTCCATCCCCGAAGTCCTCTCCACCCGGACCCTGCTGGTGTTCGAGGAGACGGACCTCGGCCCGCGCCCGGAGCGGCCCCCGGAACTGTCCTGACCGGCTCGGCGGCAGGCTCTCAGCGGCCGGCCGACCGCATCCCCTCGAAGGCCAGCTGGACGACCGTGTCCGCGAGCTGGTCCTCGCCCGGGAAGCCGCCCGGCTGGGGCCGGTACCACTCGACCAGCGAGTTCACCATGCCGAAGAGCAGCCGGGTCGCCAGCCGTATGTCCACGTCGGCACGGAGATCACCGTCGGCCACGGCCGCCTTGAGCAGCTCGGACACCCGCTGGTCGAACTCGCGCCGCCGCTCCAGGGCCCAGCGCTCCGTCTTGGTGTTGCCCCGCACGCGCAGCAGCAGCGTGACGTAGGGGAGCTCCGCCATCAGCACCCCGACCGTGCGGCGCGTGACGTATTCGACCCGCTCGATCGCGCGCCCCCGCGCGGCCCCCGGCTCGTCGAGGATCTGGAAGAGCCCGTCGAGCGCACGGCTCACGGCTCGCCGCAGCAGTTCCTCCTTGCCCGCCACATGGTGGTAGATGGACGACTTCGAGATGCCCGCCGCCTTGGAGAGGTGCTCCATGGACGTACCGTCGTAGCCGCGCTCGTTGAAGACACGAACGGCGACGGTGAGCAGAGTCTCCGGGGTGTACGTGTCCCGCTTGGCCGTGGTCATGACCGCGATCCTCCCCCATGAGTTGTCCACAGGTTTCCTGGGGCCCCTTGTACCGACCGATCGTTCGGTTACTCTAACTCCGTCCGTACCTCCCTGCCCGGCTTGATGAGGAGTTGGTCCGTCATGGCCGCCGAGCTCACCCCGCAGCAGCTGTCCGAGACCCACCGGCCCACGCTCGACCGGGCCCTCGACGCGATCCGCACCCGCGACTACTGGTCCCCGCACCCCGAGCACCCGAAGGCGTACGGCGAGGGCGGCGCCCCGGGGAGCCTGGGAGCGGCGGAGGGCAAGGCGGCGTTCGACGCGGTGCTGCACACCCGGCTCGATCTCGGCCAGCCGGGCACGGACGGCTGGACGGGCGGCGAGATCTCGCCGTACGGGCCGGAGCTCGGCGTCGAGTATCCGCACGCCGACCCGGACATCCTGCTCCCTGCCATGAAGGCCGGCATGGGCGCCTGGCGGACGGCGGGGCCGGAGACCAGGGCCCTGGTCTGTCTGGAGATCCTGTCCCGCGTCAGTGCCCGCACCCATGAGCTGGCCCACGCCGTGATGCACACGAGCGGGCAGGCGTTCATGATGGCGTTCCAGGCGGGCGGCCCACACGCCCAGGACCGTGGACTGGAGGCGGTGGCGTACGCCTACCAGGAACAGACCCGCACCCCGCTGACGGCCGACTGGTCCAAGCCGCAGGGCAAGCGCGACCCGCTCCGGCTGCACAAGTCGTTCACCGCGGCGGGACGCGGCATCTCGCTGCTGATCGGCTGCAACACCTTCCCCACCTGGAACGGCTATCCCGGCCTCTTCGCCTCCCTCGCCACCGGCAACCCGGTCCTGGTCAAGCCGCATCCGCGCGCGGTTCTCCCGCTGGCGCTCACGGTGCGGCTGGCCCGCGAGGTGCTGGCCGAGGCGGGCTTCGACCCGAATCTGGTCGCGCTCGCCACCGAGCGGCCGGGCGAGGGCATCGCCAAGAACCTGGCGGTCCGCCCCGAGATCAAGATCATCGACTACACCGGCTCCACCGCCTTCGGCGACTGGCTGGAGGCCAACGCCCGGCAGGCCCAGGTCTACACGGAGAAGGCCGGGGTCAACACGATCGTCGTCGACTCCACCGACGACTACCGCGGCATGCTCGCCAACCTGGCGTTCTCGCTCTCCCTGTACAGCGGCCAGATGTGCACCACCCCGCAGAATCTGCTGATCCCCCGGGACGGCATCACGACGGACGCCGGGGCCAAGTCGTACGACGACGTCGTCGCCGATGTCGCCGCCTCCGTCACCGGACTCCTCGGGGACGACGCACGGGCCGCCGCGCTGCTCGGTGCCCTGGTCAACCCGGATGTGAGGGCACGCGTCGAGGCGGCGTCCGGCCTGGGCGAGGTCGCCCTGCCCTCCCGGACGGTCGCCAACCCCGAATTCCCGGACGCGGCGGTCCGTACGCCGGTCATCGTCAAGCTCGACGGCGGCAAGCCGGACGACGACGCGGCCTATCTGTCGGAGTGCTTCGGCCCGGTGTCCTTCGCCGTGGCGGTCGCCTCGACCGCGGACGCCGTGGACCTGCTCCGCCGCACCGTCCGCGACAAGGGCGCCATGACGGTCGGCGCCTACACCACGTCCCCGGAGGTGGAGCGCGCGGTGGAGGACGTCTGCTTCGAGGAGTCGGCCCAGCTCTCGCTGAATCTGACCGGCGGGGTGTACGTCAACCAGACCGCGGCCTTCTCCGACTTCCACGGCTCGGGCGGCAACCCGGCGGCGAACGCCGCCCTGTGCGACGGGGCCTTCGTGTCCAACCGCTTCCGTGTGGTGGAGGTCCGCCGCCAGGCGTGATCACCGGTCCGAAGCCCCGCGCCCGGTCCGGGGCTTCGGACCCCAGCCCCTCGAACTCCGAGCCCTCGGACTCCGAGCCCTTCGGCCACTCAGCCCCTCAGAGCCTCAGCCGCGGGGGTCCGGAACGTCCGCGTACCGCTGCACCCACGCGTGCATCGCGATGGCCGCCGCGGCACCGGCGTTGATCGACCGGGTGGAGCCGAACTGCGCGATGGAGCACACCATCGTCGCGTGGTTCCGCGCCTCCTCCGTGAGCCCCGGCCCCTCCTGCCCGAACAGCAGCACACAGCGCCGCGGCAGCTCGGTCCGTTCCAGCGGCACGGCCCCGGGGAGGTTGTCGATCCCGATGATCGGCAGCCCCTCGGCAGCCGCCCACGCGGTCAGGTCCGCCGTGTCGGGGTGATGCCGGACGTGCTGGTAGCGGTCGGTGACCATGGCCCCGCGCCGGTTCCAGCGGCGCCGCCCCACAATGTGGATCTCCTTGGCGAGGAAGGCGTTCGCGGTACGCACCACCGAGCCGATGTTGAAGTCGTGGCCCCAGTTCTCCACCGCCACATGGAAGTCGTGCCGCCGCAGATCGAGATCGGCGACGATCGCCTCCCGCGTCCAGTACCGGTACTCATCACCGACATTGCGCCGGTCCCCGTGGGCGAGCAGCTCGGGGTCGTACCGCTCGCCCTCGGGCCAGGGCAGAGGATGCGGCCCGACGCCGATCTCGGTCCCGTACCCGTCGTCGTACTGGATGGGTTCCGCTTCCGGTTCCGGTTCCGGTACGGCTACCGCTACCGGTTTCGGGGAGGGCTCGGGCGCCGCCTCGGACGGCTCGGGGGCCGCCGCTGCGGGGGGCTCTTCTGTTCTGCCGGTCTCACTGCTCACCCGACGAGCGTATGGCCCCCACCGGCACCGCGCTGCGGGGCCTCCCGCGTACCGGCGCGATCGGTGCCCGGCCGACCGGGCACCCGGCCGGAATCACCAGGAGCACCCGGACCGCCCGCCACGCGCGGCAGGCGGGAGAACAACCGCTCCCGTCCGAGCGCCACCCGCCCGCCCAGCCACACCAGGAAGACGGTGGGCAGGAAGACGGCGTCCGCGGCGATCATCGCCATCGAGAAGAACGGCAGCCCGAGCAGCAGGGCGATTCCGGCGTGCTCACAGATCATCGCGACCAGCAGAACGTTCTTGACCCGCCGGTTGAACAGCGTGAAGGGGAAGGCGACCTGGACGATGACCGTGCCGTACGTCAGCGCCATCACCATCACACCGTTGGAGGCGAGGATGTCCGACAGACCGGGCCAGGGCGAGAAGTAGTCGAGCTGGAGCGGGTAGTGGAGCGCGGTGCCGTCCTGCCAGCGCGACCCCTGGATCTTGTACCAGCCGGCGGTCGCGTAGATCAGACAGACCTCGGCCATGATCACGGCGAGGGTGGCGTTGTGGGCGAGATTGGCCAGGACATCGAGCAGGGTCCGCGGTTCACCGTGCGGCGCAAAGCGGTTGGCGGCCCACCACGCGGCACTCCCCAGCCAGATCACCCACAGCAGAACGGGCAGCCACCAGGTTCCTCCGAGGCCGTCCATCAGCGTGGCGATCAGCAGGACCGGGCCGAGCACCGCCCACAGGACCGGACCCACCACGTCGCGTACCGGAGCGAGACCGTTCACGGCGCGGTCCGCGTTCCGTACGGCGTTCCGCTTCGCGCGCCGGGCATCCAGCGACCAGACCTGGGCACAGCGCGTCAGGACCAGATAGATCGCCATCAGGTGGATGACGTTGTCCCCGCCGTCACCCATGAAAATGCTGCGGTTCTGCACGGAGAGCACGCCGGCCATGAAGAGGACGGACGCGGTCCGGGTACGCCAGCCGAGCAGCAGGGCTGCGGCGGACAGCAGCGTGAGGACGTACACGGCCTCGAACCAGAGCGCGCTGTCCGACCACATGAGTACGGAGAAGGCTTCGTTGTTCGCTATGAGCTGCCGGGCCATGTCCCAGTGCCACGGGCTGTCGGGACCGTAGAGCTCATGGCGGTTCGGCAGTTCGCGCAGCAGGAACAGCAGGTACGTGGCCGAAAAACCGATCCGGATCACGGCGCTCTGGTACGGGCCCATGGCCGACGCGGTGACGCGCTGGATACCGCGGGCGAGACCGATTCCGGCTTTCTGGCCAAGCCCGGGAGCGGGGGCCGGGCCGCGGCCCGCAGGAATCGGTCCAGGGTTCGAGCCGGGAGTCCGGCCGGGAATCGGTCCAGGATCCACGCCGGGGTTCCCGGGATTCCGGCGGGAGGCCGAAGGGGCCTGCCGGGGGGACGCAAGGTCCTGGCCCGGGTTCGGAGGGTTCTGGCCGGGGAAACCGGCCGGGGAGGATGTGGTCACTTGTCCGCCTCCTCGCCGCGCGACGCCTGCGGCGCTCCGGCGTTCTCGGGAAGATCGTCCGGGGTCACGGTCCACCACGGGAGCACCCGGTAGTTCGGCCGGGTGCTGATCTTCTCCTCGCTCCAAGAGGGCGGACCGACGGAGCGGGTCTCGGAACGTACCTGGATGCGCTCGACGGTGCCGCCGTAGTCCCGCTCGCTGAGGCGCAGCATCACGATGCGCCGGATGTAGCGCTCGGAGAGATCACCGCGCAGGCCGTTGGGGCGGTTCGCGCTGTCATGGGAGTTGACGAAGAAGTCCCAGCCCCGGCGGAGCTCGTTCTGATTCACATGGCTGGGGAAGAAACTGCCACGTATCGCCTTGCCGTCCTCGCCGGAGAGGCTCATCCACGGGGTGGTGCGGCGGCCGTCCGCACCGGCCACCTCGGCCCGCACATGGACGGCGATGTTCTGCTGGAGCGGATTGGGGGCGAACAGCTTCCAGTTCTGTTCGAACTCCGGGTAGACCCATTCGTCGACCGCTTCACCATGCTGCTTCGTCAGGGTGTTGGACGGTGCGACGTGCAGAAAGACCATGGCCACCTGGGCACAGGCGAGCAGTCCGATGAGGGACAGCGCGAGGGCCGCGACGGCTTGGTACCGGAAGGAGAGCGCGGCTATGCCGCCGCCGGCAGCACGGCCGGCGGAGCCGGGCGCGGGGTCCGCCGGAACGTCCGCCGACGCAGGCGCCGGGACGCCCGCCGGAACGTCCGCCGGGGCAGGGGGCAGGCCGTCCGCCCGGGGGTGCGGCGGGGCTTGCGGCGGGGCGTCGCCATGGCTCACCGCCTGCGGCCAGGGGTCCTTCTCCCTGCTGTCGGAGCGCCCACCGTGGTCCGAATCCATCCCGCCCCGCTCACCGTCGATCACCACCGAGTTATCCACAGGGTTGACACCCTACGGGCCGCCGACTCACCATTGAAGTCATTGAACCGAACGATCGGTCGGTAGGGAGTCCGGGATGGCGGCAGTGACTGCGGACCAGAAGGCGCAGAGAACGGCAGACCCAGCGGATACGGCGGACGCGGCCCGCGTCGCGGCATTCGACGCGTCGGTGGCGGCCGACGACCGGATCGAGCCGCGCGACTGGATGCCGGAGGCGTACCGGGCCTCGCTGGTCCGCCAGATGGCCCAGCACGCCCACTCGGAAATCATCGGTATGCAGCCCGAGGCCAACTGGATCACCCGCGCACCCTCCCTGCGGCGCAAGGCCATCCTGATGGCCAAGGTGCAGGACGAGGCCGGACACGGGCTCTATCTCTACAGCGCCGCCGAGACGCTGGGCACCAGCCGCGAGGAGCTGCTCGACAAGCTCCACGCGGGACGCCAGCGCTATTCCTCGATCTTCAATTACCCGACGCTGACCTGGGCGGACGTCGGGGCGATCGGCTGGCTGGTGGACGGCGCCGCGATCACCAACCAGGTGCCGCTCTGCCGCTGCTCGTACGGCCCCTACGCGCGGGCGATGGTCCGGATCTGCAAGGAGGAGTCCTTCCACCAGCGCCAGGGGTACGAGCTGCTGCTCACCCTGAGCCGGGGCACCCCGGAGCAGCACGAGATGGCGCAGGACGCGGTGAACCGCTGGTGGTGGCCCTCCCTGATGATGTTCGGCCCGCCCGACGACGCGTCGGCGCACTCCGCGCAGTCGATGGCCTGGAAGATCAAGCGCCACTCCAACGACGAACTGCGCCAACGCTTCGTGGACATCTGCGTACCGCAGGCCGAGGCGCTGGGACTCGCCCTCCCGGACCCCGGCCTCCGGTGGAACGAGGAGCGCGGCCAGCACGACTTCGGCGCGATCGACTGGACGGAGTTCCAGGAGGTCCTCAAGGGCAACGGCCCCTGCAACGAGCAGCGCCTCACCCAGCGCCGCGAGGCACACGAAGAAGGAGCCTGGGTCCGGGACGCGGCAGCGGCGTACGCGGCCAAACACCCGGCCCGAGGGTCCGCACAGCACACCCAGCCCGGGGAGGCAACGGCATGAGCAGCTCGACCGACTGGCCGCTGTGGGAGGTGTTCGTACGCTCGCGGCGCGGACTGTCGCACACCCACGCGGGCAGTCTGCACGCACCCGACGCCGAGATGGCCCTGCGCAACGCACGCGATCTGTACACGCGCCGCTCCGAGGGCGTCTCGATCTGGGTGGTTCCGTCCACGGAGATCACCGCGTCCTCCCCGGACGAGAAGGACTCGTTCTTCGAACCGGCCGGGGACAAGCCCTACCGGCACCCGACGTTCTACGAGATCCCGGAAGGGGTGAAGCACCTGTGAGCGCGGCTCTCGCCCTGGGCGACGATGCGCTGGTGCTCTCGCACCGGCTGGGGGAGTGGGCGGGCCACGCCCCCGTGCTGGAGGAGGAAGTGGCCCTCGCCAACATCGCCCTGGACCTCCTGGGCCAGGCCAGGGTGCTGCTCTCCCTCGTCGGCGACGAGGACGAGCTCGCCTACCTCCGCGAGGAGCGGGCCTTCCGCAACCTCCAGCTGGTCGAGCAGCCCAACGGCGACTTCGCCCACACCATCGCCCGCCAGCTCTACTTCTCCGTCCATCAGCACCTGCTGTACAGCGAGTTGGCGGCCGGGCAGAGCCAGTTCACGGATCTCGCGGCGAAGGCGGTCAAGGAAGTCGCCTACCACCGGGACCACGCCGAGCACTGGGTCCTGCGGCTGGGCGACGGCACGGCCGAGAGCCACGAGCGGCTCCAGGCCGGCCTGGACGCCCTGTGGCGCTTCACCGGCGAGATGTTCCAGCCCGTCGAAGGACTGGACATCGACTGGGAGGCGCTGCGCGGGAGTTGGCTGACTGCCATCACCGATGTCGTGGAGCGCGCCACGCTGAGCGTCCCGGACGGCCCGCGGTCCGGAGCCTGGGCGGCCGGGGCCGGTCGCCAGGGGCTGCACACCGAGCCGTTCGGCAGGATGATCGCCGAAATGCAGCACCTGCACCGCAGCCATCCGGGGGCGTCATGGTGACCGAGACCCTGCTGGAGGAGGAGCTGCACAGGCTGGCCGGCTCCGTACCCGACCCCGAACTGCCGGTCCTGACACTGGACGAGCTCGGCGTCCTGCGGGGCGTCCAGGTGGTCGCCCCGGGCCGGGTGACAGTGCGGCTCACCCCGACGTACACCGGCTGCCCGGCGATCGAGGCCATGTCCGCCGACATCGAGCGGGTGCTGCACGACCACGGCATACCGGAGGTCTCCGTGGTCACCGTGCTCGCACCGGCCTGGACGACGGACGACATCAGCGCCGAGGGACGGCGCAAGCTCGCCGAGTTCGGCATCGCCCCGCCACGCGCCCACGGCGCGGACGGGGGACCCGTGCCACTGACGCTCGCGGTGCGCTGCCCGCACTGCGGCTCCACCGATACGGAGCTGCTGAGCCGGTTCTCCTCCACGGCGTGCAAGGCACTGCGCCGTTGCGTCACCTGCCGCGAACCGTTCGACCACTTCAAGGAGTTGTAGATGTTCCATCCGCTCCGGGTCAGCGCGATCGAACGGATCACAGACGATGCGGTGGCCGTCACCTTCGCCGTGCCGGCCGAGCTGCGCGAGACCTTCCGACACACCCCGGGTCAGCATCTCAACGTGCGTTACACCGTGGACGGCGCGGAGATCCGGCGCTCGTACTCGATCTGCGCACCGGCCGCCGAGCAGCCGGCCGAGCCGGTGCTGCGGGTCGGCATCCGCATGGTCGACGGCGGCGCGTTCTCCACGTACGCCCTGAAGGAGCTGGCCGTCGGGGACGAGGTCGAGGCCATGGCCCCGATGGGCCGCTTCGTCCTGAAGCCGCGTCCCGGCCTCTTCGCGGCGGTCGTCGGGGGAAGCGGCATCACCCCGGTGCTGTCGATGGCGGCGACGCTGCTGGCACGGGAACCGCGGGCACGGTTCTGCCTGATCCGCAGCGACCGGACGGCGGCGTCGACGATGTTCCTCGACGAGGTCGCCGACCTGAAGGACCGGTATCCGGACCGCTTCCAGCTGGTGACGGCGCTTTCCAGGGAGGAGCAGTCGGCCGGGCTCCCGTCCGGGCGGCTGGACCGTGATCGGCTCACCGGTCTGCTGCCCGCCCTGCTGCCCGTGCGGGACGTGGACGGCTGGTTCCTGTGCGGGCCGTTCGGCCTGGTGCGGGGGGCGGAGGGCGCGCTGCGCGATCTCGGCGTCGACCGGACCCGGATCCATCAGGAGATCTTCCACGTCGACGACGGCCCTGCGGCACCCGCCGCCGCGGCCCGGGTCGCCTCGCCGGCCGACAGCACTCTCACCGCGACCCTCCACGGCCGTTCGGGGAGCTGGCCGGTGCAGGATGCCGAGTCGCTGCTGGAGACGGTCCTGCGCAGCCGCTCAGACGCGCCGTACGCCTGCAAGGGCGGGGTGTGCGGGACCTGCCGGGCCTTTCTCGTGTCGGGCGAGGTGCGGATGGACCGCAACTTCGCGCTGGAGCCGGAGGAGACCGGGGCAGGCTTCGTGCTGGCGTGCCAGTCGCACCCGCTGACGCCGGAGGTGGAGCTGGACTTCGACCGCTGACCTTCCCGGCACGCGCCCGCTCCCGGCAGTCGGCTCTCCCCGCACCGGGGTATCCAGTTCCGGGTACTCCGGGGGCTCTCCCCTCGCCGGGATCTCCAGCACCGGGGCCTCTGGCGCTCGCGGTGTTCCCTTCTTATAGAACCTGTTCTATCTTGACGATCCGTCAGGTCCGGCTGCGGACAGCGCGGTTCAGGGACGCTACGGTTCGCGGGAGGCCGGGACAGTGGACTTCACCTTCACCGAGGAACAGCAGGCGGCCGTAGAGGCGGCGCGGGCGGTCTTCTCCGGCGTCGCACCCGACGCCGTGCCCAGTCCCGCACTGACCCCTGGTGCGGTCGCGGAGGACATCGACAGGGCGCTGTGGGCCGGGCTCGCCGGTACGGATCTGCTGAGCCTCACGCTGTCGCCGGAATACGGCGGAGCGGGCCTCGACCCGGTCGCCCTGTGCCTGGTGCTGCGCGAGTCGGCGAAGGTCCTGGCCAGGGTTCCGCTGCTGGAGGGCTGCGCGGTCGCGATGGCCCTTCAGCGCCACGGCGACCGCACGCTGGCGGCCGAGCTGCTGCCCGGCTTCGGCCGGGGCGAGCTCGTCCTGACCGTCGGGGCCAACGGGCGCACCGGACACGACCCGGCCGAGCTCGCCGTCACCGCCCGCCGGACAACGGCGCACCCCGTCGACGAAGGAACCACCGAAGCCGGAGCCGGGGCCCAAGCCGGATCCAGGGCCGGGACTGAGGCCGGATCCAGGACCGGGGCCCAGGCCGCGACGGGAGCCGAGGCGGCGAACACGTCGGGGTGGGTGCTCGACGGGGTGCAGTCAGCGGTGCCCTGGGCCCAGATCGCGGACTGGATCGCGATACCCGCCCACACGGGAGAGGGCCGGTCGGTCCTGGCTCTGGTGCGCCGCACCCAGGACGGCGTGACGCTCGCCGAGCAGGTTTCCACGAGCGGCGAGCGCCTCGCGGAGGTCACGCTCCGGTCCGTGCGTATCGACGACCGCGAGCTGATCGACGCTCCGGATGCCTGGGACTGGCTGCGGTCGCTGCTGACCACCGGTACCTGCGCGCTGGCCCTGGGGCTGGGCGAACGGGTGCTCTCGATGACCAGTGCGTACACGGGAAAGCGCGAACAGTTCGGCTTCCCGGTGGCCACGTTCCAGGCCGTGGCCGTACAGGCCGCCGACAGGTACATCGATCTGCGGGCCATGGAAGTGACCCTCTGGCAGGCCGCCTGGCGCATCTCCACCGAAGCCGGAGGCGCACTGCCCCCCGCGGGCGACATCGCCGTGGCGAAGATCTGGGCCTCGGACGGCGTCCGCCGCATCGTGCAGACCGCGCAGCATCTGCACGGCGGCTTCGGCGCGGACACGGACTATCCCCTGCACCGCTACCACGCCTGGGCGAAGCAGATCGAGCTGTCCCTGGGACCGGCGGCGGCCCATGAGGAGGCCTTGGGCGACCTGCTGGCCGCCCATCCCCTCGGCTGACGCACAGGGTCCGGAACGCCGAGCCCAGGTGCCAAGCCCGGTGCTCGGGGTTCAGAGGACGAACGCGGGGTTCCCGTTGTCCGTGACCATCGGGCGCCCGGCGCCGTCCCAGGCGAGCATCCCGCCGTCGATGTTCACCGCGTCGATGCCCTGCTGAACCAGATACTGGGTGACCTGCGCGGACCGGCCGCCGACCCGGCACATCACATGCACGCGCCGGCCGTCCTCGGCCGCTTCGGTCAGCTCACCGAAGCGGCCGACGAAGTCACTCATCGGAATGTGCAGCGCGCCCTCGACATGTCCGGCCGCCCATTCGTCGTTCTCCCGGACATCCAGGACGAGGCCGTCCGACGGCACCGCCGCGACGTCCACCGAGGGCAGCTGGGCGAAATTCATGGGTCAGGCCTTCTCTCGTCACGTACGCGGCACAGTCATCCGAAACGCTACTGCACCATCTCCGAGAGCTCGGCCTCACGCCGGGACACCTCGCCCAGGAGCTGTTCACCGATGTCCTCCAGCAGCCTGTCCGGGTCGTCCGGGGCCATCCGCAGCATCGAGCCGATCGCGCTCTCCTCCAGCTCCCGCGCGAGCACCGTGAGCAGCTCCTTTCGGCGGCTGAGCCATTCCAGCCGGGCGTAGAGCTCCTCGCTCTCGCTGAGCGGGGCCTCCGGCGGGACCGGGCCCGCCGCCCACTCCTCGACCAGTTCCCGCAGCAGGGCCTCGTCCCCGCGCCCGTAGGCGGCGTTGACCCGGGTGATGAATTCGTCCCGGCGCTCCCGCTCCCGCTCGTCCTGGGCCAGATCCGGGTGGGCCTTGCGGGCCAGCTCGCGGTAGAGCTTGCGCGCCTCCTCGCTCGGCCGGACGCGCTTCGGCGGCCGGACCGGCTGCTCGGTGAGCATGGACGCCGCTTCGGGAGACAGCCCGTCGGAGTCCATCCAGTCGTGGAACAGTTCGTCGACCCCCGGCATCGGCATGACGACCGCCCGCGCCTCCTGGGCCTTGCGCACATCCTCGGGGTCACCGGTACGGGCGGCCCGAGCCTCCGCGATCAGCGCGTCCAGCTCGTCGAGGCGGGCGTACATCGGGCCGAGCTTCTGGTGGTGCAGCCGGGAGAAGTTCTCCACCTCGACCCGGAAGGTCTCCACCGCGATCTCGAACTCGATCAACGCGTGCTCGGCCACCTGGACGGCCTTGGCGAGCCGCGCTTCGGGCCTCGGCGGCGCCTGCTCGCCATCGGGCACCGAACCCTGTCCAGGGGCCTCTGCCGAATCCTGTCCAGGGTCCTGCGCGGACTGCGGCTCGGCCTGCCGGTCGTTGTCCTGCCGGCCTTCGCCGATGTCCTGCCGGTCTTCGTCGGTCCGGTCTTCGTCGTTCCGGGTGGTCGGCACCCCGGCGGCTTCGTGGGTCACCCGTCCAGCGTATGGCCACGACCGGCGCCCCGGGGACGCGCGGTCACCGCGGTGCACGTCATATACCCAGCTCGGCGGCTATCCGCCCCGCCTTGACCGCCCGCACCAGCTCGGCATGGTCCGCTTCCGTACGGTCGGCGTAGGTGACCGCGAAGCCGGCCACCGCCTCGTCCAGCTCGGCACTCTTGCCGCAGTAGCCCGCGAGCAGCCGGGGATCCGCGCTGTGCGCGTGCGCCCGCGCCAGCAGGGCACCCGTCATCCGCCCGTAGTCGTCGACCTGATCGGCCGCCAGCGCCGCCGGGTCGACACTTCCCTTGCGGTTCCTGAACTGCCGTACCTGGAACGGTCTGCCGTCGACCTCCGCCCAGCCGAGCAGTATGTCGCTGACGACCTGCATCCGCTTCTGCCCGAGCACCACCCGACGCCCTTCGTGCGCCGCCTCCGGAACATCGAATCCGACCGCCGGAAGAAACGGCGCCAGCGCGGACGGGCGCGCCTCCTTCACCTGGAGAACCAGCGGCTCACCGCGGTGGTCGAGCAGCAGCACCACATACGACCGGGTCCCCACGCTTCCGGTGCCGACCACCCGGAACGCCACGTCGTGGATCGCGTACCGCGCGAGCAGCGGCACCCGGTCCTCGGAGACCGTACGCAGATAGCCACCGAGGCCCGCCGCGACCGCAGCGGCCTCCGCGTCCGGCACCCGGCGCAGCACGGGCGCGGCGTCGACGAACCGGCGCCCGCCGTCCCCGGTGTCCTCCGTGGACCTGGCGGCGAACCGGGCACTCGTGTTGTTGCGGGCCTTCGCCGAGACCCGCTCCAGCGTCCCGAGCAGGTCCCGCGCGTCCGTGTGCGAGACGAGCTCCTCGTCCGCGATGGCGTTCCAGGCGTCCAGCGCGGGAAGCCCGGCCAGCAGCCGCATCGTCCGCCGGTAGGCACCGACGGTGTCGTACGCACCCCGCCGGCAGGTGTCCTCGTCGGCCCCGGCCGCACGTCCCGCCAGCACCAGCGAGGTGGCGAGCCGCTTGAGGTCCCACTCCCAGGGGCCGAAGACGGTCTCGTCGAAGTCGTTGAGATCGATGACCAGGCTGCCCCGCGCATCGCCGTAGAGTCCGAAGTTGGCGGCGTGCGCGTCGCCGCAGAGCTGAGCGCCCACCCCGGTGACCGGAGTGCCCGTCAGGTCGTGGGCCATGAGCCCGGCCGAGCCCCGCAGAAACGCGAACGGCGTGGCGGCCATCCGACCCACTCGGATCGGCGTCAGGTCCGGCACCCGGCCCCGGTTCGACTCCTCGACCGCCCGCACCGCGTCCGGCCGCCCGGAGGGGAGGACCAGCGCGTCGTGCGAGGAGCGCGGCACCCGTTCCCGCAACGCCTTACCGGCCGCCTTCGGCGACTTCGGTGCCGCGCGCCGGGCGAACCCGGGTACCTCCGGAATGCGCGGCACCGCCGTCGCCGCCCGCTCTTCCGGCATCGTCACATCGACTTCGCCCATGGAGCGCCGCCTCCCCCGCCCTTGTCCGACTGCCGTGCCCAACATCGATCGATCACGACCGTACCGCCGTTCCCATACGGCCGCCCGCCCCTGTGGATAACCCACGACGAACCCTGTGGACAACGTACTTCGCAGGTCAGACGCCGACCGCCTCCTCCAGCTCCTCCTCCAGTTCCTCGTCCTCGTCCTGCTCCTCGTGCCGATCCGCCAGACGATCCGCCGCGACCGCACCCCCGGCTCTCCCCGCATCCCCGGCCCTCCCGGTGCCCCCGGCACCGGCAGCCACCCCGGCCTCCGGCCGAACCGCTGCCCGCTTCCGGGCCTCGGCCAGACCGGCGGCTCCCATCACGGCCAGCCCCGCGACGAACCACAGCACGAGCACCAGGACATGCCCGCCGAGCGCGTGACCGTCGAAGTAGACATGGCTTCGTACGCCCTCGACGAAGCCCGCGCCGTTCCAGAAGGCGTGGAGGGAGCCGAAGAAACCTGGCTGCAGCTCGGGCCGGAAGATGCCTCCCGAGCTGGTGAAGTTGAGCATGACGAACAGCACCATCACCCCGAGCGTCGTCCACCGCTTGAGGAACGTGTGCAGCCCGACACCGATCAGCAGGATTCCCGCCGAATAGAGCCATGCCATCGCCCAGAGGCCACCGAGTCCTTGGTCCACGAGACCGAAGAGCGGCCCGGCGAACACGGCACCGATGAGGCTCACCACGAGTGAGGCACCCGCCACCAGCGCCGCCCTGATCCGGAGCGCCAGCGCACCGCCCGCGCCGCCGATCACGGCGACCGACGCGTACGACCCGATGCTGATGGCGACCAGCAGGAAGAAGATCCCCTGCCCGGTCGGATCGCCGTCCGCCGTCGGCGCCACGTTCGTCACCTTCAGCGGGGCTCCCTGCCCGGCCGCCACCTCGGTGAAGACCTTCTGCACCACCGTCGCGCTGGTGTCCGACGAAGCGGTGGCCACCACCAGTTCGGGGCTCTTCCCCGGCAGGTACGCGCCGTAACTCGCCTGGCTCCTCAGGTGGTCCACCGCGGTGCCCCGGTCGGCGACGGTCCGCACGTCCAGCGCGCCGTCGCCCTCGTTCTGCAAGGTCTGCGCGAGCATCTGGGCGCTCGGCCCCGAGCCGACCACGTCCACGCGCAGATCGTGCGGCTCCGGGGCATGGAACGCGCCCAGATAGGCCAGCCCCATGCCGACGCACATCAGCAACGGGGTGACGAGGTGACTGAGCACATGACGCAGCGCACCGGCGGCGGCGCCGGAAGCGGTACTCGGGCCTGCGGACATCCGACGATCTCCCATGGTTGGCTTTTACAACTTTCAGATCCGTTGTACTATACAACTGAAATTCGAGGAAGGTGAATCCGTGCCAGGCACCCCGGGAGAGCGCGAGAAGTCGCTGGACGTCATCCAGCGCGAGCTGACCGCCTTCGCGCGCCGAGCACGCGCGGCGGCAGCGCGGCTCCACCCCGAGCTGCCCCTGGTCTCGTACACCTTGCTGGCGCACATCGACGACCGGCACGGCTGCCGCGCCACGGATCTGGCCGCGCACTACATGCTCGACAAATCAACCGTCAGCAGGCAGATCGCAACCCTGGAGAAGCTCGGCCTGGTCGAGCGCCACCCAGACCCGACCGACCACCGCATCCAGGTACTGCACCCCACCGAAGCGGGCACACAGGCCCTCGCCTCCACCCAGGCGAGCCGCCGGGCCGCCTATCAGGAGCGGCTGGCCGAGTGGCCGGCGGAAGACCTCAGCCGGTTCGCGGAGTACCTGCTGCGCTACAACTCGACCGGGGATTCAACGCAGCAGTAGCCGGTTCCACGGCAGCAGCCGGTTGCACAGCAGTGGCGGACTCGGCAGCGGCGGCCGACGCCACGACAGCGGCAACCAGGTCCTCAGCAGCCGGAATCCTCGCCCGGCAGATAGACGTCCGCCCACCGTCCGAGCTCCTTGAGGGCCGGCTCCATCGCGGCTCCCGCGTCGGTGAGGCGGTACGAGACGCGCAGCGGCGGCCCTTCATCGACCTCGCGCACCACCAGACCGGCGGCCCCCAGCTCGGACAGCCGGTCCGAGAGCATGCGCTCACTGATACCGGGAATCGCGCGCCGCAGATCCGCGAAGTGCACGGACTGCCGCATCAGCACCGAGACGATCGGGCCGGTCCAGCGCTTGCCGAACAGCTCGAAGACGCGAGTGATGCCCACATCGACCCGCCGACAGGCCTGCTCGCTGTGATCCGCCATGCCTCTACAGTACTGCGCCCACGTGAGGTGCTTACGAAAAGTAAGGGGCTATGGTATTCATAGGTACACACGGAAATTTAGTTCCGTACCGGCAGGTCCGCCTCCACGCCGGCCCGCCCCTCTCGCCCCCCCTCATATCTGTGGAGATCTCCATGGCCACGCTTCTGCACCTCGACTCCGCCGTCTTCCCCCAGGGCTCCGCGTCCCGGGACGTCACCTCGGCGTTCGTACAGGCCTGGCGCGAACAGCACCCGGACGGCACGGTCGTCTACCGGGATCTCGCCGCCGAACCGCTGCCCCATCTGGACGCCGCAGCCGTGACCGCCGGTGCCGGGGACCCGCTGCGCAGGGAGCTGACCGAGGAGCTGGCCGCGGCGGACGCGGTCCTGATCGGCGCCCCGATGTACAACTTCTCGATCCCGTCCACGTTGAAGGCCTGGCTGGACCAGGTGATCGTCGTCGGCCACAACGCCGGAGCGAACTCCCCCATCGCGGGCACCCCGGTCACCGTCGTCGCGAGCCGCGGCGGCTCGTACGCGCCCGGCACCCCGCGCGAGGGATTCGAGTTCGTCCAGAACTACCTGGAGAAGGTACTGACGGGCATGTTCTCCGCCGAGGTCGACTTCATCGTTCCGGAACTGACCCTGGCGCACTCCAAGCCCGAGATGGCCGACCTGATACCGCTCGCCGAGAAGTCCCGCGCCCAGGCACTCAGCGACGCCGCCGAGAAGGCGAAGGCCCTCGCCGGGCGCATGGCCGCCTGACAGCACACCCGACGAAAAAGGGGCTGCGGGGCTCAACCGAGCCCCGCAGCCCCACAGTCACGATCCGGGCGTTTCACGTGAAACGAAACGCCGCCTCCCCGGGCGGGCAGCCGCCTGCGGACGGACTCAGCCCGCCGCACCCACAATCGCTCCGAAATCAGCACCCACAGGGCCGCTCAGGGGGTCGCCTCCCCCCTCACTCTCCTCGGCCTCCTGCCTCTCCCGCTCCCGCGCCTGAGCGGCCAGGTCCACCCGGCCCTCCGGCTTGATGTGCACGATGACACCGGGGTTGGCGATGGACGGCAGTATGTGGCGCCACATCTGGGCCACGCGCTCGCGCAGATCGGCCCGTCCGGAGTTGGCCTCCGAGATCAGCTGAATACCGGTGAACGACGCGACGATGACCTCCGCCGATACCAGCGGGTCGATCTGGGGAAGCACCTCGCCGCGCTCCTTGCCCAGTTGCAGCATCCGGGCCGTCGCCGCGATCCAGTCGCTCCACGGGTGCGGGCCACCGAGAAACACACCCTCGATGGAGAGGCGCGTACCGGCACGCGCCATCGAGTCGTGGCGCAGGGCGAACGCGAACTGCTGACCACCGTCAACCAGTGACTGGAGCGGAGATCCGTCCTCCACCAGGTCCACCGTGGCCGTCTGCTCGTCCATGATCGCCTGGGCGATGGCTTCCTTGGACGCGAAGTGGAAGTACAGGGCCCCTTTGGTCACCTTGGCGCGGCGGAGGATCTCCGAGATGGCCGCACGCTCGTAGCCGTAGTCGTCGAAGACGCTCGCCGCGGCTTCCACGATCGACCGCCTTGTCTGCACCGCGCGAGCCTGCTTCGCCATCTCTTGCCTCCGGGACGTTCTGTGCGCTCGGCCGTTGGCGCCGAGCAACCGAGCAACCGTCAATCCAGCATCAGTAGTCAGCGTATGCAAGCACTTCACTCTAACCGACCAACGGTCTGTTTATGTACTGGACCATAGGCGTCGAGTACGCGGTGCGCACTACGCCGACGGGTCGCCGATGCGCTGCCTCCCTACCCCACCTGCCCTACGGAAAACCCCCTTCTCCCCGTGAACCACGGGGGTTTGCGCAGCAGTCGGCCCGCAAATTGAGCACTTTCTCCCATAGCATCAACTGCCACTCGCCAGCAGACTCATTGCATAAATAAACCGACCCCATGGTTTGGATTTGCAGGACTGTGGAAGTCAACCGACTCCCGCGACGTGAAAGGGGCAATTCGCGTGACCGCACTCGCCGCTCGGCCGGACCAGAACATGCGCAGCCGCACACCCTCCACCGGCGAGCCACCCATCATGAGCCTCGTACCACCGCACCTCGTGCACCGGTCCGACGAGTCGGATGTCCTGCTGACACACTTCGGACAGTCCGATGCTGACACGTATCAGTTCGCCGTCCAATGGCCAACGACACATGCGTTGTTCAGCTCGGTCCTGGGCCGCGCGAACCCCATGCTCATCGCGGAAACGGTCCGTCAGGCGGGTACCGTCCTGGCGCACATGGTCTACGAGGCGCCCATGGACGACCAGTTCCTGCTCTGGAACCTCCGGTACGAGTCCCTGCCCGGCCTCCACGGGACCGCCGGCACGCCGGCTCCCACGGAAGCCGTCATACGTAACCCCGAAGTCACCTTGCGCGGCCGCCGGCTGGCCACGATCCGCATAGAGATGGACCTGTTCGCGGGTCCCCTGCGGATCGGTCAGGGCGAGGCCTCCGCCAACTGCCTCTCCGCGGCCGCCTATCGCCGCCTGCGCCCCGGGGTCGTGGATCCGGCCGACGTACCGCGCACCCCCATCCCGCCCTTCCGCGTGGGCAAGGAGAACGAGCGGGACGTCATGCTGTCCCCCAGCGAAACCGTTCCTGCAGTTCCCGCCGGAATCGCCGAACCCGCCAGCCCCGCCAGCCCCGCCGGCCCCACCGGCCCCACCGTGTCCACCGGCACCCCCCGCACCGCCTCCTGGCAGCTGCGCGCCGACCGGAACCACCCCGTCATCTTCGACAGCCAGAGCGATCACCTGCCCGGCCGGGGCATCATCGAAGCCATGCGCCAGGCCGCTCAACTCGCCTCGGGCCTCGAACACGCCCTCGTACCGTCCATGAACGCCGAGTTCCGCCGGTACGTCGAACTCGACCGCCCCTGCACCGTCAGCGCCGAGATACTGGCGGACCAGCGCGACGGCCGGATACCCGTAGAGGTGACCATGCGCCAGGACAACGAGGTCGCCGCCCTGGCCGTCCTGTACCTGGAGGACGCCGCACCCGCCCGCCACGACCTCCCCGTACGCCCGTGACGAGCCGCGGGACGGGATCCCGGTCACGGCGCGGCTGAGCGGACACGGAGACTGGTACCGGAATTCCCTGTCCCCCGGGGCGCCCGCGCCCCGCTGAAGAGGAGCCAGCCATCCCCACCGTCAAGCTCATCCTGGCCGACGACGAGACGATGATCCGGGCAGGGCTCCGGGCCATCCTCGCCGGCGACCCCACGATCGAGGTCGTGGCCGAGGCCGCGGACGGGCGGGAGGCCGTCGCGCTGACCCTGGAGCACCGGCCGGACGTCGTCCTGATGGACATCCGCATGCCGGTCATGGACGGTCTCACCGCGACCGAGGAGATCAAACGTGTCTCGCCCAGCACCTCGGTGCTCGTACTGACCACGTTCTCCGAGAGCGAGTACGTGAACCGTGCCCTCGCCGGCGGGGCCGGCGGATTCATGCTCAAGTCCGGTGACCCGCGGGAACTGCTGGCCGGTGTGCACACCGCCGCGGCCGGTGCCTCCTGCCTCTCCGCGAAGGTGGCCCAGCATGTCGTCGCGGAGCTGAACCGTGGCTCGGCCCGGCACCGCGACGCCCGCAGGGCTTCACTGCTCCGGCAGGTCGCCTCGCTCACCGAGCGGGAGCGACAGGTGCTCGCCCTCCTCGGCAGCGGGTTGTCCAACGCCGAGATCGCGCAGCGGATCCACGTCGTGGAGGGCACGGTGAAGAGCTACGTGAGCGCCGTCTTCACCGGTCTCGGTGTACGCAACCGGGTCGAGGCCGCCATCGTCGCGTACGAGTGCGGGCTGACCGGTCACGAGGACTGAGGACCCACGCGACCACAGCACCACGAGAGCAGCGGGACCCACGAGAGCCGCAGGACCCACGAGAGCAGCGGGACCACGAGGGACCCGCGGGACCCGGAGAGACCTCGGGACCAGGAGAAACGGCGGGACCAGGAGAAACGGCGGGACCAGAAAGCACACGAAGCCCCAGAAGCCGTGGAACCCACGAAGGCCGCCCGCGGGCGGCCTTCGTCCATGTCACACGCTCATCACGTCGCACACCACGTTCACGTCACCTCACGTCACCTCACGCGCGCCTCACGCGGTCATCCCCGCGCCATGACGTCCGCGGGACCTGCGGAACCTGCCGACCGCCCGGGTACCGGGCCCCGCCAGGGCCGCCATCATCAGCGGCGCGAGCACCGCCCCGAGCAGGAAACCCGCCGCCACATCGTGCAGGTAGTGGACACCGACGTACACCCGGGACAGCGCGATCAGGGCCGCCAGCGGCAGCGCCAGCAGCCCGATGAGGCGCCAGGAGAAGAGGAGGGCCAGCGCCGACGCGGCCGCGATGACGGAGTGGTTGCTCGGGAAGGACCAGTCACCCGGCTCCGGGCACTGCGCGATCACCGTGACACCGGGAATGTCCCGGCAGGGGCGCTCCTCGTGCAGCCAGACCTTGATGATCTCGCTCAGCGCATAGACCGCCGCCACCGCGACGGGGCCGAGCAGAGCCAGGGCCATCGTCCGGTCGTCGCCCCTGCGGGCCCGCCACCACTGGAGGACGAAGAGGGCGACGAAGACGAGTATCCCGCCCTCGGTGACGAGTTCCCCCAGCTTCTGCATCCACTCCGGAGTCCCGGCCGCCCACTGGGTGATCTCGCGGAACACCCCGACTCCGTAGTCGGGCCCCGCCTTCTCCGGCGGTCCGGCCGCCACCGGAAGGGCCGTACCGCTCGGCAGCCCTCCTCCGAGCACCGTGCCGCCATGGACGATCCCGCTGTGTGCTGTGTCGATGTACATAAGGGGTGTCGTTCTCCGCACGCCGTTCCCACGTTTTCCGGTCATCCGGACCGTAAGATCCGGCCGGATGTGGGCACATCCCACCGAAGGAACCGGCCGCCCCTCTTCCGACAGGGCGCCACCCCGACTTTCGTCACCCCGGCTCTCGTCACCCCGACTCCCATCAGCCGGGTTTCATCAGCCGGGTCTCGCAGCCGGCGAGATCACGTCCGTACAACGAAGAAGCCCCCGCTCCGGATCTCTCCGAAGCGAGGGCTCTCTTGTGCGCGAGGGGGGATTTGAACCCCCACGTCCCTAAGGACACTGGCACCTGAAGCCAGCGCGTCTGCCGTTCCGCCACTCGCGCATGAGTGGTGTTTCCAGACTCTCTCACCGTGTGGTGCGAGCGCCTGGCGACATCCGGAAGATTAGCACGCTGGACAGGGTGGATTCACATCCGTTGTTTCACCGATGCCAGGAGGGGAAGCGGGAACGCGGAGCCGTCGCACCCACTCCTTCAGTGAGCACCCCGTGTGCGGGACACTGTCAGGAGGCCACCTCTACGATCCGTGTGAGGGGTGACACTCATCCACAGGGCAGACAAGGGGAACCAGCCGATTTCCCGACGCGTGGATACGATCAGTAAGCAGTACAGGGACGACGACACCGGAGGAGGTGCCCCATGGGAGTCATGAAGCGTTTCGAGCAGCGTCTCGAAGGTCTGGTCAATGGCACCTTCGCCAAAGTCTTCAAGTCCGAGGTGCAGCCGGTCGAGATCGCGGGCGCCCTCCAGCGCGAGTGCGACAACAACGCGACGATCTGGAACCGCGAGCGGACGGTCGTCCCCAACGACTTCATCGTCGAGCTCAGCACGCCCGACTACGAGCGGCTCAGCCCGTACTCCGGCCAGCTCGGCGACGAGCTCTCCGGCCTCGTGCGTGACTACGCCAAGCAGCAGCGCTACACCTTCATGGGCCCGATCAAGGTCCACCTGGAGAAGGCCGACGACCTCGACACCGGGCTCTACCGCGTGCGCAGCCGCACCCTCGCGTCGAGTTCCTCGCAGCACGAGCCGCAGGGCCAGCACGGCGGCCCCGCGCCCGCCCAGCCGCACCGCCCCGGCCCCGGGCGGTCCGCCGCCCCACAGGGCCCCGGCGGCTACGGCTACCCCCCGAGCGCCGCTCCGCCGATGCCCGCGGCCCCGCCGCCCGGCTCCGGACGGCCCTCGGGACCCTCGACCGACCGGCGCCCGCCGAGTGCGCCCGGCCCCTTGCCGGACGCCCAGGTACGGCGCTGGATCGAGATCAACGGCACCCGCCATCAGATCTCCCGCCCGACGCTGGTGCTGGGACGCAGCACCGACGCCGACGTGCGGATCGACGACCCCGGCGTATCGCGCCGGCACTGTGAGATCCGGACCGGAACGCCCTCGACGATCCAGGATCTCGGATCTACCAACGGCATCGTGGTAGACGGGCAGCACACCACCCGCGCTACGCTCCGCGACGGCTCGCGGATCGTCGTGGGCAGCACCACCATCGTTTACCGGCAAGCCGAAGGGTGAAGCGGGGGCAATGTCAGAGCTGACCCTTACGGTCATGCGGCTAGGTTTCCTGGCTGTTCTGTGGCTGTTCGTGATCGTGGCCGTCCAGGTCATCCGCAGCGACCTGTTCGGAACGCGCGTCACGCAGCGCGGCTCACGCCGTACTGCCGCCGACGCGCGCCCGCAACAGGCACGCCAACAACAACAAACGGCGCCGCCACCGCAGCGCCAGCAGTCCGGGCGCCAGCGCCGCGGGGCACCCACCAAACTCGTCGTCTCCGAGGGCACCCTCACGGGCACCACGGTCGCGCTCCAGGGCCAGACCATCACCCTGGGCCGGGCACACGATTCGACGATCGTGCTGGATGACGACTACGCGTCCAGCAGGCATGCCAGGATCTACCCGGACCGTGACGGCCAGTGGATCGTCGAGGATCTCGGGTCCACCAACGGCACGTATCTCGACCGGACCCGACTCACCACCCCGACACCTGTTCCGCTGGGCGCGCCGATCCGTATCGGCAAGACCGTCATCGAGCTGCGGAAGTAGTACGACAATGAGCGAGCGGAGCGAGCGAGCCGCGGCGGTCCCGGCGACGGACGCCGCCCGGCTCCCGACCGGAGGGTGGGCAGTGTGGCTCGAGACCGGCTGTACCCCGAGCCGACGGGCGAGGTGCGCATGAGTCTGTCCCTGCGCTTCGCCGCCGGATCGCACAAGGGCATGATCCGGGAAGGCAACGAGGACTCCGGCTACGCCGGCCCCCGCCTTCTCGCCATCGCCGACGGCATGGGCGGCCAGGCAGCCGGTGAGGTCGCGAGTTCCGAGGTGATCTCCACGCTCGTCCAGCTCGACGACGACGTACCGGGCTCCGACATCCTCACCTCGCTCGGTACGGCGGTCCAGCGGGCCAACGACCAGCTGCGCGTGATGGTCGAGGAGGACCCCCAGCTGGAGGGCATGGGCACCACGCTCACCGCCCTGCTCTGGACCGGGCAGCGCCTGGGCCTGGTCCATGTCGGCGACTCCCGCGCCTATCTCCTGCGCGACGGCGTGCTGACCCAGATCACCCAGGACCACACCTGGGTGCAGCGGCTCGTCGACGAGGGCCGGATCACCGAGGAAGAGGCCACCACCCACCCGCAGCGCTCCCTGCTGATGCGGGCGCTGGGCAGCGGAGACCATGTCGAGCCCGATCTCTCCATCCGTGAAGTCCGGGCAGGCGACCGCTACTTGATCTGCTCCGACGGCCTCTCCGGCGTTGTCTCGCACCAGACGATGGAAGAGACCCTGGCCAGCTACCAGGGCCCGCAGGAGACCATCCAGGAGCTCATCCAGCTCGCTCTGCGCGGCGGCGGCCCCGACAACATCACCTGCATCGTCGCCGACGTCCTGGACGTCGACAGCAACGACACCCTGGCCGGGCAGCTCAACGACACCCCGGTCATCGTCGGAGCGGTCGCCGAGAACCAGGCCGCCCAGCTGAACGACGGCGGAGCCATGCAGACCCCCGCGGGACGCGCGGCAGGCCTCGGCCGCCCCGTCCCGCCGCCCTCCGGCGGCTTCGGCCCGCCCGGCAGCGGCGATGTCGGCTACGGCGGAATGCCGGACGACTCCTTCGACTCGTACACCGACGAGGACTTCGTCAAGCCCGGCGGCCGCAGGTGGATCAAGCGGTCCCTGTACGTCGTCCTGGCGCTGGCCGTCATCGGCGGCGGGCTGTACGGCGGCTACCGCTGGACCCAGACCCAGTACTACGTCGGCACACAGAACGAGAACGTCGCACTGTTCCGCGGCATCAGCCAGGACCTCGCCTGGGTCTCGCTCTCGAAGGTCGAGAAGAACCACCCCGAGATCGAGCTCAAGTACCTCCCTCCGTACCAGCGCAAGCAGGTCGAGGAGACCATCGCCGAGGGCAGCATCACCGAGGCCCGCAAGAAGGTCGGCGAACTCGCCCTCCAGGCCTCCGCATGCAAGAAGGACGCGCAGCGCCGCGCGGCCGAGGCGGACAGCGATGCCCGCACCGGCGAGGGCGAAGCCGGCGGCACCGCAGGTGCCCCCGCCACCAGGACTTCCGCCACGTCCTCCACGTCCGCCAGCACCGCGACCAAGCCGACCGCAGCGACTCCCACTCCTGGCCCCAGCCTCTCGGAGGAAGAGAAGAAGCTGGTCCCGCAGTGCGGTAAGCAGTAAAGCCGTAGGGGGCCTTCAGCACCATGAGCGTTGTCACCAACACGACCACCATCGGCGCGATCGACGCACCGAGCCGTCGCAACACCGAGCTGGCACTGGTCGTATTCGCCGTCTTCATCTCGGTGTTCGCCTACGCCAACGTGGGTCTCGCCCTCAACGGCGAACTGCCCTCCGGCATGCTCGGATACGGGGCCGGGCTCGCCCTCCTCGGCGGCGTGGCCCACCTCGCGGTGCGGCGGTTCGCCAAGTACGCCGATCCGCTGCTGCTGCCGCTGGCGACGCTGCTCAACGGCCTCGGCCTGGCGCTCATCTGGCGCCTGGACCAGTCGGAACGGCTGCTCAGGCTCCCCAGCTTCGCGCCCGCGGCCTCCAAGCAGCTGATCTTCTCGGCGATGGGCGTCGCCCTGTTCATCGGCGTACTGATCCTGCTCAAGGACCACCGCATCCTCCAGCGCTACACCTACATCTCCATGGTGCTCGCGCTGATCCTGCTGATCCTGCCGATGTTCTTCCCGGCGCAGTTCGGCGCGAAGATCTGGATCACCATCCCCGGCCTCGGATCCATCCAGCCCGGTGAGTTCGCGAAGATCGTCATCGCGGTGTTCTTCTCCGGGTACCTGATGGTCAAGCGCGACGCCCTGGCACTCGCCAGCCGCCGCTTCATGGGCATGTACCTCCCGCGCGGCCGGGACCTCGGACCGATCCTGATGGTCTGGGCGATGTCCATCCTGATCCTGGTCTTCGAGACCGACCTCGGTACCTCACTGCTCTTCTTCGGCATGTTCATCGTCATGCTGTACGTGGCGACCGAGCGCACCAGCTGGATCGTCTTCGGTCTGGCCATGTCGGCGGCGGGCGCCGTCGGTGTCGCGTCCTTCGAACCGCACGTGCAGGACCGTGTCACCGCCTGGCTCGACCCGTTCGGCGGCTGGGGAACCCACGCGGCCAGCGAGCAGATGGCCCAGGTACTGATGTCCTTCGGTTCCGGCGGCACGCTCGGCACCGGCCTCGGCCAGGGCAACTCCGACCTCATCCTGTTCGCGGCGAACACGGACTTCATCCTCGCCACCGTGGGCGAGGAGCTCGGGCTCGCCGGAATGATGGCGTTCCTCCTCCTGTACGGGCTGATCGTCGAACGCGGCGTGCGCACCGCGCTGGCCGCCCGTGACCCGTTCGGCAAGCTGCTGGCCATCGGGCTCTCCGGTGCCTTCGCGATCCAGGTGTTCGTCGTCGCCGGCGGCGTGATGGGCCTCATCCCGCTGACCGGTATGACCATGCCCTTCCTCGCGGCCGGCGGCTCGTCCGTCATCGCCAACTGGGCCCTGATCGGCATCCTGCTCCGGATCAGTGACACCGCCCGCCGCCCCGCGCCGGCCCCCGCACCCTCATCCGACGCCGAAATGACCCAGGTGGTCCGACCGTGAACAAGCCGCTGCGCCGGATCGCGATCTTCTGCGGGATTCTCGTCCTCGCCCTGCTGATCCGGGACAACTGGCTCCAGTACGTCCGCGCCGACGAGCTGAGCAGCCACAAGTACAACCGCCGCGTCCAGATCGAGCGGTACGCCCACGAGCGCGGCGACATCATCGTGGACGGCAAGGCCGTCACCGGGTCCGTCGAGACCAAGGACAGCGACTTCAAGTTCAAGCGGGTCTGGAAGGACGGGCCCCTGTGGGCCCCCGTGACCGGCTACTCCTCGCAGGCGTTCGACTCCTCCCAGCTGGAGAACCTGGAGGACGGCATCCTCACCGGCAACGACGACCAGCTGTTCTTCGACCGGACGCTGTCGATGTTCACCGGTGACAAGAAGACCGGCGGCAACATCGTCACCACCCTGAACGGCGCCGCGCAGAAGGCCGCGTTCAAGGGGCTCGGCGGGAAGAAGGGCGCCGTTGTCGCCCTGGACCCGCAGACCGGCGCCATCCTGGCTCTCGCGAGCACCCCCTCGTACGACCCCTCGGTCTTCGCGGGCAACTCGCTCAAGGACTCCGACGCCCGGCAGAAGCTCCTGAAGGACGAGGACAAGCCGATGCTCAACCGGGCATTGCGCGAGACCTATCCGCCCGGTTCGACGTTCAAGGTCGTCACCGCCGCCGCGGCGCTGGAGAACGGCCTCTACGACGACATCGACGAGAAGACGAACTCTCCGCTGCCCTGGACGCTCCCGCAGTCGACCATGCCCCTGAAGAACGAGGGCAACATCCCGTGTGAGAACGCCTCGCTCCGGGAAGCGCTCCGCTGGTCGTGCAACACCGTCTTCGGCAAGATGAGCGACGACCTCGGCAACGAGAAGATGATCGAGCAGACGGACAAGTTCGGCTTCAACAAGGAAGTCTTCATGCCGGTCCGCGCCGACGCGAGCATCTACCCCAAGGACAACAGGCCGCAGAACGCCATGGCGGGCATCGGCCAGGCCTCCAACCGCACCACCCCGCTCCAGATGGCCATGGTGGCCTCGGCCATCGCCAACGACGGCAAGCTCATGCAGCCGTACATGGTCGCCGAGCGCCAGGCACCCAACCTGGACGTGATCTACACCCACAAGAAGGAGCAGCTCAGCCAGCCGCTCTCGGGGGAGAACGCCCAGAAGGTCCAGCAGATGATGGAGACCGTCGTCAAGAACGGCACGGGAACCAACGCCCGGATCAGCGGCGTCACTGTCGGAGGCAAGACCGGTACCGCCCAGCACGGTCTGAACAACAGCGAGAAGCCGTACGCCTGGTTCATCTCGTACGCCAAGACCGGCAACGGCTCCCCGGTCGCCGTCGCCGTCGTGGTCGAGGACGGGCAGGCCAACCGGGACGACATCTCCGGTGGCGGTCTGGCCGCCCCGATCGCGCGGGACGTCATGAAAGCGGTCATCGACAGCAAGTAGTGAGACCCGTCACAGCGACCGCCATAACCGGACATCGGGATACCGGTCAGATATCAGCTGACGGGTGCGGGCTGATCACGTAGGGCGTGCCCGGTAGCGTATGCGCGGACAGCGCACCGCCGGACCACACACGGGTGCGGTCGGGACTGACGGAGAGGGCTGGAACAGTTATGGAAGAGCCGCGTCGCCTCGGCGGCCGGTACGAGCTGGGCTCGGTGCTCGGCCGTGGTGGCATGGCCGAGGTCTACCTCGCGCACGACACCCGGCTCGGCCGCACCGTGGCTGTGAAGACGCTCCGGGCGGATCTCGCCCGCGACCCGTCCTTCCAGGCCCGGTTCCGCCGTGAGGCCCAGTCGGCCGCCTCGCTCAACCACCCCGCGATCGTCGCTGTCTACGACACCGGCGAGGACTACGTCGACGGGGTCTCCATCCCGTACATCGTGATGGAGTACGTCGACGGGTCGACGCTCAGGGAGCTGCTGCACTCCGGGCGCAGGCTGCTGCCCGAGCGCACGCTCGAAATGACGGTCGGCATCCTCCAGGCGCTGGAGTACTCGCACCGCGCCCAGATCGTCCACCGCGACATCAAACCGGCGAACGTCATGCTGACGCGCACCGGGCAGGTCAAGGTCATGGACTTCGGCATCGCCCGCGCCATGGGTGACTCCGGCATGACGATGACGCAGACCGCCGCGGTCATCGGCACCGCCCAGTACCTCTCCCCCGAGCAGGCCAAGGGCGAGCAGGTCGACGCGCGCTCCGACCTGTACTCCACCGGCTGCCTGCTCTACGAACTCCTCGCGGTACGGCCGCCGTTCGTCGGGGACTCACCCGTCGCCGTCGCCTACCAGCACGTACGCGAAGAGCCTCAGCCGCCGAGCAACTTCGACCCCGAGATCACGCCCGAGATGGACGCGATCGTGCTGAAGGCCCTGACCAAGGACCCCGACTACCGCTACCAGTCCGCCGACGAGATGCGCGCCGACATCGAGGCCTGCCTCGACGGACAGCCGGTCGCGGCCACGGCGGCGATGGGCGCGGCGGGCTACGGCGGTTACGACGCCTACGGCAACGACCAGCCCACCACGGCGCTGCGCCAGGCCGACCCGAACAGCGGCCAGACGTCCATGCTGCCGCCGGTCAGCGCGGACGACGGCTACGGATACGACGACCGCCCGGACCGCCGCCGCCAGAAGAAGAGCAACACCTCGACGATCCTGCTGATCGTCGCGGGCGTTCTGGTGCTCGTCGGCGCGATCCTGATCGGCCGCGCCGTCTTCGGCCCCACCGCCGACGACGGCCAGGTGAGCGTGCCGAACATGGTCGGCTCCACGGTCGATGAGGCACAGACACTCGCGGACAGGTCCGGCGTCGTCCTCAAGATCGGCTCCAAGGAGCCCTGCGAGACCCAGGAGAAGGGTCTGATCTGCAGCCAGAACCCGGACAGCGGCAAGATGGATGAGGAGGCGACCGTCACGGTCGTCGTCTCCACCGGAGCGCCCAAGGTCGAGGTCCCCGACGTCCTGGAGAAGTCGGAGACCGGCGCCCGCCAGGCGCTGGAGGACAAGGGCTTCACGGTCGTGGTCAAGACGGTCGAGTCCAACAAGCCGGAGAACACCGTCATCGACCAGGACCCCGATGGCGGCTCGAAGGCGGACAAGGAAGCCGAGATCACGATCACGGTCGCCAAGAAGGCGACGCAGAACGTGCCCGGCGTGGTCGGCAGGTCCTTCGCGGACGCGGAGTCCCAGCTCAGGAACCTCGGCTTCACCAACATCTCGCGCACCGACGTCGACTCCAACGAGCCGGCGGGCCAGGTCACCGAGCAGACCCCGGCCCGGGACAGCAAGGCGGCGAAGGACGTCCAGATCGTCCTGAAGGTCTCCAAGGGCCCGGCCGTCCCCGAACAGGTCACCATTCCCGGCGACATCGCGGGCAAGACCTTCCAGGAAGTGAAGGCCCAGCTGGAGGCCATGGGACTGGTGGTCGAACTGGGACCGGGCTCGCCCGGCAACCCCAACGCCAAGGTGGTCACGAGCAACCCCGGTCCCAACAGTCCGGTGGACAAGAACAGCAAGGTCACGCTCTTCACCGCACAGGACGGGGTCGGCAACATCTTCGGCGGCCCGTCCGGCCGATAGCCGCTTCATCCGTTCCAGCCGCTTCACCCGCTTCACCCGTTCAGCCCGGGAGCCCCGGTCCACGCCCTTACCGGCGGGGACCGGGGCTCCCGTCGTTGACGAGGGACGCACGGGAATGCGCAAACCGAAAATTCCAGGGACCGCACACAAAGGCCCGAAGCCGCATCGGAATATGTGCGACTTCGGGCCGGAAATCAATGCGTGTAATACAAAGAGAGCCTAACCGCAGTGAGTGGCCAGGCTGCTGTAACTTCCCACATTCCCCGCAGGCGAAGCAATCGCCCCGCCGATCAGAATGCAGCGCCCCGCGGCGTTGAACGAGACCGGTCCGGCATAAGAGGTGAACTTGGTCGAGGACCCGAACGGGGGGTCGTAGAGAGTGAGGTCGACGGAGCATCCCTTGCCTGCCGTGCTCCCCGCGACACAGCGCGCCATGTACACGTTCTTGACCGTGGCGGTTCCGGCACCGCCGGCCGCCGTCGCCACGTTCACGGCACAGTTCTTGCCGGTGGACGAGTCGTAGTAGAGGTGGATGTAGCCATAGACCGTTCCACCGGACGTCTTCACGGCGTACGAGTCGATCTCGGAGCCGCCGCATCCGTAACCGGCCGCATGCGCTGCGGGCGAGAAAAAGAGACCACCGGCGAGCATGGCTGCCACCATGGCAATTCTGGCGAATATTCTTTTCACTACTTCTCCTTGAAAGTGCCACAAGTTCCGCGCGAACTCTACTGAACCGCACAGCACCCGGCAAGCACTTAACAAAGCACTCCACTACGTGCGAGAAAAGCCGATCTTGCGTAATTTGACAGCCCTATATGCACGTTACATTTGATTTGCACCACCGGGAAAACGCCTTTCTGTGACGCGTTTTCCTGATTTATGACCAAAGGCTGCCCCGTCAGGGATGACGGGACAGCCTTCAGATCCATGCCGAACACGGAAGAACACCGTGGCGCACCTGCGGGCGGGGCCGTCGCGCCGTTCCGGCGCGACGGCCCCGTCTCAGCGCAGCTCCGCCGGCTTCGTACGGTCCTTGTCGACCTTCTCCGTACGTACCAGCTCGCCCCACACGATGTAGCGGTACTTCGACGTGTAGACCGGTGTGCAGGTCGTCAGCGTGATGTAGCGGCCGGGCTTCTTCACACCCGACTCCTTCGGCACCGGCTGGATCACGTCGACGTTGTACTTCGAGGTCTCCGGGAGCTCCTTGTAGACCTTGTAGACGTACCAGGTGTCCTTGGTCTCGAAGACGACCGCGTCGCCCGACCGCACCTTGTCGATGTTGTGGAACTTGGCACCGTGCCCGTCCCGGTGCGCCGCCAGCGTGAAGTTGCCCTGCTCGTCCCAGGGCAGGGCCGACTTCACCGGATCCGTGTAGTAGCCGGCGATGCCGCTGTTCAGGGTCTTGGTGTCGGTGCCCTTCTTGACCAGCACCTCGCCGTTCTTCATGGCGGGTACGTGCAGGAAGCCGATGCCGTCCTTGGTGTCCAGGGCGCCCGGACCGTCCGCCCAGCGGTCGCGGACGGTGTTGCCCTGTTTGTCGGCCTCACGGTCGGCGAGCACGTTCGTCCACCACAGCGAGTAGATGACGAAGAGGCCGAGCACCAGCCCCGCGGTGATCAGCAGTTCACCGAAGACACTGATGGCCGTCGCGACGGGATGGCGGCCCCTGCGCCGTACCGGGGGCGCGGTCTCGTCCGTCCGCTCTTCGTGCTCGGTCCTCGCTGCCACCGCACCCGTCCCTGTCGTGATGATGATCAGCCCACCAGAGCGTCGGGCTTTCCCTTGCTGCGCGGCCGCTCGTCGACCATCTTGCCCCAGACGATCAAACGGTACGTACTCGTGAATTCCGGCGTACACGTGGTGAGGGTGAGGTACCGGCCCGGCTTCGTGAAGCCCGAACCGGGCGGCACCGGGCCGATCACCGAGACATTGGACGGCGAGGTCTGGGGAAGGACGCTGGCCATCTCGTACGTGTAGTACGCCTCCTGCGTCTCGACCACGATCGGGTCACCGGGCTGCAGCTTGTTGATGTACCGGAAAGGTTCCCCGTGTGTGTTGCGGTGGCCCGCCACCGAGAAATTTCCCTGCTTGTCGGAAGGCATCGCGGTCTTCAGCTTGCCCTCGCCGTAGTGGCCGATCATGCCGCGGTCGAGGACCTTCTCCTTGTTGATGCCCTCGGCGATCGGCGCGACCACGTCGAGCTTCGGGATGTGCATGATCGCGAAGCCCTGGCCCGGTTCGAACACCCCGGGCTTGCGTGCCCCGTTCGCCCAGTCGTCCTGGATCTTGTGCGTCTCCTTGCCGGCTATCTGGTCGGCACGGATGTTGGTCCACCACAGCTGATACGTGACGAACAGCAGCATCAGCACACCCAGCGAGATGAACATCTCGCCCACGACCCGGCTGGCGACGACCGCGGGGCTG
The DNA here is from genome assembly GCF_026341775.1 of Streptomyces sp. NBC_00654. Lineage (NCBI taxonomy): Bacteria > Bacillati > Actinomycetota > Actinomycetes > Kitasatosporales > Streptomycetaceae > Streptomyces > Streptomyces sp. NBC_00654. Next base: position 243,077 of record NZ_JAPEOB010000001.1, on the reverse strand, counting down.
TCCTTGGCCGCACGCGCCGCGCGCCGCGCCTCCAGCCGCGTCAGGGGAACCGCCGGTACGGCCGCGCCGCCCGGCTCCGCCTCCGGTCCGGGCCGCGGTACCGGGCGGCGCCTGCCACGGCCCTTCGCGGCCTTGCGGCGCTCGGCACGTCCTCCGGTCCGGGGTTCGGACGGCAGGGGCGTGGATCCGGGGGCCGGCCCGGCGTCCGGATCCGGCACCGTCTCCCGCCCGTCCCCGTCCCCGCCGGCTTCGCGCGGGCGACGGGTGTCGGCGGTCCGCAGCCCGACGGTCTCGTCGTCCGCCGGGGGAAGACGCGGCGCGGGCGCGGCCACAGGGCCGGGAGCGGGGGCGGGAACGGGCCCGGGGGCGGCTGCGCGGGAGTGAACGGGCCCGGGGGCGGGAGCGGGCGTGGCGGCAGGCACAGGGGAGGGCGGCTCCTGCTGCCCGTACCAGTCCCGTTGGTAGCCCTCTGGGTCGTACCACTCGGCCGGGGTGTCCTGAGGCCTCTGAGGCCCTTGCTGCCCCTGGGACGTCCGCTGTGGCGCGGGCCCCTGCCGCACCTGCGGGTCCAGTTGTTCCCGCTGGTCCAGTTGTTCCCGCTGGTCCAGTTGTTCCTGCGGGTCCAGTTGTTCCCGCGGGGCCGGCTGTTCCTGCCGGGACTGCTCCGCCGGGATGTTGTCCGCCCGGAACCACGGCGAGGCGTGCTGACCCGGCAGCGGGTCGTTCAGCGGGTCCGCGAGCTGTTCCACCGCCGCCTCGAACGCGCCGTCGGTCCCGTGCGCTCCCTGCGCGTACGGGTCCTCCCGCCCGGCATCGGGTTCGGGGCGGAGGGGAGTCACGCGGCGGCCTTGCCCACCACCGGCGCGAGCCCTTCCGACCTCGCGACGGCTCCCGCGTCACCGCACTGCTCCAGCCAGTTGGCGAGCATCAGGTGACCGTGCTCGGTGAGCACCGACTCGGGGTGGAACTGCACGCCCTCCACCGCCAGTTCTCGATGACGCAGCCCCATGATGATGCCGTCCGCCGTGCGGGCGGTGACCTCCAGCTCGGGTGGCAGCGTGCCCGGTTCGGCGGCGAGCGAGTGGTAGCGCGTCGCGGTGAACGGCGACGGCAGCCCCGCGAACACTCCCTTGCCCTCGTGGGTCACGGGGGAGGTCTTGCCGTGCAGCAGCTCCGGAGCGCGGTCCACGACACCGCCGTACGCGACCGCCATCGACTGCATCCCGAGGCAGACGCCGAAGACCGGAACCCCGGTGTCCGCGCAGTGCCGCACCATCTCGACACACACACCCGCGTGCTCGGGGGTGCCGGGGCCCGGCGAGAGCAGGACGCCGTCGAAGCCGTCCTGGGCGTGTGCCGTCGTCACCTCGTCGTTGCGCAGCACCTCGCACTCCGCACCGAGCTGGTAGAGGTACTGGACGAGGTTGAAGACAAAGCTGTCGTAGTTGTCCACGACAAGGATGCGTGCGCTCACCGACCGGTCCCCGCTCCACTGGTGCCTTCGCCGTCGACCGTCACGTCACCGAACGGAAGCAGTGGCTCCGCCCACGGGAAGACGTACTGGAAAAGCGCGTAGACGACCGCGAGGACCAGCACGAGCGAGATGACACCCCGCACCCACGCGTTGCCCGGCAGATGCCGCCAGATCCATCCGTACATGCTGACCCCTCCGTTCGTTACGCCACCAGACTAAAGGGCCGGGGCCGGAGCGTGGGTCAGCTGTGGAAAGCCGGTGGTCTGCCGTCCGTCACCGGCTGGGTGGCGTCCAGATGCGCCCAGGCGATCAGCCGGTGGCTGCTGCCCCACTCGGGCTCGCAGGTGGTCAGCGTCAGATAGCGCCCCGGCCCGTCGAAACCCGATTTCCGCGGGACGGGGTCGATGACGGCGGTGTCGCCGGGCACGGTCCGGTAGGGCCGGGAAGCGATGCGGTACGTGAACCAGGTCGTCCCGTCCGTCAGCAGCACGGCGTCACCGGTGCGCAGTTCCGGGAAGTCCTTGAACGGGTCCCCGTACGTCCGGCGGTGCCCGGCCACCGCGAAATTGCCGGTGGCGCCCAGGCGGGCGGTCCCGCTGTAGTGCCCGAGCCCCTTCTGCAACGTCCTGACCTCCGTGTTCTCCAGGACGGGCCACTCCCAGGCCGAGCCGAAGCGGGGGATGTACATCATCGCGAAGGGCTTCCCGCCGCGGTACGTCTCCGGGGCGGGCGCGGCGGGAGCGGCCGAGGCGTCGGGGCCGGCCGAAGCGTCGGGGCCGGGCACGGGTGCGGGGCCGGTCACGGGCCCCTGAGCCCAGCGGCTCTGGAGGGTGTCGATCTGGCCCTCGGCCGCGTCGGCGGCTTTCACTCCGGTCCAGAACAGCACGTAGGCCACAAAGAGGACGATCAGGGTGCCGACGGTGATACAGAGCTCGCTGAAGGTCCTGACGATCACTCGTACCGTCACCGGCCGGCCTCCCCGGGGCTTACTCCACAGGCTGCGCGTAGTGGAGATCCACTGTGCCCGAGTAACCGGGAAGAGTCACCGCCCCGTTCTCCTCGACTTTCCAGCCGAGTCCGTACGCCTTCACATACAGCTGGTAGTTCTGGATCGCCGTGGAGTCGTCGAGCGCCTGCCGGAGCCTGTCCGGGTCGCCGACGGCGGTGACCTTGTACGGCGGGGAGTAGACGCGGCCCTGGAGGATCAGGGTGTTGCCCACGCAGCGGACGGCGCTGGTGGAGATCAGCCGCTGGTCCATGACCTGGATGCCGCGGGCCCCGCCCTGCCACAGCGCGTTGACGACGGCCTGGAGGTCCTGCTGGTGGATGACCAGGTCATTGGGCTGGGGATCGGGGTAGCCGGGGTTGGCGGTGGCATCGGGCGGCGCGTCGTTCAGCGTCACGCTGACGGCTCCGCCGGTGATCTTCGTGGTGCCGGCCGCCTTCTCCAGGGCCTTGAGCCTGGCGTCCTCGGCCCTGGTGCTGCCGTCGTCGCGCTGGGCGAGAGCGTCGATGTCCGCGCGCAGCGCCGCCGTCGACTCGTTGAGCCCGGCGTTGTTCTCGCTGCGCTCCTTGATCAGGTCGGAGAGCTTGAGCAGGGAGGAGTCGCTGCGGATGTTGGTGCCCTTGGCCGTGTTGGCACTGGTGACGAAGATCAGTCCGGCCAGGGCGAAGACGGCAGCGGTGAGCCCCCGGACGGGCCACTTGGAGGTGCGCCCGACCGGGCCGTCGGGAGAGTCGGCAGAATTGCTCAACGTACCCTTATCTCCTCAGGCGCCATGGAAGCACTACGCTAACGGACGCCCGGGGGAGGCAGCATTCCCCCTCGCGCCTCGCCCCGGCGCCAGCCACAGATCCCTGCGCGGTCACGCAGCGCATCGACAGGAGAGTTCCTCGTGCCGAAGTCACGTATCCGCAAGAAGGCCGACTTCACGCCGCCGTCGGCGAAGCAGGCAACCAACATAAAGCTGACCAACCGCAGTTGGGTGGCGCCGGTGATGCTGGCCCTCTTCCTGATCGGGCTGGTCTGGATCGTGATCTTCTACGTGACCGACGGGGAGCTCCCGATCGACGCCCTGGGCAACTGGAACATCGTCGTGGGCTTCGGCTTCATCGCCGGCGGCTTCGGCGTATCCACTCAGTGGAAGTAGCGCAAGCCCTGCCCTGAAGTTACCCACAGAGTTATCCACAGGTGGGGGAAAAGGTCAGACGATCTGTGGATAACTTCCACCGAAGTTGACGCCGATGTGACTGCAGCCTCCCTCTTCGAGGGAGGCTGCACCCCTTGTTTCTGCAGGAAAGACCCTGCACAGCGACAACGGGAACACATGTTCCTCTTGCCGTGCACAAGATCCCGTGCACACTGTGGACAACTTTGCGGACGGGGGCCGGAAAACCGGTCAGGTGAGCGAGGCGGTCCTGGCGAGGACGATCCCGAGGACCGCCACCAGCACCAGCGCACAGGTCCCGTACTGCACGGCTGTACGGCGCTCGCGCGGGGCGTGCACCATGCCGATCGCGATCACCGTGCCCGCGATCAGACCGCCGACATGCGCCTCCCAGGCGATACCGCCCCAGGTGAAGGTGAAGAGCAGGTTCAGCGCGAGCAGCACGAGGACCGGCCGCATGTCGTAGTTCATCCGGCGCATCATGACGGCGGTGGCACCGAGCAGCCCGAAGACCGCACCGGAAGCTCCGAGCGAGCCCTGGTTCGGCGCGGCGATCCAGTACGTCAGGGCGCTTCCGGCGAGCCCGGACAGCAGATAGAGGGAGAGGTAGCGGGCGCGGCCGAGCGCGGCCTCCAACGGACCGCCGAGCCACCACAGCCCCAGCATGTTGAACGCGATGTGCATCACTTCCTGATGCAGGAACATCGACGTCACCAGCCGGTACCACTGGCCCTCGGCGACACCTTCGGTGGGGTCCCAGGCCCGGCCCAGCAGCATCAGATCGTCGGACAGCCAGGACTGGTCACGGCCGGTGACCCAGACCGCGAGGAACACCGCGAGGTTGATGCCGAGCAGGATCTTGGTGATCAGCCGCGGGTCGGCCGCGACCCTGCCGCCCGCGAGCGTGCGCGGCCTACTGGCGGCGGGGTGGTGTCCGGTGCCGGAGCCCTGCCGTACGCAGTCCGGGCACTGGAAGCCGACGGAAGCACTGATCATGCACTCGGGGCAGATCGGGCGCTCGCAGCGCGAGCAGCGGATACCGGTCTCCCGGTCCGGGTGGCGGTAGCAGGTCGGCGTACCGCCGCCGTCCCCGGACGGCACCTGGTCTGCCGGCGGCTGCTGGTCCATCGGTCCTGGCCTGCCTCTCGGTCCTCGTCGTGGCGGTGGCGCACACGCCGCCGCCCTGCACGTCCGCTATGTAACAGTACGGACGAGCAGGGCGGTTGGTTCCCTCCGGGCGGACCAGCAGCGGCCGTCGTGGACCGTCAGCGGCCCTCGTGGACCGCCGGCCGACTCCGGCGTACGGTCTCAGCGGCCCGCGCGGACCGTCAGCGGCTCTCGACGACGACCGACTCGATCACGACGTCCTCCACCGGGCGGTCGGTGCGCGGGTTGGTCCGGGTGCCCGCGATGGCGTCCACGACCTTCTTGCCCGCCTCGTTGGAGACCTCACCGAAGATGGTGTGCTTGCCGGTCAGCCACGCGGTGGGCGACACGGTGAGGAAGAACTGCGAGCCGTTCGTCCCCGGGCCCGCGTTGGCCATCGCCAGCAGGTACGGCTTGGTGAAGGCCAGCTCCGGGTGGAACTCGTCGGCGAACTCGTAGCCCGGACCGCCGGTGCCGTTCCCCAGCGGGTCGCCGCCCTGAATCATGAAGCCGCTGATCACCCGGTGGAAGACGGTGCCGTCGTACAGCTTGTCCGTGGACTTCTTCCCGGTCGCGGGGTGGGTCCACTCGCGCTCACCCTTGGCGAGCTCGACGAAGTTCCTGACCGTCTTGGGCGCATGGTTCGGCAGAAGCCGGATTTCGATGTCGCCCTGGCTGGTCTTCAAGGTGGCGTAAAGCTGCTCGGCCACGATCTGCCTTCCGTAAGTCTTCACTGGCGTGCACCGATCCTCGCACGGACCACCCCCGGCGGCGTGCCGTCAGCGCCCGGGAGCGGCGCCCGCGCGAGTCCGGCCGCCCCCCGCTCCGGGTCCGCCGGGGTACGGGCCCGCGCCGTCCCGCGCCGTCCCGCTCCGGGTCCGCGCCGGGTCCGGCGATCCCTGCCGGGACAACTGCGGCCGAGTGCCCGACGAAGCCACGCGCCCGCCGCCGATCCGTGGCATTGTCGTCGACACGCTCCGCTTGCACCGCATTGCCCCGAAGAAAGCGTTCATGACCCGGATGCCTGCCCCGCATGCCGCTCAGGACCCTGACAGGCATGATTTCGAATTGGGTGGAAAGGCGGAGTACCTACCCGCCACCAAGGAGGAGGATCCCGTGACCCGCATTGACCGCGTGCGCGCCGCAACCTACTCGGCGAAGGACAGCGCGCAGCACGCCGCGGAAGTGGTGGCGCCTTATGCCGACACGGCCAGGGAACAGGCCGCGCACTATGCCATCGAGGCGCGCGCACGGCTCGCGCCCAAGGTGACGAAGGCGGCCCACCAGGCCCGTGCCCAGTACGCGTCCCATCTCGCACCGCACATCGAGCAGGCCCTGACCCATGTGCCGCCCAAGGTCGACAAGGCCGCGCACCGCGCCGCGCTCCGGACCCGGCGGGCCGCCCGGAGCGCCGCCGACTACACCGTGCCCCGCGTGGAGCACGTGGTGGCCGTGGCCCAGCCCATGGCCGAGGAGGCCACCGCCCGCAGCGCGGCGGCACTGGCCGCCCTGCGCGGACAGGTCACGGCGAAGGAGATCCAGAAGCTGGTCAGGAAGCACGAGCGGCGGGCCAGGGCCGGCCGGCTGGCCAAGGGCCTCGCCGTGCTCGGCGTCGTGGCGGGCGGCGCGTACGCCGCCTGGCGGTGGTGGGACAAGCAGGCCAACCCGGACTGGCTGGTCGAGCCCCCCGCTCCCACCGAGGTGCCCGACGAGCGCGCCCCGCTGACCTCGGTCGACGGCAGCGGCCGTACGGTGCTCGACCCGGAGGTCCAGGCCAAGCAGGCCGACGCCGAGTCGGGCGACGGGGAGAACAACGGCCTCGACGACCGGCACTGAACCGGCCCCCGCCTTCCGGTGCCCCTGCCCCCGCCCCCGGAGGCGGTGGCAGGGGCACCGGGTCAGGAAGCCCGGCCCGTCCCCGCCCCGGCCTCCGTGTCCTTCGCCGCTTCCTCGGCGGGCAGATCCGTGCTGTCGGCCCCGGCCCTCAGGATGTACCCCTTCGGGACCTCCCGTACGACAGTCCCGTTGACCGCGACAGCGGTCGCCTGCGCGGTGAACTCCTTCGGAGCGGCAAGCATCAGCGTGTACTGGGTGTGGCCGGTCCGCACCTTGGCGGTCTGGCGGCGCGTGGGCGATGTCTGGATCTCGACGGTGTCGCCGACCTCCGCCCCGGTCAGCTTTCCCCACACCGTCCGGCAGCCCTGGCTGTAGCGGATCTCCAGTTGCATGGTGCCCGCGAACTGGGACGCCACCGTCTTCCCGCTGTCACCGCATCCGGTGGTCTTGGGGTCGAGCCCCGTACACCCCTCGCCCGAACAACTGGGCGGGGACTTGGGGTCGGCCGCCGCCGTGGCCTGCACCGACGTCGTGGGCGCACCCGGCGCACCGCCCGCGTCCCCACCGCCGCTGCCGTCCCCGAGCAGCGCGGTCAGGCCCACCGTCGCCGCCGCGCCCACGACGGCGACCAGAACCGACCCGACGAGCGTCGAGGGACCGTGGCGCCGTATCCAGGCCCCCGCACGGCCGACGGCCGCACCGTCGCCGGCCCCGCCCGCACCTCCGGTGTCCCCGCCCGGCTCAGGAGCGCCGGCGCCCGCGCTCCCTGAATGCCCGGAGCCACCTGCGCCTCCCGCGCTCCCCGTGCCCGCCGGCCCCCCTGCGCTCCCCGCGCCCGTCGTACTCCCCGGGTTGCCCGCGTCCGCGCCCCCTGCCGGAGCGCCGGTCCCGTCGTCCGGCAATGGGGCCCCGCTGCCTTCTGCCATTTCTCACCATCCCCATCCCGACCGATGCTCAGCGCCGGCGGCTGCCCGCACATGAGGCACCAGGTCACCTTCCTCGCTTCCTGAGGATGACTCTTCCCCGCCGTCCGGCTTCCGCCACACCAACTCCGGCCACCTCCGTCGCCCCTCAACCAGCTTCAGTGGAAGCCCTGTTGGCGACCGGAGGCAGTGCTCCCGTTAAACCTAAAGAGTGAGCGGCGGAGCCCCCCGTCACGGTGCGTGGAGCGCACCGGCCGCCCCGTTCACCGGCGTCCCCCGGCATCGAAGCCACCGCGCCGCGGTACGGAAACCGGCGGTCCCGGACCGGCCGGACAAGGCCGCGCAGCAGACAAGAAAAGTCCCCCCGGACCGCGCTTCCGCAGGCCGGAGGGACTTTCGTGATGTGGAGCCTAGGAGATTCGAACTCCTGACATCTGCCTTGCAAAGGCAGCGCTCTACCAACTGAGCTAAGGCCCCGGAAAACAGCACACGCAAACAACGCCGAACACGTCCGCGTCACGGCTGCCGTCGCAGACCAGAGTACCGGGTGTCCCCCCGAATCTTGCAAAAGGATTGGGACTCCCGGTGGGCGACCACTCTCCGTAAGATGCACGACGAGGTTCGCAGCAGCGAAGCCGCAGCGAAGGGGAGACGCCATGGACGCAGCGCAGCAAGAGGCAACGGCAAGAGCCAGAGAGCTTCAGCGCAGTTGGTACGGAGAGCCGCTCGGCGCGCTCTTCCGCCGGCTGATCGATGATCTCGGCCTGAATCAGGCCCGGCTCGCCGCGGTGCTCGGGCTGTCGGCGCCCATGCTGTCCCAGCTGATGAGCGGCCAGCGGGCCAAGATCGGCAACCCCGCGGTCGTACAGCGCGTCCAGGCCCTTCAGGAGCTGGCCAGCCAGGTCGCGGACGGCAGCGTCAGCGCGGGCGAGGCCACCGACCGGATGGAAGAGATCAAGAAGTCCCAGGGCGGCTCGGTCCTGACCAACACCGGGCAGACCACGACCACGGGCGGAGCCCCCACCGTCCGCCGCGTGGTGCGCGAGATCCAGTCGCTGCTGAGGTCGGTGGCCGCGGCCGGCGACATCATCGATGCCGCGGACTCCCTCGCCCCGACCCACCCGGAACTGGCAGAGTTCCTCAGGGTGTACGGAGCCGGGCGCACCGCCGACGCGGTCGCCCACTACGAGGGACACCAGAGCTAGCGGAAACGGAACCGGAACCAGGGCCTCGCTCCGGACGGAGGGCCCTGGAACCGGCGGCGGCCCCGGGGCGTCCGGCGCACGGAGCGCGGCGGGAACGCCGGATCGGGAAACACCGGAGCGGGAAGCCGGATCAGATACGCCGAAACAGGAACCGGAACGGGGAGCGGGCGCAGCGCAATGGGTGAGGTCTTCGCTGGTCGGTACGAGCTGATCGATCCGATCGGACGTGGTGGGGTCGGCGCGGTGTGGCGGGCCTGGGACCACCGGCGCCGCCGCTACGTGGCGGCCAAGGTCCTTCAGCAGAGCGACGCGCACACACTGCTGCGCTTCGTCCGTGAGCAGGCGCTGCGCATCGAACACCCGCATGTGCTGGCTCCCGCCAGTTGGGCCGCCGACGACGACAAGGTCCTGTTCACCATGGATCTGGTCAGCGGCGGTTCGCTGGCCCATGTCATAGGCGACTACGGCCCGTTGCCGCCGCGCTTCGTCTGTCTCCTGCTCGACCAGCTGCTGTCCGGACTGTCCACGGTGCACGCGGAAGGCGTGGTGCACCGGGACATCAAACCGGCCAACATCCTGATGGAGGCCACCGGAACGGGCCGTCCGCATCTGCGGCTCTCCGACTTCGGCATCTCGATGCGCAAGGGCGAACCCCGTCTGACGGAGACCAACTACGTCGTGGGCACGCCCGGTTACTTCGCGCCCGAGCAGATGATGGGCGCGGAGCCCGACTTCCCGGCCGACCTGTTCGCCGTCGGTCTCGTCGCGCTGTATCTGCTCCAGGGCCAGAAGCCCGACTCCCAGGCACTCGTCGAGCACTTCACCACCCACGGCACCCCGGGCGCCCCGCAGGGCATCCCGGAACCGCTGTGGCAGGTACTCGCCGGACTGCTCCAGCCCGACCCGCAGTCCCGCTTCCGCACCGCGACCGGGGCGCGCAAGGCCCTGACGGCGGCGGTCGAGATGCTGCCCGAACCGGGTCCGGGCGACGAACCGGTGGAGGTTTTCGACCAGATCGGACCACTGCCCTCCGGATTTGGCCCCGACGGCCCCGTAACGGGCCTCCAGGCGCCCGGACAGGCACCGCCGGGCCCCCACGCCGGTCAGCTGCCGCAACAGGCCTCCCAGGCCGCACAGCAGGCCTCCGCACAGCAGCCGTCAGTACAGCAGCCGTCAGTACAGCAGCCGTACCCGCAGGGCCCGTACACACAGCAGCCGAACCCCCAGCAGCCCGTGTCGATGTCGGAGACGGGCAGCTTCCACCTGGCGCCGCCTCCTCAGCAGCCCGCCACCGCGCACGCACCGCAGCCCGCTCCGCAGCCGCACCCGGCGCAGACGCCCGCGCCCCCCGCGCCCTCCGCTCCGCACCAGGCGCACGCGGCGCATGCGGCTCCCCCCTATGCCGCCGGTGCCCCGGACCTCTCCCACGCCCCCACCTCCGCCGTCCCGCACGATCCGGCGGCCACCCGCGCCTACACCGCCCAGCACCCGCAGGCCCCGCACCCCGGCGCGACGGCCGCCCCGCCTGCCGCCCCCGCCTCCAGCGCGCACGCCGCGCACGCCTCTTCCGCGGCGCACAGCGCCCCCGTACGCCGGACGCGACCGGGACCGCCCCCGAAGGTGGCGGTCCCGGTCCTGCTGGTGGCGCTGCTCTGCTTCGCGGTCGGCATCTGGGCACTGACCCAGGCCTGAACCGGCCGTCCGGAGCGACCGTCGGCCGCGGGCTACCCGGCCTGCGGCGGCGGACCGCCGAAGGGCGGCCGCTGTCCGCTCCCGGCCGGCGGCGGACCGCCAGCAGGCTGCGGACGGCGGCGGGCCAGCAGCGTCCACACGCCGAGCCCGAGCACCAGCACGGTGCCCGTGCCGATCCCGCCCGCGGCGACGAGCTGCATCGTCTCGCTCCTGGCGGCCTGCGGGGCGCTGTCCCCGCTCTTCGCCATCTCCTTGTCCTTCTCGGTGACCGCGAAGATCCCGGCGTCACCGTCGTACGGCGATTTCTCCGCCTTGTTCTTCACCTGGACCGTCGTGGTCAGCGGGATCGGCTTGTCGCCGTACACCTCCGCGACCTTCGGGCTGAGGGTCACCGACAGGTAGTACCAGCCGGCGAAACGCATGCCGCTGACCTCGGAGCCGTAGTCGAACCGGTTGTTGTAGGCGACCGGCGGCACCGGGTCCAGCGACGTCGTCGCCGACCTCCCCGAGTACGACAGGTACGCATCGGTGACGTGGCCCTGGGCCGGGTTCTCCAGCGAGAACGAGAGGGCGTTGCCCATGAACTCGTCCTTGCCGCTCGTGCTGTTGCTGAGCGCGGTGGAGGCGAAGAGCTGCTGCCCCCAGTCCACCGGCACCCGGTAGAACCGCGTCTGTCCGGGCGCGACCGAGTCCACCCAGGTACCCGTCTCCAGGCCCGTGGCGTCGTAGTAGCCCGCGCCCCCCGCCCGCTTCCGGTCGTCGCCCGCGGGCGGCGCCGGTGACGTGGACGGCCAGGCCTCCGGCGCCTCGGTCGGCATCGCCGACCCCTTCCTCAGCTTCGGCTCCAGCGCGAAGCGGAGCTCCAGGTCCCAGGGATCCTGGTTCGACGTCGGCTTGCTCTCACGCTCGATCAGGACGTCGTACGTGCCTGCCTCCTGGCACGTACTGCTCTTCTTGTCCACGGTCCGGTACGCGTAGGCGGCGATCGGACGCGGGAACTCCGTCGAGCCGAAGCGCGCGTCCTCGGAACTGCAACGGGAATCGTTGAGGTCCCGGATGCTGACCGTGATGCCGTCCCCGTAGGCAGCCGCGCCGCCCGGCTTCGGCACCGCGACGGCCGAGACATACGCGTTCGACCTCGCGTCGAGCTTCACCCGGTAGTAGAGCTTCTCGCCCGGCTTGATCGCGCTCCGGTACACAGATCCCTCGTCCAGCACGGACGCCTCGGCGTTGGCCGCGGCTCCCCGGATCGTCCTCGCCCCGGGATCGAAGGTGTACGCCGGAGTTCCGGCCGCGTGCGCCTGCCCCGGCAACGCCGCCACCGCGCACATCGCCGCGGCCGCCGCCAGCGTCACCCGGCCCTTGTTGCGCTGCCTCTTCACGCGCTTCCCCTCGTCGTCCGCATCGACTGCTCCGCGACGCCCGCGTACGGGCGCGAGGCCCCCGGCCGCAGCCACCGGGGCGCCCGCTCCGGCAGCGGCCGCAATGCCGGTCCATCCTGCCACCACCGGACAGGACCATTCGCTCTCGCAAGCTAGTGATTTGCGTAGGTGAACTCAAGGGCTCGGGCGTCACGGTCACGCAACAGCACGGCCCCGCCCCGGAGGGCACGGACCAGCGGGAAAGGACCAGCGGGAGCGGGGGAGAAGGCGAATGAGGCGAAGGAGCCGCGTCCGGGTCGGGGAGGCCTCCCGCGAAGGCCCCCGGACAGCACGAAGCCCCGGCCGCTCAGCGACCGGGGCCCGTAACAGACTGTGCCGTCTCACACACCCGAACCTGCGGGCACGGAGTCGGTCGCCTCCGTCCACAGATCCTGCTCGGCGCGATCCGCCTGGATCTGGCGGTACACGAGGAGCCCGCCGATGGCGGCCAGTGCGACCAGGAGAAGCTTCTTCACCGCGCGACCTCGTCTTTCCTTGACGTAGGGGACTTCTGCCGCCCGACTATACACACCGACCGATACCGATCGGTGACCTGCCCGGAACCCCACCGCGGCGGGCCGGAGGGTTCGTTCGGGCCTCGCCCGGACCCCGCGACCGCGCACGGACAGCCCGTCAGCACCGGTTGCACCATACGAGTGGTGTTCATCTGAACATCAGCGCAGCGGGGGCGTCGGTCCCCGAAATCGCGAGCCGGATCCACATCATCAGAAAGGTAAGCAAACCGGACCACCTGAAAGCGAGGGGCCATGAGCGCCTTCAAGGTCAAGAGCATCTGGACCGCCTTCATCACCGCCTTCTTCGCGATCCTCGCGTCGATGGGCCTCGTCACCGCCCCCGCCGCGGCGGCGCAGCCGACGATCACGAACCACGAGCACACGGGTGCGACCGCGGCAACCGCGACCACCCCGTCGGTGCGATGGACCCTTCCGCGTGACAGGGCGCTGCCACCCACGATGAAGCAGCGCATCCGCGCCGAGGCGCACGGCTCCTCACCGGCCACCCGGCACCTGTCCGCGGACACCGCGGACGTCCCGCGCTCCGCGGACCCGGCCCGCACCGGCCACACGGCCCCGGCCGGCGACTCACCCCTGCCGCCACCCTGACCCCACCGCGGCACCCCACCGCCGCCCCCGCACTCCAGGGCCCCTGGTCCGGTTCACACCGGCGGGGGCCTTCTCCATGCCCGCGCACACCGGAGCCGGCGTACTGGGCGCCTGCGGGCCGAACCGACGGGCCGTCGGCGCCGGGAAGCAACTCACCGGGCCCGTCTCCCTCCTGGCGGACCAGGAGACGGCGCCACCGCCGGACATCGTGCCGCAGGCGGCCCCGCACGCCGGAGAGAAACGAGCAGCTTCCTCTCGCCGTACGTCCCCGGGATGTGCGCCCCGTGACCCGAGAGGAACCGGGACACGAAGAAGGGCGCCTCCCCTTGGGGAGACGCCCTTCTTCACCGCTACTTCTTGCTGTGGGGCTAACAGGATTTGAACCTGTGGCCTCATCCTTATCAGGGATGCGCTCTAACCAACTGAGCTATAGCCCCGCCGCGCTCTGCGCTGACTTCTGAAGATTAGCGCACGTCGGGGCCAGTCCCAAAATCCATACCCGGCGAGCTACTCGTCCTCGGCCAGAGTGAGCTCGACGCCACCCACGAAGCCGGCCGACAAGTTGTAGATGAACGCGCCCAGCGTCGCCAGCGCGGTGGCCAGAACCACATCGATCACCGCGATGACCGAGGTGAAGATGAGGACGCGCGGCAGCGACAGGAACGACTGGAGATCGAAGCCGTTGCTCTCGTTCGAACCGGTGGCCTCGCTGATCGTGCCGCCCACGGTCTCGAAGACGCCCATGGCGTCCATGACCATCCACAGCACCGCCGCCGCGACCACCGTGCAGATGCCCAGGGCGATGGAGAGCAGGAAGCTGACCTTCATCACCGACCACGGGTCGGCCTTCGCCACCCGCAGCCGCGCCTTGCGGGTACGGGGAGTGGTCCGCGCCCCCGTGCGCGGCAGACGCGTCGCCTGCGCGCCGCCCGCACCCTGTGTGCCGCTCTGCGCCCCACCGCGCTGCTGGCCCCCTTGTGTGCCGCCCGAGGGCGACGGGTACGCCTGCGGCGGGTGGTACGGCCCCGCCGGCCCCGTCGCGGGCTCACGCTCGCCGGGCAACGGCCCGGTCGCGTAACCCTCGTACTGGGGCTGAGGCCCCCGAGTGTCCGTCACAGTGCCCCCTTGGGAGTCCGTGGCAGGGCCACGGGCACCGTTCGCTCCTGCTCCGGAAGCGGCCGAACCGGCGCCCGTGGCTCCACTCACGCTCTACTCCTCGTGCTCCCCGGTCGAAGGCTCCGTGCCCTCGACAGTGCCCTCGATCACGCTCTCCGCGTGCGCTCCGGCCGCCTCGCCCTCGGCGTCATCGGTCCCATCGACCTCTTCCGCCTCGCGACCGGCCTCGGCGTTGCGCGCGATGCCGACGACGGCGTCACGCTTGCCCAGATTGATCAGTTGGACGCCCATGGTGTCACGGCCCGTCTCCCTGACTTCATTGACTCGCGTACGAATCACACCACCGCCGAGTGTGATGGCGAGGATCTCGTCCGTCTCCTCCACCACCAGCGCTCCGACGAGCGAGCCCCGGTCCTCCACGATCTTGGCGGCCTTGATGCCCAGACCGCCGCGGCCCTGGACGCGGTACTCGTCGACGGGAGTCCGCTTCGCGTACCCGCCGTCGGTTGCAGTGAACACGAAAGTACCGGGCCGGACGACATTCATCGAGAGCAGTTCGTCGCCCTCGCGGAAACTCATCCCCTTGACACCCGAGGTCGCACGGCCCATCGGGCGCAGCGCGTCGTCCGTCGCGGTGAACCTGATCGACTGGGCCTTCTTGCTGATGAGCAGCAGATCGTCCTCGGCCGACACCAGCTCCGCACCGATCAGCTCGTCGTCGCCGCCGTCCGCGGTCTCCCGCAGGTTGATCGCGATGACACCGCCGGAGCGCGGCGAGTCGTAGTCCTTCAGCGCGGTCTTCTTCACCAGACCGCCCTTCGTCGCCAGGATCAGGTACGGCGCCGCCTCGTAGTCACGGACCGCGAGGATCTGGGCGATCTTCTCGTCCGGCTGGAAGGCCAGCAGGTTGGCGACATGCTGCCCACGCGCGTCACGGCCGGCGTCCGGAAGCTCGTACGCCTTCGCCCGGTAGACACGGCCCTTGTTCGTGAAGAACAGCAGCCAGTGGTGCGTCGTCGACACGAAGAAGTGGTCGACGATGTCGTCCTGCTTCAGCTTCGTACCGCGGACACCCTTGCCGCCGCGCTTCTGCGAGCGGTAGTCCTCGGTCTTGGTCCGCTTGATGTAGCCACCGTGCGTGATGGTGACGACGATGTCCTCCTCGGCGATCAGGTCCTCGATGGACATGTCACCGTCGAAGGGCACCAGCGCGGAACGCCGGTCGTCACCGAACTTCTCGACGATCGCCGCCAGCTCCTCGCTGACGATCTGCCGCTGCCGCTCCGGCGAGACGAGGATCGCGTTGTACTCGTTGATCTTGGCCTGGAGCTCGTCGTGCTCCGCCGTGATCTTCTGGTGCTCCAGTGCGGCCAGCCGGCGCAGCTGCATCTCCAGGATCGCGTTCGCCTGGATCTCGTCGATCTCCAGCAGGCCCATCAGGCCCTCGCGCGCGACCTCGACCGTCTGGCTGCGCCGGATGAGGGCGATGACCTCGTCGATGGCGTTCAGCGCCTTGAGCAGGCCGCGCAGGATGTGCGCCCGCTCCTCCGCCTTGCGCAGCCGGAACCGCGTACGCCGGACGATGACCTCGATCTGGTGCGTCACCCAGTGGCGGATGAACGCGTCGATCGACAGCGTGCGCGGCACCCCGTCGACGAGCGCCAGCATGTTCGCGCCGAAGTTCGACTGGAGGTCGGTGTGCTTGTACAGGTTGTTCAGTACGACCTTGGCGACCGCGTCACGCTTGAGCACGACGACCAGGCGCTGGCCCGTACGCGAGGACGTCTCGTCCCGGACGTCCGCGATGCCGCCGACCTTGCCGTCCTTCACCAGGTCGGCGATCTTCTGCGCGAGGTTGTCGGGGTTGGTCTGGTACGGCAGCTCCGTGACGACCAGGCACTGCCGGTTCTGGATCTCCTCGACCGCGACGACCGCCCGCATCGTGATCGAGCCACGGCCGGTGCGGTACGCCTCCTCGATGCCCTTGCGGCCCACCACGAGCGCCCCGGTCGGGAAGTCCGGGCCCTTGATCCGCTCGATCAGCGCGTCCAGGAGCTCCTCGTGCGAGGCCTCCGGGTGCTCCAGGTACCACTGCGCACCGGCGGCGACCTCGCGCAGGTTGTGCGGCGGGATGTTGGTCGCCATCCCGACCGCGATGCCCGCGGAACCGTTGACCAGCAGGTTCGGGAAGCGCGCCGGCAGGACCGTCGGCTCCTGGTTGCGGCCGTCGTAGTTGTCCTGGAAGTCGACGGTCTCCTCGTCGATGTCCCGGACCATCTCCATGGACAGCGGCATCATCTTGCACTCGGTGTACCGCATGGCCGCGGCCGGGTCGTTGCCCGGAGAACCGAAGTTGCCGTTGGAGTCCACCAGCGGCATGCGCATCGACCAGTGCTGCGCGAGGCGGACCAGCGCGTCATAGATCGAGGAGTCGCCGTGCGGGTGGTACGTACCCATGACGTCACCGACGACACGGGCGCACTTGTAGAAGCCCTTCTCGGGGCGGTAGCCGCCGTCGTACATCGCGTACAGCACCCGGCGGTGGACGGGCTTGAGCCCGTCCCGTACGTCGGGGAGCGCACGCGAGACGATGACGGACATCGCGTAGTCGAGGTAGGAGCGCTGCATCTCCGTCTCGAGCCCCACGGGCTCGACACGCATGCCCACGCCTGCGACGGCGGGCTCCTCTTCGGGCGTGACAGGGGTGTTCTCGTCGGCCATTGCTGGTCAAAGTCCTTTCGAGCTGCGGCTTGCTTGTACGGCCGACTCAGATGTCGAGGAAGCGGACGTCCTTGGCGTTGCGCTGGATGAACGAGCGCCGCGCCTCGACGTCCTCACCCATCAGCACCGAGAAGAGGTCGTCGGCCTGCGCCGCGTCGTCCAGCGTGACCTGGCCGAGCACCCGGTGATCGACGTCCATCGTCGTGACGCGCAGCTCCTCGGCGTTCATCTCGCCGAGGCCCTTGAAGCGCTGGATCGAGTCTTCCTTGATCCGCTTGCCGTTCTGCTTGCCCAGATTCACGAGCGCGTCCCGCTCACGGTCCGAGTACGCGTACTCGAAGTCGTCACGGCCCCACTTGATCTTGTAGAGCGGCGGGCGCGAGAGGTAGACGTGCCCCGCCTCGACCAGCGGCCGCATGAAGCGGAAGAGGAACGTCAGCAGCAGCGTGTTGATGTGCTGGCCGTCGACATCGGCGTCCGCCATCAGAATGATCTTGTGATAGCGGAGCTTCTCGATGTCGAAGTCCTCGTGGACCCCGGTACCGAACGCCGAGATCAGCGCCTGGACCTCGGTGTTCTGGAGGATCTTGTCGATCCGGGCCTTCTCGACGTTCAGGATCTTGCCGCGGATCGGCAGGATCGCCTGGTACATCGGGTTACGGCCCGACTTCGCCGAACCACCGGCGGAGTCACCCTCGACGATGAAGATCTCGCACTTGGTGGGGTCGTTCGACTGGCAGTCGCTCAGCTTGCCCGGCAGCGAGGCGCTCTCCAGGAGCCCCTTGCGGCGGGTCAGGTCACGGGCCTTGCGGGCCGCCACCCGGGCGGTCGACGCGGCGATGCCCTTGCGGATGATGTCCGCGGCCTCGTTGGGGTTCCGGTCGAACCAGTCCGTCAGCTGCTCGTGGACGACCTTCTGCACAAAGGTCTTGGCCTCCGTGTTGCCCAGCTTGGTCTTCGTCTGGCCCTCGAACTGCGGCTCGCCCAGCTTCACCGAGATGATCGCCGTCAGGCCCTCGCGGACGTCCTCACCGGTGAGGTTGTCGTCCTTCTCGCGCAGCAGCTTCTTGTCGCGCGCGTACCGGTTGACCAGCGAGGTGAGCGCCGCCCGGAAGCCCTCCTCGTGCGTACCGCCCTCATGCGTGTGGATCGCGTTGGCGAAGGAGTAGACACCCTCGGTGTACTGCGTGTTCCACTGCATGGCGATCTCGGCCGAGAGAAGACGCTCCTTGTCCTCGGCCGCGATGTCGATCACCGACTGGTGGATGACATCGCCCTTGCGGGAGTTGAGGTACTTCACGAAATCGACGATGCCGTTTTCGTAGTGGTACGTGACCGAGCGGGCGGTCTCCTCCTCGGCGGGCTCGACCGCGTCCGCGCTGTCCGCGCCCGCCGTCGCCTTTGCCGACTCCCGCTCGTCGGTGAGCTTGAGCGTGAGGCCCTTGTTGAGGAACGCCATCTCCTGGAAGCGGCGCGCGAGGGTCTCGAAGCTGTACTCGGTGGTCTCGAAGATGTCCCCGTCGGCCCAGAAGGTGACCGTCGTCCCGGACTCCTCGGTGGCCTCGTGCTTGGCCAGCGGGGCGGTCGGAACGCCGAGCTTGTAGTCCTGGGTCCAGCGGTAGCCGTCCGTCTTGACCTCGACGGAGACCCGCGTGGACAGAGCGTTGACGACGGAGACGCCGACGCCGTGCAGACCGCCGGAGACGGCGTAACCGCCGCCGCCGAACTTGCCGCCCGCGTGCAGCACGGTCAGCACGACCTCGACGGCGGGCTTGCCCTCGGACGGCACGATACCGACCGGGATGCCACGGCCGTTGTCGATCACACGCACCCCGCCGTCGGCGAGGATCGTGACGTCGATGGTGTCCGCGTGGCCCGCCATCGCCTCGTCGACCGAGTTGTCGACGACCTCCTGCACGAGGTGGTGCAGGCCGCGCTCACCGGTCGAGCCGATGTACATGCCAGGTCGCTTGCGGACCGCGTCCAGCCCTTCCAGCACGGTGATCGCGCTGGCGTCGTACGAGGCGGTGACCTCGCCCGGCTCACCGGCTGTGGACGGAATGTTCTCGTTGGGGTTGCCGGAATCGGCCACGAAGCGCCCTTTCTGGCACAGCACAGGCCGTTCTCCGGACAGTCGGGAGCGGCTGCGTCGTTCGGCTTGTATCGACGAATCCCGCACAGGAGCGGGATTGTCCATCAGTCTACCGGTAGCGCCGACATGAATGGGGGTTTGCCGGTACCTGAGTCCGCATGTGCCGCCCTGAATGAGCGGCTGACGACTCCCCATATTCAGGAAGGGGCCCCAAGAGGCCCTGGCGGGCATTGAGCGCTTCGGCCTGTCAACCTCCCGCTACGGTGAGGGACGCCTCGGCCCCACGGCCCGGTTTCCACCCCCGCACAACGGGCCGCGCCCGCCCCCGCACACCCGCCGAATCACAGCGAAAGCCCAGATCAGCGAGGTGCCACGACGGTTCTCCACGGCCGCTCGGCAGGACCGCAGCCGGGCCTGCGGACACGGCCGGAAACCGCGGAATCCCGGGCACCGGCCGCCGGGACGCCCCTACGCGCGGCGACCAACCCGCCCACACGCGGCCGGAACAGCGGGACGCGCGGCTCAGCCGTACGTATCCCCGGGGCCCGTACTTCCCGGCGCCCGCAGAGGACCGAACCCGCGCCGCGGACTCCCCGGCCCCAACACCTTGATCATCCGGACCGTGCCCTGACCCAGGTCCTCGTTCAGCCGGGCCACCAGCCGCGGAGCCAGCAGACGCAGCTGCGTCGCCCACGCCGTCGAATCGCACTGCACGGTCAGCACCCGCGCGTCCGGATCCTCGTCGTAACGCAGCGGCACACAATGATTCGCCAGATCGTCACCGACGATCTGCGGCCAGCGCCCCATCACACCGCCCACGGCCGCCGGCGTCTCCCAGCCCCGCTCGGTGATCAGCCGGTTGATCGCCGACCCCAGCGGCAGCGGATCACGCCCGTCCGACCGCGCCCCCGACCGCAGCCCGCCGCCCCGCCTGGCCTGCTTCTTCTGCTGCGCCGCGGCGCCCCGCGCACGGGCCTGCTCCTTCGCCGCGCGCAGCGCCACCCGCGCCAGGTCCACCCCCGACACGTCCGGCGGCTTCGGCGCCCCGCCCGTACCGCCGCGCGACGGTTCACCAGCACCGCCCCCGGCCGTCCCCGGCGGACCCGCCGGGTCCCCGTCCCGGCCGGTCATACCCGTTCCACCTCGCCGGCCGTCACCGCGTACCGCGTCCCCGCCAGCACGCCCGGCACATCGTCCTCCACCGCCGCCGTCACCAGCACCTGCTCCCCCGGAGCCACCAGCTCCGCCAGCCGCTCCCGGCGGCGGGCGTCCAGCTCGGCGAAGACATCGTCCAGGACGAGCACCGGCTCATTGCCCTCGGAACGCAGCAGCTCGTACGAGGCGAGCCGCAGCGCCAGCGCGTACGACCAGGACTCGCCATGGCTCGCGTAGCCCTTCGCGGGCATTCCGCGCAGCCCCAGCACCAGATCGTCCCGGTGCGGGCCGACCAGCGTCACACCGCGCTCGATCTCCTGCTTGCGGACCCCCGCGAGCGCCGCCATCAGCTGCTCGTACAGCTCCTCGCGCGTATGCGCCCCCGCCGCCCCGCTCCCGGCGCCCGCTTCGGTACCCACCTCGGGCCCCACCGAGCTGCGGTACTCCAGCGCCACCGGACCGCCGCCCGGCGCCACGTCCCCGTACGCCTTGTCGGCCAGGGGCTGGAGCGTCGCGATCAGGTCCAGCCGCTGTGCCAGCAGCTCGGCGCCCACCCGGCCCAGATGCTGGTCCCACACATCGAGCGTCGTCAGATCCATCGACCGGCCACCGTGCCTGCGCGCCATCGCCGCGGACTTCAGCAGGGTGTTGCGCTGCTTGAGCACGCGCTCGTAGTCGGAGCGGACCCCCGCCATCCGCGGCGAGCGCGCCGTGATCAGCTCGTCGAGGAACCGCCGGCGTTCGCCGGGATCGCCCTTCACCAGGGCCAGATCCTCCGGAGCGAACAGCACCGTCCGTACGATGCCCAGCACGTCGCGCGGTCTGACCTGCGAGGACCGATTGATCCGGGCACGGTTGGCGCGGCCCGGGTTGAGTTCGAGCTCGATCAGTTGCGAGCGCTCGCCCTGGGTGACCGCGGCCCGGATGACGGCCCGCTCCGCGCCCATCCGCACCAGCGGCGCGTCCGAGGACACCCGGTGGCTGCCGAGCGTCGCGAGATAGCCGACCGCCTCCACCAGGTTGGTCTTGCCCTGGCCGTTGGCCCCCACGAACGCGGTGACGCCCGGGTCGAGCGGGACCTCGACCCGGGCGTACGAGCGGAAGTCGGCCAGTGAGAGATGGGTGACGTGCATCCGCGCCGACCTCCCGACTTTCCTGTTCCGCCGTGTGCTGCTGGGACTACTTCTTGTTCTCGACCGCGTGCCCGCCGAACTGGTTGCGCAGCGCGGCGATCATCTTCATCTGCGGGGAGTCGTCCTGACGCGAGGCGAACCGCGCGAACAGGGACGCCGTGATCGCGGGCAGCGGCACCGCGTTGTCGATCGCGGCCTCCACCGTCCAGCGGCCCTCGCCCGAGTCGGCGGCGAAGCCCCGGAGCTTGTCGAGGTGCTCGTCGTCGTCCAGCGCGTTGACCGCCAGGTCGAGCAGCCAGGAACGGATGACCGTGCCCTCCTGCCAGGAGCGGAAGACCTCACGCACGTCGGTGACGGAGTCGACCTTCTCCAGCAGCTCCCAGCCCTCGGCGTAGGCCTGCATCATGGCGTACTCGATGCCGTTGTGGACCATCTTCGCGAAGTGGCCGGCGCCGACCTTGCCCGCGTGGACGGAGCCGAAGTCACCCTCGGGCTTGAGGGCGTCGAAGATCGGCTGGACCTTCGCGACGTTCTCGGCGTCGCCGCCGTACATCAGCGCGTAGCCGTTCTCCAGGCCCCAGACACCGCCGGAGACGCCGCAGTCGACGAAGCCGATGCCCTTGATGCCCAGCTCGACGGCGTGCTTCTCGTCGTCCGTCCAGCGGGAGTTCCCGCCGTCCACGACGATGTCGCCGGGGGACAGCAGTGCCGACAGCTCATCGACCGTGGACTGGGTCGCGGCACCGGCCGGGACCATCACCCACACGACCCTCGGGCCCTTCAGCTTGCCCACGAGCTCTTCGAGGCTCTGGACATCGGAGACGTCCGGGTTGCGGTCGTAACCGATGACGGTGTGGCCTGCGCGGCGGATGCGCTCGCGCATGTTGCCGCCCATCTTGCCGAGGCCGACGAGACCGAGCTCCATCAGAGATTCCTTAAGCGTTGTGCCGATTCGTACCCAGGGCCGAGCCTACGCCCGGCCGGGGACAGAACGGCGGGCATGCTCAGCGCTGAGCGTGCCCGCCGGAAACTGCCTTTGTGGACCGTCTCGCGGATCCGCGGATCCGCGGGTCAGCCGGAGAGGCGGACCGGCATGATCAGGTACTTGTACGCGTCGTCCGCTTCCGCGTCGACGGCCGGGCGGCCGCTGAGCAGGGCGGGCTTGGTGGAGGTCGTGAACGAGAGCTGGGCGACCGGGGAGTCGATCGCGCTCAGACCGTCCAGCAGGAACGTCGGGTTGAAGGCGATCGAGATGTCGTCGCCCTCCAGCACCGCGTCGACCCGCTCCACAGCCTGTGCGTCGTCGCTGGAGCCAGCCTCGAGGATCAGGACGCCCTGCTCGAAGCTGAGCCGCACCGGGGTGTTCCGCTCGGCGACGAGTGCCACACGCTTGACGGCCTCGACGAACGGCGCGGTCTCGATCACCGCGACCGAATTGAACTCGGTGGGGAAGAGCGTCCGGTACTTCGGCAGGTCGCCTTCGAGCAGTCGCGTCGTCGTACGGCGGCCCGCGCCCTCGAAACCGATCAGACCCTCGCCCGCACCGGAGCCGGACAGCGCCAGTGTCACCGTGTCGCCGCTGGTCAGCGCCTTGGCCGTGTCCAGGAGCGTCTTGGCGGGCACCAGGGCCACGGCCGAGGCGTCCGCGTTCTCCGGCTTCCAGCGGAACTCGCGGACCGCGAAGCGGTAGCGGTCGGTGGAGGCGAGGGTGACGGTGTCGCCCTCGATCTCGATCCGCACACCGGTCAGCACGGGCAGCGTGTCGTCACGGCCGGCGGCGATGGCCACCTGGGCGGCGGCGGAGGCGAAGACCTCACCGGGAACGGTGCCCGTCGCGGTCGGCATCTGCGGCAGCGCCGGGTACTCCTCCACAGGAAGGGTGTGGAGTGTGAACCGCGAGGAGCCGCAGACGACGGTGGCCCGCACACCGTCGGTGGAGATCTCCACCGGCCGGTTGGGCAGGGCACGGCAGATGTCGGCGAGCAGACGGCCGGAGACGAGCACCGTGCCGTCCTCGTCGATCTCGGCGTCCACCGAGACCTTCGCCGAGACCTCGTAGTCGAAGCTGGAGAAGCTGAGGGCCCCGTCCTCAGCCTTCAGCAGAAGGCCCGCGAGAACGGGCGCCGGCGGCCGTGCCGGGAGGCTGCGGGCCACCCAGGCCACCGCCTCCGCGAGTACATCGCGCTCCACCCGGATCTTCACCGGAAACCGCCTCCTGCTGTTGCTCGCTCGCCCTGCTGGCCTTCGTCGTCTGGATGGGGTCTCCCCGCCGATGGGCTGGGGAGGACGCCGGGGTCCAGTCTGACGTACGGCACCGACAGTCGTTGCTGCTCGGGGTCAAGTCGCGCCAAGAGCGTCGAGGCACTCGCCGGTCGAGTTGTACACAGGCCCCACTTCGAAGCGGATCCCTGGCTAACTCTGAGTGGTAGTAGTAGTAGGCCCTGTGGAAACCGTGGATAACGTCGTTTGCGCAGGTCAGAGCCGGTTTTTTATCCACTGCGCCTGTGGGTTCAGCAGTGGACAACCAGGCGTTTCTGTGGACACAGAAAAGTTCTGCACACCCGATGCACAGGAGGGGGCCACTTCTCCCCAGACCTGTCCCCAGCTTTACCCATGTTCCCCACAGCCCAACCGACCCTCTTGGTGTGACGCCTTTCACTCTCGGCGGTGAAAGGGCATGTTGGGTTGCCGAACAGTGGACAGGGCTGTGGAGAAGCTGGGGACAACACCGCTCCGCCTGTGGGCCGACGGTGGACAACCTCGGAGGCCACCTGTGGGCCAAAACTTTGTCCACAGGCTGTGGATCATTGTTGACCACAAATCCCCAGGCACCTGACCTGGTCTGATGGAGTATCGACAGCTGCCCCTGTGGACGCAATATGGACAACTTCGTGTTCCCCAGGCTGTGGACGGAAGATTCCTCGCACATCTGTGGAGAAGGGGCGCTCGACGGCCCGTATTCGAACAGCGGTGGTGCGAGGGAGGGGCCGGACCGGGGTTCCGGGGCGCGCTCGGGGCAGGTTTTGAGGCCCTCCAGGAGTTCTCCAGGAGCTCTTCAGCGGCTCCCCGGGGCTCTCCGGGGCTCTTCAGGGGAGCCGCTGAAGAGCCACCAGAGGCTTCTCAGGGCGGATCGAGGCGCCGCCCGGGCGTCGCCACAGGGGCGCGAGGGCGTTCGGGGCGAGCCTCACCACGCGTTCCACTACGGCGTGTCGAAGAGCGCGGGGCGAGCGCCAGGGGACGACGCGCGGCGAGGGACGACGAAAGGCGCCCCGGAGGACTGTGGGGTCCTTCCGGGGCGCCTTTCGTGCGCGGCGGCGTACGCGCCCGCGCGTCAGCCGTTCTTGATGCGGTTGGTGAGCTCGGTGACCTGGTTGTAGATGGAGCGCCGCTCCGCCATCAGCGCCCGGATCTTCCGGTCCGCGTGCATCACCGTCGTATGGTCCCGGCCGCCGAACTGCGCGCCGATCTTCGGCAGGGAGAGATCCGTCAGCTCACGGCACAGGTACATCGCGATCTGGCGCGCCGTCACCAGGACGCGGCTGCGGGAGGATCCGCACAGGTCCTCCACCGTCAGACCGAAGTAGTCCGCCGTCGCCGCCATGATGGCCGGCGCGGTGATCTCCGGGGCCGAGTCCTCGCCGCCCGGGATCAGGTCCTTGAGCACGATCTCGGTCAGCCCGAGATCGACCGGCTGCCGGTTGAGGCTGGCGAAGGCCGTCACCCGGATCAGCGCGCCCTCCAGCTCACGGATGTTGCGCGAGATGCGGGAGGCGATGAACTCCAGGACCTCCGGCGGGGCGTTGAGCTGCTCCTGCACCGCCTTCTTCCGGAGGATCGCGATGCGCGTCTCCAGTTCGGGCGGCTGGACGTCGGTGGTGAGGCCCCACTCGAACCGGTTCCGCAGCCGGTCCTCCAGGGTCACCAGCTGCTTGGGCGGCCGGTCGGAGGAGAGCACGATCTGCTTGTTGGCGTTGTGGAGCGTATTGAAGGTGTGGAAGAACTCCTCCTGCGTCGACTCCTTGCTCGCCAGGAACTGGATGTCGTCGACCAGCAGGATGTCCACGTCGCGGTAGCGCTTGCGGAACGTGTCGCCCTTGCCGTCGCGGATCGAGTTGATGAACTCGTTGGTGAACTCCTCCGAGCTCACGTACCGCACCCGGGTGCCCGGATAGAGGCTGCGCGCGTAGTGCCCGATGGCGTGCAGCAGGTGGGTCTTGCCGAGCCCGGACTCCCCGTAGATGAAGAGGGGGTTGTACGCCTTCGCGGGCGCCTCGGCGACGGCGACGGCCGCGGCGTGCGCGAACCGGTTGGAGGCGCCGATGACGAAGGTGTCGAAGAGGTACTTCGGATTCAGCCGGGCGTGGGGCTCACCGGGGCCGGGCGGGGGCGCCGACTGGGCGCCCATCGGGCCGGGGCCGCCGCCTCCGGTACGACCGGGGCCGGGACCGCCCTGGCGGTGCTGCGGCTGCTGCTCCTGCATGTCGTGACGCTCGGGACGCTGCTCGTAGCCCTGGCGCTCCGGCGGCTGCGAGCGGTAGTCGTGCTGCGGCTGCTGGGGTCGCCCGGTGCCGTACGGCTCGCGCCACGGCTCGGAATGCTGCTCGCGGTCCTGGTAGCCGCCGTGCCGGGGCTGCTGCCAGGAGAGGTCCTCCTGGGTACGCGGCCAGGCGCCGGGCTCGGGGCGCTGCTGCTGGTAGTCGGGGTAGGCCGGGCGGGCGGTCGGCATGCCGTCGTCCGAGGGCCGGTGCCCGTAGGTGTCGTACCCGTCGTTGTGCGGGGAGTCGTCGAGCGGCTGCCCCTGGTAGCGGTGTGCCTGCTGGCCCTGGTGGGGCTGCTGGTGCGACGGGTGCATCGGGGGCGCCGGCGGAGTGGGCGGTTCGCCGGCGGAGTCGTCGACGGTGATCGCGATCCGGATCGGGCGGCCGCACTCACGGGTGAGCGTCTCGCTGATGAGCGGCGCGAGCCGGCCCTCCAGGACACGCTTGCCCCATTCGTTGGGGACGGCCAGGAGTGCGGTGTCGGCGACGAGTGCCAGCGGCTGGCAGCGCTCGATCCACTGCTTGTCCTTCGGCTCGATGCCCTGCTGGCCCTCCCCGAGGAGTTGTTCCAGCACGCGTGGCCACACTGCGGCAAGATCGGCAGGTACGTCAGCCACGGGGCACGCTCTCTCGCAGGTCCCACGAATGTGTGGTTCTCGGGACGGGATGGGTCGGGTCGGGTGAGGCCCGGCAGGCGGGAAGGAAAAGAACCGGAGTTCAGCCACGGTAGTCAGGCCGACCCGCGTGGTTCAAGTTGTTGTCCACAGGCTGTGCATAGTGGGGGCCTGTGCGGGGCCGGTTTGACCGGATGGCGTAGCCGCGCGTACCGTGACCAGGTCGAGTTGTCGATGGCTGCTGCCGCCTGCCTCCGATGGGCAAAGATCACGATCTGTGATTGTGAAGCGGTGCACTAAGGCGTTTACGCGAGTTCCTCGTGGGCGCACGGTGACAGCCAGGCGATGTCCCGCCAACACACGAATCATTTCTGGAGCCCCCGAGTGAGCAAGCGCACCTTCCAGCCGAACAACCGTCGTCGCGCCAAGACCCACGGCTTCCGGCTGCGTATGCGTACCCGTGCCGGCCGTGCGATTCTCGCGAACCGCCGTGGCAAGGGCCGCAGCAGCCTGTCCGCCTGATCGTTTACAGGTCATGACGTGCTGCCTACCGAGAATCGGCTGAGGCGGCGCGAGGACTTCGCGACCGCGGTACGACGAGGACGTCGAGCCGGACGTCCGCTACTCGTCGTCCATCTGAGCAGCGGTGCAACGGACCCGCACGTGACTGGGGAGACTGTTCCCCCGCCGCGTGCGGGTTTCGTTGTCAGCAAAGCTGTGGGTGGAGCGGTCGTACGCACCGCCGTGAAGCGAAGGCTTCGCCATCTGGTCCGCGAACGGCTGGCCGAGCTGCCCCCCGGTAGCCTTGTTGTCGTACGAGCGCTGCCCGGATCGGGCGACGCCGACCATGCACAGCTGGCCCGAGACCTGGACGCCGCCCTGCAGCGGCTGCTGGGAGGGGGCGCGCGATGAAGTACCCGTTGCTGGCTCTCATCAAGCTGTATCAGTGGACGATCAGCCCACTCCTCGGGCCTGTCTGCCGTTACTACCCGTCGTGTTCCCACTATGGATATACGGCGATCGACCGGCACGGTGCGATCAAGGGAACAGCGCTGACCGCATGGCGCATCCTGCGATGCAATCCGTGGTCACCCGGCGGTGTGGATCATGTCCCGCCACGCAGGCGTCCGCGTTGGCACGAGTTGCTGCGCAACGCTCTGCGCGGTGGCAAGGGCGGGGACTCCGCCGCTGATGTGCCGCCCGGAGGCTCGGTCCCCGAACCTCCCAGCTCGGCCACAGAGACCTCGCCCAAAGCTCAAGGAGCCTGATTAGTGGACACGATTGCCAGTCTGTTCAGCTTTATCACCACCCCTGTCTCGTGGGTCATCGTTCAGTTCCACAAGCTGTACGGGGCGATCTTCGGTGATGACACGGGCTGGGCCTGGGGCCTGTCCATCGTGTCCCTGGTGGTGCTGATCCGGATCTGCCTGATCCCGCTTTTCGTGAAGCAGATCAAGTCGACCCGGAACATGCAGGTGCTCCAGCCGAAGATGAAGGCGATCCAGGAGCGCTACAAGAACGACAAGCAGCGTCAGTCCGAAGAGATGATGAAGCTGTACAAGGAGACGGGCACCAACCCGCTCTCCTCGTGCCTTCCCATCCTGGCGCAGTCCCCGTTCTTCTTCGCCCTGTATCACGTGCTCTCGGCTATCGCCTCGGGCAAGACGATCGGTGTGATCGACCAGCCGCTGCTCGACAGCGCCCGGCAGGCACACATCTTCGGCGCCCCGCTGGCCGCGAAGTTCATGGACTCCGAGGAGAAGGTCCAGGCGCTGGGCGCCTCGCTGACCGACGTCCGGGTCGTCACCGCGATCATGATCGTGATGATGTCCGCGTCGCAATTCTTCACGCAGCGCCAGCTGATGACGAAGAACGTCGACCTGACGGTGAAGACCCCGTACATGCAGCAGCAGAAGATGCTGATGTACATCTTCCCGGTCATCTTCGCCGTGATGGGCATCAACTTCCCCGTCGGTGTCCTCGTGTACTGGCTGACCACCAACGTCTGGACCATGGGTCAGCAGATGTACGTGATCAACCAGAACCCGACGCCGGGCAGCAAGGCGCAGGACCAGTACCTGGGACGTCTGCTGAAGAGCGTGACCGCCCGCGGCGAGGTCCGCGGCCGGACGCGGCGCAACACCGTCAAGCGGATCGTCGCCAAGGGCCCGGACCGCAACGACATCGAGCGCAAGTTCATCACCGGTCTGGCCAAGCTGGGTCTCGCGGCCCAGGAGGACGGCACGGTTGCCAAGAGCGACACCGCTGTTGCCGAGGCCGAGGGCGGCGGTGCGCAGAAGCGGCACCAGCCCAAGCGGCAGACCAAGGCGAAGCGGCAGACGGGGGCCGCCACGGCCGGCGGCGCGAAGGACTCCGATACCGCTGATTCGGGCTCCAAGACCTCGCTGGAGAAGCGCGACGCCTCGCAGGACGACGACAAGCCGAAGGCGGCGGGCAAGCCCGCGTCCGGCTCCTCACGCCAAGCCAAGTCCGGACAGCGCAAGGGCCCGCAGCGGCCCAAGCACCCGTCCAAGAAGTAAGAAGGAGTCCATCCGTGACGGAAGGCACCACCTCCACGGCCGCTGAGGGCAGCAGCGACACCCTGACCCGCCTTGAGCAGGAAGGGGAGATCGCAGCCGACTACCTTGAGGGCCTGCTCGACATCGCCGACCTCGACGGCGATATCGACATGGACGTCGAGGCGGACCGGGCCGCGGTCTCGATCATCAGCGACTCGGCACGTGAACTGCAGAAGCTCGTGGGCCGCGACGGTGAGGTGCTGGAGGCGCTTCAGGAGCTGACGCGTCTGGCCGTGCACCGCGAGACCGGTGACCGCAGCCGTCTGATGCTGGACATCGGCGGTTTCCGGGCCAAGAAGCGTGAGGTCCTCGCCGAGCTGGGTGCCAAGGCCGCGGACGAGGTGAAGACCTCGGGCGAGCCGATGAAGCTGGACCCGATGACGCCGTTCGAGCGCAAGGTCGTGCACGACGCGGTCGCGGCAGCCGGTCTGCGGAGCGAGTCCGAGGGCGAGGAGCCGCAGCGCTTCGTCGTCGTTCTCCCGGCCTGACCGGATCCTTGTACTGTCGGCCCCGTCTGTTCGCAGGCGGGGCCGATCTTTGTCAGCCTGATAGTCAGCCACCCACAGTGCGCTAGTGCGGTACGGAAGGACGGTCCCCGTGACGGAGGCAGCAGAGCTCCCCCAGGCGCCTGAAGAGGCGCAGGCGGTATTCGGAGAGCTCTTCCCGGAGGCTGTCCGGTACGGGGAGCTCCTCGCGGATGCTGGGGTCAAGCGCGGCCTGATCGGCCCGCGTGAGGTGCCGCGGCTGTGGGAGCGGCACCTGCTGAACTGCGCGGTGCTCTCCGAGGTGGTTCCCGAAGGTGTCACGGTGTGCGATGTGGGCTCGGGGGCCGGCCTTCCCGGCATCCCGCTGGCTCTCGTGCGCCCGGATCTGAAGATCACCCTGCTGGAACCGCTGCTGCGCCGGACCAATTTTCTTCAGGAAGTCGTCGAGCTGCTGGGCCTGGACCATGTGACGGTCGTCCGTGGCCGGGCCGAAGAGGTCCTCGGCTCGCTTCAGCCCGTTCATGTGGTGACCGCTCGCGCGGTTGCCCCGTTGGACCGGCTCGCGGGCTGGGGCGTTCCTCTGCTGCGTCCCTACGGCGAGATGCTGGCGCTGAAGGGCGACACCGCCGAGGAGGAGATCCAGGGTGCCCGTGCCGCACTGAGCAAGCTCGGGGTGGTCGAGACCGAGGTGCTGCACGTCGGTGAGGGTGTCGTCGACCCGCTGTCCACGGTGGTGCGTGTGGTGGTCGGGGAGAGCCCGGGTGGTGTGAGGTTCGCCGCAAAGAGGGCCAAGGCCGCGAGGGTGGGCCGGACACGTCGGCGGCGCTGACGTCCGACCGGTCGCCCGCGGCGGCGAGACACGGTCGTCCGTTATCCGCGGTGTGCCTCACTTATCGGCATTGCTCCGGTGAAGAGGTCATACGTGCCTCGTGCGGAGTGTCGTGGCCTGGTAGTTGTGCTGCGAGGGCATCGTGTTTCACGTGAAACGTCGCTCTCTGCTGCAGGGAATCATCAGCCGCGGTCGTGCGGCTGCCACGCCGCGCGACCGTAAGCCCGTGAGGGCTGCCGGGCCCGTAAGGGCTACCGAGTTGTCCACAGAAGTGGATTCATCCACAGAACAGCGGGCCTCGCTGGTTCACGACCCCGAAAGCATGGCAGGCTCTGTTCATTGCGAGCCTGAAGTCGAGGAGAGTGAATCCTTGCGGTCCGACGCCAACATCGCGGGACCGATGACCGATCCGGTCCCCGGTCCCCGAACCGAGTCCGCGGGGGAGGGTGTTTCACGTGAAACACCGCCACCGCTGGACGACACACCCATCGGTCGTGCGGCCCAGCTGGCGGTTGAGGCCCTTGGCCGCGCCGGCGAGGGGCTGCCCCGCCCTGACCGCACCCGAGTCATGGTGGTGGCCAACCAGAAGGGCGGGGTCGGCAAGACGACCTCGACGGTCAACCTTGCCGCTTCGCTGGCCCTGCACGGTGCGCGCGTTCTGGTGGTCGACCTCGACCCGCAGGGCAACGCTTCCACGGCTCTGGGGATCGACCACCACGCCGAGGTTCCCTCCATCTACGACGTCCTGGTGGAGAGCCGGCCGCTCTCCGAGGTGGTCCAGCCGGTTCCGGACGTCGAAGGTCTCTTCTGCGCTCCCGCCACCATCGATCTCGCCGGTGCGGAGATCGAACTGGTGTCGCTGGTGGCGCGGGAGAGTCGGCTTCAGCGGGCGATCCAGGCGTATGAGCAGCCGTTGGACTACATTCTCATCGACTGCCCGCCTTCGCTCGGTCTGCTGACGGTCAACGCGATGGTCGCCGGAGCCGAGGTGCTGATCCCCATCCAGTGCGAGTACTACGCGCTGGAGGGACTGGGGCAGCTGCTGAGGAACGTCGACCTGGTGCGCGGGCACCTGAACCCGGATCTGCATGTGTCGACGATCCTGCTGACGATGTACGACGGCAGGACCAGGCTCGCTTCGCAGGTCGCCGAAGAGGTCCGCACCCATTTCGGCAAGGAAGTGCTGCGGACGAGCATTCCGCGCTCGGTGCGTATCTCGGAGGCTCCGAGCTATGGGCAGACCGTGCTGACCTACGACCCGGGATCCAGCGGGTCGCTGTCGTATCTTGAAGCGGCTCGTGAGATCGCCCTGCGGGGTGTCGGGGTGCATTACGAGGCCCAGCATGCCCACACGGGCAGTCAGAACAGCCAGCAGAGCATCTCGGAGGGCATTCAGTGAGTGAGCGTCGTAGAGGGTTGGGGCGTGGGCTCGGTGCGCTGATCCCCGCGGCTCCGCAGGAGAAGCAGGTGCCGTCCCCCGGGACGCCCGGCGCGAGTCCGGTGCTGACGGCGGAGCGTGGAGTGGCTGCCGCGAAGGTGACCACCCTTCCGCAGGCTCCGGTGGTGCCGGAGCCGAGCTCTCCGGAGGCCGAGACTGAGAAGACTGGCGGGGCGACGGGCTCCGCCGGGGCGTATTTCGCCGAGGTGCCCATCGGGTCGATCACACCGAACCCCCGGCAGCCCCGGGAGGTGTTCGACGAGGACGCTCTCGCCGAGCTCGTCACCTCCATCAAGGAAGTCGGTCTGCTCCAGCCCGTCGTCGTGCGGAAGGTGGGGCCGGACCGCTTCGAGCTCATCATGGGTGAGCGTCGCTGGAGGGCCTGCCGTGAGGCGGGTCTGGAGCGGATCCCGACCATCGTCCGCGCGACGGACGACGAGAAGCTGCTCCTGGACGCTCTTCTGGAGAACCTGCACCGGGCTCAGCTGAACCCGTTGGAGGAGGCGGCCGCGTACGACCAGCTCCTCAAGGACTTCAAGTGCACCCACGACCAGCTCGCTGACCGCATCGGGCGCTCCCGTCCCCAGGTCTCCAACACCCTGCGCCTGCTGCGGCTCTCGCCGCCGGTGCAGCGGAGGGTCGCGGCGGGCGTGCTCTCGGCCGGTCACGCCCGTGCGCTGCTGTCCGTGGACGACTCCGAGGAGCAGGACCGGCTGGCCCACCGCATCGTGGCCGAGGGACTCTCGGTGCGTGCGGTCGAGGAGATCGTCACGCTCATGGGGTCGAGCCCCACGAGTTCACCGAAGTCGAAGGGTCCGAGGGCCGGCGGACGGGTGTCGCCCGCGCTGAGCGATCTGGCATCGAGGCTTTCCGACAGGTTCGAGACCAGGGTGAAGGTCGACCTCGGTCAGAAGAAGGGCAAGATCGTCGTCGAGTTCGCCTCGATGGAGGATCTGGACCGCATTCTCGGCAGCCTCGCACCGGGCGAGGGGCGGGTGCTGGAGCGCGGAACCGCTGAGGGCTCGACCGAGGACGACGAGGGCTGAGACCGGCAGGACCTGTGCGGGGCGGGCTGTGTTCCGGTGGATTCCGGAACACAGCCCGCCCTTTGCTCTTCCTCGGTATCCGCAGCATCTCTGGGTGGATACGATGCGTTCTGGTATGGCGCATCCACCCTTGATCCACCTCGAAGGAGGGCAGGGCCGTGCGAACAGTGAGCCGCAGCCGACTGCTGACTGTCGGTTTGGGCCTGGGGGCCGTCGGAGGTTTCGTCGGCAGTCTGTTCCGCGAACGGAGTGCGCTGACAGCCGCACGTGATGCGGCGGGCGTAGGAAGTGAGGAATCGCCTTCATGGGGCGTCGACTCGTACCGCTCACACTCGACAACCTTCCCGATCTCCCCACGCGTTGCCGCTCGTGCGTCTTCTGGGAACTTGATCCGGTCAGCGGGGAAGCCGCGGTAAAGGCGGGCAGGCCCGAGCTGGAGAAAGAAGCCTGGATCTCGGCGGTGCTGCTGGAGTGGGGTTCCTGCGGCCGGGTGGTCTACGTCGATGATGTACCGGCCGGCTTCGTGCTCTACGCGCCACCCGCGTATGTCCCGCGATCGACCGCGTTCCCCACCAGCCCCGTGGCCCCCGATGCCGTTCAGCTCATCACAGGGATGATCATGCCCGGATATCAGGGACAGGGGCTGGGACGCGTTCTGGTGCAGACGGTGGCCAAGGACTTGCTCCGGCGGGGGTTCAAGGCGATCGAGGCCTTCGGGGACGCCCGGTGGAAGAAGCCCGCCTGTGTGCTCCCGGCCGACCATCTGCTCGCGGTCGGCTTCAAGACGGTCCGCCCGCACCCGGCGTATCCGCGGCTGAGGCTGGAACTCCGCACGACGCTCTCCTGGAAGGAGGACGTCGAGCTGGCTCTCGACCGGCTGCTGGGGGCCGTGCAGAAGGAGCCGGTACTGCGTCCGCTCTGAACGGAAGTAGCTGGGAAACAGAACGGGCCCACCCCCTGAAGGGGTGGGCCCGTTTCACGTGAAACATCGTGCGGGTGGCGCTACTCGCTGATGAAGCCTTCGAGGTCGCGGAGGATCGCGGCCTTCGGCTTGGCGCCGACGATCGTCTTGGCGACCTCGCCGTCCTGGTAGACGTTGAGCGTCGGAATGGACATCACGCCGTACTTGGCGGCGGTGGCCGGGTTCTCGTCGATGTTGAGCTTGACGATCTCGATCCGGTCGCCGTGCTCGGCGGCGATGGCCTCCAGCGACGGGGCGATCTGGCGGCAGGGGCCGCACCAGGCCGCCCAGAAGTCCACCAGCACGGGCTTGGTGCTCTTGAGGACCACCTCATCGAAGGTGGCGTCGGTAACGTGCTTCAGGTCGCCGGCCACGGCGGCCTCCTTAGATTCTCGTGGTGGGGTGCGATGAGGACGATCAGACTGCCGGGGTCTTCTCCGGCTCGGCGAGCTGCTCGTCGGCCAATGCGGCGAGGAAGCGCTCGGCGTCCAGAGCGGCGGAGCAGCCGGTGCCGGCAGCCGTGATGGCCTGTCGATAGGTGTGGTCGACCACGTCACCGGCGCCGAAGACACCCGTCAGGTTGGTGCGCGTCGAGGGCGCCTCGACCTTGAGGTAACCCTCGTCGTCGAGGTCGAGCTGACCCTTGAAGAGCTCGGTGCGCGGGTCATGGCCGACGGCGATGAACAGGCCGGTCACCGGGAGCTCCGAGGTCTCGCCCGTCTTGGTGTTGCGCAGGGTCAGACCGGAGAGCTTCTGCTCACCGCGGACCTCGGCGACCTCGCTGTCCCACGCGAACTTGATCTTCGGGTCGGCGAAGGCACGGTCCTGCATGGCCTTGGAGGCACGCAGGGTGTCGCGGCGATGGACGATCGTGACGGACTTGGCGAACCTGGAGAGGAAGGTCGCCTCTTCCATCGCGGTGTCGCCGCCGCCGACCACGGCGATGTCGTGGTCCTTGAAGAAGAAGCCGTCACAGGTGGCGCACCAGGAGACACCGCGTCCGGAGAGCGCGTCCTCGTTCGGCAGGCCCAGCTTGCGGTGCTGCGAGCCGGTGGTCACGATGACGGCCTTCGCGCGGTGCACCGTACCGGCGGTGTCGGTGACCGTCTTGACGGCGCCGGTGAGGTCGACGGAGACGATGTCGTCGGGGATGAGCTCCGCACCGAAGCGCTCCGCCTGTGCGCGCATGTTGTCCATGAGCTCGGGGCCCATGATGCCGTCCTGGAAGCCGGGGAAGTTCTCCACGTCGGTGGTGTTCATCAGTGCACCACCGGCGGTGACAGCACCCTCGAAGACCAGCGGCTTCAGCGATGCCCGCGCGGTGTACAGGGCGGCGGTGTACCCGGCCGGTCCGGAGCCGATGATGATCACATTACGGACGTCGCTCACGGGTTACTTCCTCGTCTCTGCAGACTGCTCTACTGCCTACTGGGGCCGTTTCAACGACTCTCACCCCACCCAACGGATCCTACGGGCGATGCATTCCCGACGTGCCGGAGCAGTGCTCAGGAGCGGCTGTAGGGGCGGGTGAGCAGCAACTGTCCCTTGGCCCCGGGGCCGGCGCCGACGCATGTGGCGGCGACGACGTAGGCCTGGACGCGCGTGGTGTCGGTGGCATGCGGGAGGACCACGAGGAAGGCGTCCCTCCCCTGATAGCGGCCTTCGTCGACGGCGAGGGCCGCGGTGTTCCGGCCGGTGGCCTGCTGTACGCACGGGGGCACGTCCACGGCGGCGGCGCGCAGCGGCTTGTCGGGGGTGGTGGCCTCTGCGGCCTCGGGAGAGCCGACCTCGCCGGTCGTCTTGGTGCCGGAGTCCGGTTGCTGCTTCTGGCCGCGGGGGCTCTGTGAGGCGGTCGTGGCCCTGAGCAGGTCCTGGACCGTGCCTTCGAGGGTGCCCTCCGAGAAGCTCCTGGCGCTTGTTCCGTCGGCGCCGGTGCTGCGGTCCGCCATGGTCGTCGCCTTGTCCTGCGAGCCCTGGAAGGGCTGGAGGAACACGATGCCCATGGTGATCACCGCGGCGCCGAACGCCGCACCGAGGACCGCTGTACGTCGGCGGCGCCCGGAGGTGCGGCGCCCGGGGCCTGTGGGTGCCGGTGGGCGGCCTGCGGGCCGGTCCGCAGGGGTGGCATGGGTGCGCTGTCCCGGCAGGGCTTCCGAGGGCGCGGCGGAATCCGTCGGATTCTTGGCGGGGGTCGATGTTTCACGTGAAACATCGACCCCTTCACCGGGGACGGTGGAGTCGAGGAGGGCCTCCGCAGCCAGGGCGGCGTCGATGCGCCCGGCGATGTCCTCGGGCATCGGCTGAGGGCCCGGGAGCGTGCCGAGAAGGCTGCGGATCTCCTCCAGCGAGGTCCGCACATCGCCGCAGAGCGCGCAGCCGTCGACATGCCGACGGACCTCCGCCGTGCGGGAAGGGGGAAGAAGTCCTTCGGTGAGGTCGGAGATCTCCGAGACATCGGGGTGCTGAGCCGTGTCGGCCGTGGATGTCATGTGCGCCCACCTCCTCCCTTCACTGCCGCGGGATCGCTCGTTCCCGAGTCCCTTGGCCCCGCTGCCGATGGGACGGATGTCCCGGGCGTCCGGTTCCTTCCCACGGAAAGGCTGCCACTATCCCCGACATCACCGCGCAGATGGGTGACAAGGGGGGCCAGTCTCGCCCGGCCACGTGCGCAGCGGCTCTTCACGGTGCCGGTCGGTACGTCGAGGATGCGGGCGGCTTCCGCGACGGGGTAGCCCTGCATGTCGACCAGGACGAGCGCGGCGCGCTGTTCGGGCGGCAGGGTGGTGAGGGCCGCCAGGAGCTGGCGGTGCAGATCCTGACGTTCCGCGGGTGCCTCGGCGGACTCGTGGGGCTCCAGGAGCTGATCGAACCGTTCGGCGTCGTCGACCGGTGCCGTTCTGCGTGAGGCGGCTTTACGGGCGCGGTCGAGGCAGGCGTTGACGGTGATGCGGTGCAGCCAGGTCGTGACGGCGGACTGGCCACGGAAGGTGTGGGCGGCCCGGAAGGCGGACACCAGGGCGTCCTGGACGGCGTCGGCCGCTTCCTCGCGGTCCCCCAGGGTGCGCAGTGCCACGGCCCACAGCCGGTCGCGGTGGCGGCGTACGAGCTCACCGAAGGCGTCCGGTTCGCCTGCTACGTGCTGGGCCAGGAGATCCTGGTCGCTTGTGTCGGCGAATCTGGCGTCGTCCAACGGTGAGCCCCCTCCCCTGGTGCCGTCAGCTGGTGATCTTGATGTCCGCGACCTTGCCCCGGTAGTTCCCGTCGTCGCTCAGCGGCAGATTGGTCAGCCAGACCAGAACGTACCGTGCCTGCACGGGCTTGCCGGGCTTGAGGGACACCTTTGTTCCGGATCCTTCGGCGATTTTGGTGAAGCCGCCGGGCAGTGCGGGGACGGACGGGTCCTTCGTGGTGCGCAGCTCGACCGATGTGGTGCCACCGAGGAAGGAGACGTCGACGGAGCCGACCTGCTGGACCTTGCCGAGGTCGAGAACGACGCCGACGCCCTCCTTGAGCCGGCCGAAGTCGGCGCTGTAGTAGCCGTCGGTGTTCCAGAAGGTGTTGGGGTCCCCGTCGTGGGCGTTCTTTATCGACCCCGGCTTCTCGGAGCCGTCCACGCCGAGCGGGTCGTAGTCCCGTGCTCCGGCGATGGTGAGGGGTTTGCCGCCCTTGATGGTGTTCTTGTCGTTGTTGACGTCCGGGGTGGTCTGCGTGGTGCCGGGGTCCGTGCTGTCGTTCTTGTGGTTGAGGAGCGTTTCGGCGAGCTGCCAGCTGCCGAGCCCCAGGGCAGCGATGAGCAGGGCGGACACGGCCCACTTGAGGGCCTTCCCGGTGCGGCTCTGGAGCGGGGCGGGCGGTGCCGCCATCACGGGCTGGGTCGCCGAGGCGGGACGGGCCGACGGGCGTCCGTAGGTGCCCTGCTGGTAGGTGGTGCGCTGGTACGAGGGCGGGGCGGTGAAGGTGGGCTCGGGCGGCAGGATGCGCGGCATCGCCGCGACGGCCTTGGCCAGCTCGTCGGGAGTGGTGCACGGCGGTTCCTGCCGGGAGGCCGTGGCGCCGTCGTTGGCGAGCGCGCGCATGGCGAGCTCGGAGAGACCGCGGTGGACGCCGGCCCGCACCTGGTCCGGAGCGATCAGCCCCATGCCCTTGGGCAGCCCGGAGAGGCCGTAGGCGTCGCTCTCGTACGGCCAGCGCTGGGTCAGCGCGGCGTACAGCAGGGCGCCGATCGCTTCGGTGTCCGTACGCAGGGGGCGCTCGGCGGTGATGCCGCGCAGTGCGGCGTTCACGGCGAGCCCGCGGATGCGGTACTGCCCGGTGGAGCTGCGCAGGACGGCGCCGGGCGTGAGCCGGAGGTGGGCCAGCCCCTCGCGGTGGGCGGCCGCCATGGCCTGGGAGATCTGGCTGACGAGCTGGTAGGCGTCGTGGGCGTCCATCGGTCCGGCGGCCAGCAGAGCGGTGAGCTCGGTGGCGTCCGGGAGCCATTCGTGGACGACGTAGACGAGATCGTCCTCCTCGACCGCGTCGAGGACCTGCACGAAGCGCGGGTCGCCGAGCAGGGCGGAGGACCGGGCCGCGGCCAGCACCGAGCGGGCGCGCGGGTGGTCGGCGGGGAGCAGGTGAACGCCCACCGCGCGGCGAAGCTTCTCGTCGACAGCACGCCAGCTGCTGAATCCGTCCAGACGGGTGACGCACTCCTCGAGGCGGTAGCGTCTGGCGAGTTTGTGACCGCTGTGCAGATCGGGCGTCGCCGGGACGGCATCGGAGCTGTCCCGCTCACCGTCCGCGTCGTTGGGGCCTTCGCCCGCTGTTTCCTTGGCTTCCGCCGTCCCGTCGGTCGTGGCCTCGTCCGCCTTGGCGGTCAGCGGCTCGTCGCCGCTGTTGTCGGCCACGTCGACGGCAGCCGTGCTACGTTCCGCCACCGTCGTTCCTGCCTCCCCATCCGTTGCGCGATGCCAGCCAGCTCTGCACAGTCACGCCAATTGTGCCCACACTCCGGCGCTATGCACGACACGCGGAGTCCGGCGATGGTTGTGCGGTCGGGCGTGTCTTCAGCGTCCGAGCCGTCCCCGGACCATACCCATCAGGCCGTTGACCTCTTCGATGCGCATCTTCTTGGCCGCTGTGAAGAAGACGCCCAGGAGGAGGATGCCGCCGCAGATCAGCGAGACGAGCGAGCCGAGAGCCCCGTCGCCGAGGAACTCCAGAAGGGCGAAGCCCACGCCGCCGCCGATGATCGCGGCGGGGATGGCCGCCAGGCAGAGCCGGGCGTACGTACGCACCACATGGGCACCGTCCAGATCGCCGCCCAGCCGGTCGCGCAGCCGTCGCCAGGCGATACCCACTCCCACCGCGTAGGCCAGCCCGTACGAGGCGGCCATGCCCACGACCGCCCACCGGGCGGGAAGCACGACGTAGCACAGCGCGGAGGCAGCGGCGTTGACCGCGGCGACGATGACCGTGTTGTAGAAGGGGGTGCGGGTGTCCTCGTAGGCGTAGAACCCGCGCAGCACGACGTACTGCACGGAGTACGGGATGAGGCCGAGACCGAAGGCCATCAGGATGAAGCCCATGGACCGTGCCGCCTCGGTGCCGCTGGAGGCGTACAGCAGGGTGCACATCGGCAGCCCGAGCGCGAGGAAGGTGAAGGCGACCGGCACGATGGCGACCGCGGAGTTGCGCAGCCCCTGCGAGATGTCGTCGCGGACGGCACCGGGGTCGTTGTCGTGGGCGGCCCGGGAGATGCGGGGCAGCAGCGCGGCCATGACGGAGACGGTGATGATGGCCTGCGGCATGCCCCAGATCAGCTGGGCGTTGGAGTAGGCGAGGAAGCCCGTGCCGTCCTTGCCGGCGAGCTTGCCGGCCGCGGTCGCGAGCTGGGTGACGACGAGCACACCCGCCTGGTTGGCCAGGACGAACAGGACGGTCCACTTGGCCAGCTTGATCGTCTTGCCGAGGCCGTGGCCCTTCCAGTCGAAGCGCGGG
Source organism: Streptomyces sp. NBC_00654 (assembly GCF_026341775.1). Taxonomy (NCBI): domain Bacteria; kingdom Bacillati; phylum Actinomycetota; class Actinomycetes; order Kitasatosporales; family Streptomycetaceae; genus Streptomyces; species Streptomyces sp. NBC_00654. The sequence continues at coordinate 203,402 of NZ_JAPEOB010000001.1, read as the reverse complement.
CGGAAGCGGAACCCCGCCTCGCGCAGATACGGGATCATCGCGAGGGCCTGGACGACCAGTCCGAGCAGGGTGCCGATACCCAGCAGGCGCACGCCCTCCGGCGGGATCGTGTCCACCCCCATCCGGGACTCGGCGGAGGTGCCGTAGACCCAGATGAACAGACCGAACGTGAAGATCATGACGATGTTGTTGAGGACCGGGGTCCACATCATCGCGCCGAACTTTCCGCGGGCGTTGAGGATCTGCCCCATCACCACGTGCACGCCCATGAAGAAGATGGTCGGCAGGCAGTACCGGGCGAAGGTGACGGCCACACTGTCGGCCGCCGCGTCGTTCGCGATCGTGCTCGACATGAGATGGATCAGCAGCGGCGCGGCGAAGACCGCTACGGCGACGATCAGGCCGAGCGCGACCATCACCAGTGTCAGCAGCCTGTTGGCGTAGGCCTCGCCGCCGTCCTCGTCGTCCTTCATGGAGCGGACGAGCTGGGGTACGAAGACCGAGTTGAGGCCGCCGCCCACGGTGAGGATGTAGATCATCGTCGGCAGGGTGTACGCGATGGTGAAGCTGTCGCCGAGGATCGCGGCGCCCAGCGCGGCGGTGATGACCAGGCTGCGGACGAAGCCGGTGAGCCGGGAGACGAGGGTGCCGGCCGCCATCAGCGCGCTGGACTTCAGCAGACTGGAGGCGCGGCCGCCGGACTTCGGAGGTACCGGTGCCGGAGCGGCTTCGGGCTCCGGCGGACCCGGCGGCCTTCCGGTGCCTTCCTGGTCACGGAAGAGGTGGGCGAAGGCGTCCGGCTCCTCGCGGTCGTCGGACGCCTGGGTGACCAGGGCGTCCACTCCGACGAACTGGGTGGTCGCCGCGTGATCGCCGTAGGGCAGGTGGCGGGAGGGGCCTGCGGGCTCGGGCGGCGGGGTCTGGGCCCAGAGACGCGGGTCGGGGGCGTACGGGGCCGGGGGAGGCTGCTGGTAGAGCGGCTGCGGCTCCTGGTAGGTGCCGGGCGGCGGCGGTGGGTGCGAGGCGCGGTCGTAGAGCGCCTCGTTCACCGGGTCCTGGGCGGCGAGGTCCCGCGCTTGGTAGGGGTCGTGCTCGTAGGCGTGCTGGAGGTACGGGTCGGACGGCACCTGACCGTCCTGGCCGGAGCCCGGAGGTACCGGTGGCCCGCCCGGATACCCTCCTCCGCCCACACCCTGGCCGCGGTCACCGTCGTACGGCGCGTTCATCGAAACCCCACCTCATCGTCCCCGGCCGACCGGCCACGACAGACATCGCTCAACGGTCCACTTTCTCACCCGTATCCGACGGGGCCCCGCTTTCCGGTCCGGTGTCCGGGGTCGGGTCACTCGGCTGCTCGGGTTCGCCTCCGTTGCCGTCCGCCGTGTCGCTTGCGACGGAGCGCTTGCGGTGGGTGTACATCCGGACCCCGGCGAGGACCAGCAGCAGCAGCCCGCCGGCGATCACCAGCAGCACGGTGGGGGTGACTTCGGAGACCTTCACCGTGAACGTCATCTCTTCGCCGTACGGCGTTCCGTCCTCGGTGAACAGCCGCGCGGTGACGCGCGCCTGGCCGTTGGCGTTGGCCGACGCGTCGAACTTCAGCGACTGGCTGTGCCCGCCCGCGATCTTGACCGGCAGCTCGGCCACGGATCCGTCGTCGTCGAACTTGAGCCGGATGTTGTCCGACGTGACCTTGAGGACCAGATGGTCGACGCCCTGAACCAGCTTGTTCTGCACTGTCACAGGGATCGTCGCGCTGCGGCCGGAGAGGGTGACGTCCGACTTCTCGATGAGCGTGACCTCGTTGGAGAGGCCCTGCAGATAGGTGCGGACCGAGTCACGGTACTGCTGTGCTTCCAGCGGCCTGCCGCGCCAGGACGTCGACATCGAGCGGTTGATCGCGTTGCCGAAGGGGGTCACGACCCGCTCGGGCTGGGTGAGGATGACCCGGAAGCTGTTGAGCGAGTCCTGGGTCGTCCTGATGTCCTGGAACGCCTGGGTGGGCAGTTCGCGGTCGCGGAGCTTCTTGGGGTACTTGGAGGCCTTGGGCACCTTCGTGGTGGCCCGTGCGTCGGGCTTCACCTCGGCCGCCGCCACCAGGTCCAGGGGCTGCGTCCAGTGACCGTCACCGAGCGCCCGCAGGGCGGTGGCCATCGTCTGGGCCTGGGCGGCGGTGGGCATCCGCTGCGGCGCCACGACGATGCTGCGCTCGTTCTCCGGGGCCTGCTCGGTCAGCGCCAGTGTCTGGGCGAGGAACTTCTGGACGGCGAGCGTCGAGGCACCCGCCTTCGACATGTCGCCGTCGAACGCGGTGGACAGCCGGGCGTCGGCGACGACCGCAGTGGTGCCGCCGCCGATCGGCCGGGCCGCGGTCGGCGTGTACGGCAGGTTGCCGGTCTCCCGGAGGCTGTCGCTGCGGGCGATCACCTTGTGGGCACCTGCCGAGGTGGCCACATCGACGATCGACGGGTCGACGGCGCCGTTCACGGGCCAGGCGAAGTCCGTGGACGGCTTCACATGCAGGACGGTCTCCACCGTCTTCGCGGCCACCTCGGAGGCGGTCTGCAAATGGCTCAGGGTGCCGGAGACGCTCTTGCCGCGGTGGGCGATGGACGCCAGATCGGGGTCGGCGAACGGCAGGGCGATCACCTTGTCGTCCGCCACCGCGGCTTCCAGCGAGGTGAGCCACTGCTTGGCGATGTCCTGGTTCTTCCCCGCGACCGTGGAGTCACCGACCTTGACCTGGTAGTTCTTGGTCATCGCATCGACGCCGGCCAGCAGGTCGGGGTCGATGACCCAGGTCACCGGCAGCTGGCTGCCCAGCGACACCATCTGTTCGAGCCGCCCGCCGGGGGCCAGTTCCTCGGCGAGGTCGTCGTTCGCGAACACCGGTGTCTGCTGTTCGTCCGAGCCCGTCTCCGCCGTCACATGCGGGGAAGTGATCAGCGGCCAGAGGAACGTCATTCCGGTCTTGCTGTCGGTGTCCTCGGGCTGCCAGGGCAGGAAGGAACGCTCGATGCCGAGGACCTGCCCGTACCCGCTGCCGGATGTCCGGCCCGAGAGCGAGACACCGAGCTGATAGACACCCTCGTCGTCCAGCCCGAGCTTGTCGACGGGAACAGTGAGGGTGAAGTCCTGGCTGATGCCGCTGCGCAGCTTGGGGACCTTCAGCGTGTACTTGCCGCCGATCTCCACCGGGTCGGCCCCGGGAACGTAACCGGTGCGCTTGGCCGCGTCGTCGATCTCGCCCCTGCTGGACAGCCGGGGGCCCACCCGCAGGCCGACCTCGCCGTCGGTGACCGTTTGCTTGCCCTTGTTGGTCAGGGTGCCGGAAATGGTCAGGGTGTCGCCCTCCACCGGTACGTTCGGGGAGAGGGTGTTCAGGGACACGTCGACCGTACGGGAACCGGTGGGAGCCTTGCCGGGTTCAGCGGCCTGCGCGGCCGGGCCGGTCAGCAGAGCGGCCAGCAACGGTGCTCCGAGCGCCGCGGCGGCGGTGCGCCGCAGCCACCGGCGGGCAGGAGAGGGACTGATCCCCTGAAAGTCTGCCGCCTCGGCCACGCGCCTACCCGTCCCTCGTCGTCGTCAGCTGCTGTCGATCGTTGTCGGTTCTGCGTCCCCGCATGGTAACGATGTGCGCGGGGGCGAAGTGCTGGGGACCGTGCGACATGATCGGGAGAGTCTTGCAGGGTCCCGGTAAACGATGACGCTCGGGCCGGTCCATGCACGTAACCTTTTCTGTTGTGCCGAACGCCAACGAAGACAACGCCAGTGCCCTGAGTCAGGTGCAGCACCGCGCAGTGAGTGAGCTGCTGCGGGTGTCCCCGGTCGCCGACGACCTCGCCCGCCGATTCGAGGAGGCCGGATTCAGCCTCGCCCTGGTGGGCGGCTCGGTCCGTGACGCGCTGCTCGGCAGGCTCGGGAACGACCTGGACTTCACGACCGATGCCCGCCCCGAGGACGTGCTCAGGATCGTGCGTCCGTGGGCCGACTCGGTGTGGGAGGTCGGGATCGCCTTCGGCACCGTCGGCTCCCAGAAGGACGGCTACCAGATCGAGGTCACCACCTACCGGTCGGAGGCGTACGACAGGACCTCGCGCAAGCCGGAGGTCTCCTACGGCGACTCCATCGAGGAAGATCTCGTACGCCGGGACTTCACGGTGAACGCGATGGCGGTGGCTCTGCCGCGGAAGGAGTTCATCGACCCGCACGGCGGCCTCAGGGATCTCTCGGAACGGGTGCTGCGTACTCCGGGTACGCCCGAGGAGTCCTTCTCCGACGACCCGCTGCGCATGCTGCGGGCCGCGCGGTTCGCCGCGCAGCTGGACTTCGAGGTCGCGCCCGAGGTCGTGACGGCCATGACCGAAATGGCCGGACGCATCGAGATCGTCTCCGCCGAGCGGGTCCGTGAGGAACTCAACAAGCTGCTTCTCTCCGCGCATCCCCGCAAGGGGCTGGGGCTGCTGGTGGACACGGGCCTGGCGGACCGGGTGCTGCCGGAGCTTCCCGCGCTGCGACTGGAAAGTGACGAGCATCACCGTCACAAGGATGTCTACGAGCACTCCCTGACCGTCCTGGAGCAGGCCATCGACCTGGAGGAGGACGGCCCCGACCTCGTCCTCCGGCTCGCCGCGCTGCTTCATGACATCGGCAAGCCGAGGACGCGACGCTTCGAGAGCGACGGCCGTGTCTCCTTCCACCATCACGAAGTGGTGGGCGCCAAGATGACCAAGAAGCGGCTGACCGAGCTCAAGTACTCCAATGACATGGTCAAGGACATCTCGAAGCTGGTGGAACTGCATCTGCGGTTCCACGGCTACGGTGACGGCGAATGGACCGACTCGGCGGTGCGCAGATACGTGCGTGATGCCGGACCGCTGCTGGACCGGCTCCACAAGCTGACCCGGTCGGACTGCACCACACGGAACAAGCGCAAGGCGAATGCTCTCTCGCGGACCTATGACGGGCTGGAGGAGCGCATCGCGCTGCTGCAGGAGCAGGAGGAGCTGGACTCCATCCGCCCGGATCTGGACGGCAACGAGATCATGCGGGTGCTGGACGTCGGCCCCGGGCCGGTGATCGGCAAGGCCTACGCGTTCCTGCTGGAGCTGCGACTGGAGAACGGGCCCATGGAGCACGAGGCAGCGGTGGCGGCGCTCAAGGAGTGGTGGGCCACGCAGAGCTGAGCGGTCCGCCGGTCATGTTTCACGTGAAACATGACCGGCGGACCGTCGGGCGAGGGGGCACTGTTTCACGTGAAACAGTGCCCCCTCGGCATGTCCGCACGGTGTCCCGCGCGCCCGGCCGTCTCCGGCTCGCGCGTGGCCCTCCCGTTTCCGGCCGTGCTCGGCCCGTCCCGCTATGGCCTGCCGCTCGTGCGCCGCCACCGGAACAGCGCCACCGAGACGGCCGCGTAGAGCACGGCCACTCCCGCCACCACGGTGACCGACCTGCCGTCCGGGGGCAGCATCAGGGCCGACGCGGCGGCAGCCCCCACGAACGCGACGTTGAACAGCACGTCGTAGAGCGAGAAGACCCGGCCGCGGAAGGCGTCGTCCACCGAGGTCTGCACCACCGTGTCCGTCGCGATCTTGGAGCCCTGCGTCACGACTCCGAGGATGAACGCGGCGACCAGCATCGGCACCGGAGCGAAGGTCAGTCCCAGCGCGGGTTCCAGGACGGCCGCTGTCCCGGCGCACGCGATCATCCAGCCGTACCGCCCGAGGCGCCCCACCGCCCAGGGGGTCAGAACGGCGGCGACGAAGAAGCCCGCGCCCGAGATCCCCACCGCCAGGCCGAGCAGCGCGAGCCCGTCGGACTCGTTGTCCGACCACGCGTAGCGGCACAGCATCAGCACCATCACGGTGAGGGCGCCGTAGCAGAAGCGGATCGCGGTCATGGCGGCCAGTGCGCGGGCCGCGTCCTTCCCTTCCGCCAGATGGCGCAGTCCGGCGGCGAGACCGCGGGCCGTGACGGCCAGTGCCGCCCGCAGCCGCAGGGGATCCCCGTCGCGGTCGGGCCCCAGGAGCTTTCGGGGCAGGCTCAGCGAGGCCAGTGCCGACAGGAGATAGAGCAGCGCGCCCAGGGTGACCACCGCGGCATCGGACTCGTCCGCCAGCAGGCGTACGACGAAGGCGAGGCCGCCACCCGCGGTGGCCGCGAGCGTACCGGCGGTCGGGGAGAGGGAGTTGGCCATGACGAGGCGGTCGGCGTCGACCACACGGGGCAGGGCGGCGGAGAGGCCGGCCAGCACGAAGCGGTTGACCGCGGTGACGCAGAGGGCCGAGGCGTAGAAGAGCCAGTCCGGTACCGAGCCGAGGATCAGCAGAGCCGTGCAGCAGGCGAGGCCCGCGCGCAGCAGGTTCCCGTACAGGAAGACCTGACGGCGTGGCCAGCGGTCCAGCAGCACACCGGCGAACGGGCCGACCAGGGAGTACGGGAGGAGGAGCACAGCCATCGCCGAGGCGATCGCAGCGGCCGAGGCCTGTTTCTCCGGGGAGAAGACGACATGTGCGGCGAGGGCGACCTGATAGACGCCGTCCGCCGACTGGGAGAGGAGCCGCACGGCGAGGAGGCGACGGAAGTTCCGAAGGCGCAGGAGTATGCGCAGATCACGCGCGACAGGCATGTGAGCAAGCGTCACACACGTCGGGGGTCCCCGGGCGGATTGCCCGGGGACCCCCGACGTACGGCAAGGGGAGGAGCGTTGCCGCTCATCGCCCTGGTGAGGCTGTCAGCCGTGCCGGCCGATTCAGCGCTCGATGTCGCCGCTGATGAACTTCTCGACGTTCTCGCGAGCCTCGTCGTCGAAGTACTGGACCGGCGGGGACTTCATGAAGTACGAGGACGCGGAGAGGATCGGGCCACCGATGCCGCGGTCCTTGGCGATCTTCGCCGCACGCACGGCGTCGATGATGACACCGGCGGAGTTCGGGGAGTCCCACACCTCGAGCTTGTACTCAAGGTTCAGCGGAACATCGCCGAAGGCGCGGCCCTCAAGGCGCACGTACGCCCACTTGCGGTCGTCCAGCCAGGCCACGTAGTCCGAGGGGCCGATGTGGACGTTGTCCGCACCGAGCTCACGGTCACGGATCTGCGAGGTGACGGCCTGCGTCTTGGAGATCTTCTTGGACTCCAGGCGCTCACGCTCAAGCATGTTCTTGAAGTCCATGTTGCCGCCGACGTTCAGCTGCATCGTGCGGTCCAGGATGACACCCCGGTCCTCGAAGAGCTTCGCCATCACGCGGTGCGTGATGGTGGCGCCGACCTGGGACTTGATGTCGTCGCCGACGATCGGGACACCGGCCTCGGTGAACTTGTCCGCCCACTCCTTGGTGCCGGCGATGAAGACCGGGAGAGCGTTGACGAACGCGACCTTGGCGTCGATGGCGCACTGCGCGTAGAACTTCGCAGCGACCTCGGAACCGACGGGCAGGTAGCAGACGAGGACGTCGACCTGCTTGTCCTTGAGGATCTGGACGATGTCGACCGGCGCCTCGGTGGACTCCTCGATCGTCTCGCGGTAGTACTTGCCGAGACCGTCGTGGGTGTGACCGCGCTGAACGGTCACGCCCGTGTTCGGCACGTCAGCGATCTTGATGGTGTTGTTCTCGCTGGCGCCGATGGCGTCCGCGAGGTCGAGGCCGACCTTCTTCGCGTCGACGTCGAAGGCGGCGACGAACTCGACGTCGCTGACGTGGTATTCGCCGAACTGGACGTGCATCAGACCGGGCACCTTGCCGGCCGGATCTGCGTCCTTGTAGTACTCGACGCCCTGCACCAGCGAGGCGGCGCAGTTGCCCACGCCTACGATGGCTACGCGAACCGAACCCATTCCGGTTGCTCCCTGTGTGTTCTCGGTATGACCGATGAAGGATGAAGTCCTGCGGAACTGCGGGGACTTCACTTGGCGGTGTCGTCGGACGGATCCGGCGGGGTGTTACCCCGGTGCCGGGGCAGGCCGCCCGTCTCTCCTGATGTGTCCTGCTGAGCGGAGCCCTCGGGCGAGGATCGTCGCTGATCCCGTCCCGACCGCTCGCTCTCGATGAGCTCGTTCAGCCAGCGCACTTCGCGCTCCACGGACTCCATGCCGTGCCGCTGCAGCTCAAGTGTGTAGTCGTCGAGTCGTTCACGGGTCCGGGCGAGGGAGGCGCGCATCTTCTCCAGACGCTCCTCCAGCCTGCTGCGCCGGCCTTCCAGCACGCGCATCCGCACTTCACGTTCCGTCTGACCGAAGAAGGCGAAGCGTGCCGCGAAGTGCTCGTCCTCCCAGGCATCCGGTCCGGTGTGCGAGAGCAGCTCCTCGAAGCGCTCCTTACCTTCTGCCGTCAGCCGGTAGACGATCTTGGCCCGGCGCCCCGCGAGTGACGAGGCGGGAGCCGCGGCCCGGCCGGCGGCCGGCGGAAGGTCTGCCGGGGCACTTCCCGGTTCCTCGATCAACCAGCCGTTGGCGACCAGCGTCTTGAGGCAGGGATAGAGCGTGCCGTAGCTGAACGCGCGGAAGATCCCCAACGAGGTGTTGAGGCGTTTGCGCAGCTCGTAGCCGTGCATCGGGGACTCGCGGAGCAGGCCGAGGACGGCGAATTCAAGGATGCCGGAGCGTCTGCTCACCTTCGCCTCCTCCCTTCTCCGGGTGCTCCCGCGGAGCTCTTACGGCGAACTTATGCCGCGCTGATGTATCGACTCGATACATCAGCACGATAGATCGGTCAGCACGGTTCGACAAGGGGAGCCTTCGTGAACGGCGTCACATCACCAATTCGTAGGAAGCGACTTGCGTTATTTGGGGTGAACTTCGGCCCTAGGTGGGTTTTGACCGTGCGTAGTCTGTGCGGCATGCAGACCACCGGGAACCGAGTGACGCCACCGGGCGTCAGTCATCGCGGACTGGCGGATGCGCTGCGGGGGAGCCTTCCGCAGGGCTTGTCCGTAATTCGGGGGGACCGGATCTCAACTGCCGCTTCCAGGCGCTCTCGCCTGCCCGAGGAGTAGTCGTTCGATGAGCGAGCACCGTCGCAAAACGCCTGAGCCGCAAGGTGGCGGGCGTGCAGCGGCCAGACGAGCCGCCCAGCAGTCAACAGGACGCCGCGCGGCACCGTCACGCAGAGCAACAACTGAGTCACCTTCCGGACCCCATGGCGAGGAGCGCCCGTACGGGGGCCGCGCCGAGGCCCGTCGTGCCGCACAGCGCGGTGGCCGGCGGCGGGGCGGCGAAGAGGCGGACTCCGCAGGCCATGGGGCCGGCGGAGGCGGCCGACGACGCGGTGGCGGAGGGGGCGGGCACGAGGGCCCGCGCGGCCGGGGACGCGGTGACAGCCGCCCCGGCAAGAAGCGTGTCATCGACTACCCGCGCCACGGGAAGGACGGCTTCCGTCGCTGGGTGCCGTCGTGGAAGCTGGTCTCCGGCGTCTGCCTGAGCTTCCTCGGGCTCCTGATGGGCGCGGCCGGGATCGCGTACGCGCTGGTCGTCCCCCCGAAGGTCAACGACGCGGCCAGGGCGCAGAACAACGTCTACTACTGGGCCGACGGTACGCAGATGGTGGCGACCGGAGGTGAGGTCAACCGCCAGGTGATCAGCTACGGGCAGATCCCCGAGGCCATGCGGAACGCCGTCATCTCGGCCGAGAACAAGACGTTCGACGACGACCGGGGCATCGACCCGATGGGCATCGCCCGCGCCGTGTTCAACATGGCCAAGGGCGGTGATACCCAGGGCGGTTCGACGATCACACAGCAGTATGTGAAGAACTCGATGCTGAGCCAGGAACAGACGCTGAGCCGCAAGGTCAAGGAACTGTTCATCACGCTCAAGGTCGGTGGTACGGCCAACAAGGAAGACGTGATGGCCGGGTACCTCAACGTCTCCTACTACGGGCGTGGCGCATCGGGTCTCCAGGCGGCGGCCCGTACGTACTACGGCAAGGACGCCTCCAAGCTCAACCCGAGCGAGTGCGCCTTCCTGGCGACCCTCCTCAAGGGCGCGAGCTACTACGACCCGGCCGGTGCCCCTGAGGTCGGCAAGGAGAAGACCTCCGCGAAGGCGAACACCAAGCGTGCGAAGGAACGCTGGGAGTGGATCCTCAACGAGCAGGTCAAGGACAAGCGGATGTCGCAGCAGGATCGCGACAAGTACACCGAGTTCCCGATGCCGCTGAAGCCGAAGAAGAACGCCCAGCTGGGCGGTCAGACCGGCTACCTCGTGGACCTCGCCAAGAATTACTTCATCAACAACAGCAACCCGAAGGTCGACGCCGACGACCTCGCCCTGGGCGGCTACGAGATCCACACGACCTTCGAGAAGGGCAAGGTCAAGGCCCTCAGCGACGCGGTGGAGAAGGTCTACAAGGCCAAGATCGACCCGGAGAAGCGCCCCGGGACCGACACCCATGTGGAGTTCGGCGGGGCGTCGATCGACGCGAAGACCGGCGCCATGCTCGCCACGTACGGCGGTCAGGACGCCACCGAGCACTACACCAACAACGCCAACCCGACCGGTGCGCAGGTCGGCTCGACCTTCAAGCCGTTCGTGCTGGCCGCGGCCATGCAGTACGGCAAGCGCGACCCGTCGCTGGGGGCCGACCAGGGCGATTCGGAGCGCACCCTGGTGTCGCCGAAGAGCGTCTACAACGGTGACGACAAGCTGGAGATCAAGAACTACAACGGCGAGGTCTGGAAGGACGAGAACGACAACAGCTGGCTCCAGACCAACGACGGCAACCACGACTACGGCGACATCGACCTGCGGTACGCCATGCAGGAGTCGGCGAACTCCCCCTATGTGCAGCTCGGCATGGATGTCGGGACGGACAAGGTGAAGGACGTCGCCGTCGCCGCGGGACTGCGTGACGACGACTACATGGCGAACGCGACCGTTCCGTCGTTCTCCATCGGTACGTCCTCGCCCAGCGCCATCCGGATGGCCAGCGCCTACGCCACCTTCGCCACCAGTGGTCAGCAGAACGAACCGTTCTCGGTGACCGAGGTGAAGAAGAAGGGCAACGTCATCTACCGGCACCAGAAGAAGCCCAAGCGTGCCTTCGACCCCGTCATTGCGGACAACGTCACGGACGTCCTGAAGAACGTCGTGGAGAACGGAACGGGTACGCCCGCCCAGCTCCCCGGCCGTGATGTCGCGGGCAAGACCGGTACGACGGACGGCAACAAGTCGGCCTGGTTCGTCGGCTACACCCCGCAGATCTCGACCGCGATCAGCATGTTCCGGCTGGACGACGACGAGAAGAACAAGGACCGCGAGTTCCTGAAGATGTTCGGCACGGGTGGCGAGAAGAAGATCCACGGTGCCTCGTTCCCCGCGTCGATCTGGCACGACTACATGGCCGGTGCGATGAAGGGGAAGAAGGTCGTGCGCTTCCCCGAACCGCAGCCCCTGGGTGACACGCTGTACGGCGGTGGTGCGGTCAGCCCGACCCCGACGCCCAGCCCGACCCCCTCGGACACCCCCTCCAGCGAGGCACCCCCGACGCCGTCGCCCGACCCCTCCACGGCGTCGCCCACACCGACCAACACCTGTAACCCGCTCGACTGGCAGTGCAACAACAACGGCGGCGGTGCCAACACCGGTGCGGACGGCGGTGGGAACAACGCCGGTGCCGACGGCGGCTCCGACACGGGAGCCACCGACGGAGCCGCCAACTCCGGAGCCAACCAGGGCACCACGGACGGTGCCGACGGGAGCGGCGGGAACGGGAACGGCGGAAACGGCAACACCGGAACTCTCTGGGGCGGCGGGGGCTAGCCACTCCACCGGGCAGCCCGCCCGGAACCCCACCACCCCGGACTCCACGGGCCGACGAGGGCCGCCGCACCACACCCGGTGCGGCGGCCCTCGCCGTGTCCCCGGCCCGGCCACGCCCCGCCCACAGCCCCGTACGGCAGGATGTGCGGCATGCCAAGCGCAGAAGACACGAGCGTGCACCAGGAGCGGCCCGTCGTACGGCCCACGCGCCAGGACGAGGTCGCCGCAGCGGGCAGCGAGCTGATCGGCGGGCGGGTGGGCCGCTGGGCACGGCTCGGCGACGGTCCGCTGACGCCCGTGCGGGTCATCGCTCTGGTGGCGATCGGGATGTTCGCGCTCGGCATGGTGCAGAAGATCCCCTGCTACGAGTGGGCCTGGTTCAAGGGCGCCACCTCGCAGTACACGCACGCCTGCTACTCCGACATCCCGCATCTCTTCCTGGGGCGCGGATTCGCCGACGGTCTCGTGCCGTACTTCGACGAGATCGGCGGTGACATGCAGTACCTCGAATACCCCGTTCTGACCGGGTTGTTCATGCAGGTCGCCGGGTGGCTGACGCTGACACCGGACAGCGACCCGCTCCAGCAGCGCGAGCAGATGTTCTGGATGGTCAACGCGGGCATGCTGATGATCTGCGCCGTGGTCATCGCGGTGTGCACCTCCCGTACGCACCGGCGGCGCCCCTGGGACGGACTGCTGGTCGCGCTCGCCCCCGCGTTCGCGCTCACCGCGACGATCAACTGGGACCTGCTGGCCGTCGCTCTGACGGCCGCGGCGATGCTCATGTGGTCCCGGGGGCGGGTGATCGCTTTCGGCGTCCTCATCGGCCTGGCGACGGCCGCCAAGCTCTATCCCGTCCTGCTGCTCGGCCCGCTCCTCGTGCTGTGCTGGCGGGCGGGCAGATGGCGGGAGTTCGGGCAGGCGGCCATCGGCGCGGCGGCGGCCTGGCTGGCGGTCAACCTGCCGGTGATGCTGTTCGCCCCCGAGGGGTGGAAGAAGTTCTACACCTTCAGCCAGGAACGGCCGATCGACTTCGGCTCGTTCTGGCTGATCATCACGCAGCGCACGGGGAAGACCATCGACGTCAGCACGGTGAACACGGCGTCGGTGCTGCTGATGGCCGTGTGCTGCGCGGGGATCGCCGGACTGGCGCTGATGGCCCCGCGCAGGCCCCGGTTCGCCCAGCTCGCGTTCCTGGTGGTGGCCGCGTTCGTCCTGACGAACAAGGTCTACTCGCCGCAGTACGTGCTCTGGCTGATCCCGCTGGCGGTGCTGGCCAGGCCGCGCTGGCGCGACTTCCTCGTCTGGCAGGCCTGCGAGGTCATGTACTTCATGGGGATCTGGCTGTACCTCGCGTACACGACCAGTGGCGACAAGCACCAGGGGCTGCCGCAGGACGGCTATCAGCTCGCGATCGTCCTGCACCTGCTGGGAACGCTGTACCTCTGTGCCGTGGTCGTACGGGACATCCTGCTGCCCGAGCGGGACGGGGTACGGAGCGACGGGTCGGACGATCCCTCGGGCGGGGTCCTCGACGGGGCGCCGGACGCGTTCGTCCTGGGGCCGGCGGTGCATCCGTCCCGGCACGCGGCGTCCGCGGTCGAGGGGCCGCGGGTGGAGTGGGGCACGGCGAGCGGCCGGACCGCCGCCGACTGACCTGCGGCCGGGGTGCCCGGCCGCAGGTCGCGCGGTACGGGCCGGGTCAGCGGTCCACGAGGCGGTCGAACTGGGTGGTCGTGTGGCGCAGGTGGGCCACCAGCTCGTCGCCGACCTTCGGCTCCTGGGCGTCCGAGGGGACGAACAGGATCGACACCTGCATGTGCGGCGGCTCGGCGAACCAGCGCTGCTTGCCGGCCCAGACGAACGGCGACAGATTGCGGTTGACCGTCGCCAGACCGGCGCGGGCCACGCCCTTGGCGCGCGGCATCACCCCGTGCAGTGCCTTGGGGGCCTCCAGGCCGACGCCGTGGGACGTCCCTCCGGCGACGACGACCAGCCAGCCGTCCGAGGCCACCTTCTGCTGGCGGTAGCCGAACCGGTCCCCCTTGGCGACGGCCGTGACGTCCAGGACGGCACCCCGGTACTCCGTCGCGTCGTGGTCGCCGAGCCAGAGCCGGGTGCCGATACGGGCGCGGAAGCGGGTCTGCGGGAACTGCTGCTGGAGCCGTGCCAGTTCCTCGGCGCGCAGATGGCTGACGAACATGGTGTGCAGCGGCAGCCTGGCCGCGCGCAGCCGGTCCATCCAGCCGATGACCTCCTCGACGGCGTCGGAGCCGTCGGTGCGGTCCAGCGGCAGGTGGATGGCGAAGCCTTCGAGCCGTACGTCCTCTATCGCGGCGTGCAGCAGCCCCAGCTCCTCCTCCTTCACACCGTGGCGCTTCATCGAGCTCATGCACTCGATGACCACCCGGGCGCCGACCAGCGCGTGCACGCCGTCGACGGAGGAGACGGACCGGATGACGCGGTCGGGGAGCGGCACCGGCTCCTCGCCCCGCCGGAAGGGGGTCAGGACGAGCAGATCGCCGCTGAACCAGTCCTTGATCCGGGCCGCTTCGTAGGTCGTGCCGACCGCGAGGGTGTCGGAGCCGAAGCGGATGGCCTCGTCGGCGAGCCGCTCGTGGCCGAAGCCGTAACCGTTGCCCTTGCAGACGGGTACGAGGCCGGGGAACTGGTCGATCACGGACTTCTGGTGCGCCCGCCAGCGCGCGGTGTCGACGTAGAGGGAGAGCGCCATGGCCGGCCCGGAACCTTTCTGGTGGCTGCGGTGGAGTCGGAGGTGTACGGAGGTTGCTGGAATGTCCGCCGACGGGATCGCGTCGGCCGGCCTGTCCATTGAAACGAATGACACCGGTTTCGTCACCGATGTCACTGGGATCAGCGGCGCGACATATACATGTCGAGCGCCTTGTGCAGCAGCTTGTTGAGCGGGAAGTCCCATTCGCCGACGTACTCGACGGCCTCGCCGCCGGTGCCGACCTTGAACTGGATCAGGCCGAAGAGGTGGTCGGTCTCGTCGAGCGAGTCGCTGATGCCGCGCAGGTCGTAGACGGTCGCGCCCATCGCGTACGAGTCGCGCAGCATCCGCCACTGCATCGCGTTCGAGGGCCTGACCTCACGCCCGATGTTGTCGGAGGCGCCGTAGGAGTACCAGACGTGGCCGCCGACGACGAGCATCGTGGCCGCGGAGAGGTTCACGCCGTTGTGCCGGGCGAAGTACAGCCGCATGCGGTTGGGGTCCTCGGAGTTGAGGACCGTCCACATGCGCTGGAAGTACGAGAGCGGGCGCGGCCGGAAGTGGTCGCGCACGGCCGTGATCTCGTACAGCCGCTGCCACTCGGCGAGGTCCTCGTAGCCGCCCTGGACGACCTCGACGCCCGCCTTGTCGGCCTTCTTGATGTTGCGTCGCCAGAGCTGGTTGAAGCCCTTGAGGACGTCTTCGAGGGAACGGTTGGCCAGCGGCACCTGGAAGACGTAACGGGGCTGTACGTCACCGAACCCGGCGCCGCCGTCCTCGCCCTGCTGCCAGCCCATCTTGCGCAGCCGGTCCGACACCTCGAAGGCACGCGGCTCGATGAACGTGGCCTCGACGTCACGCAGACGCTTCACCTCGGGGTCCTGGATACCGGACTTGATGGCCGCCGAGTCCCAGCGCCGGATGACCACCGGCGGGCCCATCTTCACCGAGAACGCGCCCTGCTGCTTGAGGTGGGCGAGCATCGGCCGGAGCCAGTCGTCCAGGTTGGGCGCGTACCAGTTGATGACCGGGCCCTCGGGGAGGTACGCGAGGTAGCGCTTGATCTTGGGCAGCTGGCGGTAGAGGACGAGACCCGCGCCCACCATGTCGCCGTTGCGGTCGAACCAGCCCAGGTTCTCCGAGCGCCATTCGGTCTTCACATCAGCCCACGCCGGGACCTGGCAGTGACTGGCCGAGGGCAGGCTCTGGATGTACGCCAGATGCTGCTCTCGGCTGATGGTCCTCAGGGTCAGGCTCATGCGGGGCGCTCCTCGGCAGGTGTGTCCCCATCGGTCAGGGGCTCCGGCTCTCGCGCCGAAGCCTACTGTGACCGAGGAGCGCCCGGCCTGGCCCCGCCCGGACCGGGCCCCGCCCCCTGGGGCCGGGGCCCGGCCGCGGGCGGACGGGCGGTCAGCCGATCACACCGCCGAAGAGGCCTCCGTGGGCCATCCCCAGGAAGAATCCGATGGCGGACGCTCCGAGGCCGAGGATGAGCGGGAACCTCTCGCGGGTGGTCACCGATATGTACTGCCCGTAGGCGCCCGTGAGGATGCCGATCAGACCGGCCCACGAGCTGATCAGGTGCAGGTTGTGGAACATCGCCGTCACGAACGCGAGAGCGCCGAGGACCAGGGTCACCGCCATCAGGCCGTCCTGCAGCGGATGGGCCTTGCCGTCCGTGGCGAAGAGGGAGACGGGGGGACGGGGTCGCATTGCCTGTGCCATGGAGTACCTCCTGGCCGGAAGGCGGCGCACTGTAGCGCCGCTCACATCCGATGTGTACAGATTGCGTCCTTCGGGCACCGGATTTCAACCGGAAGCCGGTCTACGGGTACTCTGTACGGTCTGCACCGGTGTCTGCCCAGGCCAGCACAGAGCGAGTCCCTCTTCACGGAGCGGATTTGTCAGTGGCGGCTGTTTTACTCGGAGACACTGTTGCTTACGCATCACGACCCTCCTGCCACGGAACGACCGTGGCCGCTGAGTCCAAAGGAGGTGGGTTCCACATGCGTCACTACGAGGTGATGGTCATCCTCGACCCCGATCTCGAGGAGCGAGCAGTCTCCCCGCTGATCGAGAACTTCCTCTCCGTCGTCCGTGAGGGCAACGGAAAGGTTGAGAAGGTCGACACCTGGGGCCGTCGTCGGCTCGCTTACGAGATCAAGAAGAAGCCCGAGGGCATCTACTCGGTCATCGATCTGCAGGCCGAGCCTGCGATCGTCAAGGAGCTCGACCGCCAGATGAGCCTGAACGAGTCGGTCCTCCGGACCAAGGTCCTCCGTCCCGAGACCCACTGAGCATCTAGCTCAGTGGTCATCGGGTTCGAGTAGCAGCAAGCAGCCAGAAGCAATCCCCGCCGAGAGGTTCACCCATGGCAGGCGAGACCGTCATCACGGTCGTCGGCAATCTCGTCGACGACCCCGAGCTGCGCTTCACCCCGTCCGGTGCGGCGGTCGCGAAGTTCCGTGTCGCGTCCACTCCCCGCATCTTCGACCGGCAGACCAATGAGTGGAAGGACGGCGAAGGCCTGTTCCTCACCTGCTCGGTCTGGCGTCAGGCGGCGGAGAACGTCGCGGAGTCGCTCCAGCGAGGCATGCGCGTTGTCGTGCAGGGCCGGCTGAAGCAGCGGTCCTACGAGGACCGTGAGGGCGTCAAGCGCACGGTCTACGAGCTGGACGTCGAGGAAGTCGGCCCCAGCCTCAAGAACGCCACGGCCAAGGTCACCAAGACCACGGGTCGCGGTGGCCAGGGCGGCCAGGGTGGATACGGCGGCGGCCAGCAGGGCGGCGGCAACTGGGGCGGCGGTCCCGGTGGCGGTGGCCAGCAGGGTGGTGGCGGTGCTCCCGCCGACGACCCGTGGGCCACCGGCGCGCCGGCAGGCGGCCAGCAGGGCGGGGGCCAGCAGGGCGGCGGAGGCGGCTGGGGCGGAAGCTCCGGCGGTTCCGGCGGCTCTGGCGGCGGCTACTCGGACGAGCCGCCCTTCTAGGGCAGCTCGTACCCCCACTTCTTGATCACACAGGAGAAACACCATGGCGAAGCCGCCTGTGCGCAAGCCTAAGAAGAAGGTCTGCGCATTCTGCAAGGACAAGACCCAGTACGTGGACTACAAGGACACGAACATGCTGCGGAAGTTCATTTCCGACCGTGGCAAGATCCGTGCCCGCCGCGTCACCGGCAACTGCACGCAGCACCAGCGTGACGTCGCCACGGCAGTCAAGAACAGCCGTGAGATGGCGCTGCTGCCCTACACGTCCACCGCGCGATAAGGGAAGGGTGACAAGAGCATGAAGATCATCCTCACCCACGAGGTCTCCGGCCTCGGTGCCGCCGGCGACGTCGTCGACGTCAAGGACGGGTACGCCCGTAACTACCTGGTTCCGCGTGGCTTCGCCATCCGCTGGACCAAGGGTGGCGAGAAGGACGTGGCGCAGATCCGCCGCGCCCGCAAGATCCACGAGATCGCGACGATCGAGCAGGCCAACGAGATCAAGGCCAAGCTCGAGGCCGTGAAGGTCCGTCTGGCTGTTCGCTCCGGCGACGCCGGCCGTCTCTTCGGCTCCGTCACCCCGGCCGACGTCGCCTCGGCGATCAAGGCTGCCGGTGGCCCCGACGTCGACAAGCGTCGCGTCGAGCTCGGCTCGCCGATCAAGACGCTCGGCGGACACCAGGTGTCCGTGCGTCTGCACCCCGAGGTCGCAGCGAAGCTCGGCATCGAGGTCGTTGCTGCCTAAGGGCAGAGCTCAGCAGAGCAAGGTGAAGGGCCGCACCCAGTGGGTGCGGCCCTTCGTCGTTTCACGTGAAACAACGGTGGCCGTGGTCGCGGTTTCACGTGAAACGGCGAAGGCGGCGGGTGGAGCCGGCTCGGTTCAGTGTGGCTGGGGCAGCGTGTGGGTGTGGCTGGGTCACCCTGGGTGTGTCTGGGTCAGCGTGTGGCGCCGGTGACGATCCAGCGGCCCGACCGGGTGCGCAGCCACAGCGTCACCAGCCGGACCGCCATCATCAGGGTCATGGCCCACCAGAGTGCCGTGAGGCCACCGCCGAGGGTGGGGACGAGCAGGGCCACCGGGGCGAAGACGGCCAGGGTGATCAGCATGGCCCAGGCGAGATAGCGCCCGTCTCCCGCTCCCATCAGTACGCCGTCCAGGACGAAGACCACACCTGCGATCGGCTGGGAGATCGCTATGACCAGCAGTACCGGGAGCAGGGTGTCCTTGACGGACGGGTCACTGGTGAACAGCGGGATGAACAGGGGCCGGGCAAGAATGATCAGTACGCCGAGCACCACTCCGCAGCCGATCCCCCACTCGACCATGCGGCGGCAGGCCTCACGTGCGCCCTTGGCGTCGTTCGCCCCGAGATAGCGGCCGATGATGGCCTGTCCCGCGATGGCGATCGCGTCGAGGGCGAAGGCGGTGAGGCTCCAGAGCGACAGGATGATCTGGTGCGCGGCGATGTCCGTGTCCCCGAGGCGGGCGGCGACAGCGGTGGCGATCATCAGGACGGCGCGCAGCGACAGCGTACGGACCAGCAGGGGGACGCCCGCTTGGGCACTGGCTCTGATCCCGGTGGCATCGGGGCGCAGGGAGGCTCCATGCCGGCGTGCTCCCCGCACCACCACGATCAGATAGGCGATGGCCATACCGACCTGGGCGATCACGGTGCCCCAGGCGGATCCGGCGATGCCGAGGCCGGCGCCGTAGACGAGGGCCGCGTTGAGCGCGCCATTGGCCGCGAAACCGCCGATGGCGACGTAGAGGGGAGTGCGCGTGTCCTGGAGACCGCGCAGAACACCCGTCGCGGCGAGCACCACCAGCATGGCGGGGATGCCGAGGCTGGAGATCCGCAGATACGTGGTGGCGTACGGGGCCGCGGTGTCGGATGCGCCGAAGACCTCGACGAGCCAGGGCGCGGAGGGGAGGGCGAGTGCCACCACGACAGCGCCGAGCAGCAGTGCGAGCCAGATGCCGTCCATGCCCTGGCGGATCGCGGACGGCAGGTCACCCGCGCCGACCCGGCGCGCGACGGCGGCGGTGGTGGCGTACGCGAGGAAGACGAAGACGCTCACAGCGGTCATCAGCAGTGCGGCGGCGACGCCGAGACCGGCCAGCTGAGGGGTGCCGAGATGGCCGACGATGGCGCTGTCGACCATCACGAACAGGGGCTCGGCGACGAGTGCGCCGAAGGCGGGGACGGCGAGTGCGATGATCTCGCGGTCATGCCTTCTGCGGCTGGACGGCGGGGTCGCGGAGGCCTGGGTCATGGGGGTTAATCTAATCTTCCACAGGTAAGAGATGCAATGCCATTTCAGTCCTTACTTTTGCCCTGGCTGTGCGCGCATGTGTGCGCGGTGCGCGGCGAACTTGAGCCGAGGGCAAAAGTTTTTCTCCCCCACAGTCAGTGGATGGAGAACATGCAGGTCAGGGCATTGATGGTCGGTTGGCTATGAGTTTGTCCACAGTGCTGTCCCCTGGTCCGTGCACAGGTTCGGCGGAGTTCTCCACAGCATCTGGTCCGTCGTCCACATGCCCTGTGGATAACCAGATTGGCTGACGGTGCGGAGCGGCCTACCGTGGTCCGGCGCCCGCACTCCGTTCCGGCCTCGGAACCCGCAGAACTCGACGCGCCGGAAGCGGAGTCGGGCGTCCTGTTTGTCGGTGCCGTGCCGTAAGAAAGAGTGGCATGGCTAGGTCCGCGAAGCGGACGGGAGGAGGTGGCCCGGTGAGCATTCCCGAGCCTTTGGACGACCCCTGGGCCGACACCGGTCCCAGTGACCGTCTGCCCGTTTCCCGTCAGCGCCGCGGAGACCGCAAGGGGCGCGAGGACCGGCACGACCGGGGCTCGGAGGACGGCTGGGACGGTGGCTCCCCCGGCTTCGAGCGGGTGCCGCCGCAGGATCTCGACGCGGAGCAGTCGGTGCTCGGCGGCATGCTGCTGTCCAAGGACGCCATCGCCGACGTCGTGGAGATCATCAAGGGCCACGACTTCTACCGCCCGGCCCATGAGACGGTCTACACCGCGATCCTCGACCTCTACGCCAAGGGCGAGCCGGCCGACCCGATCACGGTCGCCGCCGAACTGGTCAAGCGGGGGGAGATCACCAAGGTCGGCGGAGCCCCGTATCTGCACACCCTGGTCCAGTCGGTGCCGACCGCGGCCAACGCCTCGTACTACGCGGAGATCGTCCACGAGCGGGCGGTCCTCCGGCGGCTCGTCGAGGCCGGCACGAAGATCACGCAGATGGGATACGCGGCCGACGGGGACGTCGACGAGATCGTCAACTCCGCGCAGGCCGAGATCTACGCCGTCACCGAGCAGCGGACCAGCGAGGACTATCTGCCGCTCGGCGACATCATGGAAGGCGCGCTCGACGAGATCGAGGCGATCGGTTCGCGCAGCGGCGAGATGACCGGTGTGCCGACCGGCTTCACGGATCTGGACGCCCTGACGAACGGGCTGCACCCCGGCCAGATGATTGTCATCGCGGCGCGTCCCGCCATGGGAAAGTCCACACTGGCCCTGGACTTCGCGCGGGCCTGTTCGATCAAGAGCAACCTGCCGAGCGTGATCTTCTCGCTCGAAATGGGGCGCAACGAGATCGCGATGCGTCTGCTGTCCGCGGAGGCGCGGGTGGCTCTGCACCACATGCGCTCCGGCACGATGACCGACGAGGACTGGACGCGGCTCGCCCGGCGGATGCCCGATGTCTCGGCAGCCCCGCTGTACATCGACGATTCGCCGAACCTCTCCATGATGGAGATCCGCGCGAAGTGCCGTCGCCTCAAGCAGCGCAACGAACTCAAGCTCGTGGTCATCGACTATCTCCAGCTGATGCAGTCCGGCGGCGCGAAGCGCGCCGAGAGCCGGCAGCAGGAGGTCTCGGACATGTCCCGAAACCTCAAGCTGCTGGCCAAGGAGCTGGAGCTCCCGGTCATCGCCCTCTCGCAGCTGAACCGTGGACCGGAGCAGCGTACGGACAAGAAGCCGATGGTCTCCGACCTGCGTGAGTCCGGCTCCATCGAGCAGGACGCGGACATGGTCATCCTGCTGCACCGCGAGGACGCGTACGAGAAGGAGTCGCCCCGGGCCGGCGAGGCGGACCTGATCGTGGCCAAGCACCGTAACGGCCCGACGGCCACCATCACCGTGGCCTTCCAGGGCCACTACTCCCGCTTCGTCGACATGGCGCAGACCTGATCAGACGGCGGGCAGGGTCCGGCGGAGCAGCAGGAGCAGGCGGTCCCAGTGGCGCCGCACCGCCAAGGGGCTGAAGGCGTCGGTGTCGGACATGGTGAAGCCGTGGACGGTACCGGGGTAGATCTCCGTGGTGTGCTCGACACCCGCGGCGTCCAGGGTCTGGAGGAGTCCACGGGTGGTCTCGGGGGTCATGTCGCCCTCGGCGAGCCCGAGATGGACCTGTGCGGTGAGTTCGCCGAAGAGGTGGTGCGGGCTGTCGGGCGCGTCGGTGACCAGGGGGCTGGGGTGGAATCCGGCGACGGCGGCGACCCGGCCGGGGTGGGCCGCCGCGGTGCGTACGGCCAGGGCGCCGCCCATGCAGTAGCCGATCGCGGCGACGGGTCCGGCGGTGACCTCGGGCCGGGTGGTGAGGAACGTGAGGTACGCGTCGGCGTCGCGCAGGACCGTTTCGGTGGTGTGTCCCGTGATCAGGGGCATCAGCCGGTCGATGACCGCGGGCCGGATCTCCTTCCCGATGTGCCCGGGAAGCTCGGTCACCGGTGCCGGGCCGTGCCGGTAGTAGACGTTGGGGACGAGCACGTAGTAGCCGTGCGCGGCCAGTTCGCGGGCCTTGTCCTCCAACTCGGGCCGCAGGCCGAAGGCGTCCTGGTACAGCAGCACCCCCGGGTGCCGCTCGCCACCGTCGGGGAAAGCGGCGAAAGCGTCGGCCCGGCCGTCCGGGGTGGGAATCAGTACTGTCGTGGTGGGCAAGATCTTCCTTCCTTGGAGTCCGCTCGAACAACGTTAGTTGCACTAACGATCTTGGCGCGAGCGAACCTACATCGTTAGTCGGACTAACGCAATGAGTAGGATGGGCGCCATGACCGGATCCGAGGCCGCGGACCTGCCCGACGACGGCGCGCTCAAGACGCCCGACAGGCTGCGCCGGCGGGCGAGCCAGCTGCTGTCGCAGCTGACCGTACGGTCGGACCGGCTGATCTCCGAGGGGCTGACCCGGGTCGGCACCCGTAAGTGGCACTACGCCGTGCTCGCCTCGCTCCAGGATCTGGGGCCCGGCAGCCAGGCGTTGCTGAGCCGGCGTACCGGCATCTACCGCAGCGACATGGTCGGCGTGCTCAACGAACTGGCCGAGCGCGGGTTCGTCGAGCGGGCACCGGATCCCGCCGACCGGCGCCGCAACATCATCACGATCTCCGCCCGGGGCCGCCGTCAGCTCCGCCTTCTCGACGACGTCCTGGACGGCCTCCACGACGAACTGCTCGCGCCGTTGACTCCGGCCGAGCGCGAGCAGTTCACGCGGTTGCTCACGTGCCTGCTGGACCACCACACCCGTACCGCTTGAGCGTTCGCCGTGCCGCGGCGAAGGTCTCCCCGGACCGCTTTGTCAGTGCTCCCTGCTTCGATGTCCCCATCGTGATGTGACGCCACCATGCGGAGGAGAAGCCATGGGCACGTGGGGCAGCGGGAACTTCGAGAGCGACACGGCCAGGGACTATGTGTCGTCCTTCATCGACCGGCTCGTCGCGGAGGTCGCCGAGGCGATGGACGGCGATCCGGTCGAGATCGAGGCCGACGAGTACTGGGGCGTGGCCGTGCCGTGCCAGCTGGAGCTGCTGACCGTCCTCACCCGGGCCGGCCACACCTCGGACACCCTGCTGCGCCCGGAGCTGGTGGAGAAGTGGAAGAAGCACTTCATAGCCGTCTGGGAGCGGACGATCGACGATCTGGAACCCTCGCAGGACTACAAGGAGGAACGGCGGGCGGTACTGGTCCGCACCTTCGACCAGCTGGCCGAGGCCGCTGCCGCACACGCGGAGTAGCCGGGACGGCCCTCAGCCGCTCGTGAGGATGACGAGTTGCTGGGTGGCCCGGGTCATCGCGACATAGCGGTCGACCGCTCCTCCGACGCCCTCGCCGAACGTGTCCGGGTCGATGAGGACGACCAGGTCGAATTCGAGTCCCTTCGACAGCTCCGGGGTCAGCGACCGGACGCGGGGCGTCTCCGGGAACGTGGGATCGCCGATGACGCAGGCGATCCCGTCGGTATGCGCGGCGAGCCAGGCACCGAGGATCGAGTCCCGTTCGGCGACGGATCCGTGGACGACGGGGAGACCGCTGCTGCGGATCGAGGCCGGGACGTTGGCGTCCGGGAGCACCGCGCGGATGACCGGCTCGGCTTCCGCCATGATCTCTTCCGGCGTCCGGTAGTTGACGCTCAGGGAGGCCAGGCCGATCCGGTCGAGGCCGGCCCGTTCGAGCCGTTCCTGCCATGACTCCGTGAAGCCGTGCCTGGCCTGGGCCCGGTCGCCGACGATGGTGAAGCTCCGGGAGGGGCACCGGAGCAGCAGCATCTGCCACTCCGCGTCGGTCAGTTCCTGGGCCTCGTCCACGACGATGTGCGCGAACGGGCCGGCGAGCAGGTCGGGCTCGATGCCGGTCGGTGCGCTCTCGTCGACCAGGGTGTTCTGGATGTCCTTCCCGCGCAGCATCGTGACCAGGCCCTCCCCGTCGTCGTCGGCTTCGAGCAGGGCGTCGACGACCTTGTCCATGTGCTCGCGTTCGGCGGCGACCGCCGCTCTGTGCCGCCGCCTGCGCCGCGACGCCTCCGGGTCGCCGATCCGCTGCCGTGCCGCGTCCAGGATCGGCAGGTCGGACACCGTCCAGGCACGGGCGTCCCCGCGCTGCAGCAGCGCCACCTCGTCGGATCCGAGCCAGGGAGCGCACTTGCGCAGATACGCGGGTACCGACCACAGGTCTCCGACGATGTCGGCCGCTTCGAGCAGCGGCCATGCGCGGTTGAAGGCCGTGCGCAGTTCCCTGTTCCGCGTCAGCGACGCGCGGAGCTGGTCGTCCGGGGCATCGCCGTCGTGCTTGTCCACGAGGATCGTGAGCAGCTCCTCCCAGATCTGGTCGTGCGCCTCGTTGTGCGGCGTACCGGGTTCCGCCGCTTCGAACGCCGCGGCCCAGTCGCCGGCGCTCAGCCGGATGTCGGACCAGTGGGTCGTGACCGTCATTCCCCCGGCGGGCGGGTCCTCGTAGAACCTGACGGCCGTCTCGACCGCCTTGACCAGCTCCGCGGAGGACTTCAGCCGGGCCACGGCCGGGTCGGTCTCGGCCGTCGCCTCGGCTCCTTCGGTGACGAGGTCGCGCAGGGTGCAGGTCCGCACGCCCTCCTCGCCGAGGCTGGGGAGGACATCGGCGACGTACCCCAGGTAGGGCTGGTGCGGACCGACGAACAGGACGCCGCCGCGGCGGTGACCGAGGCGGGGGTCGGAGTAGAGGAGATAGGCGGAGCGGTGCAGGGCGACGACGGTCTTGCCCGTGCCCGGCCCGCCGTCGACGACGAGAGCGCCGCGGGAGCCCGCGCGGATGATGGCGTCCTGGTCGGCCTGGATGGTGCCGAGCACATCGCGCATCCGCGCGGACCGGTTGCTGCCCAGGCTGGCGATGAAGGCGGACTGGTCGTCGAGTGCGGCGTTCCCGGCGAACCCGTCCGAGGTGAACACCTCGTCCCAGTAGTCGCTGATCCGGCCGCGGGTCCAGCGGTACCTGCGGCGGCTGGTCAGTCCCATCGGGTTGGCGTGGGTGGCCCCGAAGAACGGCTCGGCGGCGGGGGAGCGCCAGTCGAGCAGGAGCCGGCGGTCCGCGCTGTCCGTCAGGCCGAACCGTCCGACGTACACGGTTTCGCCGCTCTCCTCGCTGACCATGTGCCCGAGGCACAGGTCCAGGCCGAAGCGGCGCAGTGCGCGCAGGCGCGCGGTCAGCCGGTGGATCTCCAGGTCCCGGTCCATGGCCTGCCGGCCGATGACCCCGGGCGCCCGGCGCTCGGCGTCGAGGCGGTCGGACAGTTCGGCGAGCGACGCTTCGAGGCAGTCCGCGATGGCCGCGAAGTGACGCTCGTCGGCGGCGATCAGCGCCGGGTCGGCCTTGGGGGAGAGACGGTCGGGAAGGTCGAACGCGCTGGTGGTCAGGGGGTGCACGGCATGACTCCGATCTGAGGCCGTTGCGGCCGTCGCGTCCGGCGGGACGTTCGGGCCGGCGGTGGCCTCGGCGGACGATTCTGCGGTACGGAGGGGGCCTTGCCGCAAGGCCCCCCATGCGCTATATGTTGAGAGTGGAAAGGCGTGGGTACTCCCCTTTCCCCTCTCGTCCGCCGGCTGTCGGCTGTCGGCGACATCCTCCCGGCAAGAAGCCCCGGCGCCCCTGTGCGTCCGTACCGTGCCCCGGTCGCTGCGGGTGATGAACCGTGCCGACGCCTCGTGGCCGTCTACCGCAGGGGCATGACGCGCGTGACGACGGTCTCCACCACCCGGTCCAGTTCGGTGTCGCCGAGCATGTCGGGCAGGGTGAAGTGCTCCAGGAGCACACCGGTCATGGCCAGGTAGAGGACGAGGAACGCGTCGGAGTCGCCGGGGAGTTCCGCGTCCCGGTGGAACCGGGCGCTCTCGTCGAAGGCCGTGCGCACCGTCCGCGTCAGCTGTGCCCGCAGGGCGGGCCGGCGGGTGGCCTCCAGCCGGAGTTCCAGCATGGCCAGATAGCCGGTGCGGTCCTCGGCCATGCGCTGGACGAGCCAGCGCATCAGATCGGCGATCAGTTCGCGGGAGGGCGCGGGGCGCATCGCCTGTTCGACCCGGTCCGGGTCGGGTGTCATACGGCTGTTGATGCGCGCGCCCGCCTGCATGAACAGGTCGTCGCGGCTGCTGAAGTAGTTGGAGGCCGTGCCCACCGGCACACCGGCCCGCCCATCCACCGCGCGGAAGGTGAGCCCGCGCGCTCCTTCGTGCGCCAGCACCTCGATCGCCGCGTCCGTGAGCGCCGTTCTGCGCTCGGGGTTCTTCGCCATGGCTCTTCTCCTCGCAGGTCTCCGCTGATCGCCTCCCGCAAAAGAGGCTTGCTTAACCACTACACATGAAGCACTATAAGCGAAGTGGTTGAGGCGCGGTGCGTGGATGCCGTGGCTGTCACCTTGAACAGGACTCTTCGGCCTGTGCCGAACGTGGAACGGGGAACACATGCGAAAGCTCACGTACTTCATCGCCTGCTCGATCGACGGGTTCATCGGCGATCCCCAGGGCGATGCGTCGACGATGTATCCCTTCGTCAGCGAGGAGTTCCTCGGGTTTCTCACCTCGGAGTACCCGGAGACGATCGCGGTCCAGGGCCGCGAGGCGCACGGACTCCACGACGCGAAGCACGGGCGCTTCGACACCGTGGTCCAGGGGCGGTCCAGCTATCAGCTGGCGCTGGACATGGGCATCACCAGCCCGTACGGCCATCTGAGGGAGTTCGTGGCGTCCCGGACGCTCGCCGAGTCACCGGACCCGAATGTGGAGATCATCTCCGAGGGCCTGGTCGCCCGGGTCAGGGAGCTCAAGGCCGAGGACAGCGAGCTGGACATCTGGCTCTGCGGTGGCTCGCAGCTGGCGGGAGAGCTGCTCGACGAGATCGACGAGCTGGTGATCAAGACGTATCCACTGGTGTACGCGAGCGGGATGCCGATGTTCGGGTCGGACTTCGCGGTCACCGAATTCACGCTGGAGGACGTGCGCTCCTTCGAGAACGGGGTGCTGGTCAGGAAGTACAGCCGCAAGGACTGACGCGCACCGCCCCCCCGGCCCTGCTTCTCCGCCCCCGGCCCTGCTTCTCCGCCGCCGTCCCTGCTTGCCGGCCCGTCCCTCCCCTGTGGCCGTCCCCGCGCCCGCCGTCCGTCCGGCGGGCCCGTGGGCGCCTGGCGAAAAGGGCTCGTCACAGGCCGGGCGGCCGGGTATGTGTGGACCATGACCACTCCAAGCGAAGAACTGTTCCCCAGCACCCGGCGTGCCCTGCTGCACCGTGCTGCCACCGCGCAGGCCGAAGGGCGTGCCCCCTCGCTCGTGGCCGCGGTTCAGCGGCAGGGACAGCCTGTCTGGAGCGGCGCCCGTACCTGTGTCGAGGGGCATGCCCCGGACAGCGATACGCAGTTCAGGATCGGCTCGATCACCAAGACGTTCACCGCCGTACTGGTGATGCGGTTGCGCGACGAGGGCCTGATCCATCTGGACGACCCGCTGGAGAAGCACCTTCCCGGCACGGGAGTGGGTGACGTGACCGTCTACCAGCTCCTGGGACACAGCGCGGGGCTGGGGGCCGAGGCGCCCTCTCCCTGGTGGGAGCGGACCCCGGGGACCATCCGCCCGGAGCTCGCCGATGTCCTCGGTGAGAAGCCGCAGCCGCACCCGGCCGGCCACCGGCACCACTACTCCAACCCCGGCTACACCCTGCTCGGTTCGCTGATCGAGGCGGTGCGCGGAGCGTCCTGGGAAGAGGTGCTGCGCCGCGAGATCCTGGAGCCGCTGGGCCTGCGGCGTACGTCCGCCCAGCCGCAGGCGCCGCACGCGGGCGGCTGGGCCGTGCACCCCTGGGCCGATGTCCTGCTGCCCGAGCAGGTCGAGGACCTCGGTCTGATGGCGCCGGCCGGTCAGCTCTGGTCGACCGCGGCCGATCTTCTCCGGTTCGCCGCGTTCCTCGTGGAGGGGGACGAACGGGTCCTGTGTGCCGCCTCCGTGCGGGAGATGCGCGAACCTTCGGCGCCGTCCGAGTCCGGTGACTGGCAGAGCGGTTACGGTCTGGGCGTCCAGGTCGTGCGGCGGGGCGGCCGTACTCTCGTCGGGCACACCGGGTCGCTCCCCGGCTTCCTCGCCGCCCTGTGGTTCAGCGTGGAGGACGACGTCGCCGCTGTCGTGCTCAGCAACGCCACGTCCGGGCCGTTCACCGGGGAGGTGGCCGCCGACCTCGTACGGATCGTCGCGGAGGCGGAGCCGCGGATCCCCGAGCCGTGGCGTCCCCTGCCAGAGGTGGACGGGCAGCTGCTGGCCCTGACCGGGCTCTGGTACTGGGGCACCCACACCTTCGCGCTGAAGCTGATCGCGGACCGCGGTCTGGAGCTCCGGCCGTTGCGCGCCGCGGGCCGTGGTGCGGCCTTCCGAGCCGAACAGGACGGAACCTGGACGGGCCTCGGCGGCTACTACGCGGGGGAGACCCTGCGTGTCGTCCGCGCCGACGACGGGACGGTGGATCATCTGGACCTGGGCTCGTTCGTCTTCACCCGTGAGCCGTACGACGCGGGGGCGGCCATTCCCGGCGGTGTGGACGAGGGTGGCTGGCGGGGGCTCGGCAGCTGAATCCCGGGGGTGCGTGTTTCACGTGAAACACGCACCCCGCCCGGTCCGGACGGCCCGGTCAGAGTGCCAGCTTGAAGCCCACATGGCTGGCCGTGAACCCGAGCCGCTCGTAGAAGCGATGCGCGTCGGTACGGGTGACATCAGAGGTCAGCTGCACCAACTGGCATTCCTGACGCCGTGATTCGTCCACCGCCCACTGGATCAGCCGGGTTCCGAGGCCGCTGCCGCGCTCGTCGCCGTGGATACGGACACCCTCGATGATCGAGCGGGTGGCTCCACGCCGGGACAGCCCCGGGACAACGGTCAGTTGCAGGGTCCCGACGACGCGGTCCTCGCGCACGGCGACGACGAGATGCTGGTTCGGGTCCTCGTTCAGCCGCTGGAACGCGGCCCGGTACGGGGCCAGGTCGTCGGGCGATTCGCGCTGGGCGCCGAGCGGGTCGTCGGCGAGCATGGCCACGACGGCCGGGAGGTCCGTGAGGACGGCAGGGCGTATCTCGAGATCGCTCATGATCGGCAGAATACGCAGCCCGCCGGGCTACACCGGGACCTTCAGTCCTTCGACCGCCCTGACGAGCGGTGCCAGTTCGGGATTCTCGGCGGCCTCGTCCAGCGCGGTACGCAGCGCGGTGTCATTGGTCGGCCGGGCCTGGTCGAGCAGGGCGAGACCGGCATCGGTGACATCGGTGTAGATGCCCCGGCGGTCCGTGTCGCAGAGATACCGGGTCAGCAGTCCGCGGTCCTCCAGGCGGGTGACCAGCCTGGTGGTGGCGCTCTGGCTGAGGACGACGGCGTCGGCCACCTGCTTCATCTGGAGATGTCCGCCCGGCCCGTTGTGCTGCCGGCTCAGGACGTCCAGCAGCGAGTACTCACGGACGCTGAGGCCATGGCCGGACTGCAGCGCCCGTTCGACATGTGCCTCGATCTTCCCGTGGAGCAGAGAGAGCGCGCACCAGCCCTGGGCGAGGGCTGTCAGTGCGGGGTCGGTCGCTGTCATGGGTCTCTCCTCCGTGCGGGAGCTGCGTGCTTCCAGGATAGGGGACGTCCGCAATAGTCAGCGCTTGCAAATAAACGGCGCCTGCAATTATTGTGGACGCTCGTAAGATGCAGGCGCAATCTCCAGGGAAGGTGAACCCATGCCGCTCGCGCTCCTCGCCCTCGCCATCGGGGCATTCGGTATCGGAACCACCGAGTTCGTGATCATGGGACTGCTCCCCGAGGTTGCCGCGGATTTCCAGGTGTCGATCCCGACCGCAGGATTCCTGGTCACCGGGTACGCGCTGGGTGTCGTGCTCGGTGCCCCGCTGATGACGATGCTCGGCACCCGGATCACCCGTAAACGCATGCTCATGCTCCTGATGGGGCTGTTCATCGTCGGCAACGTGGTGTCCGCCGTCGCTCCCGTATTCGGCGTCATGCTCGCCGGACGCGTGATCGCCTCGCTCGCCCACGGCGCCTTCTTCGGTATCGGGTCGGTCGTCGCGGCCGGTCTGGTCGCCCCGCAGAAGAAGGCCGGCGCCATCGCCATGATGTTCACCGGACTCACCGTCGCCAACGTCGTCGGCGTACCCCTCGGCACATTCATCGGCCAGACCGCCGGCTGGCGGACCACGTTCCTCATCGTCGCCGGACTCGGTGTGCTCGGACTCCTCGGCGTGGCGAAGCTCGTACCGGAACAGCCCAGGGCCGAAGGCGTACGTCTCCGGCACGAACTGGCCGCGTTCCGCAATGTGCAGGTCCTGCTCGCGATGGCGATGACCGTCCTGGGCTTCGGCGGAGTCTTCGCCGCGATCACCTACATCACCCCGATGATGACCGGGACCGCTGGATACTCCACATCGTCCGTCACGTGGCTGCTGGTCCTCTTCGGGCTCGGCATGGTCGGCGGCAACCTGGTCGGAGGCAGGTTCGCCGACCGCCACCTCATGCCGATGCTGTACGTGTCGCTCGGCGCGCTCGCCGTGGTTCTGGGCCTCTTCACCATGACCGCCCACGACAAGACCGCCGCAGCCGTCACCATCTTCCTGATCGGCGCCCTGGGCTTCGCGACCGTACCGCCGCTCCAGAAGCGGGTGCTCGACCAGGCGGCGGGTGCGCCCACCCTTGCCTCCGCCGTCAACATCGGAGCCTTCAACCTCGGCAACGCCCTGGCCGCCTGGCTCGGCGGCATCGTGATCGCGGCGGGATTCGGTTACACCGCGCCCAACTGGGTCGGAGCCGCCCTGGCTGCCTCGGCGCTGGTGCTCGCGGTCGTCTCCAGCACCCTGGAGCGGCGTACGGCCGTCCGAGGCCGGATCGTCGCCTCGCACATTCCCGAGCCGGCGTCCGTCGCGGCGGCCCGGGACTGAACACCCTGCCTCCGGGCCCGACCGGACGGGTGGCACCGTGTGACCGCGCGGGGTCAGCCCGTCGCCACGGTCAGCGGGGCGAACCGGCGGGTCCAGTCCCCCGGCAGGTCGTGGCTCCCGTACGTCATCACAGCCGTACGGGAGCCCGGCTCCAGGCCGTGCTCCTCGAACCAGCCCAGCAGCTCCTTGTGGCGCGCGTCGATGTCCGCCCGCAGCGGACGGTCCGTCGTCGCGGCCAGCGAGGCGACGAGGGCCTTGGCCGTGGCCGTGTCCCGCGCGATCAGCGGGCCGACCACATGCGCGTTCCCGCTGGGCCAGAGCGCCGCGTAACCGACGAGTTCGCCGTCGGCCTCCGCGACCCGGAGCCTGTCGGAGAAGGCCGGGAGCCGGGCGAGCACATGTGTCCGGTCGGTCCCGAAGACCGTGTGGTCCAGCCGGATCATCGTCCGAAGGTCGTCGGCCGCGGCCGGGCGGGTGGTCACGGACGCCGAAGCCGCGGCACCGTGCGCGTCACCGCGCGGGCGGAACTGTCCGCCGACGCGGTTCGACCAGCCCAGGAGCCCGAAGCCGAGCTGTTCGTAGAGAGGCTGTCCCTGAGCTGTCGCGTACAGCGAGAGCGGCGTGCCGTCGGCGGCCTCGATGACATGCTCCATCAGCCTCCGCGCGACGCCCTGCCTGGTGTGGCGCCCGGCGACGAGCAGCATGCCGATGGCGGCGAGCCGAGGCCCGTACGAGGTCACCACACAGGCTGCCACCAGACCTTTGCCGTCGGGGTCGTCGATGCCGTATCCCGTCCCGGCGGAGAGCAGCAGGCCCCATCGGGGCTCATCGCGTGGCCAGCCGCGGTCCTCGCAGAGATCGGCGCAGGCGACCAGGTCTTCCCGGGTGAGACGCCGGATGGGCAGTTCGGCGAGCGGCCGGGGCTGTGGGCGGTGCATAGAGGTCAGGCTGTCCGACGCGATGATCGCCCGTCCACCCCTTTGACGGAACTCGCCGAGACGCGCGGCCGTCGGCCGCGCCGGGTCGGGCCCCACGGCTTGAGCACCGAGACGGCGGTGATGAAGAGATACGTCGCCGTGGCCACCGCGGGCGCGACGACCAGATCGATGTCCACGGTGCCGCTCGCCGCGGCGTGATCGATCCCGGGGCGCAGCGAGAAGATCGACAGTCCCGCCGTGATGAGGGTCAGCCAGAACTTCGTCCAGACCCAGCGATGCCGCGCCAGTCCCCATGGGGTGCCGAGGGCGAGGACCAAGCCGCTGAGAAGCGCGAGAAGGGCCACGGGGACGACCAGCCAGTCCCCGAAGATCTTCATGGCGCGGGTGGCCGCCTCGGCGGTTGTGGCGTCACCCGTGAGGAAGGCCGTGAGACCGAGGGTCAGCAGACCGACGGTGAGGCCGAGCCAGCTCACTGAGACGGCGATATGGGCGACGAGGAGACCTCGGCGGACGGGACGCTTGAGTGGTTTCACGTGAAACACGGTGCCAAGCGAGAGGCGACGGGTCGTCTGCCGCGGGGAGTATCCGTCGATACTGGCCTCGGAGTACGAACCGCTGCCCTCGGCTCCCGGGTGCGCGGGGGGCTACCCGCACGGCCATGGGGCAGGAGAGCCTGAACCGTGTCGCACAGTCCCGCCCGGTACTCCACAGTTCCGCCCGGTACTCCGCGCTGTGGGTCCGGTCATCAGCAGACGTTCGAGGCGAGGCACAGATATGGACGCTCCGGCCACCACATCGGCCGACACCACCGGGACGAGCGGACCCGCGGGGACAAGAGGACCCACGGCGCCCTCCCCGTCAGCCGATGCGGTCCTGATCCACCGCACTCTCGCGGAGGTCGGGCCCGTCGCGGACCGGGCCACCTCATACTTCTACGCCCTGCTGTTCATCCGGCACCCGGAGTTGCGGGACCTGTTCCCGGTGGCGATGGACACCCAGCGCGACCGTCTGTTCCGGGCGATCCTCACCGCCGCCGGCCTGCTGGACGAACAGGAGGCGCTCGTCCAGTACCTCGGCGGGCTGGGGCGCGGCCACCGGAAGTACGGCACACGCAGCGCGCACTATCCCGCTGTCGGCGAGGCCCTGCTGGGAGCCCTGAGCCGCTACGCGCTCACCACCTGGGACGGCGAGACCGAGGCGGCCTGGGTGCGCGCCTACACCGGGATCTCGCAGATCATGATCGACGCGGCGGCCGAGGACGAGAGGCGGGCGCCCGCCTGGTGGCAGGCGGAGGTGGTCTCGCACGACCGGAGAACGCCGGACATAGCGGTGCTCACCGTCCGTCCCGACCAGGCCTATCCGTTTCTGGCCGGGCAGTACACGGCCCTGGAGACGCCCTGGTGGCCACGAATATGGCGGCACTACTCGTTCGCGTCGGCGCCCCGGAGGGACGGACTGCTCTCGTTCCACGTCAGGGCGGTCCCGGCGGGCTGGGTGTCCAACGCGCTGGTGCACCGCGCCCGGCCGGGCGACATCCTGCGGCTGGGGGCGCCGACGGGTTCGATGACGGTCGACCACACCACGCACCACGGCCTTCTCTGTCTGGGCGGCGGTACGGGCATCGCGCCCATCAGGGCGCTGGTCGAGGGCGTCGCCGAATACGGTGACCGGCGTCCGGTCGAGGTCTTCTACGGGGCGCGCAGCGAACGCGACCTCTATGACCTCGACACGATGATGCGCCTCCAGCGGACCCACCCGTGGCTCGCGGTCCACCCGGTGGTGCCCGGGGGCCCGGGGCGGGGGACGGCGGGACTGCTGCCCGACGCGGTGCGGGAGGGCGGTGCATGGAGATGGCGGGAGTACGAGGCCTTTCTGTCCGGCCCGCCGGGCATGATCCGCAGCGGCGTGCAGGTGCTCAGGGACATCGGCCTGCCCGCCGAGCGCATACGCCACGACGCGGTCGAGGAACTGACGGCGGCCGCACCATCCCCCTGAAGCCCTGAAGCCCTGAAGCCCTGAAGCCCTGAAGCCCTGAAGCCCTGAAGCCCCGTGCCGGCCGTCGGGTGTGTCAGCCGAGGTCCGGTGCGTGCATGGCCCGTACACCCTCGATGTTGCCGTCCAGATAGTGCCGCAGCGACAGTGGTACGAGATGGACCGCCGCGATCCCGACCCTGCTGAACGGCACCCGGACGATCTCGTACTCCCCACAGGGGTCGTCGATCTCGGGGCCGTGGCGTCGTGACAGGTCCATCGACTCCAGCCGGCAGACGAAGAAGTGCTGGACCTTCACTCCCGTCACCCCGCCGTCCGCGATGTGCTCGACGGTGTCGACGAAGCACGGCACCACGTCGACGATCTTGGCGCCGAGCTCTTCGTCGACCTCGCGGTGCAGGGCGTCCACCACGGTCGCGTCCTCCGGCTCGACCCCGCCGCCGGGCGTCAGCCAGTACGGATCCACCCCCGGCTTGGTGCGCTTGATGAGGACGAGGTCCTCGCCGTCGAGCAGGATGGCGCGTGCGGTGCGCTTGACCACAGGACGTTCGGTCATGGCAAGAGCGTGGCCCGGGAAACGCGTTCCGAAACTCCCCGGGCCCGCCGGGTCACCAGGCGACGGCAGCACGCACCAGCGATTCGTGCGCCCGCGCGAGGTGCGGCAGGGCGAGTGTGCCGGTCCGTACGGCGAGGAAGTACGTCCGCAGCGGTGGCACCGGGGGATCGAGCAGGGCCACGACCTCGCCCCGTTCCAGTGCGCGCTCGCAGAGGTAGCGCGGCAGGACGGCGAGCCCGGCACCTGCCACCGCGCACTCCAGGACCGCCCGCAGATCCGGAGCGACGACGGCGGCGGACGCGGCGGGCCGGCTCTCGAAGACGGCGGCCCAGTAGCGGGAGACCAGCGGCAGGCTCTCGTGCACCTCGACCACCGGCAACTGCTCCAGCACCATGGGGCCCTTGTGGCGCAGTGTCCCGGGTCCCAGCCGTCCGGCCCAGCGCGGTGCGGCCACCAGGACGTGTTCCTCGTCGCAGAGGGCTGTCGAGGTGAGCAGACCGCCGCGCGGCCGGGCCGTGGTGATGGCCAGGTCGTGATGGCCGGCGGCCAGGCCCTCCAACGTCTCTTCGGCGTTCGGGACGAAGGCGCTCCGCAGTGCGAGGCCCTGCGAGACCAGTGGTGTCAGTGCGGGCAGCGCGCGTACGGAGGTGAACTCCGGCGGACCGGCCAGATGCAGGGTGCGTACGCCCGACTCCTCGTCGAGCCCGGTCTCGGCGATCTCGATCAGCGCGTCCAGATGGGGAGCCGCCCGGTGGGCGAGTTCGTCGCCGATGCTGGTCGGGGTGACTCCACGGGCCCTGCGCAGGAAGAGGGGGCGGCCCAGCTGCCGTTCCAGGGTGCGGATCTGTGAGGTGACGGCGGGCTGGGAAAGCCCCAGAAGGGCTGCGGCCCGGGTGAAGGAGCCAGCCCGGTGCACGGTGACGAACGTGCGGAGCAGGGCCAGGTCCATGTCCCGTCCCCTCCCAGCCGTGCACCTGTGGATCCGGACAACGATAGATTTGTCGATAGGTCGCTGCCGCTACTGTGATTGGACACTGACGCAGAGTCAACTAGCCTTGTCCAGAAGGTTCTTCGCGCGGAGAACCGGGGCGGTCCGAGCCACGAGGGGGGAGGCTCGGACCGCCGGTCGACGCTCTGCTCCGCCGGTCCTCAGCGCACCGCCTCGTCCAGTGCCCGCTCCACATCGGCCAGCAGGTCCTCCGGGTCCTCCGCGCCGACCGAGAAGCGGATGAAGCCTTCCGGTACGGCGTCGCCGCCCCACCGGCCCCGGCGTTCGGCGGTGGAGCGCACGCCGCCGAAGCTCGTCGCGTCGTCCACCAGCCGCAGCGCGGTCAGGAAGCGCTCGGCGGTCTCCCGGTCGGCCAGCACGAACGAGACCACGGAACCGAAGCGCCGCATCTGCCGCACGGCGTTGGGGTACGAGGGGTCGCCGGGCAGTCCCGGATACCGCAGCCCGGTCACCTCCGGACGCTCGCCCAGGGCCTCGGCGAGCGCGAGTGCGGTGCTGCACTGCCGGTCGATCCGCAGGTGCAGGGTGGCCAGCGAGCGGTGCGCGAGCCACGCCTCCATGGGCCCCGGAATCGCTCCGACGACCTTGCGCCAGCGCCGTACCCCTGCCGACAGCCGGGGATCACGGCAGGTCACATGGCCGAGGAGGAGGTCGCCGTGTCCGGTCATGCCCTTGGTGTCACTGGCCACCGAGAAGTCGGCTCCCAGTTCCAGCGGGCGCTGGCCGAGCGGGGTGGCCAGGGTGTTGTCGACGGCGACCAGCGCGCCCGCCGCGTGCGCGGCGTCGACGAGCCGTCGTACGTCGCAGACATCGAGGCCCGGGTTGGACGGGGTCTCGATCCACAGGAGCCCGGCGCCGTCCAGGGCGGCGAGCTGGGCGTCGCCTCCCGTCGGCGCGGTCCGTACCCCGACGCCGTACGCCTCCAGCTGTTCACGCACCAGCGGCAGCGCCTGGTAGCCGTCGTCCGGCAGCACCACGGTGTCACCCGTGCGCGTCTGGGACAGCAGCACCGCCGAGATGGCCGCCATTCCGGAGGCGAACACCGTGGTCTCGACGTCCTCCCCCGGCGCCTCCAGCTCGCCGATGGCCCGCTCCAGATGGGTCCACGTAGGGTTGGAGTCCCGGCCGTAGGTGTACGGGCCGACCGGTTCGCCGGACAGATGGAAGTGCGCGGCGAAGACCGGACCGGGCAGGGTGGGTTCGTACTGCTCCGGTTCGGGAAGCCCCGCCCGTACCGCCCGTGTCCCGTCGCCCATCGTGCTCATGTTGATTCCTCGCTTCTCTTCCCGGCGTCACCGGTCCGCCCAGCACTGTTCCAGGGGCCCCGGAGCGGGCTTCGGCGGCCCCTCGGTCAGTCCTCTTCGGGCAGGACGACGTTGAGTGCCCAGGACACGACGGAGATGATCAGGCCGCCGAGTACGGCGGTCCAGAACCCGTCGACATGGAAACTGAGATCGAACAGGCCGGCCAGCCATGAGGTCAGCATCAGCATCAGGGCATTGACGACCAGGGTGATCAGCCCGAGCGTCAGGATGAACAGCGGAAACGTGAGCAGCTTCACCACGGGCTTGACGAGGAAGTTCACCAGCCCGAAGAGCAGGGCCACCACGATCAGGGTGAGCGCCTTGCGCCCGGTGCTCCCTCCGTCGAGCGTGATGTCCTGGACCAGCCAGATGGCCACGGCCAGCGCACCCGCGTTGGCGATCGTCTTGACTAGGAAATTCTTCATGTGTCTGATCGTGGCAGACACGATCGGTGGCTGACACCGGCACGACAGGTACAAAGGGGCGGACGGGCCATGAAGGCATTCAGACTGGACGAGCTGGAGGCGGAGCGGGCCGCCAACGACGGTGCGTATCTTCAGTTCGTGCGGGAACGCAACATGTCCGTCGGCCTGTACGCGCTGAACGCCGGTGAGCTCGACCCCCAGCAGCCGCACCAGCAGGACGAGGTGTACTTCGTCGTCAGCGGCCGGGCGGCGATCACGGTCGGCATGGAGACGACCCCGGTCGGCCGGGGAAGCGTCGTGTACGTCCCCGCCGGGGTGGCCCACAAGTTCCACCACATCACCGAGGACCTCCGGGTGATGGTGGTCTTCTCGCCGCCCGAGAGCTGAGCCCGGAACCCCGGGTTCCCTAGGGGTTCGATCAGGGGACTCCAAGGGCTGCGGAGCCCCCGCCGGGCCACCTCGCGCCTCTAGCATCGAGGCAGGAACTCACAGAGACGAGGTAGAGCGATGGCCGTGCGGGAGATATTCGCGGGGATGCCGTGGTGGGTGAAGTGGGTCGCGGTGCCCGTCATCGCGATCGTCGTGTTCGGCGGGCTCATCGCCAGCGTGGTCGGGTTCGTCATCGGCCTGCTCTTCAAGGTGCTGGTCTTCGTCGTCCTGGTGGGCGGTGTCGTCTTCATCGTCCGGAAGTTCATGTCGTCGTCCTCGTCGCGCGGCGACTGGTAGGAACGCGGGCGCCGCGCGGCGGCAGGCGCGGCGCAGGTCCGATGAACACGCAGAGCGACGAAGGTTAGGCCAGCTGAGCTAAGTCCCCCAGGAAACCGCATCCCGAAACGGGCGGTACGGATACAGTGGGGTACCGCTGCCGCCATCTGGGATGTAACCGTCCGTCACCACCCTGACCAGTGGTTTGTATGACAGTCCGTTTGCCGGACCCCAAGATCGCGGCAGGCCCGTGGGGGCGGCCCCCACGGGAGGGCTGACCGCCCGTCACCATGCCTGGGGGTGACCTTTGACCACGGCAACGAATGCCGCTGTCCCGACGCTGATCGGTTCGGTTCAGCGGGCGCTGAGGCTGCTGGAGGCTGTGGGCACCCATCGGGACGGGGCACCAGCGAAGCAGCTAGCGCGGGAGGCGGGTCTTCCGCTTCCCACCGCGTACCACCTGCTGCGCACCCTGACCCATGAGGGCTATCTCCGCAGGGAGAAAGGCGTCTTCGTCTTCGGCGCGGCCGCCGAGAAACTGACCGGGCTGCCGGCGGTGCAGAATCGTCGCAGCTCCGTCACCGACTCGCTCGCGCATCTGCGCGACGTCATCGGTGCCCCGGTGTACTGCGCCGTCTACCGCGAGGGTGAGATCGAACTCATCGCGGTCGCGGACACCCCGGCCGCTCCCGCCGTGAACGAGTGGGCCGCGTTCCGGGAGACGGGGCACGCGCATGCGATCGGCCAGTGTCTGCTGAGCCAGCTGGACGAGAAGGCCCGCGAGGAACATCTCGACCGCCATCCGGTCCAACCGCTCACCCGTTACTCAGTGCGAGATCGCGAGTCGCTTCTTGAGCGGTTCAGAACGATGGAGCGTACGGAACCTGTCATCGAGCGACAGGAGTACGCACTGGGCACGGTCTGCGCCGCCATCCCGATCACCGCAGGTTCCACGGTCGCCGCAGTGGCCATTTCCTTACCCCTTGACCAGGCGGATCGGTTGCTCCCCGCAGTCGAACAGCTACGTGGTGAAGTGACGAGCCTCTTGCGTTCGTTCGTGTTCTCTATCAGTATCTGAAAAATCACTCCTTGTGATCTGCTATCGCGTGCACCACGATGGCGTCAATAGGGCCATGGGGGATCATTCCTGGCCAGTTTCATCTACTGCGGGGTTGAACGATGCGCGAGTCGGTTCAAGCAGAGGTCATGATGAGCTTTCTCGTCTCCGAGGAGCTCTCTTTCCGAATTCCGGTGGAGCTCAGGTACGAGGTCGGTGATCCGTACGCGATCCGAATGACGTTCCACTTGCCTGGCGACGCCCCTGTGACCTGGGCGTTCGGCCGTGAGTTGCTGTTGGACGGTCTGAACAGTCCCAGTGGGGACGGTGATGTGCACATCGGGCCGACCGAGCCCGAAGGGCTGAGCGATGTGCACATCCGTTTGCAGGTCGGCGCGGACCGCGCGTTGTTCCGGGCCGGTACGGCGCCCCTCGTGGCGTTTCTCGACCGGACGGACAAGCTGGTGCCGCTGGGCCAGGAGCACACGCTGGGTGACTTCGACGGAAACCTCGAAGAGGCGCTCGGCCGGATCCTCGCCGAGGAGCAGAACGCCGGTTGAGACGGACAGGCCCCTTGCCGGTTCAGGAGAGCGGCGCGACGCCTGCCGAGGAGCGGCGCGGCGTCCGTGGGAGGAAGCGGGGTGGTTGTCGCCGGCGGAAGCGAGGTGTCGGTTGAAGCGCGGTTGAGTGCCGGTTGAGCGGGTGGTACGCCGGTCGTTCGCGGTCATGCCTTGCGACGACGGCCTCTCCCGGTCCGTACGGGTGCAGGAGCTCCGGCTTCCGCGCCGAGCCCTGTGCGGTCCGCGGAGACGACCAGAGCGGCGAGCACCGTGGTCACCGGTACCGAGGCGACCAGTCCGATCGATCCGACCAGCGTCCGGACGATCTCCTCAGCCACCAGCTCGCTGTTGGCGACCGATCCCACACTGCTCTGGGCGATGGTGAAGAGCAGCAGCAGCGGCAGTGCCGCGCCCGCGTAGGCGAGCACCAGGGTGTTGACGACCGAGGCGATGTGGTCCCTTCCGATACGGATCCCTGCCCGGTACAGCGCCCGCCAACCCATCCGCGGGTCCGCCTGGTGCAGTTCCCAGACGGCCGAGGTCTGGGTGACGGTCACATCGTCGAGCACGCCGAGCGAGCCGATGATGATCCCGGCCAGCAGCAGGCCGCTCATGTCGATGTCCGGGTACAGGCCGTGGATGAGGCCGGTGTTGTCGTCGGTGTTGCCCGTCAGGCTCGCCCAGTCGATGAAGAGCGAGCCGAGCAGCCCGATCAGCAGCAGTGAGATCAGTGTGCCGACGACCGCGACGGACGTACGTGCCGTCAGCCCGTGGCACATGTAGAGGGCTGCCAGCATGATGGCGCTGGCCCCGATCACCGCGACGACCAGGGGATTCGACCCCTGAAGGATCGCCGGCAGGATGAACAGGGTCAGTACGGCGAACGACACGGCGAGCGCCACCAGCGCCATCACCCCGCGCAGCCTGCCCACGACGACGACCGCGAGGGCGAAGATCCCGGCCAGCAGAGCCATCGGGACCGTCCGGTCCACATCGATGACCGAGTACTGGAGGTCGTGCGGCGCGTCGGGCGCGTACGCCACGACGACGTCCTGTCCCTCGCGCAGCTGCCGGGGAGCGTCGGGCTGGATCACCTCGACGAACTCACGGCCCTTGTCGTTGCCGGTGGTCACCTCGATCGTGGCCTTCTCGCACTGCCCCGACTGCTCGTTGACCGCTTCCCGCCCGGACGGAGTGGAGGTGCCCCCGGTCGGCGGCACCTGTGCGGCGTTGACGTCCTTGCAGTCGACCTTGTCGACCCGCACCACCGTGCCCTCCTGGGTCTGCCGGTCGAAGCCGACGCCGGTGCGCTCGTGCGCCGGGACGCCGCCGGGC
This sequence comes from Streptomyces sp. NBC_00654, assembly GCF_026341775.1. Taxonomy (NCBI): domain Bacteria; kingdom Bacillati; phylum Actinomycetota; class Actinomycetes; order Kitasatosporales; family Streptomycetaceae; genus Streptomyces; species Streptomyces sp. NBC_00654. The sequence continues at coordinate 162,330 of NZ_JAPEOB010000001.1, read as the reverse complement.
CAGAAGACCACGAGACCGACGACGACCGCGGTGGCGAAGGGGATCAGCACGGCCGCGATGACCTTGCGCAGATGCTTGGAGACGGGCGCGGCGGGGCCGTGACTGTGCGAGTGGCCATGTGCGTGGCCCTGGGATGCGGGGTCGCTTTGGGGGGAAGTCACGGGGCGATCATCGCAAGAACGGGAGGGGGCCTCTGTTCAGCTCGCCAGGAAGGACGCTAGCGTGGTGGCACCTTTGCACACGCGGGAGCTCGGAGCACCGGGCTGAGAGGACGCTGATCTCCGTACATCTGTACGGGACATGCTGCGTCGACCGCCGAACCTGTTACCGGGTAATGCCGGCGTAGGGAGTAGGTCTCATGACCACATCGGACGCACGCACGCCTGCCTCGAAGCGGAATGACCAGGAAGCGCGGAATGTGCGCATCGGTCAGGACGCACCGAACGACGAGGCCGGGAAGTCCATCGGCTGGCACAAGGGATACGTCCAGGGCTCGCGCCCGGACCTCCGGGTGCCGGTCCGCCAGGTGCACCTCACCAACGGCAACGACGTGACGCTGTACGACACGTCGGGGCCGTACACCGATCCGTCCGTCGACACCGATGTCCGCCGCGGGCTCGCACCGCTGCGGGAGAACTGGATCATCGCCCGCGGTGACACCGAGGAGTACGCGGGCCGTCCGGCCCGCCCCGAGGACGACGGGCTCAAGCACACCTCGCCGCGTGGCGGGCTGCGCAACCTCGACGCCGTCTTCCCGGGCCGCCCGCGCCAGCCGCGCCGCAGCCGGGACGGACGGCCCGTCACCCAGCTCGCGTACGCCCGGCGGGGCGAGATCACTCCCGAGATGGAGTACGTCGCGATCCGGGAGAACGTCGAGCCCGAGGTCGTACGCCAGGAGATCGCCGCGGGCCGGGCGGTGCTGCCCGCCAACGTCAATCACCCGGAGATCGAGCCGATGATCATCGGCAAGCGGTTCCTGGTGAAGGTCAACGCCAACATCGGCAACTCGGCGGTCACCTCCTCCATCGAGGAGGAGGTGGACAAGATGACCTGGGCCACCCAGTGGGGCGCCGACACGGTCATGGATCTCTCCACCGGGCGCAACATCCACACCACCCGTGAGTGGGTGCTGCGCAACTCCCCGGTGCCGATCGGCACCGTCCCCCTCTACCAGGCCCTGGAAAAGGTCGACGGCCGGGCGGAGGAGCTGAGCTGGGAGATCTACAAGGACACCGTCATCGAACAGGCCGAGCAGGGTGTCGACTACATGACGGTGCACGCGGGCGTGCGTCTGCCGTACGTCCCGCTGACCGCACGCCGCAGGACCGGCATCGTCTCCCGGGGCGGATCGATCATGGCGGCCTGGTGTCTCGCGCACCACAAGGAGTCGTTCCTGTACGAGCGCTTCGAGGAGCTGTGCGAGATCCTCGCGGCGTACGACGTGACGTACTCGCTGGGGGACGGTCTGCGCCCCGGCTCGATCGCCGACGCCAACGACGAGGCGCAGTTCGCCGAACTGCGCACGCTGGGCGAGCTGAACACGATCGCCAAGCGGTTCGGTGTGCAGACGATGATCGAGGGGCCGGGCCATGTCCCGATGCACAGGATCAAGGAGAACATCGACCTCCAGCAGGAGATCTGCGAGGAGGCGCCGTTCTACACGCTCGGCCCGCTGACCACCGATGTCGCCCCGGCGTACGACCACATCACCTCCGGCATCGGTGCGGCGATGATCGCCTGGTGGGGCACGGCGATGCTCTGCTACGTCACGCCCAAGGAGCACCTGGGGCTGCCCAACCGGGACGATGTGAAGACCGGGGTGATCACCTACAAGATCGCCGCTCATGCGGCGGACCTCGCCAAGGGGCACCCGGGGGCGCAGGACTGGGACGACGCGCTGTCGGACGCGCGTTTCGAGTTCCGCTGGGAGGACCAGTTCAATCTGGCCCTCGACCCGGTCACGGCACGGGAGTTCCACGACGAGACGCTGCCCGCCGAGCCGGCCAAGACGGCGCACTTCTGCTCGATGTGCGGGCCGAAGTTCTGCTCGATGAAGATCTCGCAGGACATCCGGCGCGAGCACGGGGGCTCGCGGGCGGAGATCGAGGCGGGGATGGCGGAGAAGTCGAAGGAGTTCGCGGCGGCCGGGAACCGGGTCTATCTGCCGATCGCGGACTGACGGACGGCCGGGTCTCCGACGGCGTACGGAGGGCATGAACGGCGTTGTTCCGGGCGGGTCTCCCGCCGGGGACGGCGCCGTTCTCCGCGTGCGGAGAGCCGCAACGTTTGTCTTGTACGCGACATTTGAGCGGGTCAGTGGTCATCTGGCCCGGTTTTTCATGCAGGTTGAGCGACGGTATGGACACGGTAGTGCTGCAGCTGGATGTACGTTCCGCCGTGGGTCCACCAGAGCTTGACCGTTTCCTTATCTGTGCCTTACTTTCCGGCATGCCTGGCCGAAAAATGTGAGCCCTCGCACGGGGGCCCGGGGAGGGAATCACCATGAACTGGTACCTGGACGTACTCAAGAACTACGCAGGCTTCAGCGGTCGCGCACGCCGCAAGGAGTACTGGATGTTCGTACTCTTCAACTTCATCGCGGCCGTGATCCTGATGGCCATCGGTGCGGCGATAGACACGCAGGTCCCGTACTACATCTACATCGTCGCCGTCATCGTCCCGTCGCTCGCCGTCATCGTGCGCCGTCTGCACGACACCGGCCGCTCGGGCTGGTGGATCCTGATCTCGCTCGTCCCGCTGGTCGGCGGCATCATCCTGCTCGTCTTCCTGGCCACCGAGGGCAAGTACGAGGCGAACGAGTACGGCGCCAACCCGAAGCTGTCGCCGCAGGGCGTCTGATTCTCACCGCTCCGGTGCCGTTACGGGCCGGAGCACCGCACGGGCCGGGTGCAGCGCGAGCTGCCCCGGCCTTCGCCGTGTCCGAGGCGCCGTCCGAGGCGCCGTCCGAGGCGCGGGCGACCGCCCGTGCGCGCGGACTTCCGCGTGCAGGAGCGTTACTCCGGCTGGTGCTCGGGGCCGCCGAAGTCCGGACTGGTGAAATCCGGGCTGGTGAACGTGGGCCTCGGGCCCGCCGCGGGGCCGTCCTCCGGACCGGAGAAGTCCGGCCTGCTGTAGCCGATCCTGGGGATGCGGTTCGGGGAGCGGTGCGGGGTCCGCGCCGCAGGGCCGGCCGTGGGATCGGCCAGGGCGTCCCGCAGGAACGGCAGGATGCCGCGCTCCAGCAGGGCGTGGCGCCAGGCTTCCCGGGCCCGTGCGATCTCTTCCGGAAGCTCCTGTTCCTCGTTCTCGGCGGAGAGCGAGGTCGCCCCGTTGCGCAGGGCCGTGATCAGCAGCCCCACGGCAGCGACGAGGATGGCCGCCGCGGCGGCCGCCGCGAAGAACCAGCCGGCCGTGACCATCGTGCCGGCGAACGCGAGGGACGGGCTGACGGCCTTCAGCAGATAGCCGACCAGCAGGAAGATCGCGGCCGCCGTGCCCGCCAGGACCGGGGCCAGGACGGTGACGACCGCGCCTATGCCCGCGCCCGTACGCACGGTTCCGTCCGTCCCCGCGCCACCGAGGGCGTGGTCCTGGCCCTGCTCGTCGTCCGGGTCCAGGTCCGCGGCGCCGGTGGGCCTGCGCAGCTCACCGCGGGCGCGCACATAGTGGTCGTACTCGGTGGCGGCGGCCTCGGTGATCAGGTCCGTCGCGTTCAGCGCCATGGTGCGCAGCTGTTCCGTGTTGAGACGGTCCCCGACGCCGTCCAGATCCGGGCGTTCATGAGCATGGCGCAGTGCGTCGCCCAGGATCCGCTCGTACTCGGGTCGGTCCTCGGCCAGCAGGTGCGGAGCGCTATTCATGTGCATCCCCCGATGCTCCGTAGGGCCTGACTGCCGCGTGGACCGGGCGATCGGGCGGAAACGGAGGAGAGCCTGCTACTGATACGCCGATGGTAGAGCGCCCACGGCACGGGGTGACAGGGTGTTTCCGTAAATAGGCCCGGTGATCGGAGCGGTCAGGTCGATGATGCGTCTTCCCCGGCAGCCGTCAGTCATGCAGGGGGAGTTGGACCACCAAGAGCTTTCCGGCCATGGTCACTCCGCCGTCCATGGCGATGGCGAGCCCGTCCGCGTACACGTGCGGGCCGGTCACGAGCGGACCCGCGCCGTTCTCGCCGTCCTCCGAGCCGACCTCGCCGAGCAGATAGGGAATGGGGCTGTGACCATGGACGACGCGCTGTCCACCGTACGTCGACATCAGCTCCCGCACCGCCTGCGCACCGCCCTCGTCGCGGAAGGCGAACCGCTTGGTGAGCTTGCGGAAGAGGTCCCAGCACTCGTCGGCGTCGTTGCGCGTGAGAATGGCGTGGACCGTGTCGTTGACGTCCTCGATGGTGGACCCGTAGTCGAGGTAGGCCGTCGTGTCGGAGTGCATCAGCAGATGCCCGTCCTCCTCGACGACCGCGTCGAGCCGGGACATCCACTGGAGGTGGACGTCCTGGAGCCGCTCCATGTCGGTCTTCTGGCCGCCGTTGAGCAGCCAGGCCGCCTGGAAGGTGGCGGTGCCGGCCCCGGAGTTGACCGGGGTGTCGGCGAACCGCTTGGCGCCGATCAGCAGGAGCTCGTGGTTGCCCATCAGGGCCTTGCAGTAGCCGCCGGCGGCCGCGGCCTCGGCGGAGAGCCGCATGACGAGGTCGATGACGCCGATGCCGTCGGGCCCGCGGTCCGTGAAGTCGCCGAGGAACCACAGCCGGGCGTTGCCCGCGGTCCAGTTGCCGTCGGCGTCGACGAGACCCTGTTCGGCGAGGGCGGCCAGCAGCTCGTCCAGATAGCCGTGGACGTCCCCGACGACATACAGCGGGCCGCGCTCCGACTCCGTGGCGCTCCGCGGGGCCACGGCGGCCTGTACCTGGACGGTGTCACCGCGGTTGATGACGGGAAGGTCGCGCTCGGTGGGCGTGTAGCCCTCCGGCGGTTCCTGGCCCACCACGGCGTTGCCGGGGTGCGGTGGGTGCTGGGGCACGGGTGTCCGCGCGTACGGAGGTACGCGGAAGTCGCGCAACGTCGCCGTCCGCACCACGGGTTCCTGACCGGCCCCCTGAGTCATCGACCCCTCCACCACCGTCGCGCCGCCGTACACCTGACGGGCCGTGCCTGGTAGAGGTGGTCCGCGGTGTCGTGCGCCCATCATAGGAATGCGGATCGTGCTGTGTGACGCACCAGGGGTGGTGAATCCGGGCGCACTCACGGTTCACCCGCCGTTTGGTCCGAAATAATACGATCAGTCCCCGCTGGGAGATCGTGGCGCGCTGACCGTGGTGCGGGGCGGACGGCGTTGCGAGGAGGTCCGGACGATGAGCTCCGTCGGTATCACCTGCTCCACCGGACCGTCGTGCTCGACGCCTTCGATGGCGTCGATGAGGAGCTGGACGACCGCCGTGCCGATGCGGCGCGGCTTGAGCGAGAGTGTCGTGATGGGCGGTTCGGTGCTCGCGTACACCGTGGATTCGCTGCAGCAGACCAGCAGCAGGTCCTCCGGGACCCGCAGACCGTAGCGGCGGGCGGCCGCCAGCAGATCGGTCCCGTTGGGGTCGAAGAGCCCGTACACGGCGTCCGGCCGGTCCGGGCGGGCGAGGAGGCGGTCGGCGGCGACCGCGCCCGCGCAGGGGTCGTGGGCGGGGTAGGACTCGTAGACCGGGTCCTGACCCACCCGCTCGCACCAGTGGAGATACGCGGTGGTGGACAGCCGGGTGTACGTGTCGGTGGTGGTGCCGGTCAGCAGGCCGATGCGGCGCGCCCCGGCGGCGGCGAGATGGTCCAGGAGGTCGAGCACGGCGGCCCGGTGGTCGTTGTCGACCCAGGCGGTGACCGGAAGCGTGCCGGCCGGGCGGCCGTCCGAGACGACGGGTAAGCCCTGGCGTACGAGTTCGGTGACGACCGGGTCCTGGTCGGAGGGGTCAATGACGACGGTGCCGTCGAGCGCGACGTTCGACCAGACGTCGTGGCGGGAGGTGGCGGGGAGGATGACGAGGGCGTACCCGCGGTCGAGGGCCGCGGAGGTCGCGGCTCTGGCCATCTCCGCGAAGTAGGCGAATTCGGTGAAGGTGAAAGGTTCATTCCCGTACGTGGTCACGGTCAGGCCGATCAGGCCGGATCTGCCCGTACGGAGGGTTCGGGCCGCGGCGGACGGGCGGTAGCCCAGGCGCTCTGCGACCTCTCGGACATGGCGGCGGGTGGCGTCCGGGAGCCTGCCCTTGCCGTTGAGCGCGTCGGAGACGGTCGTGATCGAGACCCCGGCCGCGGCGGCCACATCACGGATCCCCGCTCGTCCCGGCCGGCCGTTGCGCCGGGGTGTCTCCGTCCGGCTCACCTGGTGCTTCCCTGCTGCTGTCATGGCGAGCCGATATTAGGGCTCCGGAGGGCGGTCGGTCCGGTCGCATATGCACGCGTTGACAGGCACGTTTCTGCATGGTCATCCGTAACCAAATACCTTGCAAATCAAGGGTGTTGGCCGCCTGGGCATAAGTGTGTCATGCGTGGACCGGTGTGAGCCTCATAAATGTTCGATGTTTCGAAGAGGTCTCAACTCACCTCTTCGGGGGACGCGCGCCACGGAGTGAGCCACCGGCGCGCGCCGGGACGGGAAACGCTCCCCCCAGGAAACGATTCCTCGCTCCGCCATTCGCAGGGGCGCCCCATCCTCATAAGGTGAGCAGTATTGATCCGTACTGATGGCCTAGGAGGACCTGCGGTGAGCGAGACGAGCCCCAAGCTGCGTGCTGCGCTGGACGGTGTTCCCGCCTATGTGCCGGGCAAGCCGGCCGCTGCGGACGGACCGGTCGCCTTCAAGCTGTCCTCCAACGAGAATCCGTACCCGCCGCTGCCCGGCGTGCTGGAGTCCACCCTCGCCGCGGCCGAGCGGTTCAACCGGTACCCGGACATGGCGTGCACCGGCCTGATGAACGAACTGGCGAACCGTTTCGGTGTGCCGCTCGCGCACCTGGCCACGGGCACGGGTTCGGTCGGTGTGGCGCAGCAGCTGCTCCAGGCCACCTCGGGCCCCGGCGACGAGGTCATCTACGCCTGGCGCTCGTTCGAGGCGTACCCGATCATCACGCAGGTCAGCGGGGCGACCTCGGTGAAGGTGCCGCTGACCGACGGTGAGGTGCACGACCTCGACGCGATGGCGGACGCGATCACCGACCGGACCCGGCTGATCTTCGTCTGCAACCCGAACAACCCGACCGGCACCGCCGTGCGCCGGGCCGAGCTGGAACGGTTCCTCGACCGGGTGCCGGGCGATGTGCTCGTGGTCCTCGACGAGGCGTACAAGGAGTTCGTCCGTGATGTCGAGGTGCCGGACGGCATCGAGATCTACCGGGACCGGCCCAATGTGGCGGTGCTGCGGACCTTCTCCAAGGCGTACGGCCTCGCGGGGCTCCGGGTCGGGTTCGCGGTGGCCCATGAGCCGGTGGCCGCCGCGCTGCGGAAGACGGCCGTCCCGTTCGGTGTCAGCCAGCTCGCGCAGGACGCCGCGGTCGCCTCGCTCCGGGCCGAGGACGAACTGCTGGGACGGGTCGGCACTCTGGTCGGCGAGCGCGCCAGGGTGTACGAGGGGCTGGTGGGGCAGGGGTGGACCGTTCCGGAGTCCCAGGCCAACTTCGTCTGGCTGCGGCTCGGTGAGCGCACGGTCGACTTCGCCGCGGCCTGTGAGCAGGCCGGTGTGGTCGTGCGCCCGTTCGCGGGCGAGGGGGTGCGCGTCACGGTCGGCGAGAGCGAGGCGAACGACCTGTTCCTGAAGGTCGCGGAGGAGTACCGCAGCCGGCTGTAGGCCCCGCCCCGCCGTGGCGTGGACGTGCCCCGGTCGCGGGAGCGGCCGTGACCCGGCGGTGAAACGGGCGATGTATGTGCCGGTGGCCCCGGACCTCGATCGGTGAGGTCCGGGGCCACCGTGCTGTCCGGGGCCACCGTGCTGTCCGGGACCGCCGAGCTGTCCAGGACCGCCGAGCTGTCCGCGACCACGTGCTGTCCAGGGCCGCTGGATCGTCCGGGCTCACCGCCCTGCCCAGGGCCCCCCGCCCTGCCCAGGGCCACCGTCCTGCCCGGTCATCTGGGCGGAGTATGGGCGGGATCATGCCGAAAGCCCGAAGAGGGGTACCCCGCACGAAGGTCCCGAAAGTCTGTGCGCCATAATGCTTGTGAATGTGAACGCGTTCACAAGCGTGTCCTGGTTCATCCCCTGTTCTATGGGATTAGCGGGGCAAACTGCGGCTGTGACCACGGCGACTTAAGGAGAAGACGTGGACCTGGCTCTGGCGCCGGAAACCCTGGCGCGATGGCAGTTCGGCATTACCACCGTCTACCACTTCCTCTTCGTCCCGCTGACGATCTCGCTCGCCGCGCTCACCGCCGGCCTGCAGACCGCCTGGGTCCGGACGAGCAACGAGAAGTACCTCAGGGCCACCAAGTTCTGGGGCAAGCTCTTCCTGATCAACATCGCCATGGGTGTGGTCACCGGCATCGTCCAGGAGTTCCAGTTCGGGATGAACTGGTCCGACTACTCGCGGTTCGTCGGCGACATCTTCGGAGCGCCGCTCGCCTTCGAGGCGCTGATCGCGTTCTTCTTCGAGTCCACCTTCATCGGGCTGTGGATCTTCGGCTGGGACAAGCTGCCGAAGAAGATCCACCTCGCCTGCATCTGGATGGTCTCGATCGGCACGATCCTCTCCGCGTTCTTCATCCTGGCGGCCAACTCCTGGATGCAGCACCCGGTCGGCTACCGCATCAACGAGGAACGCGGCCGCGCCGAGCTCACCGACTTCTGGCACGTGCTCACGCAGAACACGGCGCTCACCCAGTTCTTCCACACCATCACGGCCGCCTTCCTCGTCGGTGGCGCCTTCATGGTCGGCATCGCGGCCTTCCACCTGGCGCGAAAGAAGCACATCCCGGTGATGCGCACCTCGCTGCGGCTGGGCCTGGTCACGGTCGTGATCGCCGGACTGCTCACCGCCGTCAGCGGCGACCTGCTGGGCAAGGTGATGTTCAAGCAGCAGCCGATGAAGATGGCGGCGGCCGAGGCGCTGTGGGACGGCCAGAACGCCGCGCCCTTCTCGGTCTTCGCGTACGGGGATGTCAGCAAGGGCCACAACTCCGTGGAGATCTCGATCCCGGGGATACTGTCCTTCCTCGCGGACGACGACTTCAACTCGTACGTCCCCGGCATCAACGACATCAACAAGGCCGAGCAGGAGAAGTACGGGCCCGGCGACTACCGGCCGAACATCCCCGTCGCCTTCTGGAGCTTCCGCTGGATGATCGGCTTCGGGATGGCCTCCTTCGCCCTCGGCATCCTGGGGCTGTGGCTGACCCGGAAGAAGTTCATGCTGCCACCGGGGATGCGCACCGGTGAGGACGAAGTGCCGCATCTGGTCCTGTTCAAGAACAAGGCGCTGAGCCCCAGGCTCACCAAGCTCTACTGGATCGTGGCGCTCTGGACCCTGCTCTTCCCGCTGATCGCCAACTCCTGGGGCTGGATCTTCACAGAGATGGGGCGTCAGCCCTGGGTCGTCTACGGCGTCCTCCAGACCCGTGACGCGGTCTCCCCCGGTGTCTCGCAGGGAGAGGTGCTCACATCGATGATCGTCTTCACCCTGCTCTACGCGGTGCTCGCCGTGATCGAGGTCAAGCTGCTCGTGAAGTACATCAAGGCCGGACCGCCGGAACTCACGGAATCCGACCTCAACCCGCCCACCAGGATCGGCGGTCACGACGATGACGACGCCGACCGGCCCATGGCCTTCTCCTACTGAGAGCAGAGGAGCTGAGAGATGGAACTCCACGACGTCTGGTTCGTACTCATCGCCGTCCTCTGGATCGGCTACTTCTTCCTGGAGGGATTCGACTTCGGCATCGGAGTCCTCACCAAGCTGCTGGCCCGCGACCGCAAGGAGCGGCGGGTCCTGATCAACACGATCGGCCCCGTCTGGGACGGCAACGAGGTCTGGCTGCTCTCCGCGGGAGGCGCGACCTTCGCGGCCTTCCCGGAGTGGTACGCCACCCTCTTCTCCGGGTTCTACCTGCCGCTGCTGATCATCCTGCTGTGCCTGATCGTGCGCGGGGTCGCCTTCGAGTACCGCGCCAAGCGGCCCGAGGAGAGGTGGCAGACCAACTGGGAGAACGCGATCTTCTGGACCTCACTGATTCCCGCACTGCTGTGGGGAGTGGCGTTCGGAAACATCGTGCGCGGCGTCAAGATCGACGCCGACATGGAGTACGTCGGGAACTTCTGGGACCTGCTCAACCCGTACTCCATCCTCGGCGGACTGGTCACGCTCTTCCTGTTCACCTTCCACGGCGCGGTGTTCGCCGCGCTCAAGACGGTCGGGGACATCCGGACCCGGGCGCGCAAGCTCGCTCTGAAGCTGGGCCTGGTCACCGCGGTGCTCGCGCTGGGCTTCCTGATCTGGACGCAGGCGGACAACGGCGACGGCTGGAGCCTGCTCGCGATGATCATCGCCGTGGTGGCGCTGGTCGGCGCGATCGGCACCATCGCGGCGGGACGCGAGGGCTGGTCGTTCGCGCTCTCGGGAGTGACGATCACCGCGGCGGTCGCGATGCTCTTCCTGACGCTCTTCCCGAACGTCATGCCGTCCTCGCTGAACGACGCCTGGAACCTCACGGTCACCAACGCCTCGTCCAGCCCGTACACCCTGAAGATCATGACCTGGTGCGCCGGGATCGCGACGCCCGTGGTGCTGATGTACCAGGGGTGGACGTACTGGGTGTTCCGTAAGCGCATCGGCACGCAGCACATCGCCGACGCGCACTGACGTACCCGCACGAACGTGTGCGTGTACATGGAGGTACCGACGCGTATGTACGTGTACGTGTCGACGCGCACCGAGCCCTCTGGGAGATGTTTCACGTGAAACCGATCGACCCGCGCCTGCTCCGGTACGCCAGGGCCACCCGCTTCTTCCTGGCGGCCGTGGTGGCACTCGGACTCGTCGGTGCGACGCTGGTGATCGCCCAGGCCATGCTCATCGCCGAGGTGGTGGTGGGCGGATTCGAAGGCCGGATGACGGTCTCCGAACTCCGCACACCACTGCTTCTGCTCGCCGCGGTCGCGCTGGGGCGGGCGCTCGTCGCCTGGCTCACCGAACTGGCCGCGTACCGGGCGAGCGCGGCGGTCAAGTCCGAACTGCGCGGCAGGCTCCTGGAACGGGCCACGCGGCTCGGGCCAGGATGGCTGAGCGGCGAGCGCACCGGCTCCCTGGTGGCGCTGGCCACCCGCGGGGTCGACGCGCTCGACGACTACTTCGCCCGCTATCTGCCGCAGCTCGGACTCGCGGTGGTCGTGCCGGTGGCGGTCCTGGCGAGGATCGTCACCGAGGACTGGGTGTCGGCCGCGATCATCGTGGTCACGCTGCCGCTCATTCCGCTGTTCATGATCCTGATCGGCTGGGCCACCCAGTCCAGCATGGACCGTCAGTGGCAGCTGCTCTCCCGGCTGTCCGGGCACTTCCTGGACGTGGTCGCCGGGCTGCCGACCCTGAAGGTCTTCGGGCGGGCCAAGGCGCAGGCGGAAGCGATCCGGACGATCACGTCGCAGTACCGCCGGGCCACCATGCGGACGCTGCGGATCGCGTTCCTGTCCTCCTTCGCCCTGGAGCTGCTGGCGACGCTGTCGGTGGCGCTCGTCGCCGTCACCATCGGGATGCGGCTCGTCCACGGTGAACTCGATCTCTACACCGGACTGGTGGTCCTGATCCTCGCGCCCGAGGCCTATCTGCCGATCCGGCAGGTGGGGGCGCAGTACCACGCGGCGGCGGAGGGCCTCTCGGCCGCCGAGGAGATCTTCGCGGTCCTGGAGACCGAACCGCGGGCCGACGGCACACAGGCCGTCCCCGCATCGCTGCGGCTGGAGCTGGAGGACGTCACGGTCCGGCACGGCGGCCGCGGCGAACCGTCGCTCGACGCCGCGTCCCTGGTCGTCGAGCCGGGGGAGACCGTCGCCCTGGTCGGCCCGAGCGGCATCGGCAAGTCCACCCTCCTCAATGTGGTGCTGGGCTTCGAGGTTCCCGACGAGGGGCGGGTACGGGTCGGTGGCACCGATCTCGCGGAGCTCTCCCCCGAGCGCTGGCGCGAGCGGATCGCCTGGGTGCCGCAGCGCCCGCACCTCTTCGCGGGCACGATCGCCGAGAACGTACGCCTCGCCCGGCCGGACGCGGACGACGAGGCCGTGGCGGCGGCACTGCGGGACGCCGGGGCGTACGACTTCGTCGCCGAGCTGCCGGAAGGGGCGGGGACACCGCTGGGCGAGGACGGTGCCGGGCTCTCGGCCGGCCAGCGTCAGCGCCTCGCCCTCGCGCGGGCGTTCCTCGCCGACCGGCCGCTGCTGCTGCTCGACGAGCCGACCGCGAGCCTGGACGGCGAGACGGAGGCGGGCATCGTCGAGGCCGTACGGCGGCTGGCGGCCGGGCGGACCGTGCTGCTGGTGGTGCACCGCCCGGCGCTGCTGGCGGTCGCCGACCGCGTGGTGGCGCTGGAGCCCAGGGAGCCCCAGGAGCGGTCTGTGGCGGCCGTTGGCAAGGAGCCCGGGGAACGGTCCGCCGCGGCCGCCGAGGGGGCGGCGGAAGCCGCTTCGGCGGCCGCGCAGCGGCGCCCCGCCGGTACCGAGCCGCTCACCGCCGTCGCCCCCGGGGATCACCTCGAACCCGTGCTGCGCGACACCGAGCCCCGGCCCGGCGGCCGGGTGCTGGCCCGGGTCCGGGAGGCCGCCGGCGCGCGCCGCGGACAGCTGGCGCTCGCCCTGCTGCTGGGCAGCCTCGCCGTGGGTTCGGCCGTCGGCCTCATGGCCGTCTCCGGCTGGCTGATCTCCCGAGCCTCCGAGCAGCCCCCCGTGCTCTATCTGATGGTCGCCGTCACCGCGACCCGCGCCTTCGGCATCGGCCGGGCCGTCTTCCGCTACGCGGAGCGGCTCGTCTCCCACGACGCGGTGCTCAGGATGCTCGCCGAACTGCGGGTGGCCGTGTACCGCGGACTGGAGCGCATCGCGCCCGCCGGTCTGCGCACGACGCGCCGCGGCGACCTGCTGTCCCGGCTCGTCGCCGACGTGGACGCGCTCCAGGACTACTGGCTGCGCTGGCTGCTGCCCGTGGGGACCGCGGTCGTCGTCGGGGCCGGGGCGGCCGGCTTCACCGGCTGGCTGCTCCCCGAGGCGGGCGTGGTGCTCGCCGTCGGACTGCTGCTCGCCGGAGTGGGCGTACCGCTGGTCAGCGGCGCCTGCGCCCGGCACGCGGAACGCCAACTCGCCCCCGCCCGCGCCGCACTGGCCACCCGTGTCACCGATCTGCTCGGCGGTACGGCCGAACTGACCGTCGCCGGGGCGCTGCCCCGCCGCCACACGCGGGTGCGCGAGGCCGACGGTCTGCTCACCCGGATCGCCTCCCGGGCCGCCGCCGCGACCGCGCTCGGCAGCGGGCTCTCCGCCCTGATCTGCGGACTCACCGTGGTGGCCGCCGCCCTCGTCGCCGTACCCGCCGTGTACGACGGACGGCTGGAGGGCGTCGCGCTCGCGGTGGTGGTGCTCACCCCGCTCGCCGCCTTCGAGGCCGTGGCCGGACTGCCGCTCGCCGTGCAGTACCGCCAGCGGGTCCGCCGGAGCGCGGAGCGGGTGTACGAGGTGCTCGACGCCCCCGTACCGGTGCGGGAGCCCGTGAGCCCGGCACAGCAGCCCTCCTCGCCCTTCCCGCTGGAGGTACGGGGGCTGACGGCCAGGTACGCGGGAGCCGGGCGGAACGCTCTGGAGTCCGTCGACCTGACCCTGGTGCCCGGCAGGCGGGTGGCCGTCGTCGGACCCTCCGGTGCGGGCAAGACCACGCTGGCCCAGGTTCTCCTCCGCTTCCTGGACGCGCGGGAGGGGACGTACCGGCTCGGCGGGACCGACGCCTTCGAGCTGGACGGGGACACGGTCCGCGCGTTCGTCGGGCTGTGCGCCCAGGACGCCCATGTCTTCGACAGTTCCATCCGCGAGAATCTGCGCCTGGCCCGGACCGGTGCGACCGACGCCGAACTGCGCGACGCCCTGGCCGGCGCCCGGCTGCTGGACTGGGCCGAGGCGCTGCCGGAGGGGTTGGACACCCTGGTGGGCGAACACGGCGCCCGGCTCTCGGGCGGGCAGCGTCAGAGGCTCGCGCTGGCCCGTGCGCTGCTCGCCGACTTCCCCGTGCTCGTCCTCGACGAGCCCGCCGAACACCTTGATCTGGCCACCGCGGACGCCCTGACCGCCGACCTGCTGGCCGCGACCCGGGGGCGGACGACCGTGCTGATCACCCATCGCATCGAGGGCCTGGAGGCCGTCGACGAGGTGCTGGTCATGGACACGGGCCGGGTGGTGCAGCGTGGCCCGTACGCCGATCTCGTGGCCCAGGACGGGCCGCTGCGCCGCATGCTGGAGCGCGAGCGGGAGACGACGGTGGGGGAAGGGGCGGCGCGGGAGTCCACGCGGGAGAGTGTGGGGAGCAGCCGGTAGCCAGGGCTCAGGGGCTCAGGGACTCAGGGGCTCAGCGACTCGGGGGAGCGGGGGAGCGGGGCCTCGGGGGCTCAGCGGACTCGGGGGAGCTGGGCCCCGGGGCTCGGTACGGACCCGTGTACGGACGTCACGCCGAGGGGTGTGGCGCCCATACCGGCGGAGGCCGGACGGGAGGTCCGACTTTCGTTGCCAATCGGGACTAATTAGGCTCGGTGCATGTCAGAGCAGGACCCGAAGGACTCACTCGAAGCCGCGACACAGGCGACGCGCAGCCTGCGAGGGCTCTCCACCGAGCTCACCGCCCGTGTCCCGCAGCTGCTGGAGGCGATGCGGTCCGTCGGCACCGGCCTGGAACTGCACTCCACCCTCGACCGCATCTGCGAGACCGCGGCCGAACTCGCGCACGCCCGCTACGCGGCGATCGGCGTCGTCGACGAAGCGGGCGAAGGGCTCTCCGACTTCGTCACCTTCGGGGTCCCGGACGACGTGGCGCGCGCGATCGGGCGCAGGCCCGACGGGCACCGGGGTCTCCTCGGCGCCCTGATCCACGACCCCGTCCCCGTCCGGCTGGCCGATCTGACGGCCGATCCGAGGTCCGCCGGCTTCCCGCCCGGACATCCCCGGATGCGTACCTTCCTCGGCGTACCGATCCGGGTGCAGGGAGAGATCTTCGGCAACCTGTATCTGACCGAGAAGCACGACGGGGCCGAATTCAACGACTACGACCTGCACATGGTGCGGGTGCTCGCGACCGAGGCCGGGATCGCGATCGGCAACGCCCGCCTCTACGAGGAGGCGCGGCAGCGGGAGCGGTGGATCGACGGTTCGGTGGCCGTGACCACCGCGCTGCTCTCCGGCGGCGACGCCGACGACGCCCTGGCCGTCGTCGCCGAACAGGCCCGCCATCTCGCCGACTCCGCCGCCGGGATCGTGCTGCTGCCGGCCGCGGAGGGCGGTCTGGAGATCGTCGCCGTCTCCGCCGACGATCCCACCGCGTCGCTCGGAGTGATCATTCCGGCGGAGAGCTCGGTGGTGGCGACGCTGCTCGACGGCGATCCGGTGTTCATAGACGACTCGGCCACCGACTCCCGCATGATCACCAGGCTGGCCGACCGGTTCGGCCCGAGCATGCTGCTGCCGCTGCACAGCGGGGGCCGGGTGCTCGGTGCGCTGGCCACGCCCCGGGCCCGGGGCGGCCGCCCGTTCACGGAGACCGAACGGACGCTGGCCACCCAGTTCGCCTCCCAGGCCGCGCTCGCGCTGATGATGGCCGAGGCACAGCGGGACCGGGAACGGCTCGCCGTGTACGAGGACCGCGACCGGATCGCCCGCGACCTCCACGACCTGGTCATCCAGCGGCTGTTCGCCACCGGGATGATGCTGGAGAGCGCGCAGCGCCGGTCGGAGGTCCCCGAGGTGCAGACCGGCGTCGGCCGTGCGGTCGACGAACTGGACGTGACCATCCAGGAGATCCGCACCGCCATCTTCGCGCTCCAGCAGGAACCCGCCGAAGCGCCGTCGGGGCTGCGCACCCGCGTCATGCGCGAGATCAACATGGCGGCGGTGCCGCTGGGCTTCAAGCCGTCGCACCGCTTCCTCGGCCCCGTCGATTCACTCGTCGGTGAGCTGACCGGCAAGAATCTCATCGCCGCCCTGCGCGAGGCCCTGTCCAACGCCTTCCGGCATGCGAACGCCTCCCTCATCGACGTGGTCGTCGACGCGACCGCCACACTGCCGGACGGGCGTGACGCGGTACGCCTCTCGGTCGCCGACGACGGGGTGGGCATCCCGCAGGACGGTCGCCGCAGCGGACTGCGCAACCTGGCCCGTCGCGCCGAGTCGCTGGGCGGGGCGAGCTGGTTCGGGCCGGGGATCGGCGAGGACGGGGGCGGTACGACGGTGGTGTGGCAGGCCCCGCTCTGACAGGCGGGCCGCCGGGCGCGTCCCCGGCTGCCCGGCGGCTCCGGGGACGCGCCCGGCGGCTCTCGCGGTCGGGCGGCTCTCGCGGCTCCGGGGCCTCTCTCGGCCGGGACCTCTCGCGGCCGGGCGGGAGTAGGCCGGTTGGCCGTACGACACCTCGCGGTCCCGGGAATCGCGGCGGCCGGGGGTGACCATCCGGAGATGGCTTCCGCCGCACCGAGTCGCTGTCGTCCTGGTACGGGTACGGGTACGGGTACGGGTACGGGTTCTGCCCCTGGCCCCGGTTTTGCCCCTGCTCCCCGGCGTGGCCGTGGCCGGCCGGCCGTACTGCTGGTCTGTGCTCTGCTCGCCCTGCTCACACTGCCCGCCGCGGCCGCTCCCGGGCCTCCCCGGCCGCCCGGCCCGTCCGGCACGCCCCACGCGGGCGCCGTGGTCACCCGGCTGTACGAGGAAGCCGCGAGGGCGGCCGAGGCGTACGAGAGGGGCAGGCGTTCCGCCGCCGTGCAGCGGGCGGAGGCGGAGCGGTACGAGAAGGCGCTGACGGCACATCGGCGCACCCTCGCGGCCATCGACGCCGACCTGGGGCGGCTGGCCCGTGCCCAGTACCGCGGCGAGGGGGCCGGCCTCCCGTACGCCGCACGGCTCCTGCTCGCCGATGACCCCGAGCAGCTGCTGCGCGCCCATCGGCTGGCCGGGCAGGCGGAGCGGGTGGTGACCCGGCTGCTGGAACGCGCCCGGCGGGCCGGACGCGTACTCAGCACCGCCGAGCGGCGCGCGCGGAAGGCCTGGCACGACCTGGACGTGCGCATGATCGGGCTGGCCGAGGTCAAGCGGGGCATCGCGGACAAACTGGAGGCGGCCCAATGGCGGCTCCAGAGCGAGGCGGAACGCAGCGTGGCGGCCGGGAAGTGCGCCGGTGCCGTACGTGTCGAGCAGCCGAAGGGCCCGCCCGACGGGCGGAGCTGGGCCGCGCCGGTGGAGACGTACGCGTTGTCGGCGGGGTTCGACAGCGCGGGCGCGCACTGGGCGAACCGGCACACGGGGCAGGACTTCGCCGTGGACATCGGCACGCCGGTGCGCTCGGTGGGCGCGGGCCGGGTGGTGTCGGTCTCCTGCGGGGGCGCGTTCGGCGTCGAGGTCCTGGTGCGGCACCCGGGTGGCTACTACACGCAGTACGCGCATCTGGCGGGCGTCGCCGTGGACCAGGGCGAACAGGTGCACGCGGGCCAGTGGGTCGGCCAGTCGGGCACCACGGGGAACTCGACCGGCCCGCACCTCCACTTCGAGGTGCGTCTCACTCCCCAGCTGGGTTCCGGCGTCGATCCGGCACGCTGGCTGCGCGAGCACGGCGTGCGGATCTGACCCGGTGCGGGCCGGGCCCGGCGGCGTACGGGAAGGTCAGCGGGCGGCGATGATCCGCTCGATGACGACCGCGACGCCGTCCTCGTTGTTGGTGAGGGTCCGGCCCGACGCGGCGGCCAGGGCAGCGGGGTGGGCGTTGCCCATGGCGTACGAGGCACCGGCCCAGCTGAGCATCTCCACGTCATTGGGCATGTCACCGAAGGCGACGACCTCGGAGGGGGAGATGCCGCGCCGCGCGCAGCATTCGGCCAGGGTGCTGGCCTTGGAGACCCCGAGCCCGCTGACCTCCAGGAGCGCCGAGGGGCTGGACCGGGTGAAGGAGGCCCGGTCACCGGCGGCCGCGCGGGCCAGCGAGAGGAACTCGTCCGGGGCGAGCTCGGTGTGGTGGGCGAGGACCTTGAGCACAGGGGCACCGGTGCCCGGGGCGTCCTCGTGGAGCAGCTTCTCGGCGACGGCCACCGCGGCCGCCGGGTCCAGATGGAACGGAGGGTAGGCCGGTTCGTAGTTGATACCGGTGGTCAGCTCGATGGCGAACGAGGTGCCGGGGGCCCGTTCGCGCAGGGTGTGGATGGTGTGGAGGGCGGCTTCGCGCTCCAGGGCGTGGACCGTGAGCAGCTTGCCGTCGGCACGCAGATCGGCGACGGCCGCCCCGTTCGCGCAGATCGCCAGGCCGTGGCTGTGGACGTGGTCGCTGACGACGTCCATCCAGCGGGCCGGCCGGCCCGTGACGAAGAAGACCTCGATCCCGGCCTCCTCGGCTGCGGCGAGGGCGGCGATCGTGCGCTCGGACACGGTCTTGTCGTCGCGCAGCAGGGTGCCGTCCAGATCGGTGGCGATCAGCCGGGTCGGGGCAGGCGGAGGCGAGTCGGTAGCTGGGGTCACCGGTTCATTCTCGCGTACGAGGGTGCACGGGCGTGCGCAGGGGCGCGCATCTGAGAACGCGCGCCCCTGAACTGCGAAACATCCCTCCGGCATGTGCCGGAAGGTGGCATCGCTGTACCGCTCCGTCGGTCAGGCGAGCTGCGCCAGTCCCTCGGTGGCGATCCGCTCGAAGACCTTCTCGTCCGCGGCGAAGTCGGACCCGGGGACCGGCCAGTGCAGGACGATCTCCGTGAAGCCCAGCGCGAAGTGGGTTCCGGCGAAGTCGACGAACGCGTCGAAGGAGTCCAGCGGGTTGTCGGGGGTGAAGCCGGTGAGCAGGATCTTGTCCAGTTCCGCCACGTCCCGTCCGACCGACTCGCAGGCCTCCCCGAGCTTCGCGAACTGTCCGCGGATGGCTGCCACGGACTGCTCGGGGGTCCCGGTCTCGAACACCTTCGGGTCGCCGGTGGTCACCCATGCCTGGCCGTACCGCGCGGCGAGCTTCAGCCCGCGCGGACCGGTGGCGGCGACCGCGAAGGGCAGCCGGGGGCGCTGGACACATCCGGGGATGTTGCGGGCCTCGTTCGCGGAGTAGAACTCCCCCTCGTACGTCACCGAGGGCTCGCGCAGCAGCTTGTCCAGCAGCGGCACGAACTCCCCGAAGTGATCCGCCCGCTCGCGCGGCGTCCACGGCTCCTCGCCGCCGCGGCGCAGGGCCGTGGCGTCGAAGCCGTTGCCGCCCGCGCCGATCCCGAGGGTGATCCGCCCCTCGGAGACGTCGTCCAGCGTCATGAGGTCCTTGGCGAGCGTCACCGGGTGCCGGAAGTTGGGCGAGGTGACAAGGGTGCCGAGCCGCAGCCGCTCGGTGGCGAGGGCCGCCGCGGTCAGGGTCGGAACCGCACCGAACCACGGACCGTCACGGAAGGTCCGCCAGGACAGGTGGTCGTAGGTGTACGCGGCGTGGAAATCCAGCTCCTCGGCGCGCTGCCAGACCTTTTGGCCTTCGGTCCAGCGGTGGATGGGCAGAATGACAGTGCTCAGACGCATGGCCCGACGATACGCGTGCTTCCTGCTGCCACGGATATGCCGACGGAGCAGATCCGGGAAGCCACGCCGATGTCGCGATGGGGTCGCTACCGTGGCGTCATGGGCACGCTGGATAGGGCCGAACTCGAGGCCATGATCGAAGAGGCGACTGTCGACGCCCACAACGAGGACGAGCAGCTGACCGGTCTGTTCACCATGCTTGAGGAGTGCCTCGACCTACCCTTCACCACCGCGGTTCTCGGCGTCGAGGTGACTGTGCACGGCGTCGACCTCACGCCCGACGGCAGGATCGTCGCCATGTGCTCTCGTGGCCGTGTCCGGCAGTCGATCGGCATCCTGGAGCTGCCGTTGCCCAGCCCGGCGCCCGAGGGGGCGGACTGGATCGAGGCGTACCGCCACTGGGCCGGTTGAGGCCGGGCGCCTCTCACTTCACGCGGAAATGGTTCGTACGAAAGGGCTGAACGTGGCTGAGGCCGCACAAGGCGCGCATCAGGGTGCCGGTGAACCGTCGCTGGCCGATCTCATCGAGCACAGCGCCGAGTTGAAAGGGAAGCTGGTCACCTTCGCTCAGAGCGCCCGCTTCGACCGGTGGTTGACGCCCCTCCTGCTGGATGCCGCTGGGCCCGCAAGGCAACTGGACGAAGGTGAGGCGATCCGGATCACCGACCACTTCATCCTGCGGTATCGCCTGCCGGACGGTTCGAGCGTGGTGGACCGGTTCGTCGCCGGACGGAAGGACTTGACCGCGGCCGACCGGGAGATGCTGCTCGGCTGGCGTGACCCGGTCGAGGGCATCTTCGAGATCCAGCGCAAGGACGGGGATGCCGTCGTCCTGCTGAACCTTGTCGACGACCTGGAGTACCGCACGTACTCGAATGTCGGGCCGGCGGCGTTCCGTGGCGTGTCCAAGGGGGGATTCCTCCACACCTGCCTGGTACCCGTCCACTCGGGCGACGGGGCGTGGCTGGTGTCCGGGGCGATGTCGTACTACCCCAGGTCCAGTGCCACCGACATCGCACAGGCGGCGCTCGAACTGGCCACCAGCCAACCCGAGCTGGTCTTCCGCAACCCCGAGAAGATTGAGCAGGGGTGGCAGCGGATGCGGGAGGACCGGGCCGCGTTCGTAGAGTTCTGCGGCAGCGACGAGCTGGTCCTTTCGCCTGCCGAAACCGAGGACCTTCTCAACGCCTACTACCGCCACCGTCAGGAGGCCGCCGTCGCCGCACAGCCTGGCAGTGCCCGGCGCAGTCGGCTGCCTTGCCTGGACCTGCCCTTCTTCGAACTTCCGCCGGAACTGGCGGACTCGGACACCATCGGTGTCATCTACGACCGGATCGACGGGCTCAACTTCTACGCCGACTACGGGATGCTGCGGGACCTCTTCGCGGACCCCGCCCTCACGGGCCGCAGGCGACACCAGGATCTGCTGCGTACGTACCTGCGTGAGGAGTCGATCGCTCCATTGCCGATCCGTCGTCTGGCCGCCGTTCACCCGAAGACCGCTGACGAGGTGTTCCGGAAGCTCCTGCGGAAACCCGGCTTCACCTGGAGCGAGCATGGTGAGACGCTGCTGCGCCGACGCAAGCCTTGGTACTACGAGAACGAGCCCCGTCCGGGCGTTTCCGCCATCGGCGACCGTCTCAGCAGGCTCGCCGCCGGCAGCCGGTAGTCACTGTGAAGCGCCCGCGAGGCCCTCTCAAAGCTCTCCCGTCGGCACCGTGGCATGACCGTATGGCTGGATGTCGCCCGCAGATTGGACCTGCGCGTATTCGGCGGGGCCCGGGCGGGACTGTGCGTCGCCGCACGGGAAGGACTTGAAGGGACGGCCCAATCCGGGATCCGGCATGCCGACGAGTGGCTGACAGGCGCCCGCAGACGTCCGAGGGACATCCTGGACGATCCCGCCCGGACACGGTGGGCCGAGGACGCGTACGCGGACTTCATGCGGGACTCGCGGGACATCGACGCCATCAGCATCCACACGCAGGGGCTGGCTCGCGACAACGGAGCGACGGGATTCTCCTCGCAGGAGATCACGGCGATCAAGAAGCATGTCTTCGACACGGAACACCCCATCAAGGACTACGAAACAGGGAAGGTCGTCGTGCGCAAGTTCGACGCCGATGCGGAGATCGCAGATGCGTGGATTCGCCTGAGATCCGGGAACTCTCTGCCCGAGGACAGACTCCTGCTGGAGCACGAGCTGGCCGAGCTCGCCCCATCTCCGGAGAATCCCGGAGCGACCTACCAGGAAGCGCATCGGGTCGCCATCGAAACGCACAATTGGCAGGATTCCGTACCGTTGAACAAGCGGGAAGGCTTCGGGGGAGTGGTAGTGGCCGCACTCGTCTGCTTCCGGAAGATCTCCGAGGACGCGGAGCTGGTCCGCTACGAGTTCGGGGACGGTCCGGACAGCTTTCGCGACACCTGACCATGAACAAGGAACCCCGCACGTCGTCGGCCGACGACGGCCGGACGGACTACTCGTTCCTCAAGGCGTCCCGGAAGATCAACGCGCTGCGTGAGGAGCGCGGCCAGTGGCCGGACCGTGGCAGGAGCGTGAGTTGACCGGTCTCTGTCATGGCCGGGGTCGGAACCGCGCTGATCCGCGGGCCGTCACGGAAGGTTCGACAGGACAGGTGGTCGCAGGTGTGCGACGCGACGCGGAAGCCCATCTCCTCGGGGCGCGGCCGCCCTGATTTCCGGGCTTCGTCCCGCGCGGTGGGGCCGCGCCGTAATACGTGGCGGGGTCCGGCGACAGTGGTTGCCGCGGGGCATTGCCGGCGAGAGGCTGGTGTCGAGCCCGCCCGGGATCTTCGCGCGCGAGTGCGCGGCGCCGGGGCGTGGTTCGCCGGAAGGATGAGACGTCATGAGGATGCTGCTCACCGCACGGATGGAAACCGAGGCCGCGAACCGCGCGGTCAACGACGGGACGATGACCAAGATCATCAATGAGGTCGTCGAGCACCTCAAGCCCGAAGCGGCGTATTTCGCCCCCGTGGACGGCGTACGTACGTGCATGCTCGTCTTCGACATGCAGGAGTCCGCGCAGATGCCGCCGATCAGCGAGCGGTTCTTCCAGGCCGGTGCCAAGGTGAGCCTGCAGCCGGTCATGAACCTCGACGATCTCCGTACCGGTCTGTCGAATTTGGCGCGGTAGGCGCGACGGCCTCTACCGCGGTGTGGACGCGTCAGCCGGGCAGGCGCAGGAACTCCGGGGGTACGGCGTCCGCGAGCCAGACGCCGTTGGCGCTGACACGGAAGGTGTGGCCCGCGCGGTGCATGGCTCCCGCGTCCACGGAGAGGACGAGGGGCCGGCCCCGGCGGGCGCCCACGCGGGTGGCCGTCTCACGGTCGGCGGAAAGATGGACGTGGTGGCGGTCCATGGGGCGCAGCCCCTCGGCGCGGATCACGTCCAGGACCCGGGCGACCGTGCCGTGGTAGAGGTACGCGGGCGGCTCGGCCGGCGGGAGGTCCAGGTCGACGGCGACGGTGTGGCCCTGATTGGCGCGGATGCGGTCTCCGTCCAGGGTGAAGCGCTGCTTGTCGTTGGCGGCGACGACATGGTCGAGTTCGGCGCGGGTGAGGGCGAGGCCGTGCCGGGCGGTCGCGCGCAGCAGTTCATCGACGGTCACCCAGCCGTGGGCGTCGAGGGTGATGCCGATCCGTTCGGGCTGGTGCCGGAGATGTTTCGAGAGGTACTTCGACACCTTCACGGTGCGTTGTCCGTCCATCGTGCCAGGGTGCCCGCAACCCGCTTTCCGGCGCATCAGGATTTCTCCCAGCGTTCAGGCAGTAATTTCTTTCCCCAGGTTTGATCCACAGCCAACTAGGGTTATCCACAGGTAATTTGGCGATTCTGTGGACAAGTCACCTTGGATTTAATCCATTTGGTCAATCTCCTTATGTTTTGGGCTTGATGGGGTAAGTGCGTCCAATGTCCGTGCTTGTACCTCTCGTTCGGTCGCGGCAGTGACAAACGCGGCTACGTTCTGTGGACCAACGAGTGCCTGGACCGCCTGCGTTGTCCGAGCGGGCACGAGGACCGGACGCGGCTCCTGCGGGTCGGTGACGTCACCCTCGGCGCCGAGGTGGTGGTGCAGATGCCGGGTGGCGAAGGTCCGCATGGCACGGGCCAGTTCGGCATCGACGGTCTGCTGGGCCAGCGGGCGGAGCCTTCGCACCATCGAGGCGGCTTCCGCCGCGTCGGCGTCCTCCGGAGGGCGGTGGCCGAGGTAGCGGGCGAAGACGTGCTCGGTGGTGAACTCCAGGAAGCGGGACGCTATGTGCTCGACCTGCCCGCGAAGCTCCCGCAGATGTCCGGAGATTGCGGGCAGGGGAACCCCTGCGGCATGCAACTCCACGGCCACAGCCAGCTCTTGCGGGCTCGGTACGAGGAATTCGTCCTCCCGGCCCGGAACGCGTTCGAGGATGCCCAGCTCCACCGCTTCGGCGACCGCCTCGTCGTCCTGTGCTCCGCCGAACCTCGCCTCCAGCTCGGCCCGGGTGATCCGGTCGGCCTCCTCGTCGGTCCATGGGCCGTGCACCTCGGCGACCAGCCCGAGCACCCCGCCGAGGCCGCGCCCCGCGTCCCAGGCCTCCAGCAGCTCCTTGATGCTGGCCAGGGTGTAGCCGCGGTCCAGCAGGTCGGCGATCTGCCGCAACCGGGCGAGGTGGGTCTCCCGGTACACATTGGCCCGCCCGCGCCGCTCCGGAGTGGGCAGCAGCCCCCGGTCCTGGTAGGCGCGGATCGTGCGCACCGTGGCGCCGCTCGCATGCGCCAGATCCTCGATCCGGTACTCCGCCCCGGCCCGGACCTCCGCCGGCGAGGACGCGGCCGGCCCGCTCACAGCGGCGGCTTCAGCCGGGCGACCCCGCGCAGCACGCCGGGGCTGATCCTGGACAGCAGCCGGGCACCCCGGGCCTCCGGTGTCACCGGCACCACGGCCTGGTTGCGCACCACGGCCTTGAGGATGGCGTCGGCGACCTTCTCCGGCGGGTAGTTGCGGAGCCCGTACAGCCGGCTGGTCCGCTGCTGGAGACGCCTCTCCTCCGTCTCGTCGGCACCCGCGAAGTGCGTGGTCGAGGTGATGTTGGTGTTGACGATGCCGGGGCAGATCGCGCTGACCCCGATCGACCGCTCCGCCAGCTCCGCCCGCAGGCACTCGCTCAGCATCAGCACGGCCGCCTTGGACGTGCTGTACGCGGGCAGCGCACGGGAGGGCTGATAGGCCGCCGCCGAGGCGGTGTTGACGATGTGGCCGCCCTGGCCGCGCTCGGCCATCTGCCTGCCGAAGATCCGGCAGCCGTGGATGACGCCCCACAGATTGACGTCGAGGACGTTCTTCCAGTCCTCGCTGGTGGTCTCCAGGAACGGGCCGGACAGCCCGATCCCCGCGTTGTTGACCAGGACGTCGACGATTCCGCACTCCGCGGCGACCTTCTCCGCGAGCTCCTCCATCGCCTGCTCGTCGCTCACGTCGACGGTCTCGGCCCAGGCGGCCGGGGCACCGATCAGCAGGGCCATCTCCGCCGTCCTGGCCGCCCCCTCGCCGTCCCGGTCCACCGCCACCACCCGGGCCCCGGCCTCGGCGAAGGCGAAGGCGGTGGCCCGCCCGATGCCGCCCGCCGCGCCGGTGACCAGCACCAGCTGACCACCGAACCGCTCGGCGTAGGCGCCCCTGGCCGCGGTGTCCCGCACCGGCCGGCCCTCGTGCCGGGCGTCCTCGTTGGCCGTGACGAACTCACTGATCCAGGACGCGAGCTGGTCCGGCCTGGTCCGCGGCACCCAGTGCTTGGCCGGCAGCGAGCGGCGTACCAACTGCGGGACCCAGTGTTCCAGTTCGTCGTAGAGCGTCTCCGAGAGGAAGGCGTCCCCGGTCGGTGTGATGAGCTGGACCGGCACATGGGCGTAGGCGTCGGCACGCGGCCTGCGCAGCCGGTAGCGGATGTTGTCGCGGTAGAGCCAGGCGCCGTGCGCCGCGTCGTCGGGCAGGGAGGACGTCGGATAGTCGCCCGCGGGCACCTTCTCCATCCGCTCCAGGATCCGGGGCCACCGCTTGCCGAGCGGCCCGCGCCAGGCGAGCTCCGGGAGCACCGGCGTATGCAGCATGTACACGTACCAGGACTTGGCGCCCTGGCCGAGGAGCTGGCCCACGCGCCGGGGGGTGGGGCGGGTCATGCGCCGCTTGATCCAGTGTCCGAAGTGGTCCAGGGAGGGACCGGACATCGAGGTGAACGAGGCGATCCGGCCCTCGGTACGCTTGACCGTGGCGAACTCCCACGACTGGACCGACCCCCAGTCGTGCCCCACCACATGCACCGGCCGGTCCGGGCTGACGGCGTCGGCGACCGCCAGGAAGTCGTCGGTGAGCTTCTCCAGCGTGAAGCCGCCGCGCAGCGGCTTCGGCGCCGTGGACCTGCCGTGTCCCCGCACGTCGTAGAGCACCACATGCCAGTGCTCGGCCAGCCGCACCGCGACGTCCGACCAGACCTCCTTGCTGTCCGGGTAGCCGTGCACCAGGACCACCGTCGGCCGCCGCTCATCGCCCAGCTCGGCGACGCACAGCTCGATTCCGCCCGTACGCACCCGGCGTTCGCGCGCTCCTGACAGATTCACGCCGCCACCTTCTCCTCGGCCCAGCGCCGCACATGCGGCAGATCGTCGTCCAGCCAGAAGGCGCTCTGCTCGGGGTCCCGGGAGTCGGTGACGACCAGGATCTCCTCGAACTTGGCGCCCGTACCCCGGAATCCGAGGTGAGGTTCGACCGCCCACAGTCCGGGCCGCGGGGGATGGTCGGAGAAGCGGTACGGACTCCACAGCGGCGACCAGCCGTCCCGGTGCCCGTGCAGCGCGTCGCTCACCAGGCCCTTGAGCGACTGGGTGCCGAACCCGAACACCTGTGGGGACCAACGGTGTTCGGCCACCCGGTCCACCTTGTGGGCGATGACACCGAAGGGGTAGGCGCGGTGCCGGTTCGCGTAACCCTGCCTGACCATGAGGCGTTCGACGTCCTCGTAGATGTCGCGCAGCGAGCGGCGTTCGCGCACCTCGCGCAGGATCAGCTCACGATGGGCTTCCAGGTCGGCCATCAGCTTGTCGTGAAGCGGGCTGGGACCGAGACAGCCGGAATACCCGATGTCCGCCGTGAACCCCTTGTACACCGGGGCCATGTCGAGAATGAACGGCATTCCCGGCTCCAGCTTCCGGTTGGTCGGGAAGAACTGGAGCGGCACCTTGAAGCCGGTGAACGCCGTGCGGTCCCCGAACCAGGCGAAGGGGAGGTGGAACCAGTCCCGCACCCCCCTCCGGCGCAGCCATTCCCGCTGCATCCGGGCCGCATCGCGCTCCGTCACCCCCGGCCGGAGCTGGGCGGCGACCGCCTCCGCGCAGTCGTAGGCGAGGCGCTGCACCTCTCTGAACCCCCGCAGTTCCGGGGCCGTTCCGTCCTTCACCGCCGAGGTCATGCCGTGCCACCGTCCGTTCCCTGCCGTGTGCGGTACGTGCCCGTAACGTGACACTGATGAATGTGACAATGTCCGGCGGCTACGTCAAGAGGCGTGCGACGACCTGTGGACAACTCCCCGGGCTCCTCCCAGGACAACTCCCCGGACAACTCCCGGGCTCCTCCCCTGTGGGGTCCCCTACGGGTCCGTACACCTGGAGTCTGAGGCGGAACCAGCCGCCAGGGCTGACGACCGCTGTGGCCCGCGCCACTACCTTCGTAGACGTGACTGTGATCGCGACCGAAAGCCTGAGCAAGCGGTTCCCCCGGGTGACCGCTCTTGACCGGCTCTCCTTGGACATCGGAACCGGTGTGACCGGCCTGGTGGGTTCCAACGGAGCCGGCAAGTCCACACTGATCAAGATCCTGCTGGGTCTCTCCCCCGCCACCGAGGGCCGGGCCGCGGTGCTCGGGCTGGACGTGGCGACCAGCGGCGCCGCCATCCGGGAACGGGTGGGCTACATGCCCGAGCACGACTGCCTGCCGCCGGACGTCTCGGCGACCGAGTTCGTCGTGCACATGGCCCGGATGTCCGGTCTGCCGCCGACAGCGGCGCGTGAGCGCACCGCCGACACGCTGCGCCATGTCGGCCTCTACGAGGAGCGCTACCGCCCCATCGGCGGGTACTCGACCGGTATGAAGCAGCGCGTGAAGCTGGCCCAGGCGCTGGTCCACGACCCGCAGCTGGTCCTTCTCGACGAGCCGACCAACGGCCTGGACCCGGTCGGCCGCGACGAGATGCTCGGCCTCATCCGGCGCATCCACACCGACTTCGGCATCTCCGTGCTGGTCACCTCGCACCTCCTGGGCGAGCTGGAACGCACCTGCGACCATGTCGTCGTCATCGACGGCGGCTCTCTGCTGAGGTCCAGCTCCACCAGCGACTTCACCCAGACCACCACCACCCTCGCGGTCGAGGTGACCGACAGCGACACCCACCCCGACGGCACGGGCGCCCTGCGCGGGGCGCTCACCGCGGCCGGGGTCACGCTCATCGGCCACGACGGACTCGACGCGGAAGGGCTGCCCGGCGCGGGCCACATCCTGCTGGTCGAGGCGACCGGTGAGGAGACGTACGACATCGTCCGCGACAGCGTCGCCGGGCTCGGACTCGGCCTCGTACGGATGGAACAGCGGCGTCACCACATCGCCGAGGTCTTCCGTACCGAACAGGCTCCCGCGGACCGGGACGTGGCAGGGGCCGCGTCCGTGACCGCCGGGGCCGTACAGCAGAAGGGGAACGGTCGCGATGAGCAGCACTGAGACCGGGGCCGTGAGCGGGAGCGACACCTCCCGGATCCACAACATCGGGTACCGCTCGTACGACGGGCCGCGCCTGGGCCGTGCCTACGCCCGCCGCTCGCTCTACTCGCAGACCCTGCGGGGCTCCTTCGGACTGGGCCGTTCCGCCAAGTCCAAGGTGCTGCCGATGCTGCTGTTCGGTGTGATGACCCTGGTCGCGGCGATCCTGGTGGCGGTCTCCATGGCCGTCCCGGACGCGACGAAGCTGGTGGTCAAGTACACGTCGTACGCGATCTACCTTCAGGCCGTCATCGGCCTCTTCATCGCCGCACAGGCGCCGCAGGCCGTTTCCAGGGACCTCCGTTTCAAGAGCGTGCCCCTGTACTTCTCGCGGCCGATCGAACGGGTCGACTACGTGGTCGCCAAGTTCGCGGCCATGGCGTCGGCGCTGTTCGTGATCACCGGGGTGCCGTTGCTCGTCCTGTATGTGGGCTCCCTGCTCGCGAAGTTCGATTTCGCCGATCAGACCAAGTGGTTCGGCCAGGGGCTGGTGTCGGTGGCGCTGCTGTCCGTGCTGTTCGCCGGTCTGGGACTGGTGATGGCCGCGCTCACCCCGCGCCGCGGGTTCGGCGTCGCCGCGGTGATCGCCGTACTGACCATCTCCTACGGCGCGGTCTCCACGGTCCAGGCCATCGCCTGGGAAACGGGCTCCACCGGAGCCGTGCAGTGGCTGGGGCTCTTCTCGCCGATCACCCTGATCGACGGCGTCCAGACCGCGTTCCTCGGCGCCACCTCGGCCTTCCCCGGAGGGGAAGGCCCGGGGGCGGGCGCCGGGGTGGTCTACCTGATCGTTGTTCTCGCGCTCGTCGCCGGCTCGTACGCCGTCCTGATGCGCCGTTACCGGAGGGTCGGGCTGTGACCACCATCGAGATCGACCACACCTCGCGCTGGTTCGGCAATGTGGTCGCCGTCAACGACGTGAGCATGACCGTGGGGCCCGGCGTGACCGGGCTGCTCGGCCCCAACGGCGCCGGGAAGTCCACGCTGATCAACATGATGGCCGGGTTCCTCGCCCCGTCGACGGGCACGGTCACGCTCGACGGCCGCACGATCTGGCGCAACGAGTCGGTCTACAAGGAGATCGGCATCGTCCCGGAGCGGGAGGGCATGTACGACTTCCTGACCGGCCAGGAGTTCGTCGTCGCCAACGCCGAACTCCAGGGACTGGGCGCGGCGGAGGCGCAGCGGGCGCTGGCCACGGTCCAGATGGAGTACGCGCAGGACCGCAAGATCTCGACGTACAGCAAGGGCATGCGCCAGCGCGTGAAGATGGCGTCCGCCCTGGTCCACGAGCCGTCCGTGCTGCTGCTGGACGAGCCGTTCAACGGGATGGACCCGCGTCAGCGGATGCAGCTGATGGAGCTGCTGCGGCAGATGGGAGCGCAGGGCCGTACGGTCCTGTTCTCCTCCCACATCCTCGAAGAGGTCGAGCAGCTCGCCACGCACATCGAAGTGATCGTGGCGGGGCGGCATGCCGCGTCCGGTGACTTCCGGAAGATCCGCCGCCTGATGACGGACCGGCCGCACCGGTATCTCGTACGGTCCAGTGACGACCGGGCCCTCGCGGCCGCGCTCATCGCCGACCCCTCCACGGCGGGGATCGAGGTCGACCTGAGCGAACAGGCCCTGCGGATCCAGGCCGTCGACTTCGGGCGCTTCACCGAACTGCTGCCCAGGGTGGCACGTGAACAGGGCATCCGGCTGCTGACCGTTTCGCCGTCCGACGAGTCCCTCGAATCGGTCTTTTCCTATCTCGTAGCGGCCTGAGTAGTGGCCTGAAAGGAGCTGTGAAGCGTCATGTACGACCCCACAGTCGCCCGGCTCACCTACCGGGCCCTGCTCGGCCGGCGCCGGGCCGCCATCCTGTTCGTCCTGCCCGCGCTGCTGGTGGCCCTCGCCGTGGCCGTCCGCGCCTTCGCGGGGGCCGATGACCAGGTCGCCGCGAACGTGCTCGGCGGCTTCGCCATCGCCACGATGGTGCCGCTGATCGGTGTGATCGCGGGCACGGGCGCCATCGGCCCCGAAATCGACGACGGTTCGATCGTCTATCTGCTGGCCAAGCCGGTGAAACGGCCGACGATCATTTTCACGAAGCTGATCGTGGCCATCGCCGTCACGATGGTGTTCTCCGCCCTGCCGACCCTCGTCGCCGGGCTGATCCTGAACGGCAACGGGCAGCAGATCGCCGTGGCCTACACGATCGCGGCGCTGGTCGCCTCGATCGCTTACAGCGCGCTGTTCCTGCTGCTGGGCACGATCAGCCGCCACGCGGTGGTGCTCGGCCTGGTGTACGCCCTGGTGTGGGAGACCCTGTTCGGCAGCCTGGTGCCGGGAGCGCGGACGCTGAGCGTGCAGCAGTGGTCCCTCGCGGTCGCCGAGAAGGTCGGCCGGGAAGGCGCGATCACCTCCGACGTGGGTCTGCCGCTCGCGACGGTGCTGCTGGTCGCCGTGACGGTGGCGGCCACCTGGTACGCGGGCCAGAAGCTGCGTGCGCTGAAGCTGGCCGGCGAGGAGTGAGCGGCTTCCTCCAGGTCTAGGGCGTGTGTCGAAAGTCCCGCCTGGCTCGCGACGCCCGGCACGCACGCTCGCCGCGTTGTTGGCGTTGTCCGCGTTGTTGGAGTGTCCTTGTACGTCCAGTACGAGGACACTCCTCCGCCGTGCGATCGCACGCACCGGACGCCGTGAGCCCCGCCCTTCGGGCGGACGGCGCTACTTTCGACACACGCCCCAGGAGGTGCCCGGCGCAGGGGCCTCTGGCCGATACGGGCCCTCGCGGGCCCCTGAGGGACCTTGCGAAGCCCCTGCCCGGGATCTCGCGGTGTCCGCACGACAACCCCCGTCCGATGGACGGGGGTTGTCCTATGAGCGGACCGTTGTACGCGTAACTGTGCGGTTATCGGTTCGTTGTGCAGGGTGCGTGGAGGCAACTGGATTCTGAGGCGTCGTAGCTTTCGTGACATCGGGGAGTGCCGGCACGGGTGGGACACCGCCCGTCGGGCCGGTCATCGAGTGAGTGGCAACCGTGAGCGTTCTCCACCCCTGGAGCCCGGGGACTGGGCAGTCCGTCGTCGTTCCCGCATACGAAAGGCATGCCCATGCCCACGGAACTCGCCCTGCTCGAATCGCGCGCGCTGCGCGTCGAGCGGATGGGGCGCGTCGACATCCTCGACAAGGTCAAGAGCCTTGTCATGCTCCCGGACGGAATTCACGTTCGCACAGAGGACGTCGCTCGTTACTTCGAAGTATCCACAGCCTCGGTCAGGAGGCTGACAGACCGGCATCAGCAAGAGCTCGCCGAGAATGGGATGCGACTTCTGTGCGGCTCTGAGCTGCGTACCTTCCATAGCGACATGCTGTCGCTATGGAAGGTCGAGGGGGTGGAGAGTTATCCACAGGCCGCCGCCAAACTGCGGCTCTACACCCGCCGTACCGTGCTCAACGTCGCCATGCTTCTTCGCGACAGCGACATCGCCCGCTGCGTCCGTACGTACCTTCTCGACGCGGAGGAGGACCTGCGGTCGAGGTACGACTCGCTCGACCGGCGCGTCACGCGCATCGAGAGCTGCCTCGCCGGAGTCGGCAGCGCGCTCCAGGAGCTCGGCCCGGTGCTGTGCCGGATGTCGGAGCGGTTCGACAGCCTCGACCGGAAAGTGGAAGCGACGCATCAGGTGGTCGGAGCCATCAGTGTCCGGCTGTCGGACGTCTCGCAGGACATCACGCGTATCGACGCCCGCATGGACGCTCTCGTCCACCGGTTGAAGGATCTGCGCCGTAACAGGCGCCGCTGACCCCTCGGCCCGCGAGGCCGGTCGGGACGACGACTGCCCGCGACCTTCGCGGTCGCGGGCAGTCGGAACGGCGTGGCTGCGGGACGGGCACCGATACGGGCAGCACCGCGAAACAGGCTCCGTTACGGGCGGGACGTCCTCAGCAACTCCTCCAGCACCACAGCGATGCCGTCGTGCTGGTTCGAGGCCGTGACCTCGTGGGCCACGGCCTTCAGGTCGTCGTGCGCGTTGGCCATCGCCACGCCGTGCTGGGCCCAGCCGAACATCGGGATGTCGTTCGGCATGTCGCCGAAGGCCAGCGTGTCCGCGGCCTTCACGCCCAGCCGTCGCGCGGCCAGCGAGAGGCCGGTGGCCTTGCTCAGTCCCAGTGGCAGGATCTCCACGACACCGGGACCGGCCATGACCACGTCCACCAGGCTGCCGACGGCTTCCCGGGCGGACCGTGCCAGGGCGTCGTCGTCGAGCTCCGGGTGCTGGATGTAGATCTTGTTCAGCGGGGCGGCCCACATCTCGGTCGCATCGTCCACGAAGACGGCCGGGAGCGGGCCCTCCTGGATCCGGTAGCCGGGGCCGAACAGCACCTCGCCGTCGAGCCCGTCCCGGCTCGCGGCCAGCGCCAGCGGGCCGATCTCCGACTCGATCCTGGACAGTGCGAGCCCCGCGAGCTGCCGGTCCAGGGTCAGGGAGGTCAGCAGCCTGCGCTCGCCCGCGTGGTAGACCTGCGCGCCCTGCCCGCAGACCGCGAGACCGTCGTATCCCAGGTCGTCCAGGATGTGCCGGGTCCACGGGACGCCGCGTCCGGTGACGATGATGTGCGCGGCCCCGGTCGCGGTGACCTCGGCCAGCGCCTCACGTGTGCGCTCCGAGACCGTGTCGTCGTCACGCAGCAGCGTGCCGTCCAGGTCGGTCGCGACGAGCTTGTAGGGGAAGGTCACTTGGAGACCGGCTCCAGAACCTCACGCCCGCCCAGGTACGGACGGAGCACCTCGGGCACCCGGACCGAACCGTCGGCCAGCTGGTGGTTCTCCAGGATCGCCACGATCGTGCGCGGTACGGCGCAGAGCGTGCCGTTGAGCGTGGAGAGGGGCTGGACCTTCTTGCCGTCCCGCATCCGGACGGAGAGACGGCGCGCCTGGAAGCCGTCGCAGTTCGACGCGGAGGTCAGCTCGCGGTACTTGCCCTGGGTCGGGATCCAGGCCTCGCAGTCGAACTTGCGCGAGGCCGAGGACCCGAGGTCACCGGTGGCGACGTCGATCACCTGGAAGGGCAGCCCGAGACCGGTGAGCCACTGCTTCTCCCAGTCCAGGAGCCGGCGGTGCTCCGCCTCGGCGTCCGCCGGGTCGACGTACGAGAACATCTCGACCTTGTCGAACTGGTGGACGCGGAAGATGCCCCGGGTGTCCTTGCCGTACGTACCGGCCTCGCGGCGGAAGCACGGGGAGAAGCCCGCGTACCGCAGGGGCAGCTTGTCGGCGTCGATGATCTCGTCCATGTGGTACGCGGCGAGGGGTACCTCGGAGGTCCCGACCAGGTAGTAGTCGTCCTTCTCCAGGTGGTACACGTTCTCCGCGGCCTGGCCGAGGAATCCGGTGCCCTCCATGGCGCGCGGACGGACCAGCGCCGGGGTCAGCATCGGGACGAAGCCCGCCTCGGTGGCCTGGGCGATCGCCGCGTTGACGAGGGCGAGCTCCAGCAGCGCGCCGACCCCCGTCAGGTAGTAGAAACGCGAACCGGAGACCTTGGCACCGCGCTCCATGTCGATGGCGCCGAGCTTCTCACCGAGCTCCAGGTGGTCCTTCGGCTCGAAGCCCTCGGCTCCGAAGTCGCGGATGGTGCCGTGCGTCTCCAGGACGACGAAGTCCTCCTCGCCGCCGACCGGCACGTCCTCGTGGACGATGTTGCCGAGCTGGAGCAGCAGCCGCTTGGCCTCGGCGTCGGCCGCGTCCTGGGCGGCGTCGGCCGCCTTGACGTCGGCCTTGAGCTGATCGGCCTTCTTCAGCAGCTCGGCGCGCTCCTCGGGGGAGGCCTTGGGGATCAGCTTGCCGAGCGACTTCTGCTCGGAGCGGAGTTCGTCGAAGCGGACGCCGGACGACCTGCGCAGCTCGTCGGCGGAGAGCAGGGCGTCGACGAGCGCGACGTCCTCTCCACGGGCGCGCTGGGAGGCGCGAACACGGTCGGGGTCCTCACGGAGCAGGCGAAGGTCAATCACCCCTCCAGGCTACCGGTGCGCGCTTCTGGCGCTCGAACCGATATTGCCGTGCGTGTCACTTTGCCCGTATTGCCGGAATTGATATTCCTGGGGAGGAATCGTCGGGTACAGGGGTGAGCGGGGGCGTCAATTAGGGGAGTGTATTCCCCTAAACAGGGCAGAAGGGGTGGCTTGTCTTGACGTACTGGCCTTCCCCGTAAGGGGAGTTGGGGAGTGGTCGTCCCGGTGTTGTCCACAGGGGGTCTGTGGAGAATTAGTTATCCACAGGCTGTGAAGAAGTTCTGTGGATGCTGGAAGGAGTCGTTCCGGGGGCTGGGTGAAGGCTCATGGAATCTCCTCCCAAACCCGCCCCACACGCTCATTCGGGTGGGAATTCCTCGCCCCAAAGAGTTGATCAAGGGAATTGGGCTGACATTGGAGCCCCTGGGCTTCCCCGGGTACATCTGGGATCGCTGGGCGATTTGTCGACGATGTCGCATTGCGGTGTCGACTTATCCCCAGGTCGAGCCGCCACCCTGTGGATAACTCTGTGGGTACATGAAAATCTGCAGGTCGGACCGGAGCGGAAAACCCGTGCGGCCCTCGCCCCGGCGATCCCGTACGGCCGACGGGGGTCAGACCCGGCCGTCCTGGCTGCGCGCCAGCCAGTCCGAGGCGTCCGTGAACTCCCGGTCCGAGGTCCCCGCCCGCAGCGGCCCCACCTCGTCGGGCGTCACTCCGGCCCGCGGGTACGAACCGAGGAACCGCACGTTCGGACAGATCCGCTTCAGCCCCATCAGCGCCTCGCCGACCCGCCGGTCCGCGATGTGCCCCTCGGCGTCCACGGCGAAGCAGTAGTTCCCGATGCCCTCTCCGGTCGGACGCGACTGGATGAGCATCAGGTTGACCCCGCGGACGGCGAACTCCTGGAGGAGTTCGAGCAGCGCACCGGGGTGGTCGTCGCCCAGCCAGATCACCACGGACGTCTTGTCCGCACCGGTCGGGGCCGAGGGCCGGGCCGGCCGGCCCACGAGGACGAAGCGCGTCTGGGCGTTCTCCGCGTCGTGGATCTCCGTCACCAGAGGTTCCAGGCCGTAGGTCGCCGCGGCGAACTCACCCGCGAAGGCGGCGTCGTAGCGCCCCTCCTGGACCAGCCGCGCCCCGTCCGCGTTGGAGGCGGCCGATTCCCATGCCGCCTGCGGGAGATGGGCCGCCATCCAGTTGCGCACCTGCGGCTGGGCGGCCGGGTGCGCGGTGACCGTCTTGATGTCGGACAGCTTGGTCCCGGGGCGCACCAGCAGCGCGAAGGTGATGGAGAGCAGCACTTCGCGGTAGATCATCAGCGGTTCGCCGGAGGTCAGCTCGTCGAGCGTCGCGGTGATGCCGCCCTCGACGGAATTCTCGATCGGTACGAGCGCTGCCGCCGCCGCCCCGCTGCGTACGGCGTCCAGGGCGGCCGGTACGGAGACCATCGGGACGAGCTCCCGGGTGGCGGCTTCCGGGAGCGTGCGGAGGGCGACCTCGGTGAAGGTGCCTTCGGGGCCGAGATAGGCGTAGCGCGTGGCTGACATACGGTCACCCTAATGCGCCGTACGCCTGGTGCCGGGCCGTCTCGGAATGCGGTCCGGCCGGCATCCGGAGCCGCGGGACCCCGATGGCCGGAGCCTCGCCCCCCGGCAGCGAGCCTCAGGATTCCAGCGCCCGGAGCCTCGGCCCCGATGGCCGGAGTCTCAGGATTCCAGCAGCCGCTGACCCACGTACTCACCCTTCGCGGCGCCGCCCGGCACGGCGAAGAGGCCGCTCGCCTCGTGCCGGAGGAACGGCGAGAGCGCGTCGCCCCGGTCGAGCTTGCGCTGCACCGGGACGAAGCCCCGGAACGGATCCGCCTGCCAGCAGATGAACAGCAGCCCGGCGTCCGGGGTGCCGTCCGCCGAGATGCCGTCGTGGTACGAGAAGGGGCGCCGCAGCATGGCGGCGCCACCGTTCTTCTCGGGCGAGGAGATCCGGGCGTGGGCGTTGTCCGGGATCACGAGCCTGCCGTCGGGACCGGCCTTGCCGAGGTCCATCGGGGTGGTCTCGGTGCCGCCGCTGAGCGGGGCCCCGTCCGACTTGCGCCGCCCTATGACCCGCTCCTGCCGGTCCACCGGAAGCTTCTCCCAGTCGTCCAGCAGCATCCTGATGCGCCGCACGACGGCGTAGGAGCCACCGGCCAGCCAGTCCTGCGAGGCATCCGGAGGCCCCGAGGCCCCCGCAGCATCCGCAGCATCCGCAGCGGACGGTACGAAGATCCGGGTGTCGAAGTCGTCGTCGGTCCGCTTCGGATTGCCGGTGCCGTCGATCTGGCCCATCAGATTGCGCGCGGTCATCGGACGCCCGGTGGCACCGGGAGTGCGGTTGAAGCCGTTCATCTGCCAGCGCACCCCGGCCGCCCCCACGGCCTCCTTCTGGATGGCGCGCAGGGCGTGGAAGGCGACCAGCGCGTCGTCGGCGCCGATCTGCACCCACAGATCGCCGTTGGAGCGCCTGGCGTCGAGCTGGTCCGCGGAGAACGGGGGCAGCGGGTCGAGCCCGGCGGGCCGGCGGCCGGTCAGACCGGTGCGGTCGAAGAAGGTGCGGCCGAAGCCGAAGGTGACGGTCAGTGAGGAGGGCCCGGCGTCGAGGGCGATGCCGGTGTCATGGCCGGGCCCGTCCGTGCCGCCGGCCGTGGACGGGCGCCCCGCCATGAGCTCCCGCGCCACGGCCGACCAGCGGCGCATCAGCGCGGCGGCCTCCTTGCGGCCCGCGCCCGGTGCCAGGTCGAAGGCGATCAGATGACCCCGGGCCTGAAGCGGAGTGGTGATCCCCGGTTGATGTTTCCCGTGAAACATCGCCTCGGTGGCCCCGATGGCGGTCAGCGCGGCCGGCTCGTCGGGGCGGGACGCGGCGTACCCGGCCGCGCCCCCCGCGGCGCCGAGCACCAGGCCGGCGGCCCCGGCGGCCCCCGCACTGCCGAGCAGCCGCCGCCGCGAGACGCCGACGGCATCCGTGCCGGTACGGCCCTGCGAGCCGGCACTCGCGCCGGCCGCTGTTCCCGCTCCGGCACCCGTTCCCGCGCCCGCAGTCGTTCGTGCGGAGCCCGAGGTGTCCTTCGTACCCCTCGCGTTCCCCGCGCCCTTCACACTCTTCGTGCTCTTGCTCACCGTGCTCAGCCGATCTTTGCGTTCTTGTCGATGGTGGCCTGGTCGATGTCCGACGTACGCACCGTCACAGCGATCTTCCAGTCGCCCGCGATCGGGATCCGGACACCGCTCGCCGTCCAGTGCCCCTCGGCGAGCCGGTCGGGGACGACCGGCAGCGGGCCGATGTCCTTGGACTCCAGGGTGAGGGCGAGCTTCACCTCGGGAACGTCCATCGGCTTCCCGTCGCTGCCGTCGACCCAGATGTGCAGTTCGTTGGAGCCGGTGCCACCGGGGTCGAGGTCGATCCGGACGGTCCCCTTGCCGTTCTGGCCGCCGGTGTCGAAGGGCATGCTCAGGTTGACGGGGCCGGAGGCGCCCTGACCGGTCGCCGCCGTGGTGCCGCGGGCGGCCTCCTCCTCGGTGCGTGCCGGTTCGGTGGACGTCAGGACCGTCGCCACGGCGAGCAGCACCACAGCGACGGCCGCCTCGGCCAGCACCGAGCGGCGCAGCCCGGAACGCTCGGGGTCGGCGTCGCGGATCCGCTTCTTCTTCGTGGCGGTCAGGACGGCCCGCTGCCGGGCGAGCTGCGCGGCGCGCTCGGGTGCGACCTCCGGCGCGGGCTCCTGACCGCTCTTCGCCTCCCCGCGGTCCGCCCCGTCGTCGGGACCCTCGACTTCTTCGGGGCTCTTTGCCGCCCCGTCGGTCCGTCCCTCCTCCGAGGTCTCCGTCCCGGGCTGTGCCCCGTCCGTCAGCCGGCCCGTCCACCGACGGGAGATCCAGGCCAGGCCGATGAGCACGGCGAGCAGTCCCACCTTGATGATCAGCAGCTGTCCGTACCGGGTGCCGGTCAGCGCCGACCAGGAGCCGACCTGGCGCCAGGACTGGTAGATGCCGGTCGCGGTGAGGACGAGCACGCTGCCGAACGCGATCCGGGAGAAGCGCCGGACCGCCGCGCTGCCGATGCCTGGTGTCCGGTACAGGGCGACGAGCAGCGCGGCGAGCCCGCCGAGCCAGGCGGCGACGGCCAGCAGGTGCAGGACGTCCATCGGCATGGCGAGGCCCGCCTGGATACCGGTCGACGCGTGCTCGGAGAGCGCCCATGTACCGGCGATGCCCGCGGCGATGACCGCGCCCCCGATGGCGAGTCCGAAGGTGAGGTCCTTCTTCTCCTTCTCGTCCTCGCGCTTCGCGTACGCCCCGAACAGGACGGCGATGAACAGGGCGCCTGCGCCGAGCAGGAGCAGCCGGGCGACGAGTGCGGCGCCGGGTTTGGTGTCGAGGACGGCCTGCAGGCCGTTGAGGTCGAAGGCGTCGGCGAGCTTTCCGCTGCCGGTGTATGGGCTGCGGAGCAGCAGCATGAGCAGGGTGGCGGCGGTGAGGGTGAGCCAGCCCCGGACGACGAGGCGTTGCAGCGGGCGGGCGGCGGCGCCGCGCTGCCAGCAGGCGAGGACGAACGTGGCTCCGCCGACGAGCAGGATGAATCCGGCGTACGCCGCGTAGCGCGCGATGCTGTAGAGGGTGCCGACGAGACCGCCGCCCGCGCTGGTGGAGGGCAGCGCGACCGTGGTCTCGGACGGGGCGCCGATGGAGAAGGTGAAGGCGCCGGAGACGGGGTGGCTGTCGGCGGACACGGCCTGCCAGGCCACGGTGTAGGTGCCGTCGGGCAGACCGGAGTGGAGTTTGACGCCGTACCGCACGGTGCCGGGGCTGTTCATGTCGCGCGGAGCACCGTCGTCGACACGTTTGCCGGTGGGGTCGAGGACGCGGATCGAGTCGTCGCCCATGGCGATCGATTCGGAGAAGGTGAGCGTGATCTCCCCGGGGGCCGTGTCCACCACCGCCCCGTCCTGCGGGTTGCTCCCGGTGAGGGCCGCGTGCGCGGAAGCGGGGCTCGCGCCGGCCAGCACCAGACCGAACAGCAGGCTGATCAGTGTGGTGAGGAGCGCGGCCGCGGCGAGCGGCCGTCGTATCGGGGATGGCCCGGAGCGCGGGGCGGTGGCGGTCATGGGTGTCAGTCCCTCACTGCTTCTTCGGGTTGTGGGTGGTCTCCTTCACGGGAAGGTCGACCTTGATGGGGTCGGCCTTCTCGAAGTGCAGCTCCACGGAGACCTTGTCGCCCTGCTCGGGTTTCTGCTTGAGCTTCATGAACATGATGTGGTTGCCACCGCGTTCGAGATCGAGCTCGCCGCCGGCGGGCACTTCGAAGGACGTGACCTCGCGCATCTTCTGGTTCTTCGTCTCGTGGATCGTGACGTCGTCCGAGAGCGGGCTGGTCACCGAGGTGAGCCGGTCGGCCGTGTCGCCGCTGTTCTGCACGACGAGGAAGGCGGCGGCCATGTCGCTGACGGGCTGCGGCATGAACCCTCCGACGACCTTCAGCTCGGGTTCGCTGTCCGTGGAGCACCCCGCCAGCGTCAGCCCGGTGGTGAGGGCCAGAACGGCGGCGAGGGTCGTGCGGCGGTTCACGGGGTCTCCCCCTTGAGGATCTTGGGGAGGTCCTTGGCGTAGTCCTCGGACGTGGTGTCCTCGCCGTAGAGCAGGTAACCCTGGTCGGTCTTCGGGGAGAAGGCGATGACCTGGGCGCCGTGCATCGAGACGACGGTGCCGTCCTTCTCCTTCTTCGGCGCGTCGATGCCGATGCCGATCTGCCGTGCTCCCGCCTGGATGGCCGGGAAGTCGCCGGTGAGCCCGGTGAAGGACGGGTCCTGCGCCGCGAGCCACTTGCCGAGGGAGGACGGGGTGTCCCGCTCGGGGTCGGTGGTGATGAAGACGACCTGGAGCTTGTCCTGGTCGGCCTTGGGCAGTGCCCGCTTGGCGAGCGAGATGTTGCTCATGGTCAGCGGGCAGACGTCGGGGCACTTGGTGTAGCCGAAGTAGATGAGTGTCGGCTTGCCCTTGGTCTCCTCGCGGAGGTCGTACTTCTTGCCCCCGGTGTCGGTGAGTACGAGGTTCGGCTTGGTGAACGGCTGGTCGAGCACGGTCGCGGCCTGGGTCTTGGCCTCGGCGCTGACATCGGCGACGGGCTTCTTCGCCGAGTCGTCGCTGCTGCCGCAGGCGGACAGGGTCAGTGCGGCCGCGGCGGCGAACGCCACGGCCGGCACCATCTTCTTGTTGCGCATGGAGAGTTGTTTCCTGAGTGTGGTGCGGGTGGTGGAACCGGCGGGTCAGGCGGTACGGCGACGGCCTGCGAGGACGCCGAAGGCGACTCCCGCGATACCGATGACGATGCCGATGATGCCCAGGGTGCGGGCGGTGTTGTCGCTGGCGGACTCGGCCGCCGCGGTCTCCTCGGAGGACGCGGCCTTGTCGTCCTTCTTGTGCTCGTCGGCTCCCTTGCCGGCCGCGGCACCGCCGTGGGCATCGGACGCCGCCGCGGTCAGCTTGAGGACGGGGGCCGGGCTCTCGGGCTCGGCCGCGCCCTCCTTGGGCTCCTCGATCCAGCGGACGACTTCCTTGTTGTCGTACGTCTGGAGGGCCTTGAAGACGAGCTGGTCGGTGTCCTCGGGGAGCTGGCCGACCGAGAGCGGGAACTGCTGGAAGTAGCCGGGCTCGATCTTGCCGCCGTCCGCGGTCCAGGTCACCTTGGAGACGGCCTCGTTGATCTTCTTGCCGTGGACGTCGAGCGGCTTGTCCAGCTTGGTCTTGTCGACCTTGATCTTCCAGCCGGGCACGGCCTGCGGGGTGACCGAGGAGAGCGGGTGGTCGGCCGGGAAGCTCACTTCGACCTTGACCGTGGAGGCGTTGTCGCGCTCGTTGGGCACCTTGAAGTTGATGGTGGCGTAACCGCCCTTGGCGGCCTCGCCCTGCGGCTGTACGCCGACGTGCGCGGCGGCCGGACCGGCGAGCAGCAGGACGGTGGACGCGGCGACGCCGCCCGCGATGGCGATGCGTGAAACGTTCATGGCAGGGATCACTCCACAGGAGAACGAGGAAAGGTGTTCCGGCGCGCGGGTGCGCGACGGCATCACGACACCCCGGCCGCGCGGAAGGCGGTGAGACGGAGAAGGTGTCGCGTCAGGCTGCGAGTGCGTACGCGGCGGGAGGCCCGCGCCTGGTCACCAGGTGCTGCAGGTGTTCCCCCGGGGCGGGCGCCGGGGCGTCGTCGGCCGTACGGGGAGTGAGCGGCCCGGTCGTGCGCTGTCCGGGCAGACCCGCGCTCAGGGCGCGTACGAGAGCCAGGGCGGCGCGCAGGGAGCGCAGCCGGGCGCCGGCGGCGAGCTGCTGGGCGCCGTGCGCCGAGAGCCGGGCGAGCCGGAAGAGGGCGGCCTCGCCCCGCCGCAGCAGCCAGCCGGTGGCGAGCGCGGCCAGCAGGTGGCCGAGGAACATGGGCAGGCTGGGCAGCAGGTCCATCACCGGCGCGTACAGTCCGCCGCCGGGGACGGGGCCGGGTGCGGTGGCGTCCGCTCCGGCCGATGCGAGGTGGTCGTGACCCGGGGCGACGGTCGCCGGGTCGATGCCCGCGGTGGTGACGATGCGATGGGCCTCGGCGGCGTTCAGCTGGGACGGCCCCATGCCGCACACGAGTCCGGCGGCGAACCGGACGAGGCTGCCCTCACCGCTCGTGCCCGTGTTCATGGTGCCGGCCGTCGTGTGGCCGCCGATTCCGAAGAGGGTGTGCAGGGCGATCTGGCCGCCGGCCAGCGCACCCGCGATCGAGGGCAGCGACCGTTCGCGCCCGGCGAGCAGCGCGGCGGCCGCGAGGATTCCGAGGAAGCCCGCGAGCACGGTCCAGACCGGCACCGCGGCACCGGCCGCGAACGTATGCCCCGCCGCGGACAGCACGACGCAGACCGCGGCGAACACCGCGGCCCTCATGAGCCGCAGACCGGCTCCGGCACGTGCGACAGGCGTGGACATGGCCGGGACATCATCGCACTGCGCCCCATGCCCGCGTACGGCAGGTCCGGAAGATCTACTTCCGTCCGCAAGGGCGGCTGTTGCACCTGTTCGCGGAGGCTGCCGAGGGGACCGGAACGGCGGCGGCGGGCCGGACATACACCCCTGAGCGGAATATTCGCATCCGCCGAATGAGGGCTCTCACAGTCGTTCTGTGCTTACAGGGCGCCCTGTGCGGCAATACGTATCGGTATGTCGAGCCGCAGCCAGGAGGCTGGAGCATGAGCATCTGGTGGTCACTCCATTTGCGGCGCGAAGCTGCGAGCGTTCCGCTCGCCCGTCGTTTTCTGCTCGGAACCATGGAAACGGCCGGGGTGGATCCGGACATCTCCTACGACCTGTCGGTCGCGCTCAGCGAAGCCTGTGCGAACGCCGTCGAGCATGGCGGCGGCCGGGAGGATTCCGGGTACGGGCAGCCCCGTACGGACTCCGGGCAGTACCGCGTCACGGCGTATCTGGACGGCGAGAAGTGCCGTATCGAAGTCGCCGACTCGGGGCCGGGCTTTCCCGCCCGGCGCGTGCTTCGCCCTGCCGCACAACCCCTGCCCACCGCCGAGAGCGGCCGGGGCCTGGGTCTCATCGAGCAGCTCGCCGACCACGTCCACTTCGGCAACCGGCCGGGGCGGGGCGCGGTGGTGAGCTTCGACAAGGTCCTCAAATGGCGGGAGGGCGCGCTGCTCATGGTGTCCTGAGCGGCGCGCCCTCCGTCGCCGGACGGGTGGGGCGGGGGTCAGCTCTTCAGCCGGGCCATCCATGCCTCGATCTCGTCGGCCCGGCGCGGCAGCTTGTCGGAGAGGTTCCGGTTGCCGTCCTCGGTGACGAGGATGTCGTCCTCGATCCGGACGCCGATGCCGCGGTACTCCTCGGGCACCGTCAGGTCGTCGGCCTGGAAGTAGAGTCCGGGCTCCACCGTCAGGCAGACGCCCGGCTCCAGGGTGCCGTTGACGTACGACTCGGTGCGCGCGGCGGCGCAGTCGTGGACGTCCATGCCGAGCATGTGGCCGGTGCCGTGCAGGGTCCACCGGCGCTGGAGACCCAGCTCCAGGACCTTGTCCACGGACAGGTCGCCCAGCAGGCCCCACTCGACGAGCTTCTCGGTGAGTACGCGCTGTGCGGCGTCGTGGAAGTCGCGGAAGCCGGCGCCGGGCCTGACGGCCGCGATTCCCGCCTCCTGGGCCTCGTACACGGCGTCGTAGATCTTGCGCTGGAGCGGCGTGAACGTGCCGTTGATCGGCAGCGTCCGCGTCACATCGGCGGTGTAGAGGTCATGGGTCTCCACACCGGCGTCCAGGAGCAGCAGCTCACCGGCGCGGACGGCGCCGTCGTTGCGGACCCAGTGCAGCGTGGTGGCGTGCGGGCCCGCCGCGCAGATCGAGCCGTAGCCGATGTCGTTGCCCTCGATGCGGGCACGCAGGAAGAAGGTGCCCTCGATGTAGCGCTCGCTGGTCGCCTCGGCCCTGTCGAGGATCCGGACGACGTCCTCGAAGCCGCGTGCCGTGGCGTCGCAGGCCTTCTGGAGCTCGGAGATCTCGAAGTCGTCCTTCACGAGGCGGGCCTCGGAGAGGTAGACGCGCAGTTCCTCGTCGCGTTCCGCGGTGACCTTGTCGGTCAGGGCGGCCTCGATGCCCGCGTCGTGCCCGCGGACGTTGCGGACAGGGCCGGTGGCCTCGGTCAGCGCGGCGGCCACCTCACGGACGTCCTTGGCCGGGATGCCCAGCAGCTGTTCGGCCTCGGCGAGGGAGTGGCGGCGGCCCACCCACAGCTCGCCCTGGCCGTCGAGCCAGAACTCGCCGTTCTCACGGTTGGAGCGCGGCAGGAGGTAGACCGTCGCGTCGTGCCCGGTCCCGTCCTTCGGCTCCAGGACGAGCACGCCGTCGTGCGTCCGGTCGCCGGTGAGGTACGCGTACTCGGTGGAGGCGCGGAAGGCGTACTCGGTGTCGTTGGAGCGGGTCCTGAGGTTGCCCGCGGGAATGACCAGGCGCTCGCCGGGGAAGCGCGCGGAGAGCGCGGCGCGGCGGGCGGCGGTGTGCCCGGCCTGGGCGATCGGCTCCAGGCCGTGCAGCTCGGTGTCGGCCCAGCCCGACTTCATGCTGTCGGCGAGCTCGTCGGAGACGCCCGGGTACAGGCCGTTCTTCCGCTGCTTGATCGGCTCTGCTTCTTCGGTCTCCGGCTCCGGGTTCTCCGGGGTGAGCTCATCGGACACGATTTGTCTCTCCTTGATACGACACTGGACCATCTCCATCGTACGGG
Source organism: Streptomyces sp. NBC_00654 (assembly GCF_026341775.1). NCBI lineage: Bacteria > Bacillati > Actinomycetota > Actinomycetes > Kitasatosporales > Streptomycetaceae > Streptomyces > Streptomyces sp. NBC_00654. Next base: position 117,518 of record NZ_JAPEOB010000001.1, on the reverse strand, counting down.
TGTGCGTAAGGGGGCCCAGGGGCGAATGACCTGTTACATGCCCGGCGACGGGCGCGGCACAGGGAAGTACGCGGGCGCGGAGAACACGGACGCGGGCATGGGGCGCAGGCTTGGGCGCGGACAGGGGCGGACCGTCCGTGCGTACGCGGCGGTGGGCGTGCGTCAGTCGAAGCGCGCGGCCAGCACCACCACGTCCTCGGTGCTGTCGTTCAGGTCGAGGCTGTCGGGCAGCATGGTCCGCAGGACGTGGTCGGCGACGGCGCCGGGATCGTCGCGGTCGGCCATGGGCACTCCGGCCGCCGCGGAGTGCAGCCGTGCGAAGGCCCGGTCCATCGCGTCGCCGGTGCGGCGCAGCAGCCCGTCCGTGTAGAACAGCACGGTCTCGCCGGGGCCGGGCGTGAATTCCACGCTCGGCGCCTCCCAGCAGGCGAGCATGCCCAGGGGCGCGGACAGCGTGGTCTCCACGAACTCGGTGCGGCGGTCGCCGATGACCAGCGGCGGCGCGTGTCCGGCTCCGGCCAGCACGATCCTGCGGGCGGCGGGCTCGCAGTAGGCGAAGAGCGCGGTCGCGGTCCTGGCCGGCTCGGTCAGCCGGAGCAGCAGTTCGAGATCGGAGAGTACGGCGACGGGGTCCTCGCCCTCCATCACGGCGTACGCCCGCAGACTGGCCCGGAGCCGGCCCATGGCGGCCATGGCGCCCGGTCCCGATCCACCGGCCGACCCGACGGCGAGGCCGAGAGCGCTGTCCGGCAGCGGCAGCGCGTCGTACCAGTCGCCGCCGCCCCTGACGGCGGTCCGGCGGCGGGCGGCCAGCCGGACACCGGGGATCCGGGGCAGCCGGCTGGGCAGCAGTTCCTCGGCGACGGTCGCCACCGCCGCTCTGGCCCGTTCCAGTTCGAGCAGCCGGGCCAGGTGCTCGGTGGCGTACCGGGCGTACAGGCCGACGAGGTGGCGCTGGCGCTCCAGGGGTTCGGCGGGCTCGTCGTACAGCCAGACGGCCGCGCCGAGGCGTCCGGCAGCCTCGGTGGCGAGCGGCAGTGCGTAGCTGGCGGCGTAGCCGAGCCGGGCGGCGACCTCGCGCAGGCGGGGGTCGAGGCTCTTGTCGCCGAGCAGGTCGGGGTGGGTCAGCGGGCCCTGGGCGTCCGGGAGCCCGTCGAGGATCCGGCCGTAGGAGGTGGCGCCGCGCGGCACGGTCTCGATGTGCCCGAGTTCGGCGTGGGCGAGTCCGAGGCCGACGGTGGTGGAGGGTACGGAGCCGTCCGGGGGTTCCAGCACGAGGAGTCCGCGGCGGGCGCCGACCAGAGCGGCTCCGGCGCACAGCAGCTCGTGGAGGGCGTCGTCGAGCGTGTTCGTTCCGGCCAGGCGCTCGGTGAGTTCGTGGAGCGTGGTGAGGTCCGAGACCCAGCTCGCCAGCCGGTCCTGGATGAAGGCTCCGGGAGCGGCCGGTACTTCTGCCAGAGGTGCGGCAGTGTGCGTTGAAACCGGAACTGTGGGGTCGATTCCAGCCACTTTCGGCGGGTGGAGGGAGCTCATGGCAGCCAGCTTTCCGGCCGGTGCGATTCGTCGAATAGCATCGCAAACCCCCATGTCATTCTGCGCCGCTATCAATGCATCCACATGTACACGCACAAGTAAGCTGATGTCCAGCATTGCCCCCGGAGGATTCGTGGTGTCCGGGGCCTTCTTAACTTGGCCAAAAAATGCACCCTATGGCAGCAAATTGCGGTCGACTGGTCGTGCTCGACAGGGGGTGCCCTCGGGGTGAAGTGCCGGAGGGAGCGTCATTCCGGGCGTGCTGGGTACCTAATCGGTGATGAGCAGGGGCAGTTGTGATCAGCCCCGGAACCTGGCAGCGGGCCTGGACGTCCTTATCCGTGACGGTTACACCTCCGCCCCCGAGTGGCGGGGTTTGCACCAGGGACGGCAAGCGCGGGGCGTGTGCCACCCTCGCCATGATGTGGCCGGCCACCGGCTGACCCCCCGATCCGGCGCCGTCCGTTCGGCTCCGCCGGGTCGGTTCGACTCTGCTCAGTTCGACTCTGCCCGGCTCCACTCAGATCGGCTCCACTCCGCTCGGCTCGGCTCACGCTCGGTATCGAGGGCTTGCCCGTACCGCAGAACTGATGAGTGTGTACGCACAGCGAAGAGACGCACACGTGGTGTGACCCGCACGTGGTGTGATGTGGACCTCGGCGTTCAACGGAAAGGAACGAGCGCTCATGCGCGAGATCCTCGGAAGGCGACGCAGGCTCCGGCTCCGGCGCAAGGGGGGCCCCGCTCAGCTCGACGCGGCGCTGACCTGCGCCACCGCCTGGCAGTGGCCCGTGCTCCCCGGGGCCGGTCTGGCGCCGGCCGGCCCGCGTGGTGACCGCGGCCGCGGCTGCGCCTGCCCCGACCCCGAGTGCGCCGTACCCGGCGCGCACCCCTTCGATCCCGGTCTCCTGGCGGCCACCACCGACGAACGCATGGTGCGCTGGTGGTGGGGCAACCGCCCCGCGGCCCCGCTCCTGCTGGCCACCGGCGGCCGTGCGCCCTGTGCGGTCAGCCTGCCCGCCGTGGCCGGAGCGAGAGCGCTGACCGCACTCGACCGGATGGGGATGCGCCTGGGCCCCGTGGTGGCGACGCCGACCCGGTGGTCGCTGCTGGTGGCCCCGTACACCCTGGAACGGCTCGGGGAGATGCTGCACGCCAAGGACTGGGTGCCCAGTTCGCTGCGGTTCCACGGCGAGGGCGGCTATCTCGTCCTGCCGCCGTCCGAGGCGGGTACGGGCCAGGTGCGCTGGGAGCGCCCGCCGGGCCCCGGCTCCGCGGCACCCTGGCTGCCGGACGTGGAGGCGGTCCTGGACGCCCTGGTCGAGGCGAGCAACAGCGCACCCGACGGTGGCAGCCGGCTCGCGTACTGACCGGGGCGGGACGTCGGCGCGGGCACCGGGCGGGACGCGGGTGCCCGGCTGGCCGAGGCGCGGGCGCCGGGTGCGAGGGCACCAGGTGGGAGGGCGCCCGCGGGCCGCGGGCGCCTGGCGGGTGCTGTCGTCGGCCGCGCTGACGGTCCGTGTGCCGGCGGAGATCCGGGCGGCTCGCTCGTACGGGTGTGGGCCGCCCGAGTTCTGCGGTAAACGGGTGCTCGGCGTACCGGTGTCATGTATTCCGCCGATATCTCGGCTCACCGTCAGAAATTCCCGTGCAATCGACAGGTGGGGGACCGCCGGGAATCTCCGCGTGATCGACCGCGATGGTTGTGGCGATCTCCGCCGGACGGCTTCCGCGGAGTGTTCGCGTCCGGTCGGCGGACGGCGCGGATCCGGTATCGGCGGATACGGAGACCGTTGCCGGAGAGGCAAAATCCGCTGAGGGCGGGCATTCTGACGATCCTTCCGGAAGAGCTTCCCGGCGAACCCTTCCCGTGCCCTTTCCGGCAGCCCTTCTTCACAGCCGTCGAAAAGGATTTCCGGACTCGGACCATTGTCTGAATTCCAACGGTCCGGGATCGCGGACGCCGCCGGTACGGCCCCGGGGCGCGGACGCGCGTCAGGCCGGTGCGCAGGACCCGGACGCCGGCCCCGCCGCCGCAACACCGCCGGTGGGGCGCCGCGTTCGGCCGTCCGTGCGCCGGGAACCACCCCGAGGTCCCGCCCGCGCCCTGGCCGGCGGTGCCGGGTACGGGACAGGAGTGCGGGGCGGGGTGCGCGGGGTGAGCTTTCCGGGGAGCGGGGCTCCGCCGCTGTCGCGTTCCGGGCCGAATCAGCCGTTCCGCGCATCGGACCGATGGAGAAGAGGAAGTGCCTCGATGGTTCCGGGCGGCCTCTCGTGGCCGGTAGGCCAGGGCCGTTCGGCCGGTCGCCGCACTACGGTGGGCGGAACATACCGTGTGCGCGTTGGTCGTACGCAGAACGCGTCCGGAAAATGAGGACGCCCGATCGCTGGCGACGGGGGATGCACCAGCGACCGGGCTTTTAGAACGGTAACAAGAGATCTGCCGTTCGCAAATTCGATCTCGCCTATTCGGACAGTGATTTACCTGCGGGTACGAGGAGTTGTGACGCGAGTCACCAAGCGGTCGCAGGTTTCGTCACTGTCAGCTGAGCGTCACTTGGCGGTTCGTGAGCCCGCCGCGCGCCCGCCGCTCCTCGGCGGTGAGCGGGGCGTCCGAGGCGAGTGCCGCGGCGAGCCGCTCCGCGAACTCGACCGCGGGCTTCTCGCACGCCTCGGCGCCCATCGAGGTCGGCAGGTCCCAGACGGGGACCATCAGCCCGTGCGCCCGGAACGAGCCGACCAGCCTGGTTCCTTCGCCGAGCGAGGAGGTGCCCGCGGCGTGCAGCCGGGCGAGGGCGTCGAGGAGCTGCTCCTCGGGGTGCGGCATGACCCAGCGCAGGTGGTTCTTCTCCGGGGTCTCGCACCAGTACGCGGCGTCCACACCGGAGAGCAGCGTGGTGGGGATCGCGGCGGCGTTGGCGCGCTCCAGGGACGCGGACACCTCGGGGGTGGCGTTCTCCGCGTCGGGCACCCAGAACTCGAAGCCGGAGTGGACGACCGGCGCGAACGCGGCGCCCGGGTCGAGGAGGTCCTGCAGCCGAGGTCCGTCCGCGGGCACGCGCCGGGCGGTGACCGGAGAACCGGGCTCGGTCTCCAGCGCCCGCAGCAGGGTGTCCGCCAGGTCCCGGCTGAGGTCGCCGGAGGAGGTGTCGTTCTGCAGGGCCAGCAGGACGGAGCCGTCGTCGCGGCGCAGGGCCGGCCAGGCCATCGGCAGGACGGTCGCGAGCGTCACGGACGGCACGCCCTCGGGCAGCCCGTCCTTCAGCGTCAGTGCGACGGTGGCGGCGGGCACCAGTTCGCGCAGGGACACCCAGTCGCACTCACCGGCCAGGCCCTCGAACGGACGGTGGACGAGCTCGGTCACGGCCTGGGCGGCGGCGCGTCCATGACACGCTTTGTAGCGGCGGCCGGAACCGCACGGGCAGGGCTCACGGGCCCCGACCACCGGGATCTCACCGTCCTTGAGCTGCTGCTTCCCGGCCTTGGTCTGAGGGCGCTTCTTGGCCATGGTGGGCATTCTCCCGTTTGCGACAGTGCGGTCTCGGCGCGAGCCTAGCCCGCCGCTGCCTCCCCGGGTCACACCCGCCTGTACGACTGCCGCCACCGGGCCCTGCCGGTGTGCGGCCCGGCCGGCTCTCACAGGGCGCCCCGCCGACGCCGCGCGCGTACGCCGGTCCCGGCCCACGCCCCCTCGGCCCGCGCCTTCGGCCCGTGTCGTCAGCTCGCGTCGTCGAAGGCTTCGGCGAACTCCAGTCCGTCGAAGCCGGCCAGCCCGCCCAGTCCGTTGAAGCGGTGCCGCCCGGCGGACACGAGGGCCCAGACGGTGACCTCGCCCGAGGAGTCGTCCCGCACGCCCCACTCCTGTGCGAGGGCGCTGATGATGTTGAGCCCGCGGCCGCCCCGTGCCGTCACCGAGGGGGTGGAGGGGATGGGCCGGGTCGGCCCGCCGCCGTCCGTCACCTCGACGGTCAGTCCGCCGGTTCTGTCCATGTGCCATGCGGCGCGGACATCGCCGTCACCGATCTCCGTCTGCCACCCCAGCGGCCTGCCGTGCCGGCAGGCGTTGCTGAGAAGTTCGGAGAGGATCAGAACCGCGTCGTCGACGACCGCGTCCGACACCCCGTTGCTGCGCAGCTGCTCACGCATACGGTGTCGCGCTTTGCCCACGCCGGCAGGGCCATGGGGAACGGCCATGCTCGACGACGTGGGCACTTCTTGTGCCACCACAAACGCCACCCCCGAGACCTCCTTTGCCCCACGCCACGGATTGGATGCCCCACCGGGCTGAACCGGAAACCGGTCAAAGCCCTCCCGGTGACGCACTCGTAACGATCGGGCACTCGCTGAGTGCGCCGGTGCACTCCCCGTAACTGATCTTAAAGACGACCCAGTTGCGACAGGACCTGTTTCGGGCGATTCGTAATGATTGCGGCTACGCCGAGGCGCGCGCAGAGCTCGACGTCCGCCGGTTCGTTCACCGTCCAGACGTGCACGCGGTGTCCCGCGCGGTGGAGCCGCTCGATGTAACCGGGGTGGCTGCGTACGATCCGCATCCCCGGTCCGGCGATCCGCGCCCCGGCGGGCAGCCGCCCGTCGCGCAGCCGCGGGGAGACGAACTGCATCAGATAGACGGTGGGCAGCGTGGGCGCGGCGGCCTGGACGCGGTGCAGCGAACGGGCGGAGAAGCTCATGATGCGTACCGGGGACGGGCCCTCGGCCGGTGCTTCGTCCAGGCCGAAGCGCTTGAGCAGGTGCAGGAGGCGTTCCTCCACCTGCCCGGCCCAGCGGGTGGGGTGCTTGGTCTCGATGGCCAGTTGCAGCGGCCGCCCGGCCGCCCGCGTCTCGGTCACCAGCTCCAGAAGCCGTTCCAGGGTGAGTACGGAGGTGAGCTCGCCCGGCACCGGATCCCAGTCGGGCGACTCCTCGCGGTCCTTCCAGGAACCGAAGTCGAGAGCGGCGAGATCGGCGAGCTCCAGGGCGGAGACGGCGCCGCGGCCGTTGGACGTACGGTTCACCCGGCGATCGTGCACACAGACGAGCTGGCCGTCCGCGGTGAGCCGGACATCGCACTCCAGGGCGTCGGCGCCGTCCTCGATCGCTTTGCGGTAGGCGGCAAGGGTGTGCTCGGGTGCGTCGTCGGAGGCTCCGCGGTGGGCGATGACCTGGATGGGCGTCTGCGGGGTGTGCTGCCGTGCGTGGGTCACCGCGTCATGGTGTCACCGTGACGCGTCGGGCGCGGGCACGTCGTCACGGAGGACTGTTTTGTCTGATGTAAGTATTGGTGTGCGGATGCACAGGTCCTGCTTACAGTGGCCCGACGTGCTGTGGGAAAAGCTGACCGCAGACACGTGCACAGCGGATCTCTTGCCGAATGCCGAGTGGAACCGAGGAGTAAAAGAGCTGTGAGCACCGAGAACGAGGGCAACGAGGGCAACGCGGTTCCGGCCGTACCGTCCGTTCCGTCCGCACCTCCAGTGCCGGCCGCCACTCCTGAGGGCACCCCTGACGGAGTCACGCCCGCGGCGCGGGCCGACGGGCCCGTCGCGGATCCCGGTGCGGAAACCACGTACCAGGACCAGGCGCCGGCGCAGCCGGTGCCGACCCGGCCGGAGTCGGCGCAGCCCCCGCCCCAGCCGCCCCACCACCAGCCGTACCCCGCGCCGCAGCCCCCGGCCGCCGCGGGTGCCTGGCCGCCCCCTCCCCCTCCGGCGGTCCCGTCGTACGCCGGTGGCGGGACAGGTGCCCCGGTGTGGGGTGCTCCGGTCGCTCCGTCGTCCGACGCGCCGCGCAAGCCCCGCGCGAACGGTCTGATCGCGGCCGTGGTCGTGGCGGCGCTCGTCGCGGGCGGCATCGGCGGAGCCCTCGGCTTCTGGGCGGCCGACCGCAACGGCGGCTCCTCCGGGTCGACCACGGTCGCCGCCTCCGACACCCCGAAGGACCTCAAGCGCGCGGACGGCACCGTGGCCGGAGTCGCCGCGAAGGCGCTGCCCAGCGTGGTCACCATCGATGCCCAGGGCGGCGACGGTGAGGGCGGTACGGGCACCGGCTTCGTGTACGACAAGGAGGGCCACATCCTCACCAACAACCACGTGGTCGCCTCCGCGGCGGACAGCGGCCAGCTGTCGGCGACGTTCTCCGACGGCAAGAAGTACGACGCCGAGGTCGTCGGCCGTGCGCAGGGCTACGACGTGGCCGTGCTGAAGCTGAAGAAGCCGCCGTCGGGTCTCGCGCCGCTGCCCCTGGGCAACTCGGAGAGTGTCGCGGTGGGCGATTCGACCATCGCGATCGGTGCGCCGTTCGGCCTGTCCAACACGGTGACGACGGGCATCATCAGCGCGAAGAACCGCCCGGTGGCCTCCGGCGACGGCTCCAGCAACAAGAACTCGTACATGAGCGCCCTGCAGACCGACGCCTCCATCAACCCCGGCAACTCCGGCGGCCCGTTGCTGGATGCGGGCGGCGCGGTCATCGGGATCAACTCGGCGATCCAGTCGACCAGCGGAGGCGGTGTCGGCCAGTCCCAGGCCGGCTCCATCGGCCTCGGCTTCGCCATCCCGATTAACCAGGCGAAGAACGTCGCCGAGCAGCTGATCAAGACCGGTCAGCCGGTCTACCCGGTGATCGGCGCGACGGTGACGATGGAGGAGAAGACCGGCGGCGCGGCCATCTCGGCCGCGGGCGCGGGCGGCACTCCGGCGGTCACCCCGGACGGTCCCGCCGCCAGGGCCGGCCTCAAGGCGGGCGACGTCATCACGAAGTTCAACGACACCGTGGTCGACAGCGGCCCGACCCTGATCGGCGAGATCTGGACCCGTAAGCCGGGTGACAAGGTCACGCTGACCTACAAGCGCGACGGCAGAACGGCAACGGCCGAAGTCACCCTGGGCGAGCGCAAGGGCGACAGCTGACCGGCTAGGCTGTCCCACGCGTCGAACCGCCCCTGAAGGGCTGGTCGAACCGTCGGGCCCCGGGGCCCGACGCGCCGATGACGCGGGGTGGGTTGCCCGAGCGGCCTAAGGGAACGGTCTTGAAAACCGTCGTCGCAGCGATGTGACCGTGGGTTCAAATCCCACACCCACCGCAGGCGAGAGGCCCCTGACCAGTACGTATGGTCGGGGGCCTTTGCCATGCCCGGTCCTGCCGGTCACCGCTCTTCCCTCTGGTTTCCCGCTCCATCGGGCACGGCAGGGGCACGCGGGGGGCACGGCTGGGGCACGGCTTTGGAGCTGCCGGGGTCAGCTCGTCAGCGGCTGATCGGGATCTCGTAGACGATCTCGCAGTGTGCTGCGGGCACGACGATGTCCGCCGTCTCTACGGGTCGGCCTTGGTCGCTGTAGTACGTCCGCCGGATGTGCGTCACGAGTGCGGCTTTCTGGATGCCGAGTAGCGATGCTTCCTTGGCGGTCGCGCGCCGCGGCTCGGGCTGTTCCACCGCGTGGCTGACGGTGACTCCGATCGCGGCCATGCGGTTCACGACCCCGGCCCCCGCGTGGGGCCCTCCCTCGGGGAGAACGACGAGGGTGCCGCCAGTGACGGCGTACGGCTCCCAACTCGTCGACAGCTGGACCGGCTTCCCGTCCGCAAGGAACTCGTACGTCGTACGCACGCACAGCTCGCCCTCGGCGACCCCGAGCCGCGACGCGATCTCCGCTGGGGCCGGCACCTTCGCGTCGGTCCGGCTCTCCCAGTCGCTCTGTCGGCGAAGGGCCTTCATGTCCTGGCGGAACGGGGATCCACTGGACTGCTCACGTGCCGACGACCGGACGACTCTCACGCGCTGCCGGGGCTCGGCGACGTACGTCCCCGATCCTGCCCGGCCTTCCAGCACTCCTTGGGAGATCAGCAACTCCTGTGCCCTGCGCACCACGTTCTCGCCCACGCCGCACTCCTGGCCGATCTGGGCGCGGGATGGGAGGCGGTCACCCGGTTCCCAGACGTGCTCCGCGATGCGCCGCCGGAGTTCGTCGGCGATGCGGAGGTACGGCGGTTGCTCAGACATATGGAAAATCTAGTCCACTAGCTCTAACCTAGTTAACTAGCTTTACTGAACGTGATCGCTGGCGACGGAGGGTGGACTGTGTCCGCTTCGGGAGTGACCGCGGCGGCTCTCGCCGCCCGCTTGTCTGCTGCTGGCCTCCGCCCGCGCGTGGAGGAGCACACCCGGTTCACGACGGTCGAGGCAGAGGTACCGGACACGCTCTCCGCCGATTCATGGCGGGAGGTCCTGGAGGCGGTGGCTGAGGCCGATCGATTCGGGCTCCTGGCCACCAGCTTGAACGGCCGCACCTTATGGGCGGTCGTACGCAAAACGGTCCCCACGACGGGCGATGTCGGGGGCCCGGGCTATCAGCGATAGGAGCTGAACAGCGTGCTCAACCGTATCCGCCGTGCCGCCTCGCTTGCCAGAGAGCGGTGCTTCCCCAAGGGTCGGCATCGTCGCCCCCTAACACCCTCCCGGCCGCTGGCCCCTCGCGCCTGCCTCGCACCCGCTGACGCTTCGACCGTCGCCCTGGGGCGGACTCCGGTCGGCACGGTCCATCGTTACTCGCTGAGGGGAGAGGACGTCGCGCTTGTCCGGCCGTACCTGCTGGCGTGGGAGGAGTGTGTACGGACGCGCACTGTGCTCGTTGCCCCGCACCTGCCGGCCGATGCCTGGTCGGCCCTCGCGGGGGCCCACTGATGCCTCCTCGCCGACAACCGCACCCGACGGGCACGACTTCCGTCCCCTACCGCTCGATCGCCTGCTGGATTGGCACGCACCACTCCTGCAACGAGCCGTCCCCGCCTGCGGCGACGGACGAGGTACCGGTGATCTACGAAGTGTGCATCTGCCCGTGCCACTCGACCCCAGACCCGTCCGTGCCCGTGAAGGTGATGGCATGAGGGCCCCAGCCCCCGGTGGTGCACTGGTTTCCACCGTCGAGGTCACTGCGGCCACCGTGCAGCGCGGCGACATCATCCAACTCGGCGGTCAGGCCTGCCGAGTGAGAGACCTCTTCCAGCTCCCCCACGGAGCCAAGCAACTGGTCTTCGAGTCGGGCGAACTGCTGGCCATACACGCCCGTACCCGGCTCATCGCCCTGCGACTGCTGAGAAGGCGGTGACCGGCTCCGTGTCCCGACGCCATCACGACATCGCCGACGACCTACGCCACCAGATCACGACGGGCAGTATCAAGCCCGGCGAACGTCTCCCGTCCGAAGCCGGCCTGGCCGCCCGTTACAGGGTCAGCACGGTGACCCTGCGACGCGCTCTCGCCGTGCTCCAGGGCGAAGGCCTCGTCGAGAAGATCCACGGAAAGGGCAACTACGTACGTCACCCCCGCCGCAAGATCATGTACGTCGGAGGCTGGGGCACGCTGGACCCCTGGACCGCCGCTGAGCCAACGTTGCGCATCACGGTTCGCAGCACCACGGTTCCGGCCTCCGTGCACCTGACCACGTTGCTGAAGGTGCCAACGGGCAGCCCTCTCGCTGAGTACACCTGCCTCAGCCTCGAACACGGGTCGCCGCACGGCCTGGCCCGCATCTACATCCCGCGCGACCTGGCCCCGGCCGGAGTCCTCGACGACGACTCCGTGTGCCGGGAGGCAGCCACGCGATTCGCCGTCCTCGGCCCGTCGCCGGCCACCATCCGAGAGACAGTCTGCGCCCGCTCCCCCACCCCAGACGAAGCGTCGGCCCTCCGGATCGGAAACAACATGGCCGTTCTCGCGATCACGCGCATCGCCACCGACGCCACCGGTCGCGTCGTTGAAGCCGCGCTTCTGGCCTTTCCAGGAGACCGAGTCGACGCCGTCTTCACCGCCCACCACGTGCTCAATGAGAGGCCAGCCCAAGGATGACAACACCGAACGAGCTTCGGCTCCTCCCGTGGTCGGGCCCGGGGGACAAGCCTTGCTACCTGAGCACTGACGACCCGGCCAGCTACATGTCCCGCCTTGCGGACGGCATCGAAGCCGCGCAACTCGGCACCGCAAGTGAACTGTTGGAAGAAGCCTCAGAAGCTCTCGACAACCAGGCCACGTCGCTCGACGAGATGCGGTGCCTGATCACAGAGCTGACCGAGGCTCTGAGGGACGTCTACCGCGTGGCAACGAGCCGCGGCCACCTCCGGGCAACGAGCGATCCGCGTGAGTCCGCCTATTGATCTACGATTCCGCCGACCAGCACAGCAAGAGAGGCCCATGGCTCTGACCAGCTCAGGCGCCATAGGCTTCTGGCTGTGTTGGCCGACATCCGTCGACCTTGGACGGCCTGAGGACTGCATCATCCCGAACCAACTTGGGATGACCGCAGTGCGTGGCTGCCGTATCTGCCACCTGCGTTGATGGTCCGCTGGCGTCCATGGTTGTTCGTGGTTGTGCCAACTGGTGCGCATCTGGTGTGAGCGAGCTGGACTGGACGTCCGCGATCGTCGGTGCCGCCTCGGTGCGGGCGAAAAGGGGGGCTCGCTGACCGGGCCGAATCCGGTCGATCGCGGCAAGAAGGGCAGCAAACTGCACGTGCTGTCTGAGGCCCAGGGCCTGCCGCTGGCCGTCGCGGTGTCCGGCGCGCACGTGCACGACAGCCAGGCGTTCAAGCCGTTGATTCTCGGCATTCCCGCCGTCCGCTCCCGGCGCGGACCACGTCGGAGGAAGCCGGTGAAGGTCCGCGCGGACAAGGCGTACTACTCCGCAGAGCACCTTCGCTGGCTCCGCAGCCGGAACCTCATCGCGCGGATCGCCCGTCCCGGTATCGAGGCCAACGAGCGGCTCGGCCGGCACCGCTGGAAGAGCGAGCGGTCGATCTCCTGGCTCTTCGGCTACCGCCGCCTCACCGTCCGGTACGAACGAAAAGGCAGCCACTTCCTTGCCTTCCTCGGCCTCGCCACAACCCTGACCTGCTACAAGAGACTCGCGAAGCTCACCACGTGGGACATCTTCTAAGTAATTTCCGGCGAGGCATGTGCTGGTGAGCTGCCGTTGGAGTCACAGTAATGGCCAACCAGGACACGGCACAGCTGTCGGGCCTCTGTCTACCCCGCCACATGAGAGGCCTTGGCTCCCGAGGGCGTGCGTGTGGGACAGACAGACATTAGGGCTGGCCTCCTCGGGCGCGGATGCCAGCGAAGGGAGGAGCAGTGGGACAGGCCTCGCGATACAGAGACGCGGGGCGAGGGCAGCTGACGGACGTCCTTGATGTGCCGAAGGATGCCGCTGTCCTGTGTCCACTCGTCGGTGATCGCCTTTCCGGGGCAGGAACACCACTAGTTTCTGATTTACCGTGACTCATCGCGACTCACTGCGTCTCAGTGCAGGTCAGAGGGAGTGCCCTCAAGGTGAGCATCGTGGCTCATCGCGTCTCAGATCGCGACTCAGCTCCCAAACGCAGAAGAGACCACCACGCGGCGCGGTGGTCTCTTCCCGACTACGTCAGCAGCAGTCATCGTCGTGGCTCGCGCCACCCCGGATGCCCGCTCAGTCGGGCAGCGGACCGCCCCAGGCGCGTTCGGTCAGCTCGCCCCATACCCCCGGCGCGACCGTCCGCGGATCGACGGCTTCACTGGGCGCGGACGTCCCGTACGTACCGTTGGGCAGCTCGGAACGATCGTAGTCCTTCACCCAGAACACCCGGCGGACGAACCTGCCGGGCATGTCCTCGCTCGGAGCATCCGACTTGAGCACGGAGTAGCCCACCCGTCGGCCCGTTCCGCGCCATGCCACCGGCTTCTGCCGAGTCGTGGACAAGCGGGCTACTGTCTGGCGGACGTAGTCGAAGCCGCCCACGTCCTCGGTCCAGACGATCTGTTCCTCGTGCTCCAAAGCTGCACGATCCTTCGACACGGCCCCTCCTAAGCTAGACACGGTTGCCCGCCTGGCACCCTCCCCATGCGCCGTGCTTCGCATGCCTGCCTCCCCAGTCCGACACCGCCATGAGGTCCGAGAAGGCCGCTGCTTCTTGTTGCACAGGAAGTGACTTGCCGGGTTCCCGACCAGCGGTCACCCAATTGATCAACGCCGTGACCTGCGGCTGAGCTGTCGGCTGTTGTCAGTGTCGGTCATCGTTCAGCGCCCCTTCACGGCCCCGAGACGGCTCCAAAAGGCGCTCTGTCGTTGCTGTTGACTGTCACTCGATGCGAAGGGTCACTGATGGTCGCCGGGCCAGCAGGACGGGCTCCCAGGTGCGCGGGCGGCTGGCTGTGGTCGGGCCGGTTGCTGCACTCCGGCGCCATACCGACCGCGTCAGAAAGTCGCGTGCTCACCAGCCGCCTCAGAGTCCGGTTCGGTGGATATAGGAGATGACGGTCAAGGTCTCCTCCTCAATGATCCACGGCGAGGTGCAGTGGAGGACTCCACCGGTCGCGGTCACAGGCTCAATGGTGCGATCCAGTTCGATGGAGTGGACGATCACAAGGGCGTTGTCTGGCGCGAACTTGCGTTGCCATTCGACCTCGGCCCTCGTCAGGATGACCTGGCTACCGTCGGACGTGGTCCCCTTCACCTCTACGTGAAGCTTCTCGTCCCCTCGCGCCAGGTGCAGATCGTACGGCTTGCTGGCGCCAACGTCCTTCACAGTCCATCCCTGGGCCTCGAAGTGCTCCGTGGCAAGCAGGACACTGTGCCTCTCGATGGCCCTGCGCTCGACAGCGGTCAGGAGAAACCCTTGACCTCCCTTGCGAGCGCTCCTGCGGTTCGCAGTGGTCGCCGCACTCTGGGTTGCCTCTCGGACCTCCACCGGAAGGTCGCCAGGAACGTAGGTTGCGTTGTCCGCGGCCTTGTAGAGGGGCCCCAAGAGCCGTGCCATGAAGAGCAGATCTTCGCTCAGGACATCTGAGTCGGGGATGGCATCGCGCTGGTACTCGATGGCCACGACGTTGCCAGGCTCATAGCCCTTGCCAAGCTTCGTGCGTGCGTTGAGACGTATCTCTGTCAGCAAGTCGGAGCGCTCGCCGGCCACTTGTCCAATGAGCGGGCGGGCCCAGTTGATGCGCTTCTTCAGGGCAGCGGGCTCACGGGGCTTGAGCTCGCCGGCGATCCACTCGGTCGTGCCCTGGTTGAGCGACAGGTAGACGCGTTCGCCGTCACCGCTGAACAGATAGACGATGTACCAGCCCTCGGTTGCGCTCGGGGTCCTGCTCTTCGAGTAGACCCGGGCCCATGCGACTTCGGCCCTCTGGCCAGCCCCATCTTTCCCCTCCACTCCCACATCGTCGAGCGGTATGCCCATGGCTACGGCAAGAGCCTTGGCGTGCTCAGCCAGCCACGTGCGGATCTCGGTCCGAATGACGACACCGCGGCGCTTCATCGGTTCGGTGTTCTTGGCCTGCCACACCTTCTGAAGGTCGAGTACCACGCTCAAGAGTTCATCCACGCTGCGAACCGTAGCCTGGGGTACCGACATCGGACTGAGGCTCATACTTGAATAGATGTCCGCTGAGCTTGGGAATCAGCGGGCATTGTGCCCATATCGGCGCGCTGACCAGCAGAATCGGGTGCCACGGCGAACCCTAGGGTTCGCCGTGGCACCCGTGATTGACCGTGGCTCCCCGCTCGGTCGGGCACGGATACCTTCTGATCCGTAGCTCTATGTGGATCGGTTGATGACGGTCAAGTCGGTTGCGCTACAGCCTTTCGGCGCCGCCACCAGACGGGGCCGGTTGCCGTGGTTGCTGTACTTCGCTGCTGTACCACCGCCAAGCCCTGTCGCCGTCGGTACCAGCTCCGCTATCGGGTGCGGCTGAGAGTGCCCCGTTGCGGTGGTTCAGGCACCATGAGCGGTGGTCACTGCCCCTCGTTCTTGAGTCGCTTCTCGCTGGCGCAGTGCGGTAGCCAGCCCGAGCACTCCTGTTGCGGCCGCGCATGCGCTCACGAGATCGCCCACCGGCCGCCACGCGATCGAGACGATCACGATGACCGTGATGACCCAGAGACGGCGGCCCTGGCTTGACAGGCCCTGGGGGGACAGGGAAAAACTCATGATGAGCCTCCTTAGGGAAGTTCCAGCCCACCTGCCGCACTCGCCGGGAAGCCTGAGCGGCCAGGTGGGTTGCTTGTTGCAGTCATCATGCGTGAGAGGCGCATCGCCGTGGCGGGGCAAGAGCGTGCTAGCGCCGGCGGCGTTTTCCGTGGAGGCTGAATTCGAGGCCTAACCAGCCCCTAGATCAAGGGGGCCCACCTATCTGACCTGCTGTTTTGCATTATGGCCTGATCTTTTTCCATGGCTGGACAATGTCGTCACTCAAGGTGACGGAACGGGCGCTCTCTGCAACCTGCCGCCCGACTGGCCAGCCCCCCTGAGCTTTGGTGACGTCTCAGCGCGCGGATCGCTTCCGAAGGGGCGCCCACTCGCTCGGCGTGCGGAGTCTCGATGACCTGACCAAGCGCGCTGCCCAAGTCCCTCTGAGTGGGCACGCGAAGCTCGCGGCGGCTGCCGACCACTGCTTTAGGGGCGAGAGGGGCAAGAGTGGACATGACCTGCGCGTTCTCCAGCCTGACAGCCAGTCGGCGGAAGCACTCCTCTGGACCGCTGTTCCCCGTGAGTCCCCGCCCGTTCTGGCACGAGAGTTGTGCAACCGGGGATGGTGCGACGCCCCCTGGTCAACCGCTGGCGCCAAGGTCGATGGGGCCTGCGGTGCTGTATCGGTCGCCGCTCGGTCGGGCACCCCATGGGCACGGTGCCAATCAGGGCTATTCGTAGATCCGAGCGGCAGTTAGGGCACGAGCGAAGAACCTCCAGTCACTTTCGGGGGGCAGGTCGTACCCGAAGTTCCGGTAGAGCCCCGGAGACGCAGCGACCCACGCTTCTAGGGCTTCCAGGAACCTGTCCAGCGTCAAGTTCTCCCACTGCTGGCCGCTGGCTGCGTAGTTGGCACGAAGACGCGCCAGGAAGGCGCCGAAGGCCTCGCGATCGCCAAGGTGATCGTCAGGCACCAGGGGGCTTGTCATGACTGCGACCTCAAGGGGCCTGCACGGTCGGGCGGAGCCTCAATGGCCAGGTCGAGTTCCATCAAATGGCCGAAGAAGTGAGGGGCGGGGTCGCTGACCTGCGCCCCTTCTTGCGCTCAACGCGCTGACCTGGCGGTTGCTGGGTCGCCAGTTGTCATCTCTAGTCGCCATCGTGAACCCTCGCACGGACCCCTGACGGCCCCGCCTCCGAATCATGGGGCGAGCCAATCCGCGTTCCCAGGCGCGACCGCGGAGTGCTGTCCCTCGATCGACTGCCGTGCTGCCGATACTGCTCCACCGCTCGCTCCAGAGCCTTAAGGTTGGCCCATCTGACCTTGGAGGGGCCAAGTGATCCTGCGGGAATTTCTCTACGTTGACACCAATAAGGTGCGTGCGATGTTGGCCCAGTTGGATGGGGGTGTTGCGGAAGAATCGCGGCAGACGGGGCGAACCGAGAAGAGGACCACAGTGGGACCTCGGGTTGCTGCCCAACATTTTCAAGGGTCTTCGGATGAGACGTATACGAATAAATCGATGGGTGACGCCCTGTTCCCTATGCTTGAGGAATCTCTTGAGACGGAAGGGATTCTTCATGATATCTCGCTTGAGGTATCCGACTTGGGGCAATGGAGTTCCGGCGGGCTTAAGAAGTCATATCCGCCTGGCTCTTTGGTTAGAGTCACAGCGATGGGTTCCTTCTTTGATGCACGCTATGTGGCTGCCTCATTTGCGGCCTTCGCGTCTGTCAACGCTGGCCTGGCTGGACTTGGCTTCTCTCTCGACGGAACCACTCCCGCGCCCCAAAAGGGCAAGCAGGGGCAGGGGAGGCCAGGGGGAGGTAAGCAGTCTCCGACGGGTAAGGGTGCAGTTTCATCGAGTACCGAACAGTTGGAAGACCTGATCCCCGACTTTCCCCCTATGGCTGGAATTACCCCAAAGATGCTTCGATCCTTTGTTCAAGTATCTAAGGGGATGTTCAGTCCAGGGCTTCACATCAACTTGACTCCGGCAGAAGATGTTCTGATTAGTGCTCGCCTTCAGGAGGGGAGGCAGTACCTCGACAGTGAAGCCGATATCCTTCTTGCTCGCTATGGGGCGGAGAATCAGGAACTCACGCTCGTTGGTAGCGTTGGTAGCTATGGGTCTGAGGAAACAGATCTTCCTGACCAGGATTTTATGAAGAAGAATGACACCGTAAGTCGAGGGGCTTTTGCGGAGGTCATGAACTCGCAGATGCGTAATCTGGGCAGGATCGGTTTCATTGATCTTCCGCAGCACCCTGGATTTTCTCTTATTCCGTTTGCTGTGTATCGGTCGATTCCTCGACCGGGTGCGCTCGTGCCATCTTCATACTGACCCGTGGGGTGATGCTTGGGGGTGCCTTAACTCACCACTCACCCCAGCTCCCATCCCGTCCGCCTCCGACCCACACACGGTGGAGCGGTCGCGGTTCAGGGCGTCAAGGTGGAGCGCGCCACTGTACGAACGACCTTGACGCCCTGGGCCGTGACTGCTCGGCTCTGCCTGGGTCGGAGGTGGTCGGGATGGGAGCCCACGACGCTCGCCACGTTCCGGCCGGCACTCGCGAACGGCGCCCCCACCATCCCGGGGTCTTCGCGCCCCCGCCGGGGGCATGTCTTGAAGCCGCGGGCTTGGTTCTCGTCTCATGCCCCACGGGCCTATCCACTGCGGGCGCGCGTCGGCGGCGGCAGCGCCGAGCGGGCCGAAGGCAGGAGCGCGGGCGCAGCCAGAGCCGGGAAGCGCGCCCGGCGGAGCGGAGCGCAGCCGGGTGCCTTGATGAAGTAGAGAAAGTCTTATCCCGCTGTGATGAGCTGCTTGCCGTCGTGGCTCCGCACGTGAGGGCCGTTGCCATCCAGGGCGTCCAGGAGACGGACCGCGTAGACCTCAGCCATGCGCTCGCTGACCTCGTCGGGTGTGAGCCAGGAGACGGCTGTCGACTCGCTTGATGTGCGCTCGGTGCCGCTGGAGGGCTTGCAGCGGAAGACCAGGGCGACGATGCCTCGGGTCGTGTTCTTGTAGACGCCGGTGAGCTGGTCCACCTCGACGTGGATGCCTGTCTCTTCCCAGACCTCGCGGGCAACGCCGGCTTCCGGTGTCTCGTTGAGTTCGAGGATGCCGCCGGGGAGCTCCCAGGTGCCGTTGTCGGCTCGGCGGATCGCCAGGAGACGGCCGTCCTCGCGCACCACTACTCCGGCGACGGACACGGAGTGCAGGGGAGTGGGTGCCGCTTCCTGTGGTTGACTCATGTAGAGGAGCATAGGAGGCAGGAAAGGGCTATGGGAACTGCGGCGGGAGGGGCCGGTTCCGGTCCTCGGTATGTGCAGATCGCTGATGACCTCGTGCAGCAGATCCGGGCGGGGGTTCTCAAGGCCGGCGACATGGTGCCGAGCGAATCCGAGCTGGTGGACCGCTACGGCGTCTCCGGCGGGACGATCCGTAAGGCCATGGTCGAGGTACGAGCGAGTGGGCTCGTCGAGACCAGGCATGGCAAGGGCTCGATCGTGAAGAACCGGCCCCCCGTACGGCACCGCTCCTCCGATCGCTTCCGGCGCTCGCTCCGGCGAGGTGGCCAGGCGGCCTACCTCGCGGAGTCCACACAGTCCGGCGCCACCGCGAAAGTCAGCGTCCTCTACATCGGTCCCATGGACGCGCCCGAGGATGCCGCCGAGCGTCTGGGAGTTCCCGCCGGTACACAGGTGTTGGCCCGCCGGCGCCTCTACTTCCGTAACGGCACGCCGGTGGAAACCGCCTCGTCGTACCTGCCCTGGGACGTGGTGAAGGAGATCCCCGAGCTGTTCGCCGAGAACCCCGGGGGCGGTGGCATCTACGCCCGACTCGAAGACCACGGGCATGAGTTCGCAGAGTTCGTCGAGACGCTGCAAGCGCGCCCGGCCTCGAAGTCGGAGGCGTCGGAACTGGCGCTCAGTCCCGGTGCGCCCGTGGTTCACCTGATCCGGGAGGCCCGTACGACTGCGGGTCGGGTGGTCGAGGTGTGCGACACGCTCATGGCCGCTGACCAGTTCGTTTTCGAGTATCGGATCCCTGCCGACGACTGACGTCCGCTCAACTTCCCGCAACCCGTCGTGAGTTCTTCTTCGCGGCGGGTTGACTCATGTACAGGAGTCAGGCACTCTTCTTCATGTCACTCATGTACATGAGTGGCGGAGTTCAGCATCTATAGAGGAGTGATCTGCTGTGCGTCAGATTCCCGTAGACACCTCCAGCGCTGTCGTGATGGTCGCCAAGATTCCGCAGGTCAAGGTCCGTGACCGCCGCACCGGTGAGATCGCCACCGACATGGAGACCGGTGCTCAGCTCATGACCGTGGACGTGATGTTCGCGGCGAATGAGGAGGTGGAGATCCTGTCCGTCACCGTTCCGGAGCCCGGGATCACCGGTGAGCTGTCCATGGGTACGCCGGTCGCGCTCACCGGCCTGGTCGCACGTCCGTGGGAGAACGACTTCAACGGTCAGCGGCGGCACGGCATCGCGTTCCGCGCGGTCGCGGTCACCTCGCTCGCCGACGTCGCCGCCGCAGGGTCGAAGGCGGCCTGATCATGACCGCCTTCACGGTCGCTCTGGTGCTGGTCGTCGCCGCTGCGGGTCTCCTGCGGTGGCGGCGGCCCGCCTGGTACTGGCTGGCCTTCGGGGTCACTCTGGCCGCGCTGCGGGTCTTGGTCCGGTACCGCTCGGTCATGGACGCGTGCGGGTTGACCGTTCCGCCGGCGCGGTGGCGGTTAGCTCTGGCTCGGGCCACCAACCAGCCGATACCTGAGCCCCGCCCACCGCGTATCCGGCGACTGCGGCCGACTCGCACCGGCCTGGTCCTCCGACTCAAGCTCCGTCCCGGGCAGGACGTCTTCGACATCGCTGCGGCCTCGGACCGGCTTCGGCACTCGTTCTCGATGTTCGGCGTGACCTCGCGTGAGGTGCGGTCCGGTGTCGTCGAGGTGCGGATGACCGGATACGACGTGCTCAAGCGGGTACAGATGCCTGCTGAGACGGAGACCCGGGCGATGCGGGTACCGGTCGCCCTTCGGGAGGACGGGTCGGTGCACTACCGCGACTACCGCGCGATACCTCACGCCCTCACCCTCGGCGCCACGGAGTCCGGCAAGTCGGTCTACCAACGCAACCTGGTCGCCGGCCTTGCTCCTTTGAACGTTGCCCTCGTCGGCATCGACTGCAAGCAAGGGGTCGAACTTTTCCCGCTGGCGCGCCGGTTCTCAGCGCTGGCCGACAGCCCGGACACCGCTGCCGAACTCCTCGATGCACTCGTGGCGCGGATGGCGGACGTCTACCGCCTCATCCGTACCCAGCAGCGCATCACCGTCGATGTGCCGGACGCGGAGATCGCCGCCGACATCTGGGACCTGCCTGATGAGTTCCGCCCGACCCCGGTCGTCGTCCTGGTCGACGAGGTGGCCGAACTCGCGCTGTACGCAACGAAGGAGGAGGAGAGGCGGCGGGACCGCATCATCACCGCCCTGGTCCGTCTCGCGCAGCTCGGCCGCGCCGCCGGTATCTACCTCGAAATCTGCGGACAGCGCTTCGGCTCCGAACTCGGCAAGGGCATCACCATGCTCCGCGCCCAACTCACCGGCCGCACCGCCCACCGTCTCAACGACGAGACCTCCGCCAACATGGCCTTCGGCGACATCGCCCCGGACGCGGTCCTCGCCGCCATCCAGATTCCCGCCGAACTGCGAGGCCTCGCCATCGCGGGAGACGCGTCCGGCGGTTGGCACCGCATCCGCGCTCCGCACACCTCGCTCCGCCAGGCCGTGAACCTCTGCAACCGGTACGCCGACAGGACCCCGGACCTGCCCGAGCTGGCCCCCTTCCGGCCCGCCACGACCGGTACCGCCACCGAGCTTGTGCCGTCGGCGAAGGCCTCTCCGGCCAGCGCCTGATCTCTCCCCCCACCCGGTAGGCGTGACCGTCTTCGCGCCGAGTCCCTACCACTGCCATGCCCAGAGAAGGGAGAACCGCCATGTGCCCCGACTGCGAGGACTTCGCCCGGACCGTGCTTCTGCTCGGCCAACTCGCTCTGTACGCCGACATGGCCGGCGCCGACCTCGACTTCGTGGACGTCGTCAGCCCGTCCCTCGCCGTGTCGCTGCCGGAGCCGCCGCCGGGCACGTTCCCGGACGACTCCGACCCCGCTGAGGACTCCTGATGGGCGCCCGGCACGGTCTCCGGATCGACGCGGTGTTGATCCAGGCGGTTATCGCCGGAGCTCTGTCCTTCGCGCACCTGCACGACCTCGCCGCCGCGGCCGGACAGGACGGCTGGAAGGCATGGGCCTACCCGGTCAGCGTTGACCTGCTCCTTGTCGCCGCCTGGCGTCGGCTGCGCAGCGAGGGTCCGTCCCGGTTGGCCTGGTGCTGGTTCCTGATCGCCCTGTTCGCGTCGCTCGGCGCCAACGTCGCCACCGCCGGGTTCCTCGACCTGGCCGACCCGCCGGCTCCGCTCCGGCTCGGCATCGCCGGATGGCCCGCACTCGCGTTCCTCGGCGGCACTCTCCTCGCCCATTCGCCGGGGAAGCCGGTGCCGGTTCCGTCAGCCGCCGTCACGGAGACAAAGGATGTCGGGCCGACGCGTGTGCCTGACGCCGCCCCGATCCCATCCCCGGCCGATGAACTCCCTGCGACAACGGCCCTGTCCTCGCCACCGGCCCCGTACCCGGATCCGCCCGTCCCCGCCGTGCTGATCGACCACGCCCGCAAGGTCGCCGACGAGTACCGAACCCGCACCGGATCACCGATCGACACCGACACCCTCCGCTCCCGCCTCGGCGTTCCGCCCCACCTCGCCGACGCTATCGCCGCCCGCCTCAGCTGACCGCAAAGGAGAACTGAGATGACCCACGATCCCGCCGACCTGACCGTGGCCGACTACCTCGACGGAGCGCGTGAGATGGCCGCAGCCGGACGCCCCTTCCTCGCCCACCTGCTCGCCGAGGAAGCCGCACGACGCGTCGACGACCCGGCCAACGCCCGCAGCATCCGCGCCCAGTACACCGACCCGACGACCGACAGGGGCTGACCGGCATGCCCGCCCGCGACAGCTTCCACTCCCTGATGCGCATCGGCCCGGTGCAGATCGGCACCCGCCGCGATCGCACCGGCCGCACTGCCCACGCCGCCGTCTGCACCGCCGACCGCTGCGGCTGGTCCGCCGACTACTCCAGCCGGACCGCCGCCCAACTCGCCGCCCGTACCCACCGCTGCACCGTCCGTTAGGAGACAGCGTCCATGGACGTTCCCCTCTGGATCGCCCTGCTGGTTGTCGGCTACCTCGGCATCAAGCTCTTCCGCCCGCCGGTGTGGCTGATCTGCGTGCTCCTCCTCGGCGGCTACTTCCTCGCCGACAGCCTCTTCGCCTCCGTCATCGACACCGCCGTCAAGTAACCCGCGCCCGGGAGAGGAGAACCACCCATGTTCCAGCCCAAGATCCCGACCATGCCGCAGCCCTCGGGCCTGGTCACCCCGCCCGCCGTCGTCCAGCCGACCACCATCACGCCGGGCACGCCTGCCCCGGCACCCGCCGCCGCCCCTGCGCCGTCCCGTCCGGTCGTACAGCTCACCCCCGGCACCGCGGTCGCGCTCGTCGGTGCCGGTACTGCCGTCGTCCTGGTCGTCGGCACCGTCCTGGTCTCGCTGCTCCTGGCGGTCGCCGTCACCAGCGCCTCGGTCGCCGTCTGCACGGTCGTCCTGCGCTCCCTGATCGCGTCCGACGCCAAACGCCGCTGACCGGCCCCCGGGCAGCCTCGATACCGCCAAGCATCCGCCGCCCGGGAGCCGTGCCCACCGATCGATCTCGCAACCGGAAGGAACCCCCAGCATGGCCCACCCGCCCTCACCCTCGAAACAGAAGCGGTCCATGCCCGCACCACAGCTCGACCCGACCGTCCTCGGGGACGTCCTCCGGGTGGCCTCGGCCTCCGACTACGCCCGCTGGGAGGACCAGATCCGGCGCACCGGCGGCTGTGCCGACCCCGTCCATCTGAGCGGCTGGGTAACCCACAAGGACAAGACCACCGGCGAGACCCTGCACCGCTACTCGACCGCGTACGAGCCGGGCGGGCGTCTCCGCCTCGCCTGCGGCAACCGCCGTGCCTCCCGCTGCCCCTCCTGCGCCTGGACCTACGCGGGCGACACCTACCACCTGATCCGTGCCGGCCTCGCCGGAGACGACCGCCGCGACATCACCGCCGCCGTCCGCGACCACCCGCGCGTCTTCGCCACCCTCACCGCACCCTCGTTCGGCCCTGTCCACAACCGCCCCGACCGGGGCACCTGCCGGTGCGGTACGGCGCATGGCTCGGACTCCGGGGACCTGGGCTCCGCCCTTGATCCGGAGACCTACGACTACGCGGGCGCGGCGCTCTTCAACAACCATGCCGGGGAACTCTGGCAGCGTTTCACCACTCGACTCCGCCGCGAACTCGCCATCCACGCAGGAATCCCACGCCGTGAGCTGGGTGACCATCTCCGGGTCTCCTTCGGCAAGGTCGCCGAATTCCAGAAGCGTGGAGCCCTCCACTTCCATGCCGTCGTACGTCTCGACGGCCCGGAGGGACCTTGTACTCCGCCGCCCTCTTGGGCCACGGTCGATCTCCTCACCGACGCGATACGCGCCGCAGCCGCGCACTCGTACACGTCGGTCTCCGTCCCGGCTGCCGGTGAACAGTCGTCTCGGACCTTTCGGTGGGGCCGACAGCTCGACGTTCGCCCGGTCAAGGCCTTCGGCGACGGTTCAGATGTCACTGAGCAGGCAGTCGCCTCGTACGTGGCCAAGTACGCCACCAAAGCCGCCGAGAACACCGGCACCCTGGACCGCCGTATCGGGGAACTCGCCGAACTCGACCGCCACCGCGTTCCCGAGCACACCCGGCGGCTCATCACCGCATGCCGTGAGCTCGACAGCCTCTATCCGGACCGGCGCCTCTGGGCCTGGGCTCACATGCTCGGCTTTCGCGGCCACTTCTCGTCCAAGTCCCGCACCTACTCGACCACCCTCGGTGCCCTCCGCCAGGAACGCGCCGACTATCGCGCTTCACAGGAAGCGACCGTCCTCGGTCTGGCCGACCGTGAACCGGACACCGTCCTCGTCCTGGCGGACTGGCAGTACGTCGGCCACGGGCACACCCCCGGCGAAGGAGCTCTCGCCGCCACCATCGCCCGTGACCTCCAGACCAACCGCGAGACCGCCCGCGATGTGCTGAAGGGGCGCACTACCGACGAGGGGGAGTGGTGACCGTGGCGGACCGACTGCTTACCGTGAATCAGGTCGCCGAACGCCTCGGCACCGGTCTCCGCTTCCCTCGCCGGCTCATCGAGGAACGCCGCATCACGTTCGTCAAGGTCGGCCGACACGTCCGCATCCCCGAGAGCGCCGTGGAGGAGTACGTCAGTGCCCACACGGTGGCGCCGATTGTCCTACGGCCCACCTCGGCGTACTCGTACCGGAGGGCTGCCTGATGGCCGCCAAGCGTAAGGCCCGCCGCGCCTTCGGCCGGATCCGGAAGCTGCCGTCCGGCCGGTTCCAGGCTCGGTATCCGGGGCCTGACGGCGTGCTGCGTGCAGCTGATCAGACGTTCGCCACAACGACGGACGCCGATCGCTGGCTGGCACGGAAGCGAATCGAGATGGAGGAGGGCCGCTGGCTCGACCCCGCCGAGGGACGGACCACCGTCCGCGATTGGTCGGCACGATGGCTTACCGCGGTCTCCCCGCAGCTCAAGCACAAGACACAGGCGTCGTACCGATCCCTGATCAACTCGCTGATCGTTCCGGCGCTCGGTGATCGTGAGCTTTCCAGCCTCCGGCCGATCACCATCGTCGAATGGGTCGGGGCGATGAAGACCCGTGGTCTCAGCGCATCGCGGATCAGGCAGGCCTACCGGGTGCTCTCGCAGATCATGCGGGCGGCCGTCGACAACGAGATGATCGGGCAGACCCCGTGCAGGGGTGTGAAGCTGCCTCGAATGCCGCAGACCGAACCGCACATCCTCACCCCGCTGGAAGCCTCACGGATTGTGCGGAGCGCGACGAAACCGCATGACCTGCTGATCTCCTTGCTCGCCTACGCGGGTCTGAGGGTTGGTGAGGCGTTCGCGCTGCGGCGGGCGGACATTGATGTGTCCGGCGGCTTGGTCCTGGTCGATGAGAACCTCGCCGAAGCGAACGGCACCCTCGTCTTCGACACCCCCAAGTCCCATCAGAAACGGGTCCTGCGGATCGGGCCGTCACTCGCGACGCGGATCGGCCAGCACCTGGAGACGCTGTCGGGTGGGGAGGACGCTCTCCTCTTCATCACACCCGGCGGCAAGCCGCTGCGCTACAACCAGTGGCGCAAGGCGTACTTCGATCCCGCTGTGACGGCGGCCGGGCTCACTGACGTCACGCCGCACGACCTGCGTGCCTCGCACGGGACGTGGGTCGCCGACCGGTACGGGGTGATGACCGCCGCGCACCGGCTCGGGCACTCGAACGCCAGCGTGACGACTCGGCACTACGCCCGGCCGGTTGCCGGACGCGACGACCAAGTGGCGGAAGCAGCGGATACCTGGCTCACGGAGGTGGATACTGAAGGCGGCTCTAGAGACGCCGCTGAGGACTGACTGTTGTGGCACCCAGCTGAACGGCCCCTGACCATGCACCTGGTCGGGGGTTGCCCTCTTGCCCGCTCTCGGACGTCTCGGCCTGACTCGCGGTTTAACCAGATGTGTGACCGTTTTCTGCTGTGCCAAGTGCGGGACCGTGCTCGCCGGTGAGCTGGTGGGGATGCTGGCCGATCCGCCGGTTGACGATTTTGATCACGGTCGGGACAAGAAGACCAGTCGGGCTTCCACCGTTCCCCGCGGACATTCCTTCGTGGATCCGAAGCCATGAGGTGCGCCATTGGCGTCGCTGATGAATCTCGCCGGCTCTCGGTTGGAAGCGTTTCGCGCCCTTGAAGATCTCCGCAATCTCGGCTGCTGATCGCGTAGTCGTGATGAGGGCGGCGCCAGCAGCCAATGATATGACGCAGAGCAAGAGCATGGGAGCCGCACTATCACTCATCCTGCATATGAGTGGGCGCCCGGAGCGTCGCAAACAAGTCAACTTTAGCAAAGATTTGGCAATCTGTCGCCCCCTCTCCTGCGGGGTTGAAATAATCGCTGCATGAGTGGAGAAATGGCTGCGGCTTTGGTCGGTGGCTCCGCCAGTTTGGTTGGCGCTTTGATTGGCGGATTTGGGGCATGGAAAGCAGCCTCAAGTGCCGCAAAGGCGACAGGGGTGAAAGCGTTGGAGGCGGCGCTAGAGACCTCACGCAGGAATCATATGGCGGTGCTGGAACAGGCGCATCGCGCGGCCCGGCGGGCTGTTTACGGAAGTCTGCTAGGTAAAGCGCAGGAATTCTCACGCGACGCGTCAACGGCTCTCGATTCCTTGGAAAAGTTGGAGATGGCTATGGAGATCGAATGGGGTGGATATGCAAATCCAGGGGATTGGGAATTGGATAACGAAGAAAGGGAGCCATATGGGCAGTTTATGCCTGCCGTCAGGGGTTTGGATCCACTGAAAAATGCCGCTCTGCATGCAGAGCTGGAAGGGCCGGGGGATGTGCGTAAGGCGGCTCGCGAGCTATCGGTGAGCGCTGAAGCGCTGGGAGGTTTCTGGATTCAGGCGTGGGAATTTTGCGAAAATGAAGAATTGGGGATCAGTCTGGAACCTCCTGCTTATTCGGGCATGAAGGATGCCTGGGAGTGTCTTGGAGTAAAGGTCAGGGATTTTGTTAGAGTCGCTGCCGCGCATCTCGATGAGAGGGTGTGATCGAATTTTCTGCGGTGAGTGATAAATGGAAATTTCCGCGCGGCTGAATCCTTGCCTGCGAGTTTTCATCCATGGTCTGCAGGTGAATTTTGTCGCGGTAGTGATTCTTTTCGGTCTGACCTTCGGCACCGCTGATCATGGCCTCACTGTGTGGTGGCGTGTTCAGTCGTTAGCGGGTCGCTGGCCGGCACAAATGCCAGGTTGGAATGAGCTCAGTATCCGCCGGGTGTCGTGGCAGCTTCGTCGTCCACCCGGACGATGTCCTGCCACGTCTCAAACCCGCCCAGCTCGGGGGCAACTGGCGAAGTCGCTGCCGGCCCGCTGGCCCTCGCGGCCCCAACCTGGCAGGTTTCTGCGGCTCTTGCCTGGCCGCCTGAGCGGCCGACTGCATGGGCCCAAACTAACTGCATCTCGATCCGGTCTGTGTGTGCGCCTGGCCTGAAGGCGGACCAGCGGTCGGTCAGTGAGGAGCATGACGATGGCCGCAACACTGCCGATGGGGCACGTAAGGGGCACGACGGCGATGACAACGGCTCCACTGGCACTTCGATGCTCATCTGAACTGCAGCGGAGTCCCCACCGCCCGTGATCGGCAAGAGGTCTTGAAAACCGTCGTCGCAGCGATGTGACCGTGGGTTCAAATCCCACACCCACCGCCATGAGTACGGCCCCTGACCGGTCGAAACGGTCAGGGGCCGTACTCATGCGTGCCGGCCGCCGGTTCGGCTACCGCGTGATCAGGGCCGGGCGGGCGTCCGGGCGCCCGAAGGCGAGGACGCGTGGCAGCACCTCGCGCAGGCGGGCCACGTCCGCCGGTGGTGCGTGGAGCACCGCCTCGACGACGGGGTCGCTCAGGCCGAGCGCGTCCAAGGACGCGGGGTCCAGGGTCACCCGCAGCACCTCACCGCTCAACTCCACTTCGCGTACGCAGCCGTACGCGGTGCCCTGGTCCGGCGTGACGAGGCAGTGCGTGTCCATCCCGAGCGCCACTTCCTGGGAATCGGGCTCCTCGAAGTCGCACATGAACAGGAGGGAGAACCCCTCCTCGTCGTCCGACTCGGCCACGCCCGCCATCACACAATCGTCGGCGTCCGGATCGTCGAGTCCGCAAGCGATCCGTGCTGTGAACCTGTACGTCATACGTGCGTTCTATCACCGGGAGCCGACAGCCGGGTGTCCGCTCGGCCTCCGCCGGTTGCTCGATGAGCCCGGATGGGCCCTGCTGTCAGGCGTGTTCGGGGCGGCCCGCGGTGAGGCGGGCGGCGGAGGCGATGGCGGCTCGGGCCTCGTGTGCGGTGAGACCGGTGCGGACGGCCGCGTCGGTGAGGGCGTCCGCGAGTTCGTCGCCGAAGCCGTGTTCGTACGCCCGGCAGGCCGCCCAGAAGAGCCGGGTGTTGCGCTGTCCCTCGTGCGCCGCGAGCACGAACTGGATGAGGCCCTGACCCTGCCGGCTGCGCGAGGCGTGGCCGGTGGTGCGGCGGGGGCGTGAGGGGGGCGTGAGCAGGCGCAGGAGGGCTCGGGGGCAGGGGGCGGGGGCGAGCGCCGCCGCGCCGGGGGCGAGCCGGTACATGCCGTGGGTGGTGACCGACCCGGGGCCGACCAGATACCCGCCGGCCCCGCGGATGTCGATGCCCGGGGCGAGGCGTCCGGCCGAGTTCGGCACGGAGACGTCGGGAGGCCCGGTCAGCCAGAGGTGGCGGCCGCCGCTCGGGGTGAGCACCGTGACGGTCGGCGGGACCGTGAACAGGTGCTGGAAGGCCAGCTGGTGGAGTGCGGCCAGGGAGTCGTTGCCGCCGGTGGTGTCGATGTCGAGATCGACTCCGATGAGGCGGTGCGGGGCGCGTCCGCAGGCGATGCCGTAGCCGGTGGCGCGGGGAGCGGCGGCGAAGAGGGCGCGGACGGCGGCGGGGTCGGTGGTGGCGTCGTGGACGCCGTGGCCCGGGAGGCCGCAGGCGCCGCGGCAGAGGACCGGCGGGGTCTCGCCGCGGTGGGGGGAGCGCAGCGCGGGGAGCTTGGTGGCGGACAGGGGGAAGACGGGGAGCCCGCGCCCGGCGGCGGAGAGGGCGTGGGCCAGGGCCAGGGTGGCGGTCTGCCGGTCGATGGTGGCCATGCCTTCATTTTCGTACAAGCGTTCGAAGAAGGGAAGGGGGGTGGGTGGCGCGAGGGTGGTGATGCGGCGCTTCGGGGGGCGCGAGGCGTGGGGTGGGGTGCGCGACGGAGGTGGGCGCGGGTGCGGGCGTTGTGGTGTCGGGGTTGACAGGACACCTGAATCTGACGGACAGTCAGAATCCTGTCAGGTCCCTTGATCCGCCCTGAGCCGTACGCCCGGGAGGCCGCCGCCGTGCACCTCGCCCCGACGGAGCGCCAGCAGCGGCTGCGCGCCGAACTCCGCACGTACTTCCGTGATGTGATGCCCGGCCGAAGGCCCGGGGAAGGCGCCGAGCAGCGCGGCCTGCTGCGCCGGATCGGCGCCGACGGCATGCTCGGGCTGGGCTGGCCCGTCGAGTACGGCGGACAGGGCCGAGGCCCCGACGAGCAGTTCGTCTTCTTCGACGAGGCCTACCGGGCGGGCGCCCCCGTCTCCATGGTCACGCTCAACACCGTCGGGCCGACCTTGATGAAGTACGGGACCGACGAGCAGAAGGCGTACTTCCTGCCCCGGATCCTCAGCGGAGACCTCGTCTTCGCGATCGGCTACAGCGAGCCGGAGGCCGGTACGGATCTGGCGTCCCTGCGGACGAGAGCCGTCCGGGACGGGGACGACTGGGTGATCGACGGCCAGAAGATCTTCACCAGCAACGCCCAGCACGCCGACTGGATCTGGCTCGCCTGCCGTACGGATCCGGCGGCGCCCAAGCACAAGGGCATCTCGATCGTCCTGGTGCCGACGGACGCCCCGGGCTTCTCCTGGACGCCCATCGAGACGGTGGGCGGGCTGACCACGACGGCCACGTACTACGACGGCATCCGGGTGCCCGCCACCCACCTCGTCGGCGCCGAGAACGCCGGCTGGGGCCTC
Source organism: Streptomyces sp. NBC_00654 (assembly GCF_026341775.1). Taxonomy (NCBI): domain Bacteria; kingdom Bacillati; phylum Actinomycetota; class Actinomycetes; order Kitasatosporales; family Streptomycetaceae; genus Streptomyces; species Streptomyces sp. NBC_00654. The sequence continues at coordinate 87,196 of NZ_JAPEOB010000001.1, read as the reverse complement.
ATCACCAACCAGCTGAACCACGAGCGGGTGGCGCTCGCCGCGATCGGGATGCAGGCCGAGGACTTCTACGGGGCGGCGCTCGCGCACGCCCGCACCCCCGACCCCGTGACCGGGCGGCGCCGGATCGACGAGCCGTGGGTGCGGTCCCGGCTGGCCGAGGCGTATGCCCGGCTGGCGGCGACACGCCTGCTCAACTGGCGCCTGGTGGGGTCGGTGGGGGCGGGGTCGCTGGCGCCGGGCGAGGCGAGCGGCGTGAAGTTCGCGGGGACCGAGAGCGCCGTCGAGGTGTACCGGATCTGCCAGGAGGTCCTGGGCGAGGCCGGGCTGATCCGGGGCGGATCCCTCGGCTCCTTCGGTGCCGATGCCGGGGCCGGGGCCGACGCCGGGGCCGGTACCGACGAAGGGGCCGGGGCCGGGGCCGGTGACGGTGAACTGGAGCGGATGAACCGGGCGGCACAGATCAACACCTTCGGGGGCGGTGTCAGCGAGGTGCAGCGGGAGATCGTCGCGACGATGCGGCTCGGCATGAAGCGGGGGAAACGATGACGGGCGGCCGGGCGGAACCGATGAGCGCGGCTGCCGGGCCGGAGGGGCTGTACGAGCGGCTGAAGGCGTACGAGGGGTGCTCCGCCGCCACGGCGGGCGTCGGCAAGGACCTGGTCAACGAGGCGATGATCCGGCACTGGTGCGAGGCCATGGGGGACAGCGGGCCGGCCTACCGGGGGCCCGGGGCGATCGCCCCGCCGACGATGCTCCAGGCCTGGACGATGGGCGGGCTCTCGGGGCACTCGGACCGCTCACCGGCGTACGAGGAACTGTTCGGCCTGCTCGATGGCGCCGGGTACACCTCGGTGGTCGCGACCGACTGCGAGCAGGAGTATCTGCGACCGCTGCGCCCCGGCGACCGGATCACCTTCGACGCGGTCATCGAGGCGGTGTCGCGATGCAAGTCCACCAAGCTCGGGGCGGGTTACTTCGTCACGACCCGGATGGACGTCCGCGCGGACGGGGAGCCGGCGGGGACGCACCGGTTCCGGATCCTCAAGTACGCGCCCGCGGCGGCGGGCCGGCCCACGGCGACGGCCACGCGGCCCACGGCGACGGCCACACGGACCGCGGCGACGGCCACGCAGCCCGCGGACAAGGAACAGTCCGGGGCTGCCGGGGCTGCCGGGGCGAAGCTGCGGCCCCGGCCGGTGATCAACCGGGACAACGCCGGATTCTGGGCCGGAGTCGCCGAACACAAGCTGCTGATCCAGCGGTGCGGCGACTGCCGGACCCTGCGTTTTCCCTGGCTGCCGGGGTGCAACGCGTGCGGCGGCCGGGACTGGGACACCGTGGAGGCGAGCGGTGAGGGGACCGTCTACAGCCATGTGGTGATGCACCACCCGCCGTTTCCCGCCTTCGGCACGTCCGCCGAGGGCGGCCCGTACGCCGTCGGCCTGATCGAACTGGCCGAGGGCGTCCGCATGGTCAGCAATGTGATCGGTGTGCCGTACGACGAGGTCCGCACGGGCATGCCGGTACGGCTGGAGTTCCTGCGTACGGACCCCGAACTGGAACTGCCCGTCTTCCGCGGCGACGTACGGGAGCGGTCCGAGGAGAGCTTCCGGGAGAGCGAGGCCTGACATGGACTTCACGCCCACGGAGGAGCAGGCCGAGGCACAGGGGCTCGCCGCGCGGATCTTCGGTGATCTGTCGACGCCCGAGCGGCTGGCGGCGTCCGGTACCGGGACGGACGCGGAGCTGTGGAAGGCACTGTGCGCGGCGGGGCTGCCCGCCGCCGTCGAGGACATCGGGCTGCTCGGCCTGGTACTGCTCCTGGAGGAGCAGGGCCGGACCACGGCGCAGGTGCCGTTCGCGGTCACCTGTGTCTATGGGCTGCTCGCCGTCGCGGAGCACGGTACGGCGGAGCAGCGGGAGCGGCTGTTGCCCGCGCTGCGCGACGGTACGGCGGTGGCGACCGGCGCCTTCCCGGCGCGGAGCGGGGTGCGGTCGGCGGCGGTGAGCGCGGGAGCGGGAGGGGGCGCGGGTGCGGTCGGCGCGGGCTCGGCCGGAGCCGGTGGTGCCGACGCGGAACTCTCCGGCGTGGTGCCGTACGTGCCGTGGCTGCGGGACGCGACCCACGTACTGGTGGCCGACGCGGACCAGGTCCTGTGGATCGTACGGACCGGTGAACCGGGGGCGACGGTGCTTCCGGTGGAGACCACGGCACCGTGGTCCGCGGCGCGGCTCGTCCTCGACGGCGCGCGTGGCGAACGGCTGGGCGAGGCGGGCGCCGGGGGGAGTTCGGCCGTCGGGGGCAGTTCGGGCGCCGGGGAGCGTACGGAGAGGGCGCGCTCCGGTGCGTACGCCTCCGTGCTGGCCGCCGCCCGTACCGCCTTCGCCGGACTTCAGGCCGGAGTGTGCGCCGGTTCACTGGCACGTGCGGTCGAACACACCGCGACACGCGAGCAGTTCGGCCGCCCGCTCTCCACCAACCAGGGGGTCCTGCTGCGCGCGGCCGACGCGCATATGGACGTCGAGGCGATCCGCGTGACGGCGTACGAGGCGGCCTGGCGCAGGGATCAGCGACTGCCGTGCCTCACACAGGCGTTGACGGCTGCCTGGTGGGCCGCGGAGGCCGGTAGGCGGGTCGTGCACGCCGGGCAGCATCTGCACGGCGGGACGGGCGCGGACCTGGACCATCCCGTCCACCGGCACTTCCTCTGGGGCCGTCAGCTCGACGCGTATCTGGGAGGTGGCGGCGAAGTGCTCCAGGAGCTGGGGGAGTCACTGGCCGACGAGGAGAGGGAGGCGTCGTGAAGCGGGCGGAAGACGGCGGTACGCGGGTGGGCGAGGAGCTGGCACCGCTGGAGATCCCCGTGACCCGGACCCTGATCGTCGCGGGGGCCGTCGCCTCCCGGGACTACCAGGACGTGCACCATGACGCGGAGCTCGCGCGGGAGAAGGGCTCGCCGGACATCTTCATGAACATCCTGACGACCAACGGCCTCGTCGGCCGGTACATCACCGACCACTTCGGCCCCTCGGCCGTCCTCCGCAAGGTCGCGATCCGGCTGGGCGCCCCCAACTACCCGGGGGACACGATGGTGCTCACCGGTACCGTCACCGCACTCACCCCCGGCCCGGACCCGGTGGCCGAGGTGGCGGTCGTCGGTACGAACGGCCTCGGCCGGCATGTCGCCGGAACGGTCACCGTCGCCCTGCCCGGAGGTGCGGCATGAGCGTGCGCAGGGCCGATTCGCTGGGCGGGAAGGCCGCGATCGTCGGCATCGGGGCGACCGAGTTCTCCAAGGACTCCGGGCGCAGCGAGCTCACCCTGGCCGTCGAGGCCGTGCGGGCCGCGCTCGACGACGCCGGGCTGTCGCCCTCCGACGTCGACGGTCTCGTCACCTTCACGATGGACACCAGTCCGGAGATCACCGTCGCCCAGGCGGCCGGTATCGGCGAGCTGTCGTTCTTCTCCCGCGTCCACTACGGCGGCGGCGCGGCCTGCGCCACCGTGCAGCAGGCGGCCCTCGCCGTGGCGAGCGGGGTGGCCGACGTCGTGGTCTGCTACCGCGCCTTCAACGAGCGCTCCGGGCGCAGGTTCGGTTCCGGGGTGCAGCGGCGCGAGCCCACCGCCGAGGGCGCGGCGCTCGGCTGGAACCTTCCCTTCGGGCTCCTCACCCCGGCCTCCTGGGTGGCGATGGCGGCCCAGCGGTATCTGCACACGTACACACTGGAGCCGGAGGTCTTCGGCCATGTCGCGGTCACCGACCGGCGGCACGCGGCGCGCAACCCGGCGGCCTATTTCTACGGCAAACCGATCACGCTCGCCGACCACGCCGCCTCGCGCTGGATCGTGGAGCCCCTGCGGCTGCTCGACTGCTGCCAGGAGACGGACGGCGGTCAGGCGATCGTCGTGACGAGCGCCGAACGTGCCAGGGACCTGCCGCGGCCGCCCGCGGTGATCGTCGCCGCGGCGCAGGGGGCGGGGCGGGCCCAGGAGCAGATGACCAGCTTCTACCGGGACGGGCTGACCGGGCTGCCGGAGATGGGTGTGGTCGCCCGGCAGCTCTGGCGGACCTCCGGGCTCTCCCCCGCCGACATCGACGTGGGCATCCTCTACGACCACTTCACCCCGTTCGTGCTGATGCAGCTGGAGGAGTTCGGCTTCTGCGGGCCCGGTGAGGCCGCCGGGTTCGTGGCGGACGACGCCCTGCCCCTCAACACCCACGGGGGCCAGCTGGGGGAGGCGTATCTGCACGGGATGAACGGCATCGCGGAGGCGGTCCGGCAGATCCGTTCCACCTCGGTGAACCAGGTCACCGGCGCGGCCAGGACCCTGGTCACTGCGGGCACCGGCGTCCCCACATCGGGGCTGATCCTGGGCCGGGACGGCTGAGCGCCCGGCGTGCGCGGGCCCCGGGAACGTACGGCCGGGTGTCCGGCCCCCGTCTCAGGGGTGGACCCTGACCGGCGGTAGCGGCCCCTCCACCTACAGGAGGTGTAGTCCACCCCGCCCCTACAACCTGAGGCGGACCCGGCTTCGGGACCTGGGGGCGATCCCCAGGGCGGCCCCCGCTCCTAGCGTGGAGCCATGACCACGCCAGTCTGCACGGGCGCCTCCAGGGCAGCCACTGCCGCCGCCGGACACCCGCCCTACGCGTCGTTCTCGTCGTACGTACGGGCGCGGGGTCCCGTACTGCTGCGCACCGCCCGCTCCCTCACCGCGAATCCCTGCGACGCGGAGGACCTGCTGCAGACCGCGCTCACCAAGACGTACGTCGCCTGGGAGCGGATCGAGGACCACCAGGCGCTCGACGGCTATGTCCGCCGGGCCCTGCTGAACACGCGTACCTCGCAGTGGCGCAAGCGCAAGGTCGACGAGTTCGCCTGCGACGAGCTGCCCGAACAGGAGGGCGTCCCGGCGGCCGATCCCGCCGAACAGCAGACGCTGCACGACGCGATGTGGCGTGCCGTGCTGAAGCTCCCGGACCGGCAGCGTGCGATGGTCGTCCTGCGCTACTACGAAGACCTCAGCGAGGCACAGACGGCCGAGGTGCTCGGGGTCTCCATCGGCACGGTCAAGAGCGCCGTGTCACGGGCGCTCGGCAAGCTCCGCGAGGACCCGGAGCTGACGCCGGTCCGGTGATCCGGCGGTCCGGTGATCCGGCGGTCCGCTGATCCGGCGGTCCGGCGAGAGCGGGCGGGTCCGAACCGTCCGATTCCTTTGGCTTTCTTCGGCTTCCTTCGGCCGACACCGATTCGTACTCCCGGAAGTAGTGACATACCGAGTGGTATGTGAGCAGAATCAGCGGAACCTTACTGCCGCGTAGCGCCCACCGGGAGGACGCCGTGCTGAGCACCATGCAGGACGTACCGCTGACTGTGACCCGCATCCTGACCCATGGGATGACCATCCACGGGAAGTCGCAGGTCACGACCTGGACCGGCGAACCCGAGCCGCAACGACGCACCTTCGCCGAGGTCGGCGCACGTGCCGCGCAACTGGCCAACGCCCTGCGCGACGAGCTGGGAATCGACGGCGACCAGAGGGTGGGAACCCTCATGTGGAACAACGCGGAACACGTGGAGGCGTATCTCGCCATCCCCTCCATGGGCGCCGTGCTCCACACCCTCAACCTCCGGCTGCCCGCCGAGCAGCTGGTCTGGATCGTCAATCACGCGGACGACAAGGCGGTGATCGTCAACGGTTCGCTGCTGCCGCTCCTCGTACCGCTGCTTCCCCACCTGCCGTCCGTCGAGCATGTGATCGTCTCGGGCCCCGGTGACCGTGCGGCCCTCGCCGGGGTCGCGCCGCGCGTGCACGAGTACGAGGAACTGATCGCGGGCCGCCCCACCACGTACGACTGGCCGGAGCTGGACGAACGCCAGGCCGCGGCCATGTGCTACACCTCCGGCACCACCGGTGACCCCAAGGGCGTCGTCTACTCCCACCGGTCCATCTACCTGCACTCCATGCAGGTCAACATGGCCGAGTCCATGGGACTGACCGACAAGGACACCACCCTTGTGGTGGTCCCCCAGTTCCATGTGAACGCCTGGGGGCTGCCGCACTCCACATTCATGACCGGCGTGAACATGCTGATGCCGGATCGTTTCCTCCAGCCCGCCCCGCTCGCCGACATGATCGAGCGTGAGCGGCCGACCCACGCCGCCGCGGTGCCCACCATCTGGCAGGGCCTGCTCGCCGAGGTCACCGCCCACCCGCGCGACCTCACCTCGATGACCAACGTCACCATCGGCGGCGCCGCCTGTCCGCCCTCCCTCATGGAGGCGTACGACAGGCTCGGCGTCCGCCTCTGCCACGCCTGGGGAATGACGGAGACCTCGCCGCTGGGCACCATGGCCAACCCGCCCGCCGGGCTCGACGAGGAGGCCGAGTGGCCCTACCGCGTCACCCAGGGCCGCTTCCCGGCCGGAGTCGAGGCGCGCCTGGTGGGCCCCGGCGGCGAGCACCTGCCGTGGGACGGCGAGGCGGCGGGTGAGCTGGAGGTCCGCGGTCCCTGGATCGCGGGGGCGTACTACGGCGGCGCGGACGGCGGACACCTGCGCCCCGAGGACAAGTTCAGCGAGGACGGCTGGCTCAAGACCGGCGATGTCGGCGTGATCAGCGCCGACGGCTTCCTCACCCTGACCGACCGGGCCAAGGACGTCATCAAGTCCGGCGGTGAGTGGATCTCCAGCGTGGAGCTGGAGAACGCGCTGATGGCCCACCCGGATGTGGCCGAGGCCGCCGTCGTCGCCGTCCCGGACGACAAGTGGGGCGAGCGTCCGCTGGCGACCGTGGTCCTCAAGGAGGGGGCCGTCGCCGAGTACGAGGCGCTGCGGGCGTTTCTCGCGGAGTCCGGCATCGCCAAGTGGCAGCTGCCGGAGCGCTGGACGATCATTCCGGCGGTGCCGAAGACGAGTGTCGGCAAGTTCGACAAGAAGGTGATCCGCAAGCAGTACGCGGACGGCGAGCTGGACATCACCCAGCTCTGACGCGACAGCGGAAGCGCGGATCAGCGAGACAGAGGGACGAGGGACAGAGGGACGAGGGACAGAGGGACGAGGGCGGTACGGGAGCCTGCTCCGTACCGCCCTCGTCCCACGCCGCTGTACCTGCTGTACCTCGTGTACCTGCTGTACCCGTTGTTCAGTTGGTCCCTATCTTCGCCAGCAGGTCGACGATGCGGGACTGCACCTCGTCGCTGGTGGACCGCTCCGCCAGGAAGAGAACGGTCTCGCCGGAGCTGAGCCTCGGCAGCTCCGCCCGGTCCATACCGGCCGAGGTGTAGACGACCAGCGGGGTGCGGTTCAGCTGGCCGTTCGCGCGCAGCCAGTCGATGATCCCGGCGCGCCGGCGGCGTACCTGCATCAGGTCCATCACCACCAGGTTCGGCCGCATCCGGGTGGCGAGTTCGACGGCCTCGCTGTCGGCCGAGGCCCGCGCGATCTGCATCCCGCGCCGCTCCAGCGTCTCCGTCAGGGCCAGCGCGATCTCCTCGTGCTCCTCGATCAGGAGCACCCGTGGCGGATGCTGCTCACTGTCCCGCGGGGCGAGTGCCTTGAGGAGTACGGCGGGGTCGGCGCCGTAGGCGGCCTCCCGGGTCGCCTGCCCCAGTCCGGCCGTCACCAGCACCGGAACCTCGGCCGCCACCGCCGCCTGGCGCAGCGACTGCAAGGCCGTACGGGTGATCGGCCCGGTCAGCGGGTCGACGAACAGCGCGGCGGGGAACGCCGCGATCTGGGCGTCGACCTCCTCGCGGGAGTTGACGATCACCGGGCGGTAGCCGCGGTCGCTGAGCGCCTGCTGGGTGGAGACGTCGGGCGCGGGCCAGACGAGCAGCCGGCGCGGATTGTCCAGCGGCTCGGGGGGCAGCTCGTCGTCGACCGGTCGCGGCTGGGGGCGGTTGGCGACCTCGACCGCGCCACCGGGGCCGTCCAGCGGCTCCGGCCCCTCGGCACCCTCGTCGGGGGCGCCTATGGCGTACGCGCGCCCCTCGGCGGCCGGGGGAGCCAGCAGCCGGCCCGAGCCGGAACCGGCTCCGGTTCCGGTGGCGGCGGCCTGGGGGCCACCAGCGGGGCGGGGGCCGCCGGAGTGGGTGCCACCGGCCTGAGGGGCGCCGGGGTGGGCGCCGGCCGCCGGGGTACCGCCTGCCGGGGTGCCGCCCGCGGGGACCGTGCCGGGCTGGTCGGCGGCCGTGGGGTCGGCCTCCGGAGGGGCGGCGAGCTTACGGCGCCGTCCCGCACCGCCGAGGCTCTGGTTCTGCTGGTGCGCGAGGTGCTGCGCGAAGGGCACACCCTGCCCCAGGGTCCGCACGCTGAACGCCCGCCCCTGCGTCGAATCCGACGACGCGCCGGGCATCGGTGCCTCCGCGGGCAGCGGCTGCCGTCGCGCGTCCGGTACGGGGGCGCCCGCGCCGCTGTCGGCCGGGTGCGGAGGGGCGGGGGTGCCCGTGGTGCCCGTGGTGTGCGTGGTGCGGCCGGGAGCGGCCCAGGACACGTCGTCCGGCGCCTGACTCGGTGCGCCCGCGGACGGCGTCCCTGCGGAAGGCGTCCCCGGGGAGGGGGTTCCTCCGGGCGGTGTGGCCGTGGGCTGTGCGGCGGGCGGCGCGACGGGCGGTGCCGACGGCCGGCTCTCCGGTACGTCGACGTCGTCGTACACCGTCAGCGCGGCCAGTCCCTGACCGGACGTACCGCCACGCCCCCAGTCGGACTGCGCGGGGTGTGCCTGCGGCGGGGTGTGGTCGGCGTCCGGCGCGGTGCGGACGGCATCGTGGCGCTCCTGGCCCACCCGGGGCTCCCGGACCTCCTGGGGCGCGAGCGGCACGGACGGCATGGAGGGAACCGGCGGAACCGGCGGGACCCGGTCGGCATCGGCGGGCGGAAGGGCGAACGTGGTGCGCGGCCCGGCCGCCTCGGCCTGCGCGGAACGCTCCTGCGCCGCCGCCAGCGCCCGCCGGGCCCGCCGCCCACCCGGCTGCTGGGCCTGCGCGGAGTGCTGCCCGGCATCGGCGTCGGCAGGGACGGGAGCTTCGGCGAGGGCGTTGCCGGGCACCTCGGCGTCCTGGCCGCCGGAGGTGAGAGCCGGGAGCGCGGGCCGGTTCTCCCCGTCGCGGCGCGCGCGGCGCCCCGTGGGCGGTACCGGCTGCTGCGCCTCGGACGGCACGCCCTGCGGCGGTACGGTCTGCCCTCGCTGCGGGCGCCCGCCGCCGGCCTGGGCCCCCTCGGCCGCCGTGACGACGGACCCTTCGGAGGGTGCGGGGGAGACGGCGGCCGACGGGGCCGCAGAGGCCGCCGCGGGCAACGCGAGGGCCTGCCCCTGCTGTCCTGCCGGCTGCTGTGCCGGTTGGGGCGACTGCTGGGGTGTCTGCTGGGGCGACTGCCCGGCCGGACCTCCGGGAACGGCCACCGCTCCGGTCTCCGCCGCTCCGGTCGCCACGGATCCGGTCTCCGCCGCCCCGGTCTGCACCGCTCCGGTCTCCGCCGGGCTGGGACGGCCGCGCCTGCGGCCTGAACCCTCGCCCTGCTGAGCCGGGATCAGCTCCTGGGCCTGCTGCTGCTCGTCCGTCGCGGCGGGCCCGCGACGCGCCCTGCGCCGCCCCGTCGGTTCGGCAGCCGCGGTGTCCTCGGCCTGCGCCGCTCCCACGGGACTCTCCAGGAACGCGTCCGTGGACGACCGGCGCGCCCGTCGCCGCCCCCCACTCGTGGCCTCCGGAGCACCGGCCTCCGGAGCACCGGCCTCCGGAACAACGCTCTCCGGAGCACCCGTCCCCGCACCGGCCACCTGCGCGCCGAACTCCTCCGGGGCGACCGGGGACGCGGCCGGGGACGTGACTGTCCCCGAACCGGAGCCGAGCGGCACTTCGAGCACGTACGCGCTGCCGCTCATCCCCGGCACCTCGTGCGTCTGGAGCACGCCGCCGTGCGCCCGTACGATCCCGCGCACGATCGGCACATGCACCGGGTCTCCACCGGCGAACGGCCCGCGCACCTCGATGCGTACGACGTCACCGCGCTGCGCCGCGGCCACGACCACGGTCGAGTCGACGTAGCCGCCGCCCGGGACCGGCCGTGTCTTGCCGGTCGAGTCGACACCGGCCACGTCCGCCACCAGATGGGCGAGGGCCGTCGCCAGCTGTCGCGCGTCCACCTCGGCCTCGATCGGCGGAGCGTGCACCGCGAACTGCGCGCGCCCCGGGCCGATCAGCTCGACCGCCCCGTCGACGCCCGCCGCCACGATGGCGTCGAGCAGCACGGGGACCTTGGCAAGGCCCTCCGTACCGGCGTCGAGCCGCTGGTAGCCCAGCACGTTGTCGACGAGTGTCGTCATCCGGGCGTATCCGGCGGCCAGGTGATGCAGGATCTGGTTGGCCTCGGGCCAGAGCTGGCCCGCCGGATCGGCGGCGAGCGTGGACAGCTCGCCGCGCAGCTCCTCCAGCGGTCCGCGCAGTGATTCGCCGAGTACGGCGGTGAGCTGGGTGTGCCGGCCGGTCAGCGCGGCGATGCGCTCGGCCTGTTCCTCCAGCTCGGAGGCGTAGCGCTCGGTCCGGTCGGCCAGCTCGGCGGCGTGTGCCTCGGTGAGGGCGGCGACCTCGGCCGCATGCCGCTCGGTGAGCGCCTCGACCTCGGCGGTGTGGCTCGCGGTCAGTTCGGCGACGGACGCCGTGTGCTGCTCGGTGAGTTCCTGGTGCGGCCTGCGGTCGGTGAACGTCATCACCGCGCCGACGAGCTGGTCCCCGTCCCGCACCGGTGCGGTCGTCAGGTCCACCGGCACCTGGGCGCCGCTCTTGGACCAGAGCACCTGCCCGCGCACCCGGTGCTTGCGCCCGGACCTGAGGGTGTCGGCGAGCGGCGACTCCTCGTACGGGAACGGCTCGCCCTCCGCACGCGAGTGCAGGATCAGCGGGTGCAGCTCCTGGCCGCCCAGGTCGCTCGCCCGGAAGCCGAGGATCTGCGCGGCGGCGGGGTTGACCAGGACGACCCTGCCGTCCGTGTCCGTGCCCACGACACCTTCGGAGGCGGCCCGCAGGATCATCTCGGTCTGGCGCTGCGAACGGGCCAGCTCGGCCTCGGTGTCGACGGTGCCCGACAGATCCCGTACGACGAGCATCAGCAGCTCGTCGCCCGTGTAGCTGGAGTGGTGGATGTCGTTGTACTCGGCCTGTCCGCTGTCCAGGCTCGCGCTGGTGACCTCGACGGGGTACTCGTTGCCGTCGGTGCGCCGCGCGGTCATCCGCGTCGGCTTGGTCCTGCCCTGCTCGTCCGCAGCCTCCGGCCGGCGCATCGACCCCGGGATCAGCTTGGAGTCGAACTCCGGAAGCAGATCGAGCAGTCCGCGCCCGACGAGCGCGGTGCCCGGGGTCTCGAACATTTCGAGGGCGATGGTGTTGGCGTTGACGACCGTGCCGTTGCAATTGACGAGCAGAAGCCCGTCCGGGAGGGCGTCGAGTATGGCTGCGAGGCGAGCAGCGCCTCGGGATGGCCTGCTGCTCACGACGACGCTTCCTCCCTGGTTACCGCACCTTGCCGACAGCGGGCCCCATCTTGCCCCTCGGGCCGCAGGCTGTCACTGGAGGAGTCTAAAGGCTGAGGAGCGCCGAGGGGCGGCGGATGAGGGGGAGCTCTCACCAAGGTTCTGTGCGCGCCGTGTACGCCGGGGGCCGGTGGCGTGCCCGACCGCACGCCCTGTGACGTGCGCGGACACAGGGCGGCGGGCCGGGCCGGGGCGGCTACTTGACCGTCGGCAGCAGTGGAACGAGCCTGTTCCAGCGCGAGATCTCGCAGCCGTTGCTCCGGCTCACCGTCGTGTCGATGTGGCGTCCGCGCCAGGTCCCGACGACACGCGCGGCGGCGGGCCCGCCGTCCATCTGGGTGCACATCGCGTCCGCTGGTGTCGGCGCGAACAGCTCCTCGTCCGCCCCCGCCGCCTGCGTCAGCCGGTCGCAGGCCTGCTGACGCTGCGGGTGGCTGCCCCCGGTCGGCGCGCACTGGAGCTCGAAGACCCCGTCGGCCGCCCGGTCGCCGGACTCCGAGACCGTCACGGTCAGCCGGGTCGGCTCCGCGGCACCGGCCCCGTCCAGCCAGCGGCCGAGCCCGGCCCCGGCACCCTGCCCGTTGCCCAGGCCACCGCCCAGCCCGTTCCCCAGCCCGTCCCCGAGGTCGTGGAACACCGGCAGCGGCGGGATCGGCATGGACAGCGGCCCCGCGGCTGTCGCGGCGGGAGCGCCGGCGGACAGCGCGGCGAGGGAGGCGAGGGAAATGGCGGCGGTGAGGGTGAGACGACGCAGCATGCGGGGCTCCTGTGCTCTGACACGACGGACTCGACGGACTCGACGGGCTTGGTGGACTCGACGGACTCGGTGGAGGGCGGCGGTGGACGGCGGACAGCCGTCGGCGGCCGTGACCCCGTCTCCTCTAACGCGCCGCGGGCCCCGACGTTGCGCACCGGTGCGGGGAAGATGCTTTGCCCTGGCACCCGCATGCCTAGTACCGTGGGCGGCGATTGGTGACAGCGCGCTCGTCTGTGTCATCATCTGCACGCACCACTCGCGTCCGCGCGGGGTGTGCTGGAGGCGTCGCCTAGTCCGGTCTATGGCGCCGCACTGCTAATGCGGTTTGGGTTTTAAAGCCCATCGAGGGTTCAAATCCCTCCGCCTCCGCTCGAACACCGAAGCCCCGTGCCACCGGCACGGGGCTTCGGTCGTCCTCGGGCCGTCGCCCCAGTGGCGCAGGGGGCGCAAGCGCGCGAGAAGGTGGCCGAGATCCGCCTCGAAACAGCGTTTTCGCAGGTCGGAGGCGGTATGGCTAATGGATTTCGCGTCACGGCACAGGTCATGTAATGTTGTTCTCGCAACGCCGACCAGGCAGAAAAGCCCGGAACGCCAAGCACTCGTAGCTTAACGGATAGAGCATCTGACTACGGATCAGAAGGTTGCAGGTTCGAATCCTGCCGAGTGCACAGCAGGCGAGAGGCCCCCAGGAGAAATCCTGGGGGCCTCTCGCGTTTGATCCGTGGAGGGCAGGTATCGGCTCATGGGGTGGCTGTGCACCGGGCTGCGGTGGCCGGGGGAGAGTCCCGAGCTGGGGTGGCGCAGAGGGGACGCCCGGCGGGTGAGTGTGCTCGTGTACGGGGCGGAGCTCGGGTTCCGTGCGGTGGGGGAGCGGTACTGCGTGGGCGCACGGGGGAACGTGTGTCCGGTGGGGGCGGTGGTGCCGGCGCGGAGTACCGGTGCGCGGTGCGCGGAGTGCGCGCGGCTGGACCGGGCGCATTCGGTGGCCGCGGACACGATCGCCGATGACCCGCGCACGTACCGCGTCTATCTCGCGTGGTTCGGGCCCGGGATGGTCAAGGTCGGGATCACCGGGGAGGAGCGGGGGGCGGCGCGGCTGCGGGAGCAGGGGGCCGTGGTGTTCAGCTGGCTGGGGCGCGGGCCGTTGATGGCGGCGCGGCGTACCGAGGAGTTGCTGCGGGCCGCGCTGGGGGTGCCGGACCGGATTCCGTACGCGAGGAAGCGCGCCGTGCGCGGGGCCCTGCCGGGGGCGGCGGAGCGGGCCGCCGAGGTGGCGGAGCTGTACGGGCGGGCGGTCGCGCTGGAGGGCGGCGGCTGGCCGGAGTCGTTGGAGCGGCTGCCGTTCGAGGCGGTCGACCAGGTGGGGGTGTTCGGGCTGGAGGGGGCGCCGGCGGCGGTCAGGGCCGTGAGCGCGCTGGTGGACGGCGGTGTCGTCGCGGGGCGGCTCGTCGCGGCGGCCGGACCCGATCTGCATCTGGCGCCGGCCGGGGCGGGCGCCGGCGGGGTGGTGGTGCTGGACACCCGGCTGATCACCGGCTGGGATCTCGTGGCGGCTCCGGCGGCTCCGGCGGCTCCGGGGGCCTCAGGGGCCTCGACTTCCACGGCGGGCTCGTTGACTTCTGCGGCTTCGGCGGACCCGGAGCGCCTCGTGGGAAGCGAAGTACGTGTCCCACTCATCGACATTACGGGCGGCGGCGTGCAGGGTGGGTTGTTCTGAAGGCAGGCCGGTCCGCGGCCGGTGAAGGGCGAGGGAGTGCGCGCGTGGGGCAGGAACGGGACGAGGTCGTGGCTTTCTGGGAGCGGCTCGGGCTCCCCGGGATCATCGACGTCCATACGCACTTCATGCCGGAGCGGGTGCTGCGCAAGGTGTGGGCGTACTTCGACTCCGCCGGGCCGCTGACCGGCATGGAGTGGCCGATCACCTACCGGCACGACGAGGACGAACGGCTCGCCCTGCTGCGGTCGTTCGGTGTCCTCCGGTTCACCTCGATGCTCTATCCGCACAAGGCGGGGATGGCCCGCTGGCTGAACGGCTGGGCCGCGGACTTCGCCGCGCGGGTGCCCGACTGCCTGCACACCGCCACCTTCTTCCCCGAGGAGGGCGTGGAGACGTATGTGAGGGAGGCCGTGGAGGCGGGGGCCCGGGTCTTCAAGTCGCACCTCCAGGTCGGTGCGTACGACGCGAACGACCCGCTCCTGGAACCCGTCTGGGGGCTGCTGGCCGAGGCCGGGGTCCCGGTGGTCATGCACTGCGGGTCCGGGCCCGCCCCGGGGGCGTACACCGGACCCGAGCCGATCGGCCGACTGCTGGCACGGCACCCCCGGCTGCGGCTCGTGGTGGCGCACATGGGGATGCCGGAGTACGCGGAGTTCCTGGCGCTGGCCGCGGCGTACCCGGAGGTGCGGCTCGACACGACGATGGCGTTCACCGACTTCACCGAGGGTTTCACGCCCTTCCCGCCGGCGGAGCGGGCGCGGCTCGCGGACCTCGGCGACCGCGTCCTGCTGGGGACCGACTTCCCGAACATCCCCTATCCGTACGTCCATCAGCTGCACGCACTGGAGCGGCTGGACCTGGGGGACGCGTGGCTGCGGGGCGTGTGCCACGGGAACGCGAGCGCGTTGTTCGGCTGAGACCGCGCGCGGATACCGGCGGGGCTTCTCAGGGAATTCACAGGAACGGGTCAGGCGTCTCTCAGACGCGCCTCACAGGGTGGGGTCATGACGACGACGACCTCGCCCCAGGGGCGTACCGAACTGCTCAGGCCGGACCGCAGCCCCGTGCGCGTACTGGTCGTGGACGACGAGGCGCCGCTCGCCGAGCTGCTCTCCATGGCCCTGCGTTACGAGGGCTGGGACGTGCGCAGCGCCGGGGACGGTGCCGGGGCCGTACGCACGGCACGCGATTTCCGCCCCGACGCGGTGGTGCTCGATGTGATGCTCCCCGACATGGACGGCCTGTCCGTCCTCGGCCGGCTGCGGCGGGAGTACTCCGACGTCCCGGTCCTCTTCCTGACCGCCCGGGACGCGGTGGAGGACCGGATCGCGGGGCTCACCGCGGGCGGCGACGACTACGTGACCAAGCCGTTCAGCCTGGAGGAGGTCGTGGCGCGGCTGCGCGGGCTGATCCGGAGGTCGGGCACGGCGGCGGCGACCGTACGCGCCGAGTCGACGCTCACCGTCGGCGATCTGCTGCTGGACGAGGACAGCCACGAGGTGAGCCGGGGCGGGGACTCGATCCACCTCACGGCCACCGAGTTCGAGCTGCTGCGCTTCCTGATGCGCAATCCGCGCCGGGTGCTCAGCAAGGCCCAGATCCTGGACCGGGTGTGGAACTACGACTTCGGCGGCCAGGCCAACGTCGTCGAGCTCTACATCTCGTATCTGCGCAAGAAGATCGATGCCGGACGGACGCCGATGATCCACACCCGGCGCGGGGCGGGGTATCTCATCAAGCCCGGTGAGTAGTGGACGGGCGCGGTGGGCGGGCGGTGTTCCGCGGAGACGTGCGCGGCCGGTCGGTGGTGCCGTGCGGAGACGTGTGCGGCCGGTCGGTGGTGCCGTGCGGAGACGTGTGCGGCCGGTCGGTGGTGCCGTGCGGAGACGTGTGCGGCCGGTCGGCCGTGCCGTGCGGAGGCCGTGGACGCTGCGGACCCGGCTCGTGGTGTCGGCCGTCTCCCTCATCGCGGTCGTCGCCGCCGTCATCGGCTCCGTCACCGCCATCGCCTTCCGCAGCTACATGTACGGCAAGCTCGACGAGCAGCTGCACTCCATCGCCGTACGCGCGGAGCGGCCGCCCGGCCCCGCGCCGCTTCCCGCCGGTCCGCGCGGCACCCGGACGCTGGGCTTCATCGGCGGGGGCGGCCAGCCCTTCGGCACCTTCGGGGCCGTGATCGTCGATGGGACCGTCACCGATTCGAAGGTGGTCGAGGACAGTGGTCAGCGCGCCCAGGAGAGCGCCGAGCCGCTGACCGGCGCCCAGCGGGCCGCGCTGGAGAACGCGCTGGCCGATGGGCTCATGGACGGGCTGCCGGACGGGACGGACAGCGCCGGGCCCGGCGCCGGCGGGGAGGCGCGCGGCATCGATCTGCCCGGCCTCGGCGCGTACCGGGTGGAGGCCGTCGCCACCTCGGACGGGCACACCGTCCTGGTCGGCATACCCGGCGACGAGGTGAGCCGCGCCCTCACCACCCTGATTCTCGTCGAGGTCTGCGTCACCGCCGCCGGGCTCATCGCCGCCGGGATCGCGGGCGCCGCCATGGTCGGGGTCGCCCTGCGACCGCTGCGCCGGGTCGCCGCCACCGCGACCCGGGTCTCCGAACTCCCCCTGCACAGCGGCGAGGTGGCCCTGTTCGACCGGGTCCCGGACACCGAGGCCGACCCCCGTACCGAGGTCGGGCAGGTGGGCGCCGCGCTCAACCGGATGCTGGGGCACGTCGGTTCGGCGCTGGCGGTGCGGCAGGAGAGCGAGACACGGGTACGGCAGTTCGTCGCCGACGCCAGCCATGAGCTGCGCACCCCGCTGGCCTCGATCCGCGGGTACGCCGAGCTGACCCGGCGGGGCCGCGAGGACACCGGCCCCGACACCCGCCACGCGCTGGGGCGGATCGAGTCCGAGGCGCGGCGGATGACGGGGATGGTGGAGGATCTCCTGCTGCTGGCACGGCTCGACGCCGGGCGGCCGCTCAGTTATGAGAGCACCGATCTGCTGCCGCTCGTCGTCGACGCGGTCAGCGATGCGCGCGTGGCGGACAGGGCGCGTGAGGTGAACGGGGTGCGCATGGCGGACGAGGCACGTGAGGCAGGGGGCGCCGGGCAGGGGGGCGGGGCCGGGCATCAATGGCGGTTGGAGCTGCCGGACGCTCCCACGGCCGTACGGGCCGATCCGACCCGTATGCAGCAGGTGCTAGTCAACCTCTTGGCGAACGCCCGTACGCACACCCCGCCCGGGACCACCGTCACCGTCCGGGTGCTGGCGGCCTCCGCCGAACGGCCCCGGGTGACGCTGGAGGTCCGGGACGACGGTCCCGGTATCCCGGCCGAGCTGCTGCCGCACGTCTTCGAACGCTTCGCCCGGGGCGACGCGTCCCGCTCGCGCGGCGCGGGTTCCACCGGGCTGGGGCTCGCCATCGTGCGGGCCGTCGTGGCCGCGCACGGCGGGCGGGTGGGGGTGCGTTCGGAGCCGGGGCGCACGGTCTTCGCCGTCGAGCTGCCGGCCGGCCCGGCGGACGCGGGACCGGGCGACGGAGCGGGCACGCGGTCCGGAGCCGGTGACTCACAGGATGGGCACAGGCTCAGCACACCGGTGTGACAGGGCGGTTGGCGACTGTCGATGACATGCGAACCGACAGCCTCCGGAGCAGCAGCAGCAGTAGTAGCGGCAACAGCGGCAGTATCGGCAGAGGCACCGGCAGCCTGCCGGCGAGAGAGCATCTCCTGGCCGGCGAGGCCGGCGAGGCCGGCGAGGCTGATGCGGCCGGTGTCCCCGTGCTCGACGTCGTGGTCCCCGTCCACAACGAGGAGCAGGACCTCGAACCCTGCGTCCTGCGCCTGCACGACCATCTGGCCCGCACCTTCCCGTACCGCTTCCGTATCACCGTCGCGGACAACGCGAGCACCGACCGCACGCCCCAGGTGGCGGCGGCCCTCGCCGCGGCCCTCCCGGAGGTGCGGTCGTACCGGCTGGAGGAGAAGGGGCGCGGCCGGGCGCTGCGTACCGTGTGGTCGCACTCCGACTCCCCGGTCCTCGCCTACATGGACGTCGACCTCTCCACCGACCTCAACGCGCTGCTCCCGCTGGTCGCCCCCCTGATCTCGGGCCACTCCGACCTGGCCATCGGTTCGCGGCTGGCGTGCGGTTCGCGGGTGGTGCGCGGGTCGAGGCGGGAGTTCATCTCGCGGGCCTACAACCTCATCCTGCGCTCGTCGCTGGCAGCCCGCTTCAGCGACGCCCAGTGCGGATTCAAGGCCGTACGGCGCGAGGTCGCCGAACGGCTGCTGCCGATGGTCGAGGACACCGGATGGTTCTTCGACACCGAGATGCTGGTGCTCGCGGAGCGGGCCGGGCTGCGCATCCACGAGGTGCCGGTCGACTGGGTCGACGACCCCGACTCCAGCGTCCACATCGTGCGGACGGCGACCGAGGACCTGAAGGGCGTGTGGCGGGTGGGGCGGGCGCTGGCCGTCGGCGCGTTGCCGTTGGACCGGCTCGCCCGGCCCTTCGGGGACGACCCGCGCGACCGCGCACTGCCCGGGGTGCCGGGCGGACTGGCCCGCCAACTGGTCGGGTTCTGCGTCGTGGGCGTCCTGTCCACACTCTTCTACCTCGCCCTGTACTCGCTGTTCCGGGTGGGTCTCGGCCCGCAGACCGCCAACGGCGGCGCGCTGCTGGTGGCCGCCGTCGCCAATACGGCGGCCAACCGGAGGCTCACCTTCGGCGTACGCGGCCGGGGCGGCGCCGTACGCCATCAGGCGCAGGGGCTCGTGGTCTTCGCCATCGGCCTCGCGCTGACCAGCGGCTCGCTCGCCGCGCTGGGGGCGGCCACCGGCTCGCCCTCGCACGGCACGGAACTCGCCGTGCTGATCGCGGCCAACCTCGCGGCGACGGTGCTGCGCTTCCTGCTCTTCCGCGCCTGGGTCTTCCCGGACCGGCGCGCCGACCCGCGTACGGATGACATGAGGAACACCCGATGACCACGAGCACCACCCCGCCGGTTCCCCCACCGCTCCCCGCGCCGCCGTCCGCACCGAGCCCTCCGGTGGCCGCCGACGCCCGCTGGGTGAAGCCCGCGTTCCTCGGTCTGCTGCTTCTCGTGGGGCTGGCGTACCTGTGGAATCTCAGCGCCTCCGGCTACGCCAATTCCTTCTACTCCGCCGCCGTTCAGGCCGGCAGCCAGAGCTGGAAGGCGTTCTTCTTCGGCTCGCTGGACGCCGCCAACGCCATCACCGTCGACAAACCCCCGGCGACCCTCTGGCCGATGGCCCTGTCCGTGCGTCTCTTCGGACTCACTTCCTGGGCGATCCTCGTCCCGCAGGTGCTGATGGGCGTGGCCACGGCCGCCGTGCTGTACGCCGCCGTACGACGCCGTTTCGGCGCTGCCGCCGGGCTGACCGCCATGGTGGTCTTCGCACTGACCCCGGTCGCCGCGCTGATGTTCCGCTTCAACAACCCGGATGCCCTGCTCGCGCTCCTGATGACCGTCACCGTCTGCTGCGTCCTGCGGGCGATGGAGAACGGCAGCACGAAGTGGCTCGTCCGGGCGGGGGCCGCCGTCGGGCTCGCGTTCCTGACGAAGACCCTGCAGGCCTTCCTGGTCCTGCCGCCGCTGGCGGTGCTGTACGCGGTGTTCGCGCCCGGTTCCGTACGCGCAAGGCTCGGCCAACTCGCCCTGTCCGCCCTCACGGTGGTCGTCGCGGGCGGCTGGTGGGTGGCGATCGTCGAGCTGTGGCCCGCCTCCTCGCGACCGTACGTCGGTGGCTCCCAGAACAACTCGTTCCTGGAACTCACCTTCGGCTACAACGGTCTCGGCCGGATCAACGGCGAGGAGACCGGCAGCGTCGGAGGCGTCGGAGGCGGCGTCGGAGGCGGCGGCCAGGGCGGCGGCCAGGGCGGCGGCTGGGGGGAGACCGGCATCGGCCGGATGTTCAACTCCGAGATCGGCGGCCAGATCTCGTGGCTGCTGCCCGCCGCGCTGATCCTGCTGGCCGCGGGTGTCTGGCTGACCTGGAAGGCGAAGCGGACGGACACGGCCCGTGCGGCCTTCCTCGCCTGGGGCGGATCGCTGCTCATGACCGCGGTCGTCTTCAGCTTCATGGCGGGGATCTTCCACCAGTACTACACGGTGGCGCTGGCGCCGTACATCGCCGCTCTCGTCGGCATGGGCGCCACGGTCCTGTGGGAGGAACGGTCCAGGTGGTGGGCGCGCGGCGGGCTCGCCGCCACCGTCGCCGTCACGGTGATCTGGTCGTACGTCCTGCTGGGGCGCACCCCGGACCATCTGCCCTGGCTGCGGTGGGCCGTCCTGACCGCCGGCCTGGTGGGTGCGGCCGGGCTGCTGCTCGCCGGACGGGCCGGGCGCCGGCTCGCGCTGGCCGCGGTGGCGCTGAGCTCCGTCGCGTCGCTGGCCGGGCCGGCCGCGTACACGGTCAGCACGCTGAACACCGGGCACCAGGGGTCGATCGTCACGGCGGGACCGTCGGGCGCGAGCGGTTTCGGCGGGCCGGGCGGAGGCGGCCGGGGCGGTCCCGGTGGCGGCGGTGCCCGGGGCGACGGCGGTGGAATGCGCGGCGGTACGCAGCCTCCGGGACAGCCGAACCAGCGGGGTGGCGGTGTGGGACAGCCACCGACCGGCGGCGGTCCGGGCCAGAACCAGGGACAGGGCCAGAACCAGGGCAACAGTCGTCAGGGCACTGTTGCCGGCACCCCGCCCGGGGCCATGGGCGAGGGCGGCCCGGCCGGTCCGGGCGGCATGGACGGCATGGGCGGCGGTGGCATGGGTGGGCTGCTGAACGGTGCGTCCGTCAGCGCCGAGGCCAGGAAACTCCTGGAGAAGAGCGCCGACGCCTACACCTGGTCGGCCGCCGCCATCGGATCCCAGAACGCCGCGAGCTATCAACTCGCCACCGGGGACCCGGTGATGGCGATCGGCGGGTTCAACGGCAGTGACCCCTCCCCGACGCTCGCACAGTTCAAGAAGTACGTGACGGACGGCAGGATCCACTACTTCATCTCGGGAGGTGGCGGAGGCGGCGGTATGGGTGGCGGCGGTATGGGCGGCGCCGGGACGTCCTCGCAGATCTCCTCATGGGTGACGGAGAACTTCAAGGAGGTCACCGTCGGCAGCGCCACCTTCTACGACCTGACCGAGCCCGCCACCTGACCCGGCCCACGGCACAACCTGCCCCCTCCCACGACCTGACCCGGAGCCGGACCTATCGGTTCCGGGTCAGGCGCTCCCCGCCGGCCCGGCGCGCTCACGCGAAATCGAGTTGTACGGCGTACAGGGCATCCCATACGGTGTATGACGTCCCTCCCATACGCTGTACAAGTCGCGCTGGAGCCCAAGGAGCCCGCATGACGGCAACCGCCGCCGAGCCCAAAGACCTTGCCCCCCGGGGCCACCCGCAGCGCTGGCTGATCCTCGGCGTCATCTGCCTCGCCCAGCTCACCGTGCTGCTCGACAACACCGTTCTGAACGTCGCGATCCCCTCCCTCACCACGGAACTGGACGCCTCCACGGCCGATGTGCAGTGGATGATCAACGCCTATTCGCTCGTGCAGTCGGGTCTGCTGCTCACCGCGGGCAGCTCGGCCGACCGCTACGGGCGCAAGAAGATGCTGGTCGCGGGTCTCGCCCTGTTCGGGATCGGTTCGCTGGCGGCCGGGCTCTCGCAGTCCTCCGGGCAGCTCATCGCGGCCCGTGCCGGGATGGGGATCGGCGGTGCGCTGCTGATCACCACCACCCTCGCCGTCATTGTCCAGATCTTCGACGACAGCGAGCGGGTGAAGGCCATCGGTCTCTGGGCGACCGTCAGCTCGCTCGGCTTCGCGGTCGGCCCGCTCCTCGGCGGGTTCATGCTCGACCACTACTGGTGGGGCGCGATCTTCCTCGTGAACATCCCGGTCGCGGTGATCGGTCTGATCGCCGTCGTCCGTCTCGTACCGGAGTCCAAGAACTCCCAGGGCGACCGCCCCGACCTGCTGGGCGCGGTGCTCTCCACCATCGGGATGACCGCGGTCGTGTACGCGATCATCTCCGGGCCGGAACACGGCTGGGCCTCCGGCCAGGTGCTGCTGACCGCGTCCATCGGGGCCGCCGTCCTCGCCGGGTTCGTCCTGTGGGAGCTGCACATCCCGAACCCGATGCTCGACATGCACTTCTTCCGGAACCAGAGGTTCATCGGCGCGGTCGGCGGTTCGATCCTGGTCGCCTTCGGGATGAGCGGATCGCTCTTCCTGCTCACGCAGCACCTTCAGTTCGTGCTCGGGTACGAGCCCCTGGAAGCCGGTCTCCGTACGGCTCCGCTCGCGATCACCGTCGTCATCCTCAACCTCGCCGGCGTGGGCGCCCGGCTCGTACCCAAGCTGGGGACGCCGCTCACCATCGCCGCCGGGATGACCTGCCTTGCGGCCGGCCTCGCGGCGATCGCCCTGCTCGGCGGCCATGACTACGCGGGCATGCTGCTCGGCCTGGTCGTGATGGGGGCGGGCATCTCGTTCGCCATGCCAGCGATGGCGAACGCCATCATGAGCGCCATCCCACCGGAGAAGGCGGGGGTGGGCGCCGGGGTCAACGGCACCCTCGGCGAGTTCGGCAACGGGCTCGGGGTTGCGGTTCTCGGCGCCGTGCTCAACTCCCGGTTCGCCGCTCTCGTGCCCGCCGCCGTCGGCGCGGCCTCGCTGCCCGCCGCGCTCGCCGCCGCCGACAGCGAGTCGGAGGCGCAGAGCATCAGGGACGCCTTCGCCTCGGGTCTGGAGACCAGCCAGCTGGTCGGTGCCGCGGCGGTGCTGATCGGCGGACTGACCGCCGCGTACCTGCTGCGCCGGGCCGAACGTGCCGAAGCGGCGCGCGCGGGCGCGGGAGCGGGTTCAGCTTCCGGTTCCGGTTTCGCCTCGGGTCCTGCCTCCGGTTCCGGTTCCGGTGCCGCTTCCGGTACCGGTGCTGACCGGGAGGTATCCGCCCAGGCAGACTCGACCGGGCCGGCGGCATAGCATCGGATGGGACGCATGGACCGGACGTTCACTTTCCGGTTCATGCCTCCGCCACCGGCTCGTTCCGCCGGCAAGACGAGGAGAGTGCGCCATGGTGTCCGCGGCCGATCGTGCGAACAACCCCGCGAGGACCAGCGTATGGCTGGACCAACGGGACACCTCGCGCGCCCGCAGGACCGACTCCCCGGCGGGCCTGGACCGGGACAAGATCACCGCGGCGACCATCCGGCTGCTGGACGCCGAGGGCCTGGCCAAGTTCTCCATGCGCAGGCTGGCCGCCGAACTGGACGTCACCGCGATGTCCCTCTACTGGTACGTCGACACCAAGGACGACCTGCTGGAGCTGGCCATGGACCTGGTCTACGCCGAGATCGGGCGCCCGTCCGAGGACGGCGACTGGCGCGACCGGCTGCGTGCGCTGGCACGCAGCTACCGCGAACTGATCGTCCGCCACATCTGGCTGTCCCCACTGGCGGGCCACTTCCTCAACATCGGCCCGCACGCCATGCTCTTCTCGTACGCCGTCCAGGACGTCATCCGGGCCACCGGCCTGCCCCTCAAGCACCAGTCCGGCGCGCTGTCGGCCGTCTTCCAGTTCGTGCACGGGTTCGGCACCATCGAAGGCCACTTCGTCGAGCGGGCCAGGGGTGCCGGGCTCACCGAGGACGCCTACTACCAGCAGGCCATGGGCACTGTCCGGGCCCAGCCGGATCTGAGGAAGATCGTCACCCACTCGCAGGATCTGATGGACGCCCGCGGCGGCGACACGGTCGCGGACATGCGGGAACTGGACTATGCGTTCGCGATGGACATGCTGATCGCGGGCATCGAGGCGATGCGCGACCGCGACCGCGCCGAGGCCGGCGCCGACGCGGGTAAGGGCGCGGGCACGGGCAGGGGCACGGGCACGGACGTGGCGGTGGACAGGAACGTGGCGGTGGATACGGACGCGGACGCGGCGACGGCATCCCCGTGACCTCCCCGCCCGGAGGCGCTTCTCAGTACCCCCGGCCCACGTCCACGGCCAGGCGGGGTACGCGGCCCTCGCGGACGTCGCTCCAGCAGGTGCCGAAGTCCGTGGCCACGTCCTCGTCGGCGGTGATCCCCGCGGAGTGCGAGGTGATCACCGTACGGGGCAGCCGCCAGCACCGGTCCCCGGGCGCGGCCGGCTCCTCGGGCAGCACGTCGAGCACCGCCCGCCGCACCGAGCCGTCCCGCAGCGCGGCCTCCATCGCCCCCATGTCCACCGTCGCGCCCCGGCCCACATTGACGAACGTGGCCCCCCGCACGGCCGCGAACCGGTTCGCTCCGAAGAACCCTGCCGTCGCCCCGGTCAGCGGCAGGGCGGACACCACCCACCGCGCGGTGGCGAGTGCGCCGGTGTCCCCGCCGGTCCCGATCACCCGGTCGAAACCCGGCGGCGGGACGGCGCGCGCGGTACGGGCCACGCCCACCGTCCGGATTCCGCACCCGTGCAGCAGCCCGGCGACGGCCGCACCGATCCGGCCGGTCCCGTAGATCAGGGCCGTCTGCCCGGCGGCGAGTTCGGACGGCAGACGACGCCACTCGGCCCGCGCGTGCTGCGCCGCGAACTCGGGTACGGACTGGCACTCGGCGAGGATCCAGGCCAGCACGTACTGGGCGATCCGCTCGCCCATCCGCCCGACCGTCCGGGTCAGCAGTGCCCCGGCGGGCCAGGGGCCGGCGGCGAGCAGCGCGTCCGTCCCCGCGTTGACGCTGTGGAACCACACCAGACGTCCGGTGCGCCAGGCGTCCGGCAGCGAGGCGCCGACACAGAGATGGGGACCGTCCGGCGGGGCACTGCCCATCGGCTCCGCGCGGCGCCCGGTGATCCGTTCCACCTCGCGTACCAGGGAGGCGCCGAGGGACGGCGCGGTGAGGAGCCGGGCCCGCGCGAGCAGGTCCGGATCCGGGACGCCACCGGGAGGAACAGCCACGCGAGCGTCAGTTTCCCGGGGCGAGACGGGCGGGGAAGCCGCCCGTGGCGATCGGACTCCAGCGCTCCGGGGTGACCCGGATGATCGACTTGCCCTGCTTCACCATCGCCGCCCGGTACTCGTCCCAGTCGGGGTGCTCACCGGAGATGTTCCGGAAGTACTCGACGAGCGGCTCGACCGATTCCGGTGAGTCGATCACCTCGGCCGAGCCGTCGATCTGCACCCATGGCCCGTTCCACTCGTCCGACAGGACGATCACGCTGACCCGGTCGTCCCGCTTCGCGTTGCGGGTCTTGGCCCGTTCGGGGTAGGTCGACATGACGATCCGGCCCGCGTCGTCGACGCCGCAGGTCAGCGGGGATCCCTGGGGGCGGCCGTCGGACCGGGTGGTCAGCAGGACCGCCCGGTGCCTGGGCCGTACGAAGGCCAGCAACTCGTCGAGTTCCACGGCGGTGTTGGTCGCGATGTCGGGTGCGGGTGCCATGGGGCCAACCCTACGGCGGCGGCCCCGGCCGGCGGCGGCCCCGGCCGGATGCGGTCCCCCGCGGCGGCGGTCCCCGCGACGCGGGGCCGCCTCCCGCCGTGGCGGCGTTCTACGACGGCAGGACCTCGCCCTGTACGGCCTGGATGTCCAGCTCCACGCGCAGCGTCGTTCCGATCGCCGAGATCCCCGCCTGCACCACCTGGTTGTAGTTCATGGCGAAGTCGTCGCGGCGCAGTTCGGCCGTGGCGTGGAAGGCCGCGCGTACCCCGCCCCACGGGTCGGGGCCGGTGCCCAGGTAGCTGAGGTCCAGGTCGATGGCCCGCGCGACGCCGTGCATCGACAGTTCGCCGTGCACGGTCCAGCGGTCGGGCCCCGCCGGGGACAGCCCGCTGGAGCGGTAGGTGATCTCCGGGAACCGGTCCACGTCCAGGAAGTCGGGCGAGCGCAGGTGCTTGTCCCGCATGCCGTTGCCCGTCTCGATGCTGGCCGCACCGATGACGGCGTCCACCCGGGACCGGGAGACGTCCTCGGCGATCTCGATCCGGCCGCCGAACTCGGTGAACCGGCCGTGCACGCTGGAGAACCCCAGGTGCTGGGCCACCGCGGCCACCGAGCAGTGCGCCGGGTCCAGCGACCAGGCGCCCGGCGGCGGAAGCTCCACGCCGCCCTGCCGGGCCAGCACGATCTGCCCGCCGGAGATCAGGCCACTGGCCGTGACGAGTGCGGTGGAGGCGGCGGGGGCGTACCCGACCGCGGTGACGATCACCGTGTACGCGCCGGCCGGCAGGGTGCCGTCGGTACGGACGGCACCGTTCTCGTCGGCGGCGGCCCGCAGCACCTGGGTGCCGGTCATGTCGGTGACCGTGACGATCGCGTGCTGGACCGCCCAGCCGTCCCGCGTCCGTACCTGTGCGCGAAGTGCCATCCCGTTTTCTCTCCTTGCTTCTTGACCCGGTGGGTCAATGAGTCGGGCCCCGGGGCGGGGGCGGCAGGCCGTCCCCTGCCTGCCGTCCCCACCGCCGGGGCCCATTTCCACCGGCCGGGACAGCCTCTCCGCTGGGAGTGCCGTACCGCCAGGGGTCTTGTCACCCGGGTTACCTCTGATCCCGGGGTGCCCGCGTCGCCGCGGGCCACCGGTTCACTCGCCGGGGTGGGCGAGCTCGATGTCGTGGCCGTCGACCCCGTGACCGGCCACGGTCAGCGAGCCGGCCACCGGCGGGTAGCCGGTCGCGATGACCGAGTACTCGCCCGCGTCCAGGTCGGCGAAGGCGTACGCCCCGTCCTGGCCGGTCGTCGAGGTGGCGACCACGTTGCCCGCCGCGTCGATCAGCGTGACCCGTGCGTCGGGCAGCGGGGCCCGTGCGGCACCGGCCCGTACGACACCCTGGACCAGCGCACCGGCCCGGAGGGCGGCGTCGACCCGGGTGACACCCTGGCCGCCGATCTCCACCGGCAGGGCGAGCGGGCGGAAGCCCGCGGCGTTGACCGCGACGGTCACCGCACCGGGAACCAGCTCGCCGAACGCGAACTCGCCCGTCCCGCCGGACGTGCCGGTGGCCAGCACGTCGCCGCGCACGTCGGTCACGATGACCATGGCGCTCTCGACCGGCGTACCGGACTCGGCGGCCCTGACGGTTCCGGCGAGGCCGCTCGTACCGACCAGCAGGATGTCGAAGGCCAGCGGCTCCTCGCCGACGACCACGGTGGTCGCCTGCGGCTGGAAACCGTCGGCGGACGCGATCAGGACGTAACTGCCGGAGCCCGGCGCGTCCAGGGTGTAGCCGCCGTCGGCGCGGGCGACGGAGCGGCCGAGCTGCCGGCCGTCCAGCGAGATCAGGGTGACGGCGGCGCGGGCGACCGGTGCGTCCTCGGCGCCGCGCACCACACCGCGCACCGCAATGCCCTGAACGGTGGCCGTGGGAGCCTCGGGCGAGCCCGCCGCCGGACCCGTACCGGCGAGGGGCGCCGGGGCCGGTGCCGTAGCCGAGGCCGTGGCCGGCGCCGGAGCGTCTGCCCCGACCAGGGCGTGGGCGGGGACCGGAGCCGGGACCGGGGCGGAGGACCGGGCGGGCACCGGCGCGGAGGACTGGGCCGTGGCCGGGGCGTCGTTCGCGGCGCTCGTCTTCAGCGCGACCTCCTTGATGAAGATCGTCACGATGAAGGCGATGAGCGCGGCCGGAGCGGCGTAGAGGAAGACGTCGCCGACGCCGTGGCCGTACGCGGCCTCGACGACCGTACGCATCGGGCCGGGCAGAGCGTCCAGGTCGGGGATGCCCCCGCCGCCGGTGCCGCCGTGGCCCATGGCGGCACCTTCGGGACCGAGGTCCGCGAGGCCGTCCTTGACGTAGTGGGTGACGCGGTTCGCCATGACGGCACCGAGCGCCGAGACACCGATGGCGCCACCGAGCGAACGGAAGAAGGTGACGACGGAGCTGGCCGCGCCGAGGTCGCTGGGGGCGACCTGGTTCTGAGTGGCGAGGACCAGGTTCTGCATCATCATGCCGATGCCGAGACCCATGACGAACATGTAGACGGCGATGTGCCAGTACTCGGTGTCGTACCGGATGGTGCCGAGCATCCCGAGACCGGCGGTGACCAGGAAGCCACCGCTGACCAGCCAGGCCTTCCAGCGGCCCGTCTTGGTGATGACCTGGCCCGAGACGGTCGAGGAGAGGAACAGACCCGCGATCATCGGGATCGTCATGACGCCGGACATCGTCGGCGACTTGCCGCGCGCCAGCTGGAAGTACTGGCTGAAGAAGACGGTGCCCGCGAACATCGCGATACCGACGAACAGCGAGGCCACCGAGGCCAGCGTGATCGTGCGGTTGCGGAAGAGGCGCAGCGGGATGATCGGCTCGCTGGCCTTGGACTCGATGAGCAGGAAGAGGCCGACGAGGACGACGGTGCCGCCGAGCATCGTGTACGTCTGCCAGGAGACCCAGTCGTACTTGTCGCCCGCGAAGGTCACCCAGAGCAGCAGCAGCGAGACGGCGGCGCTGATGAAGAACGCGCCCGACCAGTCGACCTTGACCTCGCGCTTGACGACCGGGAGCTTCAGGGTCTTCTGGAGCACGATCAGAGCGATGACCGCGAACGGCACACCCACGTAGAAGCACCAGCGCCAGCCCATCCAGCTGGTGTCGGTGATGACACCGCCGAGGAGCGGGCCGCCGACGGTGGCGACGGCGAAGACGGCGCCGAGGTAACCGCTGTAGCGCCCGCGCTCACGCGGGGCGATCATCGCGGCCATCACGATCTGGGCGAGGGCGGAGAGGCCGCCGACGCCGATGCCCTGCACGACACGGCAGGCGATGAGCATGCCGCTGCTGGTCGACATGCCGGCCACGACCGAGCCCGCGACGTAGATGACCAGGGATATCTGGACCAGCAGCTTCTTGCTGAACAGGTCGGACAGCTTGCCCCACAGGGGAGTGGTGGCGGTCATGGACAGGAGCGAGGCCGTGACGACCCAGGTGTATGCGCTCTGGCCGCCGCCGAGGTCGGAGATGATTTCCGGCAGGGCGTTGGAGACGACCGTCGACGACAGGATCGCGACGAACATGCCGAGCAGGAGCCCGGTCAGCGCTTCCATGATCTGCCGGTGTGTCATCGGCGTGCCGTCGGCGGCGTCGGCGCCGCCGTGCTTGGCGTGGCCGCCCCGCACACCGGTTGGTGTGGTCGTAGCCATGGAGTTCCTTCTCTTTGCTTCTGTTACACAGGTGTACGGGTGTGCGCGTCGTCGGAGGGCCGGGTGCGGCAGTCACCGGTGTGTGTCCCGGGGGCGCATCCGCCGGAGCCGCGACAGGCGAAGCTGTCGCGCAGCCGGGCCAACAGCGAGTTGAGCTGTCCGACTTCTTCGTCGGACCAGTCCTGAAGATTGCGGGCGAACATTTCGGTGGTCCGCCGGGTCAGCTCGTCGAGCTGCTCGTTGCCGGCGGGGGTCAGCCGCAGGATGCGGGACCGCTTGTCCGCAGGGTCGTGAGACCGTTCGATCCAGCCGTGCTCTGCCACATGGGCGACATGACGACTGGTCACCGACATGTCCACAGCCAGCAGCTCGGCGAGTCTGCTGATGCGCATCTCGCCGTGCTGAGCCAGGAGCGCCAGCACGGCGGCGGAGCCACCGGGACACTCGGAGGGAAGAATCCGGGCGAGTCCGCGCTTGACGGCTCCGACGGCGCTGAGCTGCCGGGCCAGTTCTTCGTACTGGCTCCGCTTGGCCACGGGACCCCCAGACAGACTCACCGACATCTTGTTGCTTAGGGCAACCATAGATTCGTTGGTTGCCGCAGGCAAACGAAAATGGGCTTGCAGAAGTAAAGGAAGGCAAAAGCCTCCGTAGGGTCCCGGTCAAGGGTGACGGCGGCCCGCGGCACACCCGCACCGACTGTGCCCCGCGTCACGCCGACGCCGTACCGCCCGGCCGCGGAGGGCCCCGGGGGCGGCCGGTGGGGCACCCTGCTCCGTACGTGAGGGGAGGTGTCCTCCTGTACGTGGGCGAAGGCGTGCCGCCGTACGCGAGCGGAGGCACCCCGGCTCTGCGTCACCGGAGGCATCCCGCCATGCATGGCGAGGGGGCACCCCGGCCGGACGTAAAGAGGTGATGTGTACCGGTGGGTCACCCTCCCTGTGGGCCCCGGGGGTTGGGCCGTACGTCCGAGTTCGCTAGGGTCCTGCCCCATGGCACACAACCCCCACGCCCCTCAGCAGGGCCCCGAGGGCAATCACGACCCGGCGGGCAGCACGCAGATGTTCCGCGCCTTTGTCGACGAGGGCGAGCCGCAGCGCCGGCAGCAGCCGGCGGCGACCTCGTCCGGGCCGAAGGCCGGGGTGATCGCGGCGGTCGTCGCGGTCGTCGTCGTTCTCGGCGCGGTCGCCTGGCTCGCGCTCAACTGACCTTCCGCCGCCCGGCCGGTTCCGCACCGGGGCACCCGCGCACACGCGGGTGTCTCACTTCCATACGGCGGTGACGTCCTGGGTCTCGACACGCATCCCCAGGGGAACCCGCCAGGCGTCCACACAGACGGTGTACGTCTTCTTCCGCACCGCTCCCGCGTCGACCGGCGCGGGCAGCGGCTGCGTCGACTCGATCGTCGCCCAGTCGACCCCCAGCGCGCCGATGATGTGCGTGGCGAAGGTGACGGTGCCCGAGCGCGCCGGTGAGCCGCCGGTATTACGGAACTCCACGCTCACGTTCTCGCACCAGCGCTTGTCGGCCGGGGTGCGCTCAGGGGTGCCGATCTTCAGCACCGCCGGAGTGGGCGGAGTGGGTGTGCCGGGCGGGCTTGGCGTGGTGGACGGCGCGCCGGGCGAGGCGCCGCCTCCCGTGCCGCCGCCTGCGCCGCCGCCCGTCGTCGGCGTGGAACCGGGTGTTCCGGGCCCGCCGGATGCCCCTGGGGGCGCGTCCGGACCTCCGGGACCGGCTGCTCCCCCCGAGCCGCCGCCCGCCGCGCCCGTGCGGCCGGAGGGACCGCTTCCGGCGCCCTCCGCGGTGCCCCCGGTGCTCCCGGCGCCCTTTCCGCCGCTCTCCGGTCCGCCGCCCCCGGCCTCGTCCAGCGGGATCAGCGTCACCCGCCCAGAAGGGGCTCCCGCGCCCTCGGGCGTCCTCTCAGGGCCTGCGGCGGCTCCCACGGCCGCGTAGCCGTCACCGTCGCCCGCACCGCCCGCGCAGGCGGCCAGGGTGCCGCCCAGACACAGCACGGCCGCCGAGGCGGCGATCACGGTGCCCCGGCGGCCGGTCGAGCCGATTGTCTGACGTCGCATCGCGCCAGTGTGGCTGACGGTCCGTCAATTTTGAACCCTTGTGCACACCGCACCGGGTCAGTCGGCGATCAGCCCTTCCCTGAGCTGGGCGAGTGTGCGTGTGAGCAGTCGGGAGACGTGCATCTGCGAGATGCCGACCTCCTCGCCGATCTGCGACTGGGTCATGTTGGCGAAGAAACGCAGCATGATGATCTGGCGTTCGCGCGGGGCGAGTTTGGCCAGCAGCGGCTTCAGGGACTCGCGGTACTCGACGCCTTCCAGCGCCGCGTCCTCGTACCCCAGGCGGTCGGCGAGCGAGCCCTCGCCGCCGTCGTCCTCGGGCGAGGGGGAGTCCAGCGAGGAGGCGGTGTACGCGTTGCCGACAGCCAGGCCGTCGACCACGTCCTCCTCGGAGACCCCGAGCGCCTTGGCCAGCTCCGGCACGGTCGGCGAGCGGTCGAGCTTCTGGGAGAGCTCGTCGCTGGTCTTGGTGAGGGCGAGCCGCAGCTCCTGGAGGCGACGGGGCACCCGTACCGACCAGGAGGTGTCGCGGAAGAACCGCTTGATCTCCCCGACGACGGTGGGCATCGCGAAGGTCGGGAACTCCACGCCCCGTTCGCAGTCGAACCGGTCGATCGCCTTGATCAGGCCGATCGTGCCGACCTGGACGATGTCCTCCATCGGCTCGTTGCGGCTCCGGAACCGCGCCGCGGCGTACCGCACCAGCGGGAGGTTGAGCTCGATGAGTGTGTCCCGCACGTACGCCCGCTCCGGGCTGTCCGTTCCCTCGGGGCCCGGTGCGGGTCCCAGCGCGGCGAGCCGCAGGAACAGGGAGCGGGACAGAGTACGGGTGTCGATGGCTTCCGACGAGCTGGTGAGCACGGCGGGTGCCGACACGCTCTTCGTGAGCGTGAGCACCTTCGAGCTGCCCTGTTCTGCGGACATGCCACCCCCTTGAGGTCGCGGACGGTCGCGGTGACCGCGACCATCGGAGGAACGCAGCCTCCACCTGAATACCGGAGGCGAGGCTGCGGCAAACGCGGTTCCAGCAGAATGTCACATGTCGGCAACGCGCTGTAGTGACAAGTCGACAAGTCAGCGCCGTGTCTGCGCAGATAACAAGGGGTGTAGGGCTTTTACACCGTCAGAACCGCTCTCCCTGCGGTCTACCCGATCCGACTACGCCTCGATCCTATTTGCGGATCGGAGCCGGGCGAAGCTTCTCGCCAGAAGTCTTGACACATGCATCTGGGACACGCCCAGCTCGGCGCTGATCTGAGACTGGGTCAAGTTGCTGTAGTAGCGCAGCAGGAGGATGCGCTGCTCGCGCTCGGGCAGCTGGACGAGGAGGTGCCGTACGAGATCGCGGTGCTCCACGCCGGCCAGTGCGGGGTCCTCGTAACCGAGCCGGTCGAGGAGTCCTGGCAGCCCGTCGCCCTCCTGGGCGGCCTCCAGGGAGGTCGCGTGGTACGAGCGCCCCGCCTCGATGCAGGCCAGCACCTCGTCCTCGGAGATCTTCAGCCGTTCGGCGATCTCGCCCGTGGTGGGGGAACGCCCATGAGCGGTCGTCAGGTCCTCGGTGGCACCGGTGACCTGGACCCAGAGTTCGTGGAGCCGGCGGGGGACGTGGACGGTCCTCACGTTGTCCCGGAAGTAACGTTTGATCTCGCCGACCACGGTGGGCATCGCGAAGGTCGGGAACTGGACACCGCGTTCCGGGTCGAACCGGTCGATGGCGTTGATCAGGCCGATGGTGCCGACCTGGACGACGTCCTCCATCGGCTCGTTGCGGCTCCGGAAGCGGGCGGCCGCGTACCGCACCAGAGGCAGGTTCGCCTCGATCAGCGCGGCGCGCACCCTGCGGTGTTCCGGAGTGCCCGGTTCCAGGTCCTTGAGCTGCCCGAAGAGCACCTGTGTGAGGGCCCTGGTGTCCGCGCCCCGGGTTCTGGCGGGCGGGGCGGTGGGATCGGGGGTCTCGGTCTGGATGTCCTCGTTCGGGACGTTCTGGGGAGGCACTTGAGGCGCTGTACTGG
This sequence comes from Streptomyces sp. NBC_00654, assembly GCF_026341775.1. NCBI lineage: Bacteria > Bacillati > Actinomycetota > Actinomycetes > Kitasatosporales > Streptomycetaceae > Streptomyces > Streptomyces sp. NBC_00654. Next base: position 53,978 of record NZ_JAPEOB010000001.1, on the reverse strand, counting down.
CCGGCACGGTGATGCCACCCCTTTGCGGTCAACTGCGGTCAACTCATCCGTCAAAAGCGGTCATAGCATCACAAGACATGTCCACTGTGTGCAAGCACCGCATACAGCCGTGTTGGGGGCAGTTTTGTTTTAAACACCAAGAAACCCCTCACCTGTGCGGTGAGGGGCTGCGGAACGGAGGGCCGGACGGTGCGTCAGAAGGGGTAGTCGGCGATCACCCAGGTGGCGAATTCACGCCATTGCCCGGCCGCGGCCTGATGGGCCGGGTGCTCGATGTAGCGCTTCAGGGCGTCCTCGTCGGCGACCGCCGAGTTGATGGCGAAGTCGTACGCGATCGGCCGTTCGGTGATGTTCCACGCGCACTCCCAGAACTCCAGCTCCGGAACCACTCCTTCGAGCTCCCGGAAGGCCCGCTCCCCGGCGACCACCCGCGGATCGTCCCGCTCGACGCCGTCGTTCAGCTTGAACAGGACCAGGTGGCGGATCATCGGGTACTCCTACTTCACCAGCTCGGACATGAAGTCGCCGACGCCCTGGGCGGCGCTGGAAACGCCTTCGAACCCTACCTGGACGAGATCCGCGGCCCTGGCCGGGGACGTGATGATCGTGTACAGCACGAAGACCACCACTATGTAGAGCGCGATCTTCTTCGCTTGCACCACAGCCCCTGCCTCCCCTTCGATCCCGTGTGCAGTCGGGCGATTCTATCCGCACACTTGGCCGTATTCCGTGGTTGTTTCCGATCACTGATGCGCTCTTTAAGGACCTATGGCCCGGCCGTCGGGGTCTTTTGCCCGCCGGGACGACCCCCGGGGAGGGGCAGGATGGGTGACGAGCCCAGCGGATCTGGCAGGAATCCGAGGGGCTGGAACAGGACCTCTCTGTGGGGTCCACGCCGCGAGACTTCCCCCTGACTGCGGCGGGGACCAGTAGGGCCTGTTCTCATCGGGGGAAGCGGCTTGTCCCCCCGATGCCGCTTCCCCCGACCTAAATCTCCGGGCCTGATCATTCGGCCGTTCCGCGCAGCGCCACGTGGCCCGAGCACCCGTCCTCCGGTCCCGCGTGTGCGCCCCGCCGCCCCCTCTTCGCCGGTTCAGCGGCGCAGGGCGGTCTCACGCCGCATGTGTGACAGCTTCTCGGGGTTGCGCATGGCGTAGAGGCCGGTGATGAGACCGTCGTCGATGCGTACCGACACGACGGTGTCGACCTCGCCGTCGATCCGGAGAACCAGCGCCGGGTAGCCATTGACCTGTACCGGCCGCAGCTCCGCCGCGGTGATCCTGCCCATGCCGGCGGCCAGCAGACGGGCGACCTTGTCGGCACCCACGATGGGCCGCAGGACGGCCTGTTTGATTCCGCCGCCGTCACCCATGAGGACGACGTCGGGGGCGAGGAGGTCGAGGAGGCGTTGCAGATCGCCTGTCTCGGTGGCTTGTTTGAAGGCGTCGAGGGCGGCCCGGGTCTCGGTGGGGGTGATGGTCGTGCGTGGCCGGCGTGCGGCGACGTGGGCGCGTGCGCGGTGGGCGATCTGGCGCACGGCGGCGGGGGTCTTGTCGACGGCTTCGGCGATCTCGTCGTATCCGAGGTCGAAGACCTCGCGCAGGACGAACACGGCGCGTTCGGTGGGGGCGAGGGTTTCGAGGACGAGGAGCATGGCCATCGAGACGCTGTCGGCGAGTTCGATGTCGTCGGCGACGTCGGGGGTGGTGAGCAGGGGCTCGGGGAGCCAGGAGCCGACGTAGGACTCCTTGCGGCGGCTGAGGGTACGCAGCCGGGTGAGCGCCTGCCGGGTGGTGATCCGTACCAGGTACGCACGCGGCTCCCGCACCGTACCGAGATCGACCCCCGCCCACCGCAGCCATGTCTCCTGCAGCACGTCCTCCGCGTCCGCGGCCGAGCCCAGCATCTCGTAGGCAACGGTGAACAGCAGATTCCGATGAGCGACGAACACGTCTGTCGCCTCCGTCGCCTCCGTCGTCTCCGTCGCGGGAGCCGCGCTCCCGCCGTCGGCGAGCGGCCCGGACACGTTCTCCGCGCTCCCGCCGTCCTCCGCGCTCCCGCCGTTCTCGTCGTGCTCGTCGTGCTCGCTCTTCACCGGCTGCTCCTGCCTGTTCACTCTCGACGCTGCCACGCGCACAGGACGCCGGGCACCGCCGTTCTGTGACACCCGGGAGCGGTGGCTCACGTCACACGGCCGCCCCGTCACAGGGAGCGGGCGGCCGGCATCTCGTGTTCGTCCAGTGCAACACCACGAGTGAGGACGAGATCATGACCGCCCGATTCAACCTGTTCGACAACCCGATCGCCTCCAAGTTCGCCAAGCGGTTCGCCAACACCGGCCTCGTGATCCAGCAGTCGTCGCTGCCGGCGTCCACCCAGGAGCTGGTGTCGCTGCGCGCCAGCCAGATCAACGGCTGCGGCTGGTGCATCGACATGCACACCAAGGAGGCCACGGCAGCCGGCGAAACCGCGACCCGGCTCCACCTGGTCGCCGCCTGGCGCGAGTCCACCGTGTTCACCGAGGCCGAACAGGCGGCCCTGGCACTCACCGAAGAAGGCACCCGCCTCGCCGACGCCGCCCAAGGTGTCTCCGACGAGACCTGGGCCCAGGTACGCAAGCACTACGACGACGACCAGATCGCCGCCCTGGTCTCCCTGGTCGCCCTGATCAACGCCGCCAACCGACTCGCCGTGATCGTGCACCAGAAGGGAGGCTCCTACGAACCCGGCATGTTCGCCGCGGCATTCAACTGACCCCCACGCGAGCCCCCCGCCCGGCGCCTACCCGCCCCCGGCGGGGGACCTGCCCCGGCTCCCGCCGGCCTGCCCCGGCTCACCCCGGCCCGCTCCGGCCGCAGTTTCTCGGAGCGGGGCGGGGATCCCCGCATACGCGGGGACCACAACGATGTCGTCTTCATCGAGACAACCCAGGTGGGACCAACCCCGCACGCGCGGGGACCACGGCACGACGGACCCAGTGGGTCCCGGCGGCACGGGACCAACCCCGCACGCGCGGGGACCACCGCTGCTCCTGGTCCTCGCTGCCGTCTGGGGAGGGACCAACCCCGTACGCGCGGGGACCACGCTTTGGGTCTGCCGGTTCCGGTGGTGCACACGGGACCAACCCCGCACGCGCGGGGACCACGCCTTGCCCCGCATCCACTGGGCCGTCAGATGGGGACCAACCCCGCACGCGCGGGGACCACCGGTGCATCTGGAGGACGTCGAACTGGATGCCGGGACCAACCTCGCACGCGCGGGGACCACGAGGAGGAGGTCTTTGTCGGCGGCGGCGTGGCGGGACCAACCCCGCACGCGCGGGGACCACTGTCCGGCTATTCCCCGGGTCGTGACGATCGCGGGACCAACCCCGCACGCGCGGGGACCACGGCAGTCCTTCAAGAAGGATTTGGCGGAGAGCGGGACCAACCCCGCACGCGCGGGGACCACCCGCGAAGGCCCAGGTGGACACGCGGTAGAGGGGGACCAACCCCGCACGCGCGGGGACCACTCGGTGGGCCGGGATCACCCGGCAGCAGGGGCGGGGACCAACCCCGCACGCGCGGGGACCACACCTCCACCACGGGCGACGGGCGGACGGGAAGGGGACCAACCCCGCACGCGCGGGGACCACGCGGACGGTACGTCACCGTCGCCTACCTCGCGGGGACCAACCCCGCACGCGCGGGGACCACCTTCCCGAGCCTCAGCCCGGAGGGTGGCCGGGGACCAACCCCGCACGCGCGGGGACCACCGAGGAGTGACCACGCGGTCAATCAATCCACCGGGACCAACCCCGCACGCGCGGGGACTGTCGGCAACGGGTGAAATGGATACCACGGACGGCGGATGAAAAGTGAGCCACTCTGCGATCTCTTGATCATTCTGGCTTCAGGGTCTCTGGAGCGGGAGGAAGAGAGGGTGATCCTTGTGGAGGACTGGGCTGAGATCCGCCGGTTGCACCGGGCTCAAGGACTGTCCGCGCGGGCTGTTGCCCGACAGCTGGGGATTTCACGGAACACGGTGCTACGGGCTCTTGCTTCGGACCGGCCCCCGCAGTACCGGCGGGCGGCGAAGGGGTCTGCGGTGGACGCGGTGGAACCTGCGGTCCGGGAGCTGCTGCGGCAGACCCCGACCATGCCCGTGACTGTGATCGCGGAGCGAATCGGCTGGGAACGCGGGCTGACGATCCTGCGGGACCGGGTGCGTGAGCTGCGGCCGGTGTATCTGCCGGTGGATCCGGTATCGCGGACGGTCTATCAGCCCGGTGAGCTCGCGCAGTGCGACTTGTGGTTTCCGCCGGTGGATATCCCCCTCGGCTACGGCCAGAGTGGACGCCCGCCGGTCCTGGTCATCGTCTCGGGCTACTCACGGATGATCACCGCCCGGATGCTGCCCTCCCGGCAGACCGGCGACCTGATCGACGGTCACTGGCGGCTGCTGGCCGACGGCTGGCAAGCAGTCCCCAGGACGCTTGTCTGGGACAATGAGGCAGGCATCGGCAGAGGAAAGCTGACTTCCGAGTTCGCGGCGTTCGCGGGGCTGCTCGCGGTGAAGGTCCACTTGTGCCGGCCCCGTGACCCGGAGGCCAAGGGCCTGGTGGAACGCGCGAATGGTTACCTGGAGACGAGTTTCCTGCCCGGGCGGACGTTCAGTGGCCCCGACGATTTCAACACCCAGCTCACCGGCTGGCTGCAGATCGCCAACCGCAGGACCCATCGTGCAATCGCCGCTCGGCCGACGGACCGCTGGGAGTCCGACCGGGCCCAGATGCTCCCGGTCCCGCCGGTCGCCCCGCCCCACTGGTGGCGCTTTCAGACCCGCATCGGCCGTGACCACTACATCCGGGTCGATACCTGCGACTATTCCGTCCACCCCCGGGCGATCGGTCACCGCGTCCTGGTCCGTGCGGACAACGAGGACATCACGGTCACCCTCACCGATACCCCCAGCGCCGGTGCCGGGACGGAGACGGTGGCGCGGCACCCGCGCTGCTGGGCCCGCCACCAGACGCTCACCGACCCCGAGCACGCCGAGGCGGCCCGCCTCCTGCGCGGAGAGGTCTGGCATCAGCAGGCCGCCCGAGCGGCCACCGCCCATACTGCCGCCCTGGCACCGAACAACCTCGGCGTCGAAGTCGAACAGCGCGAACTGGACACCTACGACCGGATGTTCACCCTCATTGAGGGCGGCGGCGGGAAAGAGGAGGCGGACACCTGATGCCCCGCACCCCAGCGGCCGGCTCCCGGCCAGGCCCGGCGAAAACCGCGGACAAAACAGCGCCCACCGGCCATCAGACTGCCTCGGACCTGGCATTTCTCGCCCGCGCGATGAAGGCACCCACCCTGCTGGACGCCGCCGAACGTCTGGCCGAACGCGCCCGCGCCGAGTCCTGGACCCACACCGAATACCTGGTCGCCTGCCTGCAACGCGAGGTGTCCGCCCGCGACAGCCACGGCGGCGAGGGCCGCACCCGGGCTGCCCACTTCCCCGCGATCAAGACCATCGAGGAACTCGATGTCGCCCATCTGCGCGGTCTGACGCGACAACAGCTCGCGCATCTGGGCACACTGGACTTCATAACGGGCAAAGAGAATGTGGTCTTCCTCGGCCCGCCCGGAACCGGCAAGACCCACATCGCCACCGGCCTCGCCGTCCGGGCCTGCCAGAGCGGACACCGCGTGGCCTTCGCCACCGCTTCCCAATGGGTGGACCGCCTCGCCGCAGCCCGCCGCTCCGGGCAACTCCAGGAAGAACTGGTCAAACTCGGCCGCTACCCGCTGATCGTGATCGACGAGGTGGGATACATCCCCTTCGAAGCCGAAGCGGCCAACCTCTTCTTCCAGCTGATCGCCAACCGCTACGAGAGAGCGAGTGTGATCGTCACGAGCAACAAGCCCTTCGGACGCTGGGGAGAAGTCTTCGGCGACGAGACCGTGGCCGCCGCCATGATCGACCGGCTCGTCCACCACGCAGAGGTCCACTCCCTCAAAGGCGAGTCCTACCGCATGCGAGGACGAAAACTCGGCCGCGTCCCCACCCCCACCGACAACGACTGACAACCAACCAAGACCGCAAAACGGCCCACAATTCAACCGCCCAAACTGGCCTCAAATTCGGCCGTTGCCGACAGGGACCACAAGTGGATGCGCGGCAAGGCGCTGGACGCCGCGGGACCAACCCCGCACGCGCGGGGACCACCACGACCCTCACGACAGTGATGCATCAGTACGGGGACCAACCCCGCACGCGCGGGGACCACACCTCGGCGCCCTCTACGACCCCGCACGCGCGGGGACCACTTGTCACAGGGTTCGGGAATCCGGTACCTGCGGGGACCAACCCCGCACGCGCGGGGACCACCCGCTGACCGGCGGTCCGGACCGCACCTGTCCTGGACCAACCCCGCACGCGCGGGGACCACCGAAGTCCACTGCAACTCCCTACAGACGAGGTGGGACCAACCCCGCACGCGCGGGGACCACCGTCTCACGCCACCTCCCGGTGCGGGGTAGTGAGGACCAACCCCGCACGCGCGGGGACCACCCAGCTCACCGAGTACTCGGTCTCGTACACCGCGGGACCAACCCCGCACGCGCGGGGACCACGGAAGACTCCGCCGTCGGCTGCTTGCGGCCCTGGGACCAACCCCGCACGCGCGGGGACCACCGCGTCCAGCTCGCGCCGCACGGCCTTGCCGAGGGACCAACCCCGCACGCGCGGGGACCACGTCGGCAGGTGGAAGCCGTCATGCGCGAGGAGGGGGACCAACCCCGCACGCGCGGGGACCACAGATCCCGGTTGCTCCCACGGGTTGCCCGGCGGGGACCAACCCCGCACGCGCGGGGACCACCAGGTCCAGTACCCGCAGAGTGGGCACGCGTCGGGACCAACCCCGCACGCGCGGGGACCACTGCTTCCGTACTCGTACAGCCTCCTCAATCAGGGGACCAACCCCGCACGCGCGGGGACCACGTCGGCGGGGTCGCCGGAGCGGCCGGCGGCACGGGACCAACCCCGCACGCGCGGGGACCACCGGGTGTCGCAGCTGTCGCGGGACGACCCGGCGGGACCAACCCCGCACGCGCGGGGACCACTCCGCTGCACGGTCCGCTCGCGGCGGTCTGCTGGGACCAACCCCGCACGCGCGGGGACCACCCGGGGCGGGACTTCTTGCCCTTGACCGTCTGGGGACCAACCCCGCACGCGCGGGGACCACCGCTCCTTGTTTCCTAGGGTTCAATTCTGTAGTGGACCAACCCCGCACGCGCGGGGACCACCGCACGGTCCAGGTGCGGCGCGTCGGGAAACGGGGACCAACCCCGCACGCGCGGGGACCACCCCGCGGCTGCCGTCGCGACGGTCGTGGTCCTGGGACCAACCCCGCACGCGCGGGGACCACCACGGCGTGCCCGGTCTGCCGGGCCTGGATCCGGGGACCAACCCCGCACGCGCGGGGACCACGTCAGCGGCCGGGCCGTCGTGTGCGTGAACGTGGGACCAACCCCGCACGCGCGGGGACCACCCCTGAACCTGCCGGTCGAGGACGGGCACTCGGGGACCAACCCCGCACGCGCGGGGACCACTCCCGCTCGACCCCGGGCGCCGGCGTCGAGGAGGGACCAACCCCGCACGCGCGGGGACCACCGTAGCTCTGTGTCCCGCCCGTACGTCATCGCGGGACCAACCCCGCACGCGCGGGGACCACTCTACGCGCAGGGTCTCGGCAGCCAGAAGGACGGGACCAACCCCGCACGCGCGGGGACCACAGGCCCTGACCTGCACGTTCAGGGAGCGAGGCGGCTGTTTTTGCTTACTTCCTCAAATTCCGGCATATGGGGCCTTGCTGTTGATTCGGGAGGTACGAAGTACCTCTCTCCCGCAACACTATTCATCCACCCACCTACTCACCTACCGCCCCCGAACTTCCGCCGCTTCGACGCCTTGCTCCAGCCCTGGCGGGGCACGTCCGCCGGTTTCTTCGTGGCGCGAGGTGCGTTCGTGTTCGGGCGGCGGATCAGGGTGAGGCCCTCGTGGTCCGTGGGGTGCCAGGCGTGATCGTGGGTTTCGAACGCGTAGCCCTGTTCCGTATTCGTCTGGTAGGCCAGCAGCGCGCGGCCCTGGCCCGCGTACTGGCGTACCTCGTTCCACAGGATTTCGCGGATACGGGTCGTGGGGGCGCCCAGGAAGACGCCGGGCGAGATCTCCAGTAGCCAGCGGGTGAGGAAACCACGCAGGCCGACCGGGCAGTTGGTGAGAACGATGACGGTCACCAGAGGGGCTCGTCTCCGTAGTTGTGGCCGCTCTCGACGTGGAGGTCTCCGTCGGACTGGAGCGTGACGCGGTCCTGTGTCTCGCCCCCTGCCTCACTTGTGTCGCGTTTGCCGTCCCAGCCCAGCAGGTCCTTGATGTCCCTTACGCAGCGGTCGAGGAGGCCGGTCCGGTTGATGCTGTCCCGGAGCATCCGGCGGGTCCGGGCCGCGATGTCGTCCTTTCCCTCGACCGCCGCGTCGAAGGCGGCTGGGATGGCGATCTCCGTCTTGTAGAAGTCGGCCACGTCCATGACGAACGAGCGCTCGTGCCCCGAGTGGACGAAGCCCAGGCCCGGAGAGCAGCCGAGGGCCACGACGACGGAGTGGGAGACCCCGTACATGCACTGAGCCGCTGCGGTGATGGCCTGGTTGGGGGCGTCGCCCGCCGAGAAGTCGTCGCGGTGGTACTCGCGTCGGCGCCACGGGACGCCGGTGCGCAGCGACTCCTGCCGGTAGCAGTCCTTCAGGCGCCGGCCCTCCATCCTGAGGAGGTCCTGCCGGGTCTTTCCCGCCGTGTCCTCGCCCGGGAAACGCAGGCGGTACATGGCGCGTGCCACGTTCAGCCGGGTGCGACGGTTCGCCCAGGCCGTGGCCTGTGCCTCGATCAGGCCCGAGGAACGTGTCAGGGCCCGGCCGCCCGCGTAATACCGCACTCCGTGCTCACCGACCCACGCCACGCCCGCGCCGCTGTCGCCCAGGAGAGCCATCGCCTGGTGGGTGACGCGGGTTCCCGGGCCGAGCAGGAGGGTGCCGATCGTGGCGGACGGGATGTGGGTGACGCCGTCCGCGTCCTCCGCCGTGATCGCGTTGGAGTCCCGGTGCACGGTGCACCGCTCCAGATAGACGAACGAGAGCCGGTCGCCGACCCGCGTGAGTTCCCGGGGCGAGGAGGCACCCCGGCGGCTGACGGTGCTCATGGCTTCCCCCGTACCGGTGCCAGGGTCATCAGACCGCAGCCGTACGCCTTGGCCTTGCCCAGGCCGTGGGTGAGCGTACGGCGGAAGCGCTCCGGTTCGGTGACGCGCAGGCGGCCGTCGAACGTGACCTTGGTGATCTGTACGTCGTTGCGGCTCGGCTTGGCCGGGGGCCGGTGGAACTGGAGGGGGATCCGGTCTCGGACGATCAGCTCGTGCTCGTCGCCCTGCTCCAGGAGCCGGCGCTCCACCGGCTTCTGGACGATCTCGAAGCCCGATGTCTCCTGCCGTTGGAGCAGCCACCGCATCTGGTGCAGCGTGGTCCGGTGGGCGGCGCGTTTCGTGCGTTCGCCCTCCTTGAGGAACGGGTGGCGGATGTTGTGGACGGGGTTCGCCGTGAGCCTGAACCCCCAGGTGTCCCCGGCGTGGAGCGTGGAGAGGAACTGCTCGTACGCGAACGTCGTCCAGCCGGGTTCGTCCGAGGCGGGCCAGCCGGCCTGTTCGACGAGGTGCGTCAGATCGGGGCGGGTGGGACCGGTGATGTACAGGAGCGTCTCGGAGGTTCCGTTCCGGTCCACCCGCCACAGCACCCGGGGGCCTGACCCGTCCCGGGGCGGAGGGGTGGGGAAGGACATGTTCACCGCCCCGTGCAGGCGATGCGGCGAGCCGAGCAGTTGCCGGGCATCTGACCGGCCGGTGTTCACTCGGAAGCGGGTGAGGTACATCAGTCGGTCCTCGGTGTGACGGGCGGGAGCAGGGCGGTCGGTTCGTGGGCCGGTGGTGCGGCGGGCCGGGGGACGGTTCTGCTGTGGACGCCCCGCAGCGCGTACCGCCGGTTGCGGGGATCGAAGCTCAGGGGCAGGTCGCGCAGCGTGATGTCCGGCTCCTGGCCGGGCGGGCAGTCCAGATGGAGACCGAGCTCCTCCCCGTCAGGGCGGCACGTGGCCGCGAGGCGGTCCTTGTACCAGTCGGACGCTTCCCATTCCGCGTCGCGCAGGGCCTGTTCGAGGCTTGATGCCAACGGCTCCCCGATCGGGATCGGCTGCGCGGGCGGGCAGGAACGCCGCCCGAGATAGGGCAGGAACACGGGCTCCAGCAACGCCTCGTACAGCCGTTGCATCAGCGCGGCCTCGCCGCTCACACCCGCCACGAACACCGCGTCCGCGAGGTAGAAGCGTTCCGACAACGGCATGGCCTTGTCCGTGTCGCCGTGGTGCGCGGTCTGGAAGTCGCGGAGCCGCGTGCCCGGCTGATCGATCCGGACACCGAACTCCAGGGCTGCCAGATCGGCGAGGTCGGCGTCCCGCCCACGACCCTGGGCTGCGGCGAGGAGACCGATGATCCCGCTCTTCGTCGGTGCGTTCTCTGTCGTGCGGCGCGTGAACCGGGCTGCGGACCCCCAGGACTGGAGGGGACCCGCGAGCCGCAGCAGCAGCACGCTCATGCCCCGGTCTCCGCGGCGAGGGCCGGGTCCCCGCTCTGCCGGGCGGCCGGGACCTCCGGGGTCAGCCTCGCCTCCACGGCGTCCCCCACAGCAGACAGCAGTCCGGACAGGTTCACCTCGGCCCCGAGTGCTGCCAGTGCCGCAGTCTCCTCGCCCATCCGGAGCACCCAGCCCTGCCCGCTGTCGGCCAGCCCATAACTGCTCTCCAGCCCGGGTACGAACGTGGCGAGCCGCTCGCAGCTCTTCTGGAGGAAGCCGCCGCCCTTGCCCATGCCGACGGGCTTCTCGAAGGCCGCGACGTAACTGACCGGCCGCCGCGAGCGGACCTTGACGATCACCGCGGTCGGCAGGGTCTGGTTGGCGAAGGTATTGATCTTCCCGGTCGGGAGCGAGGTGATAAAGCTTTCGAGGAAGGCGGTGACCGCTTGCCGCGTGGGCTCCACGGGCCGGTCCTCGCGCTGTCCGGTGCCCAGATTCCTCTGCAGTTGGTCGACATCGACCGCCGCGTACCGGTAGAGGGTCGCCGAGTTGAAGTCGATGGAGCCGATCATCCCGGCACCTGCCTCGGCGTCCGTGTTCCTGTCGTCGACCGCCGTGTAGTAGTCCGACTCGACCTCCACCGCGTGCACGCTCAGGGCGTGGGCGACCTGGGCCGCGGCGTCCACGTTGAGGTCGGTCGAGTCCGCGACCATTCGCCCGAACAGCGCGATGTCCACGGAGTGTTCGGTGCCCGCCAACTGTTTGGCGCGTGCCCTGTTCTCCTTGACCTTGAGGAAGGCCTTGAGAGCCTTGATGTCACCGCCCTTGCCTCCCTCGACGGCCAGTCCCGCGAGAGCGTCGAACTGGCGGCCACTCAGGAACATGAGGTACGTGGACTCCCCGGCAGGATCCTCCACGTCCTCCTTGTTCTTGCGGGTGGGCACGGTGATCTTCGATCCGGTTGCCACCTGCATCGTCTCGGCGGCCATCTCCAGGGCCGTGGCACGCGTCGGCGAAGGGTCGAGGGCGAGAATGCGGCCGGCCAGTACCTCTGCGACCTTCTTCGTCCGGATACCCAGCTGGGACGTGTCCAGCAGCTCCGAGAACGCCTCGCGCGTGGCCCGCTTCCATGCCTGGCTGGATACCCGTGACCGTCGTACGCCCCCGTACGTCGCGGATTTGGGCGTACCGGTGTCGTCCCTGTTCAGGTTGCTCGGCGGGACGGTCTGGAGGATGTGGATGTCAAGGATCGTCCTGGTCACGCGTACTCAGTTCCTCTGTGTAGAAGTGTTCGGGATGCGGTGTCGGGGAGGAGGATCGGGGCGGGCGAGAAGGGAGAGGGGGGACACATCGGACGGGGGAGCGGGGCGGATGCCTCACTCCCCGGAGGCGTAGCCGCCGTACTCCTCATCCACGCTCAGCGACAGATCGATCGCGTCACCGCCGTCCGGGGCTTCGGTGTCCTTGGCCTTGGCGCGAGGAGCGGCGGCGAGATGGAACTCGCGCCCCCATTCCCGTTGCACACCGGCACGCCCCGGCCGGGACTGCCAGCGGTAGAGCTGACCGGCCAGGCGGGCGTAGTCGAGCGGCACTTGTGCTCCGCGCAGGAGAAGAACGATCTCCCTCAGCCGTACGGCGACAGACTCGACCGACTCGGCGGTACCGACTCGGACCAGTCGTGTACGTAGCGGAGAGTCCCTCTCCTCGTCGGCGCCCGGCCCGCTGTCCAGCCGCATCAGGGTGCGCACCGCGCCGCCCAGGGTCTGCCTTCTCTGGTACATGCCGTGATCGCGCCCGGACTGCTGGTGCAGTGCCCAAAGCGTCGAAGCGAGAAAGACCGCCTCCTCGGCGTCCTCCCGGCGGTGGAAGTCCGGCCGGTCCGCGAGCAGCCGGGCCAGTTCCTCCAGGCCGCCGACTCCCCACAGGTCCTGCACCTGGTGCACCCGCTTGCCTGCCCCGCGCCGCAGTCGGGCGAGCTCCGACACGGCCGCCGGGTTGTCCTTGAGGTACCGCGGCTGAAGGCGCGCGATGTACTGGCCTGTCGCCTGCGCGACCAGGCCGTGTTCCGAAGGCGCCTCGGCTGGGCCGTCTGTAACGGGGGAGGAGCCTTCGGCGGCTGCGCCGGTCGTCGTCGTGGTCATACGGTTCCGTCCAAGGGGCTTCGTCGGGCTGGCGCGGGGGGCTGGGGCTAGGAGGCCGGGGGAGCGGGCGGGTCCGGTGGGGGCTTCGGCAGCACCTGGTTGATCCGGGTCCGGAACCACAGGTCCGCCCGCGAGCTGTCCACCCAGCGCTTGCCGACGCGGGGAAGCTCCACCACCCGCCCCTCTGCCGCGGCCCGCCCCGCCGTGTCGAGCAGCTGACGGCCGAGGTCCAGAACGATCCGGCGGGCGACGGCCTGCCACGCGACGCGTGCGGCTTCCGGGTCCTGTGCCGCCCCGAGCCCCGCCAGCCACTGCCGGTACGGTCCGTCCAGCGCCCCGAACCCCAGATCGCGGGCGGTGTCCGTGTGCGGCCCCGGCTCCGAACCCGCCGCACGTGCCAGATTCCCGGCCAACTGCCCCAGGGCCGCCACGGCCCGCTCGGCGTCCGCCACCGCGTCGACCGCGGCCGCGCCGTACAGCGGGCGGTCCTGGTGGAGCAGGACGACTGGCAGGGTGACACCGTCGTCGACCACCTCGTCGACCACGGACTGCTGCGTCCCGTACACCGCACCGATGAGCCGCGTACGGATCAGCGACTGCTTCGGGAGGACGTCCTCACTGGTCAGCAGGGTCAGCCATCTCACCACTCCGGAGGGCCGGCTCTGGTCCGTCCCCCTGCCCGTCGTATCGCTGTCCGACTTCTGCGCGTACAGCAGGCTTGCCAGACCGCGCCAGGCGGCTCGGCTCGGATCGTGCTGGCGCGGCAGGTAGACCAGCGGACGGCCCAACTTCTTCTCCTGCGCCTGGCTGCGCCGCCAGCCCGTCATGGGTTCCGCGTTCCACCGGTTGGCGTGGGCGAGCGGGTCTCCGTAGCCGAGGACGACCCCTGTGACGTCGCTGCCCTCGCTGTGGAGGAGCAGTCGCCGGGACTGCCAGGTGTAGAGGTCGCGCGGACCGGCAGGCCGGGGCACGGACGGGTCGTGCTCCAGCACGCCGGGGCCGGGCGGTGTCTCGCGACGCCAGACGGGCAGATCAGCCTTCCGGTCCGCCGTCAGGATGCCCTCGCCCGTCGGAATCAGGTTCAGCAGGAGCGTCTCGCGCAGCGTGGCGCCTTCCGCGAGGACGCCGCCGAGACCGCCCGCCCATCCCACGCCCTGCGGGTAGACCTTCCCGCCCTTGACCCGGTCATCGCCCTCCATCCCGGACTTGATGCCGGACGAGTCGTACGCGTGGGTGTGGACCAGCCAGCGAGCCGCTTCGGCGAGCCCCAGCCGGTCCACACCTGGCCGGCGCATCGAGAAGAACGCCTCTCCGTTCGGTACGTCGGCCACGATCCGGTTCAGCGAGGCGACCTCGTGCTTCTCCGTGTGCAGCCCGGCGACCTGGAAGAACGGGCGCTCGGGGTGGAGTAGATCGAAGCGCTCGCGGTGCCGGTCGAGATACCCGGCGACGACGGAGAGCGAATCCTCCGCACGCCACAGCTCCTCCCAGTCCTCCAGCTCCGCCGGAGCGCCTGCCGCGCCTGCCTCCGCCTCGTCGAGGGCGTCGTACAGGATCGCCAACAGCAGTCGCAGCAGGGCCAGTTCCTGGGTGGGAAGATCACCCACCAGCCGTCGTACGCTGCCCGCCTGGGCGAAGACCTCCAGGAGCGACAGTTCGGCGGTGGTTCCGTCCTTGCGCTGTACGGGCAGCCAGGGCCGGGAGACGAGATCGAAGGAGGGCGGCGTCATGGGGTCGGGTCCCTTTGCCTTGGGCGCGCCGACGGCGGTCACACGGAGTCCGTCGGCCGAGCTGTAGTGGAGTTCGAAGCCTGACAGGCGGGTCCGGCACTCCTCGTCGAGGACGAGCAGCAGTTCGCCGGCCAGCCAGGGGCATTCCTTCACCTGCCAGGCCGGAACCACCCATCGCTCAAGCTCCGCGATGGTCCTGTCGATTGCACCCGGATGGGTGAGCGGCCGAGGAAGCGTCAGTGCGCTCGCGGCCACCGCTTCGGCGGCCTGGCGTGTCGGAGGCGCGTGCTCCGGGAGGTCCAGTCCGCCGCGCCCGCCGTCGAGCCAGCCCACGGTGGTCAGCCGGCCGTCCTCGTGCCGTTGGACGACCAGCACCTCAAGGGTCTCCTCGCTGTCGCGTACCTGAGCCCGTCCACTGCGGCTGTCGTCGGCGTCTCCCGCGTTGCCGTCCAGCCAGCCGACTACGGGCCGCCCCGCCCTGCGTACCGGACCGAGCCGGAACACATCCGCGCGCTCCTGTTTGTCGGCGAGCCGGGTCGCGTACGCACGCCGGGCATCGGCCAGCACGGGAGCCCACCGGTCCGGGCCGACAGGCCGCTCGTCGTACGCGGCCTGGACCAGCGGGCTGATGTGGTCCGGCAGCACCACCGGGGCTCCGTCGAGATGCGGCCCGAGCACGGCCAGCGCCCGGAGCAGCGTGTGCGGCCCCTGGTAGACGGCGAGCGAGCCGCGTACGGGTTCGGGCGGGTCGGCGCTCCAGTCCGCCACACCCGTCACCAGGCAACGGGCCCGTACGAGCCGGGGCGGGCGGGTACGTGGGTGGCGGTGCAGCCGCCCCATGCGCTGGAGCATCAGGTCGACGGGGGCGAGGTCGGTGACCAGGAGGTCGAAGTCGATGTCCAGCGACTGTTCGACGACCTGGCTGGCCACGACGATGTGCGGCCCGGCGGGCCGGCCGCCCCCGGGTCCGAACCTCTCGCGCAGGTCGGTGTCCTTGCGCGCCCGGTCGGCCGCCAGGAACCGCGAGTGCGCCACGGTCACGGCGTCCGGGCCGAAGTACGCACGCAAGTGCTCGGCCGCCTCCAGTACCCGGTCGACTGTGTTGCGTACGACCAGTGCGCACCCGCCGTCCCGGAGCTCGTCGGCCAGTCGCTCCACGAGCCGTGAAGGGTCGTCGTCGAGACGTTCGAGCGTCACTTCGGTACGGCGCCCCGACGCTGGTTCGGGGCGCGCGGTCAGGACGGCTCCGCCGGGCGCGGCGGCGGTGAGGAGGGGGTAGGCGTCGTCGGGGAGGTTCAGGGCGTCGGCGAGCTCGCCCGTCTCCTCACCGGCGTACGCGGCGGCCAGTTCCCTGCGCCGCTTCGCCGGAAGCGTCGCGGAGAGCATCACGACGGGCACCCGGTAGGCCGCCAGCCACTCCAGTACGCGGTCGAGATAGGCGTTCATGTACGCGTCGTAGGCGTGCACCTCGTCGATGATGACGACCTTGCCCGCGACCGCCAGATGCCGCAGCGCCAGGTGCCGGCTCTTGAGCCCGGCGAAGAGCACCTGGTCGATGGTGCCCACGGCGAATGAGGCGAGCAGCGCCTTCTTCCGGCCGCGCAGCCACTGGTGGGCGTGCAGTTCGGAGGGGTGGGACGGATCGGCGGCTCCGGCGCGGGACACGGCGGCGTCCGGGGCGTCCAACTCGACGGCGGCGATCGTACGGTGACCGGCCCGCGTCATCCCGGACCAGACCTCGTTGAGGGCGGCCTTGGCGTGGGCGAGTACCACGGACCGGGGGCCGTCCGCAGGGAGCCGCGCGAGCCAGCTCAGCAACCGCGGGAACATCGCGTCCCCGGTCGCCCGCGTAGGCAGGGCCACCAGACAGCCCCCGGCCCCGGTCCTGGCCGCCAGGATCTCCGCCGCTGCGAAGGCCGCCTCGGTCTTGCCTTCGCCCATGGGCGCTTCGACGATCAGCAACCCGGCGGGAGGCATCTGCCGGGCCACCCGTACGGCTGCCTCCTGTACGGGCCTGATCCCGGCGCCGTCCGGCAGGTCGAACCGTTCCCGGAACAACTCGGCTGCTGTGCCGTCCGGTTGTGCCGCCACCCACGGTCCGGGCAGATCGAGCCCGGCCCAGGCGGCACCGAGCCGTCGGGCCTCGCCCATGGCCCCGAGTGGCGACCAGGAGGACGGCTCGTACGGGAACAGCTCGGACGCGCTGGCGATCCAGTCCGAGACGATCACGATCGCCGTGAGCACCACCTGCACCGGCTGGGGCAGCCGTACGGAGCCCCAGGCCGCGAACCGCTCCTCCACCCCGGCCCGTCGTGCACACGCGTCCATCAGCTCGTACTGCACCGAGCGCCAGGCATCCTCGCTGTCGCCCCGGGTGCGCAACAGCCGTGGGTGAAGACCGAGATCATGGATCTGCTGATGATCCGGCGGCGTCCCGTGATGCCCACCCGCTACGACGGCGAACTGCCCGGAAACCCGCCCACTCCAACCGAACCGCTCGCCCAGCCACTCCTGGAGGAGCAACTGTCCGGCCAGCCCGTGCGGGGCCATCCTGCGGTCCACGCCGAACTGCTTCTCGTACGGCATGTCGAGCCCGGCCTGCCGCATCCGGTCGGCGAGCCCGTCCACCTGGCAGGCGAAGGCGGGGGTGGCCTTCCCGATGTCATGGACACAGGCCAGATAGACGGCAACCTGCCGGGCATCGGCGGCCCCGCGCGGGAACACCTCCGCGACGAGCGCCTTCACATTCGCGGGCACCCACGCGTCCCACAGCTTCCCGGCGACCGCGGCACTGTCCGCCATGTGCCGCCACAAGGGCAGCCACTGCTCGGTCTTCCGGTCGTGCTTGCCCCAGGCGGTCCGGGATGCGGCGGACAACTCGGCGTAGGCGGTGGGGCATTCGGGAAGATCGCTGGGCATGGGGCTATTCGATAGGGCGTGGTGCGAGGTGGGGTGAGCTGTTCGAAAATGGGTGAGAAATGACCGAAGGTGACGTGTTGGTCATGGGAGTCTTCGTGTGCAGGGTGGGAATTGACCGTCTGGGGACTGTGATTGCTCGATTCGTCACGTCTGTGTCTCTGGGCTGATGTGCTGGGTGTGTCGTGCTTGGGCCCCTGTTCGGGAGCTCAGCGAGTAGTACACGCCCCTGACGTCGGGCGCCGGCGCAGCTTGTGCGGGAACTTGGCGGTGATCACCGGAACTCTGGATCCCGTACGAGGGATCAACCGCGCGTGCGCGGGGACCACCAGATCGAATAGGCGCAGGGGCGCGCGGACCAGGGACCACCCCCGCGTACGCGGGGACCATCCGGCTCCACACCATCCCCACGAACATCGGCATGGGACCACCCCCAACGACGACGCCCTCGACGCGAACTGGTGGCCAGGACCAACCCCGCATGCGCGGGGACCACTTCCAGCTCATCCCCATGACGGCGCTGGAGGCGGGAACAAACCCGCATGCGCGGGGACCACTCCGCCGGGACCGGACTGACCAGATGGACCGGGGGAACAACCCCGCATGCGCGGGGACCACCCCGTATCGGGACCGCCGATCACGGTCCGGCCGCCATCCCGACCGGGAACAACCCCGCATGCGCGGGGACCACGGAATTTCGGTCATATCAGGTCGGGCCAGGAGGGGAACAACCCCGCATGCGCGGGGACCACCTGCCGCGCCTCGCGCCGCGTACTGGCCGCGAGGGAACAACCCCGCATGCGCGGGGACCACCACGAGGGACAGGGCCACATACGAATCGTTGAGGGGAACAACCCCGCATGCGCGGGGACCACCCCCTCCGGGTGACCCCGGAGGACGTCCAGGAGGGAACAACCCCGCATGCGCGGGGACCACCTCTCCGGCGGCGCCGTCCCGATCCGCCGGCGGAGGAACAACCCCGCATGCGCGGGGACCACAGGTACCGGGCCGCCTGAGCCTCTTCACCCGCGGGAACAACCCCGCATGCGCGGGGACCACTGAGGCACTTCGAGCGGCAGAAGTACGGCACGGGGAACAACCCCGCATGCGCGGGGACCACGACGCCGTCGATCTGACCCCGCCCGAAGGGCCGGGAACAACCCCGCATGCGCGGGGACCACCCGAGTCGCGGCGGTCGTGCCTGCCACGATCTGGGAACAACCCCGCATGCGCGGGGACCACAAGATGTACGCGCGGATGGACCACTGGATGCGTGGAACAACCCCGCATGCGCGGGGACCACGATGAACCGGCCCACGGCGAGCACCCGGCGCCCGGGAACAACCCCGCATGCGCGGGGACCACCTTTCTCGCGCGGGCCCCAGAAGAGTCCCTGGCGGGAACAACCCCGCATGCGCGGGGACCACCACGTCGACCAGCCCGAGCGGCACCAGCTCCCGGGGAACAACCCCGCATGCGCGGGGACCACCCGTCGCAGTAGGGGCAGCGGGTGTAGCGGTAGGGAACAACCCCGCATGCGCGGGGACCACTCCGACAAGCCTGGCTCGGCGGTCGCTCCGCTGATGGTGATGGGAACAACCCCGCATGCGCGGGGACCACCGAGCCGCCAGGAGCAAGCGCGGGAGCGGGCAGGGAACAACCCCGCATGCGCGGGGACCACTCTTCGGCCGACCAGCACAGGTGATCGGATTCGGGAACAACCCCGCATGCGCGGGGACCACGACGGGCCCGCACGCCCGGTTCCGTCTCGGCTGGGAACAACCCCGCATGCGCGGGGACCACAGCGCCTTCACTGCCTTGCTGACCGACCCCTTGGGAACAACCCCGCGTTCTCGCGGGAACAACCCCGCATGCGCGGGGACCACACGTACGCCTCGTTGGGAGTCCTGGCGGAGGCGGGAACAACCCCGCATGCGCGGGGACCACATGTGCGGGGGCACGACCCGGTCGCGGCGCGCGGGAACAACCCCGCATGCGCGGGGACCACCCGACGCCGGAGGCGGCCGCGATGACGGTGACGGGAACAACCCCGCATGCGCGGGGACCACCGCCGCGCCGCGAAGTCCGCGTCCCGGAACCCGGGAACAACCCCGCATGCGCGGGGACCACAGCCGTCGACCTGCGTGTTCAGGTGGGCAGAGGCCTGTTTTTGCTTACTTTGCAAAGCTCGGGCATGAAGCATTTCCCATACTTAAGGGGCGCTTTGGTGTGTGTCGTCCCGGCACTTCTCAAGCGCCTCGGTAGTCCGCACACGTGCCAGGTTGCCAACCGCACAGACGCACGGCAGGAGCAGCTGAGTCACAGGCGTCCGGTTGCGACTGCTCCCACCATCGCCGTAAGCGCCTCATAGCTGAAGAGCAGGGCTGGTCCGGATGGGTACTTACTGTCGCGGATGGCGACAGCTGACGGACTGATGACGCCGCACTCGACACAGTCGGACTGAGCGTGTGAGGCGCTGGACTTCCACCAGGTCACGGTCAGGGTTGAAGAGTCGGCGATAGTCATGGATTTTGGTCCCTTGCATGTGTGATCAGGTCGAGTGACTGCTCGACCGACAGCGCAGCGGCGGTCAACGACTCGTGCGCGTCGGCATACGTGTTCACCTGCGTCGCGTCTTCGACATAGAGGGCGCTGGTCAGCTGCTCCAGGTGCACCACGCTCAGCTCCGCCAGCTCACCGAATCCGAGGATGGAAAAGCTGCCGGTCTGTCCGACTGTGAGCGGTGCGGTGATCGGGAGTACTTGAACATCGACATTGGGCATCGACGCGAAGTGCACGAGGCGCGACAACTGGTCGTACATCACAGAGGCGTCGGGGAGTTGCGTGCGGAGAGCAGCCTCGCCGATGATTGCTCGTAGGCGCAGCGGATCGCTGCGGGACAGTACCGACTGCCGGGCAAGCCTGACCTCGACCAACGCCTGCACACGGTCAGTGATCGCCTTTGACATGGCGGTACTTGCGATTGCGGCGTGCGCGTACTGCGGGGTTTGCAACAAGCCCGGAATGGACGCGAGCTGCCACGTGCGGATCGTGCTTGCCTCCGCTTCGAGGCTGATCAAGTCTTCGTACACCGGCGACAGAACCGACCGGTACGACTGCCACCACCCGCGCTGCGAACCTTCACGTGTGAGGCGAATCATGTCGCGGCGGAGGTCTGCTTCTGTGACGCCGTAAAGGTCGAGTAGCGCCTCGACGTCGCCGGCCGACGCTGCATTTCGCGCCGTCTCGATACGGGAGAGCTTGGCGGGCGAAATCCGACCGCCGGAGCGCTCCGCAGCCTCTTCCTGCTTGAGTCCGAGCTTTTCCCGAATCGAACGCAAGGTTCGGCCGAGCTGCCGCCGTCTGACTGTCGGTGCCGACACGTACCCTCCCGTCTCTGTCTGGCCGCGTTCAGTCTGCCGCGCTTCCCGCCGTGCTGTCACCTTCGAACACCTCTTCCTTCCGGCCACTCTCTCGACTGGGTGCAGATTTGCACATTCGAGTGAATGGCTTGCACAGTGTTATGCCGGACGTCACTCTAGGTGGAAGAGTTGCAGTCGTGCCGATACAGAGCGATGCGCGTCTGGTCGGCCCATACGCGAGGGGTCCGCACGATGGCCATGCATCCGCGAGCGTTACCGCCCATCCAGCCCCACTGCCCGCCTGTAGTGCCGCAACAGGCGATCTTCTCCGCCGAGCCCGAGTCCGTCCGGGCTGCTCGGCGCTATGTGAGAGAGGCGACCGCCTGCCAGGAGCCGTTCGTCACCGAGGACGCGCTCGGAACCCTCGAACTCGTCGCGAGTGAACTGGTGACCAACGCCGTGCGGTACGGAACGGAGCCGGGCGACTCTCTGATGGTGAAGGTGGGTGCTCAGCCGGGTAGTTGCCGTATCGAGGTGCACGACACGCGTCGCAGGAGGCCGCGCATCAGGCCGGCATCGGACGAACGGGTCCGTGGCAGGGGTATGCATCTGGTCGAGGCGCTGGCAGCGCAGTGGGGTGTGGACGACCGTGAGTTCGGCAAGATTGTCTGGGCGGTGGTCGTGTGGTGAACGAGCCGCTGCGGCAGCCGGAGAGCGATGACGGGCTGCTGTATCGGGCGCTGCTCGGCCACGCAGCGCTGTGCGACGTGCCGTCGGTCCGGCCCTTCCTTTACCTGAGCCGCTTGCGGGAAATCGTGTGCGTCGCAGATGAGACCCAGGACACGATTGGCGATGCCGTAGTTGACGGCCTTGATCACGGGTCTGGACACACGGAAAGCCATCTATGCCGAGAGGCCGCCCCTCCCAGGTCGCCTTTAGCACACAGCGGGTGTATCCGAGATAAGTGTGTATTTGGTCGGCATAGGGAGTTTCTTCGGCAGGGATGAACAAGGCGCCCCCGAAGTCGTGAAAACTTGGGGGGCGTCTGCTGTTCATGTGGTAAAAGGATTACGCGCGAAGGTTCCGAGGCATGTATGCCCGCTCGCTGAAGTTTCTAGCCGAGATCTTGTGCGCGTTGGCTGAGTGACCGCTGGGTGGAGTCGGAATGCCTAGGTGTGCAAGGGGTCACTGGCCAGCCGTGCGTCGAGGGCGGTGTAGCGACGCAGACGGCCACGGGCGATCAGGATGATCACGACAATCACTGAGATGCCACCGGCCCAGGGGGTGCGGGCGAACTGTTCGAGGAAGGCCGGTGTGGCCAGGCCGGCCGAGACTAGTGCGACAACGAGGGCGGAGGAGGGGTCGGGGCTTTGCTCAACGTCAAATTTCGGCCTGGCCATTCCTGCTCCTAGTGGCATTCAAGTCCCTTGAAGGGTGCTGAATATTGTCCACTCGCTAAAACAGGCCGTGGTCGATCCTGTATTGGGGCAGAATTCAACTGACCTGCAAGGAGTGCTTTTTTTGAGGACTTCCCCAATAATGCGCCTCGCGGGGTGTTTTATCTGTGATTTCCTTGAGGCGGCGCGTCGGGCCCTTGTTGCTCGAATGTGCCATCACATACAGAGCGGATCTCCCCAGTTAAGGGTTTATGGGCGCTGCCGTCTGCTGGTGCCACTTGACGCACTGCCCGACTAGAGGAGTTGAGCGGCAGCCGCTGATGAAGGAGCAGCCCCGCGTACGCGGGGACCGTGCTGTTGCTGCTTGCAGAGTGGATCGCCCCAGGGGGCACCCCCGCTCAAGCGGGGAGGAATGGATTGAAGCGGCTATCCAGCCGTCGTCACCTGAGGAGTGCGCGAACGCCCTCCTGATCTGCGTTTCCGCAGTTCAGGAGGGCGTCGATGGCGGTAGCGGAGGGATTTGAACCCTCGGTGAGTTTCCCCACACTCGCTTTCGAGGCGAGCTCCTTCGGCCGCTCGGACACGCTACCGAGAGAGAGCTTAGACCATCCTGGGCCGTGGATCGAAATCCAATCTCAGAGCGTGCGGAAGAAGGCCGTCAGCTGGGCAGCGCACTCCTCCTCCAGTACGCCGGGGATGACCTCCGGGCGGTGGTTGAGGCGGCGGTCGCGTACGACGTCCCAGAGGGAGCCGGCCGCGCCCGCCTTGTCGTCGCGGGCTCCGTAGACCACCCGGGCCACGCGGGACTGGACGAGGGCGCCCGCGCACATGGTGCACGGCTCCAGGGTGACCACCAGGGTGCAGTCGGTCAGGCGCCATTCGCCCAGGGCCGTGGCCGCTCGGCGCAGGGCGAGGATTTCGGCGTGTGCGGTCGGGTCGCCGGTGGCCTCGCGTTCGTTGTGGCCGAGCGCGAGCACCGTGCCGTGCGGGCCGAGGACGACGGCGCCGACCGGCACATCGCCGGACGACGCCGCCTGCGCCGCTTCGGCCAGGGCGCGGCGCATCGGTGCCTGCCACGGATCCCGTACAGGGTCTCGTACGGGGGGGCCCTGCACGGGGTCCTGTACGGAATCGGAGGCGGGCTTGGGGGAAGGTTTCGGCGGTCGTGCGGTCACCCGCGGACCCTAACGGACGGTCTCCAGGACCTCGGCCGCTCCCAGCGCGTCCGCGATCTCCACCAGGGCGTCGGTCCGCAGCGTCAGCAGCTCCTTCTCGGACATCCCGAGGTCGGCGAGGATCCCGAGCTCTCCGATCGGCCCCGCCGGTACGGCGTCGGGGTCGTCGTCGGGGTCGATGGCGTCGATGGGTCCGGCTGCCGGAGCGGGCACGGAACGCCTCGCCCCGCCGGCCCCGTCCGGCTCGTCGTCCTCCGTACCGTCGAGGTCGACTAGCTCTTCGAGTGCGGCGATCTCGTCCTCGGCCCCTGGTTCGCGGCCGAGGAGTTCGTCGGTGAGCAGGATCTCCCCGTACGAGGAGCGGGCGGCGGCGGACGCGTCCGATACGTAGATACGGGGGTCCTCCTCACCGTCCACCCGGATGACGCCGAACCAGGCGTCCTCCTGCTCGATGAAGACCAGGACCGTGTCCTCGTCCACCGAGGCGTCCCGGGCCAGATCCATCAGATCGGACAGGGTCTCCACATCGTCCAGCTCTGTATCGCTCGCTTCCCACCCGTCTTCGGTGCGCGCGAGCAGTGCGGCGAAGTACACCGTGACTCTCCCACTGGTCATAGGTGAATCGGTCCGGCGGGAGGAGGGACGGTGATCCGTCCGCCCTGAGCCCCGCCCAATCGGCATCGTGGCAGAAACAAGCGCCGCGCGAGACCTCTTCCGACGTTGAGTCGGCCATCAGTTCCAGGACTGCCTGCTCGGCGGTGTCCCCGACCTGGGCGATCCGGGGCGGGGCCGACCACCCGTTCGCCACGGCGGTCACCAGCGGAACGTACGCATCCGCATCTGTTGGCGCATACGGGCCGCACGGGCTCTGCGCGGCTGCACCCGGTCCCGCAGCTGTTTGGCCTCGTGGAGCTCCCGGAGGAACTGGGCGCGTCGTCTGCGCCGGGCAGCGTCACTCTCCTGCGCGTCCCGTACGTCCGGTGGCGCGTCGCGCGCGTCGCCCGGCAGGTCCGGCCAGGGTGCCTCGAATGCCTCCGGCACCTCGTGCGGGGGCCGTTCCCGCTTCCGTCGCTCCCCGTCCTGCATCGACACACCACCCCAACGCCGGGTCCGTTGCCCCCACCTTCCCCCCGAACAGGTGGTTGATGCCAGCGCAGAGTGCCGGAAGGCGCGGTTACTGTTGACACATGCGGATCCACGTCGTCGACCACCCGCTGGTGGCGCACAAACTCACCACGCTGCGCGACAAGCGCACCGACTCCCCGACCTTCCGGCGGCTCGCCGACGAGCTGGTCACCCTCCTCGCCTACGAGGCCACCAGGGATGTGCGCACCGACCGGGTCGACATCGAGACCCCGGTGACGCCGACGACGGGTGTGAAGCTGTCCTACCCGCGGCCCCTGGTCGTGCCGATCCTGCGCGCCGGTCTCGGCATGCTGGACGGCATGGTGCGGCTGCTGCCGACCGCCGAGGTGGGCTTCCTGGGCATGATCCGTAACGAGGAGACGCTCCAGGCCGAGACGTACGCGACCCGGATGCCGGAGGACCTCTCGGGCCGCCAGGTCTACGTCCTGGACCCGATGCTGGCCACCGGCGGGACCCTCGTCGCGGCGATCAGGGAAATGATCAAGCGCGGTGCGGACGATGTCACCGCGGTCGTGCTCCTCGCGGCGCCCGAGGGCGTCGAGGTCATGGAGCGCGAGCTGGCGGGCACTCCGGTCACCGTCGTCACCGCCTCGATCGACGAGCGGCTCAACGAGCACGGCTACATCGTGCCGGGGCTGGGCGACGCGGGCGACCGCATGTACGGCACGGCGGACTAGCCGCGGAGGTACGGACGTACGGACGTACGGAGGTACGGACGTACGGATGGCCGGGTGACCGCGTACGCACCGTACGGCCGCGAGGCCTCCGGCCCGCGGACCGGACGGCGGCTCCCGGCCGCCGTACCGGACGCGGCTACGCCGTTGTCCGGGTTCCCCCGGGCGCGCGGGGCGGTCTCAGCAGGACGACGGGGCCGGTGCGGGCTTGGAGAGTGCCGTGAGCGCCGCCGCGGCGGCCTGCGGGGTGCTGAACGTCTTGAACTTCGTACCCAGAATCAGATCGATGTCCCCGGACTTCCGGGCGTCGGTCTTCTGCACCGTCCCCGGCAGTTGCGTACCGAGCACCGGGAAGGTGCCGTTCGTGGCTGTCGGCGCTCCCAGCAGCACTCCGGGACCGGGGACCTTCTTGTCGTACGCGGCGGGGGCGTTGCCCACCTTGCCGATGGTGAAGCCGCGCTTCTTCAGTTCGTCCGCGGCCGCCTTGGCGAGACCGCTGCGCGGCGTCGCGTTGTAGACGTTGACCTTGATCCCGGCCGGTCTCGGCAGCGCCTTCGGGGGCGGCGCCGGCTTCGCGGTGGGGCACTCGCGTTTGTGATCGGCGGCGCTGGCCTTCTTGTCGCCGCCCGTGAAGACGTCGATGAGCTGCAGCGTGCCCCAGCCGGCCAGGCCGAGGGCCACCACGGCGGAGACGCCCGCGAGGACGAGCTTGCGGCGGTGACGGGGGCGGCGCATCCGTGGGTACTTGTCGCCCGTGATGCGGTACTTTCCGCCCATGCCGGGGGGAGTGAGCATGCTCATGGGCGCAGCGTAGTGCGACCTGGTGATGATGCGTACTAAATGATCAATCGATGGCACCCGCATGCGCGCTAAAGCACCCGAAAGGCCTGAATCGCTCCGGGGCAATCGCTCCGGGGGCAGCCGGGTGGGTCAGCCCATTTCCAGGACGCGGGCGTGCAGCACCTGGCGCTGCTGGAGCGCCGCGCGGACCGCGCGGTGCAGACCGTCCTCCAGGTAGAGGTCGCCCTGCCACTTCACGACATGGGCGAACAGGTCGCCGTAGAACGTGGAGTCCTCGGCGAGGAGGGTCTCCAGGTCCAGTTGGCCCTTGGTCGTCACGAGCTGGTCCAGGCGAACCGGACGCGGCGCGACATCCGCCCACTGTCGGGTGCTTTCCCGGCCGTGGTCGGGGTATGGCTTCCCATTTCCGATGCGCTTGAAGATCACACGGAAAGCCTACCGGGCAAGGAGCTCCGGGCGCAGCCGGGGAACGGTACTGCGATGCTGGGCGAAATGCCATATAGCGCGTGATACCGGGACAGGGGTCGTCATGAGTGGGAGCGCGAACGCGGGCGGGCAAGCGGGCGCCGCCCCGGGTGTGAGCACCGGAGCGGGCGCCGGAGCGGGCGCCAGTGCGAGCGCCAGTGCGCGTACGGACTCCGGCACGAGTACGGCTGCTGGGACAGGATCCGGCGCGGGTGCAGCCGCCGGTACGGGTGCGGGTACGGGCGCGGGTGCGGGTGCAGTCGCCGGTACGGGTGCGCTGCCGCAGTCGGCCCAGGACATCGCGGCCAGGTACGCCGCTTCCGGCACCGCCCTCGATCTGGGCGCGCTCCTGTGGGACGGCGTCTGTCTTCCGGCGGCTCGGATCCGCATCCCGTTTCGATCACCCGGACCGTGCGGCTGATCCGCTCCAAGGGGATCGGGATCTTCTTCGTCACCCAGTCCCCGCAGGACGTACCGGCACCCGTACTGGGGCAGCTCGGAAGCCGGGTGCAGCACGCTCTGCGCGCGTTCACGCCCGACGACGCGAAGGCGTTGCGCGCGACGGTGAAGACCTTTCCGAACTCGCCGTACGACCTTGAGGAGCTGCTGACACAACTGGGTACGGGCGAGGCCGTGATCACCGTGCTCAGCGAGAAGGGCGCGCCGACACCGGTCGCCGGGACCCGGCTGCGGGCGCCGGAGTCGCTGATGGGCCCGGTGGCGGCGGACGTGCTGGACGCCGCCGTGAAGGGGTCGTCGCTGTACGGGCGTTACGCCGAGGCCGTGGACCGGGAGTCGGCCTACGAGAGGCTCGCGGAGCGCGCGGAGACCGCCGAACGCGCGGAGCGTGCGGAACAGGGGGACCGGGAGGCCCGTGAGGCTGAGGACGCCCGTGGGGCTGAGGACACCCGTGAGGCTCGGGAGGCGGCTGACCGGGCGGCGGTGGAGGAAGCGGTGAAAGCGCCGGAGCGTGCGCCCGGCGGGCGCGGCAAGGAGGACACCTCGCTGGTCGGGCAGGTGGTGGGCAGCGGGATGTTCAAGTCCCTGGCGCGGTCCGTGGGGACCCAGCTGGGGCGGGAGATCTCACGGTCGCTGTTCGGTACGGCGCGCCGCAGGCGCTGAGGGGCGGCCCGTGTCCGGCAGCGCACGCCGGGGTAGTCGTACGGGCGAGGGGAGCGGCGGCCGGCGCCGGTGTGCGCCGGCCGCCTTGGGCATGCGGGCCGTTCAGGTGCCGTGTTGCTCGGTGACTCCGTTTACTCGGTGACTCCGTGCGCGTGGCCGTCGCGCAGGCCGCCGCCGCTGCCGGGGCCGCCCGTGGTGGGCGTGGAGGCGACCGGGCGGGTCAGCGAGCCGATGTCGTGGGCGTAGGTGCCGACGGCGTTGGCGATCACGTCGATGTTTGAGTCGAACAGCGCCATGTCGATGTTTTCCAGGTCGTCACAGGCCGCGTGGTAGCAGGGGTCGAACGCGATGCCCGCCTCGCCGCCGAACTTCTCCGCCTGGGCCGGGGACTTGATCTCCTCGGCGCCGGTGTCCGTGCCGCCGGAGGGGATGCCGACCTCGATGAACGGCCCGTAGTCGGAGCGTCCGGTGAAGTCCGTACCCTCGTGCGGGGTGCCGGAGCGGTCGAGGAAGTCGTTGATGTCGCGCTCCAGCTGGGCGGAGCCCTCCGGCCCGGGGCCCTCGCCCACGTTGTCGGAGTTGTCGCCGTCGAAGACGAACTGGGCGCCGTTCGGGGAGGCGATCATGTCGAAGTTGAGGTACAGCTTGACCTGGGCCCGCTGGGCCTCGGTGAGCCCCGCGACGTACGCCTCCGAGCCCAGGAGGCCGTTCTCCTCGGCGGACCACCAGGCGAACCGGACCTTGTTGGCGGGCTTGCTCCTGGACTTGGCCAGTTCCAGGGCGACTTCGAGGAGGCCGGCCGAGCCGGAGCCGTTGTCGTTGATGCCGGGGCCCTCGGTGACGGAGTCCAGGTGGGCGCCGAGCATCACGGTCTTCGCCGCGCTTCCGCCGCGTGTCTCCGCGATGACGTTGCGGGTGGAGCGCTCCTCCTGGAACTCCCGGATCTCGAAGGCGACCTTCACCTCACCCTTGGCCAGATCGGCGACGAGCTTCTCGCCCTCGGCCTGGGTGAGGCCACCGGTGGGTATCTTGCCCGAGGGCACATCGCCGAGGGTGCCGGACAGGACCCCTGCGGTGTTGTTGTAGATGACCGCACCGGCCGCGCCCGCCGTCGCGGCCGCCGCCTGCTTCTCGGCGAAGGAACAGCCGCCGCGCTTGATCAGCGCGATCTTGCCGGTGAACGTCTCCGAGGCGTAGTCGCCCGCCTCGCATCCCGTGGTCTCGTCGGCGGGGACCCCGACGAGCTCCGCCGTGAGGCCGCCGACCTTGGTGGACGGGGTGTACGTCATCGCCTTGATGTCGACGTCGCGGGGCGTGGGGGAGACCACGGAGAGCTTCTCGGCGAGGGTCTCGGTGTAGATGAAGTCGAAGTTCTCGTACGAGACCTGGTAGCCGGCCTTCTGGAGCTGCCGGTAGACGTAGGCGGCCGAGGCGTCGTGCCCCAGCGAACCTGCGGCACGGTGTCCCTCGGCGGAGTCGGCTATCGCCTGGAACTGCTGGAGATGCCGGTACGCGTCCTGCGCGGACGAGCGCTGCACCAGCTTCCGCGACAGCTTGGCGGCGTCCTTCGCGGGGTCGTGCGAGGACGGGTGGCCTTGGTGCGGGGACGCGGCCATCAGCAGCGGCGTGGCCAGGGCGGTGGCAGCCACAACCGCGATGGCTCTGCGACGTGTTGCGTGCACAGGAGTCCTTCCGATCTGAACGGATGTGCTGGGAAAGCTAGCGAGTGAGGTGACTTCTGTGAACCGCTGTGGCCGTTTGTGATCAGTTGTTATTCGATACGGGGCCCCTCATGGGCAGCGGCCCACCTGCGACCGGTTCCTGATCACTTCTTGGTGCCCTGCTTCGTCGTCCTCGCGGTCGTCGCCGGCTTCGCGGTCCTCGGTGTCCTGGCCGCCTTGGCGGCTTTGGCCGCCGCCTTCGCCTCCTGTTTGTGCGCGCGCACCTGGGCGAGCGAATCCGGGCCGGTGATGTCGGCGACCGAGCGGTGCGAGCCGTCCTCGCCGTACGGACCGGCTGCCTCGCGCCACCCTGTGGGCCGTACACCGAACTGCTTGCCGAGCAGCGCCAGGAAGATCTGTGCCTTCTGGGTGCCGTAGCCGGGCAACGCGTTCAGCCGTTTCAGCAGCTCGTCCCCGGTCGTGGCGTCGGCCCACACGGCCGTCGCCTCGCCGCCGTACTCCGCCACCAGGAACTGGCACAGCTGCTGCACCCGCTGGGCCATGGAGCCGGGATAGCGGTGCAGAGCCGGTTTGGCGGTGAAGAGTTCGGTGAAGGCATCGGGGTCGTAGGCGGCGATCTCCCCGGCGTCCAGGTCGTCCGATCCCATCCGCTGTGCCAGCGTGAACGGTCCGGTGAACGCCCATTCCATCGGTACCTGCTGGTCCAGCAGCATGCCGACGAGCGCGGCCAGCGGGCTGCGCCCGAGGAGCTCGTCCGCTTCGGGCTGCTGGGCGATCCGCACCGTCGTGGCCTTGCCGTTCTCGCTTCGAGTCATCTTTCGATCATCCCGAGAGAGGCAGGGGACGGCGAGTCCAGCTGCTGCTGATGGGCGAGATGGGCGAGATGGGTGAGATGGGTGGGGGCGGCGCGAGGGTGACGAGAAGTGTCCCGGACGTGAAGTGTCCCGGACGAGAGGTGTTCAGAACGAGAGGTGTACCGAACGAGAACGGGAGACGGAAGGCGAGGCGAACCGTCTCGTCTCCCGTCCCTTTCCGCCTTGCTCCCGTCTCCCGTTCGGGTCGGCGTCTGTCACCCTTCCGGGTGCGCCGGGCCGCCTCAGCCCTTGACGGCCTCCGCGATCTGCTGGGCGGCCTGGTCGGGCGTGAGGTGTGTGGTGTCGACGACCTCGGCCTCGTTGTGCAGCCACGTGCGGGCCGCCTCGGCGTAGGGCTCCAGGTAGTGGAGACGGAACGGGGAGTCGGGGCCGAGAACGGTGTCGCCCGCGATGCGTCCGCGAAGGGTCTTCTGGTCCGCGTGGAGGACGAAGTGCCGGACCGGGATGTTGTGCTGGGCGAGGCCCGTGCTGATCTCGCGCCAGTACTCCTCGACCAGGACCGTCATCGGAATCACCAGCGTGCCGCCGGTGTAGTCGAGTACGTGGCGGGCGGTCTCGACCACGAGCGGTCGCCACGGCGGCCAGTGCTGGAAGTTGCCCGTCCAGGGCAGCTCGGGCTTGATGTCCATGAGTGTCTCGCCGACCTTCTCGGCGTCGAACACCCGTGAATCCGGGATCAGCCGCTGCACGAGTGCACTGGTCGTCGTCTTGCCTGCACCGTGGGTGCCGTTGAGCCATACGATCATGGGGCCGACGCTAGCGGTGCGCGGGTGCGGGCAGGTGCCGATCTCGTCACAGAACGGGCACTCCGCGAGGCGAGCACGGTTTCGATGTCCTGGCGGAACGGGGCACAGGGCGTACCCCTCCCGACAGGACGTACCCCTCCCGGAGAGCCGCGGTTGTCGGCGTAGGCCCTGCCGGTGAACGCGGTCGCGGCGGTGGTTGTCAGTGGTGGATGTCAGGATCGGTGATGTGGACATCGGTAACTGGCAGTCATTTCTGGACCGTTGGAGTGCGCAGTGGATCGCGGCGCAGGACCTGCTCGATCCCGAGGAGTACGACGAGGAGGACGTCGCCGCCGGCCTCGGCTTCCCGCCCGCCGGTGACCGGGGCACGGCTGCCCTGGAGGAACGGCTGGGCACCCGTCTGCCACCGTCGTACCGGGCGTTTCTCCAGGCGTCCAATGGCTGGCGGTACACGGGCACGGCGGTGTATCTGCTCGGCGTCGCGGAGGACGTCCACTGGCACCGGGACCCGCTGGGGCTCACTCCGCTGTATGAGGAGAATCTGGACGAGCGGTCGGGACAGGACGAGATTCTGCGGGCCGGGATGTGGAAGCGGTCGCTCCAGCTCTCGCTGGACTCGGACATGACCGATGTGCTGCTCGACCCGGGGGACGTCGGGGAGGACGGCGAGTGGCCGGTGTACGTCTACAAGGGCTGGTCCGGTGAGTACCCCGACCGCTACGACTCGTTCGCCGACTACATGGAGGCGATGTACCGCGAGTTCCACCAGGGGTACAGCGACCGGCCGGAGTTCGACAACGAGGTGACGCGCGAGCTGGACGCCTCCGTCGAGCGCGCCCGCCTCGCGTGCCTGGCCGGGGGCGATGTCGACGAGCTGCTGGCTGTCCTCGACCGGGCCCGGTCGTTCGGCCGTGAACGGGCGCGGCGGCTGCGCGACCAGATGGCCGCGATGCTCGGTCCGGCCGGCTACCTGGCGGACACCGTGGACCTGGACGATCCGCTGTACGTACGCGAGATCCTGCCGGTCGTCGTCGCGGCGGAGGCCAGGCCCGGCGGCTCCACGGACGAGGAGTGGTTCCTGCGGCGGTACGAGGAGAGGGACCGCCCCCGGGTGAAGGCGGCGTTGCGGGACGCGAAGGAGAGGACCTTCCGCTACGAGGCGCCGGGTCCGTTCGGCCGGGCGGTCGCCGAGGCCCGTGAGCAGGCGCGCTGGGGCGACACGGACGCGGCGTGGCGCACGATCGCGGCCGGCGTCGCGGAGTGGGAGCCGTACGGGCCGGAGCAGGTGGCGCCGGTCGGGCTGATGGCCGATCCGGTTCTCGGGCCGGTCATCACTCCGGAGCGGGGCCGCCGCCTTCTGCGTACGGCCAGGGGTGGGGCGGAGCGGAGGCGGACAGGGCCTCTGCCCGACGTCCCGGCTGCCGGTTCCTGGGTGGTTCCGGCTCCGGTTCCTGTTCTGGATGCTGTTTCCGTTGTGGAGGACGCTCCTGTGCCGGTCGAGGATCCTGAGGCTGTTCTCTTCCCGGAGCCGGGACTCGGGTGGCTGGGAGGGGAGCGGGGCGAGCACTCCTACCGTCTCGTGTTCGCCCACGGAGTGACGCCCGAGGCCCTTGCCGAACGGCTCGGCGCGGAGGGCCCGTTGCTGGCCCCGTGCAGCGAACAGGACATGTGGGGTCTCCGCCACTGGGGCCGCGGGCGGGGCGGCGCGGTGTTCCGGGTGGGCTCGTGCGCCGGTGGCTGGAGCTTCGCCTTCGAGCGTGGGCCCGAGACCTTCCAGCCGAGCAGGCTGAGCGGCCTCGATGCCGAGGTTTCGCGGGGTACGCGGGCGATATCGATCTGGAGCGAGAGACACCAGGCCGCCGGCGAGGCGTTCCCGGACGCGTTCCGCTTCTCGTACGCCGAGGACGGCCGGGAGCGCTTCGGGAGTACGGTGCGAGGCGGCGGGGCCGAGTCCACCGGGACACCGCCCGAGGGCCTGGACCCGGCCCTCTTCGGTGCCGCTCTCGTCGACGGCTCCGGCCCCCGTCTCGACCGCGACGGGGAGACACGGGCGCTCGACGCCGTCGCCGGGGCATTCGGGGTGGCCCTGCCGCAGTTCGCCGTCTGCCACGGCCGGCTGCACGCGGCGCGGGGTACGTCGTGGATCCGGCCGCCGGGCCCCGGTGAGCGGTATCTGACGTTCAGCCGGATCCGGGGAGGTGCCGAAGGCTGACCACCGCCGGCCCGTACCGCCTCGCCCGTACCGCTGTGCCGCCACGCTGCCCGTCCCGCCCGTGCCGCTGTACCGCCGGGCTGCCCGTTCCGCCCGTACCGTCCGGCTGCCCGAAGAGGCAGCATCGGGTGCCCCGGGCGGGCCGGGCGGGGGCTGGACGGGGCAGGGTGCCTCCCGTGATGGTGGAGGACCGAGACCGGTGCGGTCAGGGGAGATGACGATGAACGCACACGACCACGACCACGAACATCAGCACGGGCACGAGTACGACCCCGAGCGGGACCATGACCGCGCCTTCCCCCGGGAGAGCGTCCACGAGGAGGAGCACGGCCGCCTCGGGCAGCTCGGGCATGGCGACGCCCTCGCCGCGCCGCGGGCGGCCGACGCCCATGACGGCGGGGCGGACTCGCACCACCTCTTCCGGGCCGCCGCCGCAGGGCGCGCGGACGTGGTCGGTACGGCCGGGATGGGCGTGCTCCAGCGGACCGTCGGCAACGGGGCGCTCGGCCCGTTGATCCAGCGCTCCAAGGCCGCCCGGTCCGAACAGGCCGAGGAGACCCAGGAGACACCGCGCTCCCCGGTGCACGATGTCGTGTCGTCCGGCGGCGGTTCGCCCCTGGACACCGAGACGCGGACGGACCTGGAGAGCCGCATGGGCGCGGACTTCTCCGACGTACGCATCCACAACGACTCCGCCGCGCACGAGTCGGCGAAGGGCGTCGGGGCGCACGCGTACACCGTGGGTAACAACGTGGTCTTCCAGCGCGATGCGTACGATCCGTCGTCACCGCAGGGCCGTACGACGCTGGCGCATGAGCTGACCCATGTGATCCAGCAGCGCAGCGGGCCGGTCGAGGGCACGGCGGCGCCCGGCGGCATCCGGGTCAGTGACCCCTCGGACCGCTTCGAGCGGGAGGCCGTGGCGAACGCGGACCGGGTGCTGTCGGACCCGGCACCCGAGTCGGAGGCATCCCGGCCGACGGCAACTGAGCCGGCACCTGAGCAGGCGTCCGCCGGACCCGGCCCATCCGCTTCCGCCGGACCCGGCCTATCCGCTTCCGCCGCCCCGCCCGCTCCCACCGCATCCGCCGCCGCTCCCGCGGTGCAGCGGGCGGCCACGGAGGACGAGGACGAGCAACCGGCCGATGTGCAGGGCTCGTTCGTGCAGCGGGCGGAGGAGAAACCGGAGGAGGAGGAAGAGGCCCCACCGGCCTGACGGCACCGGGCGACGAACATCCCGCGCCGCGCTCCGGGTGGGTCAGCCCGCGGTGTCCGGCCGCATCGTGCCGCCGAGGAACAGCGACTCGGAGCACCGGGAAGGTGCCGGGGCGCCCACGGGTTTGCCGACCTTCCGGCAGTCGATGGTCATGGTCACCTTGCCCCCCGCGGGTACCAGGATCGGCGTCACGAAGTGGTAGTCGGAGTCCCGGAAGTTCTCCAGCCCGAGGCTCAGCACGCGGTTGTCCTTCCCGGCGGAGACGGTCACCGTTCCCGCGTCGCCCTGCGGGTTCTGCACCACGATGTCGGTCAGCTGGAAGGTGTGCCCGTCCGGTACCTCCAGCGCCGTGGAGGTGTTCGAGCCGCCGCCCACCGAGTCCCTGACCCGTACCTGGGCGCTGGTCGGGGCTGCCGCCGAAGCGGCGTCCCCGGGAGCGGCGGGGCTCGGTGACGGACTGGGCTTCGACGCTCCGGCGCCCGTACCCGCCCCTGCGGAGTCGCCGCCGCCGCCGGAGCCCGCCCCGGCCGGGTCGCCGCCCTGTTCCGGTGCCTTGCTCCTGTCGGCCGACGCCGCAGAACGTACGGCCTCGGGCGTGACCGCCTCCCGGGCCGCCGACTTCACGGCCGGGCGCAGCAACGCGTACCAGAGGCCGACCAGCGCGATCAGCAGCACAGCCGCGGTGATGAGCGCCCGGGGCAGCCAGCGCGGAAGGACCGGGTCCTGTTGGTAGGAGCCGTCGACGAGGACCGGTTCCACCGCTTCCTGGCCTTCGGCCGCCTGCGTGGCGGCGTACACCTGGAAGGAGTGCGTGACCGGCGTACCGCGCCACATCCGTTTGGCCGGCCGCACGCGCAGCTTCCCGAACTCCGCGTGTCCCGGGGCGATCCGGAGCTCGGACGCGGCGAAGGCGACGCTCGCGAGTTCCGAACCGGGCCGGGATCCGAGCCGCACGGTGACCGGTGTGTTCCCCCGGTTGTCCACGGCGAGCTGATGCCGTCCGCCGCGTGAGCCGTGCGAACCGCGCGGCACCAGTTCGGCGGTCGTCTCGGTGAACGGCAGTACCGTCACCCGGCCTTCGGGAACCACCGTCTCGTCCGGCGCACTGGCGGGCACCACCCGGATCCCGAACGGGGTCTCGCCCGCGGGTACGGTGGAGTCCCGCGGCGGACGCAGCATGAGCGATACGGTCCGGGAGTCGCCCGGGTACAGAGACAGGACCGCCGGCTCCACCGCGGACCAGGCGGCACAGTCACCGACCACCTCGAAGCGGTAC
Source organism: Streptomyces sp. NBC_00654 (assembly GCF_026341775.1). Taxonomy (NCBI): domain Bacteria; kingdom Bacillati; phylum Actinomycetota; class Actinomycetes; order Kitasatosporales; family Streptomycetaceae; genus Streptomyces; species Streptomyces sp. NBC_00654. The sequence continues at coordinate 18,393 of NZ_JAPEOB010000001.1, read as the reverse complement.
TCCTCCACGGTCCGGCCGGAGTTGAGGACCTGCAGGGGCAGGGCTGTCTCCTCGCCCGGTGCGGCGGCGACGGACGACTCGTCGAGACTTGCCGTGAGACTCATACGGCGGACCGTAAGGTCGATGGCAGAGGCAGGCATCGGCCGTGGAGGAACACTTTCGGGCAGATTTACTGCCCGTAACAACCTTTTAGTTTCCTCTTCGGTAATCAAGGGAATCTTCTGACCGCCTCATAGCTCATGAGGCTGACGAATGCAGCTGTGAGGCCTTGGGCATGCTGTGAAGCTTTGGCGTGCTGTGATGCTTACGGCTGTTGCCCAGGGGGAGCATTGCCATGGAGCGAACCACCGTCGCGCTAAAAGCCCAAGATCCAATTTCGCAGGCGGGTGTGGCCAGCCAATTACGGGCCCGCCCCGAGGTCAGTGTCATGGATTGGGACGAGGCCGAGGAATCGCCCCAGGTCGTGGTCGTGGTCGTGGACACGGTCGACGAGGACGTCCTGCGAACGCTGCGCCACATCCAGCGTACGAGCAGCGCCCGCGCGGTTCTGGTCACCACGGACATCGATGAGCAGAAGCTGGTGAGTGCGGCGGAGTGCGGGGTCGCCGGTGTGGTCAGGCGCTCCGAGTCGACGCCGGAACACCTGGTGCACGTCATCGGTACGGTGGCTCGCGGTGAGGGCCATCTGCCCTCCGACCTGCTCGGACGCCTCCTCGAAGAGGTCGGCAGGCTCCAGGGGCAGGTGCTGGGTCCACGCGGACTCCACTTCACCGGGCTGGCGGCGCGGGAGGTGGACGTCCTGCGGCTGGTCGCCGAGGGCTACGACACCGCGGACATCGCGACGAAGCTCGCCTATTCGGAACGCACGATCAAGAACGTTCTCCATTCGGTGATGACCCGGCTTCAACTGCGCAATCGTTCCCACGCGGTGGCGTACGCGATGCGGCAGGGCCTTATTTGATCTTCGCGAGATTTGATCTTCGCGCGCCGCCGTATTGCCTCAAAGGGCAGTGACGGTTTCCCGCGGAAGGGGCTCGCTTTCCGCTGTGGGTGCCCGGTTCGTACGGGACCGTGCGAACCGGTCGGGTCGAACCGGTCGGGTCGGGTTCGGGGGAGGAATTCCGTGCGGTGGTTTCAGCCAGGAAAAGGATCACGCAGGCCGGCCGGGGCGCGTCGTGCGTCGGCGCTGGTCCTGCTCCTGTTGGCCGCCGGGCTGGCCCCCGCCTCGGGCGTGACCGGGGTGGCCACGGCCGTACCGGTGCCCCCTGATCCCTGGGTCACTCCGGCCGGCCTGCACGAAGCCCTCGACCCGGGCGGCTCCACGGGCGTGGACAAGCGGGTGCGTACGCCCCCGATCCCGCCGATGCCCGATGTGGTGCTGCTGGTGGACGGCACCGGCAGCATGGCCGTCCCGATCGGTGACGTACAGAAGGGCTTGAAGGACATCACCGACGCGGTACGGGAACAGCAGCCGGATTCCCGGTTCGCCGTGGCCACCTACGGCGACGAGAAGGACGATCCGACGGCGGAGTTCGCCGTGCTCCAGGGACTGACGAAGAACCTGGAGGATGTGCAGAAGAAGGGTGTCGACAAACTGGACACCTCCCGTGGCTTCAGGAGCAAGGGCCCGTCCGAGGACTGGATCTACGCGCTGTGGAAGGTGGCCAACGGTGCGGACGGGGGGACGGTCTTCCGGGACGGAGCCAGTCCGGTGGTCGTGCTGGTCGGTGATGCCTCAAGCCACGTTCCCAGCAACGGCATTCCTTATGACGAAGCGGTGTTCGCCCTTCAGGACAAGGGCGTACGTGTCATCGCCGTCGATGTGACGACCGAGAACGGCGACGGTCTCAACGGTTTCGGATACAAGAGCGAGACCTACAAGGACCCGTATCACGACCCCGATCAGGCGAAACGGATCACCGCGGCCACCAATGGCCGGATGCTCAACGGGATTCCGGGCGACGGTGTGACCGACGCGATCATCGAGGGCTTCAAGAACCTCCCCACCTCCGTCGGCTATCGCCTCGACGCCTGCGACCCGCACCTCTCCGTCGCCCTGGATCCGCCCACGCGCCGACTGACCAGCGGCGAGACGGCCGAGTTCGCGGAGACCGTCGACGTATCGGCCGACGCACCGCAGGGCACCACCCTCACCTGCACCGTTCAGTTCCTGCTGGGTACCCAGGTGCCGGGGACGGACACCCTCGGGCCCACCGCCGAGCCCGATCCGGACTTCCAGCAGCAGATCAGCATCGATGTGAACGACATCAACGCCCCGGTCGTCACCGTGGACGACCGTACGGCGAGGGCGAAGGACGACGACGGGGTGCGGATCAGCTACACGGCCACGGCCGCCGATGCCCAGGACGGAACGCTGCCGGTGGCCTGCACACCCGCTTCCGGCTCGCTGTTCCCGGTCGGGAGGACCACCGTCACCTGCTCGGCCACGGACACGGCGGGGAACACCGGTACGGACACGGCGGAGTTCGAGGTGCTGGAGGCCCCCGTGCCACCTTCCTCGGACCTCGCGGTCAAGGCCGATGTCCGCCCGGACCGCACGTATGTCGGGCGCCCCGCCCGCGCCCGCTTCACCCTCACCAACGCCGGCCCGGACGCGGCGACCGGGGTCGTCATCGGAGCGACCTGGCCCAAGCCCTCCAAGGCGAAGGACCGCAGCCTGCCGTCCCTGAACCGCTGCACGGCGGCCAAGCCGTGCACGATCCCCGCCGGTGGCCGGATCGAGGTGACACAGACGGGTACGTACCGGGCGGCGGTCACCGGGAACGTGCGGGCCTCCGTGCGCGGCACGCTGCCCGACCGGCGTACGGCGAACAACAAGGCCACGGACCGGCTGCGGGTCCTGAAGCCCTCGCTCACCGTCACTCCGCAGGTGGCCGGACCGGGGCAGCCCGTACTGGCCCGGGGCAAGGACTATCCGCCGGGTGAGACCGTACGTTTCACGTGGAACATCGGCATCACGGCCGACCGGTCCGGTGTGCGGGTGGGCCGCGACGGCACCTTCGAGGTGCAGATGCTGGTGCTGCGCAAGGACACGCTCGGCCCGCGCGTCCTGCGGGCGGACGCACGCGACCTTCCCCGCCTCCAGAAACCGGTCCTGGTCGTCCAACGCCACCTTCAGCCACCGGACTTCGCGGGGCGGTCGTGATCCGCGGATGGGGATAAGGAGACGGGCATGATGAGGGCGGTCACCGGATGATCCACGAGGTCGACGACGTACTACGGTTGCTGATCCGGGCAGAAGTGCTCGAAGGCGGTCAGATCTCGGTTGTCTTCGATGCGCCGACGCGGGAGTGGGCGGCGAAGGTCAACGCACCCATGGTCAACCTCTACCTCTACGACATCCGAGAGGACATGAGGCGCCGCGAGCGCGGCCTGCACAACGAGTACGACGAGCGCGGCGCGGTCGTCGCACGCCGCCGCCCGCCCCGCTACTTCAAGCTGTCGTACCTGATCACGGCATGGACGAAGCGCCCGGAGGACGAACACCGGCTGCTGTCCTCGCTGCTGGCGTGCCTGCTGCGCTACGAGGCGCTGCCCCCTGAGCGGCTGGCGGGCTCACTGGCGGAGATCGGGGCCGCCGTACCGATGTCGATCGCGCTGCCGCCGCCGGAGGACCGCTCGTTCGCGGACGTGTGGAGCGCGCTGGGCGGTGAGCTGAAGCCCTCGCTGGACCTGGTGATCAGCGTCCCGGTGACGGCCTCGCCGAGCTACGAGGCAGGACCCCCGGTGGGGGACGAGGGGCTCCAGGCGCGGTTCGGGGACGTACCCGCCCGCACGGAGGGCGAGACGCGGGGCCAGGGGCAGACGCAGGACCAGCCCGGCCGCAAGGGGCTGCCGGTGTACGGATCCCGTCCCGGCCGCCCGGCCCGCCCAGGCCGCGAGGAACCGGCGGCTTCCGGTACGGCGGGACCCCGGCGGGGCCTCTCGCTCCGCATCACCGAGAACCGTGATTCCCGGGACCGGGACGGCCGTACGGAGGACAGCACCGCATGACGCCCCCGGCCGACCCCGGCCCAGCGCCCCCGGCCACCCCCGCGGCCGCGTCGTCCGATCCGAGCCTGCGCCACCTGCTCGCCCGCGCGGTAGCCGTCGAGCAGCGGGTACGCCGCGCGGTCGAGGCCCGGCAGCGGACCGACCCGGACCCGGACGACGCGTTTCGCGGTCTGTACCTCACGGACGAGAACATCGTGAGGCTGCTGGACGAGAAGGCGGTACGCGGGTTCCCCGATCCGGTCGCGGAGGCCCCGGAGACCCCGGAGGCCCCGGAGGCCCCGTACGTCCCGAAGGTTCCGGGAGCCTCAGGAACCCCGTATATCCCGGAGGGCCCAGCGGTCCCGGAGGCCCCGGGACCCCCGGGAACCTCCGCCGCCCCGTCCGCCCCGTCCGCTAAGGCCCCCGCGCGGCCCGCATCCCGACTGACCTCCCTGGCGGCCGAGTTCGGGCTCACCCCGCTCGACATCGAGATCCTGCTCATCGCCCTCGTACCGGATCTGGACGACCGCTTCGAGGCGTTCTACGGCTACCTCAACGACGACGTGACCCGCCGCCGCCCGTCCATCGGCCTGGCTCTGGGCCTCTGCGGCTCGACCCCCGCCGATCAGGCGGCACGCGGCCGGCTGTCGGCCCGCGCCCCGCTCCGTGAGGGCAGGCTGCTCCTGGTCGAGGACCTGGACCGCCCGTTCCTGAGCCGCGCCCTTCGCGTACCGGACCGGGTCACCGCACACCTCCTGGGCGACGACACCCCGGACCCACGCCTCGCCGACCTGCTGGCCCCCTGGCACGCGGTGGCGGGCGTCGGCGACCCGGCGCCGCTGGCGGGGGTCCTCTCCGACGGCGTCCCGCTGGCCTACCTCAGCGAGGACCAGGGCGGCGCGGGTACGGCGCTGGCCGCGTCCGCGCTCACCCTGGCGGGACTCGGGGTGTTGGGCCTGGACCTGGCCCGGCTGGCCGAGGACCCCGCCCCGGCGGAGGCGGTACGGTCCCTGGTCCGCGAGGCGCGACTGACCGGGGCGGGCCTGGTCTGCGCCCCGCTGGACGCGGTCTCCCGGGAGCACCCGCACCTGCTCAGGCTCCTCACCGCCACCCCCGTACCGACGGTCATGGTGGGCAGGGTCCCGTGGGACGCGTCCTGGTCGGCCACCCCGCCGCTGCTCCTGCACGCCCCGCGGGTGGAGCCTTCGGCGCGCGGGGCCCTGTGGACGGACGCGTACCGGGACCTGGCCCCGGCCCCCGTCCCGCCCACGATCGACGCGGACCACCTGCTGGCCCCCTTCCTCCTCACCCCGGAACAGGTCACGGGCGCCGCGCGCAGCGCCGCCCAGACGGCCCGCCTCAACGGCGGAACCCTCACCGCCGACCACGTACGCCAGGGAGCCCGCGCCCAGAACGCGGCCGGTCTGGACCGCCTCGCCCGCCGCATCGAACCCACGGTGACCTGGGACGACCTGGTCCTCCCGCCCGACGCCCACGCCCAGCTCCGCGAACTCACCGCCCGCGCCCGGCACCGCGACCGGGTGCTGGGGGAGTGGGGCATGCGCCCGGGAGGCGGCAGGGGCCGGGGCGTCTCGGCGCTGTTCGCGGGCGACTCCGGCACCGGCAAGACGATGTCGGCGGAGGTGATCGCCGCGGACCTGGGCCTGGACCTGTACACGGTCGACCTGGCGACGGTCATCGACAAGTACGTGGGCGAGACCGAGAAGAACCTGGAGCGCATCTTCACGGAGGCGGCGGGCGTGAACGGCGTCCTGCTCTTCGACGAGGCCGACGCGATCTTCGGCAAGCGCTCGGACGTGAAGGACGCCCATGACCGCTACGCGAACGTGGAGAGCGCGTACCTCCTGCAACGCATGGAGTCCTTCGACGGCCTGGCCATCCTCGCGACCAACCTCCGGGCCAACCTCGACGACGCGTTCACCCGCCGCCTGGACCTGGTCATCGACTTCCCCGTCCCGGACCCGGACCAGCGCCTGGTCCTCTGGGAACGCTGCCTGGGCCCGCTGCTCCCAAGAGACAAGGACCTGGACCTGGCCTTCTGCGCGGAGAACTTCGAGCTGGCGGGCGGCAACATCCGCTCGATCGCGGTGACGGCGGCGTACCTGGCGGCGGACACGGGCGACGCGGTGACGATGGAGACGCTGATCCACGCGATCCAGCGGGAGTACCAGAAACTGGGCCGGCTGACGCTGGCCTCGGAGTTCGGGCCGTATCTGGGGCTGGTGCAGGGGTGAGGGGGCGGGGGTGGAAATACAGGGGCGTCAGGCCCTCGGCGCATTCATACCTTGACGATGCGGACACGATCGCCGCACAGCATGGCCAGGTCTTCGGGATCCGAGGTGAGCACCACCACCGGCTTCTGCGCCCGCAGAGCCGTGGCCGCCACGACCGCGTCGATGGCGTACGTGTGACCGTGAAGGCCGGCATCGGCGAGCAGAGTCATCGCCGATCTGCCGATCTCGTCGGAGACGGGCTCGACAGTGACCCGTGAGACAGCCCAGTTGAAGCGAGCGGCATTCACCCGCTGATGATGCGCCTCGATGAGAGTGAGGATGCTGGCCACCACTCTCATGTCTTCCTCTTCTGCCCCGCGGAGCAGCGACATGACCTGTCGGTCGCTGGCCACGAGCTTGGACAGGCCTTCGCTGTCCAGGACCAGCGTCCCTGACTGCGCCATCAGGCGACGTTCCCCATGGTGCCCGCATCTCCTCGCAGCAGAGCGCGTGCGGCGTCGATCTCGGCCCGGCTGAAGGCTCCGTGCCCGGCTTCGTGATCGGCGGTCAGCTCGGCCAGGTTGTCGCGCTCGATCTGACGCTGCACGGCGGCGTCGACGTAGGCAGAGAACCCCCGCTTGCCGACGCGGGCCCGCACCGCGGCGATGTTGCCAGTACGCAGGCTCACGGAGACGTTGGCGGTGGGGCCTTCACCCACGGCATGCGTTTCTTCTTCACCCATGCACTCACTCTAATACAGGAACTAATATAAGGGGGGGCGGGGTGCGGGTCTCGTCGTCGCCGGCAGGATCTGGGCTGCACTCCCTTGTGCGCACCCTTGGGGGATCGGCCTCCACGAAGGGTGACCCCGCCGACGAAGACCCGGTCCCCGCGTGTGCCGTTGCGCGGACCGTTGCCTGCCACCACCGTGGAGGTCCAGTTCCTCGGGTCCGGTGGGCCGCCACAAGGTCGTCACCGCTCGTCGGCCGGTCATCCGAATCGCTCTCCGAACGTGGGCCGCTGGTACGGCGGGGCGTGGGACCGGGCGATACCGGCACCGCGAACCGGGCGACCACGCGGTTTCCACGTCCTGGCGGCCCCGTGAAGAGCAGGTACCGGACAGCTCCCGGCCGAGGCCGGTGGGAACTTTCGTCGTTGGCCGTCGCGACCAATGGCCGGCGCAAAGGGGGTCGAGAGGGTCTTAACGTAGCCAGGTGACTCGTGTGGAATCTACGGCCCCTGACGTACCGGCTCGCCAGGCACTGGCGGGGTGGCTGCGTTCGGCGACCCTGCGGGCGGCTGCCCCGGGCAGGGCTCTCCTGGCCCCCGGAATGTGGTCTCCCTGGCGCATCGTGGGCGAATCGCTGCTGAGCGTAGTGGTCGGGCTGCTGGGAGCAGGTCTCGCGGCCCTGGACCACGGCGGCACCGTACGGATCGCTGCCGCCGGGCTGGCGATCGCAGCGCTGTCACTCCTGCGCCGGACGCTGCCCGCGACCGTGCTGCTGGTGGCCGCCGGCGGTTCTGTCCTGTTCGGCGCTCTCGCTCCGTTGGTCCTTGTCGCCGCGTGGTCGGCGGGGCGGCGGATCGACGGGGTCGGCAAGGCCGTCGCCGCCTTCGCCCTCGCATACGTCCTCAACGTCGGCCTGGCAGTCGTGCAGGCGCTGCCTCACCTCTCACTGTCCCGCTCGGTCTTCGGCGTTCTGTGGCCGCTGGTCGCGATCATCGCGCCCGGCCTGGCCGGCCTCTACAGGGCGCAGCACCATACGCTGGCCGACACGCTCCGGGAGTACGACGCCCAGCAGCAACGTGAGCGCGCGATGATCGCCGGGCAGGCCCGGGCGCGGGAGCGTCAGCGCATTGCGCAGGACATGCACGACAGCCTCGGCCATCAGCTGGTGCTCATCTCGGTGCACGCGGGCGCGCTGGAGGTGGACCGCGAGCTGACCGGACGGCAGCGGGAGGCGGTGGGGGTGCTGCGCGAGGCGTCGGTGGCCGCGATGCACGAGCTGCGCGAGGTGGTACAGGTGATGCGCGACGGTACGGAGGTCCCGAACGAGGACCGCACAGCCCCGGGCGTCGCGGCTGCGGCGGAGGACATCACGGCGCCGTCGCGCGGGGTGGCGGGCATCGAGGGCCTGGTGGGAACGTCCCGGAGCGTGGGCGCCGCCGTGGAGCTGCGGCACTCCGGCGTGCCGTGCCCGCTCCCCCCGACCGCCGATCATGCGGCGTACCGCATCGTCCAGGAGGGCCTGACCAACGCCCACAAGCACGCCCCCGGCGCGCCGATCACCGTCGAGCTGCGGTATGAGCCGGACTCGCTGGTGGTGGAGGTCGCCAACGGACCCGCAACCGGGACGACGGACAACGGCCGGGGCGTGGTGAGCGGCGGCCAGGGGCTGACCGGGCTCGGTGAGCGGACCCGGCTCATCGGGGGCATGGCGCACGCGGGCCCGACGGCGGACGGCGGCTTCCGGCTGGCGGGCGTGCTGCCGTACACATCGCCGGAAGGCGGTGTCCCGAGCCCCGCGCCCGGCAACGTGGCGACGACGTTCGTCGATCCAACAGGCGCCTTTTGGCAGCAGACCCCCGGGGACTCCTCGGGCGAGGGTGGTCCTGTCATGAACGGGAACGGTCTGAAGGAGCTGGCCAAGGCAATGAGCAGGAAGAACGGAAGCGGCATAGCCATCGGCTGCGGGTTGGCGGTACTGATCCCTCTGCTGCTGGTGATCGCCGCCGTCGGCGTCGGGGGATACGTCCTTCTGGACAAGGCGGAGAAGGCCAGGATCGATCCGAAGCAGTACGACGCGGTGAAGGTGGGCCAGTCCGAGGCAGAGATCCGCAAGCAGTTGCCCAAGGAGAACCGCTTCGTGACCGACGGCCTGGAATCGGGTGCGCCGCCCGTGCCCAAGGGCGCGGAGTGCCTCAGCCTGACGTCCACGGAGTCGAGCGGCAAGCCGGACATGGAGCCGGTCTTCCGGTTCTGCTTCAAGGACGGCAAGTTGATTGAGAAGAAGTCCTTCGAGGTGACCAGCTGAGAAATGCCGGGCGCTCGATCAGGGATGATGGCGAGTGACCGCAGGCAGACACTCCAGGACCGCGCAGGGGATTCATGATCACGGTTCTCGTCACGGATGACGAGCCGCTCATCCGGGCAGGCGTCAGGATGATTCTCTCCTCCGCCGACGACATCGAAGTCGTCGGCGAGGCGGAGAACGGCCGTGAGGCGGTCGAACTGGCCCGGACCCACCGCGTGGACGTCGTGCTGCTGGACATCCAGATGCCGGTCATGGACGGACTGACGGCGCTGGCCGAGCTGCAACGGACCGTGCCTGACACGCGGGTGCTGATCCTGACAACCTTCGGGGAACAGCAGAACGTACTGCGCGCACTGACCGGGGGCGGCGTGGGCTTTCTGCTCAAGGACTCGGCGCCCGCGGAACTCATCCGCGCGGTCCGGGCCGCCGCGGCCGGAGACGCGTACCTGTCGCCGGGTGCCACCCGCCGTGTCGTGGACTCGTTGGCGTCCAGCCAGAGCGTTCACCGGGCCGAGCAGGCCCGCCGCCGGCTGGACTCGCTGACCAACCGCGAGCTGGAGGTCCTGGCGCTGCTGGGTGAGGGCCTGTCCAACGCTCACGCCGGGCAGCGGATCCATATGAGCGAGGCCACAGTCAAATCGTATGTGAGCCGGATCCTGACCAAGCTGGACTGCGAGAACCGGGTGCAGGCCGCACTGCTGGCACGAGATGCCGGCCTGGGAACCTGACCACACCACTCGATGACGTTGTGGGCCCAGGTTAGCCTGGGCCGATGTCCGACAACTGTGCACCACCGGGCGGCTCGGGAGGCGAAGAGCGCGGCGCGGTGGAGGCCCGCGCGGTGGAGCCCGGCGTTGAAGAGCGCGGCCCTGGAGCCGGGTTGCCCGCGACCCTGCATATCGCCGGGCTCGCACTGGTGCGGACGGAGAGCCCTCCGTCACTGGCCTGCTGGACCGGGTACTTTCCGGAGCCGGCAGGCGCGGACCCGGCCGGTGTGAGCCTGGTGATGGAGCCGGCCGCCCCGCCGGACGAGCCGGCCCTCCGGCTCGCTCACGACGTGGTGAGCCGTTTCGATGCCTTCGTCGGCCGAACCATGGAGTACTGCCGCACCCGACTCCGGGAGCGACAGTTCGAACTCACGGCCGAGGAAGTGCGGGCGCTGTTCGAGGTACGGGCGTGAGCGGGTCCAGCCCCCGAACCCCCGCACCGGACGTCTTCGACCCGAGGCAGTACGCGCGGGGCATCCCCCACGACCGCTACCGCCACCTGCGCGATCACCACCCCGTCGCGTGGCAGGAGGAGCCGGAGGTACTGGATTGGCCTGCGGGCCCCGGTTTCTGGGCGGTCACCCGGCACCGGGACGTCGTCCGGGTCCTGAAGGACTCGTCCACGTACTCCTCGTACCTCGGTGCCACCCAGATCCGCGACCCGGACCCCGCCGACCTGCCGTTCATCCGCCGCATGATGCTCAACCAGGACCCCCCGCACCACCGGCGACTGCGTACGCTCGTCAGCCGCGCCTTCACCCCCGGGCGCGTGGACCGTTTCGAGGAGGCTGTCCGGGAGCGGGCCCGTTCCCTGCTCACGGGGGCGGTCACCGAGGCCCGGCGCGGCGACGGTACCTGCGACCTCGTCGCCCGCGTCACCGACGACTACGCCTTGCTCAACCTCACCGACCTGCTCGGAGTGCCCGCCACCGACCGGGGTCTGCTCCTTCACTGGACCCAGCGCGTCATCGGCTACCAGGATCCCGACGAGGCGGGGACGCAGGTACTCGGCCCGGATGGCAAACCGGTCAATCCGCGCTCCCCGGCGTCGCTGCGCGACATGTTCGACTACGCGCACGAGCTGGCCGCACACAAGCGTCAGTACCCTGCCGACGATGTGATGACAGCCCTCGCCACCGACCCCGAACTGACCGCGCCCGAACTGGAGATGTTCTTCTTCCTGCTCGTGGTGGCGGGGAACGACACGGTACGCAGCGCGGCCCCCGGCGGCCTGCACCTCCTGGCCCAGCATCCGGATGCGTACCGGAGCCTGTGCGACGGCGAGGCCGGGTTCGCCACAGCTGTGGACGAACTGCTCCGCCGCCATCCCCCGGTCCTGTCCTTCCGCCGCACCGCTCGCCAGGACACGACTCTGGCCGGCACGCGCATCCGTACCGGCGACAAGGTGGTCGTCTTCCACGCCTCGGCCAACCACGACGAACGTGTCTTCCCCGACCCGTTCACCCTGGACCTGGCCCGCTCCCCGAACCCGCACATCTCCTTCGGCGGCGGCCCCCACGTCTGCCTGGGCGCGCACTTCGCGCGCTTGCAGCTGCGTGTCTTGTACGAGGAGATGTGCCGCGTCCTGCCGCCAGACGCACTCCGCCCCGCGGCTCCACCGCGCCGCCTGGTGTCGAACTTCATCAACGGGTTGAAGACGCTGCCTGTGCGGGTGGTCGATGCGTGACAGCTGATCCGCTACCGGTCGTGAGACGCGGGGCACGTCCAGATCAGCCTTGGGCGGGTCGTCCTGCCCAGGCTGAAGTACCTCAGTTCGGCCTCGGCGAGCGCAGGCTCATCCGCAAGCCACCATGGACATCAACGACCTCTGCCCGATCGTCGAAGGCCAGCCCCTCCCGCCGCCACTTAGAAGTCATCTCAATTGGCGGCTGACGGGGTGGATAGTCGCTGGTAGATAGGCTTCGGCCGCTGTTGAATGTGCTGGTGAGCGACTACTGGACACCTGCCCATCACGCAGTTGAGCACGAGGATGCGGAAGCCCTGGCCCGCCTGCTGGCCGAGGGTGCCGATCCCGATGAGGTCCTCGGCAACATGACACTGCTGACACACGCGATTGATGCGGAGGGTGATGGCGCCCTACAGAGTGCTCAGCCGTTGTCCGTGCATACCACTGCTGTTCTGCTGGCCTTCGGGGCGGACCCCGAACTGGCAGACCCAGATGGCCGCACCCCCTTGGACATGGCCAATTACTATGCCCACGACTTGGCGGTGAACCTGCTGGACACTCACATCAGTAAGCGAGCCTGCGGTAGCAGATGAGAGTGCAGGCGATGCTGGTGAAGGCGAGAAAGTGGTCAGATTTGCGTTCATAACGCCGGTGAAGGCGTCGGCATCCGGCAAGCCAGGCCATGGTGCGTTCGACGGTCCAGCGATGGCGGCCGAGTCGCTGCGAGGTCTCGATTCCCCTCCGGGCGATGCGGTGGGTGATGCCACGCTGGCGTAACCAAAGCCGCAGGTGGGCGTAGTCGTAGCCCTTGTCGGCGTGCAGCTTTCCCGGCTTGCGCCGTCGGCGTCCGCGGCGCGAGCGGATCGGCGGTATTCCTTTCACGAGAGGGATGAGGGCCTGGCTGTCGTGCAGGTTCGCCGCTGAGATACCGACGGACAGGGGCAGACCCGATCGTTCCGTGATGAGGTGGATCTTCGAGCCGTACTTGCCCCGATCGACAGGATTCGGACCTGTCAGGTCCCCCTTTTCAAGGCCCGCATGTTCACCGAGTCGATCGCGCAGCGCGACCAGTCCAACTCTCCGCGAGCACCGAGTTCATCGAGGACCAGACGGTGGAGCTTGGCCCACACCCTGGCTTTTGACCACTCGGAGAAGCGCCGATGAGCGGTAGCACCCGACGGGCCGAACGACGCGGAAGACAACTGCTGCCAGGTACAACCCGACGTAGCCACGAACACGATCGCGGCCAGCACCTCCCGGTCGCCGTGCCGACGCCGGCCACCACCCTGCGGCCGTGATGGCGCCTCCGGCACCACCCGCTGGAACAACTCCCACAACTCGTCCGGCACCAACCGCTCAACGATCCCCACCATGACCAACCACTCTACCGAGTTAGCCAAATGAGATGTCTTCTTAGCCATCCTCTCGTTCACCGAGTTCCTGAGAGCATGGTGCAGGTCCTTCCGTACTCGCACGGCGCGCACCCCGGCATGGCCGGCGGCCGTTCCAGATCCTGCGGTTCCTTGGCCTGCCAACCCGGGCATTGCCTACGTGGAGCACCGGGCGGGGGCGCTGTATCTCGAAGAGGCTCACGAGATCGATGCCCATAGTGTGGCCTTCGAGCACTTGGCCGCGCTAGCTCTGAGCCCGTACGAGTCGCTCGCGTTGGTGTGAAAGCTTGCGAAGGGTTGCACGTGACCAACGCCGAAACTGTGGGCCAGTTCCATGAGTTGGCTGCGGCCTCATGCGGGGGTCCAGCATCAGTGGCGATCAAGGAGCCTGGGTGGAGGCCGCACCGTTGAACGACGGTCGCTTAGCTGTCCGCAACAGTAACGATCCTGGGGCGGGGGTGGTCTTCTTCACCCGGACCGAGATGGATGTCTGGATCAGAGGTGCCAAGGCCGGGGAGCTCGATGCCCTGGGCACTGTCGATCGACAGGTGGCCGCTCAGGGTATCCGCGAAGCATTCGAGGTCCTGGGAGGAAAGTTCGTCGAGCCCGTGATCTTGATTAAGGGCCATTCTTGGCGTCTCGAAGAACGTCCGAGATCTCAATGAGAACGATGTCGGGCGATTCGTACAGCTAGGCGCGACCTGAGTTCGCTGTAGTCGCTTTCCGGGAATTTCTCTTCCAGAAAGTCAATCGACTTCTCAAGTTCCGAGCCGATCGTCTCGAAATTGTAGTGCTCGGCCGGTATTTCGGAAAATAAATATTGCCAGTAATAAATTCCGCGAGTCAACAGGAGGTAGTCCATATAGTCCGCGTACCCTATGTCCAGCTTGAGGCTACCATAGGTGACATTGAAATACCAGACCTCTGGATTCTGGGCGCCGCTCTGCATTCGGAGTGCAGCGAATGTTCCAACTCCACCCATGAATTGGCTGTCAAATATACGAAAATCTGAATGAAGTGCAATGTCCCCCTCCGGCCATCCTTCCTGGGTTAACCATTTCGGGGCACCTCCTATTATGGCGTCAAGGATTTGCACTAGGCGGAACTCGCCAGCCAATGACTCCTGCTCGCCTGTGCCGCGCCAGTATATCCCTAATCCGTTGTGGCGGTGAAACGACCGCTTCATTGATGGGTCGAGTTCTATACCTTTCAGTCGATAAAGCGTTCGGAAGGCGCTATCGGCGCCGCCAAGGAACTCGCCTAGTGGTCCATTTTCACTCCCCAGCACTTGAATCGTGTTGCAGTTTTTGATTTCTTCGACCATGCTGAGCAGCTTGACCTCGTACTCCAATATCATAGATTCCTGCCCTATCTGAATCGAATAGCGGCGGGTTCAGCTCGACTCACAAATCCCAGCGGATCAGTCCGTGGGATTCGAGTTTGGTAAACATGTTTGCGTGGTCCGGGAACCGCATCGTCAAGTCGGTGATGCCTGAGTACGGACGTCCCTTTTTTATTTCCCTTGCTATCTTTCGGTTCCCCTTGTTGTCCGGCAGGGCGAGCCATTGTCTGATCTCTTTAGCGCCTTCCTTGTTTATTCGTAGGCGTATTATCGTCGGCACATCTTGGTCGTCGGAGAAAGACCCGCTGGCGTCCTTGGGGTGCCAGGCTCCCTGCTTCCACTCGTACCCTCCCCATTCGACAGCGATAGTATTCGGAAACGCGTCATCGGGAAAACGTCCATCGGGACTCGTGTGAAAAGTGAGTTCATTTATCCGATACCAGATGATCTTCTCGCTGTTGTTATCGAGTTCCTTTTTTGCCGGATTTTCGGCGCTTGTAAAGAATAGTGGATTGTTTGTGAATCCGCGAGCCGGTACTAGATTCGAGTCGGTGGCGTGGCCGCCAAGAAAATCCGGAAGGAGGTGCATCTTGACCCAGGCGGTGTTGTTTTTTCCCTTGTTGAGTCCCACGTTTTCCACGTGGTCCCAGCCCCTAAGCTTCCCCTTATGGCTGGGAGATGGTGTGCCCGTCAGCGTTTTGTTGATGTAGTGCCCAGTGAATTTGACTGCTCGTACGTAATTCACGAACGGTGGAAGTACGGGCGCTGGTATTGGCTCTCCCAGGCTGGGGTCATACATGGCGAGACATCTGGCCAAGCTTTCGAGTTGGTCTATCAGGTCCGAAAGATTACTCTGCCGCGCCACGCCCGTACTGTTATCCAAGGCGATTTGCGCCCCCTTGACTTCTTCGAAACTTTCGTCTGCTTCCTTATGTGCTTTACTTTGAACTTCTCGCTTCCGGGGTTCGTCACTGGCTTCGATCGCCGCGTGCCAATCGTCGAGGAATTTGCCCACAGGGCGAGGGGCGCTGTGCATCATGAGCTTCGCTCTTGGCTTGTTCCCAGAGAAAGCGAGTGTGTGCCCTTCGCCGTCTTTGGATGTGAAAGACTTTTTCGGTAAACGTAATGGTTGCTCTCGGCTCTCGTCTCGCTTCTTCGGGTGGTTGGATGTGTTCCTATCCTTGTTCTTTCCATCATCTGGTGAGGTTTTCGAGGTCTTTCCGTCATCGCCGCCGCTCTTCTCTTTGAGTTTGCTCCAGAGCGCCTTGCCCTTCTTCGCTATGAAGTCGACGATCTTGTCGATGGCCCTGTTGACAGGCCGGGACACCGCGTGGAACACGCTCTTCACCTTGTTGGCGAGGCCGCCGATGCCCAGCAGTGAGGCCAGGAATCCGATCAACAACGGGATGCTGGTGGCGAGGGCGGCTTCCACCAGCTTCGGGACGCCTGCGGCGCCGCCGTTGGCTATGGCGATGACCGCGTCCAGGACCGCGTTGACGAAGTCGGCTATCTGGGCGCCCTGGGTCACGATGAACGTGACGATGTCGATGATTCCCTTGACCGCGCGGATGAAGGCGGAGGCCGGGTTGAGGAGGGAGAGGATCCAGGTGATGCCCGCGATGATGACCGTGGGGATCAGGTAGCTCGTCAGCTTTTCCAGGATCGTGGCCTTGAGGTCGCCGGCCTCGGCCTGGATTTCCTTGACCGCGCCGGCCGGGCCCTCGCGGGCGAGGTTCTTCGCTACGGGGACGGACGTTTCGACGGCGGTCATCGCTTCTTCGGGGACGCCCTTGCGGGTGACGCGGGCGCGGATGTTGTCCCAGGTCAGGCCGAGCAGTGAGCCGATGAGCTGGATGATGCCCTTGAGGTCGAACTTCGCGGGGAGTTCGAGGCCCGCCTTGACCGCGGTGCCCAGGAGCCAGGACACGACGCCGGTCTTCAGGTGCTCGGCGATGTTGGTGAGGAAGAGGTTCAGGCCGGCGCCGACGGCCTTGACCAGGTTGCCGAGGAACCCGATGGGGTCCTTGAGAATCTTCATGATCGCGGAGCCGGCCTTGGCGAGGATGCCGAACAGGAGGTTCTTCAGCTCGTTGATCGTCTTGGCGACGCCCACGATCGCGTCCATCGCCTTGTCGATCAGGCCCTTGTTGGCCTCCTGGAGTTTCTTGATCTCCTCGTCGATCTTGTTCAGCGCCGCGGTGTACTTGTTGGCCAGGTCCTGGACGAGCTGTTCGGACTTCTCGTTGACCGTGGCTTCCAGGTCCTCGAACTTCCCGGCGAAGTCCTTCGCCGCCTCCTCGCCGAACTGCTTGAGGTCCGCGGGAAGTTTGTCCACCTCCGCCTTGAGCTCGGTGCGGCCCTTCGCTATGCGGGCTTTCGCCTTGCCCAGTTCCGTACCGATGAGGTCGGCGATGGCGGAGATCACCGTCTGCATCTGGGACACGTAGAGCTTGCGGGCCTCCTGGTAGAGGTTGTTCGCCTCCTTCGGAAGGCCCGCGAACTTGTCCTTCACCCAGCGGGCCTTGCCCGTCCAGCCCGAGTAGCGCTTGTCCTTGTACTTCTTCATCCGGCG
This sequence comes from Streptomyces sp. NBC_00654, assembly GCF_026341775.1. NCBI lineage: Bacteria > Bacillati > Actinomycetota > Actinomycetes > Kitasatosporales > Streptomycetaceae > Streptomyces > Streptomyces sp. NBC_00654. The sequence goes on along the minus strand of NZ_JAPEOB010000001.1, from coordinate 1,372 downwards.
CTTGTGGTCCGCCGTGAATGCGTCCCGGGCCGCCTTCTCGCCCGAGGTGAACGCCGCGTCGACCTTCTTGTCCAGGCCGGACAACGTCTCCTCGACGTCCTTCTTCGTCCCGTCGTAGACCTTCTGGAGCTTCGCCGTGACCTCGGTGCGCTTCTTCTCGTCCTTGGACTTCGTGTCACCCTTGCCGCCGTCGACCTGCTTCCCGGCGGAGGCGCGGGTCGCGGTCAGGGCGGTCATCGCCTGGGCGCCGGAGGCCGCCGCGCCCTCTTTCGCCGAGGAAAGCTGCTGGTTCTCCGCAGCCTGGCTCTTCGCCGGTGCCTTCGCGGAGTCCGTCTCGGCCGTCTTCTTGGCGGAGAGCGCCTCGTCGAACTCCGGCTCGTTGCCCTTGGCGAGCTGCTCCTCGGTGATCTCCGCGTCGGCCATCGCCTGGTCGTTGGCGGCCGGGCCTTCGGAGAAGTCCGTGACCGAGGCCGGCTGCTTCGCCGGGATCGCGTCGGACGCCGAGGGGGCGCCCGGGTTCGCCGGGGGCTGGTCCGGGGTGAGGGGGGTGACCTCTTTGTCCTTGGCGGCCGAGGTGTCGGGCGGGGCCTTCGTCGCCGTGTCGATGTCCTTGGCCGAGGACTCCTTGCCGTCGGTGACCTTCCCGTCGACCTCGTCCTTGACCTTGTCGGCCTTCCCCGACTTGGAGAACTTGTCCGCCTCGTCCAGGTTCTTCGGCGCCTGCGCGTCGATCGCCTTGTTCACCGCGTCGACGAACGCCTTCTTGTCGAACTCCCCCGGCTTCGCGGCATTCATCTTCTCCGCGTTCGCCGCCTTGCCCTGCGCCTCCTTGTCGTCCGGGGGCGCCACGGCCGCGTCCTGCGATGCCTTCGACTCCGCAGCCGCGGGCGGGTGAACGGCGATCCGTGTCCTCTTCGCCGCCACGTCCGCCTTGACCGCCCGGAAACCCGGGGCCTGGGCCGGGGACGGCTTCACCGGGGCCGTGTAGCGCTGGGCCACCAGGCGGGAGACCGCCCGGTTCCCGGCCGCCCGTTGCAGGCGTTGGAGCGAACGGCGGTCCGGGGACGGGGCCCGGGACGGAGGAGCGGGGGGCCGGTCCGTGCAGGAGACGGTGTCGGTACGGGTCGGTGTCGTGGGGGCCTTCTCCGGAACCGCCTTCACTCCCCGACCCTCCCGCCAGCCCTCGGTTGCCCGGACGTGGTGCCTGTCAGGGTGCCGGGCGCGGCCACGGTTGGGCGGAGTGTGCGCGGGCGAGGGCGGGGGCACCTCCGGACGGTTCGTACGGGGCTGACGCGTTGCCTCTTCGGGCAGCCGCCGGTGCACGGCAGGGCGGCCGTGCATCCGTTCCCGGTGATCGAACGAGTGGCGAGAA